>NZ_JBIVOA010000003.1:0-1162632 GCF_044753885.1 Streptomyces sp. NPDC093221 | reverse complement strand
GCCTCACCCCCGCCCCCCGTTCACAACCCCGCTGGCCCACCCCCGGGCCGCAATCCACCGTTCCGCCCGCGCGGGGGGCGGCCCCCCCCCGGGCCCGCGCCGCCCCCCGGGGGGGGGGGCCGGCCGCGCCGAGCGCCGCCCGGCAGGCCAGCCTGTCAGGACCGGGCCCGCCGGGAGGAGCCGCAGGACGTCAGCGACGATCCCAGACGTTCATGAGGACGAGCTGAACGCCGAGTCGAAGGAGGCCGCGGGCGGCTCGATCGCGGCCAGCGCCCGTACGTGCGCGAGCGCGGCGGGCGCGCCCGTCATCCGGTCCATCCCCGCGTCCTCCCACTCCACCGAGATCGGCCCCTCGTACCCGATGCTGTTGAGCATCCGGAAGACCGGCTCCCACGGCACGTCGCCGTGCCCGGTCGACACGAAGTCCCAGCCGCGCCGCGGGTCGCCCCACGGCAGATGCGAACCGAGCCGCCCGTTGCGGCCGTTGAACTGCTTGACCGACTCCTTGCAGTCCACGTGGTAGATACGGTCGCGGAAGTCGTACAGGAAGCCGACCGGGTCCAGGTCCTGCCACACGAAGTGGCTGGGGTCGAAGTTGAGCCCGAAGGCCGGGCGGTGGCCGATCGCCTCCAGGGTCCTCACCGTCGTCCAGTAGTCGTACGCGATCTCGCCCGGGTGCACCTCGTGCGCGTACCGGACCCCGACCTCGTCGAAGACGTCCAGGATCGGATTCCAGCGGTCGGCGAAGTCCGCGAATCCGCGGTCGACCATCTCCTCCGGCACCGGCGGGAACATCGCCACCGTGTGCCAGATCGACGAACCGGTGAAGCCGACCACGGTGTCCACGCCGAAGGCCGCGGCGGCCCGCGCGGTGTTCTTGATCTCCTCCGCCGCCCGCTCCCGCACCCCCTCGGGCGAGCCGTCGCCCCAGATACGGGCGGGCAGGATGCCGCGGTGCCGCTCGTCGATCGGATGGTCGCAGACCGCCTGGCTGGTCAGATGGCAGGAGATGGTCCAGCTCTTGAGCCCGTGCTTGTCCAGGGTGTCGCGCAGCCGCGGCAGATACGCGTCGTCGCTGAGCGCCGCCTCCACGTCGAAGTGGTCACCCCAGCAGGCGATCTCCAGGCCGTCGTACCCCCACCGCGAGGCGAGCGCGCACACCTCGGTGAAGGGCAGGTCGGCGAACTGGCCGGTGAAGAGCGTGACGGGTCGGGCCATGTGCGTCCTCCAGGGATCGGGGCTTCAGGACTGAGGGGCGGGCACCGGGATGTGCACGCCGAGGGCCGCCGCACTGGTCTCCACGGCCGCCAGCACCCGCTGCACCTGGAGCCCGTCGGCGAACGACGGCCGCGGATCCGTACCGCCCGCCACCGCCTCGGCGAAATCGCGCACCTGGTGCGTGAAGGAGTGCTCGTAGCCGATCAGATGGCCTGGCGGCCACCACGCGTCAAGGTAGGGGTGGGTGGGCTCGGTGACCAGGACGCGGCGGAAACCGGCGGTGTCCGGGTCCTCGGAACGGTCGTGGAAGGCCAGCTCGTTCATCGACTCGGCGTCGAAGGCGAGCGTGCCGCGCGAGCCGCTGACCTCGATCCGCATGGCGTTCTTGTGCCCGGTGGCGAAACGGGTCGCCTCGAACACGCCGATCGCGCCGCCGTCGAACCGCGCGGTGAACAGCGCCGCGTCGTCCACCGTGACCCGGCCGCGCTCGGAACCGCCCTTGCCCGACAGGCCGCTCGCCGACTCCGGCAGCGGCCGTTCGGTCACGAAGGTCTCCAGCAGCGCGCCGACCGAGCTGATCCGCTGACCCGTCAGATACTGCGCCGCGTCGATGCTGTGCGCGCCGAGATCGCCCAACGCCCCTGACCCGGCGCGGTCCTTGCGCAGCCGCCAGGCCAGCGGGAACTCCGGGTCGACCAGCCAGTCCTGGAGGTACTGCGCCCGCACCTGGTGGATCGTGCCCAGCCTGCCCTCCTCGATCAGCCGCCGCGCCAGCACCAGCGCGGGCACCCGGCGGTAGTTGAAAGCCACCATCGAACGCACCCCGGCCTGCCGGGCCTTGTGCGCCGCGTCGACCATCGCCTCGGCCTCCGCCACCGAATTGGCCAGCGGCTTCTCGCACATCACGTGCTTGCCCGCCGCGAGCGCCGCCTCCGCGATCCGCGCGTGGCTGTCGCCCGGCGTGCAGATGTCCACCACGTCGATGTCCGGCCGCGCGACCAGCGCCCGCCAGTCGGTCTCGTACGACCCCCAGCCGTACCGCTCGGCGGCCGACGCCGCCCGCTGGGCCGACCGGCCGCAGACGGCGGTGAGTTCGAGCCGTACCGGCAGGTCGAAGAAGCGGCCCGCGGTGCGCCAGGCGTGGGAGTGCGCCGCGCCCATGAAGGCATGGCCGACCATGCCGATCCGCAGCGCGGGGACCGGGGGTGGTGTCGTCGTCACGTACGTCCTCCTGGCGGAATGCCGCTCCTGGTACGGGCCGTGAATCGTTATTCATCCGGCATCGACTGAAACTCACGGCGCCGGATAGAACAGTTCGGCAGTTTCTGCCTGAACTTCGGCATAAGTCAAGGCTCTTGACGTCGGTGACGGCAACAGGGCACCGTGCGGTTGCCGAGACGTCACACATCCGGGGGGCAGTGATCGACACTCCAGTCAATCTCCGCGAGGTCGGCAGGCTCCGGGTCCTCGAGGCCCTGCACACCACCGCACGCAGCAGCAGGCCCGAACTCGTGCGCGTCACCGGCCTGTCCAGGGCCACCGTCTCCTCGCTGATCGCCGACCTCATCACCGTCGGCCTGGTCACCGAGGACGAGGGCCCCGAGGAGCCGGAGCCCCGCCGCACCGGACGGCCCGCCCAGTCCCTCTCGCTGGTCCCCAGCTCGGGCTACGCCATCGGCGCGGACATCGGCCACCAGCACGTACGCGTCATCCTCTGCGACCTGTTCGGCGCCGTCCTGTGGGAGCACTGGGTCGCCAAGGACGTGGACCGCGCCCCGCAGGAGACCCTCGACCTGGTCGCCGTCCTCGTCGGCCGCGCTCTCCAGGAGACCGGCGTCGCCCGCGAGCGCGTCCTCGGCATCGGCGCCGGAATCGCCTCCCCGGTCGAGAAGGGCAGCGGCGCCCTCGGCGCCGAGGGCATCATGCCCGGCTGGGTCGGCCTGCGCCTCACCGACGAACTGCGCCACCGCACCTCGCTGCCGGTCCGCGTCACCAACGACGCCAACGCCGGCGCCCTCGCCGAGCGCATGTACGGCGCCGGACGGCAGGCGGGCGACATGGTCTACGTCCGGCTCTCCGCCGGTATCGGCGCGGGCATCGTCAGCGACGGCCGCCTCCTGCTCGGCTCACGGGGCCTCGCCGGGGAGATCGGCCATCTCCCGCTCATCACCGACGGCCTCATCTGCCGCTGCGGCAACCGCGGTTGCCTGGAGACCGTCGCCAGTCCGGTCGCCATCGCCCGCCTGCTGTCCGACAGTTGGGGCGAGACCGTCGCACCCCGCGACCTCCCCGCCCTCATCCGGGACCGCAACACCGGCGCCCTGCGCGCCGTCCGCGACGCGGGAGACGCCGTCGGCCGCGCGCTCGCCACGCTCGTCACCCTCCTCAACCCGCGCCTGATCGTGGTCGGCGGCGACCTCGCCGCCGCGGGCGCCGACATCCTCGAACCCATGCGGGCCGGTGTCCGCCGCCACACCCTTCCCTCCGCCGCGGAGGGCCTGGAGATCGTCACCGGCGGCCTCGGGGACGGCGCCGAGGTCCGCGGGGCGGCCGGTCTCGTCCTCGCCGACGCCGCCTCACTGCTCGCCGGAGCGGCCTGACCGGAAAGCGGCCTGCCCCGGAGCGGCCTGCCCCGGAAAGCGGCCTGACCCGCGTCAGGCCGCTCAGTCCGTGGTCTGGACGATCTGCCCGTCGCGCAGTTCCAGGACGCGGTCGGCCAGGGCGAGGAGCTGCGTGTCGTGGGTGGCGACGAGGGCGGTGACGGACTCGCTGCGGACGACCGCGCGCAGCAACTCCATGACGGCCAGGCCCGTGTCGGCGTCGAGCTGCCCGGTGGGCTCGTCCGCGATGAGCAGGACGGGGCGGTTGGCGAGGGCGCGGGCGATGGCCACGCGTTGCTGCTGGCCGCCGGAGAGTTCGCCGGGGCGCTGGGCGGCGTGGTCGGCGAGGCCGACGAGGGCCAGGAGGAGTTCGACGCGCTCCTCGCGCTCCCGCGGCGGGGTCTTGCGCAGCCGCATGGGGACCCCCACGTTCTCGGCGGCGCTGAGGATGGGGAGCAGCCCGAAGGACTGGAAGACGAAGCCGATACGGTCCCGGCGCAGGGCGAGCAGTTCGTCGTCGCCGAGCGAGGCCAGATCGGTGCCGTCGAGCATGATCCGGCCGTCGTCGGGGCTGTCGAGACCGCCCACGAGGTTGAGGATGGTGGTCTTGCCCGAGCCCGAACGGCCCTTGAGCGCGACGAGTTCGCCGCGCGGGACGGAGAACGAGACACCCCGCAGGGCGTGCACGGCGGTGTCGCCGCTGCCGTAGGTGCGGCGCAGATCCTCGACGACGACCATGTCCCCGGACGGCGGACCGTCCGCGACCGCCGTCGCCGCACGTCCCGTGGACCCCTCGCTCATGCGTCCTCCCCGTCCTGGCCGCATCCCCTGCCGGCCCCCGCCCGCGGCGCGCCGGCCACCGTAAGGCCGTCGCGTATCCGTACGGTACGCGCAAACGCCGTGGACGGTACGCGCAAACGCCGTGGCCCGGACCCGTGGGAACGGATCCGGGCCACGAGGGGCCACGAAGGCCGCGAACGGCGCGTACGCGGAGCGACGCCTCAGTGCAGCTCGGTGATCTCCGGGCCGCGGCGCAGCGGGTCGATGCCGTCGCCGAACTTCGACGGCTCGCCCTGCTCGGTCGGCGCGGCGCCGTCCGGCACCATCTGCGCGTCGTTCGGCAGCTTCAGCACGATCGGGTCGCGCGGCGCCATCGGGGTGTCGCCGCGCAGCACCACGGTGTCGCGGAAGACGGACTCCAGCACACCGGCGGCGGCGGGCTGCACCGCGCCCTGGCCGGAGATCACCCCGCGCAGGAACCAGCGCGGGCCGTCGCAGCCGATGAACCGCACGAGCTGCACGCCATTGGTGCCGTCGGGGAGCTGGACGGGCACCTGGGCCCGCAGCTCCCAGCCGAGCGGGCCCTCCAGCTCGTCGACGATGCCGCCCTGCTGGGTGATACCGGCGGCGATCTCCTCGCGGACCTCGCCCCAGATGCCCTCGGACTTGGGGGCGGCGAACGCCTGGAGCTGCACGGCGCTGTCCCGCAGCACCACGGTCGCGGCGACGATGGACTCGCCCGCGACCTCGACCCGCAGCTCCATGCCCTCGACTCCGGGCACGAACAGTCCGCCGAGGTCGACGCGGCCCTCGCCGGGCTCACTGACCTCGCTCAGGTCCCACGGGCCGTCGGGCCTCGGGGCGGGCGGAAGGTTGTACCGGAGGGACTCACCGGAGTCGTCCGACTCCTCGGCGTCCTCGACCTGCTCGTCAGGGCCTGCGGCCTCGTCGAGCTCGTCGAGGTCGTCTTCGCGCTCCTTGCGACGACGGAACACGGTCACTGTCCTTCCCGGTCTGCAACGACCGATGCGAATCCGACTCTGGACGTGTCGGCCGACGGCGTCTCCACCGCGGCATGACCCCCCGTGGAGCCGAAGCCCCCCGCGGCCCTGGCAGAGCCGGGCAGCTCCGCCACCTCATGGAAACGGACCCGCTCGACCCGCTGGACGACCAGTTGGGCGATCCGGTCACCCTTTTCGAACCGCACGGTCTCGCGCGGATCGAGGTTGACGACGATCACCTTGATCTCTCCACGGTACCCGGCATCCACCGTTCCCGGGGCATTCACCAGGGCCACACCGCAGCGCGCTGCCAGCCCCGAGCGGGGATGCACGAAGGCCGCGTACCCGTCGGGCAGGGCGATCGACACCCCGGTGGGCAGGACCGCGCGCTCACCGGGCGCGAGGTCCGCCGCCAGCGTGGTCGTCAGGTCCGCGCCCGCGTCACCGGGATGCCCGTAGGACGGTACGGGCACGGACTCGTCGAGCCGGTGCAGCAGTACGTCCACCGGCTGTCGCTCTGTGCTCACGGGTTCACCTCGCTGACGAGGCGCAGCGGCGCACGGCTCATGGGTTCACCTCGAAGGCGCGGGCGACCTTCACCTGGTCGGGGTCCGACATCGCCGCGCGGATCTCCTCCGCGCGGCCGTTCTGCGTGAAGTGGTCGAGCTTGACCTCGACGAACAGCGCCTCCGCGCGGACCGCGACCGGCCCGTCGTGGCCGCCGATCCGGCCCTCGGCCGAGCTGTAGATCTTGCGTCCGGCGACCGCGGTGCAGCGCGCCGACAGGTACAGCGTGGCGCCGACCGGGACCGGGAGCAGGAAGTCCGACTCCAGCCGTCCGGTGACGGCGATGGCGCGCAGCATCCAGTTGACCGAGCCCAGCGTCTCGTCCAGCGCCGTGGCCAGGACCCCGCCGTGGGCGAGGCCCGGCGCGCCCTGGTGGGCGGGCTTGACGGTGAACTCGGCGGTGACGCTGACGCCCTCGCCCGCCCGCGCCGCCAGGTGCAGCCCGTGCGGCAGACCCTCGCCGCAGCCGAAGCACTGGTCGTAGTGCGCCCCGAGCAGCTCGCCCGGCGCCGGGGCGTCCGGGTGCCGCGTGGGCGCGGTGGCGTCGGGCGGCGGCGTCAACGACGACCGTCCGGCGCTTCTGGGTGTGTTCGCTCCACTCACGCCCGAGACCCTACCCTTCCGCGGGATCCTTTCCCTGCCGGTGTCCGTTGGTCCCGGGGGAGCCGCCCGGCGGCCGGCGGAAACCGCCCCCTGTACCACCCTCGTACCGCCCCCGCAGTCCCCCCGTTGTCATCTGGTAGCACCGGAGCGCGCGCATGTCCCCAGGAGTAGGCCAGTCCGTCGTCGTCACCGGAGCCGGACGCGGCATCGGCCGTGCCATCACGCTGGAGCTGGCGCACTGCGGCTTCGACGTGATCGGCACGGTCCGCAACGACCGGGACGCGCGGGCCCTGCGCGCGGCGGTCGACCGTACGGGCGCGGCGGTGCGCACCGCGGTGCTCGACGTGGCCGACGCGACGTCCTGCGTCCGGGCGTTCACCGAGATCGCCACGATGACCGACGGCGGCCCGTGGGCGGTGGTCAACAACGCGGGGTTCGCGCAGCCGGGCGCGGTGGAGGACGTGGACGACGAGCAGGTACGGCGCCAGCTGGAGACCAATCTGGTGGCGCCCGCGCGGATCGCCCGCCTGGTGCTGCCCGCGATGCGGGACCGGCGGGCGGGCCGGATCGTCAACGTGTCGTCGATCGCCGGGCGGGTGTCGCTGCCGATGCTCGGCTGGTACTGCGCGAGCAAGCGCGGCCTGGAGTCAGTCACGGACGCGCTGCGGATGGAGACCGCGCCGTTCGGCGTGCAGGTCTCGCTGATCGAGCCGGGCTCCTACGGCACCGGCATCTGGGAGACCGGCGCCGGGCTGCTGCCCGACGAGCGGGCGTCGGCGTACCAGGAGCAGTACGCGGCGGCCGGGGACGTGCTGCGCGGCAGCCGCGACCTGCCGGGGCCGCGCCCGGTGGCGCTCGCGGTGCGCAAGGCGCTGACCGCCCGGCACCCGCTGCCGCGCTATCTGGTGGGCGGCGGCGCCCGCTCGACCGCGGTGCTGGACGCGGTGGCGCCGACGGCCGCCTCCGACTGGGCGAAGCAGCTCGCCACCGGGCTGCGGCAGGCACCGCCGAGGGTCACCCGTGCGCTGGCGCGCCTTCGCGGCAGATAGCACAGGACCGCATGGCAGTCTGGTGCCATGCAGCCTTACGACGAACGTCTCACCGTGCCGCGCTCCTGGTGGTTCCTGGCCGCCGGGGTGGGTGTGGCGATGGCGCTGATCCTCTTCCCGTTCGGCCCGCTGCCGATGCTGGCCGGGCTCGCGGCCGGCGCGGCCGTCGCCATGATGGCGGTCAGCTCGTACGGGTCCGCGCGGATCCGCGTGGTGGCGGGTTCGCTGGTGGCGGGCAAGGCCCGGATCCCGCTGGCGGCACTGGGCGAGGCGACCGTGCTCGACGCGGCGGAGACGGTGGCCTGGCGCTCCCACAAGGCCGACCCGCGGGCGTACATGCTGCTGCGCTCGTACGTGCCGACGGCGCTGAAGGTCGACGTGACCGATCCGGACGACCCGACGCCGTACGTCTATCTGTCGACGCGTTCGCCGAAGCGGCTCGCGGAGGCGCTGAAAGCCGTGAAGGCGCCCCAGTAGGACCGGCCGGGCCGCACGGTGCCGGGCGGCCCCCGCGGGGGCGCCCGCGGCCGGTCAGGGCTCGATGGCGGGCGGCTGCCACAGCGTGCCGGTCAGGGCCGCGTCGGCCGGTGCGCCGACGGCGGGCAGCTCGGGCCACGGGAGCTGCGCGGCGCGCAGGTCGTGGCGGATCCGCTGGGCGAGCTTGCGGGTGTCGCGGCGGTTCATCACCGCGCCGACGGCCGCGCCGATCATGAACGGCGTCAGCGTCGGCATATTGCGCAGCGTGCGGCGCAGCAGCCGCTGGCGCATCTCCTTCTTCATGCTGCTGCCCAGGGCCACGTTGACCGTGGAGAGTTTCAGCACATCGATACCGCGCTGTTCGGTCCAGGACCACAGATACGCGGTCGCGCGCTCCCGGGAGTTGCCCGGGACACGCAGTCCGTAGACCTCGTGCAGTTCCGCGATGAGTTTGAACTCGACCGCGGCGACGCCGAGCGTCTCGGCGGTCAGTTCGGCCGGCATCGCCGGCGGGGTGGGCAGCATCGCGGCGGCGCCCACACCGGCGCCGACGGTCATGGTGCCCTTCACCGCGGTGGCGATCAGCCGGTCCGCGATGTCCTCGGGGCCGAGACCGGGAAACTGCCCCCGCAGCGTCGCCAGGTCACGCACCGGGATGCGCGGGGCGACCTCGATCAGCCGCTCGGCGACCGAGCCCATGCCCGCCATCGCCTTCCTGCCGCCGTAGCGCGCCCCGCTGCGTATTCCGCGCGCCCCGCGCGCGGTCGTGGCCGCGAGCGAGGCCCTGCGGCCCCGCTCGTCGCCTTCTCGGCCTTCCACCCGGCCTTCCGTCGGACCCTCCACCGGGCCTTGTGCCCGGTCCTGGTCCTGGTCCTGCGCCCGGCCGGCGTCGTCCGCCCGGCCGTCCCGCCGTGAGCCCGTCACCGCGCCCGCGGATCAGGCCGCGCAGTCGCGGCAGATCGGGTTGCCGTTCTTCTCCGCCGCGAGCTGGCTCCTGTGGTGGACCAGGAAGCAGCTCATGCAGGTGAACTCGTCGGCCTGCCTGGGCAGTACGCGAACCGACAGTTCCTCATTGGAGAGGTCGGCGCCCGGCAGCTCCAGGGACTCCGCCTGGTCGAACTCGTCGACGTCCACCGCGGAGGTGGACTTCTCGTTCCGCCGGGCCTTCAGTTCCTCGATGCTGTCCTCGTTGACGTCATCGTCGGTCTTGCGTGGGGTGTCGTAATCCGTAGCCATTTTTCGCTCTCCCCCTGTGGGTGTCTGCGGTGTCTCCAGCGCACGTAACGCGCGGGAGGCCGGACTTGTGCCCGACCCGAGGCGGAGATTTTGCCTCACATCAAGGCCTGTTACTCAATCGACACCCAAGGTCGCCCCCGAAGGGGTGATCGCACGGGTGGCCGATCGTCACTCGCGACAGTCTGAAAGTCGTATGTCGCGGGTGCCATCACGTGTACTTCCCGTGATCATGACCTGGGGAAACATGGATTTTCCGGTCTTTTTCCCCAATGTCTTGATCACTGTGTGTAGGTGTCCCTCCAATAGCATGTGCTGTCGATCACAACGGTTCCCGGCGGGGAACAGACCGCGAAATTTCTCGCATAGCGAACACTCGTCGGTGCTGTCGTCGCCGGTGGCCGTCCTGGGCGTGACGCGGTTCACAACGGGATCGCGACCCGCATGACCAGGCCGCCTCCCTCGCGCGGCTCGGCCACGATGACGCCTCCGTGCGCCCGTGCCACCGACCGCGCGATGGACAGTCCCAGTCCCACCCCCTTGTCACTTCCCGTCCGCTCGGTACGCAGACGCCGGAACGGCTCGAAAAGGTTGTCGATCTCGTACGCCGGAACGACCGGTCCGGTGTTCGCGACCACGAGCAGCCCCTGACCGCCCTCCACGGCCGTGGAGACGTCGACCCAGCCGTTCTCCGCCACGTTGTACCGCACCGCGTTCTGTACCAGGTTCAGGGCGATCCTTTCCAGCAGCACGCCGTTTCCCTGGACGACCGCGCCGTCGAGCCGGGAGCGCAGCTCCACGCCCTTGCCCTGCGCCTCGGCGCGGGTCTGGTCGAGCGCCCGGGAGGCGGCCTCCGCCAGGTCCACCGGCTTGCGGTCCACGATCTCGTTGTCACTGCGGGCGAGCAGCAGCAGGCCCTCGACCAGCTGCTCACTGCGCTCGTTGGTGGACAGCAGGGTCTTGCCGAGCTGCAACAGGTCGGCCGAGGCGTCCGGATCGGAGAGCTGGACCTCCAGCAGCGTCCGGTTGATCGCCAGCGGTGTGCGCAGCTCGTGCGAGGCGTTGGCCACGAAGCGGCGCTGGGCGTCGAAGGATCTCTCCAGCCGGTCGAGCATCTCGTCGAAGGTGTCGGCCAGCTCCTTCAGCTCGTCGTCCGGGCCGTCCAGCTCGATCCGGCGCTTGAGGTCGGAGCCGACCACGACCCGCGCGGTCCTGGTGATCCGCCCGAGCGGCGCGAGCACCCGCCCGGCCATCACGTAGCCGAAGACCAGCGCGACCACGGCCAGGCCGATCAGCGCCAGCAGCGAGCGCTTGAGCAGCACATTGAGCGCCGCCTCGCGCTGGACGGCCATGCACTGCGCCAGGGCGGAGTTGAAGCGCCCCGAATCCGTCTCGTTGATCAGGCTCGGGCAGGTGTTGCTGACGATGTTGACCCGGCCGCTGTTGACGGTGAACAGCGGCTCGCTGCCCTGGTGCAGGGCCTGGGCCGCCAGCAGATAGATGATCCACAGCAGCAGCACACCGGCGATCAGGAACATGCCGCCGTACAGCACGGTCAGCCGTATCCGGATGGTCGGGCGCAGCCAGGGCAGCGGGCTCTCGCCCGGCAGCGGGTCCCAGGGGGGCCTGGGCGGGGTCGGCGGGGCCGAGGGCGGTGCGGGCGCGGGGGAGCCGGCGGAGGGGGACGCCACGCGGATCAGATCCGGTAACCGGAACCGGGGACCGTCACGATCACCGGAGGCTCACCGAGCTTGCGGCGCAGTGTCATGACGGTCACCCGCACCACATTGGTGAACGGGTCGGTGTTCTCGTCCCACGCCTTCTCCAGCAACTGCTCGGCGGAGACCACCGAGCCCTCGCTGCGCATCAGCACTTCGAGGACCGCGAACTCCTTGGGCGCCAGATGCACCTCCGCGCCGTCCCTGAAGACCTCGCGGCGGTTGGGGTCGAGCCTGATGCCGGAGCGCTCCAGGACCGGCGGCAGGGCCGCGGTCGTACGACGGCCCAGCGCGCGGACCCGCGCGGTCAGCTCGGTGAAGGCGAAGGGCTTGGGCAGATAGTCGTCCGCGCCCAGTTCAAGACCCTCCACCCGGTCGCTGACGTCACCGGCGGCGGTGAGCATCAGCACCCGGGTGGGCAGGCCGAGATCGACGATCTCGCGGCACACCTGGTCGCCGTGGACGACCGGGAGGTCGCGGTCGAGGACGACCACGTCGTAGTCGTTGACCCCGATCCGCTCCAGGGCGGCGCCGCCGTCGTAGACCACGTCGACGGCCATCGCCTCGCGGCGCAGCCCGGTGGCAACCGCATCGGCGAGCAGTTGCTCGTCCTCGACGACCAGTACGCGCAAGGCGCTGTTCCTTCCAGAGCGGGGGGACATGAGCGGTCCTGCGGCGGCGCGGAGCCGCGGCCGGAACGGCATGAGCTGTGCGAATGCTCCACCATCCTGCACCTGAGGACCGTAAATCGGCGGTAAGGGACCGACGACGGAATATTCCTCCGGCCGACGGAGGTTTCCGCTCCGAAGCGGGTGGGCAAGACGACTGCACACCCACCCACCACGCCTCGCCACGCGTTTCCCTCGCGTGGTACCTGGCTTGACACACCCCGTGTCAACGACGACGACGAGGGGGCGCCTAATGGACGCGTTCACCACCGGAATCCTCCAGCGCATACACAGCACGGAGACCGATTTGCGCCGGGCCCGGGAGACAGGCGACGACTTCCTCGCCGACGTCGAGCAGGCGGAACTGGAAGACCTCCGCCGACTCGCGTCGGAGAACGGCGTGGACGTACGGCCGAAGGTCGCCTGATCCACACCGGCTGACCCCGAGCCGCACGCCCCGGACACCTCACAGGTGCCGGGGCGTTCGCATGTCTACGCGCGAATATCAGCCGCTCGTCGGACGGTCGGCGTGACACGCCCTGGGAGCGCTGCGAGCCCCGCGGGGTCCTACGAACGCGGCGAGCGCCACGGTCCGCCCCACCTGCCCCGCCGCCCCCGCCGCCGTGCCGACGCTCTAGTCGTGCCAGGCGCCCAAGCCGTCCAGCAGCTCCTGGAGCGGTTCGAAGAGGCCGCCGGGGGCCGCGACCGTCAGCTCGCCCGAGGCGGCCTCTCCCGGCCGTCCACCGGTCAGCGCGCCCGCCTCGCGGGCGAAGAGCGCCCCGGCCGCGAAGTCCCAGGGGTTCAGGCCGCGCTCGAAGTACGCGTCCAGCCGCCCGCAGCCCACGTCCGCGAGGTCGATCGCGGCCGAGCCGCCGCGCCGGATGTCCCGGACCCGCGGCAGCAGGGCGCTCACCACCGTCGCCTGCGCCGCCCGGCGCTCGGACAGGTAGCCGAAGCCGGTGCCGACCAGCGCGTGCGAGAAGGCCGGGGTCGGACGGCAGCGGGCCCGCTCGCCGTTGACGAACGCGCCGCCGCCGCGTACCGCCTGGTACGTCTCGCCGCGCATCGGGGCGGCCACCACACCGGCCACCGCCTCGCCGTCCACCTCCGCGGCGATGCTCACCGCCCAGGACGGCAGGCCGTAGAGGTAGTTCACCGTGCCGTCGAGCGGGTCGATCACCCAGCGCACCCCGCTGGTGCCCTCGCTGCTCGCGCCCTCCTCGCCGAGGACGCCGTCGTCGGGGCGCAGACCGCTGATGTAGGACGTGATCAGCTTCTCGGCCGCGATGTCCATCTCGGTGACGACGTCGATCGGGCTGGACTTGGTGGCGGCCACGCCCAGGTCGGCGGGGCGGCCGTCGCGCAGCAGCTCACCGGCCCTGCGCGCGGCTTCCAGGGCGATCTCCAGCAGCGCGGCGGGCTCGGTCGACGACGCGTCGGGGGTGGGGCTCAACGGGGGGCTCCTTAGTCGGTTCCGGTCACAGCCGGTCTCCGGGCGGGGTCGGTACCTGTCGGTCGTGTCCCGCCGCCCGGCTCCGGTCGGTACCGGTCAGTCGGTTCCGGCGGCGGCGGGCAGCGGGGTCCTGGCCGGGCAGCAGCCCGCGGGACAGATGTCGTGGCTGGGGCCGAGCGCGCCCAGCGCGCAGCGCGCCGGGGCCGCTCCCCGCTCGGTCGCGGCCCGCTCCAGCACCAGGTCGCGCACCGCGGCGGCGAAGCGCGGGTCGGCGCCGACGGTCGCGGCGCGGCTGACCGGCAGCCCCAGCTCCGCGGCCTTGGCGACGGCCTCGGTGTCCAGGTCGTACTTCACCTCCATGTGGTCGGAGACGAAGCCGATCGGCACCATGACGACCGCGGGCGCGCCCTGCGCGTGCGCCTGCTCGAGGTGGTCGCAGATGTCCGGCTCCAGCCACGGGATCTGCGGGGAGCCGCTGCGCGACTGGTAGACGAGCTGCCACGGCCGGTCGACGCCGGTCGCGGCGCGTACCGCGTCGGCGATCACCCGGGCGGTGTCCAGGTGCTGCGCGACGTACGCGCCGCCGTCGCCGTGGCCCTCGACGGGTCCCGAGGTGTCGGCGGCCGAGGTGGGGATCGAGTGCGTGGTGAAGGCCAGCCGGGCGCCGTCGCGTACGTCCGCGGGCAGCGCGTCCAGCGCGGCCAGCGTCGCGTCGGTCATCGGCTCGACGAAGCCGGGGTGGTTGAAGTAGTGCCGCAGCTTGTCCACCCGCGGCACCGGGAGGCCCTCCCGGGCCAGCACGGCCAGCGAGGCGGCCAGATTCTCGCGGTACTGCCGGCAGCCGGAGTACGAGGCGTAGGCGCTGGTGGCCAGCACCAGGACCCGGCGGTGGCCCGCCCGCGCGATCTCCCGCAGGGCGTCGGTCAGATACGGCGCCCAGTTGCGGTTGCCCCAGTAGACCGGCAGGTCGAGGCCGTGCCCGGCGAAGTCCTTGCGGAGCGCGTCGAGCAGTTCGCGGTTCTGCGCGTTGATCGGGCTGACGCCGTCGAAGAGGAAGTAGTGCCGCCCGACCTCCTTCAGCCGCTCTTTGGGGATGCCCCGGCCGTGGGTGACGTTCTCCAGGAAGGGCACGACGTCGTCGGGTCCCTCGGGGCCGCCGAAGGAGAGCAGCAGCAGGGCGTCGTACGGCCCGGCGTCGTGGGGGTCGCGCTGAGGCGGCTGATCGGACATGTCATCGATCCTGCCACCCCGCGACGATCCCGCCGCGCTCCGCCTCCCCGGGCGGGTGCGCCCGGTCACGCGGTGGCTCGCGGTGGCCGCCGCGGGCGCCCTCCGCGCGGTGGAATCCGCGCGGTGGAATCCGGGGCGCCGCGCGGCACAATTCGGTTGCGCGGACTCGTAAGCTGTACGCGCCAGCTACGTTCCTTACCGAGAATTCGGCGACGCCGCCGGGAGCGCCCTTGTCCAGCCCCTATCGCGCGATCTTCACCGCTCCCGGCACCAAGGCGTTCTCCGCCGCCGGGCTGATCGGGCGGATGCCACTGTCCATGCTGGGCATCGGCATCGTGACGATGATCTCCCAGGTCACCGGGAGGTACGGGCTCGCGGGCGCGCTCGCCGCCGCGCTGGCCCTGTCGGGGGCGGCGATCGGACCGCAGATCTCCCGGCTGGTCGACCGGTACGGACAGCGGCGGGTGCTGCGTCCCGCGAGCGCCGTGACGGTGCTGTCGGTGGCGGCCCTGCTGATCGCGGTGCGGGCCGGTTCGCCGGACTGGGTGTACTTCGTGTGCGCGGTCGGCGCGGGCTGCACGCCGAGCATGGGCGCCATGGTGCGCGCCCGCTGGTCGCGGATCCACCGCGGCTCTCCCGAACTCCTGCACACCGCCTACTCCTTCGAGTCGGTGGTGGACGAGATCGTCTTCATCCTCGGGCCGATCCTGTCGATCGGGCTGTGCACGGCCTGGTTCGCGGAGGCGGGCCCGCTGCTGGCCGCGGTCTTCCTGGGCACCGGCGTACTGCTGCTGACCGCGCAGCACGCCACCGAGCCGCCGCCGCATCCGCGCGACCGCCTCTCGGACCGGTCGGTGCTGCGCGAGCCGGGGCTGCTGGTGGTCACCGGCGTCTTCGTCGGCACCGGGGCGCTGTTCGGCGCGGTCGACGTGGCCACCGTGGCCTTCGCGGACGAGCGCGGGCACAAGGCGCTGGCCAGTCTGGTGCTGGCGACGTACGCCCTGGGATCGTGTCTGGCCGGGCTGGTCTTCGGGCTGATGACCCCGCGCGGGACGCCCACCGGGAGGTTCCTGCTGGGCATCGCGTTGATGACTGTGAGTATGATCCCGCCACTACTGGTCGGAAACTTGCCGTTTCTGGCCGTGGCGCTGTTCTTCTCGGGCCTGACCATCGCTCCGACGATGGTGACCGCGATGGGCCTGATCGAAGGGTTGGTACCGCGGACGAAACTGACCGAGGGCATCACGTGGACCTCCACGGGGATGGCGGTCGGGGTCGCCGCAGGGGCCTCGGTGGCGGGTCGGGTGATCGACTCGCACGGGGCGTCGGCGGCTTTCGCGGTGCCCGCCGCCTCGGCGGTCCTCGCCGTGGCGGTGGCGTTTCTCGGGTATCGCCGGCTCATGCCGGCGCCGGAGCGGGAGGGGCCGCGCGATGAGCACGACGGGCAGTACGGCACGCACGACAAGCAGGGTCGAACAGAAGGCGTGGCGTAACTGGGCGGGGAACGTCTCCGCCCGGCCGGCGCGGGCCGTGGCGCCCGCCTCCGTGGGCGAACTGGCGGCCGTGCTGCGGCGGGCCGCCGAGGACGGCCTGCCGGTGAAGGCGGTCGGCTCCGGGCACTCCTTCACCGCCGCGGCGGCCACCGACGGGGTGCTGATCCGCCCCGAGGGGCTGACCGCGATCCGCGCCATCGACCGCGCGGCGGGCACCGTCACCGTCGAGTCGGGCGTCCAGCTCAAGCAGTTGAACGCGGCGCTGGCCGCCGAGGGCCTGTCGCTCACGAACATGGGCGACATCATGGAGCAGACGGTGGCGGGCGCCACCAGCACCGGCACGCACGGCACCGGCCGTGACTCCGGTTCGATCGCCGCCCAGATCACCGCGCTCGAACTGGTCACCGCCGACGGCTCGGTGCTGACCTGTTCGGCCGAGGAGAACCCCGACGTCTTCGCCGCCGCCCGGATCGGGCTCGGCGCGCTCGGCGTGGTCAGCGCCGTCACCTTCGCCGTCGAGCCGGTCTTCCTGCTGACCGCACGCGAGGAGCCGATGGCGTTCGACCGGGTGATGGCGGAGTTCGAGCAGCACGCCACGGAGAACGAGCACTTCGAGTTCTACTGGTTCCCGCACACCGACAGTTGCAACACCAAGCGGAACAACCGCAGCCAGGGCCCGGCCGCGCCCGTCCCCGCCGTACGCGGCTGGATCGACGACGAGCTGCTGTCCAACGGCGTCTTCCAGGCCGCCTGCGTGGTCGGCAGGGCCGCGCCCGCCGTCATCCCCGGCATCGCCAAGCTCTCCAGCCGCGCCCTGTCGGCCCGTTCGTACACCGACATCCCGTACAAGGTCTTCACCAGCCCGCGCCGGGTGCGCTTCGTGGAGATGGAGTACGCGGTGCCGCGCGAGGCGGCGGTCGACGCGATCCGCGAGCTGAAGGCGATGGTCGAGCGGTCCGACTTGCGGATCAGTTTCCCGGTGGAGGTACGGGTCGCGCCCGCGGACGACATCGCGCTGTCGACGGCGTCCGGCCGGGACAGCGCGTACATCGCGGTGCACATGTACCGGGGCAGCCGCTACCAGGAGTACTTCACCGCGGTCGAGAGGATCATGACCGCGCGCGGCGGGCGTCCGCACTGGGGCAAGATGCACACCCGCGACGCGGAATACCTCGCCTCGGCCTATCCGCGCTTCGGCGAATTCACGGCGCTGCGGGACCGGTTGGACCCGGACCGGCGGTTCACGAACGACTACCTCCGGCGGGTGCTGGGCTCGTAGTCGCTTCATACGGGAAAGTCCGCATTTGCACTCGGCGCGCAACCCTTTCGTGTGAGCCGTGCCACTCAACTCCCGCGCTCCTGGCCCAGATTCGACGGCGCGGCAGCCCACCCCGCTGGCCCAAATGGAGTACCGTGGCGAATCCTGGCTCCCGGTTGCCCGTCCGGGTGGTCGGTAGCTGGTCCGGAACGGCGGGAGGGGAGCCCGACGGCACTCGTCCCGGGGTGCCGCGATCGGTCACGCTGAGTGGCCAATCGACCACCGTCCCATAACGGCGTGTCACCGTGTCACCCCGACACGCCGGGTAACTCTGCAAGGTTGTGGCACGCTGCACCCGGGCAGGCCACACTCGTCCAACGGGAGCAGCGACGCACGTGACGTCGGCAGGCACCACCCGGGAGGTAACCGTGCCCGAACTGCGGGTTGTGGCCGTCAGCAATGACGGCACACGACTGGTGCTCAAGGCTGCCGACAGCACGGAATACACACTCCCCATCGACGAACGGCTGCGCGCCGCCGTCCGCAACGACCGGGCCCGTCTCGGACAGATCGAGATCGAGGTCGAGAGCCATCTGCGGCCCCGCGACATCCAGGCACGTATACGTGCGGGTGCGTCGGCGGAAGAGGTCGCGTCGATGGCCGGCATCCCGGTCGAGCGCGTACGGCGCTTCGAGGGTCCCGTGCTGGCCGAGCGCGCCTTCATGGCCGAGCGGGCCAGGAAGACGCCCGTACGCCGCCAGGGCGAGAGCACCGGGCCCCAGCTCGGCGAGGCCGTCGCCGAGCGGCTGTTGCTGCGCGGCGCGGAGAAGGACACCGTCCTGTGGGATTCCTGGCGCCGCGACGACGGCACGTGGGAAGTCCTCCTGGTCTACCGGGTGGCCGGTGAACCGCACTCCGCGAGCTGGACCTACGACCCGCCGCGCCGCCTGGTCGCGGCCGTCGACGACGAGGCCAGGGCGCTGATCGGTGAGAACGCCGCGCAGCAGGAGAGCACGAAGGAACCGAGCTTCCCCTTCGTGCCCAGGATCGCCCGCCTGCCGCGTGACCGGCCTCTCGACCGCGCCCTCGACCGGCAGTTGGAACGGCCCGACCGGCCGGACCGCGCCGACCGCGAGGCCCGCGCCGAGGACCGGCCGGAGCCGGAGGAGCGCGACTCGCTGACCAGCCTGCTCGAAGCGGTGCCCAACTTCCGCGGCGACATGGTCGTGCCCGCGCCTCCGCCGGGCCCGCCGGGTCCTCCGGACGTCGTGCCCGCCGTGGAGCCGGAGGAGGAGACCGAGGAAGAGGCGGCTCCGGCCGCCAGCGCCGGGTCCGCCTACGCCGACGTCCTGATGCCGCGCGCCGTCGCCGGTCACCGCGACCGTCTGGTCGGTACCACCGACCGCCAGGCCGAGGCCGACGGGGTCCGCCCCGGACGCCGGGCCACGGTGCCGAGTTGGGACGAGATCGTGTTCGGGAGCAGGCGCAAGAAGCAGGAGTAGCGCGGGTGGTGCGCGGTTTGGGCAGACCGGGAGCCGACGGCCGTCAGGGGCAGCCACCTTGGTGGCTGCCCCTGACGCGTTGTGCGGCGGCTCGCGCGTTACCGGGTCGCGTGCGGCCGGTACGGGCCCTGCCCGGGCCTGGTAGGGGGTGTCGCTGGGGTCAGCCCGGCTGGGGGCCGGTGGCGACCGGGTGGGCCGGGTCGGCGGACCATTCGCTCCAGGAGCCGACGTAGAGCGCGGCCGCAATCCCGGCCGCGGCGAGGGCGAGGACCTCGTGGGCGCCGGAGACCCCCGAGCCGCAGTAGACGCCCACTTCGGCGTCCGGCCCGGCGCCCAACCCGGTGAAGCGGTCGGTGAGTTCGGCGGCGGGCAGGAACCGGCCGTCGGCGCCGGTGTTCTGCGTGGTGGGTGCGTTGACGGCGCCGGGGATGTGCCCGCCGACGCGGTCGATCGGCTCCGAGTCGCCGCGGTAGCGCTCGGGCGCGCGGGCGTCGAGGAGCACCCCGCGGCGGGCGAGGTCGGCCGCCCCGGCCGCGTCGAGCAGCGGCAGGGCGCCGGTCGCGGGCACGAAGTCCCCCGTGCCCCCCGCGGGTTCGTCCCGGCTCAGCGGGTGTCCGGCCGCGGTCCAGGCCGCGAGGCCGCCGTCGAGGACGCGTACGCGGGTGTGTCCGGCCCAGCGCAGCAGCCACCAGGCGCGGGCCGCGCCCCAGCCCTGCCAGTTGTCGTACACGACGACGTCCCGGTCGCCGCTCACCCCGGCCCGGCGCATGGCGGCGCCGAACTCCTCGGGGTCGGGCAGCGGGTGCCGTCCGCGGGCCCCGGCGGGCCCGGCCAGTTCGGCGTCCAGGTCGACGTACCGCGCGCCGGGTACGTGGCCTTCGAGGTAGGCGGGGTGGCCGGGAGGGCCGCCGAGCTGCCAGCGCACATCGAGCACGGTGACGCCGTCCCGCTCTGCGGCGGAAGCGAGTTCGGTCACGGAGATGAGGGGTTCCATACGCACATTGTGGTCGACCGGTCGTAGCCGCCGTACGGCGGGACACCGTACGGCAACGGCCGCGAAACGGAAGCGACATGACATTTCGGTTGCCGCGCGGCACCAGGGTGATGAATGCGGCGCGGTCACGGCGCGCGCCGCTCCGGGTGGTGCGACGATCGGCTGTGCCACACCATTCCCGACCGGCGGGGCACGCCGTGCCGGCTGCCCGCCAGGAGACCGTAGCCATGACCGAGGTACCGAACCGTCGCCCACCTGGCACCCCTTGCTGGGTCAGCCTCATGGCGCACCGGGCCGACCTTGCGCGGAGTTTCTACGGCGCGCTGTTCGGCTGGGAGTTCGTACCGGGACCGCCCCAACTGGGCACGTACGCCCTCGCCGAGCTGGACGGCCGCCGCATCGCGGGTATCGGCGAGGGGGCGCCCGAGCCGCACCGGCCGGTCGCCTGGACCACGATGCTCGCCTCCGACGACGTCGACGAGACCGCGGAACTGGTCCGCGAATGCGGGGGCACCGTCGGCATCGGCCCCCTCCAGGTCAACGACGAAGGACGGCTCGCCCTCGCCGTCGACCCCTCGGGCGCCGTCTTCGGTGTCTGGCAGGGCGGACTCCTCGGCGGCGCCGAGGCCACCGGCGAGCCCGGCACCCTCGCCTGGAGCGAGTTGGTGACGCGGGACGCGTCGCTCGTCGGCAAGTTCTACGAGGCCGTCTTCGGTCTCGAGGCCGAAGACGCCGCTTCCGACTCCGACGACGTCCTGCTCCGCGTCGGCGGCCACCCCGTCGCCGCGATCCACGGCGTCGGCTCCCGCGTCCCGCGCGACCGAGGGGCCCACTGGACGACCCACTTCGCCGTGGCGGACGTCGATGACGCCGCCGCCCGCGTCACGGCCCTCGGCGGCCACGTCATCCACGCCGCCCACCCGTCCCCCCACGGCCGCACCGCCACCCTCACCGACCCCGAAGGCGCCCCCTTCACCCTCCAGAGCCCGCCGTAGCCCCCGTCCCCCTCGCAACGCGCCGCGGCCCGCCCCTGCACCTGCCGGGGCGGGCCGCGCTGTGTGCGCCGTGCGGGCGCGTCGACCGTCAGAACATGGCCGACGAACCGCCTATGACGGACGGGATGCAAATGGAGGCGAAGGCCGCGAAGGCGACCACACCGCACACAACGCCGACGACCTTGGCGGCAAGTGACTGCTTCATGTCTCTTTGTTCCTCGTTCTGTTGAAGAAATGAGGGTGCTGAGGTACAGCGGGAGAGACTGCCCGAACGATCATCAACCGCGCAAGCTAGGGCCAATGCGCTGATCTTGGACATATGCCACTGGCACCTGCTTCAGGCATATGCGAAACTGCACGCGATGCGTGAACCCGTCGCGGCCCGGCCGCACTTAGCAGAAGGCGCCGTCGCGCGAGCGAACCTTCGGGGATTTCCCGCGTGCGTGAGCGCGGAGGTGGTATGGCCCCGTGACGCACCGTCGTGTCATGCTCACTCTTCAGAGCGTGCCCATCGGCCGGAGGGGCAACGATGGAGGTTCATCTTCTTGGCGCGGTCGAGTTATCGGCGCGAGGCTCGGTCGTACGGCTCGGTTCGGACAGAGAACGCTGTCTGCTCGCGTCGCTCGCTCTCGACGTCGGCCGCCCGGTCAGTCAGGACGTCCTCGTCGGGCGGCTGTGGGACGACGAACCGCCCAAGACGGCCCGCGCCAACCTCCACACGTACATCTCGCGGCTGCGGCACGCCCTGCGCACGGTCGGCGCGGCGACGGCCCAGCGCTCCAAGCCGCCCGCGGTGATCACCCTGCGGGCGCACACGTACACGCTGGAAGCGGAGTCGGAGAGCGTCGACTGGCACCGGTTCGTGCGGCTGTCGCGGGAGGCGGCGGTCGCCGCGCGAGCGGGGGAGGACACACGGGCGCTGGACGGCCTGGACGCGGCCGAGGGGCTGTGGATCGGTGAGGCGCTGGCGGGACTGCCGGGAATCTGGCCGCAGTCGGCGCGGGACATGATGGCCGAGCGGCGGCTCGCCACGGTGCACACCCGGCTGGCGCTGCGCTTACGGCTCGGGCACTTCGCCGATGTCGTCTCCGAGGCATCGGAGCTGACGGGCCGTCATCCGCTGGACGAGACCCTGGCACGGCAGTTGATGGTCGCCCTCTACGCGGTCGGGCGGCATGCCGAGTCGCTGGCCGTCTACCAGCGGGCCCGCACCCTCTTCCGCGCCCAGCTCGGCAGCGAGCCGGGCGAGCCCCTGGCACGGGTGCACGGACAGATCCTCCGCCGGGCCGCGCTCCCCGACCTCATCCCCGGCCTGCGCCCGCCCGCGCCGCGGCCCTCGGCGCCGCCGACGGCCGAGCCCGTCGAGGTGACCGCACCGCCGGTACGGGCCGCGCCGCGCCATCTGCCCAGCCGCAGGCAGGAGTTGGTCGGCCGGGAACAGGAGATCAGCCGTCTCTTACGGGCCGGGCACCGGTCGGGCGGCTCGGGCTGGGTCATCGCCATCGAGGCCATCTCCGGCATGGCGGGCGTCGGCAAGAGCACCCTCGCCCTGCACGCGGCCCACCGGCTCGGCGACAGCTTCCCCGACGGCTCGGTCTTCGTGGACCTTCGCGGACACTCCGTCGCCCAGTCGCCGTTGACCACCGAGGAGGCGCTGGCCGCGCTGCTGCGGGGCTTCGAGGTACCGCCGCAGGAGATCCGCCCCGACCTCCAGGCGCGCACCGCGCAGTGGCAGACGCTCGTGGCGGGAAAGCGCGCGGTCATCGTGCTGGACGACGCCGCCGGCACACGGCAGGTGCTCCCGCTGCTGCCCGACGGCTCACCCTCGCTCGTGCTGATCACCAGCAGGCACCGGCTGGTCGAACTGCCTGCCGCCCACCCGCTGTTCGTGGACGTGCTGCCGCTCGACGACGCCGTCGGCCTCTTCCAGCGGCTGGTCGGCCCGGAGCGCGCCACGGACACCGACCGGATCGCCGACATCGTGACCCGCTGCGGTCTGCTCCCGTTGGCCGTCGAGATCACGGCCAGCAGATTCAAGGCCAGACCCTCCTGGGACCTGGACCATCTGATGGAGCGGCTGTCCCGCAGCCCCGGCAGACTCCAGGAACTGCGCGACGGATACCGCGAAGTGGCCGTCGCCTTCGAGATGTCGTACCACGCGCTCACCCCCGAGCAGCGCTCCGCCTTCCGCAGGCTCAGCCTGCACCCCGGGCCCGACTTCGGCCTGTACGCCGCCGCCGCGGTCATCGGCGAACCGCTGGACCGCACCGAACGCCTCATCGAGGACCTGCTCGAGTACTGCCTGCTCCAGGAGCCCCGGACGGAG
Organism: Streptomyces sp. NPDC093221; assembly: GCF_044753885.1. Taxonomy (NCBI): domain Bacteria; kingdom Bacillati; phylum Actinomycetota; class Actinomycetes; order Kitasatosporales; family Streptomycetaceae; genus Streptomyces; species Streptomyces sp. NPDC093221. The sequence continues at coordinate 1,139,467 of NZ_JBIVOA010000003.1, read as the reverse complement.
CGGTACCGCTTCCACGACCTGCTCGGCGAATTCGCCGCCACGCTGGCGGGGCTGGAGGAGCCGGCGGAGGAACGTGACGCGGCCCTGCGGCGGTTGGGCGGCTACGCGCTACGGGCCGCCGACCGCGCCGACCGGCTGCTGCACCCGCACCGCAACCGGCTGGGACAACTCGCACCGCAGGGACGGGTGAGCGTCCCCCGTATGGCGGACGCCGCCGCGGCCCGCACCTGGCTCGGCGCCGAACTCGAAGGCGCGCTGACGGTCGAACGCGGCCTCCGCCAGCAGGGACACGTCCGGCAGGCGGCTCAACTGGCCCACGCGTTGGGCGAACTGGCGGACTCCGAGGGCTACTGGCGGGAAGGCGTGACCATGCACGAGGCCGCCGCCGCGCACTGGCGGGCCGCCGACCAGCCGCGGGCGGAGGCCCGCGCGCTGCTCGACCTGGCCACCGCCCACGCCCGCGTGAGCCGCTACCCGCAGTCGGCCGAGGCCGTCGAGCGCGCCCTCGCCCTGGCCCGCGGCTGCGAGGACGACGTCGTGACGGCGGAGGCGCTCGGGCAACTCGGCGTCCTGCAATGGCATGTCGGCGAATACGACGCGGGCCTGGTGCTGCACCAGGAGTGCCTGGAGCTGCGGCGCCGCTCCGGTGACATCCGCGGCTGCGGCAGGAGTCTGAACAACGTCGGCATCGTGCACCTCTCCATGGGTGACTATCGCGGCGCTCTGGAGAACTTCACCGCCGCGCTGGCGGCGGTGCGCGAGGCCGGTGACGTCGAACTCCAGGCGACCTTCGTGAACAACCTGGCCGAATTCCACCTCAGGACCGGGGACACGGACTCGGCCCGTGCCTGCTTCAAGGAGGCCCTGGCGATCGGGGCGGTCGTGCTCAGCGAGACCGACCGGGCGGTGATCAGGACCAATCTGGCCGTCGCACTGGGGGAGTTGGGCGACCCGGAAGCGGCCCTGGAACTGGGCAGGACGGCCCTCACCACCTTCCGCCGCACCGGGGGCGTACGGCACGAGGCGCACGCCCTCAATGTGCTCGGCAAGGTGCTGCTGGGCGCGGGCCTGTGGCAGGAGGCGAAGGCCCACCACGAGGACGCGCTGCGTCTGGCCCGGGGGATCGGCGCCAGTCACGAAGAGGCCGCGGCCCTGCGCGGCACCGGAACCGTGGAGCGGGCCCTCGGTGAATTCCCCGAGGCCCGGATGCATTTGGAGGCCGCGTCGGCCCTCGCCCGGCGCATTCAGGCACCCGAGGAGGAGGCGCTGGCCACCGACGTACTGGCCCGGCTGCTGTGGGACGAGGGACGGGCGGAGGAGGCCCGCGCGCTGTGGCGGCACGCCCTGGCCCTTTTCGAACCGCTGAATCCGCTGGAGGCGGACCGGATCAGGCGCTCCCTGGCCCGCGACGACCAGGACGGCTCCGGCTGGTGGCCGAAGGAGGCGTAGGCGCACGGAGTACCGAGCACGGGCATCGGACGGCGGGACAGCAGGGCCGCGTTTGCGCGCGGCCCGACGGCAGAGCGGGGGAGAGCGGCTGTGGAGGCGATCGGTCGCGGGGACGTCGAGGCCGCGCTGCGGCGGGCGGACGCGGCGGGGCGGACGACGGCGGAGGAACTGCTGCGGGAGGCCGTCGACCTGCTCGCGGCGGAGAGCGCCACCGCGCTCGACGGGACGTCCCCGGCCGACCCCGCCGATCCGGCGCGGACGCTGAGCGCCGCCGCGGCCGTCAGCGACACGCTCCGCCGACGCCTGGCGCGGTGGATCGCGTCGACGGCCGCCGACAGCACCGGCACCGCCGGCCCCCGGCACCCCGGTCCCCCAGCGGTCGACGCGCCGCACGCCCCGCCCGCCGACCGCCTGGTCAACACTGTCACCGGCGGCGACCACCGGGGAGGCGTCGTCCAGGGACACACCATCGGCGACGTCCACTGGCACGCCGCTCCGGCGCCCGTGGCGTTGCCGACTCCGCGGCAGTTGATCCCCGCCCCTCGCCGTCTGTCCGGCAGGACACGGGAGTTGGCGGATCTCGACGCCATGCTGCGCGGCGAATTCCGCGCGGGTCCCCTGGTCGCCGTCGTCAACGGGCCTGCGGGAGTGGGCAAGACGGCCCTGGCCGCGTACTGGCTGCGCAGCGTCGCCGCGGACTTCCCCGACGGGCAGATCTACGTCGACCTGCGCGGGCACGCCCCCGAGGGCCCGGCGGCGCCTCCCGAGGCACTGGGCATGTTCCTGCGCGCCTTCGGGATGACGGCGATCCCCGGCGACCCGGCCGAACTCGCCTCCCTGTGGCGGTCCGTCACCGCGAGCCGCCGCCTGCTCCTCATGCTCGACAACGCCATCTCCGCCGCCCAGGTCAGGCCGCTGCTGCCGGGCTCCGAGCAGAGCGTCGTGGTCGTGACCAGCAGGCGGAGGCTGACCGGTCTCGGCCTGGAGGGCGCGGTCTTCCACCCGGTCGGGGTGCTGGACGCCGAGGCGTCCGCGGACATCCTCGCCCAGCGGGTGGGCGTCCTGCGGACCGAGGCGGAGCCCGCGGCCGTGCGCCGGGTGATCGACTCCTGCGGCGGCCTGGCCCTGGCCGTCTGCGTCGCCGCCGCGCGGATGGCGGCCCGCCCCGGCCAGCCGCTGGCGGCGACGGCCGAAGCCCTCGACCGCGGGGAGCAGAGCCTCGCGGAACTGCGGATCGGAGAAGAAGCCGCTGTGCAGAGCGCCCTCGACGCGTCCTACCGCCTGCTGCCGGAGGACGCCGCCGCGTTGTACCGGCTGCTGGGCGTACTGCCCTTCGCCGACGTGGGCCTGCCGCTGGCCGCCGCCGCGACCGGCCGCGGCGAGGCCGTCGCCGACCGGCTGCTGGAAACGCTGGCCGAGGCCAGCCTGTTGGAGGAGGCGGCGGGCGGACGGCACCGCTTCCACGACCTGGTCCGCCTGCACGCCCGCGGCCTCGCGGAGGCGCGCGACGCGGAGCCGGTCCGTACGGCCGCCGTACGCCGGGCGCTGGAGTGGTACCTGGCAACGGCGACGGCCGCGGAGGAGCTGATCAGCCCGTCCCACCGCACCTTGGACCGCGACTACCCGGCACTGTCCCCCGACCGGGCCCACACTTTCACCGAGGAGAAGCGGGCGCTCGCCTGGCTGGCGGCCGAGCAGCACCACCTCATGACGGCGGTGCGGCTGTCCGCCGCGCGCGGCTGGGACGGCCTGTGCTGGCAACTGGTGGACGCGCTGTGGCCGCTGTGGCTGCGGCTCAGACCCTACGCGCTGTGGGTCGAGGCGCACCGCCTCGGCCTGGAGGCGGCCCGCCGCGCCGGGCACACGCCGGGCGAACTGCGGATGCTGACCTCCGGTGCCACCGGTCTGTGCGACTGCGGCGCCACGGACGAGGCGATCGTGTGGTTCGGCCAGGCGCTCGACCTGGCGCGGTCGGCGGGGGACCGGCTCGGCGAGGCCCAGGCACTCCACGGCCTCGGCCAGTCCCACCACTACGCCCGGCGGCTCGACGAAGCGGCGGACTGGTTCGGCCGGGCCCTGCGGCTGCGCGAGGAGATCGGCTACGTCCGCGGCGCCGCGCTCTCCCGGATGTCCCTCGGCGACACCGCCCGGCTGGCCGGCCGTCCGGAAGCCGCCGTCGCGGCGCTGCGCCAGGCGCGGGCCGACCTGCTGGCACTGCCCGACGCGTACGAGGCGAACCGGGCGCTGGCGCTGCTCGGCCGCGCGCTCGGGGAGGCGGGCAGGACCGGTGAGGCCGAGACCTGTCTGCGGCAGGCAGCCGCGGAATTCGAGGCGCGCGGTTCGGTGCACTGGGAGGCGTACAGCCTGGACATGCTCGGTGTGGTCCTCCAGCGGGCCGACCGCCCGGACGACGCGAGGCGTGCGTACGAGCGGTCGGTCGCGCTCTACGAGAGCGTCGGGGCCTCCGACACGGACCGGGTCACGGCCCGGATCGCGGAGCTGGACGCCGGACCGGGTACGGCACCCGAGCCGGATCCGCCCGTCGGCTCCGGCACGAGGTGAACGGCCCACCGGCCGGCCCCGCCGGGCTCTCGTGAGGCCGCCGCGACCAGCAGTGGACGGTTCAGCGGCAGCCGGGCAGCGGCGCACGCGTGCAGGAGCGACCCGACGGCGGCCGTGGCGGCGCCCCCGCCGACCGTCCCGCACCCGCCCGGGGGCCCGGACGCGTACACCGTCAGCGGGGGAGCGCCGGTGACGGCGGCGAGCCACGCGGAGCCCCCGCCGCCGTATCCCGCGCAGACCGCCAGGACGCCGGGATGACGGCGGAACACCCGCCGCGTCCAGGCGAGCGCGACGGCCCGGGAAGGCAGCGGCAGACCGTGCCACAGCACGTCGGCGCTGTCCCGCCAGGGCACGCAACGGGCGTCGTCCCAGCGGACGCTCAGGTGCTCGTCGGCGAAGGCGCCCCCGAACGGCGCCCCGTCACCGCCCACCAGCAGCTCCACCCGGACCTCGCGGCACCCCGGCACGGCGTGCCCGGAATCCCGGCTCACGGTGACCCGCCGCCCTCGGCCGATGCCACGGGCGGCGGCAGCGGGTCGGGGAGATCCAGTTCCCGCGTCTCCGGCTCGTGGGCGGGCTCGCCCAGCTCCAGCAGCCGGTACATCAACCGCCGCATCCGGCCGTTGAAGCGGCCCGGCTCCGAGGAGATCCGCGCGGCGATCCTGCGGTACGCGCGCCGGTCGTAGTGGTCGCGCGCGTAACGGAGCTGCCGCGACAGCGAATGCGTCAGGGAGATCGCCGGCGCGAGGGCCGCCAGCGCCGCTCCCGGCGAGTGCGGATTGACGTCCTGACCGGGAAAGCGGGCCATCACGATCGGGACGTCGCACATCGCCGCGTACAGCGTCAGCGAGCCGTGGTCGCCGATCACCGCGTCCGCCGCGACCAGCAGCGGACGCCAGTCGACATCGGGCGCGATCGGCTGAACGGCCTGCCGGCCGTCGCCCGCCAGCCACGCGCGCACCTGCCATCCGCCGTGGCCCGCCCAGGCGTTGGGGTGCAGCAGCAGATACGTACGGAAGCCGTCCGCCGGGTCCAGGTCGGCGAGCACCCGCGGCAGCAGTGCCTCCAGCCGGTTGAAGCTCGACCCGAGGCCCCAGGTGGAACAGACCAGCACCAGCTTCTCCCCGTCCCGCAGGCCCAGCGCCCTGCGGTACTCGTCCCGGCGCCCCAGGCTGCGCGCGATCCGGTCGTACGAGGCGTCCCCGACCACCTCGGCGATGGGCAGCGCCTCGGGGCAGGACCGCGACAGCAGCGCCAGGTCGTCGCGGTGGGCGAGCGCGTACGCGGCCGGGACCACGCGGTCGCCGATCATCAGGAAGTCCCTGGCCAGACCGCTGACGCCGCGCCGAGCCGCGCCGGACGGCCCGGACAGCTTCATGTGACCCGCGCCGTGCGGGATCCGCAGCAGGGGGCCGCGCAACTGTTCAAGGCCCTGGGAGCCCGCGGCCAGCACCAGGTCGTACTCCTCGGTCACCGCCTCGGACCAGGGCAGCACCTGGGCGTCCAGCGCCGTCAGGAAGGCGCCGACACCCGGGTTGAAGGCGTGCGGGGCGATGGTGAAGCGTACGTGGATCCGCAGATCGGAGCGGAGCAGTTCGAACACGTCCTTGAGCCGCTGCCCGTACACCACGGTGTGCACCACGACCAGGACTCGCTTGCAGTCGGACAGTGTGGACCACCGTCCGGGATCGCGTATGGCCGGGCCGGTAAGCCCGTCTACCGCTGACATGGGTGAAACCCCCCGAAGTGAGTCTTCTCTCCTGCGACCGGTGCCCGGCCGCAGGAAGCGGCTTGCCCGGGGCGTCTGGCGGAAGGCTTGCCAAACCCTTGCCGAAACCTTGCCCGGCAGGCCGGGGGACGGGCGGTCTTGGGACCCGGGGGGAGCGAACGGGCCGCGACGGCGCGAAGTCCGCGCCCGGCGCAGCGTTCTCCGGGTCACGCTCGCGGCAACGGCCCGGTCCCGCTCGGGGCGTCAAGACGCCGTCAAGGTCGCCCCGGCGGTGGCCGCGCGCCCGGAATATCCCGTTGCGCGGTTCTAGAGTCGGAGGGTGCGCCTGCCGGGCCGTCCGGGCGAAGGGGGCGGCGGAGCGGGACGATGGAGACATGGCACGCGGGAAGCTGCGCATTTATCTGGGGGCGGCACCTGGTGTGGGGAAGACCTACGCCATGTTGTCGGAGGCGCATCGGCGTGCGGAGCGCGGTACGGACGTGGTGGTCGGGTACGTGGAGCACCACAGGAGGCCGCGGACCGAGGTGATGCTGGCGGGCCTGGAGGAGATCCGGCGCAAGGAGATCGACTACCGGGGGACCGTGTTCACGGAGATGGACGTGGACGCGGTGCTGGAGCGGGCGCCCGAGGTGGTGCTGGTCGACGAGTTGGCGCACACCAATGTGCCGGGGTCGCGGAACGCGAAGCGGTGGCAGGACGTCGAGGAGCTGCTGAAGGCCGGGATCCACGTCGTCTCGAACGTCAACATCCAGCACCTGGAGTCACTCGGTGACGTGGTGGAGTCCATCACCGGGGTGAAGCAGCGCGAGACGGTGCCGGACGAGGTGGTGCGCAGGGCCGACCAGATAGAGCTGGTCGACATGTCGCCCCAGGCGCTGCGCCGCCGGATGGCGCACGGCAACATCTACGCCCCCGACCGGGTCGACGCGGCGCTGTCCAACTACTTCCGCCCCGGCAATCTGACCGCGCTGCGCGAGCTGGCGCTGCTGTGGACCGCGGACCGGGTCGACGAATACCTCCAGCAGTACCGGGCCGACCACCGGATATCGGCCGCGTGGCAGGCCAGGGAGCGGATCGTGGTCGGCCTGACCGGCGGCCCCGAGGGCCGCACGCTGCTGCGGCGGGCGGCCAGGATGGCCGCCAAGGGCTCGGGCAGCGAGATCCTGGCCGTGCACATCGTGCGCAGCGACGGCCTGGTGTCCGGCTCGGCCAAGGAACTGGCCGTCCAGCGGGCCCTGGTCGAGGACCTGGGCGGATCCTTCCACCACGTCATCGGCGACGACGTGCCGGACGCGCTGCTGGACTTCGCGCGCGGCGTCGACGCCACCCAGATCGTGCTCGGCACGAGCCGCCGCAAGGCGTGGCAGTACGTGTTCGGGCCGGGCGTCGGCAGCACCGTGGCCCGCGACTCCGGCGACATCGACGTCCACATCGTCACCCACGAGCACGCCGCCAAGGGCCGCGGGCTGCCCTCCGCGCGGGGCGCGAAACTCGGCCGCTCCAGGGTTGTGGCGGGCTGGCTGACCGGCGTCGCGGGCCCCGTACTGCTCGCGGTGCTGCTCACCCGCTGGCACCCCGGCATGAGCCAGGCCACCGAGATGCTGGTCTTCCTGACCATGACGGTCGCCGCGGCCCTGATCGGCGGACTGCTGCCCGCGCTGGCCGCGGCCCTGGTCGGCTCGCTGCTGCTCAACTACTACTTCACGCCGCCGACGCACTCCTTCACCATCGCCCAGCCAGAGAACATCATCGCCATCGCGATCTTCATCGTCGTCGGCGCCGCCGTCGCCTCCGTGGTGGACCTGGCCGCCCGCCGCACCCAGCAGGCCGCGCGGCTGCGCGCGGAGGCCGAGATCCTGTCGTACCTGGCGGGCAGCGTCCTGCGCGGCGAGAGCTCGCTCGAAGCGCTGCTGGAACGGGTCAGGGAGACCTTCGGCATGGACGCCGTGGTGCTGCTGGAACGGGACGACGAGCACGCGGCCTGGCACTGCGCCGCGAGCGTCGGCAGCACCCCCTGCGTACGGCCCGAGGACGCCGACGTGGAGGTGCCCGTCAACGACCGGCTCACCCTCGCGCTCACCGGCCGCGTCCTGCCCGCCTCCGACCGCCGTGTGCTGTCCGCGTTCGCCGCGCAGGCCGCCGTGGTGCTGGACCGCAAGCGGTTGACCGACGAGGCGGCCAAAGCCAGGGAGCTGGCCGAGGGCAACCGGATACGTACGGCCCTGCTGGCCGCCGTCTCGCACGACCTGCGCACCCCGCTCGCCGGGATCAAGGCGTCGGTGTCCTCGCTGCGCTCCGCGGACGTCGCCTGGTCGCCTGAGGACGAGGCGGAACTGCTGGCCGGGATCGAGGACGGCGCCGACCGCCTGGACCACCTGGTGGGCAACCTCCTGGACATGTCACGGCTCCAGACCGGCACCGTCTCCCCGCTGATCCGCGAACTCGACCTGGACGAGGTGGTGCCGATGGCGCTCGGCGGCGTCCCCGAGCAGAGCGTCGCCCTCGACATCCCCGAAACGCTCCCGATGGTCGCCGTCGACCCCGGCCTGCTGGAGCGCAGCGTCGCCAACGTCGTCGAGAACGCCGTCAAGTACAGCCCGGAGGACGAGAAGGTGCTGGTCGCCGCCAGCGCGCTCGGCCACCGCGTCGAACTGCGCGTGGTCGACCGCGGCCCCGGCGTCCCCGAGAGCGCCAGGGACCACATCTTCGAGCCGTTCCAGCGGTACGGGGACGCGCCGCGCGGCAACGGCGTCGGCCTCGGCCTCGCGGTGGCGCGCGGCTTCGTCGAGGCGATGGGCGGGACACTGGTCGCCGAGGACACACCCGGCGGCGGCCTCACGATGGTGCTGACGCTGCCCGCCGCGCACGGGGCCCCCGCAGCGCCCGGCGTTCCCGACCGGCCCGCCACGGCCGTCTCATGACCGAACAGAAGAGCGCACAGAAGATCGAACAGAAGAGCGAACAGAAGAGGACGCACATGTACCGGGTGCTCGTGGTGGACGACGAGCCGCAGATCGTCCGCGCCCTCGTCATCAATCTGCGGGCCCGCGCCTACGAGGTCGACGCCGCGCACGACGGCGCCACCGCGCTGCGGGTCGCCGCCGCCCGCCACCCCGACGTGGTCGTCCTCGACCTCGGGCTGCCCGACATGGACGGCGTCGAGGTGATCCGCGGCCTGCGCGGCTGGACCCGCGTGCCGATCATCGTGCTGTCCGCCCGGCAGGCGTCCGACGAGAAGGTGGAGGCGCTGGACGCGGGCGCCGACGACTACGTCACCAAGCCGTTCGGCATGGACGAGCTGCTGGCCCGGCTGCGCGCCGCGGTCCGCCGCGCCACGCCCACCGGACCCGACGACGACGCCGCCGTCATCGAGACCGAGTCCTTCACCGTCGACCTGGCGGCGAAGAAGGTCAACAGGGACGGCGCGGACGTACGCCTCACCCCGACCGAGTGGCACCTGCTGGAGGTGCTGGTACGCAGCCCCGGCCGGCTGGTCAGCCAGAAGCAGCTCCTCCAGGAGGTCTGGGGGCCCGCCTACGGCACCGAGAGCAACTACCTGCGGGTCTACATGGCGCAGCTGCGCCGCAAGCTGGAGGCCGACCCGGCCCGCCCCCGGCACTTCATCACCGAACCGGGCATGGGGTACCGCTTCGAGCAGTGACCGGGCTTCCGGTGGCGACCCGGTCCGGTGGCGACCCGGTCCGGCAGTGACCCGGCTCTCCCGGAGCCGCCCCTTCGGGGCAATGACCGGGCTCTGACTGGCCGGTACCCTGGGGAATATGAGTGGTGCCATCCGTTCGGACCGACCCGCGGGACGTTTCCGCCGCATGCTCGACCGCCTGTCCTCCTCGCAGGAGGAGCTGCACTCCGAGGAGCTGCAGAAGGACGCCCTGGCCGTCGGCTGCACGAGGATCTGCGACTGCTCCGACCGCCAGATAGTGTCCGTCACCGGTACGCTGCGTACGGTCACCCTCCGTCCCCGGGCCGGTGTGCCCGCGCTGGAGGCGGAACTCTTCGACGGGTCCGCCGCGCTGGACGTGGTCTGGCTCGGCCGCCGCAGTATCAGCGGTATCGAACCCGGCCGTCGGATCATCGCCTCCGGCCGGATCTCCATGAACCGGGGTCGTCCGGTGCTGTTCAACCCCAAGTACGAACTGCGTCCGGTCGGACAGGAGTAACAGGTGGCGTCGATCGACAACACGGATCAGACGGTCCGCGCGGATTCCCGGCCGCCCGGCGGGAGCACGGACGGTACAGGGACCGACGAGGTCACCGGCGAGGCCGCGGGCGGGATCACCGACGAGTCGCGGGCGGTCACCGAGGCCGCGCTCTTCGACGCCTTCGGCGGGCTGCGCGGCATGGTGGAGACCACCGTGCCCGGCCTGGTCTTCGTCGCGATCTACACGGTCAACAAGGACCTCAAGAGCTCGGCCATCGCCGCCCTCGCGCTGTCGGTGCTGATGGGCGTGGCGCGGCTGGCCCGCAAGGACACCCTCAAGCACGCCTTCAGCGGGGTCTTCGGCGTCGCCTTCGGCGCGGTTTTCGCCATGATGTCGGGCAACGCGAAGAACTTCTATCTGCCCGGCATGCTCTACACGCTCGGCCTGGCCGTCGCGTATCTGGTCTCCGCCGCCGCGGGCTTCCCGCTGCTCGGCCTGATCCTCGGGCCGATCTTCAAGGAGAACCTGTCCTGGCGGAAGCGGAATCCCGGACGGCTGCGCGCGTACACCAAGGCGAGCTGGGCCTGGGGCCTGATCCTGCTGGCCAAGTCGGCGATCCTCTTCCCGCTGTACTGGTGGGGCAACGCGACGCAGCTCGGCTGGGTCAAGGTCGCGCTCGGCATCCCGCCGTTCCTGCTGTCGGTGTACCTGACCTGGATTTTCCTGGTGAAGGCGCCGCCGCCGATCGACGTGATCGCGGAGATGGAGGCGGCCGAGGCCGCGGAGAAGGCCGAAAAAGCCGAAAAAGCCGGAACGGCCGGAACGGCAGAAAACACGGAACAGGCCGAGCGGACGGGCACGACGGGGAAGTCCGCCAAGCACGCCAGGCCCTGACCCGCGCGTCCGTACGGCATGCGGAAGGGGGCGGGCCCGGACCTCACCGAGGTCCGGGCCCGCCCCCTTTTCGCGGGTCGTCAAGGAGCGACTAATCCGTGGCGGTGCCACCGTCGCCCTGGAGCGACAGCAGATCCTCCAACTGCTCCTCCCGGTGCGGCGCGGCCACGAACAGCAGCTCGTCACCGGCCTCCAACGCGTCGTCCTTGGACGGCGTCAGCACCCGGTTGCCGCGGATGATCGTGACCAGCGAGGTGTCCTGCGGCCACTCCACGTCGCCGACCCTGGTGCCGACCAGCGCGGCCTCCTCCGGCAGCGTCAGCTCCACCAGATTCGCGTCACCCTGGCTGAAGCGCAGCAGCCGTACGAGATCGCCGACGCTCACGGCCTCCTCGACCAGCGCCGACATCAGCCGCGGGGTGGAGACGGCGACGTCCACGCCCCACGACTCGTTGAACAGCCATTCGTTCTTGGGGTTGTTGACCCGGGCGACCACCCGGGGGACCCCGTACTCGGTCTTCGCCAGCAGCGAGACCACCAGATTGACCTTGTCGTCACCGGTGGCGGCGATGACCACGTTGCAGCGCTGGAGCGCGGCCTCGTCCAGCGAGGTGATCTCGCAGGCGTCGGCCAGCAGCCACTCCGCCTGCGGGACCCGCTCCACGGAGATGGAGGTGGGGTTCTTGTCGACGAGCAGCACCTCGTGCCCGTTCTCCAGCAGCTCGCCGGCGATGGACCGGCCGACGGCCCCCGCCCCGGCAATGGCGACCCTCATCAGCGCGCCTCCTCGGGACCCTTGGCGAATGCCGCCTCGACCTCGGCGACCCCGTCGGTCCGCATCATCACGTGCACCAGGTCGCCCTCCTGGAGGACGGTCTGGGACGTCGGCACCATCGCCTCGCCCAGCCTGGTGAGGAACGCCACACGGACGCCGGTCTCCTCCTGGAGCGTGCTGATCTTGTGCCCGATCCACGCGACCGACGTGTGCACCTCGGCGAGCTGTACGCCGCCGCTCGGGTCGCGCCACAGCGGCTCGGCACCGGACGGCAGCAGCCGTCGCATCATCTGGTCGGACGTCCACCGCACGGTGGCCACGGTGGGGATGCCCAGGCGCTGGTACACCTCGGCACGGCGCGGGTCGTAGATCCGGGCCGCCACGTTCTCGATGCCGAACATCTCACGGGCCACCCGGGCCGCGATGATGTTGGAGTTGTCGCCGCTGCTGACCGCCGCGAAGGCTCCCGCCTCCTCGATTCCGGCTTCGCGCAGCGTGTCCTGGTCGAACCCGACTCCGGTCACCCGGCGCCCGCCGAACCCGGAGCCCAGGCGGCGGAAGGCCGTCGGGTCCTGGTCGATCACCGCGACCGTATGACCTTGCTGTTCGAGGGAGTGCGCGAGAGTGGAGCCCACTCGCCCGCATCCCATAATCACGACGTGCACGACCGTCCTTCCGGCTGTCAAACGTTTGTGGCCGGGCTCTTGTGGAGCCCCGCGGAGCACTGTTGGTCAGCACAAGCGTCTCAGACCGCGGCCAAAGCTACACACGCGTGCGGCGGGCGAGAAGGTTGCGCCGACCGGACGCACAACTTCCCCACCGAAGCCGTACCCCGCCCGTCACCAAGTCCCCCACAGTCCTTAGGGCAGTGGGGGGAGCGCCCGTATTGACGATCCCTTAACATCGCGGGGTGTCCAAACTGACCGACCTGCCGAAACGGATCCTGATCGGCCGGGCGCTACGCAGCGACAAGCTGGGGGAAACGCTCCTCCCCAAGCGGCTCGCGCTACCCGTCTTCGCCTCCGACCCGTTGTCCTCCGTCGCGTACGCGCCGGGCGAGGTCCTGCTCGTCCTGTCCATCGCGGGGGCCTCGGCCTACCACTTCAGCCCGTGGATCGCCGTCGCGGTCGTCGTGCTCATGTTCACAGTGGTGGCCTCCTACCGGCAGAACGTCCACGCCTACCCCTCCGGCGGCGGCGACTACGAGGTCGCCACCACCAACCTGGGGCCCAAGGCCGGACTCACCGTCGCCAGCGCGCTGCTCGTCGACTACGTCCTGACCGTCGCCGTCTCCGTCGCCTCCGGAATCGAGAACCTCGGTTCCGCCGTCCCCTTCTTCGCCGACCACAAGGTGCTCGGCGCGGTCGGCATGATCTTCCTGCTGATGGTCATGAACCTTCGCGGGGTGCGCGAGTCCGGGAGCATCTTCGCCATCCCGACCTACGCGTTCGTCGTCGGCGTCTTCTGCATGATCGCCTGGGGCACCTTCAAGATCGCCACCGGACACGACATGCAGGCGCCCACCGCGCACTACACCATCCACGCCGAGACCTCGGGCATCGGCGGCTTCGCGCTGATCTTCCTGCTGCTGCGCGCCTTCTCCTCCGGCTGCGCCGCGCTCACCGGCGTCGAGGCGATCAGCAACGGCGTCCCGGCGTTCAAGAAGCCCAAGTCCAAGAACGCCGCGACCACGCTCGCCGCGATGGGCCTGCTGGCCGTCACCATGTTCTGCGGCATCATCGCGCTGGCCATGAACACCAAGGTGCACATGGCCTCCAACCCGGCGACCGACCTGCTGAACAACGGCGTCCCGGTCGGCTCCGGCTATACGCAGGACCCGGTGATCGCGCAGGTCGCCGAGGCGGTCTTCGGCCACAATTCGATCCCGTTCATCTTCCTGGCCGCCGTCACCGCGCTCGTGCTCTTCCTCGCGGCGAACACCGCGTACAACGGCTTCCCGGTCCTCGGCTCGATCCTCGCCCAGGACCGCTACCTGCCGCGCCAGCTCCACACCCGCGGCGACCGGCTCGCCTTCTCCAACGGCATCGTGCTGCTCGCGGGCTTCGCCGCCGTCCTCGTCTACATCTACGGCGCGGACTCCACCCGGCTGATCCAGCTCTACATCGTCGGCGTCTTCGTCTCCTTCACGCTCAGCCAGACCGGCATGGTCCGGCACTGGAACCGGCACCTGCGCACCGAGACCGACCCGGCCAAGCGCCGCCACATGCACCGCTCCCGCGCCATCAACACCTTCGGCGCCTTCCTCACCGGCCTGGTGCTCGTCATCGTGCTGCTGACGAAGTTCACCCACGGCGCCTGGGTCGCGGTGCTCGGCATGATCGCCTTCTACGCGCTGATGACCGCGATCCGCGGCCACTACACGCGGGTCGCGGACGAGATCGCCGCCGAGGACGAGCCGGGCGACGACTACGTGCGCCCGTCGCGCGTGCATTCCATCGTGCTGGTCTCCAAGCTGCACAAGCCCACCCTGCGGGCCCTGTCCTACGCCAAGCTGATGCGCTCCGACACCCTGGAGGCGCTCAGCATCAACGTCGACCCCGACGACACCAAGGCGCTCCAGACCGAATGGCAGCGCCGCGGCATCGACGTACCGCTGAAGGTCCTCGACTCGCCGTACCGCGAGATCACCCGGCCGATCATCGAGTACGTACGGGGCCTGCGCCGCAGCAGTCCGCGCGATGTGGTCAGCATCTACATCCCGGAGTACGTGGTCGGCCACTGGTACGAGCACGTGCTGCACAACCAGAGCGCGCTGCGGCTCAAGGGGCGGCTGCTGTTCACTCCCGGTGTGATGGTCACCTCGGTGCCCTGGCAACTGGAGTCCTCCGAGGTCGCCAAGGCGCGTGCCAGGCGCCGCGCGGACTGGAACGCGCCCGGTGCGATCCGCCGCGGTCCGGTCGGTCCGCCGCGCCGCGACAGGGAGCACACCGGCAACGGCGGACGCCAGAAGTGACGCCCGGCCCGCGGCCCCGGTCCCGGCCGGGACCGGGGCCGCGGGCCGGGACCGGGATTCCGGCCGGGCGCGGGCACGTAGACTGGAGGGCTTGTCCCCTCGGACACCCCGGCACGCGCGGGGCCCGTCCCCGCGCACCCCACCTTGAAGCTCAGGAGCACCGCCCCCATGCAGACCGAATCCGCACCGTCACTGGTCGGCCAGGAGTACGAGGTCGAGGTCGGCCAGGTGGCGCACGGCGGCCACTGCGTCGCGCGCACCGACGCCGGGCAGGTGCTCTTCGTCCGGCACGCGCTGCCCGGCGAGCGGGTCGTCGCGCGGGTCACGGAGGGCGAGGAGGGCGCGCGGTTCATCCGGGCCGACGCCGTGAAGGTGCTGACCGCGTCCAAGGACCGGGTCGAGCCGCCGTGCCCCTTCTCCGGGCCCGGCCGCTGCGGCGGGTGCGACTGGCAGCACGCGGCGCCCGGCGCGCAGCGCCGCCTCAAGGCGACGGTCGTCGCGGAACAGCTCGAACGGCTCGCCGGGCTCACCCCGGAGCAGGCCGGCTGGGACGGCACCGTGATGCCCGCCCCCGGCGACAAGGTCGCCAAGGGCGAGGTGCCCGCGTGGCGGACCCGCGTGCAGTACGCGGTGGACGCCGAGGGCCGCGCCGGACTGCGCAAGCACCGCTCCCACGAGGTCGAGGTGGTCGACCACTGCCTGATCGCCGCCCCCGGCGTCAGCGACCTCGGCGTCGAGGACCGTACGTGGCCGCAGATCGCCACCGTCGAGGCCATCGCCGCCACCGGTTCGAACGACCGTCAGGTGATCCTCACCCCGCGCCCCGGCGGGCGGCTGCCGATCGTCGAGCTGGACCAGCCGGTGTCGGTGCAGCGGATCGGCGAACGCGACCACGCCGTGCACCGCGTCCACGGCCGCCCCTTCGTCCGTGAGCGCGCCGCGGGCCGCACCTGGCGCGTCGGCGACGGCGGCTTCTGGCAGGTCCACCCGAAGGCCGCCGACCTGCTGGTGGAGGCCGTCATGCAGGGCCTGATGCCGCGCAAGGGCGACATGGCGCTCGACCTCTACTGCGGGGTCGGCCTCTTCGCGGGCGCGCTGGCCGAACGCGTCGGCGACCAGGGCGCCGTCCTCGGCATCGAGTCGGGCAAGCGCGCCGTCGAGGACGCCCGGCACAATCTCCAGGACTTCGACCGCGTCCGCATCGAGCACGGCAAGGTCGAGCAGGTCCTGCCCAAGACGCGGATCGACGAGGCCGACCTCATCGTCCTCGACCCGCCGCGCGCGGGCGCGGGCAAGCAGACCGTCCGCCGGCTCGCCGCCCTCGGCGCCCGCCGCATCGCCTACGTGGCCTGCGACCCCGCCGCCCTCGCCCGCGACCTCTCCTACTTCGCCGAAGCCGGCTACCGCCCCACCACCCTGCGGGCCTTCGACCTCTTCCCGGTCACCCACCACGTGGAGTGCGTCGCGATCCTCGTGCCGGAGAAGCCGGAGAAGAAGGACGCCTGACGCCGGAATGACGCGCGGGGCGTCCGGCTCGCCCTGGTCGCCACGGCCGCCGAACACGAGCGGCTGATGGACCGGCTGTCCGAAGCGCCCTGCCCCGACCCGGACCACGAGGGCCCCTGCCCGGTCCCCTGGGCGATGCACAGCATCAACGAGGAACGAGGACTCCCTCCCGCTCCGACAGTCAGTCCGTGAAGTAGTCGGGGTACTGCTCGCGCAGGGCGACGCCGTAGCGGCGGACGCGGCTCACGTGGTCGCTGAGCAGGCGCCTGCCGCCGGTGACGTCGGCGGCTTCGAGGGCGTCGACGATGGCCGTGTGCTCGGCGACCAGGGCGCGGACGGTGTCGGGGTCGGGGAGGCTGAGGCGGCGCAGCCGGTCGAGCTGGAGCTTCATCGGCTGCATGACGGTCCAGACGCCGTGGTAGCCGCTGATCACGAAGATCTGCTCGTGCAGGGCCTCGTCGGCGTCGAAGAATCCGGCGAGGTCCTGTTCCGCCTCGCAGCGGACCTGTTCCGCCAGCAGGGCGCGGCATACGCCCAGGCGGCGGTCCGGCGCGGCGCACGCGACGGCGAAGGCGGAGATCTCCAGGCTTTCGCGGACGAACCGCGCTTCCTCGACGTCGCGCAGGCTGATCTTCGCCACGGTGGTGCCGACTTGGGGGATGACGGTCACCAGCCCGTTGTCCACCAGGCGGGCGATGGCCTCGCGCACCGGGGTCCTGCTCACCTGGAGCCTGGCCGACAGGTCGGTCTCGGACAGCGAGGCGCCGGGCGCGATGCGCAACGTCCTGATCGCCGAGACCAGCTCTTCGTAGACGCGGTCGGAGGTGCGGGCGCGACCGCGGACGACCGGACGCAGCGGGGAGCCGCCGCCGCGCGCTTCCGCTGGGGGGCTGTTCAACGATCGTTCCACCCTCGCAAGATTTTCGGGCCAAACTCCTCGTCAGGATATCGGGATTCGTCCGTCGGGCAGCGGGTCCCGCGCACACCGCGGCCGGCCGGGTCCCGCGACCCGGCCGGCCGTGTGTCTCATCGACGCGACGCGGCGGTCAGCGCTTCGCGCTCTGCGTGCCGGGCGTCACCGTCCACTGGTCGAAGTCGTACGCGACCGACTCGTCGCCGACGGTCGCGGTGAACGTCGAGCCGAGCTTGTCCTGCTGGAGCCACGGCGTGTCGAACAGCTTGAAGCTGTCGTAACCGATCGCCTGGCCGTTGACCAGGTGGGTCGCGCCGGGCGCCTGGGACGCCTTGTCGTAGGTGAGGTCGAGGTCGTCCCCGGCCAGGCTGTGGTAGACGACGCGCGGGGTGGCGTCGTTCACGTGGCTGGTGTCCAGGCTGGTCTGCGTGGTCAGCGCCGTCGCGAAGGCGTCGAGGTCGGCGTACGCGGAGGCGTCGGCCGTCTCCAGCACCCACGCGTTGGTGTCGGCCTGGCTGCGCAGGATGTCGTAGGTGTAGCCGAGCGTCGCGGTCGGGTGGATCTGCGTCGTCGTCTTCACCTTGTTCGACGGGTCGTTGGGCGTCTGGTGGTACCAGGTGCCGGGCTTCGCCAGCTTGAACGCGAAGTACATCGGGCCGGTGCTGACGACCGTCCAGCCGTCCACCTGCTCGCGCTCCACGATCGAACCGTTGTCGGGGAACATCGCGTTGATGTAGTTCGACGTCTGGTCACCCGACGACTTGTAGATGCCCAGCGCCGTCGGACCGTCCTGCATCACCCGGTGGTTGTCGGGCTGGTCGTACGACCCGATCTGCGCGGTGCCCTGGTCGAGCGAGATCCGGAACAGCGGATTCGCCGCGTTGGACTGCCAGCGCAGCACCATCGGCATGTCCTCGATCCAGTTGTCGACCCTGCGGTACTGCGTCTCGGTGGCCAGTCCCCAGGTGGGCCGCACATAGCTGGTGCGGTAGACGTCCATCGCGTTGCCGCTGGAGTTCTGCAGATTCGACTTGTACGCGCTGTACGACTTGTCGGTCATCTGACCGATCTTCACCGCGAGCGGCGGCGGCGTGTAGGACGTGCCGGACCAGGCCAGCATGCCCACGTACTCCAGGTCGGGCCGGTACGCCGACGGCGCGGTGTTGTCCGACTCGCCCACGCCCTGCTGCGCCCGGTGCTCCCCGAAGTACGTCCAGGCGAGGGTCGTGTGGTCCGCGGACCGCCAGGTCGGGTCGTTGGCGGAGGCCAGGTCGCCCTTGGCGCGGCTCTCCGACGAGATCAGGTAGCCGTTGTCCCAGTCGTTCGCCCACTCGAACCACATGACGTCCATGGCCATTTTGACCTCGGAGCGCAACTGCTGGTCGTCGGACCACTGGTAGATCGCGTTCAGACCGACATACGTCATGATCGTGTACTCGGGGCTCTCGTACTCGGCCCAGCCGCGCCGCACCCCGGCCTTGACCATCTCCTCGATGTTGGCCTTGCTGCTCGCCTTGAGCGCCGCCCCGGAGCTGCCGTTGAGGTCGGCCACGTCCGGGAAGTACTGCCCGACCAGATAGCCGGTGACGTACGTGCTCATCCGCAGGTTCTCGGTCTGCGGGAGCTTCTGGTAGCCGTACTTGGCGAAGTACGCGCGCACGTCCTGGAGCATCGCGGGGCTGAACTGGTCACCCGCCATCAGGTACGTGTACATCTTCGCCATGATCTTGTACTGCTCGTAGTCGTAGCCCTGGTAGAGCTTGTCCAGCTTGCCGAGGTTGGCCGCCACGTTCTGGTGGTCCACCAACTGCGCGGTGTACTGCGCCACGTTGATGGGGCCGTCCTCCTCCTTCATGGCCTTCGTCCGGTCCCACAGCCACTGGGTCCGGGTCTGCTGGGTGCCGGGGAACGGGGCGGGAGCCGCGGGTACGTACGTGGCGGTCGTGACGTGCACGGGGGCGCTCAGCGCGCTGACGTGGCCGAACGCGTCCTTCGCGCGCACCGCGAAGTCGTAACCCGTGCTCGGCATCAGGCCGGTGACGACCGCGGAGGTGCTGGAGCCGCTGACCGAGGAGGCCAGGTAGCCGTCGCGGTAGATGTCGTAGCCGCTGACCCCGGTGTCGTCGGTCGAGGCGTTCCACAGCAGCGGGACGCTGTCCGAGGAGGCCGTCCCGGCGTGCAGGGACGTCGGCGTGGTGGGCGGCGCGCTGTCGGACACCGCGCCGGCGTCGTACACACCGACGTTGTCGACGTCGATCGCCTCATCGGTGCCGCCGGTGTCGACGCGTACCTGGAAGCCGAGTTCGACGGTCGTCACGAGCCGCTGGCCGCCGTTGGGCACCACGGTGAAGCGGTACTCGGGGATGTCGCTGTCGTCGACCGTCGCCAGGGCGCCCGACGTGCTCTTGTACGCGGCGGTGCCGGTCAGGCTCACGGCCGGTACGGCGAACCGCGGCACCAGGACGTTGTCGGCGTTGCCGAACTGGATCTCCGCGTAGATGTCCTTGGCGACGGGCTTGCTGCTGGCCGCGGCGCGCTTGAGGTCGAACTTCAGGACGAACTGCTCGGCCGGGCTGCCGACCGGCGCCCCGTAGACGGCGTTGACGCGGCTCACCAGCGAGCCGGTGGAGAACCGGTGGTAGAAGTAGCTGGCGAGGTTGGTCCCCTGGGAGGCGTCGCGCAGTTCGAGCGCGTTGTTCCCGCCGACGCTCACGATCTGCTGGCTGCCCCCGCCCGAGGCGGTGGACATGGTCAGCGGACTGGTGCCGCTGTCCATCGTGGTGTCCATGTCCGCCGCGAGCAGGTTGACCTGTGGGTCGTCGGCGGCGACGGCACCTTGGGACGGTGCCGCGAGGAGCACGATGACGCACGCGGACGCCACGGCTCCGTACAGGACTCTCATTGATCATCCTTTCGTTGGCACTGGCTGACTTGCCGACCGTTGAACCGACCGGCTACTTGACCGACCCCGCGACCAGGCCCTTGCTCCAGAAGGACTGCAAGGACACGAACATGGCGACGACGGGCACGACCGAGAGCAGCGCGCCCGTGACGACGGTCGCGTAACCGATCGGATAACCCTGCATCTCACGCCATCCGACGAGCCCCACGGTCACGGGCTGGAGCGATCTGTCGGCGAGCATGAGCGAGGGGAGCAGGAAGTTCGTCCAGATCGCGACGAACTGGAACAGGAAGATCGTCACCATCGCGGGCGCCATGATCCGCATCCCCATCACGAAGATGCGGAACTCGCCCGCCCCGTCGATCCGTCCGGCCTCGATCAGCGCGTCCGGGATCGACGACGCGGCGTAGATCCGGCTCAGATACACGCCGAAGGGGCTGACGATGCTGGGGATGAACACCGACCAGAAGGTGTTGATCACGCCGGTGTGGCTGAAGAGCAGATACAGCGGGACGGCGAGTACGGGGGCGGGCAGCAGGACGGCGGCGAGCACCGTGCCGAAGACCGCCTCACGGCCGGGGAAGGGGAACTTCGCCAGCGCGTAGCCGCACATCGTGGCCAGCAGCGTGGAGACGACGCCGCCGCCGACCGCGTACAGCAGCGAGTTCAGCAACCAGCGGGAGTAGATGCCGCCTTGGGCCTCGAACAGCGTCTGGACGTTGTCCCAGAGGGCGAAGTGCGCGCCGAACCAGAAGCCGTTGCCGGAGAAGAGCTCCCCGCTGCCCTTGGTGGCGGAGACGATCAGCCACCACACCGGGAGCAGGAAGTAGAGGGCGAACAGGCCCATGACGGCCAGCACGAACATCCGCGAGGCCGGGTTCACGGTCGTCAGCGGGCTGCCCGAGGCGCGCTTGGGCCCCGGTCGCGGCTTCGGGGGAGCCGGCGTGGCGGGCGCGGGTGATTCCACGGTGGCGGTCATCAGTCGGTCCTCTTGGCCGACGCGCGGAAGACGGCGACGGAGAGCACACAGATCAGCGCACCGAGCACCACCGACTGCGTGGCCGCGTAGTTGAAGTTGTTGGAGGAGACCGACCGCAGCGTGGCCATGATCGGCGTGTAGGTGGAGGACAGGTTCGGTGCCACGGACTTCATGGTCGCGGGCTCGTTGTAGAGCTGGAACGTGCCGATGATCGAGAAGACCAGGGTCATCAGCAGGGCGGGGCGGATCTGCGGGACCTTGATCAGCCACGCGGCCCGCCACCCCGTGCAACCGTCCATCGCGGCGGCCTCCATGGTCTCCTCGGGGATCGCCTGGAGCGCCGCGTACAGCAGGATCGTGTTGTAGCCGGTCCACGCCCAGGTGAGGATGTTCGCGATCGAGAACGGCAGCGCGGCGTCGGTGACGAAGCTGGCGTGGACGCCGATCGAGTCGAGCGCGCGGGTGATCGGGCTCAGCGACGGCGCGTACAGGAACGACCAGACCAGTCCCGCGATCACACCGGGCAGCCCGTAGGGGACGAAGTAGGCGAGCCGGAAGAACCGGCCGCCCTTGATCGCCGCGGAGTCCAGGAGAAGGGCGAGTACGAGCGCGATGCCGAGCATCACCGGCACCTGGATCACGCCGATGAACGCCACCCGTCCCAGCGAGGCGAGGAAGTCCGCGTCGTGGAACACCTCGACGTAGTTGTCGAAGCCCGCGAAGACGGTCTTCGAGCCGCCGAGCCCGAGGCCGGAGCGCTTCACCGAGAACAGGCTCTGCTCCAGTGAGTACGCGGTGGGGATCAGGTAGACGACGACGAAGAGCAGGAGGAAGGGCAGGACGAACGGCGCGGCCCGGCGGAGCTCGCGTAGTCGGCGCCGTTGAGTCGTCACGGAGGACACGGTCACCTTCTCTCTGAAGGAACGTGGGTGCTGGGGGACTTGTCGGGGCGAGGGCGAGGGCGAGGGCGAGGGCGAGTCGGGGGCGAGGGCAGGGCAGGGCGGCGGCGGGGGTGGCGGATTCGCGGCCCCCGCGCGGCCCTTCTTCCTGGCCCCGGCTAATTGACCGAGAAGCCCTGGGACTTCAGCGCCTTGAGCGTGTCCTTCTGGGCGTTGCCGAGCGCGTTCTCGTACGTGGCCTTCTTCGTGTGCACCTTGCCGAGGCCGTCACCGAGCGTCGTGGCCGAGATCGACATGATCGGCCCCCACATCCAGCCGGAGTTGACCTTGGCCGACTCGGTGCGGAACAACTGGTAGACGGGCTGGCCGCCGTAGTAGCTCTGCGGGGCGTCCAGCGCGGGGTTGGTGAGCCCGGACTTGGACGCGGGCAGGATGGCCGCGGAGGCGATGAGGTTCGACACCGACTCCTTGTCCGTCGACATCCAGGTGGCGAATTCGGTCGCCTCCTTCGGGTGCGAGCAGTCCTTCATCACGGCCGTGGCCGATCCGCCGGAGTTCCCGACCGTGTCCGTACCGGCCCATCGGGGCATCGGCGCGACGGCCCACTTGCCCGCGGAGCCCGAGGCGTTGTCCCGGATCAGGGACGCCGACCAGACGGGACCGACCTCGGCCCAGACCGTCCCCTTGCTCCACGCGGAGTACAGCGCCGCGTCGAAGGCGGGGTACGAGGCGAGCAGCCCCTTGTCGTACAGGCCCTGCCAGTAGTCGCCGACCTTGCGATTGGCGGCGCTGTCGAACGACACGGACCACGCGTCGTTCTTCACCCCGAACCAGGGGGCGCCGCCCTGCCACGCGAACCCGGCGTAGAGGTAGGGGTCGGTGGGCAGGTTCATGATCCGCGACGCCGGGTCCGCGGCCTTCACCGCGGCGGCGGCGGCCGTGAACTCGTCCCAGGTCTTGGGCAGCGCGATGTGCGCCTTCTTGAACAGGTCGGCCCGGTAGAACATCGCCATCGGCGCGGTGTCCACCGGTACGCCGTACGCCTTGCCTTCGACGCCGACGTTGCCCCACACCCAGTCGGGGAACTCGCTCCTGCCGTCCTTGACGTATGTGCTGACGTCCTGGAGCACGCCCGCCGCGAGGAAGCTGGAGAACGTCTCGTACCCGACCTGGGCCAGACAGGGCGCCTTGCCCGCCTTGGCGGCGGTGAGCATCTTGTCGTAGCCGCCGGCGCCGCCGTTGGTGATGGCCTCGTACTTCACGTGGACGTCGGGGTGCGTCTTGTTCCAGAGCGCGACGGACTTCTCGTAGCCCGCGGCCCAGCCCCAGAAAGTGATGTCCGCCGGGCCGCCGGTGTCCGCCTTGGCGCTGCCGCTGCCGTTGCCGCTGCCGCCGCCGCATCCGGTCAGCGCGAGGCTGAGCGCGGCGAGGACCGCGGCGGTGGTGAGTCTTGCCCTGCGCATGATCATGGCGACCTCTCGGTTTGCTGCTGTACAGCGCGGTTCGTGTCTTCGTGCCGTGGTGATGGGGGGCGTTGGCGGGGGCGATGAGGGGGCGATGGGGGAGCGGACATACCGCCGCGGACGACACCGGGTAGGCGACCGGGATACTTGCATACAAGAATACTGGCATGCAAGGATTCGGACGTGAATCCTCCCCGACCAGCACGCATCCAGGAGCAGGCACCCCCCGGCCCCGCCGGAGGGCTGTCGCCGATCACCCGGGACCGCACGCGGAACCGCGCCTCCGACCACGTCTACGACGAGTTGGTCTCCGCGATCCGCAGACTGCGGCTCGCCCCCGGCTCCTCCCTGTCGGAGACGGACATCGCGGAACGGCTGCACGTCAGCCGTACGCCCGTCCGGGAGGCCATCGCCCGGCTCGCCGACACCGGCCTCGTCCACGTCGTGCCGCAGGTCGGCACGCAGGTCGGGCTGATCCGGCTACGCGACGTCGAGGAAGCGCGCTTCGTCCGCGAGAGCCTGGAGGTCTCGGCCTTCGAGGCGGCCTGCGGCAATCCAGCACTGGACGTCGGCATCCTCCGCGACCTGCTCGAACAGCAGGAGCACGCCTACCGCACCGCCGACTACGACACGTTCTTCCAGGCCGACGAGGCCCTGCACAGTGCGATCTTCACCCTCAGCGGCCACCCCGGCGCGTGGCAGGTCGTCCAGCGGATGAAGCTGCAACTCGACAGAGTGCGCCGGCTCGCCCAACCCGACACCGCCACGATGCGTGACCTGATCGACGAACACCGGCTGATCGTCGACGCGTTGGAGTCCCGCGACATCGCGGGCGGGCGCGCCCTGATCAGCCGTCACGCCAGACGCGCGCTCGAACGCGTGCCAGGGCTGCGCGCGCAGTATCCGCACTACTTCACGGCGTGACCGCGCGCGGCGGCGTACGACCGGGCGCGGGGGCGTATGACCACGCGCGGCAGCGTCGTACGACCGGGCGGGGCAGCGTCGTACGACCGCCCCATAACGTGCACGACCGCGCACGACCGCGCACGACCGCGCATGACAGCCAGGTGCATCGAATCACCGCGACGAAAGGACAACCCCACGTGAACAGGTTCGCCGGACGGACGGTTCTCGTCACAGGCGCCGGTTCCGGCATCGGCCGCGAGATGACGCGCCAGTTCGTGGCGGAGGGGGCGACCGTCTACGCGGCGGACCTCGACCCCGCCGACGTGCCCGACGGCGGCATCCCGCTCACCGCCGACGTCACCGACCCCGAATCGTTCGCCGCGGCCGTCTCCCGGGCGGTGTCGGAGACCGGTGCGCTGCACGTGCTCTGCAACAACGCGGGCCTGGCCTCCAGCACCGACACCCTGGCGTGCAGCGTCGAGGAGTGGGACGCGACCTTCGCGGTCAACACCCGCGGGGTGTTCCTCGGCACCAAACTCGCCCTGCCGCACATGCTCGCCCAGGGCGACGGCGCCATCGTCAACACCGCCTCCGCCGCCGGACTCGTCGGACTGAAGGACCGCGCCGCGTACTGCGCCAGCAAAGGCGCCGTGATCGCCTACAGCCGCCAGGTCGCCGTGCAGTACGCGGGCACCGGCGTGCGCTGCAACTCCGTCTGCCCCGGCACCGTCGACTCCCCGTGGGTGGGCCGCCTGCTCGCCGCGGCCGACGACCCCGGGCAGGCCCGCGCCCAACTCGTCGCCCGGCAGCCGATGGGCCGCCTCGGCACCCCGGCCGAGGTCGCCGCCGCCGCCCTCTACCTCGCCTCCGACGCCGCCGCGTTCATCACCGGCACCGAGCTGGTCATCGACGGCGGGCTGCTCGCCGGCTG
Organism: Streptomyces sp. NPDC093221; assembly: GCF_044753885.1. Classification (NCBI taxonomy): domain Bacteria; kingdom Bacillati; phylum Actinomycetota; class Actinomycetes; order Kitasatosporales; family Streptomycetaceae; genus Streptomyces; species Streptomyces sp. NPDC093221. The sequence continues at coordinate 1,114,425 of NZ_JBIVOA010000003.1, read as the reverse complement.
ACCATCCCTACCACCGAACGGATCACCGTGAAGCTCATGCGTGTCGGCCCACCCGGGGCCGAACGGCCCGTCGCCCTGCTTCCCGACGGCCGCCACCTCGACCTGTCCGCGCTCACCGACGACATCGACGGCGCCTTCCTCGCGGGCGACGGCCCCGACCGGCTGCGCGACGCGATCGAGGCGGGCGGCCTGCCGGCCGTCGACGTCAGCGGGCAGCGCGTCGGCCCGCCCGTCGCCCGCCCCGGCGTCGTGCTCTGCGTCGGCATGAACTACGCGGCGCACGCGGCGGAATCGGGCGCCGCACCGCCCCGGGCGCCGGTCGTGTTCTACAAGTCACCGCACTGCGTCGTGGGACCGGACGACGACGTCCTGCTGCCGCGCGGCTCCGCCAAGACGGACTGGGAGGTCGAGCTCGCGATCGTCATCGGACGCCGGGCCCGCTACCTCGACTCGCCCGCCGACGCCCTGGCCCACGTGGCGGGTTACACGATCTCCAACGACGTGTCCGAGCGGGCCCTGCAACTGGAGACCAGCGGCGGCCAGTGGTCGAAGGGCAAGAGCTGCGAGACGTTCAACCCGCTGGGTCCCTGGCTGGTCACCCCGGATGAGATCACGTCCCCCCAGGCCCTCGGCCTGCGCTCCTGGGTCAACGGCGAACCCCGCCAGGCGTCCGGCACCAAGGACATGATCTTCGACGTCGCCACGCTGATCCACGAGCTGAGCCAGTTCACCGTCCTCGAACCGGGCGACGTCATCAACACCGGCACGCCCGAAGGCGTCGCGCTGTCGGGCCGCTTCCCCTACCTCAAGGATGGCGACACCATGGAGTTGGAGATCGACGGGCTGGGCCGTCAGCGGCAGCGGGTCGGCCGGGCATGACCATACGACTCTCGCTCGGACACATCGACACCTACGACGCGCGGGTGGCGACCTTCGCGCGCCAACTCGGCCTCACCGGCGTCCAGCTCCACACCCCCGACCTGCTGCCCGGCGAGGACGGCTTCTGGAGCGAGTCCGAACTGCGGGCCCTCAAGGACCGTTGCGAGGCCGACGGCCTCGCGATCGACGGCCTGGAGAACGTACCGCTCGCGCACTTCTGGAAGATCCAGCGCGGACTGCCGGGCCGCGACGAGCAGATCGAGAACTACCTCAGAACCATCCGCAACCTCGCCGCCGTCGGCATCGACCTGCTCGGCTACAACTTCCTCGCCACGTACGTCTGGCGCACGGACATGGCGGCGGCGGGCCGCGGCGGCGCCAAGGTCAGCGCCTTCGACCTGGCGGACGTCTCCCGCGGCAACGCGCTCGCCGGATACCGGCTCACCCCCGACCACCCCGTCGACGAGCCGGCCACGGCCGACCGGATGTGGGCCAACCACCAGTACTTCCTCGACGCCGTCCTGCCCGTCGCCGAGGAGGTCGGCGTACGGCTGGCCCTGCACCCCGACGACCCGCCCGTCGACGTGCCGTTGGGCGGCATCGCCCGGATCTTCACCTCGCCCGCCGCCATCGGACGGGCCCGCGACCAGGCGGGCGGCAGCCCGTCCTGGGGCCTGAACCTCTGCCTGGGCACGGTGTCGGAGATGGCGGGCGAGGAGAGCGTCAACGAGGTCATCGACCTGCTGGGGCCGTCCATCTTCTACGTCCACTTCCGGGACGTCCGCGGCACCGTGCCCCGCTTCAGCGAGTGCTTCCTCGGCGAGGGCAACTTCAACCCGGCGCGGGTCATCCGCCGTCTTGAGGACTCCGGATTCGACGGGTTCCTCATCGACGACCACGTCCCGGCGATGATCGGCGACCTCGACACCTGGGGCGACATCTCCTCCGAGGCGTACTGCAGCCGCGGTCGGGCCCACGCGATCGGCTACCTGCAAGGCGTCCTCAACGGCCTCGGGCTCGACCAGCCGGAGGCCCGCCCGCGGGCCGGCCGCTCGGCGACGGTCGGCCGGCAGCCTCAGGCCAGCCAGTAGTACGGCAGGCGCAGGAGGTCGGCGACGCGTGCGGCGACCTCCCGCGCGTGCGGCGGGACGCCCTCGTCGGCGATGCCGCGTATCAGATGCAGATGGAGCGACTGGAGGGTGGCGAAGGTGTTGAACGCCCAGACCGGGACCGCGCCGGGTCCGCCGCCCTCCAGGGCCTTGTGAACGACGGTCAGCCAGTCGGTGGCCTCCTCGACGGTCAGTCCGGGGGCCTGGAGGATACGGGTGAGCGCGCGGGCCAGCCGCGCGTCCTCCAACTGCGCGTAGCGGTAGGCGGTCTGCTCGACCGTCATCCTGCGGGCGCACAGCTCCAGCAGGCCGGTGCGGCGCTCCGGCAGGGCCTTCGCGAACGCGGCGGCGGCGTCGGCGCCGTGTGCCACGGCGTGCAGCCAGCCCAGCGCGTCGTCCCAGCCGCGGGTGTCGCGCTCGGCCGGATACCAGGCCGAGAACCGCGCGTACCAGCGCTCCGCCGCCTCTCGCGGCACGAGCCCGGGCACGGCGTCGCCCCGCGTCAGCACGGAGCAGATGATCAGCGGTGCGAAGGCCCTGGCCTGAACCTCCGGGTGGGTGAGACGGCCGGCCGCGTCGTCCCCGAGCGTTTCGAGGACGGCGTCGAGACGCCCGTCCCTGATCCAGCGGGCAGCGCCGGTATAGGCGTGGTCGTCGCGTGTCCCGGGGTCAGGGGACGTCAGCATGACGGACAGCTCGGCGGCGAGCCGTGGCGCGGGGACGCCCTCGGGGAAGGGGAATCCGTCGGCCGCGACCGACGTCCAGTCGACACGATCGGCGTTCATGGCATCAGGCTATTCCTCGCTCATCGCCACCAGTTTGGTGACCGTGTTCCAGTTGCGGGTGGACGCCGTCAGGCCGAGGCGGCGGTCGGAGAACTGGGCGGCCAGCTTGGAATTGTGCACACCGCCGGGGAAGTGGCCGTAAATCTCGCTCCGGCCGGGACGGAATTCGTCCGGCGCGTACGCCGCCGCGTCGATCGCCGCCAGCTTGTCGAGGGGGACGGGCCCCGACAGGAACGTCACCATGAAGCGCGACGGATTCACCCCGTCCATCGGGAACGGGTTGGCGTCCACGACCCGCCGGAGGTCCGCGCCGGTACGGATCAGGCAGGCGACGGTCAGCCCCAATTCGTCGCTGATCCGCTGCTCCAAATCCGCCGCCAGCCGCCCCGGATCGGCCTGCGCGTGGGTGAAGACGGCGTTGCCGCTCTGGAGGTGGGTGCGGATGTCGGCGGCGCCGATGGAGGCCAGCAGGTCCCTCAGGGTCCGCATGGGCAGCTTGTTCTTGCCGCCGACGTTGATTCCGCGCAGCAGCGCGACGTAGCGGGTATCCGTGTCCGTGTCCTCATCCGGGGTCGTGCTCTTACTGGTGCCGGTCCTGGTCCTGGTGTTGGTCTTGGTGTTGGTCTTGGCGCCGGTGGCCTTGGTCGTCACGATCGCCACGCTAGCGGCCGGCACTGACAATCGGTCGATTCCGGGTGGTGCCGGGGCAAGCGCGGCGTCGCGCGAATCATGCGCGATGTCCCTCGTTCGGAGGACGGTACGGTCGCTGGAACGGTTCGTCAGGCCGGGGCCTGGTTACGTTCGCGCATATGACCAGCATCCATGACAGGCCCGTCGTCACCGAACTGCGGCTGTCGGCCTTCAAATCGCACCGGGGCGCGTCGTTCGGACTCGGGCCGCTCACCCTGCTGTGCGGGGGCAGCGGCACCGGCAAGTCGAGCGTGCTGGAGGCGCTGGCCGCGCTCGGTCGGCTGGCCTGCGGGGACGGGCTCGACGAGGTCTTCGAGTCCGTGGTGCGCGGTGGCGCGGCGGCGTGCGTACCGCAGGACGCGCAGCCCGACCCGCAGGGACGGCGCGGCTTCCGGATCGGCTGCACGGTCACCGGCCCGGTGGGTCCCGTGCGGCTCGACGTCGCCGTCCAGGCGGAGCCCACGCTGCGGATCGTCGGCGAGCGGCTGACCGGCGCGGGCGAGACGCTGCTGACGACGGCGCTGCGCGACCCGGAACGCCCCACGGTGCAGGCCGCCTGGCACACCGCGGGCCTGGTCGCCGTCACCCGCGCGCCGCTGCCCGACGACCGCCTCGCCACGGCCCTGTTGCCGCTGCGCGTCGCCGGACGCACCGACGGGCAGCGCCTGGTGCTGGCCGCCGCGGAACAGGTCGTCGTGGCGCTGCGCGGGGTCTTCCCGATCGCACCGCGCCCCGAGCTGATGCGCGGCCCCGTCCCGGTCGGCGACGGACGGCTGCGCGCCTCCTGCGACAATCTGTCCGCCGTCCTGGCCAGGACGGAAGGCGAGTGCGGCACCCGGCACGCGGCGCTGGTCAACGCGGTGCGCGCGGTGTGCAGTCCGCCGGTGGAGGGGATCACGGCGCTGGCTGCGGGCGCCGCCGCGAGCACGGGCGCAGGCGGGCGTACGTGCGCCGGTCTCCGTACCGGTGCCGGTACGGCGGAGGGCGCCCGCGCGGGCGGCGGGTCGGTGGCGGAAACGGCGCGTGCGGTGGACGCCGTGATCGCCGCGGTGGACCGAGGCCCGCTCGGCCTGGTCCCGGTGGACCGCCTCGGCGACGGCGAACTCCGCTTCCTCGCGCTGGCGCTGGTGCTGCTCACCGGCCCCGGAGTGCTGGACGTCGACACGAGTACGGAGCTGCTGCCCGCCAGTCAGGTGCTGACCGTGCTGGGCGACGGCCTCGACCACGGCCTGGACCGTCGTCAACTGAGCGAACTGCTGCGGCTGGCGGGCCCGGCCGCGGAACGCGGGCACATCCGGCTGCTGGGCACCGTCCAGGACGCGAGCTTCGCGGAGGGGATCGGCGGTGTCTCGGTCACCGCGCTCGGGGTCCCGAGGCCACGCCGCCGCGAGGATGCGGTAGACCAGTCGGGGTGACCGAAGAAACCGACGCACCCGATCTCGCGGCGCTCCAGCACCGCCTCGCCTCCTTCGCCGCGGCCCGGAACTGGCAGCCGTTCCACACGCCCAAGAACCTCGCCGCCGCGCTGAGCGTCGAGGCCGCGGAGCTGCTGGAGATCTTCCAGTGGCTCACCCCGGAACAGGCGGCGGAGGTGATGGCGGACGACGGGACCGCGCACCGGGTCCGCGACGAGGTCGCGGACGTGCTGGCGTACCTGCTGCAATTCTGCGAAGTGCTCGGCATCGACGTGCTGGCCGCGCTGGCGGCGAAGATCGACCGCAACGAGCTGCGGTTCCCGCGGGCCGATCCCTCGTCCGGGTGACGAGGTTTTCCACAGGCGCGGAGTTGTCCACAGATCTCCCGAGGGGCCTTTCCGCACCCGCGAAACTCTGTCACTCTGAGTAACGGCGAAGGGATCGCCGCAGGACAGAGGGGGTGCGGGACATGGACGCAGCGCGACTGGTGGCCCAGGCGGAGCGCGTGATGAGCCGGTCGCCGCAGCCGGACGACGTCATCGCGGAGGCATGGCAGGCGTTCGAGCTGACCGAGGCCGTGGGACGGCTGCTCACCGCCGATCACGAGCGGCCGGTGGTCCGCGCCGGGCCGGGGCCGGTGGTGGGCGCGTCAGGCGGCGACCCGCCGCGGGCCGCACGGCTGACCGGGGTGCGCGACCCGCACGGCACCCTGCGGGCCCTGCGCACGCTGCTCGGCGAGATCGGCCTGTCCCTGGTCGCCATCACCTGCACGGCGGAGGACGAGGCGGCGTACTGGAACTGCATCGAAGCGCTGGACGCGGTGGACGAGGCCAAGGACCGCGTGCGCGCGCTGACCCGGGAGGTGGACCGTTGACGGAGATCGCCGTGATGGGGGCAGGATGGAGGAATGGATCTGCGAATCTTCACCGAGCCCCAGCAAGGTGCCGAGTACGACACCCTGCTCACCGTCGCGAAGGCGACCGAAGACCTGGAATTCGACGCCTTCTTCCGCTCCGACCATTACCTGAAGATGGGCGACGGGACCGGACTGCCGGGACCCACGGACGCGTGGATCACCCTGGCCGGACTCGCCCGCGAGACCAGCCGGATCAGGCTCGGCACCCTGATGACGGCCGGCACCTTCCGGCTCCCCGGTGTGCTGGCGATCCAGGTCGCCCAGGTGGACCGGATGTCGGGCGGACGGGTCGAGTTCGGCCTCGGCGCGGGCTGGTTCGAGGAGGAGCACACGGCGTACGGCATCCCCTTCCCGAAGGAGAAGTTCGCCCGCCTTGAGGAGCAACTGGCCATCGTCACCGGCCTGTGGGAGACCCCGGTCGGCAAGACCTTCGACTACGACGGGACGTTCTACCAGCTCAAGGACTCGCCCGCGCTGCCCAAGCCCGCGCAGGCGAAGGTCCCGGTGCTGATCGGCGGCATGGGCGCCAAGCGGACACCGGAACTGGCGGCGCGCTACGCGACCGAGTTCAACATCCCGTTCGCCTCGGTCGAGGACAGCGGGCTCCAGATCGGCCGGGTGCGCGCGGCGGCGGAGGCGGCCGGGCGCGGCCCCGACGACCTGGTGTACTCCAACGCCCTGGTGGCCTGTGTCGGCAAGGACGACGCCGAGGTGGCCCGCCGGGCCGCCGCGATCGGCCGGGAGGTGGACGAGCTGAAGGCGAACGGGCTGGCGGGCACGCCCGCCGAGGTCGTCGACCGGATCGGGCAGTTCGCGGAGCAGGGCTCCACCCGCTTCTACCTCCAGATTCTCGACCTGTCCGACCTCGACCACCTGGAGCTGATCTCGTCCCAGGTCAGGACCCAGGTGGGCTGAGGCCGCGATGTCCATGACCCCGCCCGCACCGCTCTTCCCGGCCGCCGCCGGGAGGGCACTGGTCCTGGACGGCGGGCTGTCCAACCAACTCGCCGACCAGGGCTGCGACCTGTCGGACCCGCTCTGGTCCGCCCGGCTGCTCGCCGACGCCCCGGAGCAGATCGAGGCCGCGCACACCGCCTATGTGCGGGCGGGGGCCCGGGTGCTGATCACCTCCAGTTACCAGGCCACCTACGAGGGGTTCGCCCGGCGCGGCATCGGGCGGGCCGAGGCGTCCGCGCTGCTGACCCGCAGCGTGGAGCTGGCCCGGCGGGCGGGCGCGGGCCGGACCGACGTGCGGGTGGCGGCGTCGGTCGGGCCGTACGGGGCGATGCTCGCGGACGGCAGCGAGTACCGCGGGCGGTACGGGCTGAGCGTGTGGGAGCTGGAGCGCTTCCACCGGCCGCGGATCGAGACCCTGGCGGCGGCCGGTCCCGACGTCCTGGCCCTGGAGACGGTGCCGGACACCGACGAGGCCGAGGCCATGCTGCGGGCGGCCGAGGGGACCGGCGTGCCGGTCTGGCTCTCCTACACCGTCGACGGCGACCGTACCCGGGCCGGGCAGCCCCTGGCGGACGCCTTCGCGGTGGCCGCGGGCCGCGACGAGGTGATCGCGGTGGGCGTCAACTGCTGCGCGCCCGCCGACGCGGACCATGCGGTGGAGGCGGCGGCGACGGTCACCGGCAAGCCCGTCGTCGTCTACCCCAACAGCGGCGAGCACTGGGACGCCGGCCTCCGCCGCTGGGACGGCGCCGCCACCTTCTCCCCGGCCCGCGTGACCGCCTGGGAACGGTCGGGCGCCCGCCTGATCGGCGGCTGCTGCCGAGTGGGCCCGGCCCGGATCAGCGCCCTGTCGAAGGTGCTGGGCGGCGGCTAGGGCCGGGAAAATCCCCTGGTCGGGGGGCGGCCGGAAGGGAATACTCGGGGAGGTGTTCCTGACGATCTCCACCACCGGCACCGCGGCTGCCCCGGCTACTGACCTGGGGTTTCTGCTGCACAAGCACCCGGAGAAGGCGCAGTCCTTCTCCACCTCCTACGGCAACGCGCACGTCTTCTATCCCGAGGCGTCGGTCGAGCGGACCACGGCCGCGCTGCTGTTGGAGATCGATCCGCCCGCGCTGGCGCGCCGGGGGAAGGGCAAGGGCAAAGGCCGGGGCGGCGCGCCCGACTCCGCGCTCGCGCAGTATGTGAACGACCGGCCCTACGCGGCCTCGTCGCTGCTCGCGGTGGCGCTGCGCACCGTCTTCTCCAGCGCGCTGCGCGGCGAGTGCCGCACGATGCCGGAGCGGGCGGCGGCGCCGCTGCCGCTGCGGATCGAGGTGCCGGTGCTGCCCGCCCGCGGCGGCCCCGCGCTGGTGGCCGGGCTGTTCGAGCCGCTGGGCTGGCGGGTCGAGGCCGAGCCGGTGGCGCTGGACACGCGGTTTCCCGAGTGGGGCGACTCGCGGTACGTACGGCTGGTGCTCGAAGGGGAGCTGCGGCTGGCGGACGCGCTGCGGCAGATCTATGTGCTGCTGCCGGTGCTCGACGACGCCAAGCACTACTGGGTGTCGGCGGACGAGGTGGACAAGCTGCTGCGGTTCGGCGAGGGGTGGCTGGAGGAGCACCCGGAGCAGAAGCTGATCACCAGCCGCTATCTGGCGCGGCGTTGGGCGCTGACCCGGCAGGCGATGGAGCGGCTTGAGCTGGCCCGGCTGGCGGACGCCGACGACATCGAGGTCGAGGCCATCGACAACGCGGTCGAGGACACCGTGGGCCCGGACGGCGAGGAGGCGCAGGAGCGGCCGACGCCGCTGGCCGTTCAGCGGCGCGAGGCGATCCTCGGGGCGCTGCGCGACGCCGGGGCCACGCGCGTGCTCGACCTGGGCTGCGGGCAGGGCCAGTTGGTGGGCGCGCTGCTGAAGGACGTGCGGTACACGGAGATCGTCGGCGTCGACGTATCGGTGCGGGCGCTCGGCAGCGCGGCGCGGCGGCTGCGCCTGGACCGGTTGAGCGAACGGCAGGCGGCGCGGGTCACGCTGTTCCAGGGCTCGTTGGCGTACACCGACGCGCGGCTCAAGGGTTACGACGCGGCCGTGCTCAGCGAGGTCGTCGAACACCTCGACCTGCCGCGGCTGCCCGCCCTGGAGTACGCGGTGTTCGGCTCCGCCCGGCCGCGGACCGTGGTCGTGACGACGCCGAACGTCGAGTACAACGTGCGGTGGGAGTCGCTGCCCGCGGGCCATGTCCGGCACGCCGACCACCGTTTCGAGTGGAGCCGCGAGGAGTTCCGCGGCTGGGCGACGACGGTCGCCGCCCGGCACGGCTACGACGTCGCCTTCACCCCCGTCGGCCCCGACGACCCCGAGGTCGGGCCGCCCACCCAGATGGCGGTCTTCACGATCGCCGCGCCCACGACCGACACCCGTCACACGACCACTTCCACGAACACGACCACGACCACGACCGCGACCACGACCACCGGCAAGGAGGCGGCGGCATGACCGCACCGCGCACGCTGCCCGTCACCGACCTGTCCCTCGTCGTCCTGATCGGCGCCACCGGCTCCGGCAAGTCCACCTTCGCCGCACGGCACTTCAAGCCCACCGAGGTCATCTCCTCCGACTTCTGCCGCGGCCTGGTCAGCGACGACGAGAACGACCAGAGCGTCAGCGCCGACGCCTTCGACGTCCTGCACTACATCGCGGGCAAGCGGCTCGCGGCGGGCCGCCGCACCGTCGTGGACGCCACGAACGTGCAGGCCGAGAGCCGCAGGGAGTTGATCAAGCTGGCCCGCGAGTACGACGTGCTGCCGATCGCCGTCGTCCTCGACGTACCCGAGCAGGTCTGCGTCGCGCGCAACGCCGAGCGCCCCGACCGGGCCTCGCTGCCGCGCCACGTCGTGCAGCGGCACCAGCGCGAACTGCGCCGCTCGCTGCGGGGCCTGGAGCGCGAGGGCTTCCGCAAGGTGCACGTCCTGCGCGGCACCGAGGAGATCGACTCCGCCGAGATCGTCACCGAGCGCCGTTACAACGACCTGACGCACCTCACCGGGCCGTTCGACATCATCGGCGACATCCACGGATGCAGTTCCGAACTGGAGACGCTGCTGGCCGAGTTGGGCTACGCCGACGGCACGCACCCCGAGGGGCGCACCGCCGTCTTCGTCGGCGACCTCGTCGACCGCGGCCCGGACAGCCCCGGTGTGCTGCGCCGCGTCATGGGCATGGTCGAGGCGGGCACCGCGCTGTGCGTGCCCGGCAACCACGAGAACAAGCTCGGCCGCTACCTCAAGGGCCGCCAGGTGCAGCAGACCCACGGACTGGCCGAGACCATCGAGCAGCTGGAGCGCGAGGACGCCCGCGACCCGGAGTTCCGCAAGCGGGTCGCGGCCTTCATCGACGGTCTGATCAGCCACTACGTGCTGGACGGCGGCAAGCTGGTGGTCTGCCACGCGGGTCTGCCCGAGAAGTACCACGGCCGCACCTCGGGCCGGGTCCGCTCGCACGCGCTGTACGGCGACACGACCGGCGAGACCGACGAGTTCGGCCTGCCCGTGCGCTACCCGTGGGCCGAGGACTACCGCGGGCGCGCCGCCGTGGTCTACGGCCACACCCCGGTCCCGAACACGTCCTGGATCAACAACACCATCTGCCTCGACACCGGGGCGGTCTTCGGCGGCAAGATGACCGCGCTGCGCTGGCCCGAGCGCGAGATCGTGGACGTACCGGCCGAGCGGGTCTGGTACGAGCCGGCCAAGCCGCTCGTGGTCGAGGCGCCCGGTGGCCATGACGGGCGCCCGCTCGACCTCGCCGACGTCACCGGGCGGCGGATCGTGGAGACCGGGCAGATGGGACGGCTCGCCGTCCGCGAGGAGAACGCGGCGGCGGCCCTCGAGGTGATGAGCCGCTTCGCCGTCGACCCGCGCCTGCTCGCCTACCTGCCGCCGACGATGTCGCCCTGCGCGACCTCACGGCAGGAGGGCTGGCTGGAGCACCCGGCGGACGCCTTCGCCGACTACCGCGAGAGCGGTGTCGCCCAGGTCGTCTGCGAGGAGAAGCACATGGGCTCCCGCGCGGTCGTCCTGGTCTGCCGTGACGAGGCCGCCGCGCGGAAGCGCTTCGACGTGCCCGAGGGCACGACCGGCGCGGTGCACACCCGTACCGGGCGGCCGTTCTTCGACGACGGGGCCGTCACCGAGGAGGTGCTGGCCCGGCTGCGCGCGGCCGTCACGGCGGCCGGACTGTGGGACGAGCTGTCCACGGACTGGCTGCTGCTCGACGCCGAACTGCTGCCCTGGTCGCTGAAGGCGTCCGGCCTGCTGCGCAAGCAGTACGCGGCCGTCGGCGCCGCGGGCGGCGCGGTCTTCCCCGCCGCCCTGAGCGCGCTCGAAGCCGCGGCGGCTCGCGGCACCGACGTCGCGGACCTGCTGGGCAGACAGCGCGAACGGGCGTCGGACGCGGCGGCGTTCACCGACGCCTACCGCCGGTACTGCTGGACCACCGACGGGCTCGACGGCGTACGGCTGGCGCCGTTCCAGCTCCTCGCCGTCCAGGGCCGCAGCCTCGCCGCGCTCCCGCACGACGAGCAGTTGGCGCTCATCGACCGGTTGGTCGAGGCCGACCCCACCGGGCTGCTCAGGACCACCGGGCGGCTGCTGGTCGACACCACGGACGAGGAGTCGGTCGCGGCCGGAGTGCGCTGGTGGCTCGAACTGACCGGCGCGGGCGGCGAAGGCATGGTCGTCAAGCCGCTCGCCGCGCTGGTCCGCACCGAGAAGGGGCGGCTGGTGCAGCCGGGCATCAAGTGCCGCGGCCGGGAGTATCTGCGGATCATCTACGGTCCCGAGTACACCCGTCCGGAGCACCTGGAGCGGCTGCGGTCCCGTTTCCTCGGCCACAAGCGCTCGCTCGCCCTGCGCGAGTACGCGCTCGGCCTGGAGGCGCTGGACCGGCTGGCGGCCGGCGAACCGCTCTGGCGCGTCCACGAGGCGGTCTTCGCCGTACTGGCGTTGGAGTCGGAGCCGGTCGACCCCCGGCTGTGACGCCGTGAGTCGTGCCCGTCGAACGGTCGGGCCGCCCACACCCCTCCGGTGGGCGGTCCGACCGGGCTCGATCCCCGTGTGCCGAACCGTTCCTACCCCAGCAGCCGCAGCGCCGTCGCCGACCGGCCGAGGCGTACGGTCTGACCCCAGGTCAGCTCCAGCGCGTCGGACTCCATGCCGTCGCCGAAGGCGACCAGACGGTCGGACTCGACGGTCAGCCGGAGCCGGTCGGCCGCGGCCAGCACGCCCGCGACCTGCGAAGTGCCGGTCGCGGGGGAGGGCCAGGCCTCGCGGACGAACCACAGCAGCCGCGGCTCCGTGGGACCCGGCAGCGGAAGGCCGCTGCCGCGTTCCTGCCACAGCGACCGCAGCCAACCCGTGGCACCCGTGCCTGTACCCACCAGAACGCCCGATGACGCCTGGGCTTCCGCGGGCGCGGCGTCGTCGTCGGGACCGAGCCGGTAGCGGGCGGTCTGGTGTCCCGGCGGTCCGAGGTAGATCTCGTTGAGCGCCAGCAGCCGCTGTGTGTCGTCGGCGACGGCCTCCACCATGGTCAGTTCGTCGGCCCGGCCGCCGCGCGCGGCGGAGTCGAGCAGCTTGCCCGCGTCGCCCGCCCGGTGCCGGACGAGCACGCCCGGATTACGGCCGGGGTCGGTGTCGATCCCCACCACCGGCTGCCCCGACAGGTACTTGGCGGCGTTGGCGACCAGCCCGTCCTGGCCGATCACCACGACCACGTCCTCCGGCGCGAAGAGGAAGCGGTCCAGATCGGCCCGCTCCACCCGCGCCTGCCGCCACCGCAACGGCACCGCCGCGGCCACCTCGGCGAGCGCGGCCCGCCCGCGCTGATGGCGTTCGCGCACCTCCTGGATGCTCCGGCCGCGCGAGGAGAGGAAGAACGCCGCCTGGCCGTGGGTGCCGTGCCGGGCCAGCAACTCCTCGTACTCGCTGACCCGGTGCACCAGCACCGCGCGCGGGGCGAGGCTCACCGCCGCTCACCACCGGAGCCCGGGACCGCGCCGCCGCCGCTGGGGCGCCCGAGCCGTTCCACCAGGCCGGTGAGCATGTCGGGGGTGAGCGTGAGGCTGTCGATCCGCGGCAGATTCTCCGCGACCCGGTTGAGCGCCAGCGCGTGCAGCGTCGCCGGATCCACGTCGCCGTGCACCCGCAGCCACCCGGCCTGTGCCTCGGCGCGCGCCGTACCCGCCTCGCGCGCCGCCTCGGCCTTCGCGCGGGCGAGGCGGACGAGCCGGGCGGCCTCGGCCTCGGCGCGCACGGCGTCGGCCGCCGCGTTCTCCTCCGCCTCGCGGCGCGCGTTCGTACCGTGCTGCTCGACCAACTGCTCCTCGCGCCGGGCCAGTTCGATCCGGCTGGCCAACTCGTTCTCGGCGATGGCCCGTTCGCGCTCGACGGCGACGGCCCGCCGCTCGTACGTGGCCCGGTCCGCCTCCTGCTGGATCTGCTCGCGGGCGGGCGTCCGCAGCGCGCGCTCCACCTCGGGCTCCGGCCGGATCGCCACCACGCGCACGGCGACGACCTCGATGCCGGTGGTGGCCAGTCGCGGCTCGTCGGCGAGCCCGTCGGCGATCCGCTGCCGTACCGCCGCCACGCCGTCGACCAGCGCGGACGCCAGCGCGGTACGGGCCAGGACGTCGAGCGCGTGCTGCTGGGCGGTCTCGGTGAGCAGGGTGGCGAGCTGTTCCAGCGGGGCGCCGCGCCAGATCCCGGTGTCGGGGTCGATGGAGAAGTCCAGGCGCTCGGCTGCGGTGGCCGGGGCGCTGATCCGGTACGTCACGGTCGACTGCACGCTGACGTCCTGGAAGTCGGAGGTCCTGGCATGGAAGGACATCGCCAACTCGCGGTCGTCGACCGGCACTTCGGAGAGGGCCGCGGTCAGCGACCGGTACCAGAAGCTGAGGCCGGGCCCGTCGTGCACGAGCGCGCCGCGCGAGTGGTGGCAGATGTGCGCGGTGGGCGCCGAACGCAGATGGCGCCAGCCGAAGCGCCTGGTGATGTCGGCCATGGTGGGCCCCTCCTTCTCGTCAGTGCGACGATATCGAGCGATCCTCTTATCGTCAAGAAGACGAGATGGGGAGTTCGGCGTACCCGCCGGGGTGCGCTGGCGCGGGCTGACGGGGCGCGCGCGGCGCGTCCTGCCGCCGGGGCGCGTGAATCGCGGGCGCGGTGGTCAGGATGGAGGCATGGGATTCCACGTCGACTCCGAGACCGGGCGGCTGCGCCGCGTCATACTGCACCGCCCCGACCTCGAACTGAAGCGCCTGACCCCCAGCAACAAGGACGCGCTGCTCTTCGACGACGTCCTGTGGGTGCGCAGGGCCCGCGCCGAGCACGACGGCTTCGCGGACGTGCTGCGCGACCGGGGCGTCGAGGTCCACCTCTTCGGCGACCTGCTGCGCGAGTCGATGCTGGTGCCCGAGGCCAAGAAGCTGGTCCTGGACCGGGTCTTCGACGCCAAGGAGTACGGACCGCTGGCCACGCCCCATCTGCGGGAGGCGTTCGACCGGTTGGGCGTCGTGGAGCTGACCGAGGCGCTGATCGGCGGCATGACCAAGCGCGAATTCCTGGAGCGCTTCGCCGAACCCGTCTCCGTCCGCTTCCACGCCATGGACCTGGACGACTTCCTGCTCGCCCCGCTGCCCAACCACATCTTCACCCGCGACACCTCGGCCTGGGTCTACGACGGCGTCAGCATCAACGCCATGCGGTGGCCCGCCCGGCAGCGCGAGACGGTGCACTTCGAGGCGATCTACCGGCACCATCCGCTGTTCTCCGGCGGCGGCTTCCACGTCTGGTCCGAGGGGCAGGCCGACTACCCGTCCACCATCGAGGGCGGCGACGTCCTGGTCATCGGCAGCGGCGCCGTGCTGATCGGGATGAGCGAGCGCACCACCCCGCAGGCCGTGGAGATGCTGGCGCAGGGGCTGTTCGAGGCCGGCTCCGCGCAGACCATCGTGGCCCTGGACATGCCGAAGCGGCGGGCCTTCATGCACCTCGACACGGTGATGACGATGGTCGACGGCGACACGTTCACGCAGTACGCGGGGCTGGGGATGCTGCCCTCGTACACCATCGAGCCGGGCTCGGGCGCGGGCGACCTCAAGGTCACCGACCACTCGCCCGAGCACATGCACCGGGCCATCGCGGCGGCCCTCGGCCTGGACTCCATCGACGTGCTCACCGCGACGCAGGACGTGCACGCCGCGGAGCGCGAGCAGTGGGACGACGGCTGCAACGTCCTGGCCGTGGAGCCGGGCGTGGTCGTCGCCTACGAGCGCAACGCGACCACCAACACGTTTTTGCGCAAGCGCGGCGTCGAGGTGATCGAGATCCCGGGCAGCGAGCTGGGCCGGGGCAGGGGCGGCCCGCGCTGCATGAGCTGCCCGATCGAGCGGGACGCGGTCTGAACGCCCGACCGGAGCTGAGGGGCGGCCCGAACGCCTGGTCGGGGGCGGGGCGGGGTCTGAGCGCCTGATCTCGGCGGGGCGCGTGTGCGGCGCGGGAGGGGTCTGTATAAGAATGCCGATCTACGTATAGACTTCCAGTCTTGTTCGTCCCGCACCCCGACCTAGGAGTCCCCGCATGGCCGTCGACCTCAAGGGCCGCCACTTCCTCAAGGAGCTGGACTTCACGCCCGAGGAGTTCCGCCACCTGGTGGAGCTGGCCGCGGAGCTGAAGGCGGCGAAGAAGGCGGGCACGGAGGAGCAGCGGCTGCGCGGCCGTAACATCGCGCTGGTCTTCGAGAAGACCTCCACCCGTACCCGGTGCTCCTTCGAGGTCGCCGCCGCCGACCAGGGCGCGTCCACCACCTACCTCGACCCGTCCGGCTCGCAGATCGGACACAAGGAGTCGGTCAAGGACACCGCCCGCGTGCTGGGCCGGATGTTCGACGGCATCGAGTACCGGGGCAGCGGCCAGGACGTCGTCGAGGAGCTGGCCGCCCACGCGGGCGTCCCCGTGTGGAACGGCCTCACCGACGACTGGCACCCCACCCAGATGCTCGCCGACGTCCTCACCATGACCGAGCACAGCGCGAAGCCGCTCATCGGCATCGCATACGCCTACCTCGGTGACGCCCGCTCCAACATGGGCAATTCGCTGCTGATCACGGGCGCGCTGCTGGGCATGGACGTACGTGTCGCCGCGCCCGCCACCCTGTGGCCGCGGGAGTCCGTGGTCGCCGAGGCCCGCCGCCTCGCCGAGGTCTCCGGCGCCCGCCTCACCCTCACCGAGGACGTCACCGAGGCCGTGCGCGGCGCCGACTTCGTCCACACCGACGTGTGGGTGTCGATGGGCGAGCCGAAGGAGGTCTGGGACGAGCGGATCGCGCTGCTCGCGCCGTACGCCGTCACCGCCGACGTCCTCGCCGCCACCGGCAACCCGGACGTGCGCTTCATGCACTGCCTGCCCGCGTACCACGACCTGGGCACCGCGATCGGCCGCGAGATCCACCAGCGCACCGGGCTGACCTCGCTGGAGGTCACCGACGAGGTCTTCGAATCCGACCGGTCGGTCGTCTTCGACCAGGCGGAGAACCGTATGCACACCATCAAGGCGGTCCTGGTGGCGACGCTGGCCTGAGCCCGGTGCCGCCCCGGTCCTGAGGCCAGGCCCGGCCGCCCCGGTGGTCAGTGCAGGGTGAACCAGACGGCCTTGCCGGTGCCGGTCAGCCGGCAGCCGGAGTCGGCGCTCAGCGCGCGGATCAGGATCAGGCCGCGGCCGTGCTCGGCCAGCTCGTCGTGGCACGGGGGGTCGGGCTGGGCGGGGATCAGGAGATTGAGGCCGACGGGGAAGTCCAGGCCCTGGTCGTGGACCTCGACCTGGAAGCCGTGCGGAAGCAGCTCCACGAACAGCTCGATCGCGCCCGGCGGGGTGTGCTCCACGGCGTTGGCCACGACCTCGGCGGTGAGGAGCTCCGCGGTGTCGGTGTCGGGGCCGGTGTCCTGACCGAGTTCGACCAGGACGGTACGGACCATGGCGCGCGCCAGCGGGACGGCGGCGGGGGAGTGCGGCAGGTCGATCCGCCAGACCGTCGGCCGGTCGGGGAACTCGCCTGCGGTGCGGGTGGGGCTGGTCATCGCTACTCCGATCCGGACGGGGCGGGGGCTCGCTCACCCCGATGTCCTCCACCTTAGGAATCGGACAATACGGTCAGCAGAGGCGTCCGGAAGGAGGTCGTAGGGACCAAAGGCCCGCGAGCGGACGGACCTCCTGCCCGTACCCGGCGCGCGCGCCGCTCTCGTTCCGCCCGTGTCCGCGCCCCGCCTCCTCCTTGTCTCGCCCTCCTGACGACAGTCACAAACAGGTGATAACGTCGGGGCGAGGAGGCCGCGCATGAGTCCGTATCCCAGCTCCGCGAGCCCCACCGGCCACTGGCGCCATCTGCGCGTCGACCGGGCCGAGGGCGTCGTCACCGTCACCTTCGACCGGCCCGAGCGGCTCAACGCACTGACCTTCGGCGCCTACGCCGACCTGCGCGACCTGCTGGCCGAGCTGGCCAGGGAGGGCGGGACCCGCGCCCTGGTCCTCGGCGGCGCGGGCCGCGGTTTCTGCTCGGGCGGCGACGTGGACGAGATCATCGGCGCCACCCTGGCCATGGGCACCGGCGAACTGCTGGAGTTCAACCGGATGACCGGACAGGTCGTCCGGGCGATCCGCGAGGCGCCCTTCCCGGTGATCGCCGCCGTGCACGGCGTCGCCGCGGGCGCGGGCGCGGTGCTCGCCCTCGCCGCCGACTTCCGGATCGTGGAGCCCTCCGCGCGCTTCGCCTTCCTGTTCACCCGCGTCGGCCTGTCGGGCGCCGACATGGGCGCCGCGTATCTGCTGCCCCGGCTCGTCGGGCTCGGCCACGCCACCCGGCTGCTGATGCTCGGCGACAGCGTCGACGCGGCGGAGGCGGAGCGGATCGGCCTGGTCAGCCAGCCGGCGCCGGAGGGCGGCGCCGACGAGGCCGCCGCCGCGCTCGCCCGCAGGCTGGCGGCCGGCCCGGCGCTGGCCCACCAGCAGACCAAGGCGCTGCTCACCGCCGAGTTGGACATGCCGCTGGGCGCCGCCGTCGAAATGGACGCCGCGGCCCAGGCGTTGCTCATGACCAGCAGCGACTACGCCGAATTCCACGCGGCCTTCACCGCGAAGCGCGAGCCGACGTGGGAAGGCCACTAGCGATGCCGGGCGGTCACCGGACCGCGGGCGCCCGCCGTGCCGAGCGCGTCGCCGTCATCGGCGGCGGCCCCGGCGGCCTCTACGCCGCCGCGCTCCTCAAGCGCCTCGACCCGGACCGCACGGTCACGGTGTGGGAACGCGGCGCGCCCGAGGACACCTTCGGCTTCGGCGTCGTCTTCTCCGACGAGACCGTGGGCGGCATCGAGAACGCCGACCCGGCCGTCTACGCCGCCATGCGCGAGGAGTTCATCCGCTGGGAAGCGATCGACATCCGGCACCGCGACCGCCTCACCCGCTCCGGCGGCCACGGTTTCGCGGCCCTCGACCGGCGCCGGCTGCTCGCGCTGCTGTACGAGCGCTGCCGCGACCTCGGCGTGGACGTCCGCGTCCGCACCCCGGCCCCCTCCGCCGACCGGCTCGCCCTCGACCACGACCTCGTGGTGGCCGCCGACGGCGCCCACAGCGCCACCCGCGCCGCGCACGCCGACGTCTTCCGCCCCCGCCTGACCACCCACGGCTGCCGCTACATCTGGCTCTCCGCCGACCTCCCGCTCGACGCCTTCCGCTTCGAGATCCTGGAGACCCCGCACGGTGTGATGCAGGCCCACGCCTACCCGTACCGGCCGGGCGCCAGCACCTTCGTCGTCGAGATGACCGAGGACGTCTGGCGGCGGGCGGGCTTCGACCGCGAGGCCGCCGAAGCCGCCGAAGCCGCCGAAGCCGCCGAAGCCGCCGAAGCCGCTGAGGGTGCTGTCGGCGTCGTCGGCGCGGCGGGCGCAGCGAACGGGTCCGATACGGAAGCCGCCACCGCCGCCACCATCGCCGCCTGCGAAAAGCTCTTCGCCCGCCTCCTCGACGGCCGCGCCCTGCACGCCAACCGCTCCCGCTGGCAGCCCTTCACCACCGTGGTCAACGAGCGCTGGCGGCACGGCCGTACGGTCCTGCTCGGCGACGCCGCCCACACCGCGCACTTCTCCATCGGCTCCGGCACCAAGCTCGCCATGGAGGACGCGCTGGCGCTCGCCGCTTCCCTGCGCGAACAGCCCGACACCGAAACGGCGTTGGCCGCCTACGAGAGCGAGCGGCGGCCGGTGGTGGAGAGCACGCAGCGGGCGGCGCTGGCCAGCCTGGAGTGGTTCGAACGGCTCGGCAGCTACGTGGACCAGCCGCCGACACAGTTCGCGTTCAATCTGCTGACCCGCAGCCGCCGCGTCACGCACGGCAATCTGCGGCTGCGCGACCGGGAGTTCACCGACCGCGTCGAGCGCGGCTTCGGGGCGCCGCCCGGCACACCGCCGATGTTCACCCCCTTCCGGCTGCGCGGCCTGACGCTGCGCAACCGCGTCGTCGTGTCACCGATGGACATGTACGTGGCGCGGGACGGTGTGCCCGGCGACTTCCACCTCGTCCACCTGGGCGCGCGGGCCCTCGGCGGGGCCGGTCTGGTGATGACCGAGATGGTCTGCGTCAGCCCGCGCGGCCGGATCACCCCCGGCTGCACCGGCCTGTGGAACGGCCAACAGGAAGCCGCCTGGCGGCGGATCACCGACTTCGTCCACCAGCAGGGCGGCGCGGGCGGGACCGGCGCGGGTGCGAGCGGCCCGGACGGAACCGGCCCGGACGGAACCGGCGCTGGTGGGACCGGCGTCGGCGGAACCGGCACCGCCATCGGCCTCCAGCTCGGCCACAGCGGCCGCAAAGGCTCCACCCGCCTCATGTGGGACGGCATCGACCAGCCGCTCCCCGACGGCAACTGGCCGCTGGTCGCCCCCTCGCCGCTGCCGTACCGCGAAGGCGTCAACCAGGTGCCGCACGCCCTGCGCGCGGACGAACTCGCACAGATCCGCGACCAGTTCGCGGCGGCGGCCGAGCGCGGCGCCCGCGCCGGTTTCGACCTGCTCGAACTGCACTGCGCCCACGGCTACTTGCTCTCCTCCTTCCTGTCCCCGCTGACCAATCACCGCACCGACCGCTACGGCGGCGACCTCGCGGGGCGGCTCCGCTTCCCGCTCGAAGTCCTGGACGCGGTACGGGAGTCGTGGCCGTCCGACCGGCCGCTGACGGTACGGATCTCCGCCACCGACTGGGCGCCGGGCGGCGCCACGGGAGACGACGCCGTCACCGTCGCCCGCGCGCTGGCCGAGCACGGCGCCGACGCCGTGGACGTCTCCACCGGCCAGGTCGTCGCCGACGAGCGGCCCGCCTTCGGCCGTTCCTACCAGACGCCGTACGCCGACCGGATCCGTAACGAGACGGGCCTGCCGGTGATCGCGGTCGGCGCCATCTCCTCCTGGGACGACGTCAATTCCCTGCTGCTCGCGGGCCGCGCCGACCTCTGCGCGCTGGCGCGCCCGCACCTGTACGACCCGCACTGGACACTGCACGCCGCCGCCGACCAGTCCTACGAGGGCCCCGGCGCACCCTGGCCCACCCCGTACCTCGCGGGCCGCCGCCCGCCGCCCACCGGCCGTACGGACGCGCCGAAACCCCGGCTGGCGCTGGACTCCTGAGCACAAGGGGCCGGGCTACTGGTCCGCCACGAACCGCGCCCCCTGGTCGCGCAGCAGCACATGCAGGGCCGTGAACACCGCCGCCGAGCGGATGCCCGGCCAGTCCGCGGGCAGCAGCGCCGGGGGCAGGCCGGGGTCGGCGTACGGCAGGCGGCGCCAGGTGTCGAGTGCGCGCAGATAGTCCCCGAAGGCCCGCTCGGGCGAGCGCTCCCCGGCCCCGACCCCGACCTCGGACTCGGCCCCGACCTCGGACTCAGCCTCGGCCCCGGCCGACCACCTCCCCAGCACTGGCTCGTGCGCCGCCAGGAAGGTGTGGTGCAGCGCGGCCAGCGCGTCCAGATCCCACCAGCGCCGTACCGCCTCCTCGGTCGCGGTGAAACCGAGGTGCGCGCCGCGGAACAGGTCGACGTACGGGGCCAGTTCGAGCCGCCGCAGTACGTGCCGGGTCTCCTCGTGCAGCGCGCCGGGCGCCACCCACACACCGGGCGCGGCCGTACCGAAGCCGAGACCGGCCAGCCGGGACCGCAGCAGATGCCGCTTGTGCCGCTCGGACTCCGGCACCGAGAAGACGGCGAGCAGCCAGTCCTCCGGGTCGGGATCGGGCGCGGCGCCGACCCCGTAGATCCGCCCGTCGCCGTCCGCGAGCAGCAGCCGCGCGTCGTCGGACAGCGCGTACGCGGCGGCCCCGCCGACCCGGTCGGGCACGAGGAGGCCGCGCCGCTTGAGCCGGGAGACCGCGGACCGGACCGACGGCGGGTCCACGCCCACCGCCCCCATCAGCCGGATGAGCGCGGCCACCGGCACCCGGCCCGCCAACTCCGCGCGCCCGTAGGCGCCGTAGAAGGTGAGGATCAGGGAACTCGGTGTGTGCTGCTCGGTCACATGATCACCCTAGGGCGTCTCAGTCCAGGTCGCGCAGCCGGAAGCGCTGGAGCTTGCCGGTGGGCGTACGGGGGAGCGCGGGCACGAAACGGATCTCGCGCGGCGCCTTGTACGGCACGATCACACTCTTGGCGAAGTCCCGCAGCGCGCCCGCCGCCCGGTCCCCGCCGTCCACGCCCTCGTGCAGGACGACGAACGCCCGGACGATCTGCCCGCGCTCCTCGTCCGGCACCCCGATCACCGCCGCCTCCCGCACGTCCGGGTGCCGCAGCAGCGCCTCCTCGACCTCGGGCCCCGCGATGTTGTACCCGGCCGAGATGATCATGTCATCGGCGCGCGCCACGTAGCGGAAGTAGCCGTCGGCGTCCCGGACGTAGGTGTCGCCGGTCAGATTCCAGCCGTCGCGCACGTACTCCGTCTGGCGTTCGTCGGCCAGATACCGGCAGCCGGTCGGTCCGCGCACGGCCAGCAGCCCCGGCTCGCCGTCCGGC
This sequence comes from Streptomyces sp. NPDC093221, assembly GCF_044753885.1. Taxonomy (NCBI): domain Bacteria; kingdom Bacillati; phylum Actinomycetota; class Actinomycetes; order Kitasatosporales; family Streptomycetaceae; genus Streptomyces; species Streptomyces sp. NPDC093221. Next base: position 1,092,594 of record NZ_JBIVOA010000003.1, on the reverse strand, counting down.
ACCGGCCGCAGGCGCTCGTCCACGATCCGCGCGGTGTAGCCGGGCACCGGCAGCCCGGTCGCGCCGGGCCGGGCCGCGTCGTCGGCGGCGGAGATGAAGATGTGCAGCAGCTCCGTCGCCCCGATCCCGTTGATCAGCCGCAGTCCGGTCCGCTCGTGCCAGCCCATCCAGGTCGCGGCGGGCAGATTCTCCCCGGCGGACACGCAGCGGCGCAGCGACGAGACGTCGTACGACGGCAGGTCGCCGAGCATCGCGCGGTACGCGGTCGGCGCGGTGAACAGCACGCTGACCCGGTGCTTCTCGACCGCCGCCAGCAGCTCCTCCGGTCCGGCCCGCTCCAGCAGCAGCGAGGACGCGCCCGCGCGCAGCGGGAAGACCACCAGGCCGCCGAGTCCGAAGGTGAAGCCCAGCGGCGGGCTGCCGGTGAAGACGTCCTCGGGCACCGGGCGCAGCACCCGCGCGGAGAAGGTGTCCGCTATGGCCAGCACATCGCGGTGGAAGTGCATGCAGCCCTTGGGGTGCCCGGTCGTGCCCGAGGTGAAGGCGATCAGCGCCACGTCGTCCGCCGAGGTCGGCACCGCCTCGTACGTCTCGGCGCGCCCCTCGGCCAGCCGCAGCAGATCGTCGTCGCCGGTACCGCCGTACGGGGTGATGCGCAGCCCCGGCACGCGCGCCGCCGTCAGCTCCTCCAGATACGCGGCGTCGCACAGCGCGTGCGAGACGCGGGCGATCCGGCCCACCTCCGCCAGCTCGTGCGCGCGCTGCGCGGCCAGGACGGTGACGGCCACCGCGCCCGCCTCCAGCACGGCGAGCCAGCAGGCGACCAGCCAGGGGGTGGTCGGGCCGCGCAGCAGCACGCGGTTGCCGGGGACGACGCCCAGCTCGTCGGTGAGGACGTGCGCGATCCTGGCGGTCGTCGCGCGCAGCTCGGCGTATGTCCACTCCGAGCCGTCGGGCAGCCGGAGGCAGGGGGCGTCGGGGCGTCCGGTGGCGAGGAGTTCGGCGGCGCAGTTGAGCCGATCGGGGTAGCGGAGACCGCCGTCGGCTCCGGGGCCTTCACCGAGGGCGTCGCGGTCGTCGCCGTCGTCGCCGTCGAGGCAGTCGAGGCGCGGCCACTGGTCGGACGGCGGAAGGTGATCGCGCGCGAAGGTGTCCACATGGGCTGACGGCAGCAGGTCCATGGCGACAGTGCCCCTCGACGAGTAAGCATCCAGCGGACGATTTCAGCGTAACGTGTTGATGACGGCAGTCAACAGGACGCGATAAAGCTGGGAGGCGGGGCGATGGAGGACGGGGTTTCCCGCGGTGCGGATTCCGACGGTCCTGCGGCCGGGGAAGGAGCCGTGGGCCGCGCCGGTGGAGGCGGTGGCACCGGTCGAGGCGGTGGCATCGGTGGGGGCGGCGGCGCCGGTGGCACCCGTGTGGCGTTCACCCTCGACCCGGCACGGGCGGCCTGGGCGGACCGGATCAGGGCGCTCGCGGCGGAACGCCTGAAACCGCTGGCCGAGGCCGGTGAGCCGGGCCGCGTCAACCGGCCGCTGCTGGCCGAACTCGGCGCCCTCGGACTCCTGGCCCGCGTGCTGCCGGGAGACGGCGCCCCGGTCTCCGCCCTCGATCTCTGTGTACTGCGGGAATCGCTGGCGCGCGAGTGCACCGAGGCCGAGACCGCTCTCGCCCTCCAGGGCCTGGGCGCCCACCCGCTGCTCACCGCGCCCGCCGTCGCCGCGCGCTGGCTGCCCGAGGTGACCTCGGGCCGGGCCGTCGCCGCCTTCGCGCTCACCGAGCCGGGCGCGGGCTCCGACGCGGCGGCGCTGTCCCTGGCCGCCGAGCCGGACGGCGCGGGCCGCTGGCGGCTGACCGGCGAGAAGTGCTGGATCTCCAACGCGCCCGAGGCCGACATCCTCACCGTCTTCGCCCGGACGGCCCCCGGGCCGGGCCCCGGCGGCAGCGGCGCGCGCGGTGTCACCGCCTTCGCCGTCCCCGCCGACCGCCCCGGCCTGACCGGCGAACACCTCGACATGCTCTCGCCGCACCCCATCGGACGGCTGGTCTTCGACGGCGTCCCGGTCGGCGCCGACGACCTCCTCGGCGTGCCCGACCACGGCTTCCGTACCGCCATGGCCACCCTCGACCTCTTCCGGCCCAGCGTCGGCGCCTTCGCGGTCGGCATGGCCCAGGCCGCACTCGACGCGGCCGTCGCGCACGCGGGTGAACGCACCGCGTTCGGCGGCCCGTTGAAGGACCTCCAGGCCGTCGCGCACCCGCTCGCCGAGATGGCCACCCGCACCGAGGCCGCCCGGCTGCTGGTCCACGCGGCGGCCACCGCGTACGACACCGGCGCCGCCGACCTGACCGCCCGCGCGGCGATGGCCAAGCTCTACGCCACCGAGACCGCGCAGTACGTGGTCGACGCCGCCCTCCAGATCCACGGCGCCCGCGCACTGCGCCGCGGCCACTTGCTCGAACACCTCTACCGCGAGGTGCGCGCCCCGCGGATCTACGAGGGTGCCACCGAGGTCCAACGGACCATCATCGCCAGGGAGTTGTACCGATGAGCCTGCGCCGTATCAACCCCGCCGAACTCTCGCCGCCCACCGGCTTCTCGCACGCCGTCACCGCCACCGGCCGCAGCCTGGTGATGCTCGCGGGCCAGACCGCGCTGGACTCCTCCGGCGCGGTCGTCGGCGACGGCCTGCCCGCCCAGTTCGAGCGCGCTCTCGCCAATCTGCTGACCGCCCTGCGCGCGGCGGGCGGCACCCCGGCCGATCTCGCCCGGCTCACCGTGCACACCACCGACGTCGCCGCGTATCGCGCGTGCGCCGCCGAACTGGGCCGGATCTGGCGGGAGTCGGCGGGCCGGGACTATCCGGCGATGGCGGTGATCGGGGTGGTCGGACTCTGGGACGAACAGGCCCTGGTGGAACTGGACGGCATCGCGGTGCTGCCGTAACGCCCTTCCTCGCGTAACCCCCTTCCGCGCGTAACGCCCTGCCTGGGCTGCGCACTTGGCGGCACTACGCGTCCACGCCGGTCCGATAGCTGTCGCGCGTCCACGCGCGGGCCCGGTCGGTGAGGGTGAAGCCGAGGCCGGGGCGGTCGGACAGATGCATACGGCCGTCCCGGATCTCCAGCCGCTCGTTGAACAGCGGTTCGAGCCACTCGAAGTGCTCGACCCACGGCTCGTGCGGGTAGGCGGCGGCCAGGTGGAGATGGATCTCCATGGCGAAGTGCGGGGCGAGTTGCAGCCGGTGGTGGTCGGCCAGCGCGGCCAGCTTGAGGAACTGCGTGATCCCGCCGACGCGCGGCGCGTCGGGCTGGATGATGTCGCAGGCCCGCGCGTCGATCAGCGCCACGTGCTCCGCGACACTGGCCAGCATCTCCCCGGTGGCGATCGGCGTGTCCAGCGCGGCGGCCAGCGCGGCGTGCCCCTCCGCGTCGTACGCGTCCAGCGGCTCCTCGATCCAGGTGAGCCCGAACGACTCCAGCGCCCGCCCCAGCCGCGCCGCCGTCGGCCGGTCCCACTGCTGGTTGGCGTCCACCATCAGCGGTACGCCGTCGCCGAGATGGGCCCGTACCGCTGCGAGCCGCTTGAGGTCCTCGGCGCTGTCCGGCTGCCCCGCCTTGATCTTGACGCCGCCGATGCCGCGCTCCAGCGAGGCCGTCGCGTTCTCCATCACCTGCTCGACGGGCGTGTGCAGAAAGCCGCCGGAGGTGTTGTAGCACCGCACCGAATCCCGGTGCGCGCCCAGCAGTTTGGCCAGCGGCAGCCCCGCCCGCTTCGCCTTCAGATCCCACAGTGCGATGTCGAACGCGGCGATCGCCTGCGTGGCCAGGCCACTTCGGCCCACCGAGGCGCCCGCCCACACCAGCTTCCCCCACAGCCGCCCGATGTCGTTGGGGTCCTCGCCCACCAACTCCCCGGCCACCTCCCGCGCGTGCGCGAACTGCCCAGGACCGCCGGCCCGCTTGGAGTAACCGAACCCGATCCCCTCGTGCCCGTCCTCCGTCCCGATCTCCGCGAAGAGCAGCGCGACCTCCGTCATCGCCTTCTGCACCCCCGTCAGCACCTTGGCGTCGCTCACCGGCACCGCCAGCGGCAGATAGACGGACGACAATCTGACCGACCGGATCCGGTCACCGGCGGGCGGTATCGACACCACGGAAATCCTCCCGATCACATATCTAAATGCCAAGCGCATCCCTGAACGAGCCCAGCATACGACCAGCCGCCGCACCCCGCACCGACCCGCTCAACAGCAGGTCAGACGGGGTGCGGTGGCATCCGTGTGTCAGATGTCGCGGAAGATCTCGATCTGGGCGCCGATGGAGTTGAGGCGCTCGGCGAGGTCTTCGTATCCGCGGTTGATGACGTAGACGTTGCGGAGGACGGAGGTGCCTTCGGCGGCCATCATGGCGAGCAGGACGACGACGGCGGGGCGCAGGGCCGGGGGGCACATCATCTCGGCGGCGCGCCAGCGGGTGGGGCCCTCGACCAGGACGCGGTGCGGGTCGAGGAGCTTGACGGCCGCGCCGAGGCGGGTCAGCTCGGTGAGGTAGATGGCGCGGTTGTCGTAGACCCAGTCGTGGATGAGGGTCGAGCCCTGGGCGGTGGCGGCGATGGCCGCGAAGAAGGGGACGTTGTCGATGTTGAGCCCGGGGAACGGCATCGGGTGGATCTTGTCGATGGGGGAGCGCAGCTTGGACGGGCGGACGGTGAGGTCCACCAGCCGGGTGCGGCCGTTGTCGGCGCGGTACTCGGGAGTCAGCTCGTGATCGAGCCCCATCTCCTCCAGCACGGCCAGCTCGATCTCCATGAACTCGATCGGCACCCGCCGGATCGTCAGCTCCGACTCGGTGACGACGGCCGCGGCCAGCAGGCTCATCGCCTCGACCGGGTCCTCGGACGGCGCGTAGTCCACGTCGCGGTCGATCGAGGAGACGCCGTGCACGGTGAGCGTCGTCGTACCGATGCCGTCGACGCGGACGCCCAGCTCCTCCAGGAAGAAGCAGAGGTCCTGGACCATGTAGTTGGAGCTGGCGTTGCGGATGACGGTGACGCCGTCGTGCCGGGCGGCGGCCAGCAGCGCGTTCTCGGTCACCGTGTCGCCGCGCTCGGTCAGCACGATCGGCCGGGTCGGGGTGACGCTCCGGTCGACCTCCGCGTGGTACGTGCCGTCCGTCGCGGTGATGTCCAGGCCGAAGTGGCGCAGCGCGTTCATGTGCGGCTGGACCGTACGGGTGCCGAGGTCGCAGCCGCCCGCGTACGGGATGCGGAAGCGGTCGGTGCGGTGCAGCAGCGGCCCGAGGAACATGATCACACTGCGGGTGCGCCGCGCGGCCTCGGTGTCCATCGAGTCCAGGTCGAGGCTGGCGGGCGGCACGATCTCCAGGTCGTTGCCGTCGTTGATCCAGCGGGCGCGGACGCCGATGCTGCCCAGCACCTCCAGGATCCGGTAGACCTCCTCGATCCTGGCCACCCGGCGCAGCGTGGTGCGCCCGGCGTTCAGCAGGGTCGCGCACAGCAGGGCCACGCAGGCGTTCTTGCTCGTCTTGACGTCTATGGCGCCGGACAGGCGACGCCCGCCGACCACCCGCAGATGCATGGGGCCCGCGTAGCCGAGGGAGACGATCTCGCTGTCCAGCGCCTCGCCGATGCGGGCGATCATCTCAAGACTGATGTTCTGGTTGCCGCGCTCGATACGGTTGACTGCGCTCTGGCTGGTCCCGAGAGCCTCGGCGAGCTGGGACTGTGTCCAGCCTCTGTGCTGCCTGGCGTCCCGGATGAGCCTGCCGATACGTACGAGGTAGTCGTCGGTCATATCGCCGAGGCTATCTCACATATGAGATGCGGCAACCGCAGATCGGCCGTCCGTGACGGACCCCACTCCCGCCGCGTGCCATCCGGCGTACGCCAGCGCGTGCCGCCCGTGCCCGCACCCGCGACCGCCATCACCGTACTCGCGGGTCACGGCCGCGCAACCCGGAGCACTGTCCGGCGCACCATCCGACCGCGGAACCCGGTCCCGCAACCCGACCGCGCGGCCCCGGCCCCCGCGACCCGATGCGCACGCCCCGGCCACGCGCCGCCGCGGGCGTACGGCACACTTCCGATCATGCTCACGCGCATACGTTCCCCACGGCCCACGCGGCCCCGGCCCGCGCACCGCGCGGCCGGTGCGGGACTGGCCGTCGCCGTACTCGCCCTGGCCGGAGCGCTCGCCGGGTGCGGCGGCGGCGCGGGCCCCTCGCGGGACCAGCCGAAGCTGCCCTTCGGCTGGTCGCCGAGCGGACCCTCCCGGACACCCCCGACCTGGGCGGAGACGACGGGCGCCGCGGCCACGCGGGGTACCGGATCGCCCTCGGCCGGCTCGACGTTCGCCCTCACGGCGCCGCCGGCGCGCGCGGGTGCGACCGCGGTGACGCCCGGCGTGAGCGGGAACGCGCGCACGTGCCCGACCCCCGGACACCCGTATCGCGTGTGCGGCCACTACACGCTGGTCCGGCCGACGATCGACCCGTCCGCGCCATGCGTCGACAGCGACCAGGGGGTCCACGGCGGCACGACGTATGTGTGCGTCTACGGCTCCTGGGTGGAGCTGCCGAAGGTCCCGACACCGGCCACGCCGACGTAGCGCGGCCACTGCCCGCTACCGCCCGTGCGGTACGAAGATCCGCTCGTCGTCGGCCGCGGCCCGCGGCGCCGGAATCCGGCGGCGCGCCACCCACCGCGGCGTACGCGGCAGGACCACGGCCAGCAGGCAGCACACCGCCATGCCGAGCAGCCCGGTGACGACGCCGAGCTTCGTGGCCAGGGAGACCTGCGGCAGGACGAACACGGCGATGTCGAGGCCGAAGGACGCGGCGCTCACCACCGTCAGCGCCGCCGCGACACGGTTCAGCCGGGCGTCCAGCGCCTCCGCGCGCTGCGAGGACGCGGCCAGCAGGGAGTTGCTGACGTAACCGAGGAGCTTGTCGGCGCGCTCCTGGGTGTCGTCGAGCCCGATCACCTGGCGCGCGGAGAGATAACTGGCCCGGTGCGCCTGCGTCGACTCGATCCGGTAGCCGTCGAGATGGTGGAAGTCGGCCCACAGACCGTCGAGGAACCGCCGGAAGGCGTGCACATCGGTGGTCTCGGGGTGGCCGTGCGCCAGGTCGGCCAGCACCCACCGCCCGGCGACGAGCGCGCCCACCAGCAGCGACTGCTGCGCCACCGCGATGTCCGTGGGCTCGGTCATGGTCAGCAGATCGTGCAGCGGCGTCGCCGGATCGCGGTCCCAGGCGTAGGTGTACGGCAGCAGGATCCGGCAGTCGGGGCCCGATATCAGCGCGGGGACCCGTGCGTCGGCCGCCCACGGCGGGTCCCGCGTCACGAAGTGGCAGTTGTAGCGCGCCGATTGACGGTCGATCGGCGAACCCGCCCCGGTCAGCGCGAGATCGGGCCGCAGTGCGATCCCCTGGACTAGACCACTGGCGACGGCCGCGGCCAGCACCGCCGTCAGGATCGGCGCGTCCGCCTCCCGCAGCGCCTGGTTGACGGTCGCGTCGAGCGCGTCGAGGTCGTGCAGCGCCATCCGCCGCAGATCGGCCTCGTGCCGCAGCGCGTAGACCACCAGCACTGTGCCCGCGGTCAGGATGCGCGCGTGGCAGGCCACGATCTCCGTGCCCGGCAGGCTGATCGCCGGTCCGACCATGCCGGTCAGGTCCATCTCGATGGTGGTGTCCGGGTTGTACGCCAGCGACCGCAGGCCCCCGACCACCGGCCGTAACTCGCCGTGGCCCGGCACCGCGACCAGCTCCAACGAGCTGACGGGGGAGCGGTGGTGCAGCGGATACGCCCGGCTCTGGAGATGCAGCACCTCGCTCGCGCCGAAGCTCATACTGCCGCTCGTGCCGCTTCTCGCGCCGCCGCTCATGCCGCCGCGCCCGCGCGGCCGGTGCCGGAGCCGGGGGTCCAGGAGACCGCCACGTACTCCGGGATCAGGTCGGACTCGCTCACCGACACGCCGCCCAGATAACGGCGTTGCAGATCCTCGGGGCCCCGGTCCTCGATCGCCGTGCCCAGCAGCGACTCCAGCTCGTCGTGCGTGAGATGGCTCGCGTCCGCGGGCACCGACCTGCGCAGGAACCAGTCGCGCTGCTCGGCCAGGACGCGGCAGCCCGCCGCCGCCGCGGGCCAGTAGCTGACCGCGGTCACCGCCGTCGTACCGAAACCGGCGCCCAGCGTCACCACCGACCGTGCCGCGTCCCCCGGCAGATAGAAGACGACGCCCTCCGCGACGTACGCGACCGGCCGACCGGCCGCCAACTCGCGTGCGGCGGAGGTCACTTCGGCGCGGCCCTGCGCGCTGTTCAGATCGGCCGCGAGATGCCGCACCTCACGCTCCGGCGCGACACCGGACGCCGTCAGCTCCGCCGCCCGCCGCCGCTTGGCCGCCGCCATCTCCGGCAGGTCCACCTCCAGCGCCGCGGGGAACGGCAACAGCCAGGGATACGAGGAGAAACCGGCCCCGCACACCACGAGCACCGTGTCCGGGTCGGCGCGCAGCGCCCGCGCGAGGGTGTCGGCGATGTAGCGTCCGCGCAGCGACACCACCAGGTCGTCGTGCGGGTACACCTCGTCGGCGAACTCCCGCCACAAATCCCTCACCGCGGGCCGGTCACCGTCCGGAATCCACGCGCCCGCCAGAGGATCCTCGGCGAGGTCGGGCTTGCGCGCCCGCGACTCGTTGACCAGATACGCGGTCAGTTCGACCCCACCGTGCTGCATGACCCGTCGACCCCCGAGTGTGTGACGTTGCGTCACCCACCTTGGTATCACGTCCCGTTGCCGTTGTGGATCTTCCCGTCGGCCGCACGACGGGTCCCGCGGGTCAGGTCCGCAGTCGCGCCAACTCCGCTTCCCTGGCGTCGATGTACGGTCCGAGGTCGGTCACGGTCGCCAACCGGACCTGTCCGATGGGCACGTGGTGCCCGACGACGGTGACCATGACGGATTCCGCGTCAGCGTCCGCGTCGGCGTCCGTACCGGCATCCGTCACCGCCTCGATCCGCGCCGCCCACCACGTCCCTTCCGTCAGCACATCGGCCGCCCGCGGCGCACCGTCCACGACGACCTCCGCCCGCGACATACGGCCCGCCCCGGCCTCTCGCGCCGAAGGGTCCTCGTCCGCCCGCGGGTACCCGTCCCGCTCCAGCCGCAGCGACTCGGCCAGGCTTACCGGCTCGGCGTCACGCACCGCGCTGGTCACCCAGACCCCCGCCTCGTCCTGCCCCAGCCGTCCGTGCCGCACGGTGATCCGCTGCCATACGTCGTCTCTTCTGTGGCCTTCGGCGAACCACGCCGGTTCCGGCGCGGGACCGGTCACCGCGCACACCCGGAAAGGCGGTGCCCCGCGCAGCGCGGCCATCCGCCGCGCCGCCTCGGCCAGGACCGCCGCGACCCTCGCGCCCTCGTCCTCCGTCGCATACCGCATGAGGAGATTGTCCCGGCACCCGTCAAGCGGGCACACCCCCGCGCGAGGCCCGCGCCCCGTCCCGCGTCCGACCCGCCGCACGGCACACCCGTCGGTCACGCCGTCGGTCACGCCCGTCCACCCGCCCGTCCGACCCGGCGCGCGCCACGCCGCCGTCCCCGGGCGGGCCGGGCATGACCCAGCGGCGGTCATGTACTAGAGTTATCTCGACATCGAGATATCTGCTGAGGCGTACGACGACCGCACCGCACGAGGTAAGGGTTACCTAACCAGAGCCCACCTTAGCGGACCGGCCGGCGGGCATGTCACCGACATGCGGCCGGGCCGGGGGACCGCGGTGGTACGCGCGCAATGACGCAAGACGACGCATGAAGGAGACTGTCGTGTCGGCGAACAGCTTCGACGCCCGCAGCACGCTGCGCGTGGGCGACGAGTCGTACGAGATCTTCCGGCTGGACAAGGTGGCGGGCGCGGCCCGGCTGCCGTACAGCCTGAAGGTGCTGCTGGAGAACCTGCTGCGTACCGAGGACGGCGCGAACATCACCGCCGACCACATCCGGGCGCTGGGCGGCTGGGACTCCCAGGCCCAGCCGAGCCAGGAGATCCAGTTCACGCCGGCCCGCGTGATCATGCAGGACTTCACGGGTGTGCCCTGCGTCGTGGACCTGGCCACCATGCGCGAGGCCGTCAAGGAGCTCGGCGGCGACGCCGCCCGGATCAACCCCCTCGCCCCGGCCGAGCTGGTCATCGACCACTCGGTGATCGCCGACCGCTTCGGCACCGCCGACTCCTTCGCGCAGAACGTGGAGCTGGAGTACGGCCGCAACAAGGAGCGCTACCAGTTCCTGCGCTGGGGCCAGACCGCGTTCGACGAGTTCAAGGTCGTCCCGCCCGGCACCGGCATCGTTCACCAGGTGAACATCGAGCACCTGGCCCGTACCGTCATGGTCCGCGGCGGCCAGGCGTACCCGGACACCCTGGTCGGCACCGACTCGCACACCACCATGGTCAACGGCCTCGGCGTGCTCGGCTGGGGCGTCGGCGGCATCGAGGCCGAGGCCGCGATGCTCGGCCAGCCGGTGTCCATGCTGATCCCGCGGGTCGTCGGCTTCAAGCTGACCGGCGAGCTGCCCACCGGCACCACCGCCACCGACCTGGTGCTGACCATCACCGAGATGCTGCGCAAGCACGGCGTGGTCGGCAAGTTCGTGGAGTTCTACGGCGAGGGCGTCGGCGCCACGTCGCTGGCCAACCGCGCCACCATCGGCAACATGTCGCCGGAGTTCGGCTCCACCGCGGCGATCTTCCCGATCGACGAGGAGACGCTGAAGTACCTGCGGCTGACCGGCCGGGACGCGCAGCAGGTCGCGCTGGTCGAGGCGTACGCCAAGGAGCAGGGCCTGTGGCTGGACCCGGCCGCCGAGCCGGACTTCTCCGAGAAGCTGGAGCTGGACCTCGCCACCGTCGTCCCGTCGATCGCCGGGCCCAAGCGCCCGCAGGACCGTATCGTCCTGGCGAACGCCTCCCAGCAGTTCGCCCGCGACGTGCGCAACTACGTGACCGACGACGAGGAGGCGGGCAAGGAGTCCTTCCCGGCCTCCGACTCCCCGGCCACCCACAACGGCGTGCCGACCAAGCCGACCGTGGTGACCGCCCCCGACGGCAGCACGTACGAGATCGACCACGGCGCCGTCACCGTCGCCGCGATCACCTCGTGCACCAACACCTCCAACCCGTACGTGATGGTCGCCGCCGCCCTGGTCGCCAAGAAGGCGGTCGAGCGCGGTCTGACCCGCAAGCCGTGGGTGAAGACGACGCTGGCGCCCGGCTCCAAGGTCGTCACGGACTACTTCGACAAGGCGGGCCTGACCCCGTACCTGGACAAGCTCGGCTTCAACCTGGTCGGTTACGGCTGCACCACCTGCATCGGCAACTCGGGCCCGCTGCCCGAGGAGGTCTCCAAGGCGGTCAACGAGGCGGACCTCGCGGTCGCCGCGGTGCTCTCGGGCAACCGCAACTTCGAGGGCCGGATCAACCCGGACGTCAAGATGAACTACCTGGCGTCGCCGCCGCTGGTCGTCGCGTACGCCATCGCGGGCTCGATGAAGGTGAACATCACCGAGGACGTCCTCGGCACCGACACCGACGGCAAGCCGGTCCGCCTCCAGGACATCTGGCCGACCGAGGCCGAGGTCAACGACGTGGTCGCGTCCGCGATCGGCCAGGACATGTTCAACGAGTCCTACCGCGACGTCTTCGCGGGCGACGCGCAGTGGCAGGCGCTGTCGATCCCGACCGGCGACACCTTCGAATGGGACCCGCAGTCCACCTACGTCCGCAAGCCCCCGTACTTCGAGGGCATGACGATGGAGACCACCCCGGTCACCGACATCGAGGGCGCCCGCGTCCTGGCCAAGCTCGGCGACTCGGTCACCACCGACCACATCTCCCCGGCCGGCGCGATCAAGGCCGACACCCCGGCGGGCAAGTACCTCACCGGACACGGCGTCGACCGCCGCGACTTCAACAGCTACGGCTCGCGCCGCGGCAACCACGAGGTCATGATCCGCGGCACCTTCGCCAACATCCGGCTGCGCAACCAGATCGCGCCGGGCACCGAGGGCGGCTACACCCGCGACTTCACCCAGGCGGACGGCCCGGTCGCCTTCATCTACGACGCCTCGCGCAACTACATCGAGCAGGGCGTGCCGCTGGTCGTCCTGGCGGGCAAGGAGTACGGCTCCGGCTCGTCCCGCGACTGGGCGGCCAAGGGCACCGCGCTGCTCGGCGTCAAGGCGGTCGTCGCGGAGTCCTACGAGCGCATCCACCGCTCCAACCTGATCGGCATGGGCGTGCTGCCGCTCCAGTACCCCGAGGGCGCCTCCGCGGCCTCCCTGGGGCTCACGGGCGAGGAGACGTTCGCCATCTCCGGCGTGACCGAGCTGAACGACGGCACGACCCCGCGCACGGTGAAGGTCACCACCGACACCGGCGTGGAGTTCGACGCCGTTGTCCGGATCGACACCCCCGGAGAGGCCGACTACTACCGCAACGGCGGCATCATGCAGTACGTGTTGCGGTCGCTGATCCGCAAGTAACGATCAAGTGACGTTCCGCTACGGCGGATACGCAGAAGAAACCGCAGGCGGGCCGCGCTCCTCTCAGGGGAGTGCGGCCCGTCCGCTTATGTCCGTACATGCAGACCGGCTCGGCCCGGTTCGGTCTTCACTACTTGAACGCACTTCCGTGACAGTCGTGTTGACTAGTGAATACAAGATCCGGCGCGCTCGGGATCGGTGAGACATCCCACGTTTCGCGGAGGTCTCAACTCGGGAAAGCTTGCCGCCCAAACCATCATTCGATCTTGCCCTGCCGACTGCAAGTGGACTATACCTGTCGGCGTCCAAGGAACCCGCTCACAGCGGGGCGGGGCGGGGGGGAACGTCGGGCAGAAACACCCGGCGGCCTACGGTGACGTACCCCTCCTCGATGGATGCACGGCATCACTCAAGCTTCAACTGTTCGCGGTCGTCGGCGGATTCCGCTGCACCGCATGAGTCCTGATGAGAGCGAGGACTTGAGCATGGGATCCGAAATGAACCGCCGGGATCTGGTCAAGCGTTCCGCGGCGCTTGGCCTCGTAGCCATTCCGTCGGCCGGTCTGCTGAGCGCCTGCGCGTCCAGCGGCGGTGACAGCAGTAGCGACAAGCCCACCAAGAGCGCGACTGCGGCCTCGAAGGACAACCCCTTCGGCGTGAACGACTCCACGGCCCTCGACATCGTCATCTTCGACGGTGGTTACGGCCACGACTACGCCACCGCGCTCGGCAAGCTGTACGAGTCCAAGCACCCGGGCTCCAAGTCCAGCGTCCTGCCCACGCAGGACATCGCCGGCAAGCTCCAGCCGCGCTTCAACGCCGGCAGCCCGCCGGACGTCATCGACGACTCGGGCGCCCAGCAGATCAAGCTGGACGTCCTGCAGAAGAGCGGTCAGCTCGCGGACCTCACCCCGCTGCTCGACGCGCCCTACATCGACGACCCGAGCAAGAAGATCCGCGACGTGCTCCAGCCCGGCACGATCGAGACCGGCACGCTCGACGGCAAGATGTACTCGCTGAGCTACATCTACACCGTGTTCGGCCTGTGGTACTCCGGCAAGCTGTTCAAGGACAAGGGCTGGACCGAGCCCAAGACGTGGGCCGACTTCATCTCCCTTTCCGCGGAGATCAAGAAGGAGAAGATCGCGCCCTTCTGTCACCAGGGCAAGTACCCGTACTACATCAACGTCGCGATCATGGACCTCATCGCCAAGAACGGCGGCCTGGAGCTCCAGAAGCGCATCGACACGATGGACCCGACGGCCTGGGACGACCCGGCCGTCAAGGCGGGCATCGAGGCGGTCTACGAGATCGTGGACAAGAACTACCTGCTGCCCGGCACCAACGGTCTGACCCACATCGAGTCGCAGACCGCGTGGAACCAGTACAAGGCCGCCTTCATCCCGTGCGGCTCCTGGCTGGAGAACGAGCAGATGAAGGCCACCCCGAGCGACTTCGACATGAAGTTCATGCCGATGCCGTCGCTCACGGGCGACAAGCTGCCCTTCGAGGCGATCCGGGCGGGCGCGGGCGAGCCGTTCATCGTCCCGGAGAAGGCCAAGAACAAGGCCGGCGGCCTGGAGTTCCTGCGCATGATGCTGACGAAGGAGGGCTCCGGCAAGTTCGCCGCCGCCGCCAACTCCCTCACCGTCCTCAAGGACGGCGTCGGCTCCGACGTCCAGCTCCGTCCGGGTACCGCGTCGACCGTGACCGCGCTGAGCGCTGCCGGTGCGAACACGTTCAACTACAACTACCCGAACACCAACAGCGAGTTCGATGTCGCCCTGCAGAACCTGAGCGGTGAGCTGATGGCCAAGCGCCTCACCCCCGCCCAGTGGATCTCGAAGGCCAAGGCGCTCGCGGCCAAGGCCAAGAAGGCCTGACCCAGCGACGTCGTGCGGTGCGGGGGCCGGAATCCGTCCGGCCCCCGCACCGGCATAGCCCCTCGATCAGGAGCAGGATCCATGCAGCATCGCAAATACCCCTTCATTGTGGGCTTCCTCATCGTCCCGATCGTCCTGTATGTGACGTTCGTGATCTGGCCGTATCTTCAGACGATCGGCTACTCGCTCACGGACTGGAAGGGCGAGTCCCAGACCTTCAACTTCGTGGGCCTGGACAACTACACGACCCTGTTCCACGACTCCGTCTTCAGGACCGCGTTGTGGCACAACATCCTGCTGCTGATCTTCCTGCCGGTGATCACCATCCTGCTGGCGCTGTTCTTCGCCTTCATGGTGAACGTGGGCGGTCGCAGCACGGCGGGCGGTGTCCAGGGCGTCCGCGGCGCCGGGATCTACAAGGTCGTCTACTTCTTCCCGCAGGTCCTGTCGGTCGCGATCCTGATCGTGCTGTTCGGCGCGGTCTACCGCAGTGACTCGGCCGGTCTGCTCAACGGCGTCCTGGTGAAGCTGCACCTGGAGGACGCCAACAACCCCATCGAGTGGCTGAACGACCCCAACCTCGTGCTCTGGTGCCTGCTGGCGATCCAGGTCTGGGCGGGCGTCGGCTTCTACCTCGTGCTGTTCTCCGCGGCGATGCAGTCCATCCCCAAGGACATCTACGAGGCCGCGCTGCTCGACGGCGCGGGCCGCTCGCAGACCTTCTTCAAGGTCACCCTCCCGCTGCTGTGGGACAGCGTGCAGACCTCGTGGGTGTACATCTCGATCTTCGCGATGGACTTCTTCGCCCTGGTCTCCGGACTGACCCCCGGAACCGGCTACGGCGGTGGTCCCGACCACCACAGCGAGGTCATGGCGACCTACCTGATGCGCAACTTCCTGTCCTTCGGCAAGAGCGGTTACGCCTGCGCACAGGGCGTGATCATCATGCTGGTGACCTTGATCGTTTCCGCTGTCACGCTGCGGGTCTCCCGCCGTGACCGCATCGAGTTCTGAGCGGGGAAGCACCATGACCTCACCCATCACCGAGGCGCAGTCCGGCGGACTGCTGGGCCAGGTACCCGCTCAGGGCGGGCCCGGCAAGAAGCGCAAGGGCAAGGGAGCGGAGGAGGCCGGCTACGACGGAGCCGGCGGCCGGGTGCTCAACGTCTTCTCGCACGGCTTCCTTGCGGTCTGGGCGATCATGATCATCCTGCCACTGGCATGGATCATCCTCAGCTCGTTCAAGAACAACAGCGAGATCGGCTCCAGCGCGTGGTCCTGGCCCTCGCACTTCACCTTCGGCGCGTTCAGCCGCGCCTGGGACAAGGGCATCGGCGACTTCTTCCTGAACACCGTGATCGTGATGGTGTTCTCGGTGCCGCTGACCATGCTCTTCGGCTCGATGGTCGCCTACGTGCTGGCCCGGTACGAGTTCCCCGGCAACAGGTTCATCTACTTCCTGTTCGTCGGCGGCGCGATGTTCCCGTACTTCCTCGCGCTGGTCCCGCTGTTCTTCATGGTGAAGAACCTCGGCATGCTGAACACGTACCAGGGTCTGATCCTGGTGTACGTCGCCTACTCGCTGCCGTTCACGACCTTCTTCATGCACTCGTTCTTCAAGACGCTGCCAACGGCCATCCATGAGGCGGCGGTGCTCGACGGCGCCTCGCACACCCGGACGTTCTTCCAGGTGATGGTGCCGATGGCCAAGCCCGGTCTGCTGAGCGTCGGCATCTTCAACGTGCTCGGGCAGTGGAATCAGTACATCCTGCCGGTCACGCTGATGCAGCCGCAGACCAGCACCGACAAGGACCACTCCATGCTGGCCCAGGGCCTGGTGAACCTCGCGCTGTCGCAGGGGTACTCGGGCGACTACCCGGCGCTGTTCGCCGGCATGGTGATCGCGATGCTGCCGGTGCTGGTGGTGTACCTGTCCTTCCAGCGCCAGGTCCAGGCCGGACTCACCGCGGGCACCCTGAAGTAGCCCACGGCGGCGCCCCCGAGCGCCGTTGAGCAGGCCGTACGCCGCGAGGAGCGGCTCCGCGAGGGCGCGGAGCCGCTCCTCGGCGTTGGCGACCGATTCGCATAACGGTGTGGCTCTCCCCCTTGACGGGACATCACCCCAAACACTCAACTTAGAGTTCACATGTTGTAGACGACGGGGTCTCACCGATGTGGCAGGTACGACATCGGTCCGGGTCCCCGTCCGTGCGGGCAGCCGGGACGCTCCGGCTGCCGGGCAGGAGTGGATGTCGTGGTCGAGACTCCGGGATCGCAGTCGTCGCTGCACCGGGCCAACCTGGAACGCGTCGTGCGTGCCGTACGGCTGGCCGGGTCACTCACCCAGGCGGAGATCGCGCGCAGCACCGGCCTGTCGGCCGCGACGGTCTCCAACATCGTCCGCGAACTGCGGGACAACGGCACGGTGCAGGTGACGTCGACCTCCTCGGGTGGTCGGCGGGCCCGCAGCGTGGCGCTGTCCGGTGACGCCGGCATCGTCGTAGGAGTCGATTTCGGCCATTCGCATCTCCGGGTCGCGGTCGGCAATCTGGCCCATCAGGTGCTGGCCGAGCAGTCCGAGCCGATCGACGTGGACGCCTCCGCCTCCCAGGGCTTCGACCGCGCCGAGCAACTCGTCGCGCGGCTGGTGGAGTCCACCGGGATCAACCCCGACAAGGTGCTCGGGGTGGGTCTGGGCGTGCCGGGGCCGATCGACGTGGAGTCCGGGACGCTCGGTTCGACCGCGATCCTGCCCGGCTGGAGCGGTATCAACCCCCGCCAGGAGCTGACCGACCGGCTCGGTGTGCCGGTCCAGGTGGACAACGACGCGAATCTGGGCGCACTGGGCGAGTTGGTCTGGGGCGGCGGCCGGGGCGTGAAGGACCTGGCGTACATCAAGGTCGCCAGCGGCGTCGGCGCGGGCCTGGTGATCGACGGCAGGATCTACCGCGGACCGGGGGGCACGGCGGGTGAAATCGGCCACATCACCCTCGACGAGTCGGGTCCGGTGTGCCGGTGCGGCAACCGCGGCTGCCTGGAGACCTTCACCGCCGCGCGCTATGTGCTCGAACTCCTGCGCGGCAGCCACGGAGATGGCCTAACGGTCCCGAAGATGGTGCAGCTCGCACGCGAGGGCGACCCCGGCTGCCGTCGCGTGATCGGGGACGTGGGCCGCCACATAGGCATGGGCGTGGCCAGTCTGTGCAACCTCTTGAACCCCAGCAGGGTCGTGCTGGGCGGGGACTTGGCCGAGGCGGGGGAGCTGGTGCTCGGCCCGATAAGGGAGTCCGTGTCGCGGTACGCGATCCCCAGTGCCGCCCAACGGCTGTCCGTGGTGCCCGGGTCGCTGGGTGCCCGTGCGGAGGTTTTGGGGGCACTTGCCCTGGTGCTGAGTGAGATGGGTGATTCTACACTGTTGGATGGTAATACTCCGGTTGATACACCCGCCTTTTCGGCATAACTGAGCGTTCACACAGCTAACGAAACGGGTCGTTGCCATCTCGTTAAGTGTTTACTTCTTGACGGCATGGCGTCAGCCGGAGTTGACTCACGAGCACCTCGGCCGCGGTGTTGCGGCCCTGTCAGGGAGGCAACCTCACATGAACGCAATGACGCGTCGAATCGCCGTCGGGACGGTCGCTGTTTCGATCGCGCTCACGATGGCCGCTTGTGGCAAGGCGGGCGACAAGTCGTCCGACAGCAGCAAGGACAAGACCATCGGCCTGCTGCTCCCGGAGAACGCGACCACCCGGTACGAGAAGTTCGACCGGCCCCTGATCGAGGCGAAGGTCAAGGAGCTGTGCTCCGACTGCAAGGTCGACTACGCCAACGCCGCCGGTGACCCCGCCAAGCAGGCGCAGCAGGTCAGCAGCATGATCGCCAAGGGCGTCAAGGTTCTCATCCTGGACGCGCAGGACTCGGTCGGCATCCAGTCCTCGGTCCAGGCCGCGGTCGACAAGGGCATCAAGGTCGTCGCGTACGACCGCCTCGCGCAGGGCCCGGTCTCGGCCTACGTCTCCTACGACAACGAGAAGATCGGCGAGCTCCAGGGCCAGGCGCTGCTCAACGCCATGGGCGCCGACGCCAAGCCGACCTCGAAGATCGTCATGATCGACGGCGACCCGGCCGACCCGAACGCCGCCTCCTTCAAGGCCGGCGCCCACAAGATCCTCGACGGCAAGGTGAACATCGCCTACGAGCAGTCGGGTCTGTGGAAGGACACCGTCGCCAACCAGAAGGTCACCGCGGCGATCACCCAGCTCGGCAAGGCCAACATCAAGGGCGTCTACTCGGCCAACGACGGCATGGCCGGCGGTATCGCCACCGCCCTCAAGGGCGCCGGCATCAACCCGCCGCTGACCGGCCAGGACGCCGAACTGCCCGGCATCCAGCGGATCCTCGCGGGCACCCAGGCCGCGACGATCTACAAGGCGTACCAGCCGGAGGCCGACGCCACCGCCCAGATCGCGGTCGCGCTGCTCGAGGGCAAGGACTTCAAGGACGTCGCCGACACCACCGCCAAGAGCGGCTCGGGCCAGACGGTCCCCGCCCACCTCATCGGCGCCGTCGCGGTGACCAAGGAGAACATCAAGGACACGGTCATCAAGGACAAGCTGTACACCGTGGCCCAGATCTGCACCGCTGAGTTCGCCCAGGCGTGCAAGGACGCGGGCATCCAGTAGTACCCAGGGCCTCGGCCCGCCCCCGAAAGACCTGTCCGGTGCCCCGCCCCCACCATTCCACCCCGCTGCCGGGGCGGGGCACCGGACGGAAACGCTTCCGGGGTAGAGCGTTCGGGGAAGGGGTATGAGCCCGTTCCCCGTTGACTGATGTCATCCCAGTGCTTTATTGCACGTCCCCCGCGGCTGTCCCCCCAGTACGCGGCATCCCCGCCGGTCAGGCGGCGAAGGAGATGGTTCACGTGTCCGCTACGCCCGTGCTGGCGTTGCGCGGAGTCTCCAAGCGATTCGGTGCGGTTCAGGCCCTCACCGATGTCGAGTTGGAGGTCCACGCCGGAGAGGTTGTCGCCCTGGTGGGCGACAACGGAGCCGGTAAGTCCACACTGGTCAAGACGATCGCCGGTGTGCACCCCATCGACGAAGGCGTCATCGAATGGGAGGGCAAGGCGGTCAGCATCAACCGGCCGCAGGACGCCCAGAGCCTCGGCATCGCCACCACGTACCAGGACCTCGCGCTCTGCGACAACCTCGACGTGGTCGGCAACCTCTATCTCGGACGGGAGATCCTCCGGGTCGGAGTGCTCGACGAGGTCACGATGGAAAGGCGTGCGCGCGAGCTGCTCAACACGCTGTCCATCCGGATCCCCAGCGTGCGGATCCCGATCGCCAGCCTCTCCGGCGGTCAGCGGCAGGTCGTGGCCATCGCCCGCGCCCTGATCGGCGAGCCCAAGGTCGTCATCCTCGACGAGCCCACCGCCGCCCTCGGCGTCGAGCAGACCGCCCAGGTCCTCGACCTGGTCGAGCGGCTGCGCGAGCGCGGCCTCGGCGTGATTCTGATCAGCCACAACATGGCTGACGTGACGGCGGTCGCGGACACCGTCCACGTGCTGCGCCTGGGCAGGAACAACGGGTCCTTCCCGGTCAAGGGCACCACGAACGAGCAGATCATCGCGGCCATCACCGGAGCCACGGACAACGCCGTGACCCGCCGTCAGTCGCGCAATGTGGAGGCGGCGAAGTGAGCGACAAGACCACCCTGTCGAAGGCCGACGAGGAGCCGCCGGCCGCTCCGGTCGACGAAATGGCCCCGGCCGCGGTCGAGGTCATCGACCCCCGGCTGCTGGTCCGCCAAGAGGGCTTCAAGGGCTACATCACCGAGTTCAAGCGCAAGCTCAAGGGCGGTGAACTGGGCTCGCTGCCCGTCATCGTCGGCCTGATCATCATCTGGACCGTGTTCCAGCTGAAGGACAGCCTGTTCCTCAGCTCGACCAACATGGTCAACATCAGCTACTTCCTGGCCGCCACCGGCATGATCGCGGTCGGCCTGGTCTTCGTGCTGCTGCTCGGTGAGATCGACCTGTCGGTCGCCTCGGTCAGCGGTCTGTCGGCCGCGATCTTCGCGATCTTCTCCACCACACACGGCATGAACATGTGGCTGGCGATGATCCTCACGGTCCTCACCGGCATCGGCATCGGCGCGATCCACGGCTTCTTCTTCGCCAAGATCGGCGTCCCCGCCTTCGTGGTCACCCTCGCGGGCAACCTCGGCTGGAACGGCCTGATGCTGTGGCTGCTCGGCTCCACCGGCTCGCTGTCCATCCAGGACAAGGGCCCGATGCACATCCTGGGCCAGCGCTCCTTCTTCATGGACCAGGACATCGCCGGCGCCTACATCCTGGCGACCGTCGGTGTCGTCGCGCTGCTCGCCGGTTCGCTGATCGAGCAGACCCGCCGCCGCAAGGCGGGCGTCCCGTTCCGCCCCACCAGCGAGATCGCGCTGCGCACCGTCGCCCTGGCCGTCGTGGCCTACGTGGCCGCGTACGTGCTCAACAAGTCCGCCGGTGTGCCGAACGCCCTGGTGATCTTCCTGGTCGCCCTGGTGATCTGCGACTTCGTCCTTCGCCGCACGCCCTTCGGCCGCAAGGTCTTCGCGGTCGGCGGCAGCATCGAGGCCGCCCGCCGCGCCGGTATCAACGTGGCGTTGATCCGGATCGCGGTCTTCGCGATCTCCGGCGGCTTCGCCGCCATCGGCGGTCTCTTCCTGGCCGCCCAGACCTACACCGCGACGCTCGCCGCCGGTACCGGCAACCTGCTGATGCTGGCGATCGCCGCCGCGGTCATCGGCGGCACCAGCCTCTTCGGCGGTCGCGGCAACGTCTGGTCGGCGCTGCTCGGCATGCTGGTCATCCAGTCCATCCAGACCGGACTCGACCTGCTCAACATGAACACCTCGATCCAGTACATGATCACCGGCGCCGTTCTGCTCGCCGCCGTGGTCATCGACTCGGTCTCGCGCCGTACGCAGAAGACCTCCGGCCGCGCGTAGCGGCACCGCGTACGACGGCGGCGCGCGTAACGGCTCGTAACAACGCGGGCGGACACGCGCACCGCGGCAGCACCTCGAACCGCCGGGCGGACCTGGAAATCCAGGTCCGCCCGGCGGTTCGCCGTTGCCGTGCCGTGACATACATCGCACAGGGCGGCCGACAGCCTTGGAACCGGAAGATTAGACTCGTCGGATCGGCCGTATCGAAGCGATCCGGCCGTGTCGGCGTCCACGTCGGCAAAACCGTGGGACAGACCTTCGACAGGTGCCGACAGGTACCGACAGGCAGCAGAGGGAGGAACGGGTGGCAGTGCTGACCCGTATCAACGGACCGCGCGACCTCGACCGGCTCAGCCAGCAGCAGCTCGTGGAGCTGGCGGGCGAGATCCGTGCCTTCCTCGTCGACGCGGTGTCCAAGACCGGCGGGCACCTCGGCCCCAACCTCGGTGTGGTCGAGCTGACCATCGCCCTGCACCGCACCTTCCACTCGCCCGTCGACCGGATCCTCTTCGACACCGGCCACCAGGCGTACGTGCACAAACTGCTCACCGGACGCAAGGACTTCGCGAAGCTCAAGAGCAAGGGCGGCCTGTCCGGCTACCCGTCGCGCGCCGAGTCCGAGCACGACGTGATCGAGAACAGCCACGCCTCCACCGTCCTCGGCTGGGCCGACGGTCTCGCCAAGGCCAACGAGGTGCTGGGCCGCACCGACCACGTGGTCGCCGTGATCGGCGACGGCGCGCTCACCGGCGGCATGGCCTGGGAGGCGCTGAACAACATCGCCGCCGCCCAGGACCGCCCGCTGATCATCGTCGTCAACGACAACGAGCGGTCCTACGCGCCCACCATCGGCGGCCTCGCGGACCACCTGGCGACCCTGCGCACCACCGACGGCTACGAGCGCTTCCTGTCCCGTACCAAGGACCTCCTGGAGCGCACCCCGCTGATCGGCCAGCCGCTCTACGAGACGCTGCACGGCGCGAAGAAGGGCCTGAAGGACTTCATCGCCCCGCAGGGCATGTTCGAGGACCTCGGCCTGAAGTACGTCGGCCCGATCGACGGCCACGACGTGGAGGCGCTGGAGTCCGCGCTGCTGCGCGCCAAGCGGTTCGGCGGCCCGGTCATCGTGCACTGCATCACCGAGAAGGGCCGCGGCTACAAGCCCGCCGAGCAGGACGAGGCCGACCGCTTCCACGGCATCGGCCCGATCCACCCCGACACCGGTCTGCCGGTCGCCGCCGCGGGCGCCGACTGGACGTCCGTCTTCGGTGACGAGATGGTCGCGCTCGGCAAGGAGCGCGACGACATCGTCGCCATCACCGCCGCGATGCTCCAGCCGGTCGGCCTGGAGAAGTTCGCCAAGGCGTTCCCCGACCGCGTCTACGACGTCGGCATCGCGGAACAGCACGGCGCGACCTCGGCCGCGGGTCTGGCCACCGGCGGACTGCACCCGGTCTTCGCGGTCTACGCGACCTTCCTCAACCGCGCCTTCGACCAGGTCCTGATGGACGTGGCCCTGCACAAGTGCGGTGTCACCTTCGTCCTGGACCGGGCGGGCGTCACCGGCAGCGACGGCGCCTCGCACAACGGCATGTGGGACATGTCCATCCTCCAGGTCGTGCCGGGACTGCGGATCGCCGCCCCGCGCGACGCCGACCAGGTACGCGCCCAGCTCCGCGAGGCCGTCGCGGTGGACGACGCGCCGACCGTGGTGCGCTACTCCAAGGGCGCGGTCGGCCCGGCCGTCGCCGCCGTCGGCCGGATCGGCGGCATGGACGTGCTGCGCGAGCCGTCCGAGGGCGAGCGCCCCGACGTCCTGCTGGTCTCGGTCGGCGCCCTCGCGCCGATGTGCCTGGAGATCGCCGGGCTGCTGGACGCGCAGGGCATCACCACCACCGTGGTCGACCCGCGCTGGGTCAAGCCGGTGGACGAGGCGCTGCCCGGCCTGGCCGCCAAGCACCGCGTCGTGGTCACCGTCGAGGACAACGGGCGGGTGGGCGGCGTCGGTTCCGCCGTCGCGCAGGCGCTGCGCGACGCGGAGGTGGACGTGCCGCTGCGCGACTTCGGCATCCCGCAGCGCTTCCTCGACCACGGATCGCGCAAGGACGTGATGGCCGACATCGGGCTCACCGCACCGGACATCGCCCGCCAGGTGACCGGCCTGGTCGCCACCATCGACGGCCGCTTCGCGGACGACGCGGACCACGCGCGCGAGATCGCCCGCGACTGATCCCACCGCCCGCCCGCCCCTCGCCGGGGACACGGCGGCGCACCCGTACGACGCGGGGGTCCACCCATACGGGTGGACCCCCTCTTCCATCGGCGTACGCGTAGGCGCGCCTATTCGGGTGAGACGGACCTCCGGAGTGCAGTAACGCAGTAGCGGCTGCCGACCGACGGAATCGACCGGCCGAACCGACCGGCCGCCGGACGATCTGGAGGTGTGACGGTGGACACCGACACGCGTGACGACACGGCCCCCCGACCCCGGGGGGTGTTCCGCACCAAGAGCATCGAACAGTCGATCGCGGACACCGAGGAGCCGGAACACGGCCTGCGCAAGGAGCTGTCCGCGCTCGACCTGATCGTCTACGGGGTCGGCGTCATCGTCGGCACCGGCATCTTCGTGGTCACCGGCTCGGTCGCCAAGGACTACGCGGGGCCCGCCGTCGCGCTCGCCTTCATCGTCTCCGCGATCGTCTGCGGCCTGGCCGGGCTCTGCTACGCCGAGTTCGCCTCGACCGTGCCGGTGGCCGGATCGGCGTACACCTTCAGCTACGCCTCCATCGGCGAACTGCCCGCCTGGATCATCGGCTGGGACCTGATCCTCGAACTGGCGCTGGGCGCGGGCGTGGTGGCGGGCGGCTGGTCCGGCTACATGGCCAATCTGCTGTCGCACTTCGGCATCGACATCCCCAAGGTCCTCACCCACGACGGCGGCGGCTTCGGCTTCGACCTGCTGGCCGCGGTGCTGGTGCTGGTGCTCACCGGCATCGTGATGGCCGGAATGAAGCTGTCCGCGCGGGTCACGACGCTGATCGTCGCCGTCAAGGTGACCGTGGTGCTGCTGGTGATCTTCGCCGGGCTCTTCTTCATCACCGGCAGCAACTACCACCCGTTCCTCCCGGCGTCGAAGGCCAACACCGGCAGCGGCTCCGACCTGCACGCGCCGCTGGTGCAGATGATCTTCGGCTTCACCCCGTCCTCGTTCGGCGTGATGGGCATCTTCTCCGCCGCCGCCGTGGTCTTCTTCGCCTTCATCGGCTTCGACATCGTCGCCACCGCCGCCGAGGAGACCAAGAAGCCGCAGCGGGACATGCCGCGCGGCATCCTCGGCTCGCTGGTGATCTGCACCGTGCTGTACGTGGCGGTCTCGCTCGTCGTCACCGGCATGCAGAAGTACTCGGACCTGGACACCACCGCGCCGCTGGCGTCCGCCTTCAAGTCGGTCGGCGCGCCCTTCTGGTCCGGCCTGATCAGCTTCGGCGCGGCCGTCGGCCTGACCTCCGTGGTGATGATCCTGCTGATGGGCCAGACCCGGGTGTTCTTCGCGATGAGCCGCGACGGGCTGCTGCCGCGCGCCTTCTCCCAGGTGCACCCGAAGTTCGGCACCCCCTACCGCACCACGGTGCTGCTCGGCGTGATCGTCGCGCTGATCGCCGGATTCTTCACCGTCGGCGAACTGGAGGAGATGGTCAACGTCGGGACGCTCTTCGCGTTCGTCGTCGTCGCCATCGGCGTCGTCGTGCTCCGCCACACGCGCCCCGACCTGCCGCGCGCCTTCCGCGCCCCCTGGGTGCCCGTCCTGCCGGTGGCCTCGGTGTGCGCGTCCCTGTGGCTGATGCTCAACCTCAGCGTGGAGACCTGGCTCCGGTTCGCCGTATGGATGGTGATCGGCTTCGTCATCTACTTCGGCTACGGCCGCTCCCACAGCAGGCTGGGCCGCGGGCGCTAAGTGCAGCCGACGAGCGCGGTACTGGCGGCGCGGCCGGCCGTACCGGTGGCCGTACCCGCGGGTGCCCCCGGCCGCCGCGACCGGCGCTACTGGTCGCGGCTGGCCGCGCTGCTCGCGGCGCTCACCGTCCTGCTGCGCCTGCCGTCCTTCGCCCGCCCGGTGTGGAATCCCGACGAGGGCTATCTGGCCGTCCAGGCGCGGCTGCTGGCGCACGGCGGGGTGCTGTACGACACGGTGGTCGACCGCAAGCCGCCGCTGCTGCCATGGCTGTACCAGGGGCTCTTCGCGGTCTTCGGCGACGGCTCGCTGTGGCCGCCGCGCACGGCCGCGCTGCTGGCGCACCTGGCGACCGCGCTGCTGCTGGCCGCGGTCGCCCGCCGCCGCTGGGGCGACCGGTCGGGGGCGGCGGCGGGCGCGGGATATCTGCTGCTGTCGGTCGGCCTCGCGCCCGAGGACACCCTGGCGGCCACCTTCGAGGTCTTCATACTCCCGTGGACCGCCGCCGCCGTCTGGTGCGCCGACCGCTCCCGCTGGGGACTGGCGGGCGTGGCCGTGGCGGGCGCGGCCCTGACCAAGCAGACCGGCGCGGTGATGCTGCTCCCGGTGGCCTGGACGCTGTGGCGGGCGGCGCGGGCCGGACGCGCCCCGGCGCTCGCGGGCGCGCTGCGGCTCTGCCTCGGCTTCGCGCTGCCGGTCGGCGCGGTGGCCCTGCTGACCGGACCCGGCCGCTTCCTGTTCTGGACGGTCACCGGCTCCGCCGAGTACGTCTCGCCGCGCGGCGCCTGGCTGACCGGGCTGAGCCGGGCGGCGGGCGGCGCCAGCGTCCTGGCGGTGGCCGCCGCCGGAATGCTGCTGGCCGCGGGTGCCGCCTGGGCGCTGCGCCGCCGCCCGGTCCCCGCCGACCTGTGGGTGTGGCTGGCCGCCTCCGGGGTCGCCGTGGTCTCCGGCTTCCAGTTCTACGGCCACTACTTCCTCCAGATGGTGCCCCCGCTGGTGCTGATCGGCGTGGCCGCCGTCCGCGCGCTGCCCCGGCTGCGCGCCGCCGTCACCTGCTGGACGGTCCTGGCCTGCGCCGGATTCCTGGTCTGGGACCTGGCCGCGCCGAGCCGCGAGCTGGACCACGCGGTCGCCGTCGCCGCCGCGGTCCGCGCGCACACCGCGCCCGACGACCGCGTCCTGGTGTGGGGCATACACCCCGAGACGTACTGGTTCGCCGACCGGCGGCCCGCCAGCCGCTATCTGACCGCGGGCTTCCTCACCAACTTCAGCGGCGGGCGCGGCGGGGTCCGGGTGGGGGAGCGGTACGCGGTCCCCGGCGCCTGGCGTGCCTTCGGCGCGGAATTCTCCGCGCACCCGCCCGCGCTGGTGGTCGACGACTCCCGCGGCGACCCGTACGCGATCTCGCGCACGCCGACCCTGCGTGACCTGCTGGGTTCCGGCTACCGGCGGGTGGCGAGGGTCGACGGCGCGGTCGTCTGGGCGCGCGAGGCCGCAGGACCGGCCGGGCGCGGCGGCGCCCATGGGGGACCGGCTGGACGTGGCGCATGGGGGCGATGGTAAAAAGGCGCGAGAGCTGGTGCGGCAATATCGAGGTGGCGTTGTCATGACGGAGTCCAAGGGACCCGGGAACCAGGACCGTGCGAAGGACGGGGGGAGCAAGCCCAAGCGCAAGTCCCTCCTGGACCGGGTACGGCCCTACGCGGTCGGCACGACCGCGATCGTGGTGGTCTTCGGCGGGTCCGCGCTGATCGGCCAGCACGTACGCAGCACCAAGGACGACAAGGTGCGCGAGCCCTCGGGCGTCATCGCCGCGCCCATCGTGCCCACGGGCCCGGTGGACACCGCGTCGCCCAGCCCCAGCGCCGCCCCCACGGGCCCCAAGCTCGGCCTGCCGGTGCGGCCGTCCGTGCCGGTCACGGTCACGATCTTCGTGGACCTGCGCAGCCCCGACTCCAAGGCGTTCGCCGACGAGTACCAGGCCACGCTGACGCAGTTGCTGACGACCGGCCAGGCGGAGCTCCAGTACCGCCTGGTGACCGCCTCCGACCAGCAGTACGGCGGCGAGGGCTCCAAGACCGCGGCCAACGCGGCGGCGTGCGCGCAGGACCAGAGCCGCTTCACGCAGTTCATGAAGGAGGTCTGGAAGCACCAGCCGGACCCCAAGAGCGACACGCTGACCCACCTGAACTTCCTGAAGGAACTGGCCGTCAAGGCCGGGAAGATCAAGCTCAGCACCTTCGAGCCGTGCCTGGAGCAGGGCGACCACAACGGCTGGGTGCAGCAGTCGCAGAACGACTTCGCGAAGTCCGACCTCGGCTCGATCCCGGTGGTGGAGATCAACGGCACGCCGGTCAAGGACGTGCACTCCACGCTGACCCCGCAGAAGCTGCGCAAGATGGTGCTCGCCGAGGCCAAGCGCGTGATCGCGGTGCAGGCCACGCCGTCGGACACGCCCGCGCTGCTGGGCTGACGGACTGTCGGATTTCTCCGGCCGCTCCGTCGTCCGCACCGCGGTAGCTCCGCTGTCCCGCCGCTCCCCGCGGTCGGGTGTTTCGTGCCCTTGAATCATCGGTATGTCAGATTTCGTCAACTTTTAGGCGAAATCGGGTACTGAAGGCATGTGACACCCGATCACGGAGGAGTGGTGCGCATGTCCATACCGGTGTTCGATGACGTCGAACCGCTGCCCGCCTGCGGTTGCGAGGAGTGCGCCCGACGGCGCCTCACCGACTCGATGGCGCGCGACACCGGTGGACCGGCCACCGGCGCGACGACCCGTGTGGTGGTCGTGGCCGCCGCCGCGGGCACCGCGCTGGGCAGCGCCGCCGGAGCGGTCGCCGCCGTGCCCGTGCCGTCGGAGGCCACCGCCTTCACCACGGGCCACGCCGCGCTCGCCGCCGCCCCCGCCACGGTCCCGGCCGCCACCCCCCTGCGGCTCACCCGCGACCAGATCATCCAGCGCGCCCGCACCTGGGCGGACGCCAAGGTGCCGTACAGCATGACCGCGTACTGGAAGGACGGGTACCGGCAGGACTGCTCGGGCTTCGTCTCCATGGCCTGGGGTCTGGGCAGCAGCGCCTGGACCGGCAGTCTGGCCGGCTACGGCGTCCGGATCACCAAGGACGAGCTGATGCCCGGTGACATCCTGCTCTTCCACAACGCCGCCGACCCCGAACACGGGTCGCACACGGTCATCTTCGACGGCTGGGTGGACGACGCGCACACCGCGTACACCGGCTACGAGCAGACGGTCCCGGCCACCCGGGTCCAGACCACGCCGTACGCATACTGGTCCAATTCCGGGAAATACATTCCCTACCGGTACAAGTATCTGGCGGGTGGCAGCAGTTCGGGATCGGGGTCCGGTGGGTCGTCGTCGGGTTCCACGGCCTTCCCCGGCACGTCCGCCTTCGGCCCCGGCGCCGACAACGCCAACGTCACCCGGCTCGGCACCATGCTGGTCGGCCGCGGCGCCAGCTCGTACTACAAGGTCGGTCCCGGACCGAAGTGGAGCGAGTCCGACCGCGGCGCGACCAGCGCCTTCCAGCGCGCCCAGGGCTGGTCGGGCAGCGACGCGGACGGGCTGCCCGGCCCCACGACCTGGTCGTACCTCGTCCAGGACAAGGGCCGCGACATCTCCGGCGCCCCGCGGGCCTCCGGCGGCACCCCCGCCAAGGTCCCGGCCTACCCCGGCGCGGGCGCCTTCCGGCCCGGCCAGACCAACGACTCGGTACTCGCCCTCGGCAAACGGCTCGTCGCCAAGGGCTTCGGCAAGAACTACACGGTGGGCCCCAGCCGTACATGGGGCGAGGCAGACCGGCGCAATGTCGAGGCGTTCCAGCGGTCCCTGGGCTGGACCGGGCGCGACGCGGACGGCTACCCCGGCCCCGAGACCTGGAGACGACTGTTCACGTGACGACATCTTCCACCGCCGCCGGGACGGGGCTGCCGGAGCAGACCCGCCCGGCCGCCCACAGCGGCGGCACCGAAGTCCACCCCGCCCCCGCCGCCCCGCCGGAGCTCGTCGAACGGCCGGGGCCCTGCCTGCCCGGCTGGACCGCGACCGCCGTCGTGCTCGCCGCGACCGTCGGCGTCTGCTGGCTGCTGTGGCGCGCCGGCGTCCTGCCCGCCGACGTGGCCGGCCGCCCCCTGCTGCCGCCCCCGCCCGGCGGCGGCTCCGCCAGCGGCCTGTGGAGCGGCGTCCTGCTGCTCGCCGCGGTCGCCGCCTTCGCCGCGGGCGGCCTCACCAGAGGCCGCAACGGCAGCGTCTGGGTGCTCACCCGGCACGGCTCCTACCGCGGCACGGTCCGCCGTACCGGCCTGCTCTGGATCAGCCCGCTGCTCACCCGCCGCAGGCTCGACGTGTCCCTGCGGCACTGGCGCAGCCGCCCGATCGACGCGGTCGACGCCAACGGCACCCCGCTCCAGCTCAGCGTCCTGCTGGTGTGGCGGGTCAGGGACACCGCCAAGGCGGCCTTCGCCGTCGACGACCACAACCTCTTCCTGCGCGAGCAGGTCGAGGCCGCCGTCGCGCTGGCCGTCTCCCGGCACCCGGCCGACGGCTTCCGGGGCGCCGCGCCCACCCTGCGCGACAGCGAACGGCTCGGCGACCACCTCACCAAGCTGATCGCCGCCGACCAGCGCCCGGTCGGCATCGAGGTCTTCTCGGCCACCCCGGTCCGCCTCGACTACGCCCCCGAGGTCGCCGCGGCCATGCGGCGCGCCCAGATCGCCGCGCTGGACGCCAAACACCGCAGAGCCGTACTCGACGACGTCCTGGCCACCGTCGCCGAGACCGTCCGCGGCATCACCGAGCGCGGCCTCGTCCAGCTCGACGACTACGAACGCAAGGCGCTGGTACGGGACCTGACGGTGGCGCTGTGCACGACCGTGCCGAAGAAGTGAGCCGCGCCGGGACCCGCGTGAGCTGAGCCGGAACGGCGAAGCGCCGGACGGCCCCCTGACATCGGGGCCGTCCGGCGCTTCGCCGCGTCCGTCCTAGGCCGGGACGCTCGCCACGCCAGGCGCCAGGAACGGCTTGCCGTTCACCCGCTGGGACACGCCCTCGCGGTCCAGGTACGGGGTGACGCCGCCCAGGTGGAAGGGCCAGCCCGCGCCGGTGATCAGGCACAGGTCGATGTCCTGCGCCTCGGCCACCACGCCCTCGTCCAGCATCAGGCCGATCTCCTGCGCGACGGCGTCCAGCACCCGGTCGCGCACCTGCGCCTCGGTGAGCACCGAGTCGCCCTGCTTGAGCAGCGCGGCGACCTCGGGGTCCAGCTCCGGCACGCCGGAGTCGTAGACGTAGAAGCCGCGCTTGCCCGCCTTGACCACGGCCGCCAGATTCTCCGAGACGGTGAAGCGGTCGGGGAAGGCGCCGTGCAGCGTCTCGGAGACGTGCAGACCGATGGCCGGGCCGACCAGTTCGAGCAGCACCAGCGGCGACATCGGCAGGCCGAGCGGCTCGACGGCCTTCTCCGCGACGGCGACCGGCGTGCCCTCGTCGATGACGTTCTGGATCTCGCCCATGAAGCGGGTCAGGATGCGGTTGACGACGAACGCCGGGGCGTCCTTGACCAGCACCGCGGTCTTCTTCAGCTTCTTCGCCACGCCGAAGGCGGTGGCCAGCGACGCGTCGTCGGTCCGCTCGGCGCGGACGATCTCCAGCAGCGGCAGCACCGCGACCGGGTTGAAGAAGTGGAAGCCGACGACCCGCTCCGGGTGCTCCAGCTTCGAGGCCATCTCGGAGACCGACAGCGAGGAGGTGTTGGTGGCCAGGATCGCGTCCGGGCGCACCACCGCCTCCAGCTCCGCGAAGACCTGCTGCTTGACGCCCATCTCCTCGAAGACGGCCTCGATGACGAAGTCCGCGTCGCCGAAGGCGGTCGCCTTGTCCAGGTGACCGGAGACCAGCGCCTTGAGGCGGTTGGCCTTGTCCTGGCCGACGCGGCCCTTGGCGAGCAGCTTGTCGATCTCGCCGTGGACGTAACCCACGCCCTTGTCGATCCGCGCCTGGTCGATGTCGGTCAGCACGACCGGCACCTCCAGGCGGCGGGCGAAGAGCAGCGCGAGCTGCGAGGCCATCAGGCCCGCGCCGACCACGCCGACCTTGGACACCGGGCGGGCCAGCGACTTGTCGGGCGCGCCCGCCGGGCGCTTGCCGCGCTTCTGCACCAGGTTGAAGGCGTAGATGCCGCTGCGCAGTTCGCCGCCCATGATGAGGTCGGCCAGCGCCGCGTCCTCGGCGTCGAAGCCCTGCCGCAGATCGCCGTTCTTCGCCGCGGCGATGATGTCCAGCGCGCGGTACGCGGCAGGGGCCGCCCCGTGCACCTTGCTGTCCGCGACGGCCCGGCCGCGGGCCACGGCCTGGTCCCACGCCTCGCCGCGGTCCACCTCGGCCCGGTCCACCTCCAGCTCGCCCTTGAGGACGGCCGCGGTCCAGGCCAGCGACTGCTCCAGGAAGTCCGCCGCCTCGAACAGCGCGTCGGCGATGCCCAGTTCGTACACCTGGGCGCCCTTGAGCTGACGGTTCTGGTTGAGCGAGTTCTCGATGATGACGGTGACCGCGCGGTCCGCGCCGATCAGGTTCGGCAGCAGTACGCAGCCGCCCCAGCCGGGCACCAGGCCGAGGAAGACCTCGGGGAGCGAGAAGGCGGGCAGCGAGGCCGACACCGTGCGGTAGGTGCAGTGCAGACCGACCTCGACACCGCCGCCCATGGCCGCGCCGTTGTAGTACGCGAAGGTCGGCACGGCCAGCGACTGGAGCCGCTTGAAGACCTCGTGGCCGCTCCTGCCGATGGTCAGCGCCTCGTCGCGCGTCCTGAGCACCTCGACGCCCTTGAGGTCGGCGCCGACCGCGAAGATGAACGGCTTGCCGGTGATGCCGACGCCGGTGATCGCGCCCTCCGCCGCCTCCTTCTCGACCTGGTCGAGCGCCGCGTCCAGGTTGGCCAGCGACTGCGGGCCGAAGGTGGTCGGCTTGGTGTGGTCCAGGCCGTTGTCCAGCGTGATCAGCGCGAAACGGCCCGCGCCCGGCAGCTCCAGGTGCCGCACCTGGGCCTGGGTGACGACCTCGCCGGGGAACCGCTCGGCCGCCCCCTTCAACAGCTCGGTGGTGCTGCTCACTTGGTGCCTCCGTCGAAGTGGGGGTTCTCCCAGATGACCGTGCCGCCCATGCCGAAGCCGACGCACATGGTGGTGATGCCGTAGCGCACGTGCGGCTGCTCCTCGAACTGCCGGGCGAGCTGCGTCATCAGCCGCACACCGGAGGAGGCCAGCGGGTGGCCGTAGGCGATGGCGCCGCCGTACTGGTTGACCCGCGGGTCGTCGTCGGCGATGCCGTAGTGGTCGAGCAGCGAGAGCACCTGGACGGCGAACGCCTCGTTGATCTCGAACAGGCCGATGTCGCCGATCGACAGACCGGCCTTGGCCAGCGCCTTCTCGGTCGCCGGGATCGGGCCGATGCCCATCACCTCGGGCTCGACGCCCGCGAAGGCGTACGAGACCAGGCGCATCCGTACCGGCAGGTCCAGCTCCCTGGCGACGTCCTCCGCGGCGAGCAGCGAGGCGGTGGCGCCGTCGTTGAGACCGGCAGCGTTGCCCGCGGTGACCCGGCCGTGCGGGCGGAAGGGGGTCTTCAGGCCCGCGAGCTGCTCCAGCGTGGTGCCCGGCCGCATCGGCTCGTCCGCCGTCGCCAGGCCCCAGCCGGTCTCCCCGGCCTCGGGGGTGGTGCGGCGGATCGCGATCGGCACCAGGTCCTGCTGGATCCGGCCGTTGGCGTACGCCTTCGCGGCCTTCTCCTGGCTGCGGACGGCGAATTCGTCGGCGCGCGCCTTGGTGAGCTGCGGGAAGCGGTCGTGCAGATTCTCCGCGGTCATGCCCATGAACATCGCCGACTCGTCGACGAGCTTCTCCGAGACGAACCGCGGGTTGGGGTCGACGCCCTCGCCCATCGGGTGCCGTCCCATGTGCTCGACGCCGCCGGCCACCACGACATCGTACGCGCCGAAGGCGATGCCGCCGGCCGTGGTCGTCACGGCGGTCATCGCGCCCGCGCACATCCGGTCGACGGAGAAACCGGGCACGGTGGTCGGCAGCCCGGCGAGGATGCCCGCCGTCCGGCCCAGGGTGAGGCCCTGGTCGCCGATCTGCGTGGTCGCGGCGACCGCGACCTCGTCGATCCGCGCCGGGTCCAGATCCGGGTTGCGCCGCAGCAGCTCCCGGATGCACTTGATCACCAGGTCGTCGGCCCGGGTCTCGTGATACATGCCCTTCGGGCCCGCTTTGCCGAACGGGGTGCGGACGCCGTCAACGAATACGACGTCCCTTCCGGTACGAGGCACGGTGGGTCTCCCTCTTCGACGATGTGGAACGCGGCGCTGAAGCACGCTTCCTACGGCTCGCCTCACATGCTACTCGTCGGTAACTCATGTGCACAGCTTCCCTCGCGGAAGCGGCGCAGCTCACATCGCACGGATGTTACCGAAGGTTACCCCTAAGGCGGGAGACCCTGAGGGAGCGCCGCAGGCGGGTCGGCCGTTCGGACGCAGAACCGCTGACTGCGGACCACCGACGCAGGACCACGGACGGGGAACCGCCGCCTGCGGACGGGCCACCGGCCCCGGCGGGCTATTCGCCCGGGGGCGGGTCCGCCGGGCGGGCGGTCAGCGCGACCGTCAGCAGCGGGGTGGTCAGCTCGACCTGCCACGGGCGGGCGCCCATGTCCGCGAGCTGGGCGGCCACGACCTCCTCGCTCGCGTTCGCCGGAGGCGCCCAGCACAGTCGTCGCACGGTGTCCGGGGTGATCAGATTCTCCTGGGGGAGATTCAGCTCCTCGGCCAGCGCGCTCACCGCGGCGCGCGCCGCGGAGAGCCGGGCGGCGGCGACCGGGTCCTTGTCCGCCCAGGCGCGCGGCGGCGGGGGGCCGGTGTACGCGGCGGCGGGCTGCGGCAGCTCCCGCTCGGGCAGCGCGCGCGCCCGGTCGATCGCGGACTGCCACTGGTCGAGCTGGCGGCGGCCCATCCGGTGCCCGAAACCGGGCAGGGCTGCCAGTGCGTGCGCGTTCGGCGGGCTCTCCAGCGCCGCCGTCACGATCGCGGCGTCGCTGAGCACCCGGCCGGGGGAGACGTCCCGCTCACGGGCGGTACGGTCGCGCGCCAGCCACAGCTCGCGCACTACGGCGATCTGCCGACGCCGCCGCACCTTGTGCATGCCCGAGGTCCTGCGCCAGGGGTCGACGCGCGGCGGGGCCGGCGGGGCGGCGGCGATGGCCGCGAATTCCTGGAGCGCCCACTCCAGCTTCCCCTGGGTGCGCAGCTCCTCCTCCAGCGCGTCGCGCAGATCCACCAGCAGCTCGACGTCGAGCGCGGCGTACCGCAGCCACGGGTCGGGCAGCGGGCGGGTGGACCAGTCCACCGCCGAGTGGCCCTTCTCCAGCGCGAAGCCCAGCACGTTCTCCACCATCGCGCCGAGGCCGACCCGGGCGAACCCGGCCAGCCGCCCGGCCAGTTCGGTGTCGAACAGCGAGGTGGGGTGCATGCCGATCTCGGACAGGCACGGCAGATCCTGGGTGGCGGCGTGCAGCACCCACTCGGTGCCGGTCAGGGCGTCGCCCAGGGTGGACAGGTCGGGGCATCCCGTGGGGTCGATCAGCGCGGTCCCTGCTCCGGCGCGGCGCAACTGGACCAGATAGGCCCGCTGCCCGTAGCGGTAGCCGGAGGCGCGCTCGGCATCGACGGCGACCGGACCGGAACCCGCGGCGAAAGCCGCGACGACATCTGCGAGAGCCTCCGGGCTGGCGGTCACCGGCGGGATTCCCTCGCGCGGGTCCAGCAGCGGGACCGGCGCCGGGCCTGCTTGGGTTGCGGTCTCTCTGGCGTCGGTCACTTGTTAAGGGTAGCCGGGTACGGCGTGTCAGGTGGAGATCCAACGGACAGGGCGTACGGTACGTCGCCGCCGGGTCCGTGAGCGCCGGGGCCGCGGCACCGCCACGACGGCCGACGCGCGCGCGTGTACGGCGGGCGTACGCGCGGATACGGGCGCGCGTATACGAAACGACCCCCGGCGGAACGTTCCGCCGGGGGTCGCTCACGGCCGGGGCCTCAGTGGATGATTCCGGTGCGCAGGGCCACCGCGACCATGCCGGCGCGGTCCCCGGTGCCCAGCTTCCTGGCGATCCGGGCGAGGTGGCTCTTGACGGTCAGCGCCGAAAGGCCCATGGAGACGCCGATCGCCTTGTTCGACTGGCCTTCCGCGACCAGCCGCAGGACCTCGACCTCGCGGCCGGACAGCTCGCGGTAGCCGCTGGGGTGGCCGGGGGCGCCCGGCGGGCGGCGCTGCATACGGGCCGCGGTGGCGCCCAGCGGCGCCAGTCCCGGCCGGGTGGCGAGACCGCCGGGGCTGTTGCGGGTGCCGGTCACGACATAGCCCTTCACCCCCCCGGCAAGCGCGTTGCGCACGGCGCCGATGTCGTCGGCGGCGGAGAGTGCGAGGCCGTTGGGCCAGCCTGCCGCGCGGGTCTCGGCGAGCAGGGTGAGGCCGGAGCCGTCGGGGAGATGGACATCGGCGACGCAGATGTCGCGGGGGTTACCGACCCGGGGACGGGCCTCGGCGATGGACGAGGCCTCGATCACGTCGCGAACCCCGAGAGCCCACAGGTGTCGGGTGACAGTGGAGCGGACGCGGGGGTCGGCTACGACGACCATGGCCGTCGGCTTGCTGGGGCGGTAGGCGACCAGGCTCGTGGGCTGCTCGAGAAGAACGGACACCGGGCCTCCTGTGGCAAAGGGGACTGAAACGGTCACAATCTCCTTCGGCAGCAATTGCTCCGGCCTTTAGGGAAAGATCACGATTTATTGAGGATCATTTCCGGCAATTCGGACGAGAAATCGAACATGCGAGAAGTGAGTGCGCCGCGCGATACGCCGGGGAGTGCGCGGGGGCGCGCCATCGGGGGCGCGTGACGTCACCGCAGGCCGGGGCGGTACGCCGGGCTACGGAAGCGGTCCGACGGACTCAGGTACGGCGCTTCGGCATCGGCACCACGCCGCTGCCCCCGCGCACCAACGGCTCCGGGCCCTCCGACGGCGGCAGACCCGCGCACGCGCACAGCAGATCGCACCAGGCCGCCAGGTGCGCCGCCACCTCGGGCGCGCCCCCCGCCCGCTCCCTCGGCGTCCACGACGCCCGGATCTCGATCTGCGTGTCGTCCACCCGGTCCGCCAGCGCGCCGAAGTAGTGCGACGACGCCCGCGAGACCGTACCGCTCGGGTCGTTGTACGCCGCCCCGCGCGCCGCCAGCGCCCCGGTCAGCCAGGACCAGCTCACCTCGGGCAACAGCGGATCCCCCGCCATCTCCGGCTCCAACTCGGCCCGCACCAACGTCACCAGGCGGAACGCGCCGTGCCACGCCTCGTGCCCGTCCGGCTCGTGCAGCAGCACCAACCGCCCGTCGGCCAGCTCCTCGCCGTCCGCCAGCACCGTCGCCTCCAGCGCGTACGCGTACGACGCCAGCCGCTTCGGCGCGGCCGTCTCCTCGATCCTGACCTCCGGCCTCACCCGCACCGAGCGCAGGGTGTCCACCGAGCGCCGAAAGGGGAGGGGGACGTCGCCACTGCCGTCGCCGAGGTGCCCGTGAACCGCTGCCATGCCCGGAAGACTAAGCCGCCGATGCCCTCCGGGCTCGGAACAACACCCTTATTGCCCTTCGGGGCGCGTTCCCGCTCCCCGCGAGGAGCACCCTTGCGCCTGCCGCGCGCCCCCAACCTCCCGACTGCGCGGCGGGGTTCGCCGCTGGGGTGGCTGTGGGGGGTGACCGTCAAGGGGCGCGCTCTTGCGTGGGGTCAGCGGTACGGGGGAGCGGGGGTGGGAGGGGGTGAACGTCCGGGGTGCGCTCTTGTGTGGGGTCAGCGGTACGGGGGGGCGTGCGGGGGAGCCGCCTTGTGTCAGCTCACCGCGATTCCCTTTTTTTGCCGCCCTCTCGCCTCCGGCGGCTTAGATCCGGTGTCGACGGTCGATCGTGCTCGCTCCCTCGTTCCTCGGTCGCTGTGCGCGTTCTCCCTTTCAACACCGGCGCCGCCTTTGGCTCGCTGGCTACCGGCGAACCCACCTGCGTAGACGCACCCGAGCGGCGAACCCACCTGCGCAGCGGTGCTGTAGGGGCGCAGCCCCTCGCGTAGACGCACCCTGGGGGCGAACCCCAGCGCGCGGACGTGTGCTAGGGGCGCAGCCCCCTTGGTGGGGGTGGTGGGGGAGACGTGGGAGGATTCTCGGCGTGAGTGCGCACCAGCAGACCGCTGCTTCCCCGTTCATCCGCGCCTGTCGGCGCGAGCCCGTGCCGCATACGCCGGTGTGGTTCATGCGGCAGGCCGGGCGTTCGCTGCCCGAGTACCTG
Source organism: Streptomyces sp. NPDC093221 (assembly GCF_044753885.1). Lineage (NCBI taxonomy): Bacteria > Bacillati > Actinomycetota > Actinomycetes > Kitasatosporales > Streptomycetaceae > Streptomyces > Streptomyces sp. NPDC093221. The sequence continues at coordinate 1,054,789 of NZ_JBIVOA010000003.1, read as the reverse complement.
AAGATTCGCGAGGGCATCGCGATGCTGGACTCGTGCACGCGGCCCGACCTCATCGCCGAGATCACGATGCAGCCGGTGCGGCGGCACAAGGTCGACGCGGCGGTCTACTTCAGCGACATCGTGGTGCCGCTCAAGGCGATCGGGATCGATCTCGACATCAAGCCCGGCGTGGGCCCGGTGGTGGCGGACCCGATCCGTACGCGGGAGGACCTGAAGCGGCTGCGGGCGCTGGAGCCCGAGGACGTCGGTTACGTCACCGAGGCGATCGGCCTGCTGACGGCCGAACTCGGCGAGACGCCACTGATCGGATTCGCGGGCGCGCCCTTCACGCTGGCCAGCTACCTCGTGGAGGGCGGCCCGTCGCGCAACCACGAGCGGACCAAGGCGCTGATGTACGGCGACCCCGAGCTGTGGCGTGACCTGCTGGACCTGCTCGCCGACATCACCGTGGGCTTCCTGAAGGTGCAGATCGAGGCGGGCGCGAGCGCCGTCCAGGTCTTCGACTCGTGGGTGGGGGCGCTCGCGCCCGTCGACTACCGGCGCTACGCGATGCCCGCGTCGGTGAAGGTCTTCGACGCGGTCGAGGACTACGGCGTCCCGCGGATCCACTTCGGCGTCGGCACCGGCGAACTGCTCGGTCTGATGGGCGAGGCGGGCGCGGACGTCGTCGGCGTCGACTGGCGGGTGCCGCTGGACGAGGCGGGCCGTCGGGTCGGTCCCGGCAAGGCGCTCCAGGGCAACCTCGACCCGTCGGTGCTCTTCGCCCCGACGGCGGCCGTCGAGGCGAAGGCCCGGGAGGTGCTGGACGCGGCCCCGGCCACCGGCCATGTGTTCAACCTCGGCCACGGTGTCCTGCCCAGCACCGACCCGGACGCTCTCACCCGTCTCGTCGACTTCGTGCACACCTCGACCGAGGTGTGACGGCTCAGTCCGTCGGCGGCTCCTCCGCACGCTCCGGCGCGTCCGTACCCGCCGGAGCCGTGGAGGGCGTGCGCTGCGGGTGGATCGGCGCGTGCGAGGACGGGCTCCAGGGGCGCGGCGCCATCGTCGGCGGCTCCTGCCGGGGCCAGCGGCGGCGCACCAGCCGGTAGCCGATGAAGCCGGCCAGCGCGACCACCAGGAACGGCAGCACGGCCGACAGGACGACCAGCACACCGCGGATCGTCACGTAGAAGGCGTGCCAGCCGCCGCCCAGCGCGTGGCCGACCTGCGTCCAGAAACCGTCCTCGTGCTTCGGCTTCGGCTTCGCCGCGACGTGCTTCACCGGCGGCTCGACCAGCCGCAGCGTCACCGTGGCCAGATCCGTCCGCTCCCGCAGTGCCGCCTGCTGCGCCTGGAGGGACTCCAAGTCGGCCTCGCGCGTGCTCAGTTCGCGCTCCAGCGACACCACGTCGCTGAGCGAGCCCGCCTGGTCCATCAGCTTGCGCACCCGCGCCACACTGGCCTGCTGCGACTTGATCCGGCTCTGCACGTCGACCACCTGGCCGGTGACGTCCTCGACGCCGACCTTGCGCTCCATCAGCGTGCCGAGCCCGGCCAGCCGGGTCAGCAGACCGTCGTACGCCGCGGGCGGCACCCGGAGCTGGATCGTCGACTGCTCGTGGCCCCCGGCGTCGACCGAGGTGTCCTCGGTGCCCGCGTAACCGCCCGCGTCGGCGACCATCGCGCGGGCCTTGTCGAGCGCGTCGCCCACCTTCGGGGTGCGGACGGTCAGGTGGGCCGTACGGACGAGGTAGCTGGGCGCGGACGGCTTGGCGTTGTTGCCGGTGGTGGCGGCCTTGTCCGACGCGGAACCGGGCGTACCGGAAGGCGCGTTCCCGGCGTCCGTACCGCTGCCGCCGTTCTTCATCGAGTCGCTGCCGCTGTCGTCCTGGCCGCGGGCCGCCGGGGCGGCGGCCTTGTCGGAAGCGCCGCCGCTTTCGCTGCTGCACCCGGCGACCGCGAGCGAGGCGGCCAGCAGCAGCGCGGCCGGGACGGCGGCCAGCCGCCGCCGTCCGCGCCGGCCGGCGTGGTGCGCGCGCCCGGTGCGCGGCGCTCCGGGTCTGTGTGTCCTCACGTCAATTCCCCCCAGGTGCGAGCCTCGTGAGGCCCGCCTAGTGACCTGTAGTGACAGTTGGACGTGGACGGTCCGCGCCGGGTTGCGGTCCCGCGGTAGCGATGGGATCACGTTCGGAACTCGGAACGGAGTCTGAGACAGTGGACGCATGAGCCAGACGCACAACGGCACGGGCGCTCCTGAACACGCGATCGTCATCGGCGGCGGAATCTCCGGACTCGCCGCGGCGCACCGGCTGGCGGGCGCGGGCGTCCGCGTCACGCTGCTGGAGGCGTCGTCGCGGCTGGGCGGCAAGCTGTACGCCGACGAGATCGCCGGGGTGCCGGTCGACCTCGGCGCCGAGTCGATGCTGGCCCGCCGCCCCGAGGCGATCGCCCTGGCCCGCGAGGTCGGGCTCGGCGACGACCTGGAGCCGCCCGCGGTGCTCGGCGCCGCGCTGTGGACGCGCGGCAAGCTGCGGCCCATGCCCAAGGGACACGTCATGGGCGTGCCCGGCGACCTCGGGCCGCTCGCCTCGTCCGGTGTGCTGTCCGCCGCGGGTCTCGCCAGGCTCCCGCTGGACCACGTACTGCCGCGCACCGAACTCGGCGACGATGTCGCGGTCGGCGCCTTCGTCGCCGCCCGGCTCGGCCACGAGGTCGTGGACCGGCTCGTCGAACCACTGCTCGGCGGCGTCTACGCGGGCAACGCCTACGAGATCTCGCTGCGCGCCGCGGTGCCGCAGCTCTTCGAGGCCATGCGCACCGGGCGCTCCCTGATCGAGGCGGCCCGCGACATCCAGCGCCGGGCCGCGGCCAGGGCGGGCGGCGCGGGACCGGTCTTCAACGGCATCCGCGGCGGCGTCGGACGGCTGCCGCTCGCGGTCGCCGAGGCGTGCCGCGCCGCGGGCGTCACCATCGAGACCGACGCGCCCGTACGCGAGCTGCGGCGCACCCCGCACGGCTGGCAGGTCGGCCTCGACGGCCGCGCGCTGGAGGCCGACGCCGTGGTGCTCGCCGTGCCCGCGCCCACCGCGGCCCGGCTGCTCGCCGCCGAGTCGCCCGCCGCCGCGGCCGAACTGGACACCGTCGAATACGCGGGCATGGCGCTGGTCACCATGGCCTTCCGCCGCCGTGAGATGACACGGCTGCCCAACAGCAGCGGCTTCCTCGTCCCGCCGGTCGACGGCCGCACCATCAAGGCGTCCACCTTCTCCAGCCGCAAATGGGGCTGGCTCGGCGAGGCAGGCGGCGACACCGTCGTCCTGCGCACCTCCATCGGCCGCCACGGCGACGAGGCGGACCTCGCCTGGGACGACACCGACCTCGTCCGCCTCTCCCGCGACGACCTGGAGGCCGCCGTGGGCCTGCGCGCCGCCCCGATCGCCGCCCGCGTCACCCGCTGGACCGCGGGTCTGCCCCAGTACCCGGTCGGCCACCTCGCCCGCGTCGCCCGCGTCCGCGAACACCTCACCAAGCTCCCCGCCCTGGCCGCCTGCGGCGCCGCGTACGACGGCGTCGGCATCCCCGCCTGCATCGCCGGCGCCCACCGCGCCGCGGCCGAGCTGCTGCCGCGGGGCTGAACGGCTCCGCGCCGGGCGGCCCCGCGGGGCGTCGTGGGGGACCCTGGTGCCGGGAGCGTCGGGGGGCGCGGGAGAATGGGGGGTATGACCGACTCGACTGCCGACCGCGCTTCCGATTCCGCCGACGCCACGTCGGCGAAGGCCCCCAACGCGGGGAAGAAGGCCAAGGACCTCAACGAGGTCATTCGCTACACGCTCTGGTCGGTGTTCCGACTGCGCGACACCCTGCCCGAGGACCGCGGCGGGTACGCGGACGAGGTCGAGGAGCTGTTCGCGCAGCTCGCCGCCAAGGACATCACGATCCGCGGGACCTATGACGTCTCGGGGCTGCGGGCCGACGCCGATCTGATGATCTGGTGGCACGCGGAGACGGCCGAGGAGTTGCAGGAGGCGTACAACCTCTTCCGCCGCACCAAGCTGGGGCGCGCGGTGGAGCCGGTGTGGTCCAACATGGCGCTGCACCGCCCGGCGGAGTTCAACAAGTCGCATGTTCCGGCCTTCCTCGCCGATGAGACGCCGCGCGAGTGGGTCAGCGTCTATCCCTTCGTGCGCTCCTACGACTGGTACCTGCTGCCGGACGAGGACCGCCGCCGGATGCTCGCCGACCACGGCAAGATGGCCCGTGGCTACCCCGACGTGCGGGCGAACACCGTCGCGTCCTTCTCGCTCGGCGACTACGAGTGGATCCTGGCCTTCGAGGCCGACGAGCTGTACCGGATCGTCGACCTCATGCGGCACCTGCGCGCCTCCGAGGCCCGCCTGCACGTCCGCGAGGAAGTCCCCTTCTACACCGGCCGGCGCCGCGAGATCGCCGACCTGGTCGCGGGCCTGGCCTGACGCGGCAGCGCCCGTATCGCGGGGTCGCGCGGCGTGCGCGGCCCACGGGCGGCCAGGGCCGACAGCGGCGGCGCGTCCCGGGGTATCCCCCGGAGCGCCTCCTGCCCGGCCGGGGCCGCCCACCGCGTGTACGGATAGACCTCGACGCGCGCCACCGCCCAGCACGCCCCCGTCAGCAGCAGCGGCAGCACGTACCAGAGCAGCGCGGGCGTGCCGTCCGGCGCACGGACCGACCCGTTCAGCACGACGGTGGCCACCGCCATCGCCAACGTCAGCCCGGTGGCGCCGCGCACCTGCCGCACCCCCGCCGCGAGCCGTTCGCGTGCCGCCGCCGGAACCCCGAGCCCGGCGGCCACCAGCCGCTCGCCGAGCGCGCGTACGGCCTCCGGCCAGGAACGCCGTTTCGTACTGCCCGAGTTCGACGTCGTCCGTGGGCCGCCGCTCTCCGGGCGCTCCACCGGCCGCGGCGACCCCGGCCAGGCACAGGCGCGCGCCGGCGGCGGTCGCCGCGGCACACGCGACGAGCAGCAGAAGAATCCACATGAGGGATTTCTACCGGACTCCGCCGACACCGCGTTCTCGGCCTGTGGATAACTCCGCGAGCGGGCTGGCGGGGCCCGTCAGAGCGTGCCGGGGGCGGGATGCGCGCGCAGGGACGGGTGGTCGGCGACGACGGTGGCGGAGCCCGGGGCGACCTCGGTGAAGCCCGCGTCGCGGACGACGGGGAGCGAGGAGGCGCTCAGGCGGGTCCACAGGGCGGGGGAGGGGGTGCGGACGGCCAGGGGGAAACCGCCGGCGCGCCAGGCGTCGCGGTCGGCGTCCGACAGCTCCCACCAGGCGAGTTGGGCGCCGTGTCCGGCCTGGGCCATGGCCTTCCCGGCCGACATGGTGACGTCGGGATTCATCCACAGCACGGGGCGCGGGTCGCCGGGTTCGAGCGGTGACGGCGGCTGCGGGTCGTCCAACTCCGTGCCGGAGACCTGGAGTTTGGCCAGTTCCTTCGGCCAGCCGTCGAGCGGCACGGGCGGGTACACCCGCACTTCGGCGGGCGGCACATCGGCCGTACCCGCTTCCGTGTCCGCCCGCGGCACCGATCCCGACGCGGACCCCGATCCCGATCCCGTCACCGTGATGCCCGGCAGGGCCGCCGCCCGCCGCCACTCCGCTCCGCGCGCCCGCCGTACGACCTTGCGGATTCTGGCGTCCTGCCAGTCCCGTACGGCCTGCGCCCACTCGCCGTCGTCGGCCGTCGCGCGCTCGTCGCAAAGCAAGGTGAGGACGGCGCGCGCCGCCGTCTCCAGAGCGTCGGTTCGGGCCGGGGGCGCGTCGCGCTCGATCCGGACGACGAGCGGGAGGACGAACTGGGGTGCCGCGTCGCGGTCGGCGACCTGGTGCTGGAAGGGGCTGCTCACCGCCCCAGTCTGCCACCCGCTGCTGGACGCCGATCCGCCGTGGCGTGCGGCGTCGGTGCGTACGGAAGCGGCGGCGGCTGCGGCGGCCGCGGCGGCCACGCCGGAACCGGTGGCGCCCGCCGATGTCGTCGTGCCAGCCACGACGCTCCCGCAGGGCACCGCCCGCCCCGGCGGGGCGGTTCGGTTGTCTCCGGACCACCGGCCGGTGGGGGCTGATCGCGCAGTTCCTCCCCCAGCCTTCGGCCGGGAGGTGCCCCCAGCGCCGCTTCGGGGCCCGTTCCGCCGCGGGGGCTGGTCGCGCGTCCCCGCGGCGCTGAAAGGCTGCCCCCCGCCGGAGGCGCACGGCCCCCCCGGAGGGGTTACTCCGTGGGGGTCAAGGTCAGGGAGATGGAGTTGATGCAGTAGCGCTGGTCGGTCGGTGTGCCGTAGCCCTCGCCTTCGAAGACGTGGCCCAGGTGGGAGCCGCAGCGGGCGCAGCGGACCTCGACGCGGGTCATCCCGAGGGTGCGGTCCTCGATGAGTTCGACGGCGTCGGTGTCGGCAGGGTCGTAGAAGGAGGGCCAGCCGCAGTGGGACTCGAATTTGGTGTCGGAGCGGAAGAGCTCGGCACCGCAGGCACGGCAGGCGTAGACGCCGGTCGTCTTCGTGTCGGTGTACTCGCCGACGAAGGGCCGCTCGGTACCGGCTTTGCGCAGGACCGCGTACTCCTCCGGCGACAGCTCGGCGCGCCACTGCTCGTCGGACTTGCTGACTTCGTAGGACATGGAGGTCTCCTCAGCTGCCGAGGCGGGCGAGAATCAGGGGACCGAGGTCGGTCACGTCGCCCGCGCCCATGGTGAGAACGAGATCACCCGGCTTCGCCATTCCTGCGACCACGTCCGGTACCGCCTGCTTGTCGTGTTCCGCGGTCACGTCGGCGCCCGCCGCGCGGGCCGCGTCGATGATGAGTGCGCTGGTCACACCGGGGATCGGGTCCTCGCGGGCCGGGTAGATGTCGAGGACGACGGAGGCGTCGGCGAGGGCGAGGGCGGCGCCCATCTCGGTGGCCAGCTCGCGGGTGCGGCTGAAGAGGTGCGGCTGGAAGACGACCAGGACGCGGGCGTCCCCGGCGGCGCCGCGGATCGCCTCCAGGTCGGCGGCCATCTCGGTCGGGTGGTGGGCGTAGGAGTCGATGACCTGGACGCCCGCCGCCTCGCCCTTGAGCTGGAGGCGCCGCTTGACGCCGGTGTACTTCGCGAGGGCCGAGGCCAGATTCCGGGTCGGGGCGCCGATCGCGGTGCCCGCGGCGAGCGCGGCGACGGCGTTGTGCGCGTAGTGGCGGCCCGGCACGGAGACGGTGAAGGTCAGCGGGCGGCCGTCGATGACGACGGTGACCTCGCTGGTCAGCCCGCGCGGGTTGATCTTCGTGATGCGTACGTCGGCGGTCTCGGCCTCGCCGACCGTCACGATGGTCAGACCGCCGATGTCCCGTACCCGCTTCGTCAGCTCGACGGCGCCCGGCTGGTCGGCGGAGATCACCAGCGTGCCGCCGGGGCGGATCTTGCCGACGAAGGTCTCGAAGGAGTCGTAGATCTCGTCCATCGAGGCGTAGTTGGCGTGGTGGTCGAGCTCCACGTTGAGGATGATCGCGACCTCGGGCGCGTACGTGTGGAAGCTGCGGTCGCTCTCGTCGGCCTCCGCGACGAAGATCTCGCCGCCGCCGTGGTGCGCGTTCGAGCCGGGCGCGTCCAGGTCGCCGCCGATCGCGTACGACGGCTCGCTGCCGAGCGCCGTCAGCGCGACCGCCAGCATCGAGGTGGTGGTGGTCTTGCCATGGGTGCCCGCGACCGCGATCGGCCGGGTGTCCTCCATCAGCGCGGCCAGCGCGTCACTGCGGTGCACCACGGGGACGCCGCGCTCGCGGGCCGCCGCCAGCTCCGGATTCTCCGGGCGGATCGCGCTGGAGACGACCACCGAGGTGGCGTCCTGCGCCAGGTGCGCCGCGTCGTGGCCGATGTGCACGGTCACGCCGAGCGCGCGCAGCGCGCCCGCCGTCTCTGACTCACGTGAGTCACTGCCCGCCACCCGCGCCCCGCGCTGCGCGAGGATCTTCGCGATCCCCGACATTCCGGCGCCGCCGATGCCGATGAAGTGCGGTCGGTCCATGGCGGGGGGAACGGACGGGCTCATACGGAGGTCTCCCGGAGATGTGCGTGGTTCGTTTATTGACCGGGTCCCAATTCTCGCACCTCCGGGCGGGCGGACGACTCTGCCCGCGCGCCCGTGGCACCGCGCGCCGACCCTGACCGCGCGCCCATGGCACCCCCCGCCCGGCGAGACGTTTCTGCAAGGGGTGCCCGGGACACACGACGCCCGAGCCGCCGGGTGGCGCGGCGCCGCCTCATCGCGCTCGCCGCCTCATCGTGCCCTGCGCCTCATCGTGCCCTGCGGCTCATCGCGCTCGGCGCCTCATCGCGCGCTGCGCCTAATCGTGCTCGGCGAAGAGCTTCAGCACCGGCACCCCCACCTTGTGCCGCGCCCGCGACGTCCAGTCGCGGTGGAAGAACTCCTCCACGAAGTGCGGCGCGGTGAGCACGATGACCTCGTCGGCGTCGGTCTCCTCGACGACCGTGCGCAGCAGGTCGAGCGGGTGCTTGTCGACGATCCGGCCCACCGCCTCCGCGCCGGAGGCGCGCAGCGCCTCCAGGGAGTGCGCCAGGGCCCGCTCCGCGACCGGGGTGGCGTCGTCGCCCTCCGGCTCGCGGTCCTCGTGCGCGGCGTCATCCAGATAGCCGAGCGCCACGTCGTCCACGGCCCGCAACAGCCGGTCCTGGTCGCCGCGTGGCTGCATGAGCACGACGAAGGAGACCTGCTCGTCGCCGTGGAGAGAGGTGACGAGCTCCACGTCGGCCGGTGCGAGCGGCTTCTCGATCATGAGTACGGTCGTGAACACGGACGCGTCCTTCTTTCTCGTGCTTCGTCGGGGCCACCGGGCCGGCGTTGGAACAATCCTGCCCCGATCTTCGCGGGGCACTCGGGTAAGTGTTCCCGCGCGGAGCAAAACGGAACGAGGGAATCCGCTTTTTTCGGTCGCGGTTCCACCGTGCGGCGCGCCGCTGGTCAGGTGGGTGGCATGAGGTGTGTCGGTGGGACGGTCGGGCGGTCAGGCCCGGACGTAACGGGTGAACAGGAAGCCGTCCTCCTCCAGGACGGAGCGCGGGACGAGGCGGGCCGGGCCCGGAACGTCGGGGCCGTGCATGATCCGGGGCGCGTCGCCGCCCCCGAGCACCGGGGCGACGGTCAGGCACAGTTCGTCCAGCGTGCCGGCCGCGGCGAACTGCGCGAGGACCCGCGGGCCGCCCTCGTGGAGCAGCCGCGTGTGGCCCAGCGCGGCCAACTCGCGCACCGCGCGGACCGGGTCGACGCCTTCGCCGTCGCCCGCGACGACCACATGGGCGCCCGCCGCGCGGGCGGCGGCGACACGGTCGGCGGGCGGCGACGCGCCGGTCAGCACCAGGGTGGGGGTGACCGGCGCGGTGAACAGCGGTGTCGTGAAGTCCAGATCGAGTCCGCGGCTGATCACCGCGACGGCGGCGGCCGGGGTCTGGCCGTCGGCCGCCCTGCGCGCCGCGAACACCTCGCGGGCCCTCGCGGGCCGGTAGCCCTCCAGGCGAACCGTTTCCGCACCCACCAGCACCACGTCGGCCAGTGCGCGCAGCACGCCGAAGACCCGCATGTCCGCCTCCGACGACAGCGGCGCCGACCTGCCGTCGTACCGGGCCGCGCCGTCCAGTGACGACACCATGTTGGCCCGGAGGTACGGGCCCGCTCCCCGTTCGGGGTACGCGTACGCGTCCGCCAGGCCGAGCGGTGTCTCCAGCCCGGCCGAATCGTTCGCTCCCGCTACGGGATAGAGCCGTCGCATCCCCGAAGTCTCCCACGCCGCGCCGCTACGGGCCGGTCGGCGCCCTCGGCCCGCCGCCCCTGTACGCGTGGGGTCGGACACATGCCGGCGGGGGCGGAACCGGAAGGCACTACGCTGGTGAGCTGTGTCGACCTCTGTCGTTTCGTCTGGGAGTGCCGCGATAGGCGGCGATGGCGGGCCCGTGTCACTCAGCGCGCGCACGCCGCATGTGCCGGTGGAGCGATTGGTGGCGGAGATGGTGCCGCCGCCGCGGTTCGACGGCGTCAGGTTCGAGACCTACGTGCCCGACCCGAATCAGCCCAGCCAGGCCGCGGCCGTACGGGCCCTGGCCGGTTTCGCGGCGTCGCTGACGGCCGCGCCGACGCCCAAGCGGTGGTTCCGGCGGGAGGCGCTCGCGCCCGGCGGCCCCGGCGGGGTCTACCTCGACGGCGGTTACGGCGTCGGCAAGACCCACCTGCTGGCGTCGCTGTGGCACGCCACCCCGGCGCCCGCCGAGCGCAAGGCGTTCGGCACGTTCGTGGAGCTGACCAATCTGGTCGGCGCCCTCGGCTTCCAGCACGCGGTGGCGGCGCTCAGCGACCACCGGCTGGTCTGCATCGACGAGTTCGAACTGGACGACCCGGGCGACACGGTGCTGGTGTCCACGCTCCTCGGCAAGCTCGCCGACGCGGGCGTACGGCTGGCGGCGACGTCGAACACGCTGCCCGGCAAGCTCGGCGAGGGCCGCTTCGCCTCCGCCGACTTCATGCGGGAGATCCAGGGCCTGTCCGCCCGCTTCACCAGCCTGCGGATCGACGGCGAGGACTACCGGCACCGCGGCCTGCCCGAGGCGCCGACCCCGCACACCGACGAGCAGGTCACCGCCGCCGCGGCCGTCACACCCGGCGCCGCGCTCGACGACTTCGGCGCGCTGGCCGCGCACCTGGCCACCGTCCACCCCAGCCGCTACGGCGCGCTCTGCGACGGCGTCGGCGCGGTCTTCCTGCGCGGCGTGGAACCCGTCACCGACCAGGCGACCGCGCTGCGCCTGGTGGTGCTCGCCGACCGGCTCTACGACCGCGAGATCCCCGTACTGGCCTCCGGCGTGCCCTTCGACCGCGTCTTCGGCCAGGACATGCTGGCGGGCGGCTACCGCAAGAAGTACTTCCGCGCCGTCTCCCGGCTCACCGCGCTCGCGCGGGACGCCGAGAAGCTGACCGGCACTGGCGGAGACCGCTGATCCGGCGCAGGATCGGTGCATGGCCAAGAGCGGGAGCAAGGACAAGGGCAAGGGCAAGCACGGCGCCGAGCACGCGCACGTGGACCGGCACGCGCACGAGGACGGCCGGGGCGGCAAGCACGCCGACGCCGCCGCCAAGAAGGCGCAGAAGGACCCGGGCCTGCGCTCCCTGCTGCGCGTGCCGCCCGGCGGCGGACCGGTCAACCTGCGGGCGTACGACCCCTCCGCGACCCCCGGCGGCCCGCGTGACAAGGCGACGGCCCTGGCCGCGACCGAGGAGCTGCGCGCCCGGCTGGCCGAGCTCCAGGAGCGGCTGTGGGCGCAGAGCACCGCGGGCGACCCGCACTGCGTGCTGCTGGTGCTCCAGGGCATGGACACCTCGGGCAAGGGCGGCACCGTCAAGCACGTGTCCTCCGGGCTGAACCCGTCGGGCATCCGCGTCACCGCGTTCAAGGCGCCCACCGAGGAGGAGCGCCAGCACCCCTTCCTGTGGCGCATCCGCCGCGCGCTGCCCCGCCCCGGCGAGCTGGGCGTCTTCGACCGCTCGCACTACGAGGACGTGCTGATCGCCCGCGTGCGCGACCTCGTGCCGCGCGCCACCTGGAGCCGCCGCTACAGCGTCATCAACCGCTTCGAGCAGTCGCTCGCCGACGACGGCGTCACCGTCGTCAAGGTCTTCCTGCACATCAGCTACGACAAGCAGCGCGAGCGGCTGCTGAAGCGGCTCGACAACCCGGACAAGCACTGGAAGTTCAACCCCGGTGACATCAGCGAGCGCGCGCTGTGGCCCGCGTACCAGAAGGCGTACGAGGTGGCCCTGGAGCGCTGCTCGACCGACGCCGCGCCCTGGCACGTCGTGCCGTCCGACCGCAAGTGGTACCGGAACTGGGCGGTCGCCAAGCTGCTGCTCGAACACCTCGAACTGATCGACCCGGCCTATCCGAAGGCCGACTTCGACATCGAGGAGAACCGCGTCGCGCTCCTCAAGACCTGACCCGCGTGCCCGGCCCTAGCCGGAGCACGCGGTGCGCTGCGCCTCCTGCCACTCGCACACCGGGCAGTACGTCGCGCCGCGCGTGCTCGCCGGATACTCGGTCGGCTCGCCGCACAGCACGCAGTCCGCGAGGGCTTCCGCGTCGGGCGTCGGGGTCGTCTGTGTCACCCGTTCACCGTAACGCGGGCGCGCAGCACGGCGGCCCCCCGGGGCGGAAGCTGGACGGCCGCGTCCGGGCCCGGCAGCACCTTGCACGACGGCCGGGCCAGCACCACCTCGCACGGCACGTCCAGCGGCACCCGCGCGGGCGCGTCGGAGAAGTTCACGACCGTACGGAAGGGGCCGCGGGCCAGCCGCAGCGTCCGGCCGCCCGCGGTCGCCGCGACCGTGTCGAGCTGGGGATCGGTCAGGGCGGGCTCCGACCTGCGCAGCGCGATCAGCCCGCGGTACCACTCCAGCAGCTCGCGGTGCCCCGCCTTGTCCGGCTCGGCCCAGTCCAGGCACGAGCGGTCCCGGGTCGCGTGGTCCTGCGGATCGGGCACGTCCTCCTCCGCCCAGCCGTGGTCGGCGAATTCGCGGCGCCGCCCGCGCGTGATGGCCGCGCCCAGCTCCGGGTCGTCGTGGTCGGTGAAGAACTGCCAGGGCGTGCCCGCGCCCCACTCCTCGCCCATGAAGAGCATCGGGGTGAACGGCGAGGTCAGGACGAGGGCCGCGGCCACGGTGAGCTGGTCAGGGGTGAGCCGGTCGCCGGTCGCGCGGTTGCCGATCTGGTCGTGCGTCTGCGCGTAGCCCAGCAGCCGGTGGGCGGGCGCGGCGGCCCGGTCCAGCGGGCGGCCGTGGTGCCGGCCGCGGAAGGAGGACCAACTGCCGTCGTGGAAGAAGCCCCCGGTGAGCGTCTTGGCCACCGCGGCGGGCCCGGCGGCGGCGAAATCCGCGTAATAGCCCTGCGCCTCACCGGTGACGGCCGCGTGCAGGGCGTGGTGGAAGTCGTCGCTCCACTGGGCGTGCAGGCCGAGGCCGCCCGCCTGGCGCGGGGCCGTCGTCCGCGGGTCGTTCAGATCGGACTCGGCGATCAGGAACAGCGGGCGGCCGAGCGCGGCTGACAGCCCGTCCACGGCCGTCGACAGCTCCTCGAGGAAGTGCAGGGCGCGCGTGTCCACCAGCGCGTGGACGGCGTCGAGGCGCAGCCCGTCGAGCCGGTAGTCGCGCAGCCACGACAGCGCGCTGCCGATCAGGAAGTCCCGCACCTCGTCGGAGCCGGGCGCGTCCAGATTGACCGCGTCGCCCCAGGGGGTGTGGTGCCGGTCGGTGAAGTACGGGCCGAACGGCGGCAGATGGTTGCCCGACGGGCCCAGGTGGTTGTGGACCACGTCGAGGACGACGCCCAGGCACTGCTTGTGCGCCGCGTCGACAAATCGCTTCATTCCCTCGGGGCCGCCGTACGGCTCGTGCACCGCCCACAGCGACACGCCCTCGTACCCCCAGCCGTTGGTGCCGGGGAACGGGCACACCGGCATCAGCTCGATGTGCGTGATGCCCAGCCGGGCCAGGTGCGGCAGCCGCTCGATCGCCGCGTCGAAGGTGCCCTCGGGGGTGAAGGTGCCGACGTGCAGTTCGTAGACCACCGCGCCGGGCAGCGCGCGGCCCGGCCACGGCACCGTCCAGGCGAACGCGTCGTGGTCGACGACGGCGCTCGGCCCGTCCGGGCCCTCCGGCTGGCGGCGCGAGCGCGGATCGGGCAGCGGCGGACCGCCGTCGAGCAGATACGCGTACCGCGTGCCCGGCCCGGCGGACACCTCCGCGCGCCACCAGCCGGCCCGCGCCGGGTCGGGGCCGAGGCCGTGCCGTGTGCGGTCGTCGATCAGGATCTCCACCTGCTGGGCATCCGGCGCCCACACCTCGAACAGCACCCACGGCTCCCGTCTCGTCATCCGGTTCGTTCAGCGTCTTCGGTCTTCCGCGCGGCGGTCTTCCGCGCGGAAGTTCTCCGTACAGCGGTTTTCTGTACGGCGGTACGGCGGTCTTCTGTACGGCAGTCTTCTGTACGGCGGTCTTCTGTGCGGGCGCCCCCGAGGCCGTTCCTCGCGGGTGCCCGGGGCCGTGGCCGCGCCACGGACCCCGGGCACATGCATGCCCACGGAACGGCCTCCCGCATCACCGCGAGCGGATCAGCGGGGGAACATCACACTGCGTCGGGGACGAAGTCGATCCGCTCCTGAACGATCGGATACCCCGCCTTCGCGAAATTCCGCGCCATCGGGACATTCGTCCGGTCGGTGGCCGCCGCGACCTTGACCGCGCCGCGGTCGACCAGGTCGTGAGTGCACTCGACCAGCAGGTCGTACGAGTAACCGCGGCCCCGCTGCTCGGGCACCACGGCGATGAAGCCGATGCACGGGCCGGCCGGATTGCGCGCGGGCACGTGCAGCCCGGCCACCTCGCCGTCCGGGGTGTACGCCACCCGCCGCCAGTCGGCGGGCGAGGGGAACCAGTCGAAGAAGCCGATGGTCTCGTCGAGGGCGGCCTCCAGGCCCTGTTCGGCGATCATCCGGCGGTCGTGGGCGTCGAGGGTGCCCTCCATGATGCGGGCCATGACGGCCCGGAAGGCGGTGTCGTCCGGCTCGGGCCGGTACTCAAGACGCCCGGTGCGCGGCGGCAGCGGGCAGTCCGCCGTCCACTCGTAGCGGTACCGCTCGACCAACTCGCGCAGCCCCGCGGCCTCGACGGCCGCCGCGCGGCTCCGCGCCGCCGCCGTCACGTCGGGGCGCTCGCGCCAGTCGGGCGGCAGCAGCAGGCTGTACTCGGTGTTCAGGGGCGCGGCGCGCAGCAGTTCGGTGGCCGCCTCGGCTTCGCCCTCGGCGAAGTCGAACCAGTCCAGGGCCAGCGGCTCGCTGTCCTCGGGCTTGGCCCACCACGCGGCCCGCGCGACGACCTTCGCGCCGCGCAGCGCGACCCACGACCACTCGGGCCGGTACTCGCCGCCCGCGTCGAGGGTCGCGAAGGACTGGCCGAGCAGGGCGCGGCCGACGAACGCGTCGCCGGTGTCGGTACGCGTGCCGGATGCCGTCTCGGCAAGGGAGTTGAACAGGGCGGACTCGCCCGCGACGAGCGGGCGGAAAACCAGATCGGACATGGTGAAGCGATTCCTTCGGGAGTTCGACGGAGCGCTCCCGGGACCATCTCCCCGTGGATCTACGGACGCCCTGCGGAGGGGCGGGAGCGCGGCACAGTGATGTACGTCATCGCTCTCGCCTCCTTCTCGTCCGGTCATGGGCGTGATCGGCACCCTAGGCGGGCGACGGCCGACAAGGCCACCGGTTTTACGCGGCGGCCCTGTCGGGATGTCGACGCGGGTGCGCGGGAGCGAGCGGGGGCGGCTCACCCCGCCGGGCTCACCTCTCCGCGCTCACCTCTCCGCGCTCACCTCTCCGGGGTCAGCAGGGCCACAGGGCTGCGGCCCAGCAGTTCGGCCAGCGGGGCCGCGCCCTCGTACGTCCCGCCGCCCAGGCGGTCGTGCCAGCGGCCCGGAGGGAGCGGCAGCGACGCCTCGCGCCAGCCGCCCGCCGCGGCGAGGCGGGCGGAGAGCCGGGTGACGACGGTGAGGGCGGAGCCGCCGCGCAGGAAGGCGAGGCAGTGGTCACCGGCAGGACCCTGCGCGACGAGGGGGATATAGGAGGCGGTGGGGCCGTACCACTCGGGGCGGTCGCGCCGCAGCCGGAGCGCCACCGCGGTCAGGCGCAGCTTGGCCTCGTCGAAGGAGCCCGGCGCGGCGCCGTCCAGCAGGCGGTCCAGGGTGCGGTCGACGCCGAACCGCTGGGTCCCGCCGACCGGCCCGTTCATGGGGCCGCGGTTGTCCGGGTCGACCAGGGTGTACACCGGGAATTCGGTGTTCTGGTAGACGTCGGGCACCCCCGGCATCGTCAGGTGCACCAGCGCCGCGCCGAGCGCGTTGGCGTCGGCGTACGGGGCGAGGGAGTTGACGAATTCGCCGACGTCGTAGACGCCCGCGCCGCACGGGCCCTGCTCGGTGAAGTCGGTGACGGCCTTCTCGTACGCCTCGTCCTGCTCGGTCCACGAGGTGTGCAGGCCCGCCTCGCGGACCGCCTTGAGGGCGGCGGGCACCAGCCGGTCCGGGTGGCAGAAGCCGAGGCCGACGCCGGTCTGGAAGACGGTGTACGCGGTGTGCCGGTCGGGCGCGGGCGCGTCGCCTGACCGCTCGGCGCGGGCCTCGCGGGCGCCCATCCACTCCCGCCAGGCGTCGGGGAGTTCGGACAGGACGGCCAGCCGCAGCCGCAGGTCGGCGCTGCGCTTGGTGTCGTGCGTGGACAGGACGGTGCCGGTGCCGGGGTGGTCGCGCTGGATCCGCGCGCAATAGGCGTGGAATTCCTCCGGGGCCGTCGCCGGATGCGCCGGGCTGCGGCCGACCTCGCACAGCGACAGCAGCGGCGAGTAGCGGTAGAAGGCGGTGTCCTCGACGGACTTGGCGTGCAGCGCGGAGGCGACCTGCGCGAAGCGGACGGCGAAGTCGTCGGCGTCCTCACCGGGCACCGTCGCGCCCTCGGCCGGGCGGCCGAGCGCAAGGTCGCGCAGCAGGCCGATCGCCGGGGCGAGCCGCCCGTCGGCGCTTTCCGCCGCACTGGAGGCGGCCTCGGTCACCATCAGGGTGTCGCCGGGCGTCGCCGGGGTGCCGGGGCGTACGTACGGGCGGTACACCGGGATACGGACCAGCAGCTCGCGCAGCGCCTCCTCCAGCACGGACGTCGCATAGGGCGCCGTGTAAGGGTCGGTCTCCTGGTGCTCGGCTGTTACCGGCCCGGCCGCTCCCTCGGTCCCGCCGCCCGTGCCGGGGCCCTGCGCCCGCTGCGCGCTCGCCGCGAGGCGGGAGACCTCCGCGGCGAGGTCGTGGCCGACGATGCGGTGGGCGGCGCGCCGCGCGGTCGGCTCCCACCGGCCGCCGCGGCTGTCCTCGACGCCGGTGAACTCCCGGTAGAAGTCGGTCACTTCGGCGACGCCCGCCGGGTCGGTGAACAGCCCGTCGATCCGGTCGAGCGCGTCGTACCCGGTGGTGCCCGCGCACGCCCAGTCGGCGGGCAGCGCCTCGTCGCGCTGGAGGATCTTCTCCACCACCGTCCACCGCCCCTCGCTGGCCTCGGCCAGGCGGCGCAGATAGCCCGCCGGGTCGGCGAGGCCGTCCGGGTGGTCGATCCGCAGCCCGTCGGCGACGCCTTCGCGCAGCAGCCGCAGCACGGTCGCGTGGGTGGCCTCGAAGACGTCCTGCCGCTCGACGCGGACCGCGATCAGGTCGGAGATCGTGAAGAAGCGGCGGTAGTTCAGCTCGGTGCGGGCCTGCCGCCAGTACGCCAGCCGGTACCACTGCGCCTCCACCAGTTCCGGCAGCGGCAGATTCTCCGTGCCCGGCCGCAGCGGGAACCGGTGGTCGTAGTAGCGCAGCACCTCGCCGCCCGCGCGCTTGTCGGAGACCACCGAGAGCTGCCCGAGGACGTCGGGCAGGGGGTCGCCCAGCACGGGCAGCAGCACCTTGCCGCCCAGCGCGGCCCAGTCGATGTCGAACCAGTCGGCGTACGCGGAGCCGGGACCGTCGCGCAGCACCTCCCACAGCGGGCCGTTGAGGTGTTCGGGCGCGGGCACCGCCATGTGGTTGGGGACGATGTCCAGGATCAGGCCGAGGCCGTGCTCGCGGGCGGTGTGCGACAGCGCCCGCAGGCCCTGCTCGCCGCCCAGCTCCTCGCGTACCCGCGAGTGGTCCACCACGTCGTAGCCGTGGGTGGAGCCGGGCACCGCTTCGAGGATCGGCGACAGATGCAGGTGCGAGACGCCGAGCGAGGCCAGGTACGGCACGTGCGCGGCGGTGTCGGCGAAGGTGAAGCCGGGCTGCACCTGCACCCGGTAGGTGGCGGAGGGCGTCACGGGAAGTCCGGTCATGAGGTCTTCTCTACCCCGGATTCGGCCGTGAAGCGGCCGAACGCGCCCGGGTCTCCCCGGACGCCGTCCGTATCGCCGAAAGCGGCCCGTCCTTCCCCGTGGCAGGCCGGCCGCGTCGCCGACCCGCGGGCCACCTGCCGCGCCGCCGACCCGCGGGCCACCGGCCGCGCCGCCTCACGCGGAGCACGTGTCGCGCCGCCGGGCCGCTACAGCGCCGGGCGCTGGAGCACCACCATGCTGCGGTCGGCCAGCTCCACCCGGTCCCCGGCCCGTACGCGCTGGCCGGTGCCCGGCGGGACGCCCCCGGCCAACTGGGTGTCCACCACGAGCTGCCACTCCAAGCCGTGGTTGACCGGGACCACGAACTCCTGCGGCTTCGGCGCCGCGTTGACCATCAGCAGGAACGAGTCGTCGGTGACCGGCTCGCCGCGCGGCCCCGGTTCGGAGATCGCGTTGCCGTTGAGGAAGACCGACATCGACCTCGCGTGCGCCGCCTGCCAGTCGCGCTGCGCCATCTCCTGCCCCTCGGGCGTGAACCAGGCGATGTCCGACAGTTCGTCGTGCGTGCCCTCGACCGGCCGCCCGTGGAAGAAGCGCCGCCGCCTGAACACGGCGTGGTCGCGCCGCAGCCACACCATCGTGCGCAGGAACTCGTGCAACTGCTGCGCCTCGTCGTTCGGCCCGCCGTCGTCCGGCTTGCCGGGCCAGGACACCCACGCCAGTTCGTTGTCCTGGCAGTAGACGTTGTTGTTGCCCTTCTGGGTACGGCCGAACTCGTCGCCGTGCGAGATCATCGGCACGCCCTGCGAGAGCATCAGCGTGGCGAGGAAGTTGCGCATCTGCCGCCCGCGCAGCGACCGCACCTTCTCGTCCTCCGTCGGCCCCTCCGTACCGCAGTTCCAGGACCGGTTGAAGCTCTCGCCGTCACGGTTGTTCTCGCCGTTGGCGTCGTTGTGCTTGTCGTTGTACGACACCAGGTCGCGCAGCGTGAAACCGTCGTGGCAGGTGACGAAGTTGACCGAGGCCAACGGGCGGCGGCCGTCGTCCTGGTAGAGGTCGGAGGAACCGGTCAGCCGGGAGCCGAACTCGGCCAGCGTGGCGCTCTCGCCGCGCCACAGGTCCCGTACCGTGTCGCGGAACTTCCCGTTCCACTCGGTCCACAGGGGCGGGAAGTTGCCCACCTGGTAGCCGCCCTCGCCGACGTCCCACGGCTCGGCGATCAGCTTCACCTGCGAGACCACCGGGTCCTGCTGGACCAGGTCGAAGAAGGACGAGAGCCGGTCCACCTCGTGGAACTGCCGGGCCAGCGTGGCCGCGAGGTCGAAACGGAAGCCGTCCACGTGCATCTCGGTGACCCAGTACCGCAGGCTGTCCATGATGAGCTGGAGGACGTGCGGGCTGCGCATCAGCAGGCTGTTGCCGGTGCCCGTGGTGTCCGTGTAGTACCGCTTGTCGCCGCCGAGCCGGTAGTACGAGGCGTTGTCCAGGCCGCGCAGCGACAGCGTCGGCCCGAGGTGGCTCCCCTCGGCCGTGTGGTTGTAGACCACGTCCAGGATCACCTCGATCCCGGCCCGGTGCAGCGCGCGGACCGCCGTCTTGAACTCCAGCACCTGCTGCCCGCGGTCGCCCAGCGAGCAGTACGAATGGTGCGGCGCGAAAAAGCCGATGGTGTTGTAACCCCAGTAGTTCGCGAGGCCCGCGTCCACCAGACGGTGGTCCTGGATGAACTGATGCACCGGCATCAGTTCCAGTGTCGTCACCCCGAGTTCCACCAGATGGCCGATCACCGCCGGGTGAGCCAGCGCCGCGTAGGTGCCGCGGATCTCCTCCGGCAGACCCGGGTGAGTCATCGTCAGGCCCTTGACGTGGGCCTCGTAGATGATGGTCTTGTGATAATCGATCCGCGGGGCGCGGTCGTCGGCCCAGTCGAAGTACGGATTCACCACGACGGACGTCATGGTGTGCGGGGCGGAGTCCAGATCGTTGCGCGAGTCGGGCTGTCCGAAGCGGTAGCCGTAGACCGCCTCGTCCCAGTCGATGCTGCCGCTCATCGCCTTGGCGTACGGGTCGAGGAGCAGCTTCGCGGAGTTGCAGCGGTGGCCGCGGGGCGGGTCGTAGGGCCCGTGCACCCGGAAGCCGTACCGCTGACCCGGCATCACCCCCGGCAGGTAGGCGTGCCGTACGAAGGCGTCCGCCTCGCGCAGCTCGACGGCCGTCTCCGACCCGTCGTCGTGCAGCAGGCACAGCTCGATACGGGACGCCACCTCGGAGAAGACGGCGAAGTTGGTGCCCGCGCCGTCGAAGGTGGCACCCAGGGGGTACGACTGACCCGGCCAGACTTGCATCTCGTGACTCTTCCACTCCCGGACCGGGAGAGCGCGGATCGATTCCGCGCACCCGGCCAGCTTCGTTGCCGAATTCGTTGCCGAGAGTGCATCCTCCCACCTGGTCCACCCGAGGGTGACAAAGCCACAACAGCCAGCTACCGCAAGGGTGATGAGCTTGTCCGGTAGTAGTCAAGTAGGGTCAACAGGGCTGCGGGGCACCCTGCACCGCAGTACCCTTCCTTGATCGTGGACGGGGGTGGGAGGCGGGTGGCGTGGAGACGTCCGGAGGTCTGATGCTCCCGGGTGGTGGAGATCAGGAGGACCGTCAGGTCGCGGACGGTGCCGCCGCCGAGGCGGTGCAGAGCGCGGTCACCCTCGCCCAGCCGCTGGAGATCGGAGCGGAGCTGGACTGGGGCGCGGAAGCCTGGTCGGAGGTACGCACCCGCGCCACGCGCGCCGGGCGGGCCTATGTATGGCTCAACCTCGTGGAACAGCGCCTGCGCGCCGTCGTCAACGCTGTGCTGCGCCCGATCTACGAGCCCGTGCACGGCGAGGAGTGGGTGGTCGCCGCGGCGGGCCCGGCCGGGCACGAATGGGTGCAACGGGCCGTCGCGGTACGGGAAGTGAGCCGCCGTAAGGGCTTCCTGCTCGACCCCGCCGACGACAATGTGCTCAGCTTTCTGACGCTGCCCCAGCTCCGCGAACTGGTCGTCCAGCACTGGCCGTGCTTCGAGCCGTACTTCGACGACCGCCGCGACCTCGAACTCGCCCTGGACGAGCTGGAGGTGGCCCGGCACGTCGTCTCGCGCAACCGGGCGCTGTCCAGGACCGTCCTGGACCAGGCCGAGCGGGCCGCCGCCAAGCTGCTGGAGCTGCTGGGCGCGGGACCCGCCCGTACGGCCGCGCAGCGGCTGCCGGTGGACGCCGTCGAGGACCTGGTCGCCGACCGCTACTCCGACGTCATCGGCGTCTACCCGGACCGGGTGCGGCTGCAACGGCAGCTCCCCGTCGAGGACTTGTTCTCCGGCGCGCGCCGGCTCGACGCGATAGGCATCGGCCTCAATCTGCTGGTGCAGAATTACTCGGGGCGGCGCCTGGTGCGGCTCGCCGAGTCCGGCTGCCGGGTCAGACTGCTCTTCCTCAACCCCGCGAGCAGTACGGTCCGCCGCCGCGAGCGGGAACTGGGCCTGGGGCGCGGTGAGCTGGCCCGGTCGGTCGAGATGAACATCATGCACATGCGCCGGGTGCGGGCCCGGCTGCGGGACCCCGACGCCTTCGAGATCCGGGTCTTCGACGAGACCCCGCGCTTCACCGCCTACCTCGTCGACGGCGACACCGGCGACGGCCTGGCCGTCGTGCAGTCCTATCTGCGGCGGGCCCGCGGCATGGAGGTGCCGGTGCTGCTGCTGCGCGGCGGGTCCCGGCAGGTGGTCGCCGAGGAAGGGCCCGCGGAACACGGGCTCTTCGAGGTCTACCGCGAGGAGTTCGAGGGCATCTGGACGGATTCCCGTCCCGTGTCGTGACCTCCGGGGGAGGGGCGGGGACGCCCCGGGAAACGGAACCCCGCCGTCCGGCGCTGTCAGTGGTCCGCGCGATGATGGCAGGGCACACGGGGGTTACGGGGAAATGGGTGGGAAGGATGCTCGCCATGGCATGGCATGAGGAGCTGTTGGTCGGGTTCGACCTGGAGACGACGGGGACGGATCCGCGCCAGGCGCGGATCGTGACCGCGGCGGTCACCGAGGTGAAGGACGGGGAGCCGGTACGGCACCGGGCGTGGCTGGCCAATCCCGGCGTCGCCATTCCCGAGGAGACCACCGCCATCCACGGCATAAGCACCGCCCGCGCGGCGGCCGAGGGGCGCCCGGCGCCGGAGGTCGTCGCCGAGATCGCCGACGCCCTGCGGGGGTACTGGGCGGCCGGGGTGCCCGTCGTCGTCTACAACGCGCCCTTCGATCTCACCCTGCTGGACGAGGAGTTGCGGCGGTACGCGCTGCCGCCGCTGGCCGTTCCCGGGGCCCGTCCGGGGCCCGTGCTCGACCCGCTGGTGATGGACCGCGCCCTCGACAAGTACCGGCGCGGCAAGCGCACCCTGGAGGCCGCCTGCGGCGTCTACGGTGTCGTCCTCGACGGCGCGCACGAAGCGGGCGCCGACGCCCTCGCCGCCGTCCGCGTCGCCCGCGCCCTCGCCGCCCGCTACCCCCAGGTCGCCGACGCCGACCTCTGGGACCTCTACGACGAGCAGCGCGGCTGGTACGCCGACTGGGCCGAGGACTTCGCCTCCTGGCTCCGCCGCAAGGGGTCCGCCGACGCCTCCACCATCGACCGCGCCTGGCCGCTGCGCGTCTCCGCCGCCTGACCCCTCCGGGGCCGGTCACCCGCCGTCCCGCGTCCCGCCGCTGCGGCGGATCGAAGAGGCGCCCCCTCTTCGGCTCACCTGTGCGTCGCGGTCAACCGGCGGCCGTGCGGGGGGTGATGGGGCGGGGGAAGGCGGCGGTGCCTTCCTTGAAGGCCGCCGCGGTGGGGCGGGGTCAGAAGGAGTACCAGCGGACGGTGGGGTCGGCGGCTCTCAGCGAAGCGACACGTCGGCGGAATTCGTTGAGGGCGGCCGGGCTGGCCGGGGCGTGCTGGGCGACCCAGGCGCAACTGGCGGTCTCGCGGGCACCGCGCAGGACGGTGATGCCGGGCCACTCGGTGACGTCCCAGCCATAGGCGGCGGTGAAGGCGTCGTACGCCGCCGCGGGCACCCCGTAGCGGTCACGGCTGAGCGCCTGGACGACGAGGTCGTGCTCGCGCAGGTCGGAGGAGAAGGTCTCCAGGTCGACCAGGACCGGCCCGTCGGGCCCGATGTGCACGTTGCGCGGCAGCGCGTCCCCGTGGATCGGCCCGCGCTCCAGGTGCGGTACGAGCTCGGCCGCGGCGGTCGCGAAACCGTCGCGCCGATTGCGCAGATACGCGGCGTCCGCCGGATCGATCGCGTCCCCCGCCAGCCGCAGCCAGCGCTCGACCCCGCCGAGCAGCTCACGCGGCGGCAGCCCGAAGTCCGGCTCGGGCAGCGCGTGCACGAGCAGCAGCAGCGGCGCCACATCGGCGGGCTCCGCGGGCCGCAGCGGCTCCGGCAGCCGCTGCCAGTACGTGATCGGGTGGCCGTCCACCAGCCGCACCTCGGACTCCGCCGAGCGCACGGCGGGCACATCGTGCTTGGCCAGCCAGTCGGCGGTGCGCACCTCGCGCCGGGCCCGCTCCAGCAGATCGGCGCTGCGGCCGATCTTGATCACCAGACGCCCGGCGGCGTAGACCGCGTTCTCGCCGAAGGCGAGCAGCTCGGCCTCGTGATGCCCGGCGGCATCCAGCACCGCCCGCGCCCGCTCCCGCGTGAACACCCTCGTGTCCGCCATGCCGAAACCCGAACCCTTCGCCGAATCGCCCGCAGTCCCGAATCGTCCACTGTCCCGTACCGCCGCGCCCGCCCGCGCCCTCCCCGTACGCCCCCGCCGTGTCACGCGCCGCCCCACCGACGTGCCGCTTTCCGTACCGCATATGCCGACAGCATCGGTCAACGGCGCGGAACTAGGCCAGTGTCGCATCCGCGCGCCCCCTGAACGCGCGTCACCGGCTGAGAATGCGCCGTGAATACGCCCGAATACGTCGGGCGCGCAGCGATGAATCCTGGCCGCCCGGCCGGTCGGTATCCATGAAGGCCCGTCCGGGGGCCAGGTCCAGGAGAGGCGGAGAAGACTGTGACGGCGGCACCCGGCCCGACGGAACCCCTGGTCGTGGACGTGACCGGGCTCCCCGGCGGCGCGCCCGGCACCATCGGCGCGCTCGCCCGGCTGGGGCTGGCCGCGCACAGGACCGGGCACACCGTGCGGTTGCGCGGCGCCACCGCGGAACTCCGCGAATTGCTCGAACTCGCCGGGCTAGCGGGGCAGTTCGAGTGGGAGGCCGAAAAGCGGGAATAGGTGCGCGGTGTCGAGGAACGCGTTGATGCCGGTGATCCGGCCGTCGGTGATCTCCAGCACCTGGAGCGCCCACGGGTGGTGGCCGCCCTCCGGGCCGTTCGACCGGTACTGCCCGAAGCCGGGCGATCCGTTCGCCCACACCGGCAGCAGCCGGGAGTCCTTGCACTCGATACCGGTGCCGAGGAACCAGTCGCGTATGTCCTGGTGACCCTGGAGCCACAGGGCGTACGGCGGCATGGACAGCGTGACGTCCTCGTGCAGCAGGGCGGTCAGCGAATCGAGGTCGTAGCGCTCGAAGGCGTCCACATAGCGCGCGAGCAGCTTCTCCTGCGCCTCGTCCATCGGCGCGGCGGCGGCCTTGGCGTAGTCGGTCCCCGCCGTGCTCACCCCGGCCTCGCTGAGCGTGGCACGGGCGCGCTGCAACGCGCTGTTGACGGACGCCACCGTCGTACCGAGCAGTTCCGCGGTCTCGCTGGCCTTCCAGGCCAGCACCTCGCGCAGGATCAGGACGGCCCGCTGCCGAGCGGGCAGGTGCTGGAGGGCGGCGACGAAGGCCAGCTTGATCGTCTCGCGGGAGACCACGACATCGGCCGGGTCGCCGGAGGACGGCAGGGCGCGGACGTCGGGCACCGGCTCGATCCAGACGCTCTCCGGGGAGGCGGCGGGCAGCGTCGCGTCGGCGTGCGACGCGGGGGACAGGTCCATCGGGCGGGCCCGGCGCTTGCCCGCGTTGAGACTGTCCAGGCACACATTGGTCGCGATCCGGTACAGCCAGGAGCGGAACGAGGCCCGACCCTCGAAGCCACGCTGCCCGCGCCAGGCGCGGACCAGCGTCTCCTGCACGGCGTCCTCGGCCTCGAACACCGAGCCGAGCATGCGGTAGCAGTAGCCGGTCAGCTCTGCCCGGTGCTCCTCAAGACGGAGCTCCACCTCGTCGGCAGCCAGGGCGGTACCGCTCCCGGCGCTTTCGCTCTCTCTCACGGTCACGCTTTCCACACTAGGCCCGCCCACTGACAACGAGCCCGGAAAAGGGGCCCGGAACACCGCCCGGAACGCGCCGGAGCCCCCGTCCCGGGCGGGACAGGGGCTCCGTGACCTGCGGAGAAACGCGGGATCCGAATTTTCCGAGGTAATTTTCGCGCCGGGCCGAGGCGGGCCGGGCCGGGCCGGGAACAGGTCCTGGGGCCCAGGTCGGGTCGGGAACAGGTCCCAGGGTCCTCCCCGGCTCCTGGCCGGGGATCAGACCCGGTCGGGCACCTGGTCCCGGTACGGCTCCTCCGGCAGCGCGACGACCGGCGGCGGGGCCAGGGTCGACTCGTCGTGCGTCATGTCGGGCAGCCGGTGCATCCAGCGCGGCAGGTACCAGTTGCGCTCGCCGAGCAGGCTCATCACGGCCGGGAGCAGCACCCCGCGGATGACGGTCGCGTCGATCAGCACCGCGAAGGCCAGGCCGACACCCATCTGCTTCATGCTCTGCATGGACAGCGTCCCGAAGATCGCGAACACGGCGACCATGATGACGGCGGCGCTGGTCACGACGCCCGCGGTGGTGGTGATGCCGTGCTCGATCGCGCCGCGGGTGCTCATCCCGCGCACCTTGGCCTCGCGGATCCGGGAGACCACGAACACGTGGTAGTCCATGCTCAGCCCGAACAGGATCACGAAGAGGAACAGCGGCAGCCAGGCCACCACCGCGCCCGTACCGGTGGCGCCCACCAGCGACGCGCCCCAGCCGTGCTGGAAGACCGCGGACAGGATGCCGTAGGCCGCGCCCACCGAGAGCAGATTGAGCACGATCGAGGTCAGCGCGATGGTCAGCGACCTGAAGGACAGCAGCATCAGCAGGAAGGCGAAGACGGTCACGAAGGCGAAGACCGGCAGCACACTGCTGGTGATCTTGGCCGTGAAGTCCATCGACCCGGCCGTCCCACCGGTCACCGGCGCCTGGAGGCCGTCGACCTTGCCGAGGGTGTCGGGCCGTACGTGGTCGCGCAGCGTCCGCACGTTGTCCTGGGCCTTGGCGCGGTCGCTGCCGCCGGCCAGCGGTACGTCGATCTGGGCGACGTTCTGCGCGGCGTGCACGGTCAGGGTGACCGGGCCCTTGCTGGCGCCCGAGGACACGGCCTCGGCGCGGAAGGCGGCGATGGCCTTCTTGACCGCCGGGGCGTCGATGTCGTCGGCCTTGACGACCACGTTGGCCTGGTCGGGACCGCCGGGGAACGCCTCGTTGATGTGCTCGTAGGTCTGGATGATCGGCAGCTTGCTGCCCAGTTCCTGCGGCATCGACAGATTCGCGGTCTTCATGCCGAACGCGGGGAGCGCGATGACCAGCAGCGCGCCGCCCGCCATCACCGTGGCGGTCTTGGGGTGGCTCAGCACCGGACCCAGGACGGTCTTCCAGAAGCGGCTGCTGGGGTTGGCGGCGCGCCGGGCGGTGTTCTTCCGGCCGCGGTTCAGGAACGGGATGCGGCCCTTCTCGACCCGGTGGCCGAGCAGCGACAGCAGCGCGGGCAGCACGGTGACCGAACCGAACATCGCGATGGCGACGACGATCATCGTGGCCAGGCCCATCGCCTTGAAGTCACCGATGCCGGTGAAGAGCATGCCCGCCATGGCCACGATCACGGTGATGCCGGAGATCAGGATGGCCCGCCCCGAGGTGGCCGCCGCGATCTTGATCGCGGTCTGTCCGTCGTGCCCCGCGGCCCGCTCCTCACGCTCGCGGCGCAGGTAGAACAGGCAGTAGTCGACGCCGACGGCCAGGCCGACCAGCAGCATCACGGAGTTGGCGGTGTCGCTCATCGGGATGATGTGGCTGACCATCGCCACCACACCGCCCGCGGCCATGAACGCCGTCATCGCCAGCGCCACCGGCAGCAGCGCCGCGACCAGCGCGCCGAACGCGATCAGCAGGATGCCCAGTGCCACGGGCACGGCGGAGAACTCGGCGGTCTTGAAGTCGCTGCCGAAGGCGTCGTTGAGCACCTTCCCGCCGCTCGCGTCGCCGAATTCCTCGATCCGCAGGTCCGTGTGGCGCGACTGGACCTTCTTCACCGCGTCCATGACCGGCTGCACCTTGTCGGGCGCGTCGTCCGCCAGGCCGAGCATGTCGAAGCGGACCAGCGCCGAACGCCGGTCGGCGGAGACGGCCTTGGTGTCATAGGGCGAGGTGACCGCGGTGACCTTGCCCGTGCCCTTGACCGCGGTCATCACATCGGCGACCGCGGTGCGGAAGGCCGGGTCGGTCGCGTGACCCGAGCCCTTGGCCTGGATCAGCACCATCTCGCCCGCCGCGCTCTTGAGCCCGGCGTTCTCCTTGATCGTGGCGGCCTGGTTGATCTCGCCGGACATCGACTTGTCCTGGTCGAGGTCGACCCGGCCCGCCGACTGTCCGACGAACATCGCCAGGATGACGAAGAGCAGCCACCCGCCCACCGCCGCCCAGCGGTGCCGGGCGCTCCAACCGCCCATAGCCGCCGCGATGCCCATCCTGCTGCCGTGTGCGCCTGAGCGACTCACGGTGTCCCCCTTGAAGGATCGTCATGGGTGGCGGCCTGACCTGGTGATCCGGGGCCGCTCCGTACGCCTATGACGCTATGGGGACGCGGGGCGCCGACCCATCCGGCCTGCTGGTGACTTCCGGGAGGGCGGGCTCCCCCTCAGGGGTGGGGACAACCCCACCATGGCCGGGAAGTTGGCCCTTACACCGACACCAGTCGGCGCGCGGGCAGCAGCGCCTCGTCGTACCGGCGCAGCAGTAGTTCGGCCAGCTCCGGCGCGGCGCCGAGCACCGGCGCGAGCAGGTCGGCGCCCGCCTCCCGCGCGCCGCGGGCGATCCGGTCGGGCAGGAAGCCCGGCGCGATGACGTACGGGGCCACGGCGATCCGGCGGACGCCCTCGGCGCGCAGCGCGCGTACGGCGTCCTCGGTGCGCGGCAGGGCGGCGGAGGCGAACGCGGGGCGCACGGCGCGCCATCCGGTGCGCCGCCACTCCCGCGCGATGTCGGCGATCACCGCCCTGGCCTCCGGGTCGGTCGAGCCCGCGGAGGCCAGCACCACACCGGTCGAGGCGCGGTCGCCCGGCCGCAGCCCGGCCTCCGTCAGCCGCCGCTCCAAGGTGGCGACCAGCAGCGGCGACGGGCCGAGCACGTCGGCCTGCGTGATCCGCAGCCGGGAGGGGGCGTCCCGCAGTACGGCGGGGATGTCGGCCTTGGCGTGGAAGGCGCGGGTCAGCAGCAGCGGAAGGGCGACGGTCTCCCGTACGCCCTCGGCCGCGAGCCGTTCCAGCACCTGGGGCACCGAGGGGGCGCAGAAGTCCAGGAAGCCGGTCTCGACCCGCAGACCCGGCCGCGCCGCCCTGACCCGCCGGGTCAGCGCGCGCACGGTCTCGGCGTGCCGCGGGTCGCGGGAACCGTGCGCGATGACGACCAAGGGGGGCCGGGCGGCGGGGCGCACTACTGCTGGGCCCCGGCGGTCAGGCCGCGGCTGCGCAGCACCCAGCGCTCCAGCGGGCTGAAGATGATCTGGTCGATGGCAATGCCGACGAACAGGATCAGCAGGATGCCGAGGAAGACCCCGGCCATGTCGGAACCCTCGCGCATGTTCTCCAGGTAGCGGCCGAGGCCGACGCCCAGGTCCGGTGAGGACGCGATGAGTTCGGCGGCCATCAGGGAGCGCCAGGAGAACGCCCAGCCCTGCTTGAGGCCCGCGACGTAACCGGGCAGCGCGGCGGGCAGCAGGATGAACCAGGCGCCGCGCAGGCCGGTCGCGCCGATGGTGCGGCCCGCGCGCAGGTACAGCGGCGGCACCTGGTCGATGCCGGACACCAGGCCGTTGGCGATCGACGGCACCGCGCCCAGCAGGATCACCGTGTACATCGCCGAGTCGTTGATGCCCAGCCAGATCACCGCGGCGGGCACCCACGCCACCGACGGCAGCGACTGGAGCCCGGACAGGATCGGGCCGATCGCCGCCCGTACGAACGGCACACGGGCCACCAGCAGGCCCAGCGGGGTGCCGATGGCCAGCGCGGCGACGAAGCCGAGCAGGCCGCGCTGCACGCTGGTCCAGATGATGGAGAGCAGGTCGCCCTCGTTCCACCGCTCGGACAGCGCCTGGCCGACGGCGTGCGGGCTGGGCAGCTTCGTCGGGTCGGAGAAACCGCCCCACACCGCGAGCTGCCAGACCACCAGCACCAGCAGGATCGCGGTGACCGGCGGCAGCACCTTCTTGAACAGGATCTCCCAGAAGGGCGCCCGCCGGACCTCGACGGTCTCCAGCGCGTCGAGGCCCGCTTCGAGCCCTGACAGGTCGTGCCGGTCCGCGGCGCCCGGCCCGTCCGTCTTCCCGAGCGGGACGGCGCCTTGCGCGGACGTCTCAGTGCTGGCCATGGCGGCGGATCTCCCCACGCAGTTCTTCGGTGATCTCGACGGACAGGTCCGCCACGGCCGCGTCCTCGATACGGCGCGGCTGCGGGATGTCGATGGTCCACTCACGGGCGATCCGCCCCGGCCGTGACGACATCAGCACGACCCGCTCGGCGAGCCGTACCGCCTCCCGGACGTTGTGCGTCACGAACAGCACCGACAGGTCGGTCTCGGACCAGATCCGGGTCAGCTCGTCGTGCAGCACATCGCGGGTGATGGCGTCCAGCGCCGCGAACGGCTCGTCCATCAGCAGCAGTTGGCTGTCCTGGGCGAGCGCGCGGGCCAGTGCCACGCGCTGCCGCATACCGCCGGACAGCTCGTGCACCCGCTTGCCGTACGCGCCGCCGAGCCGTACGAGGTCCAGCAGCCGCTCGGCCTCGGGGCGGCGCTCCTCACGGGGCACGCCCCGCAGCCGCAGGGCCAGTTCGATGTTCTTGCCCGCCGTCAGCCACGGGAACAGCGCGTGTTCCTGGAACATCAGGGCGGGCCGCCCGCCGGGCGCCGCGATGGCGCCCGCGGACGGCTTGTCGAGTCCGGCGACCAGATTGAGCAGGGTGGACTTGCCGCACCCCGAGGCCCCCAGGAGGCAGACGAACTCACCGGGCCCCACGTCGAGCGTGATGTCGTCCAGCACGAGTTGCCGGGCGCCGGGCCTGCCGAACGCCTTCGACACATGGTCGAGCCGCGCGGCGTACGCCTCGGGCTCCGCGGTCTGCGCGTCGGCACTGGTGAGGGTGTCGGCCATGGGTGTCACCTCCTGGGGTCCTACGGGGCGGGTGCGGTTGACGCCGCTACGGGTCGTCGGGGGGCGGGTGTCGCGGGCGGGGCTACTGAGCGCCGAGCCCCGCGGCGTCCACCGTCGGCTTGCCGTCCGCCGTGAGCACCTTGTTGAGCAGCGTCAGGTCATACAGCCCGTTGAGCTTCGGCGCCTTGAGCAGACCGGCGTCCACGGCGTGCTGCGCCTCCTCGCCCGCGGTCTTCGCCAGCGGGTCGTCCAGCACCTGGATGGACTTCCAGGCCGGGTCGAGGACGTTGGCCGGGAGCGCCTTCTGCGTCAGCTTCTTGAGCTGCTCGTTCGCGTCCGCCTTGGCCTTGTCGGGGTTGGCCGCGATCCACGCGTTGGTGTTCACCGAACCGCGCAGCACCGCCTCGACCACGTCCGGGTGCGCCTTGAGGAACTTCTGCGACACGATCACATTGGTGATCACGAACTTGTTGTCGGGCCACAGCGTGCTCTCGTCCAGCAGCACCTTCGCGCCCTCGGCGACCAGCTTCGACGCGGTGGGCTCCGGCACCCACGCGCCGTCGATGGAGCCCTGCTTGTACGCGTCGGGGGTGATCTTGTTGTCGGTGCGGACCACCGACACATCGCCCTTGCCGCTCTGCGCGTCGACCTTCCAGCCCTTGGTCTTGATCCAGTTCAGCAGCGCCACGTCCTGGGTGTTGCCGAGCTGCGGGGTGGCGATCTTCTTGCCCTTGACGTCGTCCAGCGTCTTGATCTTGTCGGGGTTGACGACGAGCTTCACACCGCCGGACGCCGAACCCGAGATGATCTTCAGGCTGGCGCCGTTCGACTTGGTGTAGCCGTTGATCGCGGGGGAGGGGCCGATCCAGCCGATGTCGATGGAACCGGCGTTGAGCGCCTCGATCTCCTCGGGGCCCGCGTTGAAGGTCAGTTCCTTGACCGTGGTGGCGCCCAGTTCCTTCTGGAAGATGCCTTCCTTGAGGCCGACCAGCGGGGTGGCGTGCGTCAGGTTCGGGAAGTAGCCGATCTTGACCTGGTCGGCGGAGAGCTTCTTCGCGTCGGCACCGGCACTGGCGGCCGGCGCGGTCGTCGCGTCACTCGACTTGTCGTCGTTGGAGCCGTAGCCGCAGGCGGCGAGAGCGCCGAACAGGATCGGCAGGGCGGCGGCCGCGGCGGTGAGTCTGCGGCGGCGGAGGGCGCGGGATACGGGACGGGACTGGGCAGACACGTGGGTGTCCTCTCGTAAGGCCCGGCGTGTCGCGCTCATGGTCAGGGCGCGGCCGGAAGTTCGTCAGGTCTTCGAAAGCGGTGCAACGGGGGCCGCTGTGCGCGGCGCTGGGGTACGGCGGCGGTCACGGCGTGCCCGTGGTCCGCGGCCGGGCGCGTCAGCCCACACATCGTGCGACCCCGCCCGTACCCGCGCCGAGTGAGCCGCTGCCGACGCGGCCGCCCTCCTTCGCGAAACCCGAGAAGGCATCCTGAGTCATCGTCAGAAGTCCCAACCCTCGTCGTCGGCCGCGCCACCCGCGGCCGGATCCGTCTTCTCCGCGAACGCCTCGCCCGCCATGCCCGCGGTCAGCGTCGTACCGTCCGCCGGGTCGATCAGCAGGAAGGAACCGGTCAGCCGGGAGTCCGCGTACGCGTCCACCGGCAGCGGCTCCGCGGTGCGCAGCAGCACCGCTCCGATGTCGTTGACCTCCAGCTCGGCGGGCTCGTTGTCGTGCGCGAGACCGTGCGAGAGGTCGATCCGGTACGGCAGGCCCTTGACGATCGCCTTCACCGTCCGGGTGGTGTGCTTGAGCAGCACGCGGTCGCCGATCCGCAGCGGACGCTCGTGCAGATGGCACACCGTGGCCCTGATGTCCTGGGTGATCGCGGGCGCCGTCGCGGTCGGCGCGATCATGTCGCCGCGCGAGATGTCCAGGTCGTCGGCGAGCAGCACCGTCACCGACTGCGGCGCCCACGCGGTGTCGACGGCCTCACCGAGCGCGTCGATCCCGGAGATCGTGGTGGTACGGCCCGACGGCAGCACCGTCACCGCGTCGCCGACGCGCAGCAGCCCCGAGACGATCTGGCCCGCGTAACCGCGGTAGTCCGGGTGCTCCGCGGTCTGCGGCCTGATCACGTACTGCACGGGGAACCGCGCGGGGCAGCCGGTCAGGTCGTGGCTGACCGGGACCGTCTCCAGGTGCTCCAGGACGGTCGGGCCGCCGTACCAGTCCATGTGCGCGGACGGCTCGACGACATTGTCACCGGCCAGCGCGGAGATCGGGATCGCGGTGATCTCCGGGACGCCCAGCGAGGCCGCGTAGGAGGTGAACTCCTCGGCGATGGCGGCGAACACGGGCTCCGCGTAGTCCACCAGGTCCATCTTGTTGACCGCGAGCACCACGTGCGGGACGCGCAGCAGGGCCGCGACGGCCGCGTGCCGCCGGGTCTGCTCGATCACGCCGTTGCGGGCGTCGACCAGCACCACGGCCAGCTCCGCCGTCGAGGCGCCGGTGACCATGTTGCGGGTGTACTGCACATGGCCCGGGGTGTCGGCGAGGATGAACCGCCGCCGCGCGGTGGCGAAGTAGCGGTAGGCGACGTCGATGGTGATGCCCTGCTCGCGCTCGGCCCGCAGGCCGTCGGTGAGCAGCGCCAGGTCCGGGGCCTCCTGGCCGCGGCCGAGCGACGCCCGCTCGACCGCCTCCAGTTGGTCGGTGAGCACCGATTTGGAGTCGTGCAGCAGCCGCCCCACCAGCGTGGACTTGCCGTCGTCGACGGAGCCCGCGGTGGCGAAGCGCAGCAGCGTGGTGGCCGACAACTGCTCGGCGGTGAGGGGGTTGGTGGGACCCGTGGTGGCGGTCATGGTTAGAAGTACCCCTCGCGCTTGCGGTCTTCCATCGCGGCTTCCGACATCTTGTCGTCGGCGCGGGTCGCGCCCCGCTCGGTCAGCCGGGAGGCGGCGATCTCGGTGATCACCGCGTCGAGCGTGGTGGCCGCGGAGTCGACGGCGCCCGTGCAGGACATGTCGCCGACCGTGCGGTAGCGCACCTGGCGGGTCTCCACCGGCTCACCGGCCTTCGGGCCGCCCCACTCGCCCGCGGTCAGCCACATCCCCGACCGGTTGAACACCTCGCGCTCGTGCGCGAAGTAGATCTCGGGCAGCGCGATCTTCTCGCGGGCGATGTACTGCCACACGTCCAGCTCGGTCCAGTTGGACAGCGGGAAGACCCGTACGTGCTCGCCCGGCGCGTGCTTGCCGTTGTAGAGCTGCCACAGCTCGGGGCGCTGGCGGCGCGGATTCCACTGCGAGAACTCGTCGCGCAGCGAGAACACCCGCTCCTTGGCCCGCGCCTTCTCCTCGTCGCGCCGTCCGCCGCCGAACACCGCGTCGAAGCGGTGCTCCCTGATGGCCTCGGTCAGCGGCACCGTCTGGAGCGGGTTGCGGGTGCCGTCGGGCCGCTCGCGCAGCCGCCCGTCGTCGATGTACTCCTGCACCATCGCGACATGCAGCCGAAGGCCGTGCTCGGCGACCGTACGGTCCCTGAACTCCAGCACCTCGGGGAAGTTGTGCCCGGTGTCCACGTGCAGCAGCGAGAACGGCACCGCCGCGGGCGCGAACGCCTTCAGCGCCAGGTGCAGCATGACGATCGAGTCCTTGCCGCCGGAGAAGAGGATCACCGGCCGCTCGAACTCGCCCGCCACCTCCCGGAAGATGTGCACGGCCTCGGACTCCAGCGCGTCCAGGTGCGAGAGGGCGTACGGGCTGTCCGTGCTTCCGGAGTGCGCGACGGCGGCGGTCATATGGTGAGCCCCTTCTCGACAAGCAGCGCGTGCAGTACGGAAGCCGACTCCTCGACCGTGCGGCCCTGGGTCTCGATCCGCAGATCGGGGTCGGCCGGGATCTCGTACGGGTCGTCCACGCCGGTCAGGCCGGTCAGTTCACCCGCGGCCTGCTTGGCGTACAGGCCCTTGACGTCACGCACCGAGCAGACCTCGACCGGTGTCGCGACATGCACCTCGACATAGCCGGTGCCCTGCTGCTGGTGGCGCTTGCGGACGGCCTCGCGGCTGTCGGCGTACGGCGCGATGACCGGGACGAGCGCCAACACGCCGTGCGAGGCGAGGAGTTCGGCGACGAAGCCGATGCGCTGCACATTGGTGTGCCGGTCCTCGCGGCTGAAGCCGAGGCCCGCGGAGAGGAATTCGCGGATCTCGTCGCCGTCGAGCACCTCGACCCGGCGGCCCTGCGCGCGCAGCCGCTCGGCGAGGGCATGGGCGATGGTGGTCTTGCCCGCGCTCGGCAGACCGGTGAGCCAGACGGTGGCGCCGGTGGTCATCCCCAACTCCTGACTGGTCGTCACTGCCTCGGTCGTCACCGCGCCGGTCCGCGTGGGGCCGGCCTTCGTGGCACCGGTCCCCGTCCGACCGGCCGTCACAGGTGGATCCCGCACTCGGTCTTGCCCAGGCCCGCCCAGCGGCCGGCGCGGGCGTCCTCGCCCTCCAGCACCCGGCGGGTGCACGGCGCGCAGCCCACCGAGGCGTAACCGTCCGTCAGCAGCGGGTTGGTGAGGACCCCGTGCTCGGCGACGTACGCCTCCACGTCGTCCTGCGTCCAGCGGGCGATCGGCGCGATCTTGACCTTCCGCCGCTTGGCGTCCCAGGACACCACCGGGGTGTTGGCCCGGGTCGGCGACTCGTCGCGGCGCAGGCCCGTCGCCCACGCCTCGTAGCCGCGCAGGCCCTCCTCCAGCGGAGCGACCTTGCGCAGCGCGCAGCACCGGTCGGGGTCGCGGTCGTGCAGCTTCGGCCCGTACTCGGCGTCCTGCTCGGCGACGGTCTGGCGCGGGCTGATCGTGATGACGTTGACGTCCATCACGGCCGCGACCGCGTCCCGCGTGCCGATGGTCTCGGGGAAGTGGTAGCCGGTGTCGAGGAAGACCACGTCCACGCCGGGCAGCGCCCGCGAGGCGAGGTGCGCGACCACGGCGTCCTCCATCGAGGACGTGACGCAGAACCGCGGCCCGAAGGTGTCGGCGGCCCAGCGCAGCACGTCGAGCGCGGACGCCTCCTCCAGGTCGCGGCCCGCCTGCTCGGCCAGGGTGCGCAAGTCCTCGGCGGTGTGCTGTGCGGTGGTCACGAGGCGCCTCCATGCGGGGAGTTGGCGGTCGTTCCCCTGGACAGCAGCCCGAGGAACTTCAGCGTGAATGCGCGATTGCAGGCGTGGCATTCCCACGCGCCGTGGCCTTCCTCGGACGGACGCAGGTCCTCGTCCCCGCAGTAGGGGCAGTAGAACGGCGCGGCCCGCTCGCTCATGACAGCTCCTCAGCGGAGGCGCGCGCCGCCCACTGCGCGAAGCGCTCGCCGTCGGTGCGACCGGCCTGGAAGCGGGTCAGCACCCGCTCCACGTAGTCCGGCAGCTCCGCCGAAGTGACCTTCAGACCGCGGACCTTGCGGCCGAAGCCCGCCTCCAGGCCGAGGCTGCCGCCCAGGTGCACCTGGAAGCCCTCGACCTGCTCGCCGTCGGCGTCGGTGACGAGCTGTCCCTTGAGACCGATGTCCGCGACCTGGATACGGGCGCAGGAGTTGGGGCAGCCGTTGATGTTGATGGTGACCGGCTCGTCGAAGTCCGGCAGCCGCCGCTCCAGTTCGTCGATGAGCGAGGCGCCGCGCGCCTTGGTCTCCACGATGGCGAGTTTGCAGAACTCGATTCCGGTGCAGGCCATCGTGCCGCGCCGGAAGGGCGACGGCGTGGCCTGGAGGTCCAGCGACTCCAGACCCGCGACCAGCGA
This sequence comes from Streptomyces sp. NPDC093221, assembly GCF_044753885.1. Classification (NCBI taxonomy): domain Bacteria; kingdom Bacillati; phylum Actinomycetota; class Actinomycetes; order Kitasatosporales; family Streptomycetaceae; genus Streptomyces; species Streptomyces sp. NPDC093221. The sequence goes on along the minus strand of NZ_JBIVOA010000003.1, from coordinate 1,018,624 downwards.
CTCGACCCGGGACTCCTCGACGTCCAGGACGAGCATCTTCTGGTCGACGGTGGTCCGCAGCCGGTCGGAGCCGTGCTCGGCGGCCAGTTCGGAGATCTTCGTCAGCGTCGCGCCGTCGATCCGGCCGACCCGCGAGGCGAAGCCGACGTAGAAGCGGCCGTCCTGCTGCCGGTGCACGCCGATGTGGTCGCGCCACTGCTGCACCGGCTGGTCGGGCGCCGGACCGTCGGTCAGCTCGCGCTTGAGGTAGTCGTCCTGGAGCACCTGGCGGAACTTCTCCGGACCCCAGTCGGCGACCAGGAACTTCAGCCGGGCGCGGGCGCGCAGCCGCCGGTAGCCGTAGTCGCGGAAGATGCCGATGACGCCCGCCCACACCTCGGGCACCTCGTCCAGCGGCACCCAGGCGCCCAGCCGCACACCGAGCTTGGGGTTGGTGGACAGCCCGCCGCCGACCCACAGGTCGAAGCCGGGGCCGTGTTCGGGGTGCCGGACGCCGACGAAGGCGATGTCGTTGATCTCGTGCGCCACGTCCAGCAGCGGCGAGCCGGAGACCGCGGTCTTGAACTTCCGCGGCAGGTTGGAGAATTCCTTGCTGCCGATGTAGCGGTCGTGGATCTCGTCGATCGCGGTGGTGCCGTCGATGATCTCGTCCTCGGCGATGCCCGCGACGGGCGAGCCGAGGATGACGCGGGGCGTGTCGCCGCACGCCTCCATGGTGGACAGGCCGACCGCCTCCAGGCGGCGCCAGATCTCCGGTACGTCCTCGATCCGGATCCAGTGGTACTGGATGTTCTGCCGGTCGGTGAGGTCGGCGGTGCCGCGGGCGAACTCCTGCGAGATCTCGCCGATCACCCGGAGTTGGGCCACGGTCAGCCGGCCGCCGTCGATCCTGACCCGCATCATGAAGAACTCGTCGTCCAGCTCCTCCGGCTCCAGGATGGCGGTCCTGCCGCCGTCGATCCCGGGGCGGCGCTGCGTGTACAGCCCGTACCAGCGCATCCGGCCGCGCAGGTCGGCGCCGTCGATGGACTGGAATCCGGCCTTGGAGTAGATCGTCTCAATGCGTGTCCGCACATTGAGACCGTCGTCGTCCTTCTTGGTCTGCTCGTTGCCGTTGAGCGGCGTGAAGTGCCCCATGGCCCACTGGCCCTCACCGCGGTGCCGTCCGGCCTTGCGGCGCGACGCGGCAGCCCCGGCGGCGGCGTCTCCGGCCGGAGTCTGGGGCAGGTCAGGGGTGGAAGCCATGGCGATGCGTCCTTCGGGCAGGCTCGAATACGGTCGATTACGCGCGGGAGCACCCTATGGCCTGGGAAAACGCAGGGCTGTGAAACACAGCGGGGCGGCCGGGGACTCCCGGGCATCCACGACGACGGGGATGGCGGGGAGCGGAGCTAAGTCGGTCAGACCGCCGGACAGATGGCGCTGGACACGCGGCAGAAGTCGACGTGTGGCCGACCTACCAAGGCGATTCCAGTGCGTGACATGACGAAAGCGTGGCATGCGGGTCTCCGGAGAGTCCACCGCCATCCATTATGTGGACCAGATAATCTCACCAGGTGAGAAACTGTGGCGTCGGTCACGCCCCGCCCGGCGCGACCGGCGCGCGGACGGTCACGCGCCCGGCTAAGTGGACGGTCACGCGCCCGGCGGAGTGGACGGGGAAGCGGCGACCGTCGTGTCGAACACCCGGAAGCCGCGCCGCCGGTAGTTGTCCAGCGCGTACGGCCCGTCCAGCGAGCAGGTGTGCACCCACACCCGCTCGGTCGGTTCCCTTCCCTCCCAGCGGTCGCCCAGGTCCCAGGCCCGCTCGGTGCCGAAGGACAGCAGATGGCCGCCGAGACCGCGGCCCCTGGAGTCCGGCAGCAGCCCGAAGTAGACGATCTCCACCACGCCCGCGTCCTGCGCCCCCAGCTCCACATAACCCGCGGGGGTGCCGTGTTCGTACGCCACCCACACCTCGGTGCCGGGCCGCGCCAGATGCGCCCGCCACTGCTCCGGCGGCCACGGCAGCCGGTCCCGCCACGCGCAGTCCGCGCCGACCGCCGTATACAGAAAGCGCCCGAATTCGGCCGACGGGACCTGCGACCGCACGATCCGGACACCCGACGCCTCGGGCGGCACGGCCGCGGCCCGCAGCTCGTCGGGCGAGGTCAGTTCGAGGGACCAGGTGGTCACGGGCGTACTCATGCGGCCCACCCTAGGCGGTGCGGCCCCGCGCCCCGGGCCCGCCCCGGACGCCGCGACCGGGCACCCGGTGGCCGGATCTCGCCCCCGGCCCGCGCCCGTACCGCGCTCCGCGCGCCCCCACGGCGCGGACACGTCCTCTTGACGGCCGCGCCGCCGACTCGTTTCGATGGTCATCACGCGAATGCGGCCGGACACGTACGGTGACCGGCCGCGCCCGGCGGCCGTACGGTCAGCGGCGCGCGGCCAGCACCGCGGGCGCGAGCGAGTGCGGGAGGAGGTCCAACGGGTGGTGCGGACGGATGAGTTCGACATTCACCCCGTCGGCGAAGCGGTACGGCCGGTGCGCCAGCACGCCCGCCAGATTCCGCCGCAGCCGGGACAGCTCCGCGCGCACCGTCACCGTACGGCTCGGATCGCCGAACAAGTCGGCGGCCAGCTCGGCCGCGGTCCTGCCGCCGCGGTGCACCGCGAGCACGAACAGCAGCTCCGCGTGGCGCGGACTGAGCTGCTGCGCCCAGCTCCCGGCCGCGCCGCTCACCGTCACCATCCAGTTGCGCGGACGGCTCACGTCCAGCACCACCTGGCTCGCGCCCGACGCCCGCTCGCGGCTGCCCAGCCGTACCAGCCAGCCGCCCGGCAGCGGCTCCACCGAGCACAGGCCGAGCGAGGGCAGCCACATCTGCCCGGCGCTGACGGCCGCGGGCAGTTGCAGCCGGTCCGGCGGCGCCATCCCGGCCACCGCGGCCACCCAGCCGTTGGGGTCGACGGCCAGCGCCTGGCCCTCCATCCGGGCCAGCAGCGGCGCGGCCACCGACCGCAGCCGCTCGACCGCCGCCCAGTGCCTGGCCCGCAGTTCGCCCTCGGCGACCCTGGCCACCGCGGAGACCAGCGACAGATTCGCCGGGTGCGCGGTGGAGGCGGGACCGGTCACATTCACCACGCCCAGCAGCCGTCCGTCGCGCGGATCGTGCAGCGGGGCCGCGGCGCAGGTCCAGCCGTGCAGATTGCGCACGTAGTGCTCGGCCGAGTGCACCTGGAGGGGGGTGCCGGTCACCAGCGCCGTACCGATCGCGTTCGTGCCGACCGCGTCCTCGGCCCAGCTCGCGCCCTCGGCGAAGCCCAGCCGGTCGGCGAGGGACTTGCGGGACGCGAGGCTGCCGTCGCGCCACAGCACCCGGCCCTCCGGGTCGGTGACGATCATGATGTGCCCGGCCACGTCCGCGACCGCGTGCAGACCGTCGCGCAGCAGCGGCAGCAGAGCGCCGAGCGGGGTGGACTGCCGCCGGTACTCCAGCTCGTCGGTGCCCAGCAGCCCGTCGTTGCGACCGGTGTCCGGGTCCAGGCCCCGGCTCAGGGCGCGTGTCCATGACTCGCCGATCACCGGCCGCGGCGGCTTCGGCGGCACATCACCCGCAAGAGTGGCTTCCCGGACCGAGGCCAGCAGGTGCGCGGACGCGCGGGCGTCCATCGCGTCCCTCCGGCCGACCTGGATCGGAAAGTGTGTCACGTCGCCCCCGCCCTGCGTGCTCTCCGTCTTCCACTGCCCATGGTGCCGCCGTACGGGCCCGGCCGTCGCGATTTCCCTCCCCTCCGCCGGAGGTCCCCACACGGCCTGACGACATGTGCAACGGGCTGCAACCATTGCGAGCGTACGCGACTTCGACGGAGAGTGACGCGGCGTCACCGGCGCGCGGCAGCCCCCCGCCCGCGCTGCCGGGACGGTCGGCCTGACGGCCCAACAGACCGGGGGTGGTGCCGAGTCGGCGCGGCGCCACCCTCCGTGGGCGCGGCGGCGGAAACCTTTCTGCTCCCCCTTCGGGGGGCGAGCGGAGGGACAGCCGCTGCCGCGCCGTTTTCCGTTCCGCCGCGACGGGACTTCGCGGACGCGCCCTAGGACTGGACCGGGCGGGCGCGGTCGACGATCGAGGACAGGTCCAGGGTGTGGGGGAGAGTGCCGAAGGTGGCGCCCCAGTCGTGGCCGAGGCGGGAGGCGCAGAAGGCGTCGGCGACCTCGGGGGGCGCGAAGCGGACCAGGAGGGTGCCCTGGAGGACCAGCGCCATGCGCTCGACGATGCGGCGGGCGCGGGTCTCGACTCCGTCGAGGTCGGCGAGTTCGCCGAGGAGGTCCTTGACGGCGCCGTCGAGGCGGTGGTCGGCCCCGCGGGCCAGCCCCAGCTCGGCCAGGAAGGCGTTGAGGGCCAGCGGCTCCCGCTGGAGGACGCGCAGCACGTCGAGGGCCTGGACGTTCCCCGAGCCCTCCCACACCGAGTTCAGCGGCGACTCGCGGAAGATCCGCGGCATGCCGGACTCCTCCACGTAGCCGTTGCCGCCCAGGCACTCCAGCGCCTCGGCCGCGACGACCGGACAGCGCTTGGTGACCCAGAACTTGGTGACGGCCACCGCCAGCCGCCGGAAGTGCCGCTCCTGCTCGGTGTCCGCGTCGCAGGCCGCCGCCAGCCGCAGCGCCGTGGTCGTCGCGGCCTCCGACTCCAGCGCGAGGTCCGCCAGCACGTTGCGCATCAGCGGCTTGTCGGCCAGCGGCCCGCCGAAGGCGCTGCGATACGTGGCGTGGTGCACGGCCTGCGCCACCGCCTGCCGCATGAGGGCGGCCGAGCCCAGCGCGCAGTCGAGACGGGTCGCCGCGACCATCTCGATGATGGTGGCCACCCCGCGCCCCTCGTCGCCGACCCGCCGCGCCCACGTACCGCTGAACTCCACCTCGGAGGAGGCGTTGGAGCGGTTGCCGAGCTTGTCCTTCAGCCGCTGGATCGCGAAGACGTTGCGGGTGCCGTCCGGCAGCACGCGCGGCAGCAGGAAGCAGGTCAGCCCTCCCGGCGCCTGCGCCAGGACGAGGAAGCCGTCCGACATCGGCGCGGAGCAGAACCACTTGTGCCCGGTCAGCGCGTACGCGCCGTCCTCCGCCAGCGGCTCGGCGTGCGTGGTGTTGGCCCGTACGTCGGAGCCGCCCTGCTTCTCCGTCATGCCCATTCCGAACAGCGCGCCCGGCTTCTCGCCGGCCGCGACCAGTTGCGGATCGTAGACCCGCGACCCGAGCCGCGGCTCCCACTCGGCGGCCAGCGCCGGGTCGGTGCGCAGCGCGGGCACCGCCGCGTGCGTCATCGACACCGGACAGCCGTGCCCGGCGTCGACCTGCGACCAGACCAGGAACCCGGCGGCCCGCCTGAGGTGCCCGTCGGGCCGCGACCAGGCGTCGGTGAGACCGGCGCTGACCGCGTGCCCGAGCAGCCGGTGGTACGAGGGGTGGAAGTCCACCTCGTCGATCCGGTTGCCGTAGCGGTCGTGGGTGCGCAGCACGGGCGAGTACGTGTTCGCCTCCTCGCCCCAGCGCTGTGCCTGGGCGGATCCCGCGGCCTTGCCCAGCTCGCTCAACTCGTCCGTGATCTCCGTGAGCCCGGCCGGATCGGCGTGGCGGGCCACGGCCTCCACGAGGGCGCTGTCGGTGCTGTACACGTCATGGCCGACCAGCGGCGGAGCCTGATTGGTCACCGTGTGAGTGAGGGTGCTCATGGCAGCTAACGTAAGGGGGTGCAAGCAGCCGAAGAAAGAGGCCATCGTCGCCCGAGCAGGTGGCGCCGGGCTCGGGTGGTGTACCGCAACGTCTCCAAGCGCAAGGTCGCTTGGCTGCTGCTGAAGGACACCGTCAACTCCTGCATGGAGTACCGGGTGACCGGCCTCGCCGCCGAGGCGGCCTTCTTCGTCCTGCTGTCGCTGCCGCCGCTGCTGCTCGGCCTGGTCGGCGCCCTCGGCTACGTCGACACCGTCATCGGCCTCGACACCATCGACCACATCCGGCACAACATCCTCACGGCGTCCTCCACCGTGCTCTCCGACAAGGGCGTCAACCAGCTCGTCAAACCCCTGGTCGACGACGTCTTCCACGGCCGCCGCCCGGACCTGATCTCGCTCGGCTTCCTGATCGCCCTGTGGTCGGGCTCCCGCGCGGTCAACGTCTTCGTGGACACCATCACCATCATGTACGGCCTGGAGGGCCGCCGCGGCATCGTCAAGACCCGGCTGATGTCGCTGGTGCTGTACGTCGTCGCGCTGATACTGGGCGCCGCCGTACTGCCGCTGGTCGTCGCGGGACCCGACGCGGTGGTCGACGTGCTGCCGGGCGGCGAGGGCGCGGTCGCGGTGCTGTACTGGCCCGCCGTCCTGCTCGCCACGATCGCCTTCCTCACCACGCTCTACCACGTGTCGGTGCCGGTGCGCTCCGCCTGGTACGAGGACGTGCCCGGCGCGCTGATCGCGCTGCTGATGTGGGTGGTCGGCAGCTTCGTCCTGCGGATCTACCTCACCCACACCGTCGAGGGACCGACGATCTACGGCTCGCTGGCCGCACCGGTCGCCGTCCTGCTGTGGATCGGCGTGTCCGCCTTCGCCGTCCTGGTCGGCGCGGCCGTCAACGCGGCCGTGGACCGGGTGTGGCCGTCGCTGGCCACCGCCGCGGCCCGCGAGGAGAACGCCAGGCTGCGGGAGGCCGCGGCGGCCGAGGTCGTCGCGCAGGCCGCCGCCCGCAGGGCCGCGTACGCCGGGGACGAGGACGGCGACCCCGACGACGACCCGCCCGCCGAATACCCCGAGCGGTGGGCGGAATTCCTGCCGCACGCCGATGTGCGGTCCCGGCTGCGCCGCCGCCCCGACGTACCGCCGATGGCTCCGGCGCCCCCGCCCGCCCGGCACTCGGCCCCGCACCGCTCGGCCTCCCGGCCCGCGCCTCCGCCGCCCGCCGCGCCCCCGCCGCCGATGCCGCCCTTCCCGCCGGAGCTGTGACGCGCGGCTCGGCTCGGCGGGACCGGCGGCCGGGTCGCGGTGCACCATGGAGGCATGTACGAGGAACGTGCCGCCGCGGTGCCGGGCGTCACCGTGTGGACCCGTGAGAACGGCGGCGGGTCCTACCGCGTGCTGCCCGACGGCTGCATGGACCTGATCTGGTACGACGGCGGCCTGCTGGTCGCGGGCCCCGACACCCGGGCGTTCGTCGCCGACGACGCGCCGGGCGGCTCGTACGCGGGGCTGCGGTTCGCGCCGGGGCTCGGCCCGCTGGTGCTGGGAGTGCCGGCCCGCGAGCTGCGCGACCGCAGGGTGCCGCTGGACGCGCTGTGGCCCGCGGCGCGCGCCGGACGGCTGGCGGACCGGCTGGGCGGCCGGGACGCCGCGGCCGTCCTCGACGCCTGGGCGGTGACGCGGCTCGGCGCGGCGGGGCCCGTCGATCCCCTCCCGGGCGGCGTCGCCAGGGCGCTGGCCGCGGGCCGCCCGGTGGGCGCGATCGCGGCCGGGACGGGCCTGGGGGAGCGGCAGTTGCGCCGCCGCTGCGAGGCCGCGTTCGGCTACGGGCCCAAGACGCTCGGCCGGGTGCTGCGGCTGCAAAGGGCGCTGGAGCTGGCCCGCGGGGGCACCGCGTTCGCGCAGGTCGCGGCGGTCGCGGGCTACGCCGACCAGGCCCATCTCGCGCGCGAGGTCAAGTCGCTCGCGGGCGTGCCGCTCGGGCGGCTCATCCAGCCGACGGCTGCGGCATAGCGGCGAAGAGGTCGACGGTGTTGCCGTCCGGGTCGTACACGGCCGCGTAGCGCTGGCCCCAGAAGGCGTCCCACGGCTTGAGGTGGCCCGTGTGCCCGGCCTCGGTCAGCTCGGCGTAGGCCGCGTCCACACCCTCGGGGGCGCCGCAGTCGAAGGCCAGCGACATCCGGGAGCCGGTGGCGGGCGACCAGTCGGGGTCGAAGCAGCGGACGGTCTCCACGGTGTCCCAGGCCAGCCGCAGACCGCCGGGGAGCGTGACCTCGACGTGCGGCTCCGCGTCCGCCGCCGCGGGCAGCTCGATGCCCAGGCGCCGGTAGAAGGCGAGCGAGGCGGCCATGTCCGCGACGACGAGGCCGATCAGATCGATACGGGGCGTGAGGGGTGCGTTCATGCCGTTCACGCTAGGCGGGCCGGGCGCCGGGTGTCTTGAACGAAACGGACACCCGGCACCCGACCTGCGACCCCCCGGCCCCCACCGGGGTTGTGAGCGTCGCCGCGGTCGCGCACCGTGCTCCGCGGGCGACGCGGTCCGAAGGATGCGATGAGGCCGATGGGGACTGATGAAGGCCGATGGGGTCGCATGAGGCCGATGGGGTCGGACGGGGCCCGACGGGGAGGAGTACGGGCCAGTGGTAAGGGGGAGGTATGCGGTGGTGCGTGGAAGGAAAGCTTCTTGTCCGTTGGTTCGGAAGGATCGCCCCACCGGGCCGCCGCGTCAAGGGCTGAGTCAAGGAAGTGAACGAAAAACAACTCACCTCCCGGTCAACGCTGTTACTAGGTCAAGGATTCGACCGCGAGTCATTGACATGAACATAGTCTGGACCTTTCAATCGCGGTACAGGCGCACGTCCCCCACCGTCGCGCACAAGGAAGGTCCCCCACATGATCAGATCCCGCACACAAATACCCTGGTCGCGCACCCTGTTGAGGCTGTTCGCGCTGTTCGCCGTGGTGCTCGGGGTACAGGCGGGGCCCGCGCACACCGCGCAGGCCGCCGACTTCAAGGTGATCGCCTTCTACGACGGCACGTACGACGCCGCCCACATCAACTTCGTCCACGAAGCGAACGCGTGGTTCCCGCAGCACGCGGCGCAGTACGGCTTCTCGTACACCTCGACCAACGACTGGAGCCAGCTCAACACCGCCAACCTGGCCCAGTACCAGGTGGTCATGTTCCTCGACAACGCCCCGCAGACCGCGGCCCAGCAGAGCGCGTTCCAGACGTACATGAACAACGGCGGCGGCTGGATCGGCTTCCATGTCGCGGCCTACAACGACGCGTCGTCCAACGGCTGGTCCTGGTACCACCAGACCTTCCTCGGCACCGGCACCTTCAAGTCCAACACCTGGGGGCCGACCGCCGAGACGCTGAAGATCGAGGACCCGAACCACCCGGCCACCGCGGGCCTGCCCGGCACGATCGCCTCGTCCGTCAGCGAGTGGTATAGCTGGCAGAACGACCTGCGGCAGAACCCGAACATCGACATCCTGGCCTCGATGGACCAGTCGACGTTCCCGATCGGGACCGACCCCAACCAGACCTGGTACAGCGGCTATTACCCGATCGTGTGGACCAACAAGAACTACAGGATGGTCTACAACAACTTCGGGCACAACGCGATGAACTACGACACCAACACCGCGCTGTCGTCCACCTTCGCCAGCGCCCAGCAGAACCAGTTGCTGATCCAGGAGATCCGCTGGGCGGCGGGCCAGAGCGGCCCGGTCACCCCGCCGCAGGGCGGCCCGACCGGCGCCATCCACGGCTACGGCGGCAAGTGCGTGGACATCGCGGGCGCCAGCAGCACCAACGGCGCGGCCGTACAGCTCTACGACTGCAACGGCACCAGCGCCCAGACCTGGGCGGTCGGTTCCGACGGCACGCTCAAGGCCCTCGGCAAGTGCATGGACGTCACCTCGGCGGGCACGGCCAACGGCACCAAGGTGCAGCTCTACGACTGCAACGGCAGCGCCGCCCAGAAGTGGACGCGCAGCGGGAGCACGCTGGTGAACGCCGGGTCGGGCAAGTGCCTGGACGCGACGGGCCCCAGCAGCGCCAACGGCACCCGGCTCCAGATCTGGACCTGCGGCACGGGCGCCAACCAGCAGTGGACGCTGCCGAGTTGATCCACCGGCCGGGCTGATCTCCGCGGCCGGCCGACACCCGAGCGGAGCCGGGCCACGGCCCGGCTCCGTACTCGTACGCCCCACGCCCACCTGAGGCCACACCCACCCCGGATGAACGCGGCGCGCGCCGGTCGCGTATTACTCCCACAGGGGTTGCGGCGTGCGCCGCCCCCGGGGGAGGGGACGACCGGTGACACCGGAAGAACGCGAAACCGGGCAGCACACCGAGCACTACGAGATGCTGGTGTCGTTCGCCCTCGGCCACGTGCGCGACCGCGCGCAGGCCGAGGACGTGGCCCACGAGACGCTGCTGCGCGCCTGGCTGCACCTCGGCCGGATCGAGCCGGGCAGCGCCACCGTCCGCGCCTATCTGCTGACCATCGCCCGCAATCTGCTGGCCGTGACACCGGGGGCCGGCTCGCCGCCGAACTCCCGCTGAGGGCCGCCGCGTCGGTACCGCTGAGCCCCGCCGCCCGGCCGGCTCACGCGGGATAGGCGTGCGTCTGGGCCGCTTTGACCGTCGCCCACACCTGCGCGCCCTCGTGCAGGCCCAGTTCGGCCACGGACACCGCCGTCAGGTCGGCGGTCAGCGGCAGGTCGTCGGCGCTCCCGGTGAGAGCGACACGGATCTGGTCGCCGTGCGACTCCAGGCCGCAGATCCTGGCCCGCCAGGTGTTGCGCGCGCTGGAGTCCGGCCGGTCGGTGGAGAGCGTGACCGCGCTCGGCGGGAAGGCCACGAAGGCGGGCCCCGTCAGCTCCTCCGTGGCGGTCACGGTCAGCTCCGGACCGAGCCGGACCGTGTGCCCCTCGGCCTCGCCCCGGTAGAGATTGAGCCCGACCAGCCGCGCGATGTAGTCCGTACGCGGACGGCGGGCGATCTCCGCGGGCGTGCCCTCCTGCACCACCCGCCCGTGCTCGATCACCACCAGCCGGTCGGCCAGCACCATCGCGTCCAGCGGGTCGTGCGTCACCAGCACCGCCACCGCCTCGAACGCGGCCAGATGGCGGCGCAGCTCCGCCCGTACGTCCAGCCGCGCGCGGGCGTCCAGCGCCGCCAGCGGCTCGTCGAGCAGCAGCAGCCGCGGCCCGGTCGCCAACGCCCTGGCCAGCGCCACGCGTTGGGCCTGCCCGCCGGACAGCCGCCGCGGCTTGACGCCCGCGTGGTCCGCGAGCCCCATCCGGTCCAGCAGATCCGCCGCCCGCGCCCGCGCGTCCGCCTTGGACGCGCCGTGGCAGCGCGGCCCGAAGGCGACATTGTCCAGCGCGGTCAGATGCGGGAAGAGCAGATAGTCCTGGAAGATCACTCCGACCGGCCGGTCCTCGGCCGGCACCCGCCGCCGTACCGCCGGTTCCTCCAGCGTCCGCCCGTCGAGCCGCAGATGGCCGCCGGACAGCGGGGCGAGACCGGCCAGCGTACGCAGCGCGGTGGTCTTGCCCGCGCCGTTCGGACCGAGCAGCGCCAGCACCTCGCCGGGCGGCACCGACAGCCGTACGTCCAGCCGGAAGGTGCCGCGGTCCAGGACGAGACGCGCGTCGAGGCCGTCGGCGTCCTCGGCACCCCGCACGTCGGGCCCGTCCCCCTTGTCGAGTCTCATGACGCGGCCGTCCAGCGTTCGCGCAGCCCGGCGAGGACCGCGACGGAGACCGCGAGCAGGACGAGGCTGAGCGCGATGGCGGCGGCCGGATCGTCCTGGAGCGCCAGATACACCGCCAGCGGCATCGTCTGCGTACGGCCGGGGAAACTGCCCGCGAAGGTGATGGTCGCGCCGAACTCGCCCAGCGCCCTGGCCCAGGCCAGCACCGCGCCCGCCGCGACACCCGGTGCGATCATCGGCAGGGTGACCCGGCGGAAGGCGGTGAACCGCGAGGCGCCCAGCGTCGCCGCCGCCTCCTCGAACCGCGTGTCGGCCGCCCGCAGCGTCCCCTCGACGGTGATCACCAGGAACGGCATCGCCACGAACGTCTCCGCCACCACCACACCGGCCGTCGTGAACGGCAGCGTGACGCCGAACGCCGAGTCGAGCCAGCGCCCCACCACACCGTTGCGCCCCAGCGCCAGCAGCAGCGCCACACCGCCGACCACCGGCGGCAGCACCAGCGGCAGCGTCACCAGCGAGCGCACCAGACCGCGGCCGGGAAACGTCGTACGGGCCAGCAGCCAGGCCAGCGGCACCCCGAACACCAGCGACACGGCGGTCGCCGTGGTCGCGGTCTCCAACGACAGCCGCAGCGCCGTCCACACCTCGGAACTGGTGAGCTGCGACGGCAGGCTCCGCCACGGCGCCCGGATCAGCAGCGCCAGCAGCGGCAGCAGCAGAAAGACGAGCGCGATCAGCGCGGGCAGCAGCAACGGCAGCGGGACACCGCCGCGGCTGCGCACGAAGCGGCGCCGCGGCCGGTGCCCGGGAAGTCCCGGACCGGCCGCGGCGCCCCACCGCTCCTGACCGGTCACGGGTTGAGGAAGCCCGCCCCGGTGAGCACCTTCTGGCCCTCGGCGGACCGCACCAGCGCGATGAACGCCTGCGCGGCCGTCCCGTTGGGCGCGTTCTTCAGCTCCACGATCGGGTACGTATTGATCGCCTTCGCCGACTCGGGGAAGTCCACGCCCTGCACCTTGCCGCCCGCGGCCTTCACGTCGGTCTTGTAGACCACCGCCGCGTCGACCTCCTTCAGCTCCACCTTCGTCAGCGCGGCCTTCACGTCCTGCTCGTAACTGACCGGCGTCAGCTTCAGCCCGCTGTCGGTCAGCGCCGTCTGCGCGGCGGCCCCGCACGGCACCGTCTTCGCGCACAGCGCGACCTTGAGGCCGGACTTCGTCAGGTCCTTCAGCGACGCGATCTTGTCCGGGTTGCCGGGCAGCGTCGCGATCTCCAACTGGTTGCGCACGAAGGGGGCGGGAGTGCCCGCCGCGTCCTTGGCGTCGGTGACGATCTTCATCGTCTTCGTACTGGCCGCCGCGAAGACGTCAGCGGGCGCGCCCGAGGTGATGCTGGCCGCGAGCACGTCGCTGCCGCCGAAGTTGAACGTCACCTTCGTGCCGGGGTACGCGGCCTCGAACTGCTTGCCGAGCGTCGTGAAGGACTCCTTCAGCGACGCCGCCGCGAACACGGTCACGGAACCGGTGACCTTCGGCGTGGTCGCCGACGCGGAAGCGGAGGACGAGGCGGAGGGGGACGAGGACGAGGCGTCGGAACCCTTGTCCGAGGACGAGCAGGCAGTGAGCGCCAGCAGTACGGCGGCGCCGCCGACGGCCGCCACCATGCCGCGGCGCCGTTCGGTACGGATCATCACAGGAACTCTCTCTCTGCCGCGCACCAGGTCATTGTGACGATCATAGTGACGCATCTGCGAGGGATAAGTCTCCTGGCGCATTGCATAAGCCGCATGATCCAGCTGTCCGCCTCGTTTGTGCGATCACACAACCATGATGACGTCCAGGGTGCGGGGGCCGTGGACGCCTTCGACGCGGTCGAGTTCGATGTCGCTGGTGGCGGAGGGGCCTGAGATCCAGGTCTGGGGCCGGGTGGGGTCCAGGCGGGGGAGGGCCTGGGGGACCGAGGCGACGATCTGCGCGGGGGTGATGACGCAGATGTGGTGGTCGGGGACGAGGGTGATCCGGCGGCGGCCCTGGTCGGGGGAGGTGTCGAGCACGATGGTGCCGGTCTCGGCGATGGCCAGGGCGCAGCCGGTGATCACGGTGTCGATCGCGTCGAGGTCGTAGGTGGTCTGCTCGGGCCGGTCGGTGTGCCGCTCGGTGTCCGGGCCGACCGCGTCGAGCCAGTGCGCGGGCAGGCCCTGCGGGGTGACGACGCTGCGGCTGCCGTGCTCGGCGATCAGGCGGGCGACGGTCGCGGGCAGTCCGGTCTCGTCCGTGTGGTGGACGTGGGCCCGGTAGTCGGTGAGGTTCTCCGCGAGCAGGGTCGCGGTCTCCTGCGGGGTGCGGTCGGCGTGGGTGTGCAGGTAGTCCCTGGTGAGGGGGGTGTCGTGCGGGCGGTCGTCGCGGGGGACGTCCGCGAGGGCGTTGCGGATGCGGGTGAGGACGGTGTCGCGGGAGGTCACTGGCCGTTCTCCTTGGTCTGGGGGTGGTTGGCTGGTTGGTTTTTCTGCCACCAGTCGCGGAAGGTCTGTGGGGGGAGGGTGGGGAGGTCGCGGGTGGCGGTCCAGGCTTTGGCGGGTCCGGGGAGTCGTTGGGGGTGGAGGTGTCGGGTGCGGGTGGCGAGGCGCTGGCCCTGGCGCATGACGCCCGGGTGGTCGAGTGTCCAGCGGGCGGCGCGCATGGTGGCGCGTTCGGCGGCGTGGCCTTTGGCGGGTTTGATGGTGACGCGTTGGCCGTCCTGGGTGGTGGTGGCGCCTTGGGCGACGCGTTCGCGGAGGTGGACGAGGACTTGGGGGATGTTGATGGCGACGGGGCAGACGTCGTAGCAGGCGCCGCAGAGGGTGGAGGCGTAGGGGAGGGAGGCGTCGAGTTCGGTGGTGGTGGTGCGGAGTTGGGGGGTGAGGATGGCGCCGATGGGGCCGGGGTAGGGGGAGCCGTAGGCGTGGCCGCCGGCGCGTTCGTAGACGGGGCAGACGTTGAGGCAGGCGGAGCAGCGGATGCAGCGCAGGGCCTGGCGGCCGGTGGTGTCGGCGAGGGTGTCGGTGCGGCCGTTGTCGATGAGGACGAGGTGGAAGTTTTCGGGGCCGTCGGTGTGGGTGGTGCCGGTCCACAGGGTGGTGTAGGGGTTCATGCGTTCGGCGGTGGAGGAGCGGGGGAGGGTCTGGAGGTAGATTTCCAGGTCCTGGAAGGTGGGGATGACTTTCTCGATGCCGGCGACGGAGATCAGCGTCTCGGGGAGGGTGAGGCACATGCGGCCGTTGCCTTCGGATTCGACGACGACGAGGGTGCCGGTGTCGGCGATCATGAAGTTGGCGCCGGAGATCCCGACTTTCGCGCGGAGGAACTTCTCCCGCAGGTGGAGGCGGGCGGCCTCCGCCAGATCCGCCGGGGTGTCGGTGAGGTTGTCGGGTGCGGGGCGGCCCCATGTGGTCATCTGGGTGTGGAAGATGTCGCGGATCTGGTGGCGGTTTTTGTGGATGGCGGGGACGAGGATGTGGGAGGGGAGGTCGTTGCCGAGCTGGACGATGAGTTCGGCGAGGTCGGTTTCGTAGGCGGTGATGCCGGCGGCGGTCAGGGCGTCGTTGAGGCCGATTTCCTGGGTGGCCATGGATTTGACTTTGACGACTTCGGTTTCGCCGGTGTCCTGGACGAGGCGGGTGATGATGCGGTTGGCGTCGTCGGCGTCCAGGGCCCAGTGGACGGTGCCGCCGGCGGCGGTGATGTTCTCCTCGAGCTGGAGGAGGTAGTGGTCGAGGTGGCGCAGGGTGTGGTCCTTGACGGCGGCGCCCGCTGCGCGGAGTTGGGGCCAGTCGGCGAGTTCCGCGATGGCTCTGGCGCGTTTGTCGCGGATGGTGTGGGTGGCGTGGGTGAGGTTCGCGCGGAGCTGGGTGTCCTTCGTGGACGAGGCGGCGGCCTTCGGGAACGACGGCAGACCCAGATACGTACCACTCATCGGACCACTCCTCCATTGCGCGCGCCGCCCGTGGCGACATGGACCGGAACCCCGGCGGTCGGGACCGTCAGCGGGTGCTCCCGCGTACTGGCCAGGATCTCCGCGATGTGCACCGGGCGGATGGCGGTGCGCTGCCGGGACATCGTGCCGTCCAGGTGCATCAGGCAGGAGTTGTCGGCCGCGCACAGCACGTCGGCGCCGGTCTCCTCCGCGTGCCGCACCTTGTCCGCGGCCATCGCGGCCGAGACGTCGGGATTCTTCACGGCGAAGGTGCCGCCGAAGCCGCAGCACTCCTCCGCACCCTCCAACTCCCGCAGCTCAAGCCCCTTCACAGCTTCCAAGAGCCGCCGGGGCCGCTCGCCGAGCCCCAGCATCCGCAGCCCGTGACAGGTGGGGTGGTACGTCACCGTGTGCGGGAAGTACGCGCCCACGTCCGTCACCCCCAGCACGTCCACCAGGAACTCCGTCAACTCGTACGTCCTGGGCACCACGTCGGCCAGCGCCTCGCTCAACTCGTCGCCGCGGCCCTCCTCCCGGGCCCGTTCGCCGAGGCGCGGGTAGATGTCCCGCACCATCGCCGCGCAGGAGCCGGACGGCGTGACCACGTAGTCGTATCCGGCGAAGACCCGCGCCTGGCGGCGCGCCAAAGGCTCCGCCTCGTGCCGGTAACCGGTGTTGTAGTGCGCCTGGCCGCAACACGTCTGCCCCATCGGGAAGTCCACCTCGACGCCGAGCCGCGTCAGCAGCGCGACGACGGCCTGGCCGGTCCGTGGATAGAGCGTGTCGTTCACGCAGGTGAGAAACAGGGCGGCACGCATCGCGGCTCCCTCGGGGTCGTGCGGGCGGATGACGGACGGCGGGTGGGCGGGTGACGGGGGGTCAGGGGGCGGCGAGGGCACCGGAGATACGGGCGTCCGCCGCGTCCCAGGCGCGCAGGTCACCGCGCGGCTCGTACCGGCGCAACTCCTGCGTGTCGGCGACCAGTTGCCGCATCCGGGCCAGGTCGCCGACGAGGCCGTGGGTGCGGGCCTGGACGAGGATGTTGCCGAGCGCGGTCGCCTCGGTGGGCCCGGCGATCACCGGCAGCCCGGACGCGTCCGCGGTGAGGCGGCACAGCAGTTCGTTGCGGCTGCCGCCGCCGACCAGATGGATGTGGGTGATCTCCCGGTCGGCGAGTTCGGCGGCCTTGCGCAGCACCCTGCGGTGCGCGAGCGCCAGGCTCTCCAGCACGCAGCGGACCAGCGCGCCCCGGCTCTCCGGCGGGCGCTGCCCCGTACGCACGCAGTAGTCCGCGATGGCCGCGGGCATGTCGGCCGGTGCCAGGAACTCCGGCGCGTCCGGGTCGATCACCGCGCCGAACGGCTCCGCGCGGCCCGCGTCCGCGAGCAGCGACGCCAGCTCGGAGGGCTCGCCGCGCGCGGCCCAGACCCGACGGCACTCCTCCAGCAGCCACATCCCCATGATGTTCCTGAGATAGCGGAACGTGCCGTCGATCCCGCGCTCATTGGTGAAATTCGCGGCCCGCGACGCCGCGCTGAGCACCGGTGCGTCCAGTTCGAGCCCGGCCAGCGACCAGGTGCCGCAGGAGATGTACGCGGAACCCGGCGCGGTGGCCGGTACCGCCGCCACCGCGGAGGCCGTGTCGTGCGAGCCCACCGTGGTGACCCGCGTCCCCGCCGCCAGACCCGTCGCCGCCACGATGTGCGGCAGCAACTCCCCTGCGCTGTCGCCCGGTTGCCGCAGCGGCGGCAGCAACGCCGGGTCCAGGCCGATCCGGTCGGCGAGGTCCCGCGACCACTCGCCCGTACGGGCGTCCAGCAGGCCCGTCGTCGAGGCGTTGGTGACCTCCGCGCCGACACTGCCGGTCAGCCAGTGCGTCACCAGGTCGGGGATCAGCAACAGCGTCCGCGCGGCGGCCAGTTGGACCGTGTCCCGCGCCGCCGCGAGCTGGAACACCGTGTTGAACGGCAGATGCTGGAGGCCGTTGGCCGCGTACAGCTCCTGCGCGCCGACCTCGTCCCGCACCCGCGGCGCCACCTGCGCCGTACGGCTGTCCCGGTAGTGGTACGGGATCCCCAGCAGCGCGCCGTCCGCGTCCAGCAGGCCGTAGTCCACCGCCCACGTGTCCACGCCGACGGACGCCACCGCGGCGCCCGACCTCGCCGCCTCGCGCAGTCCGTCCAGAACGCCGGTGAACAGGCCCGGCAGGTCCCAGTGCAGCCCGCTCGGCAGCCGCACCGGCACATTCGCGAACCTGTTCACTTCCGTGAGGGCCAGTTCCCCGCCGCCCACCCGGCCCACGACGACGCGGCCGCTCGTCGCGCCGAGGTCCGCCGCCGCGAACACGCCTGCGGCTGGGCTTGCGCCTGGGGGTTCGCCGATCATGCCTCTCCTTATACGGCCACTCCTGCGGAGTGCGGTCCTTCATTCTTCCCGCCCCGCGGCCCCTGGACGGTTCTCCTACGCGAGGCGTTAGGCCGAATCTTTTGGGGGCGCGGGGAACTGCGCGCTCAGCCGAAGCGCTCCCGCAGGTCACCACCGGCCCCAGAGGGGCAGTTCGGTGGTGTCCCGACCACCGGCCGGTGGGGGCGGGCCGCGCAGTTCCTCCTCCGGCCTTCGGCCGGGAGGTGCCCCCGGCGCCCCTGACGGGGCACGTCCTGCGCAGGGCGAACGCGTAGGGCCGTGCCCTTGAACACCGGCCCTGCGCAGGGTGACACGCCCTAGCGGAGGAAGGCGGCTGCGACGCCCGCGTCGACGGGGATGTGGAGCCCGGTCGTGTGGGTCAGCTCCCCGCCGGTGAGGGCGAAGACGGCATTGGCGACGTGCTCGGGAAGAACTTCCCGCTTCAAGAGCGTCCGCTGCGCGTAGAACTCCCCGAGCTTGGCCTCCTCGACGCCGTAGACGGCCGCCCGCTTGGCCCCCCAGCCGCCAGCGAAGATGCCGGAACCACGGACGACCCCGTCGGGGTTGATGCCGTTGACACGTACCCCGTACTCACCCAACTCGGCGGCGAGGAGCCGCACTTGGTGGGCCTGGTCGGCCTTGACGGCCGAATAGGCGATGTTGTTGGGCCCGGCGAAGACCGCGTTCTTGGAGGCGATGTAGACGATGTCGCCTCCCAGCTTCTGCTCGATCATGACGCGCGCGGCGGCGCGGGAGACGAGGAAGGAGCCGCGGGCCATGATGTCGTGCTGGAGGTCCCAGTCCTTGGCGGTGGTCTCCAGGAGCGGCTTGGAGATCGAGATCCCCGCGTTGTTGACGACGAGGTCGACCCCGCCGAAGGCGAGCAGCGCGTCGGCGAAGGCCGCCTCGATCTGCTCCTCGGAGGTGACGTCCACGGTGACCGCGACGGCCTTGTCGGGACCGCCCAGCTCCTCGGCCACGGCGGCGGCATTGCCCGCGTCGAGGTCCGCGACCACCACGCAGGCGCCCTCGGCGACCAGCCGCTGGGCGATGGCCTTGCCGATGCCGGACCCGGCACCGGTGACGAGCGCGATCCGGGTGGCCAGCGGCTTCGGCTTCGGCATCCGCCGCAGCTTGGCCTCCTCCAGCTCCCAGTACTCGATACGGAACTTCTCCGACTCCTCGATCGGCTTGTACGAGGAGACGGCCTCCGCGCCGCGCATCACGTTGATGGCGTTGACGTAGAACTCGCCCGCGACGCGCGCGGTCTGCTTGTCCTTGCCGTAGCTGAACATGCCGACGCCCGGTACGAGGACGATCGCCGGGTCGGCGCCTCGCATGGCGGGGGAGTCGGGCGAGGCGTGCCGCTCGTAGTAGGCGGCGTACTCGGCGCGGTACTCCTCGTGCAGCGTGCGCAGCCGGGCCTCGGCCTCGTCGAGGGCCGTGCCCGCGGGCAGGTCGAGGACCAGCGGGCGGACCTTGGTGCGCAGGAAGTGGTCCGGGCAGGACGTGCCCAGCGCCGCCAGCCGCGGGTGCTCGGCGCGCGACAGGAAGTCCAGCACCTCGGGGGAGTCGGTGAAGTGGCCGACCTGCGGCCGGTCCTGGGAGGCGATCGAGCGCAGCAGCGGTGCCAGCGCGGCGGCCCGTGCGCGCCGCTCGGACTCCGGCAGCGGCTCGTACCCGTCGAGCACCGGGCCGAACGGGTCGGCCTTGCCGCGCTCCTGGAGGAAGGTCTCCGCGGTGCGGATGATGTGCAGCGAATTGCGTTCGCACTCCTGCGAGGTGGCGCCCCAGGCGGTGACGCCGTGCCCGCCCAGCACACAGCCGATCGCCTCCGGGTGGGCCTCCTTGACCGCCGCGATGTCCAGTCCGAGCTGGAAGCCGGGGCGGCGCCAGGGCACCCACACCACAGTGTCGCCGAAGCACTCCTTGGTCAGCGCCTCGCCGTCGGCCGCGCACGCCAGCGCAATACCGGAGTCCGGGTGCAGGTGGTCCACGTGCGCCGCGTCCACCAGCCCGTGCATCGCGGTGTCGATCGACGGCGCCGCGCCGCCCTTGCCGTGCAGGCAGTAGTCGAAGGCGGCGACCATCTCGTCCTCGCGCTCCACCCCCGGGTAGACCTCGGTGAGGGCGCGCAGCCGGTCCAGGCGCAGCACCGCGAGACCGGAGCCGGTGAGCGTACCGAGGTCGCCGCCGGACCCCTTGACCCACATCAGCTCGGTGTCGGCCCCGGTCACCGGGTCGGGCGCGATGCCCTTGGCGGACGTGTTGCCGCCCGCGTAATTGGTGTTGCGCGGATCGGATCCGAGCCGGTTCGAACGGCCGAGCAGCGCCCCGACCGTGCTGTCGTCGGAACTGGAGGCGGAAGCCATGCGGTGTCCTTCGGAGGAATGAGTACGGGTGCGATGAGCTCGACCGGCTCGGAGGCTCCACTGCGCGTCGCGGAGCCGGTCGGCCGCGTGGGCTCGCCGTCAGGAGGGCCGGCGAGTGAACCGAAGCGGAGCGGTCGCTGTTGAAAGGGAGAACGCGCGCAGGTTGTGAGGAACGAGCAACCGAGCACGATCGACCGTCGACAGCGACTAAGCGCAGCGGAGGTGAACCGAGCCTTAAGAAAATCAAGCGCCCCAGCCGGCCTGTTCGCCGCCGACGCGTTCCGAGGTGATGCGGGTGGCCCAGCCGGAGCCGCGGTAGGCGGCCATCGGGTCGGGGTCGAGACCCAGTTCGGTGCGCACCTCGGCGAGCAGCGGCCGGACGTCGGTGTTGTAGGCGTCCATCAGTACGGCGTTGGCCTCCAGTACGTCACCGGCGCGCTGGGCGGCGCCGAGAGCGTCGAGGTCGACCAGCAGCGCCTTGGCGGTGGCCTCCTGGACGTTCATCACCGAGCGGATGATCGCGGGGATCTTCGCCTCGATGTTGTGGCACTGGTCGAGCATGAAGGCGACGCCGGTCTCCTGCTTCAGACCGCCGTTCTTGGCGACCTCGTGCATGATCCGGAAGAGCTGGAAGGGGTCGGCGGAGCCGACCATGAGGTCGTCGTCGGCGTAGAAGCGGGAGTTGAAGTCGAAGCCGCCGAGCTTCTTCTCGCGCAGCAGGAACGCGACGATGAACTCGATGTTGGTGCCCGGCGCGTGGTGGCCGGTGTCCACGACGACCTGCGCCTTGTCGCCGAGCTTGAGGCAGTGCGCGTAGGAGGTGCCCCAGTCGGGGACGTCCGTGGTGTAGAAGGCGGGCTCGAAGAGCTTGTACTCCAGCAGCATCCGCTGGTCGTCGCCGAGCCGGTCGTACACCTGGGACAGCGCCTCGGCGAGCCGGTCCTGGCGGGCGACGATGTCGTCCTGGCCCGGGTAGTTGGTGCCGTCGGAGAACCACAGCTTCAGGTCGCGCGAGCCGGTGGCGTCCATGATGTCGACGCACTCCAGCAGATAGCTGACGGCCTTGCGGCGGATCGCGGGGTCGGCGTTGGTGACCGAGCCGAGCTTGTAGTCGTCGTCCTGGAAGACGTTGGAGTTGATCGCGCCCAGGGTCAGGCCGCGCTCCTTCGCGTACGCGCCGAGCGCCGCGTAGTCGTCCACCAGGTCCCAGGGGATGTGCAGGGAGACGATGGGCGCGACGCCGGTGGCCGCGTGCACCTGGGCCGCGTCGTCCAGCTTTTCGTACGGGTTACGCGGCACGCCCTCCTGCCTGAACACCTTGAAACGGGTGCCCGAGTTGCCGTAGGCCCACGAAGGGGTCTCGATCCGCTGGGACTTCAGCGCCGCCTTCACGGCCGACAGGTCTGTCATGGCAACCTCTGTGAATCGTTTCATTTGACGGCTCACCTTAAAGGCGACGCTGCGCCATGTCAATGGTCATGACGAGAACCCGATGGCGGGCCGGTCGCCGTTATTGAATCGTGTCACATGAGCCGGACGTGCTGCTAGAGGGTCTCTTTCCAGCCGCGATTGGCCGTCCGTCGGGGGTTGATCTCCCGAAATGGCTTCCACGGACTCTTGACGGCCTGATCAAGCGGGGCTAACGTCCCGGCAACTCCATTGAAACATTTCACCCCGCGGCGCAAGACCGGGAGATCCAGGAGACATCAATGACCGACCCCGAACCGGAACGGACTCCGGTCCTCGCGCTGGAGGGGGTGAGCAAGTCCTTCGGCGCGGTACGGGCACTGCGCGACGTCTCACTGCGGCTGTACGCGGGTGAGGCGCACGCCCTCGCGGGGGAGAACGGCGCCGGCAAATCGACCTTGATCAAGGCACTGGCCGGGGTGCACCGACCGGACACCGGAACGGTACTGCTCGACGGCGCGCCGGTGGTCTTCCACGGCCCGGCCGACGCGCGCGACGCCGGTGTGGCCGTCATCTACCAGGAGCCCACGCTCTTCCCCGACCTCTCCATCGCCGAGAACATCTTCGTCGGCCGCCAGCCGCGCCGCTCGCTCGGCCGGGTCGACCACAAGGCCGTGCACAAGGCCACCGAGCAACTCTTCAAGCGGCTCGGCGTCGACCTCGACCCCGACCAGCCCGCCCGGGGCCTGTCCATCGCCGACCAGCAGCTCGTCGAGATCGCCAAGGCGCTCTCCTTCGACGCCCGCGTGCTGATCATGGACGAGCCCACCGCCGCCCTCACCGGCAGCGAGGTCGCCCGGCTCTTCGGCGTCGTCAGGGCGCTGCGCGAGGACGGCGCCGCCATCCTGTTCATCTCGCACCGCCTGGAAGAGGTCTTCGCGCTGTGCCAGCAGGTCACCACCCTGCGGGACGGCGCCTGGATCGCCAGCGAGCCGGTCGACGGCCTCACCGAGGACGACCTGGTCCGCCGGATGGTCGGCCGTGACCTGGACGAGCTCTACCCCAAGCAGGACGCCAAGGTCGGCGATGTCGCGCTGAGCGTGCGCAGGCTGACCCGTGAAGGCGTCTTCACCGACGTGTCCTTCGACGTCAGGCGCGGCGAGATCGTCGGCCTGGCCGGACTCGTCGGCGCCGGGCGCAGCGAGGTGGCCCGCGCCGTCTTCGGCGTGGACCGCTGGGACGCGGGCGAGGTCGAGGTCGACGGCCGCCCGCTGAAGTCCGGCGCCCCCAGCCTCGCCATGGCCGCGGGCCTGGCCCTCGTACCCGAGGACCGCCGCGAACAGGGCCTGGTCATGGAGATGTCCATCGAGCGCAACATCAATCTCACCGGCTTCAAGGCCACCACCCGCGCGGGCCTGATGGACCGCGGCGCCGAGCGCAGCCGCGCCGTCGACTGGGCCATGCGCCTCCAGGTGAAGTACGCCCGGCTCGCCGATGTCGTCGGCACGCTGTCCGGCGGCAACCAGCAGAAGGTGGTGCTGGCCAAGTGGCTGGCCACCGACCCCCGGGTGCTGATCGTCGACGAGCCCACCCGCGGCATCGACGTCGGCACCAAGGCCGAGGTGCACCGGCTGCTCTCGCAGCTCGCCGCCGACGGCCTCGCCGTCCTGATGATCTCCTCCGACCTCCCGGAGATCCTCGGCATGGCCGACCGTGTCCTGGTGATGCACGAGGGCCGGCTGGCCGCCGACATCCCGCGCGCGGACGCCACCGAGGAATCCGTCATGGCAGCGGCCACCGGCCGCGGAAGGAACGCGGCATGACCATGACCGCCAAACCGGCGTCGGCCGCGCCGCCGGACACCGCCTCCACCGGCGGCCTCCTCGACCGGGTGCTGAAGGTCAGGGAACTGGCCATCCTCGTCGTCCTGGTGCTGATGCTGCTGGCCACCCAGCTCGACAACAGCGCCTTCCTGTCCCAGCAGGGCATCAAGGACCTGCTGCTCAACGCGACCATCCTGGTGCTCGTCGCGGTCGGCCAGGCCATGGTGGTGATCACCCGGAACGTCGACCTGTCGGTCGGCTCCACGCTGGGCATCACCGCCTTCGCCGCGGGCGAGTTCCTGCGCGGCGGCGGCAATCCGCTGGTCGCCATCCTGATCGCGGTCGCCCTCGGCGCCGGATTCGGCATCGTCAACGGCCTGTTGGTCAGCCTCGGCCAGGTGCCCGCGCTGGTCGTCACCCTCGGCACGCTCTACATCATCCGCGGCCTGGACTCGATCTGGTTCGGCTCCAAGCAGATCACCGCCGCCGACCTCCCGTCGGGCTTCGGCAGCTTCGGGCACGACGGCCTCGGCGCCGTCCCGTATCTCGCGCTGCTCACCGCGGTCGTGCTGATCATCGCCGCGTACTACCTGCGCAGTTACCGCAGCGGACGCGACCTGTACGCGCTCGGTTCGAGCCCGGAGGCCGCGCGGCTGGCCGGTGTGCCGGTCCGCAAGCGCATCCTCACCGCCTACATCGTCTGCGGCGCCCTCGCGGGCCTGGCGGGCGCTCTCTACCTCGCCCGCTTCGGCAATGTCGACTCCGGCACCGGCAGCGGCTACGAACTCACCGTCGTCAGCGCCGTGGTGGTCGGCGGCGTCGCCTTCACCGGCGGCTCCGGCAGCCTGTACGGCGCCGCGCTCGGCGCCCTGCTGCTGACCTCGATCAACAGCGTGCTCCCCTCGATCGGCGTCAGCTCCGTATGGGTGCAGGCCATCGACGGCGTCCTCCTGCTGCTGGCCATCGCCGTCGACCGGGTGGTCGCGCTGCGGGTCGCGGCGGTGCTCCGTAAGCGGGCCGCACAGACAAGGAGTGCGACAACTCATGCCTGAGCCAACGAAATCCACCGGTCCGGCGAAGGCCGCGAAGCCGTCCGCCGGTACGAAGCCGTCCGCCGGTACGAACCCGCCCGCCGGTACGAAGCCGTCCGCGAGCGCGAAGCCCGCCACCGCGGGCCGTACGGCGACCGGTTGGGCGCGGGACGCGTTCCGCTGGGACACCGTCGTCGGAGCCCTGCTCGTCGTCCTGCTGCTCTGCTCCTTCTCCCTGGTCGACAACTTCGGCAACGCGCTGAATCTGTCGTTCCTGATCGGCAACACCCTGCCGATCGCGCTCATCGCGCTGCCGATGACGATGCTGGTGATCTCCGGCGAGATCGACCTGTCGGTCGGCTCCACCGCGGGCCTGTCCGGCGCCGTCATGGGCAAGCTGTGGAACGACGGCATGGCCATCGAGATGATCATCCCGCTGTGCATCCTGCTCGGCGTGGTCTGCGGCCTGGTCAACGGCCTGCTGGTGACCCGGCTCGGACTGCCCTCGCTGGCCGTCACCATCGGCACCCTGGCCGCCTACCGCGGCATCGCGCAGATCGTGCTCGGCTCCAACTCGGTGACCGACTTCCCGCAGCAGTACCTGGACTTCGGTTCCGCGCGGATCGGCGGCACCTTCATCCCGCAGGCCGCCATCCCGTGGGCCGTCCTGCTGGTCATCGCGGTCGTCGTCCTGCACGCCACCCCGGTCGGCCGCTCGCTGTTCGCGGTCGGCGCCTCGCAGGAGGCCGCGCGCTTCGCGGGCATCCGCACCAAGCGGCTGAAGCTGTCGATGTTCGTCGCCACCGGCACGATCTCCGCGCTCACCGGCGTCTTCTGGGCCCTGCACTACGCCAGCGCCCGCTACGACAACGCCACCGGCCTCGAACTGTCCGTCATCGCCGGTGTGCTGCTCGGCGGCATCGACTTCGACGGCGGCAAGGGCACGTTGGGCGGTGCGATCGCCGGAGTGTTCCTGCTCGGCGCGCTCCAGAACGTGATGAGTCTGATCAACGTCTCCGCGCAGTCCCAGATCCTGATCACCGGAGTCCTGCTGGTGATCTCGGTACTGGCACCGCGGGTGGCCCGGCAGGTGGGCAGGGCGCGAGCCCGGCGCAGAACCGCCGACGCGCCACCACCGGCCGCACTGGCCGCCACCTGACCCCCCGCACCACGCACGTCGTCCGAACACCCTCACCTGGTCGTCACCTGCCGCGAGTGCGGCATCGAAAGGACACCCGCATGTCGTACAGAACCGCCCCCGCCCGTCGCGCCGCGGCCGCGGTCGCCGTTGTCGCCGTCGTCGCGCTCAGCGCCACTGCCTGTGGCGGCACCACCAAGAAGTCCAGCTCGGACTCGGAATCGGCCTCCGCCGGATCCGGTACGAAGGCGTCGGCCTCCGCCGACCCGAACGCGCCCGTCAAGAAGGGCCTGACCATCGCCTACCTGCCCAAGCAGGTGAACAACCCGTACTTCACCATCTCCGACAACGGCGGCAAGAAGGCCGTCGAGGCGCTCGGCGAGAAGTACAAGGAGGTCGGCACCAGCAGCGGCACCGACACCGCGGGCCAGGTCAGCTACGTCAACACCCTGACGCAGCAGCAGGTCAGCGCCATCGCGGTGTCCGCGCAGGACCCGGGCGCGCTGTGCACCGCGCTGAACCAGGCGCGCAAGAACGGCGTCAAGGTCGTCACGTACGACTCGGACACCAACACCAACTGCCGTGACGCGTTCGTCTCGCAGGCCAGCGCGGAGGACCTGGGCCGTACCGAGGTCCAGTTGATGGCCAAGCAGATCAACAACAAGGGCCAGATCGCGATCCTGTCGGCGGCCCAGACGGCCACCAACCAGAACACCTGGATCGACTTCATGAAGGACGAGCTGAAGAAGCCGGAGTACAAGGACATCCAGCTCGTCAAGGTCGCCTACGGCAACGACGACGCGCAGGCGTCGTTCCAGCAGACCCAGGGCCTGCTCCAGCAGTACCCGAACCTGAAGGGGATCATCTCCCCGACCACGGTCGGCATCAAGGCCGCGGCGCAGTACCTGAGCGGTTCCAAGTACAAGGGGAAGGTCCAGCTCACCGGCCTGGGCACGCCCAACGACATGCGCGCGTACGTCAACAACGGCACCGTGCAGTCCTTTGAGCTGTGGGACCCGGCCAAGCTCGGCGCGCTCGCGGGCTACACCGCCGTCGCGCTGGCCTCCGGCCAGATCACCGGTGCCGAGGGCGAGACCTTCACCGCGGGCGACATGGGCACCTTCACCGTCGGCAAGGACAGCGTCATCGTCCTCGGCAAGCCGACCGTCTTCGACAAGGCGAACATCGGCCAGTTCAACTTCTGAGCCGACGGCACCATCCAGTAAGGCAGTTGGACCGCCGGCCCTGTGGGTCCGGGCCGGCGGTGTGCGGAAGGAAATCCTCAAGTGCGGCGCGTCTGCTTTGTGTTGAAGGTCCGTCAGGAACGGCTGGACGAGTACCGTGCCAGGCACGCGGACGTCGGGCCGCGCATGCGCGAGGCGCTGTCCGCCGCCGGCTGGCACAACTACTCGCTGTTCCTGCGCGAGGACGGCCTGCTCGTCGGCTATCTGGAGACCGAGGACTTCGAGCGGGCGCGCGCCGCCATGGACGGTACGGAGGTGAACGCCCGCTGGCAGGCGGAAATGGCGGGCTTCTTCGAGGAGTTGGACGGCGCCGCGCCCGACGCGGCGATGGTCCCGCTCACCGAGGTGTTCCACCTTCCGTGAACATGAGAGGTTGGAACGATTCAGTTCGTGCCGGATCAACCAGCACGCACTGTGCTTGAATAAGTTCAATGCGTTGATTCCGGGTGAACGTCGAGCACGTCGCGCCGACGCCGGATGAGCGTTACGAGGAGCCCTGCCTGCGGCGGGCGGGACGGAGCAGTGGAGCCCATGGTTGGGATCAAGGACGTGGCACGGCAGGCGGGTGTCTCGGTCGGGACCGTCTCCAATGTGATCAACCGCCCGGACCTGGTGTCCGAGGAGACCAGGACCCGGGTGCAGTCGGTCATCAGCCGCCTCGGCTACATACGGAGTGAGTCCGCCCGCCAACTGCGGGCCGGGGCAAGCCGTATCGTCGCGCTGCTCGTCCTCGACATGGGCAACCCCTTCTTCGTCGACGTGGCCAGTGGCGCCGAGCGCGCCGCCCGCGCCGCCGGACTCGGCGTCATGGTCTGCAACAGCGCGCAGAGCACCAGCGAGGAGGTCGAGTACCTGTCGCTCTTCGCCGAGCAGCGGGTGCGCGGCGTGCTGGTCACCCCCGCCGACGCGACCGGACACAGCCTCAAGACGCTGCGCAGCCAGGGCATTCCGTACGTCCTGGTCGACCGGGTCTCGGCGGACGTCGCCGTCTGCTCGGTCTCGGTGGACGACGTCGTCGGCGGACGCCTCGCCGCCCAGCACCTGATCGCCGCGGGACACCGCTCGATCGTCTACGTCGGCGGCCCGCCCGAACTCCCGCAGGTCCGCGACCGCCGCGCCGGGGCGCTCGCCGCGCTGGCCGAGGCCGGACTGCCGCCCGAGTCGCTGACCGAGGTGTCCGCCGAGCGGCTGGACGTCTCTGCGGGCCGCGACGCCGGAGCCCGGCTGCTCGGCCTGGCGCCCCGGCCCACCGCCGTCTTCTGCGCCAACGACCTGCTGGCCCTCGGGGTCCTCCAGGCGGTCTTCGCCGCCAGGATCGCGGTCCCCGAGGAGATGGCCATCGTCGGTTACGACGACATCGAATTCGCCGCTGCCGCGGCCGTACCGCTGACCTCGGTCCGGCAGCCCGCCGTCGCGATGGGGCGGCTCGCCGCCGAGATGCTGCTGGAGGAGACGGCGGACCCCGAGGGCCACGAGCACCGCCAGGTCGTCCTCCAGCCGGAGCTGGTCGTGCGCGGCTCCAGCCTCGGGGCGCGCTGAGGGAGTCCGGCCGCGCGCCCCGCGTTACGTGAGCGGGGCGTCGTTCGGCCGGGTCGGGACGGCGTCCAGCGCGGCGAGGGTCGCGGCGTCGAGCGTGAGCGCGCCCGCGGCCACGTTCGCTTCGAGGTGGGCGGTGTTCGACGTGCCCGGGATGAGGTGGACGTTCGGCGCGTGGTGCAGCAGCCAGGCCAGGCCGACCTGGGAGGGCGTGGCGCCCAGCGCCCGCGCCGCGGCGATCACCGCCGGTTCGTCGGTCACCTTCGGCAGGCCGGGGAAGGCGCTGCCGAGCGGGAAGTACGGCACCCACGCGATGTCCTGCGCGGTGCAGAGGGCCAGCATGTCCTCGTCGTCGCGCGCCACGAGGCTGTACGCGTTCTGCACGCACGCGATGCCCGCCGGGATCGCCCGGCGCAGATTGTCCAGGCTCACGCTGCTCAGCCCGATCGCGCCGATCTTGCCCTCGTCGCGCAGCGCCACCATCGTCGCGAGCTGGTCGTCGAGCTCGACCACCTGGTCGCCCTCGGCCCGCAGGCCCGGCCCGACATCGGTGCGGCGCAGATTCACCAGCGGGATCCGGTCGAGGCCGAGGCTCGCGAGATTGTCCTCCACGGCCGCCCGCAACTCCTCGGGCTTCTGCGCGAGTCGCAGGTGCACCGGGCCGCCGGAATCCGGTGCGGCTCCCACCTTGCTGGCGACCAGCACCTCGTCCTCGGACCTGACCGCCTCGCGGATCACCCCGTTGACGAAGCCGTCGCCGTAGAACTGCGCCGTATCGACGTGGTCCACCCCGAGTTCGACCGCCCGCCGCAGTACGGCGACCGCGGCGGCCCGCCCGGCCCGCTCCGTCAGTTGCATCGCCCCGTACCCGACGCGCGCCACCGTCCGCCCGGCCAGCGCCCCCGCCCCTCCGGCCCGCCGCGCCCCGCCGGCCGTCGTCCCGTCCGAGGTCATCCCGCTGGAAGCCATGAGCATCCCGTTCCCGTGCGACACCAGAACAAGCGGAGGTCACTCCGCTTCTCCGACCGTACCACTACCGGAGATCCCTCCGCTTTGCTCCGGCACTCTCTGCCCGCCCGCGGCGGCGGGCGTTAATTCGGTGGCGGAGGCGGTGGGGGAGGGGCTACGGTCCCTGGTGTTGGAGCGGAAGCCGCAGAAATGGCTCGCCGCTGTCGGCTCGTGAGTACGGCCAGGAGGTGTGACTCGATGACTGCCTTGGTGATGGGCGCTGCCCAGATGCGGAAGTTCATTCAGTTCACCTCTGTGGTCTCCGGCTGACCTCTCTTCTTCTGCCGCGCCGATCGGACGCGCGGTGCCGGGGCCCTGTTGGAAGGGTTTCCCTTGTCTTTCTCGTCTTCTTCCTTCTCGTCGTCGTCCTCCTCTTGGTCCTCACTCGTCCCGTACGGCTGGGACTCGCTGCTGGACGACGCCTTCTCGGCGTACGCGGCGGACGGACTGGTGCCCGCGCGGATCGTGCGGGTCGACCGGGGGATGTGCGACGTCGTCGTCCCCGACGGCGCGGACGGTCTGCTGACGGTCCGCGCCGACACCGATCCGGTGCACTCGCCGGATCCGATGCTCGTGGCGTGCACCGGGGACTGGGCGGCGTTCGACCCGGACCCGGCGCAGCCGAAGGGCCCGTCGGTACGGGCGCTGCTGCCGCGCAGGACCGCGATCGTACGGTCGGCGTCGTCCAAGCGCTCCGAGGGCCAGGTGCTCGCGGCCAATATCGACCACGCGGTGATCGCGGTGTCGCTGGCGGCCGACCTCGATCTGGGGCGCCTCGAACGCTTCCTCTCCCTGGCCTGGGAGAGCGGCGCGCAACCGGTGGTCGCGCTGACCAAGGCGGACCTCGTGCCGGACACCACCTATCTGCTGGAGGACGCCGAATCGGCGGCGCCCGGAGTGCCGGTCCTGGTGGTGAGCGCCACGACCGGCGAGGGGATCGAGGCGCTGTCGGAGCTGCTGGCGGGCGGCACCTCGGTGCTGCTCGGCCAGTCGGGCGCGGGCAAGTCCACGCTCACCAACGCCCTGTTGGGGCGCGAAGCGCAGGAGGTGCAGGCCACCAGGGACTCCGACGGCAAGGGCCGGCACACCACGACCACGCGTGACCTGCTGCCGATGCCGCAGGGCGGGGTGCTGATCGACACGCCGGGGCTGCGCGGGGTCGGCCTGTGGGACGCGGAGTCCGGGCTCCACCAGGTGTTCTCCGAGATCGAGCAACTGGCCCGCGACTGCCGCTTCCAGGACTGCTCGCACCAGTCGGAGCCGGGCTGCGCCGTCCTGGCCGCGCTGGAGGACGGCACCTTGCAGCACCGCCGTCTGGAGAGCTACCGCAAGCTGCTGCGCGAGAACGCGTGGATCGCCTCACGCACCGACCAGCGGCTGCGCTCCGAGATGCGGCGCGAGTGGAAGCAACGGACCGCGGCGGGCCGGGAGATGTACGAGCGCAAGCGCGGCGGGGGCGGCGGCCACCGCCGCCGGTCCTGAACCCGGTCCCGTACGGCCGACCGTACGGGCGCGGACCCTATCCGGCGCCGCCGCCAGGACCCTGCTGGTGGCGGCGCCGCACCGCGATCGGGCTGCCCGCACTCCAGAACGAGCCGACGACACAGGCGACCACGAGCACGACGATCACGACGCCGAGAATCACGCTGTATGCCATGTCGGACCTCCTCGCCTCCGGCACGGCCTTCACCGTGCCCTCACCTTCGCTACCTGTTCGTGACCTTCCCTTCGCCCGACGTTCCCAACCCACAGGTGGGGGACCGGTGTTCGCGCGTGGGTTCGATCCGATGAAGTGACGGTATGTCAGGCGGAGTCGGGCGGTGCCGAGTGCCCTCGGACGGGCGCGGTGCGGCGCTCAGGGGGAAGCGTGGTGCTCGGGCCGAGATTCGGCGCTCAGGCGGAGGCGCGGACCACGAGGTGCGTCGGCGTGACGATGGAGGACAGGGCGGGAACGCTCTGCGGGCCCGTCGGCGGCGCCACCGCGCGCAGGAGGAGGCGGGCCATGAGGCGGCCCATTTCCTCGATGTCCTGGCGGACGGTGGTCAGGGGCGGGTCGGTCCATTCGGCGACGGAGACCATGTCGTCGAAGCCGACGACGGCGATGTCGTCGGGGACGCGGTGTCCTGAGGTGCGCAGGACGCGCAGGGCGCCGGAGGCCATGACGTCGGAGGCGGCGAAGACGGCGTCCAGGTCGGGGCAGCGCTGGAGGAGTTCGGCCATGGCGCGGGCGCCGCCTTCCGGGGTGAAGTCGCCCTCGGCGATCATCCGCGGGTCGGTCTCCGGCAGCACGTCACGGAACCCGTCCAGCCGGTCCACCGACGCCGTCTGGTCAAGTGGCCCCGCGATGTGGGCGATCCGGCGGCGGCCGATCCTCAGCAGGTGACGGACCGCGTCCCGCGCGCCGCCCCGGTTGTCGCAGTCCACGTACAACGTGCCGTGGTCGCTGTCGAAGTCGGTCCAGCCGGGCCGCCCGCCGATCACCGTGGGCACTCCGGCCCTGCGGGCCAGCACGGGCAGCGAGTCGTCGGTGTGCAGCGAGAAGATCAGCGCGCCGTCGACGTGTCCGCCCGCCAGATAGCGGCCCACCCGCTCGTAATCCGCGGCTCCTTCGGTCAGCAGCAGCACCAACTGGTTGTCCCGCGCGGTGAGTTCCTTGCTGATCCCGCGCACCTGCTGCGCGAAGAACGGGTCGGTGAAGAACCGCGTCTCCGGCTCGGCGACCACCACCGCGATGGCGTCATTGCGCCGCGTCACCAACGTACGCGCCGCCTGATTCGGCACATATCCCAGCTCGTCCACGGCCTTGCGCACCCGCTCCACCAGCGGCGCCCGTACCCCTTCGCTGCCGTTGACCACGCGCGAGGCGGTGGCACGCGACACCCCGGCCCGCGCGGCGACGGCCTCCAGCGTAGGACGCGGCGCGAAGCTCGGGTCGGACAAGGGACGTCTCCTTCACGCGGAAATAACAGAAAACCGGGGGCCGGTACGCGCACAGCGTAACGGGTCCCCCGGCGCGGCGTGAGAGCGCTCTCCGTGTCGGTTCGGCAGGTGAGACGGGTGTGCCTTGTGTGCGCCTTGTGCGGGCCGGCCGACGGTGGTGCGAGCGACGCCCGGCGAGGTCCGGCGCGCGGGGTCAGTCCTCCAGGCCCCAGCCGATGATCGAGTACGGGTGGATCCGGATCAACTCGTCGCTCATCTGCGCGCCGAGGTCGTGCGGGCCCACGACCTGCTCGGCGGTGCCGCGGATCTCGACCCCGCGCACCGTCCACGGGTCGGTGCCCGCGATGTCGTCCACGACCAGCGACACGTAGTGGTTCGCCGCCACATTGCGCCACTTCTTCGTGGCGCCCATCGTGTAGCCGCCGATGTCGACCGTGCCGTCCGGGCGCAGGAAGTAGCCGACCGGATTGGCCTGCGGACGGCCCTGCGCGTCCACGGTCGCCAGCCGCCCGAGGCGCTGCGTGCGCAGATAGCGCAGCTCGGCCTCGGTCAGCGCTGTCCTGGGTGTCTTGATCGCCATGCCCTCACCCTCACACGGGCGAGCGCACCGGGCCATTGGACCTTTGACCTATCCAGGACCTAGGCCGAGTGGGGACGCGCGGTCGTACGGTCATACGTATGTCCGTACGACCGCACACCCCGTACGTCTCCCCCTGAGCGCGGGGCCGGGTGCCGGTCAGCCCGCGATCACCGCGCCCAGCCACGCGCCCGCCACGACGAGGCACGCCAGGAGTTCGACCAGGACGGAGCCGCCCACCGCGCGCATCGCGGTGCGGGTCGCGGTCCAGGCGGCGCGGTGGCCGCCGAGGCGTACGCGCTCGGTCGCGTAGATCGTGCCGACGAAGCCGAGGACCGCGCCCAGCACCGGGATCAGGAAGAAACCGGCGATGGCGAAGGAGCCCGCGACCAGCACGGTGTGCCAGGTGATGCCCGAATCGCGGATCCGGCGCGCCGGGAGCAGCCACACCACCACCTGGACGACGGCCAGCAGACCGGTCGCCCCGGCCAGTACGCCCCAGGTCAGGCTCGTGTGCTCCTGCGTCGCCCACCACATGACGGCGGCCCAGCAGAGCAGCGTCCCCGGCACGCCGGGGGCCAGCACACCGACGAGTCCGAGCAGCATCACCGCGCCGATCAGGCACACCTGTGCGGTCCCCATGAGCCCACCCTGCCCGATGACGCGCCCGTCCGCCGGGCGGATCACCCTCGGGGCGCAAGGCGAGACCTGTCCGAGACCCGTAGGACCACTCGCGTACGCCGCTCGTA
This sequence comes from Streptomyces sp. NPDC093221, assembly GCF_044753885.1. Lineage (NCBI taxonomy): Bacteria > Bacillati > Actinomycetota > Actinomycetes > Kitasatosporales > Streptomycetaceae > Streptomyces > Streptomyces sp. NPDC093221. The sequence goes on along the minus strand of NZ_JBIVOA010000003.1, from coordinate 984,992 downwards.
CGCCGTCCGTACGCCGTGGGGACGTCGTCGGTCCGCCAGCCCGTCAACCGTCCGGTGGCGCGCTCACCCTTCCGGTGGGACCGTCGGCCCGGTCGCCGGTCGCCGGTCGCCGGTCGCCGGTCACCGCGTCCGCCGTGTACGGCCCCGCGCTCATACGTCCGTGTCGCCGCGTGCCACCCAGCCGCGTTCGTAGGCGTGCCAGCCGAGCTGGAGGCGGGTGGTGACCTCGGCGATCTCCATCAGCCGTTTGACCCGGCGCTGCACGGTGCGCAGCCCGAGGTCGAGCTGCTTGGCCGCCGAGGCGTCCGTCAGACCGGCCAGCAGCAGCGAGAGGATGCGCAGGTCGGTGCTGTCCGGCGCTTCGGGGGACTCCTCGGCCACGGTGCCCGTCCCGTCCAGGCTCAGCGGCATCCCCTGCCGCCACACTCCCTCGAACAGCCCCATCAGCGACTCCAGCAGCCCGCTGGCGTGCACGACCAGCGCGGCGGGCTGGGCGAGGCGGCGGGTCAGCGGCACCATCGCCAACGACCGGTCGGCCACCACCAGTTTGGTCGGCACCCGGTCCACCACCCGCACCTGTTCGTTCCTGCCGAGCGCGGCGGACACCTCCGTGAAACCGCTCGGGCTCGTCACGACGGAACGTTCCAGCACCACGCGGTACGTGACGCCGCGTCGGGACGCCTCCTGCTCGGCGTCGTTCTCCGTCCCGGTGATGGCCACCGGGCGGTCGGTGACCAGGGCGCAGACCTCGCTCTCCGCGCCGAACTGGAGTTGCAGGAAGCGCTGCGCCACCGCGTTGGCTCCGGTGACCACCTCGACCAGGTCGTGCACGGCCGGTTCCGTCGCCTCCGCGCGGAACTCGGCGGCCAGGACGGCGGCGGCCAGCTCCGCCTGCTCCAACTCGTGCCGCTGCCGGGTCAGCAGCGCCGACAGCGCCACGGCCGGTGGCGCGGCGACCCAGCGGCCGGGCCGCGCCGACGACTGCGCGACCAGCCCGTGCCCCTCCAGCCTGCGCAGGATGCGGCCCGCGTCCTCCTCGTTCAGCCCGAGGCGGTGCGACAGGTCGCCGACCTCGGCCGCGCCCAGGCCGACCAGCGCCCGGTAGGCCGATTCCTGCACTTCGTCCAGACCGATGGCGCCGAGCACGGAGCCCCCTCCCTGCGGTGATGGTGACGGTGGCGGAAATGAGCCACGGCGGTTTCCCGCCTTGGTCATCTTGTACTCCCGCAGGTCCGCTCTGCCAGTGTGATCGACACCGAGCTTTGCGGAGAGCTTGACGGAGAGCTTCACGGGGAGCTTTCCGGTGGCTTCGCGGGAGGCGGGACGGAGGGCGCCGGGGACGGCGTCCGTGGCAGCCCCCGCAAGAAGTCTCCGGACGCGTCCGAAGGTCTCGGTGCGGTCCCCGGAGGATCTTTCCCGAGGTCCCGGCCGGGGACGGCGACTCCGCCGGGCGGCCCTGCTGTGGGGGCGGGGCCGGCCCGGCGGTTCCACGTTTCCCGGCGGCCCGCGCGGTGGACAATAAGGGCATGAGCCAGCAGGGGGACTCCCACAGCAGCCAAGAGGACGACTGGTGGCGTCAGTTGTACGACGACGACGCGGCCACGCCGTCCGCCACGCCGGATTCCGTCGACGCGCACTTCGATACGGCGCTGGACGCGGTGGCGCCTCCGCCGCCGACGCCGGCCGCCGACACGTTGCGACTGCGTCGGCCCACTCCGCCGCCTCCGCCCCCTTCCTGGCCGGGGCCGCCGCGCACACCGGGTGCGCCTCCGGCGCCGGTCCCGACCACGGTGCCGGTCTCGGCTCCGGAGCCCGCTTCGGTGTCGATTCCGGCTCAGCAGGACGCGTCGCCCGAGGTACCGGCCGACGCGGTGCCGGTCGACGTGATGCCGGTCGACGTGGTGCCGGCCGACGAGGTGCCGGCCGACGTGGTGCCAGCCGAGCGGCCGGCCGAGCCGCCGGTCGAGTCCTCGGCCGAACCACCCGCCAAGCCGTCGATCGCCGCGCCGGACGCGCCGCCGGTCGATGACGCTCCCGCGTGGGACGCCTGGTCGGCCGAGCCGACCTTCGGCACGGCGCCGCCGCCACCGGAAGAGGCTCCGGAGGCCGCCGCGCCCGAGCCCACTCCGCCGCCCCGGCCGGAGCAACGCCCTTGGGACGCATGGTCGTCCGCTCCCACCTTCGCCGAACGCCCCGAGCCGTCGGCCCCCGCCCCGGAGCCCCGCGAGGCGCCGCGCCCCGCGTCCGACTCCTGGTGGACCCGCTCACCTTCGGCCGCCCCCGAGCCGGCACCGGCGCCGGAGCCCGTCGCCGAAGAGCCGGAGGCCCCGGAGGGCGATACGCCCGGAGCCTCGTGGGACGCATGGTCGGCCACCCCGACCTTCGCCGTCGAGGACCCCCCGCCCGCTTCCCCGGACGAGCCTGCCCTCTGGCCCCGCACCGCCTGGCAGGCCCCGACCCCCGAGACGGCCGAACCGGCACCGGCCGAGCCGGACGATTCCGGACCGCCGTCGCCGACCGACTCGGCGCTCGACCAACTCCTGGCAGCCCGCCGCCCCGCGCCCGAGCCGCCCCCCTCCGACAACTCCTGGGCCACCCCCGAGCCGGACCGCCCCGAGGCCGAGCCCCACCGCCCGCTTACCGCCCCGACCGGCGCGGCGGACCCCAACTACCCCTGGCCGCCCGCCCCGACCACGCCGAGCGCACCCCCGAGCCCGCAGACCGCCCCGCCCGGACCGGCCCCCGATCGTTCCCCTTCGGCGGCCCAACCACCCGCCCCTGCGACACCGGACGAGCCCGCCCAGCCCATTCCCCCGCAGCAGTCCGCCCCGCCCGAGCCCCGCCGCCCGTGGGTTCCCCCGACCGAGGCGGAGCCCGCCCCGCCGGGTCCCTCCCTGCAAGCGGCTGACGCCGAGCCTGTCCCGGCCGACCGGGAGGCCCCCACCGCCTCCCCGGAGCCCGGCTCTCCCTGGGCTGTCCCGCCCGGGGCGGAGGTCGATCGCTCCTGGGCGGCCCAGCCGCCCGCCGTACCGGAGCCCGATCAGCCCATTCCCCCGCAGCCGTCCGCCCCGGCCGAGCCCCGCCGTCCCTGGGTGGGTCCGACTGCCGTGGGTGTGCCGACCGCAGCGCAGAACAATCAGCCGGGTCCTTCTCCGGAGGCACCGGCCCAGCCGGGTCCTTCTCCGGAGACACCTGCGGCCGAGGCCGAACCGGTCGAGCCGGAGCCCGATCCGTCACGCCCTTCGCAGGCGGCTGACGCCGAGTCTGTCCCGGCGGCGCCGGGCGAGTCCGACGTACCGGGGCCCGATCAGCCCATTCCCCCGCAGCCGTCCGCTTCGGTCGAGCCCCGCCGTCCGTGGGCGGGGCCCGCGGTCGTCGGCGTGCCGGTCGGCGGGCGGAAGGGGCAGGCGGGGGAGCGGGACGGTGCCGAGGCCGGGACCGGGGCGACCGAGGGCGCAGGGAAGGCGGCCGGGTCGGCGGCGGGGTGGGGGCGGGAGACGGCGTTCGTGGAAGGGGAGGTGCGGTGGGCGCCGGAGCTGCCGCCCGGGTGGGTGGCGGCGGTGGGGGCGCGGGACGAGGTCGCGGAGCCGGAGGTGGTGGGCGGGGGGCCGCCGACGTACGCGGCGGAGCCGACCGCGTGGCCGGAGGCGGAACCGGACGACCTGGGCGCCCTGGTGGCGGACACGGTGCTGGACGGCGCGCGGTACGGCCGCATGACGGTCCGGACGGTGTCGCTGCGCGGCGACTCGGCGCGGTACCGGGGCCAGCCCCGCAGGGACGCCCTGCTCACGGCCCGCTTCGGCAGCGGCGACGAGGCGCTGCTGCTGGTCGCGATGGCCAGCGGCGCCCGCGCGGCGGACGACGCGCACAAGGCGGCGCAGGACGCGGTGCGGTGGATCGCGGGCGCGGTCGGCCGGAGCAGGAACCGGCTCTCTGACGACCTGCGCGCGGCCCGCAGAGGCTCGCTCAAGTCGGGCCTGCACCGGCTGACCGACCGTTGCTACGGACGCCTGCGGGCCCGCGGCGAGGACCTGGGCCTGGACGAGGGCACGTACACCGCCTCGCTGCGCTGTCTGCTGCTGCCCGCGGACCCGGAGTGCCGGACCCGGCTGTTCTTCGGCGTCGGCGACGGCGGACTGTTCCGGATCAGGGACGACACCTGGCAGGACCTGGACCTGGCGCCGGACGAGACGGCGGCGCCGTTCCGCTTCCGGGCCACCGTCGCGCAGCCCGGCGACGCGCTGGTGATGTGCAGCGGCGGCCTCGCGGAACCGCTGCGCGGCGAGCCCGCGCTGGCCGTCCACCTGGCAGGCCGCTGGGGCGCGGGACCGCCCGGCATGGCCGCGTATCTGGCCGACGCCCAGACCCGCGTCAAGGGCTACGCCGACGACCGGACGGCGGTGACCGTCTGGGACGCGTGACCGGGCGCGCCCCGGCGCTCCCGGATGCGGGGCCACCCACTTCCCGGTGAGATGAGAGGAGTCACCGACGAGGACAGGTGGGCCCGATGGCGAAGCAGACCGTGGCCGAGCAGTTCATCGACGTGCTGGTGCGCGCGGGCGTACAGCGCGTGTACGGGGTGGTGGGCGACAGTCTCAACCCCGTCGTGGACGCCGTACGCCGCAACCGTTCCATCGAATGGGTGCACGTACGCCACGAGGAGGTCGCGGCCTTCGCGGCGGGCGCGGAGGCCCAGCTCACCGGCAAGCTCGCGGCCTGCGCGGGTTCCTGCGGCCCCGGCAATCTGCACCTGATCAACGGCCTGTACGACGCGCACCGCTCGATGGCCCCGGTGCTGGCGCTGGCCTCGCACATCCCCAGCAGCGAGATCGGCACCGGCTACTTCCAGGAGACCCACCCCGACCAGCTCTTCCGCGAGTGCAGCCACTACAGCGAGCTGATCTCCAACCCGGCGCAGATGCCGCGGGTCCTCCAGACCGCCATCCAGCACGCGGTGGGCCGCGGCGGCGTCAGCGTCATCAGCCTGCCGGGCGACATCGCCGCCCAGACCGCGCCGCAGCGCAGCATCGAGCACGCCCTGGTCACCCGCCGCCCCACCGTCCGCCCCGGCGACGCGGAACTCGACGTCTTCGCCCGGCTCGTCAACGGCGCCAACAAGGTCGCCCTGTTCTGCGGCAGCGGCACCGCGGGCTCGCACGACGAGGTGATGGCCTTCGCCGAACGCGTCAAGGCCCCGGTCGGCCACGCCCTGCGCGGCAAGGAGTGGATCCAGTACGACAATCCGTACGACGTCGGCATGAGCGGTCTGCTCGGCTACGGCGCCGCGTACGAGGCGATGCACGAGTGCGACCTGCTGATCCTGCTCGGCACCGACTTCCCGTACAACGCCTTCCTGCCGGACGACGTGACGATCGTGCAGGTCGACGTGCGGCCCGAGCACCTCGGGCGCCGCTCGAAGCTGGACCTGGCGGTGTGGGGCGACGTCGGCGAGACGCTGCGCTGCCTGACGCCGAAGGTGCGGGAGAAGTCCGACCGCAAATTCCTCAACCGGATGCTGAAGAAGCACAGCGACGCGCTGGAAGGCGTCGTGAAGGCGTACACCCGCAAGGTCGACAAGCACGTGCCGATCCACCCGGAGTACGTGGCGTCCGTGCTCGACGAAGAGGCCGCGGACGACGCGGTGTTCACCGTCGACACCGGCATGTGCAATGTGTGGGCGGCGCGCTATCTGACGCCCAACGGCAAGCGCCGCGTCATCGGCTCCTTCACGCACGGCTCGATGGCGAACGCGCTGCCGCAGGCGATCGGCGCGCAGTTCCTCGACCGCCGCAGGCAGGTGGTGTCGATGTCGGGCGACGGCGGCTTCACCATGCTGATGGGCGACTTCCTGACGCTCGTCCAGTACGAACTCCCCGTCAAGGTCGTGCTGTTCAACAACTCCTCGCTCGGCATGGTCGAGCTGGAGATGATGGTCGAGGGCCTGCCCGCGTACGGCACCACCAACCACAACCCGGACTTCGCGGCCATCGCCAACGCCGCCGGCGCCTACGGCGTCCGGGTCGAGAAGCCCAAGGACCTGCGGGACGCGCTGCGCGGCGCCTTCCGGCACAAGGGGCCCGCCCTGGTCGACGTCGTGACCGACCCGCACGCCCTGTCCATCCCGCCGAAGATCACCGGCGAGCAGATCGGCGGCTTCGCGCTGTCGGTGGGCAAGGTCGTACTGGACGGCGGCGTCGGCAAGATGGTGCAGCTCGCGCGCTCCAACCTGCGCAACGTGCCGCGCCCGTAGCCCCGTTCGGCTCCGTTGTGACCCAGGACCGCGCCCTCCGGCACACCCCGACCGGCACGTTCCACCGGCTCGACCCCCCGTCCCGGTCCAGCGGTGCCCGGACAATCAGCCGTCGCTGTACGGGTACCGCGGGACGGAACAGGGGGCCGACGGAGGAAAAGCCGTCAACTCTGGATCAGATCGAACTCCTCCCACTGCCCGATGGCCGCCCGATTCGCGATCAGCGCCGCCGCGCCCCCGTTCTCGGCCGTCACGTACTGGTTGTTGACCCGCGCCCGCAGGCTGACGCTCCCGTCGCCGTTGCGCACGAGCTGGAACTGCTCCCAGGTGCCGACCGCGTCGACCTTGGCGAGCAGCGGGGCGGCGCCCGCGTTGTCGGCCGTCACGTACTTGTTGTTGGCGTGCGCGCGCAGCGCGATCCAACCGCCGCCCTGGTCGATCTCGTCGAACTGCTCCCAGGGTCCGATGGCCGTACGGTTGGCGATCAGCGGCGCCGCGCCCGCGTTGTCCGCCGTCACGTACTGGCCGTTGGCGTGCGCGCGCAGCGAGACCACCGTGCCGCCGCCGGGCGCGGTGCCGCCGCCGTCCAGACCGATCTGCACATTGCCCAGGTGCTTGGCGGCGGTGGCGGGGGAGCCGGAGACCTGCGCGTAGGGCAGCGCCGTGGTCGGCGCGGCCACCGGTTCGACGAGGTACGACTGCCCCGAGGCGACCGGCACATTGAAGGTGCCCGCGGTGGTCGGCGCGACCACGACGGCGTTGCTCGAACCGTTCACCACCTGCACCGACTGACCGGGCCAGGGGTTGCGCACGCGCATGGTCTGCGACGACCCGGCCTGGATGGCGACCGTGACCGGGGTGCCGTTCTGGACCTGCACGTCCACCTTGGTGTTGCCCTGCACCGAGACCGTGCCCGCCGCGTCCCAGCCGGCCGGCCAGGCCGGGGCGATCCGCAGCAGCCCGTCGTAGTCCTGCACCAGCGCCTCGTTCAGCGCGGTCGCGACACCGGACGCCTGCTCGATGTACGCCTCCGTGCCGACGGTGTTGCCGAGGTCGGCCAGCCCGTTGATGTACACCTGGTGGCTCTGGGTGATCGACGTCAGCCTCGCCGCGACCTCACTGGCCAGCCCGAGCCTGGCCGCGTCGATCGCGTCCATGCTCCAGTCGTTGCCCCCGGTCACCGCCCGGTGGTTGTACGAGCGCACCGCCAGGTCCCGCAGCGACCCCGGGTCGTCGGTGACCAGGTTGTACGGCCACACCGGCTCCAGGTCGATGTTCTCGCTGTTCCTGATCTGCGCGGTCGGCTGGTACGAGTACGCGATGATGTCGTTGTTCGACGCGTCCGCCGACGGCGGCAGCACCTGCGTACGGCCGTAGTCGGTACGCGCCCACGCCGGTATCTGGCCCTGCGCGGTGGTCAGTTGCGAGATCAGCGCGGTGTCCCCGGTGTTGAGGAGCTGCGCCGCCTTGATCACCACGGGGAAGAGCGCGGCGTCCGCGGCCAGGTCGGTCGTCGGGTCCTGCACCGCCCACTGCGTCTCGTGCGCGTTGGCGACCGCGTGCAGCTTCCCGTCCGAGCCGACCTTCTGGTAGTTGAGCAGGAAGGTCGCCGACGACTTCAGCAACGGGTAGTACGTGCGCAGGAAGTTGATGTCGCCGGTGGCCAGGTACTGCTGCCAGATGAACAGGCTGATCTCGGCACCCGAGGTGATGTTCAGGGCGTTCCAGTTGGGGCTGCCCGGCTGGCTGCACGCCGCGTTGGCGCCGTTGCCGGGGTCGCCGCCGTTGCCGTTGAACCGCATGACCTCGGGGACGCAGGCGCCCGGTGTGCCGCCCATCTGCTGCTTGGTCCACGCCTCGATGGCGGCCAGGTTGTTCTGGTAGAGGTTGAAGATCGGGATGTTCAGCGCGAAGTTGCCGCTGCTGGTGTTCGCGGAGATCTGGGTGCGCAGATTCCACAGCCAGGTCGCCGACGGCGTCCAGTTCTGGTGGTCCTGGCCGAAGTTGAACATGTCGGCGACGCCCGCCTGGCTGCCCGGCACGGTGCCGCGCATCGAGGCGGCCTCCATGTACAGGTACAAGGTGCGCAGCGTCTCCATGTACTGCGCGGTGCCGTCGGCCGAATTCGCCTCAAGGACACCGGAGTTGGCCCAGAAGCCGGACCACCAGGACTGCTGGGAGGACAGCAGCGAGGACTCGGCGGCGGTCGCGTCGGAGCCGAGCAGATTCGCGGCGGTGGTCGCCGCGTTGCCGCCGGTCCAGGCCGGGGCGCCGAGGATCACCCGGTAGGAGCCGTCGGCGTTGGGGGTGAACGCGACCTTCACCTGGGTGGAGTTGACCACCGAGGCGGTGACATTGCGACCGCCCGCGGAGAGCGCGGCCAGCGAGCCGAAGGTACGGCCCGAGGAGCCCGCCTCCTGGTTGTCCACCCAGGTCTCGGCCAGCGTGCCGACGGTGCCCGAGACGGCGGCCTGCGGACCGCGGCCCGACCACAGGCTCAGCGTCGCGGTCTGCTGGGCGCCCGGATCGGCGCCGGTGACGTCCACGATCAGTTCGTCCTTGGTCGCCGACACCCAGGACTTGAGGGTCATGCCGCCGCCGGACTCGGTGAGCACACCGGTGTAGACGTCCAGCGAGCCCTTGAAGTCGCTCGCGTTCGTCAGCGCGGACAGGCCCGGAATCTGCACCTGGCCGGGGGACTTGCGGCCCGGCAGGGTGTCGGCGCGGTTGAGCTGCGCGGTGAAGCCGCCCGCGGCCCAGGCGGCGGCGCCCAGCGAGCCGTTGCCCAGCGGCAGCGACTGCGCGGCGGCGGTGTTCGGCGAGCCGAGCACGATGTTCGAACGGCGGATCACATTGGGGGTGTCGACATGGAAGCCGCCGTTCTGCCAGGCCGTGGTCGCGGTCGCCGCCGCGGCCGGCGGGGCGGCGGCGGGGACGAGCAGGCCCGCGGTGAGCAGGCCCGCCGCCAGAAGTGCGGTGGTGACGAGCGCGGGTGGTCGGATCATTCGCCGACGTCCGAGTTTTCCTTGCGGTGAGTACACGGGCCCCTCCCGAGGCAACGGGACGACAACACAGGCGCAACACCCAAGAGACACATGGGATGAGTGCGCCACAGAGTGGAGGCCGTGACCGCGTAGTGTCAAGGATTTTCACAACGCCGACTCGGCTATACATCGGACCTCTTCAGGGAGTGGAGGTCAGAGTGCCTGCCCGGGTCGAGAATCCGCGACGGCGGCGGCGCGATCCGCAGACCTCCGATGTGACGTCGGCTGCGCGCATCCGGGACACATCAGGGGATCACGCGCGCAGGACTGGAACCTGTGGGGCTGGGAATGCCTATCGGCAAGAAAGTTCGACCGGGGAATCGCGGCGGCGACCGGAGCGGGGCCATGGAAGAGCCCGAAGCAGGGGAACTGGGGGATCAGACGGACATCACGGGGCAGATACTGCGGCATACGGTGCGGCACGCCGACCTCCCGGCCGTGGCCGAGGTGCGTCGCCTGCTGCGCGAGCATCTGCGGGACTGGGGAGTGCCCGTGCTCTGCGACACGGCGGAGCTGCTCGCCACCGAGCTGGTCACCAACGCACTCCAGCACACCACCGACGGGGCGGTGCTCACCGCCACACTCGTCCCCGGGCGGACGGCCGGGGAGCGGCTGCGCGTCGAGGTCTACGACGACCTCGCCCGGCACCCGAGGCTCCCGGCCCAGGCGACCGCCCCCGAGGACCACGGCACTTCGGGCCGCGGGCTGCTCCTCGTGCAGTCCCTGGCCGACGCCTGGGGCGCGCACTCACGCGGCAAGGGCAAAGTCGTCTGGTTCGAGCTCGACGCCCGCCGCGTGTGACAGCGCCCACGGGGCGGGGACCCGGGTATCTCTCCCGTGCCCCACCACCCGTGGGCGGCAGTCGACAACCGGCTTTCGGCTCAGCCGAATTGGCGTTCCATTTCCTCCAGCTTGCGCTCCAGGGAGTCCAGCCGGGGGAGGGTCATCGTGTCGTCCTCCGCCGTCAGGTCGATGGTGAAGGGGGCCGCGGCGTCCTCGCGTACCGGCTGGAGCGCCGGACGGGCGCGGACGGGGAGTTCGGCCGCGTGGGCCTCTATGGCAGGCTCCGATGCGGCCTGGCCGCTGCCGCCCGCGGCACTGGCCGCCGGAGGCAGTTCGACCTGACGGCCGCCCCGGCCGCCACCGCGCGGCCAGTTCCTGTGCTGCCGGTTGAGCGCCTTGACGCGCGCCCGCTCCAGCCGGTCGTGGTCGCGGCGGCGCATCACGTTCTGCTCGCGCTCCCGCTTGTCCTCCCGGACCTCCTCGACCGCCTCGTCCAGCGTGCGTACGCCTTCGAGGAGCATCAGGGACCAGGCCGCGTACGTCTCACGCGGTGCCCGCATCCACCGCACCATGCGGATCTGCGGCAGCGGACGCGGTACGAGCCCCTGCTCGCGCAGCGCCGCCCGGCGGGTCTGCTTCAGCGCGCGGTCGAAGAGGACCGCGGCCGAGAGCGACATCCCGGCGAAGAACTGCGGAGCACCGGCGTGGTCGATACCGCGCGGCGCGTGCACCCAGTTGAACCAGGCGGCGGCCCCGGCGAACAGCCACACCAGCATGCGCGAGCCGAGAGCAGCGTCACCGTGGCTGGCCTCCCGCACGGCCAGTACGGAGCAGAACATCGCCGCGCCGTCCAGGCCGAACGGGACCAGGTACTCCCAGCCGCCGGTCAGGTTGAGGTTCTCCCGGCCGAAGCCGACCAGGCCGTGGAAGGAGAGGGCCGCGGCGACGGCGGCGCAGCAGAAGAGCAGCACGTACGAGGCGCTGCCGTATATCGCCTCCTTGCGGCGACGGCGCTCCTCACTGCGCTCCCACGAATCCACCTGGGCGCCGTCGGCGCTGCTCGAACTCGCCTTGCGGTTGCGGAAGACGAGCACGCAGGCCACGAGGACGACCAGGCCGATGGCCCCCGAGAGCGCCCAGTCCAGCGATATGTCCGTAAGTCTCATGTGCGATTCCTAGTGTCGCTTCCGTCGCGCTCGGGCCGCGGGACGGCTTACGAGCGACATCTTTGCGAAGAGCGCGGATGACTGGAGAGGTTATGGCCCAAGAGCACGCCTTCGGATGGATTGCTCGAACTTCCGTGCCACAACAACTCAGTTGAGCGAGATCGTAGCGTGATCGTCAGGCTGCCGAGACCAGCCGCCTGATCCGGTCCGCGTCGCAGGTCCGCGGGCAGGTGGTGCAGGCATCGGCCGGACTGATCGTATAGAACCGGCAGCAGGTGAGCCGGTCCCGGGTCCGGCTCACGGGCGGTGACGGTACGTCAGTACCGGTCGGGACCGTCAGTTCGCGGAATGCGGCGCCTCCCGCATACGGCGTAGTGCCAGCGGGCAGCAGCGCGGCCAGCTCCGCCGCGGCCCGCTCCTCCTCGCCCAGCAACTGCCCCACGCGCCAGAGCCCTTCGGTGATCTCGTCGGTCGCCATGCCCCACAGCGCACGCGGTCCGCGCCGCAGCCGCGGCCCGAATCCCTCCAGCAGCGGCGCGAGATGCTCGGCCAGCGCGGCCCGCAGTTCGTCGCGCAGTGCCGCCTCGTCGGGCACGACGCGGGCGTGGGGAAGCGCCGCGGCCGGGTCGTCCGGCAGGCAGGCGAAGGAGCGCGGCCGTACGGTCATCCGGCCCGCGGCGCGGTGGAAGGACACGTCGGTGACCGCCAGCCGCGGCACCCGGCGGCTGAGGAACCACGGCACGGTGAAGAGCAGGCACGCGGGCCACGCGTAGCGGTGCAGCGCCAGCGCCGCCGCCACGTCGGGTCGCGGGCGGCGGCCGTGGTCGGCCGTGACCTGGGCGGCGACGGTGTCCGTGAGGGCGTCCGCCGCCGCGCCGCCGTCCGCCAGTTCGCGCGCCCCGACCCAGCCGGGGCCGTGCGGCAGCGGCTGGGTCACGTCGGTCACCTCGGTCACGACGAGGCCGGGGAAGACCTCGGCGAGCCGGTCGTACGCCATGGTCAGTGGCGAGCCGGTCGGTGCGGCGGGCGGCAGGATTCTGGACACGGGCATGCGGCTCACCATCGGGTGTTTCGAGCGACACGAGATCGTTACGAGGTAAGGCTTACCTTACTCATGGAGAAGGGTTCCTGAGCAAGCCGGAGTGTTTGCCACTACGGCATTCGGGGGAAAGGCGTGCCCGCACGCCCCCCTCCGGCTGCCCCGCGCCCCCACCAGCCCGCCCTGGCCGCTGCCCGCCCCGGCCGCCGCCCGTGCCGGGCGTGTCGCGTCGGTCCGCTACCGCTGCGCCTCCAGGTCGCGGAGCCAGCGGAGCTGGGTGGCGCGGTGTTCGGCGGAGCCGCCCTCGTGGCCGTTCCAGGGGTAGACGCTGATGTCCTTCGTGCTGCCCGACCAGTGGTTGTACGAGGCGAAGACCGTCGACGGCGGGCAGACCTGGTCCATGAGGGCCACCGAGTACAGCGCGGGAGCCGTCGCGCGGGCGGCGAAGTTGAGGCCGTCGAAGTACGAGAGGGTCGTGAACACGTCGTCGTCCGTGCCGCGTTGGGTCGCCAGGAACAGCACGATCTCCTGGTACGGGTCCCGGTCGGTGAGGGTCAGCGCGCGCCGGAAGTGCGACAGGAAGGGCACGTCGATCAGCGCCGCGGCGACCCCCGGGTGCAGTCCGGCGGCGGCGGTCGCGATGCCGCCGCCCTGGCTGCCGCCGGCCACGTACACCCGCCCGGCGTCGACGGCGGGATGGGCCGCCGCCACGTCCACCGCGCGGACGGCGTCGGTGAAGACCCGGCGGTAGTAGTACGCCTCGGGGTCCAGGATGCCGCGGGTCATGAAGCCGGGGGCCTGCGGGTTGCCGCCGCCGTGCGGGTCCGGCGTCGAGCCCGCGCTGTTGCGGCCCACCGCGCCCTGGCCGCGGGTGTCCACCACCAGCGTGGCCCGGCCGGTGGCGGCCCACACCAGATGGTCGTGCGGCAGGCCGCGCCCGCCGCCGTACCCGATGTACTGCACCACGCACGGCACCGGGCCCTCCGCGCCGCGCGGCACGACCAGCCAGGCGGATATCGGGTGGCCGCCCCAGCCGGAGAAGGTCGTGTCGAAGACGTCGACGGCCGTCAACGCGGCGTCGACGGGCAGGAATTCGGCGTCGGGAGCCGACCGCGCCGCCTCGTCGAGCGTGCGCTTCCAGAAGGCGTCGAAGTCGTCGGGCTCGTGGCGCTCCGGCCGGTACGAGCGCAGTTCTTCGAGGGGCAGATCGAACAGGGCCATGCGGACTCCATGGGCGAGAGCGAACCGAGAGTAAACAAGGTCGCACAAGAATAAACGAGACCGCACGTCCGGTCGGCTCCGCCAGCCCGGTCCGTTCTCTCGGACTGGTCCAATGCCGGTGGGGGATAAGGCCGTTGGACCAGTCCACTCATGGTTCCGGAAGCTGACGTCGGACCTGTCCGACGTCACTGCGTCGCACGGAATCCGGTGCGGGGAATTCCCGTCGGCGGGCGGTGACCGGCGCGCGTACAGCGCTCCGCGCGATACCCCGTGGGGGTAATGCGCGGGCGGCCGGGGACACCACCGGCGCGGGTTACGCTTACCGCACTGCGCCACCCGAGTGGCGTCACCAGGCACTGGTCACCGGTCACGGCCAGGACGGCCGGTCACGCTCACGGAGTACGGAGAGGGACGCCGCGTGGAACGAGCCGCACCCGGGGGGGCCGAGCAGGTACGCGGCGACCACCCGCACGCCGGGCAGCCGGAGCTGCCCGCGCCGCGGCGCATGCCCGAGCGGCTGTCCGTACGCGACCAGGTGCTCGGAGCGCTGCGGCACGCGCTGGTCAGCGGTGAGCTGCCGCCCGGCACCGTGCACTCCGCGCCCGCCCTCGCCGGCCGCTACGGCGTCTCCGCCACGCCCATCCGCGAGGCCATGCAACTGCTGGCCCGCGAGGGCGCCGTCGAGGTGCTGCCCAACCGCGGCTTCCGGATCACCGAGCGCAGCGCCCGCGACCTGGCGGAGCTGGCCGAGATCCGCGCCCTGCTCGAGGTGCCCGTCGTCCTCGGCCTCGCCCGCAGCGTCACCGCCGACCAGTGGGAGGCGCTGCGCCCGCTGGCCGAGGCGACCGTGACCGCCGCCGCCCTCGGCGACCGGGCCGCCTACGCCGAGTCCGACCGCGCCTTCCACCGCGCGATGCTGGGCCTGTCGGGCAACCTCCAGCTCGTCTCCGTCGCCGACGAGCTGCACCGCCGCGCCCAGTGGCCGCTGGCCGTCCCGCGCCCGCCGCACGCCGCCCGCCCGGCCCCGGCGGAACTGCTCGCCGACGCCACCGAGCACGCCGTACTGCTCGACGCCCTCGTCGCGGGGGACACCGACACCGTCGAGGCGCTGGTCAGGGAGCACTTCTCGGGCGCCGCCCGCGGCTGAGCCGGTCGAGACGGCCGAAGACGCCCGCGTATGCCGGTGAGCGGGTCGGCCATGGTCCGGGGGAGGGCCGCTGACGTTGGCTTGACCCATGACGACAACAGACGCACGACACGAGACGGTGCTGGTCCTCGGCGGCAACGGGAAGACCGGCCGCCGCGTCGCCGCCGGGCTGCGCGAGCACGGGCTGCGGGTACGGATCGGCTCGCGGGCGGGCGAGCCGCCGTTCCTCTGGGAGGACCGGGGGACCTGGCCGAAGGTGCTCGACGGCGTCCGCGCCGCCTACATCGCCTACTCCCCGGACCTGGCCGCGCCCGAGGGCGCCGACGACGTGGGCGCCTTCGCCGCGCTCGCCGTGGAGCTGGGCGTACGGCGGCTGGTCCTGCTCTCCGGCCGCGGCGAGCCGGGCGCGCTCCGCGGCGAGCGGGCCGTCCAGGACAGCGGCGCCGACTGGACGATCGTACGGTCGAGCTGGTTCGCCCAGAACTTCAGCGAGGACTATCTGCTGGAGCCGGTGCTCGCCGGGGAGATCGCGCTGCCCGCGGGTGAGGTCGGCGAGCCCTTCGTCGACGCCGAGGACGTCGCGGACGTCGCCGTGGCCGCGCTGACCGCGCCGGGGCACGAGGGGAAGGTGTACGAGGTCACCGGGCCCCGCCTGCTCACCTTCGGCGAGGCCACCGCCGAGATCGCCCGCGCCACGGGGCGCGACATCCGGTACACGCACCTGCCGGCCGCCGAGTACGCCGCCCTGCTCGGCTCCCACGGGCTTCCCGCCGAGCTGGTCTCGCTCCTCACCGACCTGTTCACCGAAGTCCTCGACGGCCGCAACGCCCACACCGCGGACGGCGTCCGGCAAGCCCTGGGGCGTCCGCCGCGCGACTTCACCGAGTACGCCCTGCGGGCCGCTTCCGAAGGCGCCTGGACCCGGGGCTGACCCCGCGCCGCCCCGGGGAGCGCAACCGCGAGGACCGCCGCCACCGGCAGGTGTCCGGAGACGCCCGAACCGCCCCGCCGGGGCCGGTGGCGGGGGCCTGCCCTAGGCCGCCGTGAAGGCCGGGGCGAGCCAGGTGGGGACGCCGTCCAGGAGGGCGTAGAGGCGGGCGGCCTCAAGACGGAGCCGGGCGGCCTCGGGCTCGTCCTCGACATCGGCCAGGGCGAGCAGCGCCGGGGCGGTGCCGACGAGGTGCCCGAGGGAGACCCGGATGCGGAGGGACTCCGCGAAGCCGTGCCGGGCCTCGGCGATCTCGCCGTCGGCGGCGGCGAGCCCCGCGAGGTGGCGCCAGGTGAAGGAGGTCAGGAAGACGTCGCCGTGGGCGACGGCGCCGGCGTGGGCGCGGCGGTAGGCGGCGCGGGCGGCAGCCGGATTGGCGGCGATGTTCTCGGCGACCAGGCCGCGCCGGAAGTCCAGCAGCGGCCTGCCGGGAGAGGCGGGGGACAGCAGCGCGGCGGCGCGGCCGAACGCGGAGCTGGCCTCGTCGGCGCGGTCGCGTACGGAGAACAGCGTCGCGCCGTACGCGAGGTACCCCCGTTCGGAGGCGGCGGCGCCGCGCTCCTCGTCGGTGCCCGCCAGCGCTTCGGCGGCGCGCAGCGCGTCCTCCGCCTCGGACCAGCCGTCGAGGTGGTAGAAACACCCCTCGACCAGCAGTTCCGCCCTCCGTAGCGCGGCTCCGGCGTGGTCGGCGCAGAACGGCGCGAGCAGTGTCGCCGCCTCCGCCCAGCAGCCGCGAGCCCGCAGCCGCCATACGTCCGGTTCCCCGACCACCGATTCCGACAGGGCGGTTTCCGCCACAGTCTCTCCCCCAAGCGCGTCGTCGAGCGAGTGCGAGTTCCTGCTTACGTGCAGTGGCCGAAGTCCAACATGGCGCGGGGGTCCACGCCAAGGGGTTGGAGATCACCTTTTGTGAACGGGATCACTAATGCCTGTTCGGCAGGTCGGACGGTCCAACAGGTGAACGTGTGAAGGAGATTCGACGGCCGCTTCGGCGGGCGCGCCGCCCGTACCGCCGTGCCGTCAGCTCATCCGCAGCGCGAGGAAGAAGTCCAACTTGTCCTCAAGGCGCGACAGATCACGCCCCGTCAGCTGTTCGATCCGCCCGATCCGGTACCGCAGCGTGTTCACGTGCAGGTGCAGCCGGGTGGCGCAGCGCGTCCAGGAGCCGTCGCACTCCAGGAACGCCCCAAGGGTCGGGATGAGGTCGGCGCGGTGCCTGCGGTCGTACGCGCGCAGCGGGTCGAGCAGCCGGGCGGTGAAGGCGCGGCGCACGTCGTCGGGGACGAAGGGCAGCAGCAGGACGTGGGAGGCCAGCTCCTCGTGCCCGGCCACGCAGACCCGGCCGGGGCGGGCCGCGGCCACCCGGCGCGCGTGCCTGGCCTCCTCCAGGGCGCCGCGCAGCCCCTCGGCGGACTGCACGGCGGCGCTGACGCCGATGGTCAGCCGTCCGTCGTCGGCGAGCCCGCGGCCGAGCGGGCCGCGCAGCACGTCGAGCAGCCGGTCGGCGTGCAGGGTCGCGGGGGAGTCCTCGCCGCCCTCCTGGGCGCCGGGGACCGGCGGCGGCAGCGGTACCAGCGCCATCGCCTTGTCGTCCAGGTGCGCCACCGCGATCCGGTCCGTCGCCTCGGCCCCGGCCGCCGCCGGGTCGACCAGCACTTCCTCCAGCAGGTCCCGCGCCACCGGCCCCGGCGCCAGGTCGCCGCCCGCCCAGTCGACCCGGGCGACCACGATCTGCCACTGCGGCGCGCCGCCCGCGCCCGGCACCAGGACGGGCGCCGCGGCCCGCAGCCGGGCGCCGATCTCGGCGGGCGGCGCCCCGCCGCGCACCAGCTCGAAGACCTCCGCGGCCAGCCGCCGCCGTACCGTACGGGCCGCGTCCCGCCGCTCCCGCTCCACCGCGATGAGCTGCGTGACGCCGTGCAGCAGGTCCAGGCGCTCCGCGGGCCACTCTCCGGCGTCCGCCTCGACGGCGAGGAACCAGTCGGACAGTACGGTCGCCCGTACGTCCTCAGCCCCCGCGCGGACCGGGAAGAGCGAGTAGATCCGGCCGCCCTGGACGGCGACGCGGTGCGGCGCGGGCCGGGCGGTGCGGGCGGCGGCCTGCTGGGCGCCGGCCAGCTCGGCGCGGACCGAGGCGGCCAGCGACTGGCAGGAGCCGCCGATCTCCCGGCCGACCGCGGACAGCACCCAGGCGCGCAGGTCCAGGTCGCTGCCGAGCAGGTCGAGCACGGCGTCGGGGCCGCCGCCCGCGGGCCCCGACGACATCAGCCGCCGGTGCCGGTCCACGACCGCCGCGAGATCACCCGCCCGGCCGCCGGAGACCTGCCGGACCACGTACTCGGTGACGGTCGCGAAGGCCACCGTCTCGTCCACCGCGAACAGCGGCAGCCGGTGCCGGGCGCAGGCGGCCACCAGATCCTGCGGGATCGTGCTCAGCCCCGCCTCGCCCGCCGCGAGCGCCGCCACCCCGGCGCCGGCCAGCAGCCGGACGAAGGGCTCGCAGTCGCCGGGGCCGCGCCGCCAGGCCAGACCGGTGAGGACCAGTTCGCCGCCGGTCAGATAGCGGCTGGGGTCGCGCAGGTCCGTGGTCATCACCCCGCGGACCGTACGGTCCAGCTCGTCCTCGCCGCCGAGCAGCCGCAGGCCGAGGGCCTCGGTGTCCAGCAGTGCGCGCAGCCGCATAGTCGTCGCCTTGTCCTCTGCCGGGTCGTGGTCGCGGTCCCGGCCGTCGTCGCGGGAGCCCGGGGTCGCAGTGTCGAACACCGGTGTTGCGGGTGGGCTGCCGCGAGGTTTCGGAGCGGACCCTTTCGGAGGAATCTACAAGACCCACCCCTTGGCCAGCCAACCGCTTCATGTTTTCGGTGACTGCACCCGGACGGCCCCACAGCCGTGTACTGGGGCCACCCCGCGTGTACAGGACATGAACAGCCCACTCGGATTCGAGAAGAGAACCCCATGGAATTCCTGCGCCCCGCCAGCTGGGAGGAAGCGCTCGCCGCCAAGGCCGAGCATCCCTCCGCTGTGCCCATCGCGGGTGGCACGGACGTGATGGTCGAGATCAACTTCGACCACCGCAGGCCCGAGTTTCTGCTGGACCTGAACCGCATCGGTGAGCTCCAGGAGTGGGAGGCGGCCGAGGACACCGTCCGGCTCGGCGCCTCCGTCCCGTACACCCGGATCATGGAGAACCTCAGAGCCGAGCTGCCCGGCCTCGCGCTGGCCAGCCACACCGTCGCCTCCCCGCAGATCCGCAACCGCGGCGGTGTCGGCGGCAACCTCGGCACCGCCTCCCCTGCGGGTGACGCCCACCCGGCGCTGCTCGCGGGCGGCGGCGAGGTCGAGGCGCAGTCCGTACGCGGCACCCGGCTGATCCCCATCGACGACTTCTACCGGGGGGTGAAGCGCAACGCGCTGGAGCCCGACGAGCTGATCCGCGCCGTGCGGCTGAAGAAGGCGACCGGGCCGCAGCAGTTCTCCAAGGTCGGCACCCGCAACGCGATGGTCATCGCGGTCTGCGCCTTCGGCCTGGCCCTGCACCCCGAGATCCGCGAGGTCCGCACCGGCATCGGCTCGGCCGCGCCCACCCCGATCCGGGCGCGGACGGCCGAGGAGTTCCTGGCCGCCGCGCTGGACGAGGCCGGGCTGTGGGAGAGCCGCGGGGTGATCCCGCCCCCCGTCGCCCGGCAGTTCGCGGAGCTGGTCTCCGGGGCCGCCAACCCGATCGACGACGTCCGCGGCACCGCGTCCTACCGGCGGCACGCGCTGGCCGTCATGGCCCGCCGCACGCTCGGCTGGTCCTGGGAGCAGTACCGCGGCAACGAGCCCCACGAGCTGGACGACAGGAGCAAGCCATGCGCGTGACCTTCACCGTCAACGGCAGTCCGCAGGAAGCCGACGACGTATGGGAGGGCGAGAGCCTGCTGTACGTGCTGCGCGAGCGGATGGGCCTGCCCGGTTCCAAGAACGCCTGCGAGCAGGGCGAATGCGGCTCCTGCACGGTCCGCCTGGACGGCGTGCCGGTGTGTTCGTGTCTGGTCGCCGCGGGCCAGGCGCAGGACCGCGAGGTCGTCACCGTCGAGGGCCTGGCCGGTGAGGGCGGTGAACTCTCCACCGTCCAGCAGGCGTTCGTGGACGCGGGCGCCGTCCAGTGCGGCTTCTGCACCCCCGGACTGCTGGTCGCCGCCGACGAGTTGCTCGAACGCGTCCCCGAGCCGTCCGACGGCGACATCCGCGAGGCGCTGTCCGGCAACCTGTGCCGCTGCACCGGCTACGAGAAGATCCTCGACGCCGTACGGCTGGCCGCCGCCCGTACCGAAGGAGCGGTGTGAGCATGCCCAACACACCCCCGCCCGGCGCCGGTTCGTCCGTCACCCGGACACCCACCAGCCTCACTCAGGGCGCCGCCTCCAAGGGCGGCATCGGCGAGTCCACGCTGCGCCCCGACGGCATCCTGAAGGTCACCGGCGAATTCGCGTACTCCTCGGACCTGTGGCACGAGGACATGCTGTGGGGCTACACGCTGCGCAGCACCGTCGCGCACGCCGAGATCCGCTCCATCGACACCTCGCAGGCGCTGGCCACCTCGGGTGTCTACGCGGTGCTCACCTACGACGACCTGCCCACCGAGGTGAAGAACTACGGCCTGGAGATCCAGGACACCCCGGTCCTCGCCCACGGCAAGGTCCGCCACCACGGCGAGCCGGTGGCGCTGGTCGCCGCCGACCACCCGGAGACCGCGCGCCGCGCCGCCGCGAAGATCCGCGTGGAGTACGTCGACCTGCCGGTGATCACCGACGAGGCGTCCGCCACCGCGCCGGGTGCCGTCCTGGTCCACGAGGGCCGCGAGGACCACCACATCGGCCATGTCCCGCACCCCAACATCGTCCACCGCCAGCCCATCGTGCGCGGCGACGCGGACGCGGCGGCGGCCCGCGCCGACGTGGTCGTCAGCGGCGAGTACGTCTTCGGCATGCAGGACCAGGCGTTCCTCGGCCCCGAGTCCGGCCTGGCCGTGCCCGGCGAGGACGGCGGCGTCGACCTCTACGTGGCCACCCAGTGGCTCCACTCCGACCTGCGGCAGATCGCGCCGGTCCTCGGGCTGCCGGAGAAGAAGGTCCGGATGACGCTCTCCGGCGTCGGCGGCGCCTTCGGCGGCCGTGAGGACCTGTCGATGCAGATCCACGCCTGCCTGCTGGCGCTGCGCACCGGCAAGCCCGTCAAGATCGTCTACAACCGCTTCGAGTCCTTCTTCGGCCACGTCCACCGCCACCCCGCCAAGCTCTGGTACGAGCACGGCGCGACCCGCGACGGCAAGCTCACCCACATCAAGTGCCGGATCGTGCTGGACGGCGGCGCCTACGCCTCCGCCTCCCCGGCCGTCGTCGGCAACGCCGCCTCCCTGTCGGTCGGCCCGTACGTCGTCGAGGACGTCGACATCGAGGCGCTGGCCCTCTACACCAACAACCCGCCCTGCGGCGCGATGCGCGGCTTCGGCGCGGTCCAGGCGTGCTTCGCCTACGAGGCGCAGATGGACAAGGTCGCGGCCGAACTCGGCCTGGACCCGGTCGAGTTCCGTCAGCTCAACGCCATGGAGCAGGGCACGCTCATGCCGACGGGCCAGCCCGTCGACTCGCCCGCGCCGGTCGCCGAACTGCTGCGCCGGGTCAAGGCCCGCCCGCTGCCGCCCGAGCGCCAGTGGGAGGTGGCCGGGGGAGCCGCCGACGTACGCGCGCTGCCCGGCGGCCTGTCCAACACCACGCACGGCGAAGGCGTCGTACGCGGTGTCGGCTACGCGGTCGGCATCAAGAACGTCGGATTCTCCGAGGGCTTCGACGACTACTCCACCGCCCGGGTGCGGATGGAGGTCATCAACGGCGAGCCGGTCGCGACCGTGCACACCGCGATGGCCGAGGTCGGCCAGGGCGGCGTCACCGTGCACGCCCAGATCGCCCGCACCGAACTCGGCGTCACCCAGGTCACCATCCAGCCCGCCGACACCCGGGTCGGCTCGGCCGGTTCCACCTCCGCCTCCCGGCAGACGTACATGACCGGCGGCGCGGTGAAGAACACCTGCGAAGCCGTACGCGAGAAGGTGCTGGAGACCGGCCGCCGCAAATTCGGCACCTACCACCCGGCGTGGGCCACCGCCGAACTCCTGCTGGAGGGCGGCAAGGTCGTCACCGACGGCGGCGAGGCGCTGGCCGACATCGCGGACGTCCTGGAGGACGAAGCCGTCGACCTGGAACTGGAGTTCAGGCACCGCCCGACCGTCGCGTTCGACCTGCGCACCGGACAGGGCAACGGACACGTCCAGTACAGCTTCGCCGCGCACCGCGCGGTGGTCGAGGTCGACACCGAACTGGGCCTGGTCAAGGTGGTCGAACTCGCCTGCGCCCAGGACGTCGGCAGGGCGCTCAACCCGCTGTCGGTCGTCGGCCAGATCCAGGGCGGCACCACGCAGGGCCTGGGCGTGGCGGTGATGGAGGAGATCATCGTCGACCCCAGGACCGCCAAGGTCCGCAACCCGTCCTTCACGGACTACCTGATCCCCACGATCCTCGACACGCCGACCATCCCGGTCGACGTGCTCGAACTCGCCGACGAGCACGCGCCCTACGGCCTGCGCGGCGTCGGCGAGGCGCCCACGTTGTCGTCCACTCCCGCGGTCCTCGCGGCGATCAGGAACGCGACGGGGCTGGAGTTGAACCGGACCCCGATCCGGCCGGAGCACCTGACCGGAACCTAGGCGGCCGGGGGGCTCCCGCCCCCCGGTCCCCCTTTCTTGTTCGTCTCGGGCCGTCCCCCGGGTCGTGCAGGCCACGCAGATCCCAAATCCCGTACACCGCGTACGAGTGCCCCTGTGAACCTTGGGAGTTGGCACCATGACCCAGACGCCAGTAGAGCCGCGGACGGCGGCGGAGGACGAGGGCGAAGGCTCGCGACAGCCCGCCGGGAGATCCTGGCTCGACCAGTACTTCCACATCTCGGCCCGAGGCTCGTCGATCCCCCGCGAGGTCCGCGGCGGCATCACGACCTTCATGGCGATGTGCTACATCCTGCTCCTCAACCCGCTGCTGCTGTCGGGACCCGACGTCGCGGGGCACAAACTCAGCCACGCCGCGCTGATCACCGCGACGGCGCTGGCCGCCGCCGTCTCCACCCTGCTGATGGGCTTCGTCGGCAAGGTGCCGCTCGCGCTCGCGGCGGGGCTGAGCGTGGCCGGGGTGATCTCCACCCAAGTGGCTCCGAACATGACCTGGCCGCAGGCTATGGGTATGTGCGTGATCTACGGCGGCGTCATCGTGCTGCTGGTGGTCACCGGGCTGCGCGAGATCGTCATGAACGCGATACCGCTGGCGCTCAAGCACGGCATCACCATCGGCATCGGCATGTTCATCGCGATGATCGGCCTGGTCAACGCCGGTTTCGTCGGCAAGGGCGACCCGCACGGCACGGCCCCGGTCGCCCTCGGCGCCGGCGGCCAGCTGCGCGGCTGGCCCGTGCTGCTCTTCTGCGTGACCCTGCTGCTGATCTTCATGCTCCAGGCCAGGAATCTGCCGGGCGCGATCCTGATCGGCATCGTGGCCGGCACCGTCCTGTCCGTGATCGTCAACGCGGCGGGCGACCTCACGGCGGCCGACTGGGGAGGCAGCGCGCCCAAGCTGGAGGGCAGCGCGGTCTCGATGCCGGACTTCGGGCTCTTCGGCCATGTCGAGTTCGGCGGCTGGGGCTCGATCGGCGGTATGACCGTCGGCGTCATCGTTTTCACTCTGGTGCTCGCCGGGTTCTTCGACGCGATGGCCACCATCATCGGCGTCGGCACCGAGGCCGGGCTCGCCGACGACAAGGGCCGGATGCCGGGCCTGTCGAAGGCGCTGTTCGTCGACGGCGCGGGCGGCGCGATCGGCGGCGTCGCGGGAGCGTCGGGGCAGACCGTCTTCATCGAGTCCGCGACCGGCGTCGGCGAGGGCGCCCGCACCGGCCTGTCCTCGGTCGTCACCGGCGTCCTCTTCGCGCTCGGCCTGTTCTTCACTCCACTGGCCCAGATCGTCCCCGGCCAGGTCGCCGCCGCCGCGCTCGTCGTGATCGGCGCGATGATGATGAGCAACGCACGGCACGTCGACTGGTCCGACCGCGCCGTGGCCGTACCGGTCTTCATGACCGTCGCCCTCATGCCGTTCACCTACTCCATCACCGCGGGAGTCGGCGCCGGGGTCGTCTCGTACACCGCCATCAAGGCCGCGCAGGGCAAGTGGCGCGACCCGGGGCTGTTCATGTGGATTCTCACGGCCGTCTTCGTCGTCTATTTCGCCCTGCCCCCGATCGAGGGCTGGCTCGGCGTCAAGTGACCGCCGGGCAGAGCGAGTTGTAGGAAGAAGGAGCTGGAACGCCATGCTGGACATCGCTGACGAGTTGTACCGCTGGTGCGGTCTCGGGCGTCCGTTCGCCGTCGCGACGGTCGTCGCGACCGGCGGCAGCGCCCCGCGCCAGCCCGGTGCGGCGCTCGCCGTCGACGGCGGCGGCGACGCCATCGGCAGCGTGTCCGGCGGGTGCGTGGAAGGCGCGGTCTACGAGCTGTGCCGGGAGGTGCTGGCCGCGGGCCCCGACGCGGCCGCGGTCCTCCAGCACTTCGGCTACTCCGACGAGGACGCCTTCGCCGTCGGCCTGACCTGCGGCGGCGCGATCGACATCTTCGTGCAGCGGATCGACCCCGCGGTACGGCCCGAGGTCGTCGCGGCGCTGGCCGCGGCCGTCTCCGGCGAGGCGGCGGCGGTGGCCCGCGTGGTCGAGGGCCCGGCGGAGCTGCTGGGCCGGGCGCTGCTGGTGTCCGAGGCCGAGGGCGCCGGTGCGTACGCGGGCTCGCTCGGTGACGACGAGCGGGACCGTACGGCGGCGGCCGAGACCCGCGCGCTGCTGGCCGCCGGGCGCACCGGGACCGTCGTGATCGGCGCGGACGGCAGCCGCTGCGGCGCGCCGCTCACCCTGCTGGTCGAGGCCAGCGTGCCGCCGCCGCGGATGCTGGTCTTCGGGGCGATCGACTTCGCGGCGGCGCTGGTACGGGCGGGCAAGTTCCTCGGCTACCACGTGACGATCTGCGACGCGCGGCCGGTCTTCGCCACCGCCCGCCGCTTCCCCGAGGCCGACGAGGTGGTCGTCGACTGGCCGCACCGCTACCTGGAGGCAGAGGCGCGGCAGCGGCGGCTGGACGGCCGTACGGCGGTCTGCGTCCTCACCCACGACGCCAAGTTCGACATCCCCCTGCTGGAGCGGGCGCTGCGGCTGCCGCTGGCCTACATCGGCGCGATGGGCTCGCGCCGCACCCATCTCGCGCGCCTGGACCGGCTGCGCGACACCGGGGTGACCGAACTCGACCTGGCCAGGCTCCACTCGCCGATCGGCCTCGACCTCGGCGCCCGCACGCCCGAGGAGACCGCCCTGTCGATCGCCGCCGAGATCGTCGCCCACTCGCGCGGCGGCTCCGGCGCCCCCCTCACCGGCGCCCGCACCCCGATCCACCACGAGCCCAAGACCCCGTCCCGCCGCCTGGGCTCCCCGGCGGCGTAGCGGCCACCGGCCCGCCGAGACCGGGTGCGGGTCCGGGTCCCCGATGGGGAGCCGGACCCGGACCTCGCCGCACCCCCGTTGCGGGGCCCGGGTCCAGGGCGACCCGAACTCCTGTTGGCGGTGTCGGTCAGCGTGCTTTGAGCGGCGCCTGGACGACCGGGGGCAGTTCCACGATGTCCGAGGGGTCCGGGGCGGGGCCGCCGGGCATCTGGCCGGGATGGTCGACGACGCCGGTCGTCACGCGGGCGAAGGAATCGGAGAAGTCGCTCTCTCCGTGCCAGTCGACGCGGTCGCCGCGGTAGGTGTACGTGCTCGGGTCCAGGATGAGGTACTCGTGCGTTCGTTGCCGATCGTGGAAATCGAAGGCGATGGCGAGTCCCGGCCGACCGGCCGCGTCTCGCATCGGCGTGCTGACCAGCGTGGTTCCGGGGATCAGCGCCAGCGCGTGGTAAAGCGCGGCGTTGATCCGGGGCGGGACGGTCGATGCGGTCCGCAGAATGTGGAGGATCCTGGTGAACTGCGCTGCGGGTGTGACGGCCGGGGGCCGTTCACCCAGGCTGTGGAATATTCCGTTGGTGGGGGCCGCGCCCGGCTCTTCTCCTGAACTGTTGAAGAAGGGGTCAGTACTCACCCGCTTGAGGAGCTCGTGGGGGTCGGTGGGCAGTCGGGACAGAACCTCGCGGGTCTCCCGCGGATGGTCCCCGACCTTCCCCGAGCGGAAGGGGGTGAAGACATCGCGCACCTGGACGGCAGTGCGGTTTCCTGACGCCAATGACTTGCCGACCGACGCGCTCTTGAGACCGTCGTACCGGTACCAGGACCGCTCGTGCCCGCACGTCGTCACGCAGACAACATCGTCCGTGTACAACCACTGGTGGAGACCCGGCTCCTTGCCCGGACCCTTCGCGGCGTTGTCCGCGGCGGCGTCCAGCACCTGGGCGACCGTCATGGCGTGTACCGGCTGGGGCTGCGCTCCCCGGACGGAGGAGGTCGCGACGATCGTGGTGGCCGCCACGCCCGCGGCCAGGCCCGCGAACGCGGTCCGACGTACGGCGGGACGTGCGAGGATTCCGCGGGCGGCCACCGGCGGCTTTGGTCGGGGTGCCCGCTCTGTTTCCCGCTGTTCGGCTCGTACCTGTTCCAGTAGGGCCAGCTCGGCACCGAGGCGTTGCTTGAATCCGACCGGGGTGTTCATCGGGTGACCTCCGTGAGGGGGGAATCGAATGCGGCGGACGGGGTGGTGGATTCGGCACGCAGGGCGGCGCGGGCGCGGTGCAGGCGGACCCGGGCGGTCGCCTGGGAGATCCGGAGCACCTTCGCGGCCTCCTTGGTCGTGAGACCGTCGACAGCGACGAGGTCGATCACCGCGCGCAGCGGCTCGGAGAGCCCGGCGTGCCGGGCGAGCAACTCCCTGGCCGCCCATTCGGCGTCGATGCGCTCCTCGAAGCGCTGCATGTCCTGCTCGTCCAGCAGCCGCCGACCGCTGACCGCGGCCACCGCGTCCCGCTCACGTACCGCGCGGCGGGCATGCGCGGCCGTGGTGTTGCGGGCGATCCCGTAGAGCCACATGAGGTGCGTGCCGCGCCTGGGGTCGTAACCCTCGAATGCCTCCAGCGCGGCCACGAAGACGTCGGCGGTCAGGTCGGCGGCCAAGTGCCGGTCGGTGGTTCTCCGGGTAATGAAGCCGAGAACGGCGTCGAAGTGCGCCTCGTACACCTCGCCGAACGGGGTTCGGTTCCGTCCGGGCTCGTGCGTGGGTATCTGCACGCGGGGACCTCCTGTGCTGTCTGCCACCTGTCACCCATCACTTGGTTCGGGGACCGAAAACCGTTTCTTCCCGCAGGTCAGGGTGGCCAGTGGCTCGGCCGTCGCGCGCACCGCCCGCCCCGCCCGCACCGCCCGCCCGCCGTCGCGGACAGTAACTGTCCGCGACGGGCCCTAGCGTAGGAGCCATGCTCACGCCGCTCGACCGCCGCACTCTCAACCGGACCCTGCTCGCGCGCCAGCTGCTGCTGGACCGGCGGCGTTCGGCCGCCGAGGACGCCGTCGCCCATCTGCTCGGACTCCAGTCGCAGCACCCCACCTCGCCCTATCCGGGCCTGTGGACCCGGCTGAACGGCTTCCGCTTCGACGAGTTGGGCACGCTGCTCACCGAACGCGCGGTGGTGCGCGTCGTCTTGATGCGCGGCACCGTGCATCTGGTGACGGCGGCGGACGCGCTGCGGCTGCGGCCGTGGATCCAGCCGATGCTGGACCGGGGATTTCGCGGCTCGCAGTGGGCGGCGGGGGCCGCGGGCGTCGACCGCGCGGAACTGGTCGCGCACGGCCGCGAGGCGCTGGCCGAACGGCCGCTGGGACCCGCCGAGTTGCGTACCGCGCTGAGCGCCCGCTGGCCCGACGCGGACCCCGCCTCGCTGGTCAACGCGCTACGGGTGTGGGCGCCGCTGGCACAGGTGCCGCCGCGCGGGCTGTGGGGCGCGAGCGCCCAGCCCGCCTATGCCCTGCTGGACGACTGGCTGGGACAGCCGATGGCCGACCCCGCCGCGGCCGCCGCGGAACCGGCCGCGCTGGTCCGCCGCTACCTGGCCGCGTACGGCCCCGCCACCCCCGCCGACATGCAGAAGTGGTGCGGACTCACCGGCCTCAAGAAGGTCTTCACCGCGCTGGACTGCCGGACCTACACCGCCGAGGACGGCAGGGAGCTGTACGACCTGCCGGACGCGGAACTCACCGACCCCGCCACCGAGGTCTCCGCGCGCTTCGTCGCCGACTTCGACAATCTGCTGCTCTCGCACGCCGACCGCACCCGCGTCCTCGCCGACGAGCACCGGCCGCGGGTGATGACCGTCAACGGCATCATCCGCGGCACGGTCCTGGTCGACGGATTCGTCGGCGGCACCTGGCGGTTCGAGCGTGCCAAGGACACCGCGGCCGTCGTCGTCGCGCCCTTCGCGCCGCTGCGCCCGGCCGACCGGGACGCGCTCGACGCGGAGGGTCTGCGGCTGCTGGCCGCCTCCGACCCGCGGGCGCGGACGCCCGAGGTGCGGTTCGAGCGACCCGCCGGGTGAGGCGGCGCGCTGACGACCGCTCAGCGCGCCGCCTCGAACGCCCGCCCCGCCGCCGTCTCCACCGGACCGCTGTGGAACAGCCCGCTGCTCGGCTTGTTGTCGTCGGCGGGCAGCCCGAACCAGGCGTACCGCTGGAGCCACGGCAGCCCGTCGAGCATCTTCGTCGCGGCCGTCACGAAGGCGGCCTGCTGGCTGTCGGTCGGGAAGCGGACGCCGTTGGCGAAGTCGATCAGCGCGAATTCGGTGAGCCAGATCGGCTTGTTGTACCGGTTGTGGACCGCCGTCAGATACGACTTGAGCTGGGAGACCGCGTTCGGCGTCGTGAAGTCCCCGCCGTACCAGTGCAGGGCGATGAAGTCGACGCGGTAGCCGCGCTGTTGAGCCCCCGACATGAACCGGTCGAGCCAGCCGCCGGCCGTGTCGCCGCCGTAGGCGACCGCGGGACTGCCGAGCACCTTGCCGTTCGCCATCAACTTCGGCCACAGCGACAGCGCCTGATCGACCGTCATGTTCGCCTGGCCGCCCATGTCCGGCTCGTTGAAGCCCAGCAGGTACGGACCCGCCGCCTTCGCCTGCGCCAGTGCCGTCGGACTCGCGCTGTCACCGCCCCAGATCATCGGTACGAAGCCGGGTCCGCTGATGCCGCCGTGCGTCGTGGACCACGTGTAGTACCAGCCCGCGCCCGACCGGTCGAGCGCGGTGTTCACACCGGGGAAGGACCACACCCCGACGCCCTTGCGGACCGAGGAGACCGGCGCGACCGGCGGCGGCGCCGCGGGCGGCGGCGCGTGGGTCGTCGGCGTGGGCTTGCGCGGCGGCTTCGTCGTCGGCTTGGCGCCGGTCCTCGTCGCGGACGGCGTGGGGGAGGGGGAGGCGGTCGTGGCGGGCGCCGAGATCGTCACCGAAGGACGGATCGGCGTGCTGTCGGCGGCCGGGGTGCCGGGGGACCGGTCGGCCGACAGGTGCACGGCCAGCAGCGCTCCGGCCGCCACCGCCGCGACCGCGCCCATCGCGGCGGCCGGGACGCTCAGCGGACCGTGCAGCAGCCTGCCGCGGATTCCCCGGGGCGCACCGCTCCGCCGTGGGGGGCGGTGTCGCGGAGCGGTGCGCGGGGCCGCCGCTTGGGGAGCGGCCTGGGAGGGGGGTATCGGGGAGTGCGCGGGCGGCGGGCCCGCGGGACCGGTGTGCGGGGGCGCCGCCGGGGCGTGCCCGCCGAAGGGCGCGCTGAACGGCATCCCGAGCGGCACCGGCAGCAGCGGCAGCCCGCTGAGCAGCCGGTCCATCGGCAGCAGCGTCCGGCCGCGCTGCCCGCAGTCCGGGCAGCCGCGGATGTGCCGCGCGAAGCGCTTGCGCCACAGCGGGCTCGGCACACCGTCCCAGCCGCCGGTCACATGCGTGAGACCCGCGCAGCCGCCCGCGTCGCCGAGCGCCCGCACCACCGTGCGCGAGGTTTCGAGCTGTTCCTTCATCCGCTGGACCTTCACCGCGGCGTGCTGCCGGGTCAGGCCGAGGGCGTCGGCCAGCTCCGAGCGGCCGAGGTCGCCGGTCTCCTCCAGCCACCACAGCGCGAGCAGCGTACGGTCGTCGCGGTCCAGCCAGCGGGTGGCCTCCGCGATCTCCCGGCGCTGGTCGGTCAGCCCGAGCCGCAGGATCGTCACGGCGGCGAAGTCCGAGGCCGGGTCCGGTATCAGCTCCGCCGCGTCCAGGGCGGTCTGCTGGTGCCACGCCGCCTTGCGCGCCTGCTCGCGGTCGCGCACCTGGCGGACCGCGATGGCCACCAGCCAGGAGCGGAACGCCGCCGGGTCGCGCAGGTCGGACAGGCCGCGGACCACCCGCAGCAGCGTCTCCTGCACCACGTCGTCCACGTCGTCGTGCCCGTCCAGGGCGCGCCCGACGATGTTGTAGACCAGCGGCAGGCACTCCGCGACCAGCCGGTCGAGTGCCGCCTGGTCGCCCGCCCGCGCGGCACTCACCAACGCGGGGTCGGGACCGACCCGGTCGCCTGCGCGCATGCTGCTCACACTCCGTCCTGGCCCGGACTCCGGCCGGGTGACACGTATCTGCCCTCGGACAGGAGACGCTGCCACGACCAGGGGGATAACAGAAACCCGCCGGCCCCCCGGACTTCCCGCGCGGGGAGGTCCAGGGGGCCGGCGACCGGACGGCGGGCCGGGCCCCCGGTCCGGGGGCCCGGCCGCGCCACCGGATCAGGAGGACGGCACGGTGTCCGTGAAGGTGGTGCCCGCCGTGCGGTAGGCCGCGACCTGGGTCTGCACCTGGGCGGGCGTCAGCACCTGGTCCTTGAGGAAGTACACGTAGTCGACCTGCTGGTTGTACGAGCGCGGGGTGTTGCTCGTCTGGCCCGCGAGGTCGATCAGCCAGTGGTTGAAGTCGATCCACTGCGGCGTCTCGGGCAGGTACGGCTCGCCGTGCTGCGCGACCTGGTTGCC
This sequence comes from Streptomyces sp. NPDC093221, assembly GCF_044753885.1. Lineage (NCBI taxonomy): Bacteria > Bacillati > Actinomycetota > Actinomycetes > Kitasatosporales > Streptomycetaceae > Streptomyces > Streptomyces sp. NPDC093221. The sequence goes on along the minus strand of NZ_JBIVOA010000003.1, from coordinate 954,272 downwards.
GTCGATGTAGTAGGTGATGTTCGTGTTGTCGATGGTGATCTGGAGGTTGTGCCAGCCGTCGAGGCTGCCGTACTGCTGGCCGTGGGTGTTGACCGCGTTCCACGGGTCCGGGTTGTAGGTCTCCCAGGACGTCTCGTACATGATGTTCTGGGTCTCGCCCCAGCCGCCGTTGGGCAGGTACTCGAAGTCCTGCTCGCTGTAGTTCGGGTCCATCGGCGCGTTGAGCGGCGTGAAGGTGAAGAAGGTCTGGTTGACGTGGTCGCCGTCGGGGCCGCCGGTCGGTGTGTCGTTGAACTTGACCCGGGCCGCGTAGGTGCCGTTCTTGAACTTCCTTGCGGTGGTCTGGAGTTCGGTCTCCTTGGTGCCCGCCGCCGTGCCGTCGGTGGTGAGCCGCAGATTCATCACCTTGTTGCTCGCGCCGTCGGCGACGAAGGTCACGTCCTGCGGCGACCAGGTGGCCCCGGCCACACCGGGGCCGCCCTGACCGGACTTGACCGTCCAGCCGTGCTGCTGCACGGCCGGGTCGGAGCTGGAGGTGTAGGTGAAGTCGTCGAACATCGCGGGACCGGTCGGGTTGCCGGTCGGCGGGGTGGTCGGGGGAGTGGTGGGCGGGTTGGTCGGGTCGTTGCCCGCGGGCGCGGTGCCCCAGACCACGGCGCCGCTCTTCTGCACCGTGACCTTGTTCCAGTTCGCGTACGCCGTCTGCGAGCCGTTGAAGGAGTAGTCGTCGGACTGCGTGAGGGTCTGCCAGTCGGCGCGGTAGAACCGCAGTTGCATGTCACCGGTGTTCTGCCCCGGCGTCAGCGAACCCGCGCCCGAGGTGAAGCCGATCTCCAGGTAACGGTCCGCGGTGGCCGTCGGATTGGCCAGCGTCCCGAAGGTGCCGGTGATGTTGCCGCAGCCCTTGACCGCCCACGAGCACGCGAAGCGGTAACTGACGTTCGGGCCGTCGGACTTGAAGTAGTACCGCACGGTGACGGTGTTCAACGGCACCGTGGTGCTGCCGGTGTTGGTGACCTCCAGCCACGGCTCCGACTGGTCGGCGGTGGCGCCGGAGGCGCTGGTGCGGTACTGCGCGCTCAGCGAGTCCTGCGCCGCCGAGGCGGGCATCGCGGTGAGCGCGGCGCAGGCGAGACCGGCCGCCGTACAGACGGCCATCGCCGTACGGACGCGGGTCGACATGCGGAACTTTCCTGACACGGTGATCCCTTTCCAGAGGGGGGTGATGGTGCGGGACTACTGGGAGATGGTCCGGGGAGAGGTGGTGCGGGAGGTGGCTCGGGGGGTGTGCGGCGGGACCGCGGGGTGCGGGATCGTCCGGTGGGCGATACCCAGCGCCGCCAGCCGGTCCTCGTGCCGGAGCAGGGCGGGCAGGAAGTCCGTCGACCAGTCGCCCGCCGGATTCCAGGCCCGGTCGGCCAGCGCGCACAGCCGGGGGAAGACCAGGTACTCGGCGTGTTCGGCGGTCGGCACGAATTCGCTCCAGAGCTGCGCCTGCGTGCCCAACACACGTGCCGCCGCGGCCGGTTCCCAGTCGGCGGGTACGGTCTCGCCGCCGTGCACGGCCCGCAGGTCGACGATTCCGCCCGCCTGGCCGAGCGGTTCACCGGGCTGTTCGGTCTGCGGGTAGTCCAGATACGTCGAGCGGTGCGGCGCCATGATCACGTCGTGGCCGCGCCGGGCGGCGGCCAGCCCGTGGTCGGTGTCCCGCCACGGCATCACGGTGAACTCCGGCGGCAGCGTGCCCGAGTCCTCCGCCCAGCACAGCGGGCGCCGCCCCGCCTCGATCAGGAAGTCGCCGATCCGCCCGAGGAACCAGCCGCGCAGGTCCTTGGGCGCGGCCAGGCCCAGCTCCGCCGCGCGCCGCCGCGCCGCCGGGCTCTCCTCCCACTCGGTGACCGGGCACTCGTCGCCGCCGATGTGCACGTACGAGGAGGGGAACACGTCGAGCACCTCGCCGAGCACGGTGCGGCAGAAGTCCAGCACCTCGTCGTGGACGCCGAGGATGTTGCGGCACACACCCCACTCGGTCCACACGTCCAGCTCGCGCCCCGGCACGTTCCCCAGGTGCGGATAGGCCGCCAGCGCCGCGCGGGTGTGCCCCGGCATCTCGATCTCCGGCACCACCGTGACGCCGCGCTCGGCCGCGTAGGCGACCAGCGACCGCAGCTCTGCGGCGGTGTACGCCCCCGCGTGCGGCAGGTCGTCGAACCGGCCGCTGCCCGAACGCCCGATCATCGAGCGGGACCTGGCCCCGCCGACCTCGGTGAGCCGGGGGTAGGCGGCGACCGGCATCCGCCAGCCCTGGTCGTCGGTCAGGTGCAGATGCAGCACGTTCAGCTTGTGGAACGCCAGCAGGTCCACGAAGCGCCGCAGGAACGACACCGGCTGGAAGTGCCGGGCGACGTCCAGCATCATGCCGCGCCAGCCGAACCTCGGCACGTCGGTGACCTGCACGCACGGCATGCGCCAGGCCACCCCGCTCTCCGGGCGCTCCGACAGGGCCTGTGCGGGCAGCAGTTGACGGATCGTCTGCACACCGTGCAGCAGCCCCGCCGGCCTGGCCGCCCGCAGCAGCACCGCGTCGGGCCCGACGGTCAGGCCGTAGCCCTCCGCGCCGAGACCGCCGAGTTCGGGGTCGAGCGCGAGCACCACCCGGCCGGTGGGCGAGGGCCGCAGCGGCAGCCCGGTGGCGGGCGCGAGCAGCGTACGCAGCAGGTCCGCCGCGCCCTGGGCGCCGTCGCTCGCCCGGACGCACGTGGTCGCGTCGAAGGTGAAGTGGCCGGGGATACGGGCGAGATGGGAGGGGTGCGGAATGATCACAGCGGCTCCAGTGGGGGCGGCGGGGGTCGGCGGTCGACGGCGTCGAGCGAGGTGACCTGGGAGCGGGCGTGGGGAGCGGGCGTGGGGAGGGAGCGCGGACAGCGGTCGCGGGCAGGGGGCGCGGGGAGCGGTCGCGGGGTCAGCCCTTCACGGCGCCGGCGGTCATTCCGGTGGTGACCCGGTTCTGGAGGACGAGGAAGACCAGCAGCACGGGCAGCATGAACAGCGAGGAGGCGGCCATCGTGGCGCCCCAGTCGGTACCGAAGACATTGCTGAACGAGGAGAGCCAGACCGGCAGCGTGCGGGCGTCCTGGTTCTTGATGATCAGCGTGTTGGCGAAGGCGAACTCGTTCCACGCCGTGATGAAGCCGAACAGCGACGTGGACAGCAGGCCGGGCGCGAGCAGCGGGAAGGTGACCCGGCGGAACGCCTGCGGCCTTGTGCAGCCGTCCACTTGGGCGGCCTCCTCCAGTTCCACCGGGATCGCCGCGAGGAAGCCGCGCAGCGTCACGATCGTGAACGGCAGCGTCGTCATGAAGTAGACCAGCGTCAGCATCGACAGCTTGTCGAGCATGTCGGTGTCCCGCGCGATCACGTACATCGGGATCAGCAGCGCCTCCCACGGCGCCATCTGCGCGGTGAAGACCAGCAGGATGAAGGCCCGTCGGCCGCGCCAGCGCATCCGGCCGACCGCGAAGGCCGCCAGCAGCGCCACCACCAGCGACATCAGTACCGCGCCGAGCGTCACGGTCAGGCTGTTGCGCCAGAAGGTGCCGAAGCCGTCGGCGTGCATGGCCGTGCGGAAGTGCGCGAAGGTGGGGTGCAGCGGCAGGAAGGACGGGGTGTCGGCCTGGATGGCGGTGGTCGGCTTGAAGGCCGTGATCACCATCCAGTACACGGGGAAGGCGGCGACCGCCAGCGTGAACAGCGCGGCCAGATTGAGCGGCAGCCGCCGCAGGGACCCGCGGCCCGGCCGCTTCCGACGGCCCGCGCCGCCCGGTCCGCCCGGTCCGCCCGGTCCGCCCGGTCCGCCCGGTCCGCCCGCGCGCGGGGCCTTACCAGTTGCGGTGAACGTGCTCACTGCGCGCCCTCCTCACGGAACATCCGGCGCAGGTTGAAGACCAGCACGCCGAGCAGGATCAGGACGGTCAGCGTGGAGACCGCGGACCCGAGGTCGTACTTGTGCAGGGACTGCGCGATCTGGAAGGCGTAGACCGGCAGCGTGGTGGTCGCCCCGTTGGGACCGCCCTCGCTGATCACCCAGATCTGGGCGAAGCACTTGAAGCACCAGATCACCTCAAGGGAGGTGATCAGCGCGAACAGCGGGCGCAGCATGGGGAAGGTGACCAGCCGGAAGGTCTGCCAGGCGCCCGCGCCGTCGATCCTGGCCGACTCGTACAGCTCCGCCGGGATCGTGGTCAGGCCGCCGTAGAGGGTCAGCGCGGCGAACGGCACGGACTGCCAGACCACCAGCGTCACCAGGATCGCGAAGGTCGAGCCGCCGTGTGCGAACCAGGTGTAGTCGCGGTACGACTCGAAGCCCAGCTTTACCAGTAGCCAGTTGACCACTCCGAAACGGGACTGGAACAGCCACTGGAAGATCGTGGTGGCCGCGATCACCGGAGTGGCCCAGGCCAGGACCAGACCGCTCATCACCGCGAGCCGCATCCGCTTGCCGAGCTTGACGAGCATCAGCGAGACCAGCGTGCCGAGCACCATGATCAGCACGACGTTCAGCCCGGTCCACCACAGGGTGCGGCGGACCACCGTCCAGAACTCCGGATCGTCCAGCACCGTACGGTAGTTGGCGAAGCCGACCCAGGTGGCGCCGCCGCGGATCAGCTCGCCGAGGCCGAAGTGCTGGAACGACATGACGGTGTTTCTGACCAGCGGGTAGACCAGCAGGAAGGCCGTGCCCACCACGGTGGGGGCGACCAGCAGATACGGCCAGACCGCGGCGAGCGGGCGGCGGCGGCGCCGACGTTCGCGGGGCGGCGGTGGCGGTTCCGCGACGGCCGGCCGTGAGGCGGCGTTGGGAGCGGTGAGCACGGCGGTTCTCCTCGGGGCGCTGATCGGACGCTGTCGGGCGGACGCGGATCAGATAGGGAGCGGGCGGGGCGTGGCCGGTCAGGAGGCGGTGTTGAGGGCCTTGGTGACGGCCGTCGAGGCCGTCTTGCCCGCCGCGTCCGGGTCGCTGCCGGTCAGCACCTGCGTCATGTACTGCTTGATCGGGTTGTTGGCCTCGACCGCCGCCCAGTTGGGCGAGTTGGGCGTGGCATGGCCGTTGGCCGCGCCGACCGCCATCACCGAGGCGCCCTCGTTGCCCGCCAACACCCCCGCGAGCGAAGTGCGGTTGGGCACGTAGCTCATCTCCTTGGCCATGTCCGTCTGCCACTTGGTGCCCGCGAGCGCCTTGACCACCTCGTAGGCGAGCGCCTGGTGCCGGGACGCCTCGGGGATCACCAGGTCGGAGCCGCCGGTGAAGACCGCGCCCGGCTTGTCGGCGGTCTTGCCGGGGATCGGGAAGAAGCCGATCTTGTCCTTCATCGCGGGATTGGCCTTGACGATGGCGTCGGCGCCGCCGGGCACCGAGATGATCTGCGCGCTCTTGCCCTTGGCGAAGACGTCGGCCTGGAGCGGCTTGGCCTCGTCGGAGTCCTTCGGGCCCTTGCCGAGTGCCTGGAGCCGCTTGTAGAACTCCATGCCCGCCTTGGCCTGCGGGGTGTCCAGCGCGCCCTTCCAGTTGTCGCCGTCCTGGACCGCCAGGTCGCCGCCCTCGTCCCAGATGAATCCGGCCAGCGCGTACCAGGTCTGGCCCGGCAGGTAAATGCCGTCGTTGCCCCCGGTGTTGAGCTTGGTGGTGTCCTGGATCCACTCGTCGCGGGTCTTGGGCGGCGCGGCGATGCCCGCCTTCGAGAAGAGGTCCTTGTTGTAGATCACGACGCGGTTGGCCGCGTACCAGGGGATGCCGAACTGCTTGCCGTCGATCTTGCCGGGGTCGGCGAGGCCGGGAATCCAGTCGGCGCCCTGGAGGTCGGTCACCTTGTCGGTGAGGTCCTTGACGCCGCCGCTCGCCGCGTACTGCGCGACCTGCGTGTTGCCGACCTCCATCACGTCGGGTGCGTCGTTGCTGGCCAGCGCGCTGGTGATCTTCTGGCCTATGCCGTCCCACTCCTGGATCTGGATGTCCAGGGTGGTGCCCTTGTGCCCGGCCTCGAAGTCGGACCTGAAGCGGCTGAGGAAACCGTCGGACATGCTGCCGCGCATGATCCACACGGTGAGCTTGGCGGGGGCCGGCGTCTTGGCGGAACCGCCGGTGTCGCCGGAGTCACCGGAACCGCCGGATCCGGAGGAGGAGCCGCACGCGGAGAGCGCGGCGACGGCGAGGACGAGCGCCGCGGCGCCGGGAACGAGTCTGGATCTCACGGGGATGTCACCTCGGGCAGGGAGCGAACAGGACTTACCACTTGCCAACTGGTCTAGTGCTGGTCAGTGAAAATGGCATAGACCACTGAGTACGTCAAGAGTTCGCGCACCCGTCGCCCGCCGACCCGCCGTCCGCCGCGCACCCGCCACACGCAGGCCGTATACGAATGAGGCCCCCGAAAGCCAGGTGGCAAGGAGCGCTGGCATACTGGTCAGCATCTGGATAACCTCAGCTCACCAGCACGTCACATGAACCCACCGGCACGCCCCCGAACTCAGCAGCACGTCATACGAACTCACCCGCACGACGGCGGCACACCGGTGACCCGTCGGCGGCAGGAAGGTGCCCCCCATGGCCAGCGAGCCGCCGCGCTCGGCGCTGAAACGCGAACGGGTCCGCGACTACCTGATGGAACTGGTCGAGTCGCGCGCGCCCGGCGACCCCATCCCGTCGGAGCGCACCCTGTGCGAGCAGCTCGGCGTCTCCCGCCCCACGCTCCGCTCCGCCGTGGACGAACTGGTCACCACGGGACTGCTGGTCCGCGAACACGGCCGCGGCATGTTCGTCGCCCGCGCCAAGATCACCCAGGAACTGGCGCTCGACGGCCAGGCGCACCGCCTCCCGCAGGCGTCCGGCACCTGGGCCAGCCGCGTCCTGGAGTTCACCACCGTGCAGGCGGGCGCCCGCGTCGGCCGCAAGCTGCACATCTCCCCGGCCGCCGAGATCACCTACATCGCCCGGCTCCGGCTGGTCGACGACGAGCCGATGGCCATCGAATACCTGCACGTCCCGGCCGACCTCGTGCCCGGCCTGCACGCGGCGGACATGGAGTCCGGCGACTTCTACGACTTCCTGCGCGCCCGGCACGGCGTCCACGTCCACGAGGCCGTCCAGTCCATCGAGCCCACCGTGACCAACGACGAGGAGGCCCGGCTGATCGGCGTGCCCGTCCTGTCACCGGCGCTGCTCTTCGAACGGCTCACCAAGGACGCCACCGGCCGCCCGGTGGAGTACGTCCACTCCGTCTACCGCGGCGACCGCTACCGGATCGTCTCCCGGCTGGCCCTCGGCGACGCCGCGCCCGCGACCGCGCAGTCCGCCGACCGGCACCACCCGGGCATCCCGCCGGGCGACCTCGCGGGGCGCGGGGACGTGACGGCGCAGATGGTGGGGGAGGTGCAGCCCGCGGGCTGAGGCCGGGGGGCGTACGTGCTGAGGGTGCGCCGCGGCGCACCCTGACGTGCCGGGGTCTCGAACGGCGAACTACGGTGCCAGGCCCGCCGGTTGCTGGCGTATGCCGTCGCCGCCCTCGTCCCCTTCAGCGGCGCCCGCCGCCGCGGCGCCGTCGGTGCCGCGCCGCGGGCAGGGGCGGCCCGCCGCCGGATCGGTCCAGGAAGCCGGGGGCCGGGCGGTCAGCAGCGGGTCGACGGTCACATGCCGGGCGCCCAGCGGCTCGGCCATCGCACGCAGCGCGCTCTCCGAGAGCTTGATCCACGGCTGGGTCGGCCCCAGCACCGAGCGCAGCCGCTGGTCACTGGTGAAGGCGACCGCCGTCCTGCTGCCGACGGGCGTACGCCACAGCCGTACGACATAGCCCGCGGGCCCCTGTCGCACCGGCACATACAGCGGCCCTTCCGGTACGGGCACGGATTCCGCGGTCGGCGAGACCGGCCCGGGGGGCGTCTCGCGGGCCGTCGCGGGGGCCGTCTGCTCGTGGGGCTGTCCTTCGGGAGTCCGGTCACCGGGTCCGTCGTGCTGGCTCACGTGCATGCAGCCACCGTAACCCGGCCGCCGGACGCGCATTCGGCGAGGTCGAGGCGTGGACACCGCGCCGACCGGGCCCGCGCGCCGCTTCCGCCGCCCGCCCGCCCCGCGCCCGGCACCCGCCGATCGAGTGACGCGTCCGCCGGTCACGGCCGCGGACCGCCGTCGTCCATGTGTCCTCGCCACGCTTATGGCGTCCGATCCGGGGCGAACGTTACGTTTGCGCCATGACAGCGCCGAACACCGTACTCACCTGGCAGGTCGAGGAGACCGGCGGATACGAGACCGCGTGGGTCGAACTGGCCGCCGGACGGCTGCGCGCGCACGGCCGCGCGGTCGGACTGAAGCCCGAACCGTACTGGCTGAGCTATGAGTTGGACACCGACGCCGGGTACGTGACCCGGCGGCTGCACGTCACCTCGCACACCGTCGACGGCACCTACGACCTCGAACTGCGCCGGGACGAGCGCAGCCGCTGGACGGCCAACGGGCAGGTCGTCCTCGCGCTCGACGGCGCGCTCGACTGCGACCTCGGCATGTCACCGCTCACCAACACGATGCCGGTGCTGCGGCACCAACTCCACCGCAACGAAGGCCATCAGGACTTCCTGATGGCCTTCGTCCCCGTCCCGACCCTCGCCGTCCGCCCCTCCATCCAGGGCTACACCCACCTGACCCCGCTGATGTCAGGGGCCCGGCTCGGCTACGCCTCCGGCACGTACCGCAGCGAGATCGACGTGGACGCCGACGGTCTGGTCGTGCACTACGAGGGCCTGGCCACGCGCCTCAACCGGGCGGCCCCCAAGCTCTGAGGGCCCGCCCACCGCCCCGCGGCCGGGTGCTCAGACGCCTCCGCCCTCCTCCGCGAGCACCGGACCCTCGGCCCCGCCCCTCGTCCGCCGCGCCCGGCCGATCGCGACGGCGGCCAGCAGCGGCGGGACCGCCGCCAGGAGGAAGCAGAGCGCCAGCGGCACGCCGGCGACCAGCAGCGCGGCCACGGCGCCACCGGCCGAAGCCCCGGCGTTGACGGCCGAGTTGACCCAGGTCGTGGCGCGGGTGGTGGCGCCGTCGGGCGCCGCGCCCGCCGCCGCGAGATAGGCGGTCGAGAGGATCGGCGCGGTCAAGGTGCCCGCGGCGGCGACGCACAGGCCGAACACCGTGAGTACGGGGGCGGCGGCCGTGACCGAGACGAGCGCGGCCAGGACGAGGAGCAGGCCGGGGAGCCGGGCGGCGGCGGGCAGCCGCCAGGAGATCCGGCCGTACAGCAGACCGCCGAGCGCGCTGCCCGCCGACTGCGCGGCGAGGATCCAGCCGACCGCCGAGGGGTGGTGGTGCCGGTCGGCGAAGGCGATCACGAACAGCTCCACGCAGCCGAGGCAGCAGCCGATCCCGGCGGCGGCGTACGCGGCCCTGCGGACGCCGCCGCCCTTCTCGCCGAACAGCCGCAGCCGCTCGGTCGCCGAAGCGGTCGACGTGTGGCGCGGCGGCAGCAGCCGGGCGGCGGGGGAGGTGACCATCGCGAGCGTGCCGCAGCCGATCAGGGCGCCGGAGAGCACCAGGCCGTTCACCGGGTGCACGGCCACCACGAGCAGCGGCCCGCTGAGGAAGATCAGCTCCTCCGCGACCGTGTCGACGCTGAACGCCCTTTGCAGCAGCGCCTCGTCGGGCGTCAGTGCGTCCCACAGCGCGCGCATCGTCGGCCCGAGCGGCGGACACAGCGCCCCCGCCGCGCCGCTGAGCCCGGCGAACGCCCACAGCGGCGTGCCGGGCTCCCGTACGGCCGCGGCCAGGACGAACAGGGTCGTGGCGAACGGCAGCGCCAGCGTGGTCAGGCCGCGCCTGGCGCCCCAGCGGTCCACGAGCGCGGCCCGCGCGGGGCCGAGCAGGACGGACACGGTCGCGAAGAGCGTGGCCAGCAGCCCGCCGCGCGACAGCGACCCGGTGGCGGAGGTCAGGGACAGGACGAGGGAGAGCGAGACGACGCCGTAGCCGAGGCGTCCGAAAAGGGCCGCACCGAAGGTGCGGCGGGCATGGGGAAGGCGGAAGACGGCAGCGTAGGACGCAGCCTGGGCAGGCGCGGACATGGGAGTGATCCTCGGGTTTCCGGGGGAAGGCGGGCGGTTTCGCGTATGCCGCGCAGCGCCGTCAACCCGCCGTCAGGGCGGGGCCGGTCGTCTGTGGGCGCTTACCGCTGCCTAGACACGGTGGGGGAGGATCATGCGCCGCACCCTACCCGTCGGACAGGGTGCGGGAAAAGAGAGACCGGCCGCCCGGCCTGTGCGCACGGGGGCGGCGCACTGGCCGGTCGGCCGGTCGGGGGGCCGGGGGTGCCGGGTGTCCCGTCCCCACGATGACCCGGCGGCCCGGTCCCCTTGACCCCGGCCCACTACCGCTCACTGCGGGGCCGGGGGGCTTGGGGAGCCCGGAGGCTTGCTTACATGTGGACGGCCTGGACGGTGGTGTCGCCCTGGCTGGGACGGCCGCTGCGGTACATGAGGGCGGCGAGGACGAAGCCGACGGCGAAGAGGGCCGCCGACCACCAGTAGGCGGTGGAGTAGCTGTGGAGCTGGGCCTGCGCGGCCACGGCCGGGGACGGCTTGTGGCTGGACAGGTAGCTCGTCGCGGCGCTGGCGGCCAGCGTGTTCAGCAACGCCGTACCGATGGAACCGCCCACCTGCTGCATGGTGTTGACGGCCGCGGAGGCCACACCGGCGTCGTCGGCGGCGATCCCCGCGGTGGCCACGCTCATGGCGGGCGGCAGGGCCAGGCCGATACCGAAGCCGATGACGAGCAACTGCGGCAGGACGTGCGCCGCGTAGGTGCTGTTGAGGTCGAGGACGGTCAGCCAGGCCATACCGGCACCGGCCATCGCCATGCCGAGCGGGACGATCGGGCGGGGCCCGAACCGCGGCATCAGGTTGTTGGTGGCGATCTGCGCGGAGACCATCAGCGCGCCGATCATCGGCAGGAACGCCAGACCGGTCTTGACCGGCGTGTAGTGCAGCGACGCCTGGAGGAAGTAGGTCAGGAAGAGGAAGACGCCGAACATCCCGGCGCCGGAGATCGCCAGCATGATGAAGGACGCGCCGCGGTCACGGTCGAGCAGGACGCGCAGCGGCAGCAGCGGGTGCGCGGCCCTGGTCTGCCACCAGGCGAAGGCGCCGACCAGCACGCCGCCCGCGACCAGGAAGCCCCAGGTCATCGGGGAGCCCCAGTGGTGGGTCTCGGCGTTCGAGAAGCCGTAGACCAGGCCGAACAGACCCGCGACGACCATGACCGTGCCGGGGACGTCGAGCTTGGGGCGGTCGGCGGGAGCGCCCTTGCGCAGGAAGGCCATACCGCCGACGAAGGCGAGGACGGCGAAGATCAGGTTCACGTACAGCGTCCAGCGCCAGCTCAGGTGCTCGGTGAGCACACCGCCGAGCAGCAGGCCCACACCGCCGCCCGCGCCCGCGATGGCGCCGTAGATGCCGAACGCCTTGGCGCGTTCCTTGGCGTCGGTGAAGGTCGTGTTGAGCAGCGACAGCGCGGCCGGCGCGAGCAGGGCGCCGAACAGGCCCTGGAGGGCGCGGCCGGTGACCAGCACCTCGAAGTTCTGCGCGGCGCCGGCGAGGGCGGAGGCGCCCGCGAAGCCGACGACGCCGATCAGGAAGACGATCTTGCGGCCGATGAGGTCGGCCAGGCGTCCGCCGAGCAGCAGCAGGGAGCCGAAGGCGAGGGAGTACGCGGTGACGATCCACTGCCGGTTTCCGTCGCTGAAGCCGAGGGCGTTCTGGGCGGACGGCAGGGCGATGTTCACGATGGTGGCGTCGAGGACGACCATGAGCTGGGCGAGCGCGATGACGCTCAGCACCCACCAGCGGTGGTTCGCCTTCTCGGTCTTCTGCACCGGGCCCGTGGGGCCCGCGCCGAGGGGCCCTGAGGCCGCGGCGGAGTCGCCGACGTGCGCGTCGGCGGTGGACTGGGATGACATGAGGCGGGACTCCTGAGGAGGAACGGGACGGGCAGGAACCGACCGGAACCGCTGCATGAACGAAACGGTTTCGTACTCCAACGACGGTACGACCCGACCTATCGAAACGCAAACGTTTCGTTGCCGCGTGCCCTGTGCCTCTGATCACATCACCCGATCCACCCGTCCCACCAGGCACGACGGCCGGGCGGGAGGGGTGAGGGCGGTGGTCCACCGCGCGCGTACATGTCACATCCGGCGCGCCGCGGGGTCCGGCCTACTGGTCGGCGCGCCCCGTGACCGCGACCGTCACACCCAGGCCGATCATCGCCAGACCCCCGGTGCCGCCGACGGCCGCCAGCCGCCGCGGCGAGCGGGCGAACCAGGTACGGGCCGCCGACGCGGTCAGCGCCCAGACGCTGTCGCAGATCAGCGCGATCACCGTGAACACCAGCCCGAGCAGCAGCATTTGCTCGTGTACGTGCCCCGCGCCCCGGTCGACGAACTGCGGCAGCACGGCCGCGAAGAACACCATCGTCTTCGGATTCGTCACGCCGACCACGAACCCCTCCCAGAGCGTACGGAGATCCCCCCGGGCGGCCCCGGCCGGTTCGTCCGCGCTCATCGCCGCCGACAGCGCGCCCCGCTGCCGGAACGCCTTCACCCCCAGATAGACCAGATACGCGGCGCCCGCCAGCTTCAGCGCCACGAACACCGTCACCGACCGCGCGACGATCTCCCCGAGCCCCACCGACACCGCCGTCACCAGCACATACGCGCCCGTGGCGTTCCCCAGCACACTGCCCAGCGCGGTCCGCCGCCCGTGGGCCAGCGCCCGGCCGAGCACGAACAGCACGCTCGGACCCGGAATCAGCACCAGCACCAACGACATCGCCGCGAACCCGGCCAACCGGTCGACCGACATCCCGTCCCCCTCCACGCCTCGACTCCCGCCGTCCGCGCCGTCGGCGCGCCGCAGGTCCGACGAGCGTAACGGCGGGCCCCCGGCCGAGGCCCCCCAATAACGCCGCCGTTCATCCGCCCGAGGTCAGGGCAGCAGGCCCTCGCGGCGCGCCGCGACCACGGCCTCGAGGCGCGTGTGGGCACCCAGCTTCCGCATCGCGGACCGCAGATAGCTCTTCACCGTCTCGGGCCGCAGCCGAAGCCGCGCGGCAGCCGCCGCGTTGGTGGCGCCCGACGCCACCGAGGCCAGCACGTCCAGCTCGCGCGGGGTCAGCGGCGCCGGGCGCGGGACCCGCGACGCCGCGCCGGAGGGGACCGCGGCCGAGGCCAACCGGGCGCAGGCGGACAGCAGTTCCTGCCGCAGCCGCACATCGGGGATGCGGGTGGCCAGCGCGCGCAGTTCGAGATGCGCCTCGCGCACCTGCTCCCAGGCCCGGGGGTCGGCGGTCAGCGGCTGCTGGCAGAAGGAGAGCAGCCGCTGGGCCTCGTCCCGTACGGCCAGCGCCTGCTCCAGTTCGCGGACCGCGTCGAGGGCGACGGACAGCGGACGGTCGCCCAGGGCGTACGGCTGCCGCAGCGCGCCGTACAGCACCCCGCGCACCCGGCGGCGGACGACGACGGGCACCGCGAGCACCGAGCGCAGCCCCTCGGCGGCGACGGGCGGGTCGTACTCGTGGCTGATCACGCGGGACGAGCCGTAGTCGGTGACCGAGCAGGGCCGGACCGTGGCGAGGGTCTTGCCGCCCAGACCGTTGCCGGTGGTGATGGCGAGGCCCCGCAGCGACTCGGTGTCGGTACCGGACATCTCGGAGATACGGAACTGCCGGGCGCCGTAGCCGCCCGCCTGGCCCGCGGTGCCGGTCACCAGCCCGCCGAAGGCCACCGGCAACAGCCCCGACCTGCGCATTCGCAGCAACGCGGCCCGTACCTCGACCGCCTCGCCCCGCTGACCGTCCACCCGATCCACCTCCTCGCCCCCGACCGTCCACCCCGGCCAGGAGCCCGTGACTCCCGGCCGGACGGAATCGGACACCGGCTCTCACCCCCGTCCGGGGGTAGTGAGACCCAGGTCACTACCGCACGATGCTACCGAGGGGTCCATCGATGAGGAGGACAGATGGCGGCAACGGACGCGACCGGTGCTTTCCGGGCCGCCCGTGACTTCCTGCTGCGGCACCGTGAGGACTACCAGGCGGCCCGCGAGGGCTTCCGGTGGCCGGAGCCCGAGGAATTCAACTGGGCGCTGGACTGGTTCGACGCCATCGCGAAGGACAACGACCGCACCGCGCTGTGGATCGTCGAGGAGGACGGCACCGAGGTCAGGATCTCCTTCGCGGAGATGGCCGAGCGGTCCGCGAAGGTGGCCAACTGGCTGCGGGCGCGCGGCGTCCGCGCGGGCGACCGGGTCCTGGTGATGCTCGGCAACCAGGCGGAGCAGTGGGAGACCGCGCTCGCCGCCATGAAGCTGCGGGCCGTCGTCATCCCCGCCACCCCGCTGCTCGGCCCCGCCGACCTGCGCGACCGTATCGACCGCGGCGCCGCCCGGCACGTCGTCGTACGCGCCGCGGACACCGGGAAATTCGCCGAAGTCCCCGGGGACTACACGCGGATCGCGGTCGGCGGCGCCCCCGACGGCTGGCTCCCCTACGAGGACGCGTACGCGGCGGACCCCGGCTTCGTACCCGAAGGGCCGACCCCCTCGGGCGACCCGCTGATGCTCTACTTCACCTCGGGCACCACCGCCAAGCCCAAGCTGGTCGAGCACAGCCACCTCTCGTACCCGGTCGGCCACCTCGCCACGATGTACTGGATCGGGCTGCGGCCCGGTGACGTCCACCTCAACATCTCGTCACCCGGATGGGCCAAGCACGCCTGGTCGAGTCTGTTCGCGCCGTGGAACGCCGAGGCGACCGTCTTCGTGCACAACTACACGCGCTTCGACGCCGCCCGGCTGATGGCCGAGATGGCACGCGCCCGGGTGACCAGTTTCTGCGCCCCGCCCACGGTCTGGCGGATGCTGATCCAGGCCGACCTCAGCGCGCTGGGCACCCCGCCGCGCGAGGCGGTCGCGGCCGGTGAACCGCTGAACCCCGAGGTCATCGAGCACGTACGGCGAGTGTGGGGCGTGCTGATCAGGGACGGCTTCGGGCAGACCGAGACCGCCGTGCAGGTCGCCAACAGCCCGGGCCAACTGGTCAAGGCCGGCTCCATGGGACGGCCGACGCCCGGCTACACGGTCGCGCTCGTCGACCCGGTGACCGGCGAGACCGGCGACGAGGGCGAGATCTGCCTCGACCTGCGCCGGGGCCGGCCGGTCGGCCTGATGACCGGGTACGCGGGCGAGCCCGAGCTGACCGCCGAGGCGATGGGCGGCGGCTTCTACCGCACCGGCGACATCGGCTCGCGCGACGCCGACGGCTACATCACGTACATCGGCCGCGCCGACGACGTCTTCAAGGCGTCCGACTACAAGATCTCGCCCTTCGAGCTGGAGAGCGCGCTGCTCGAACACGAGGCGGTGGCCGAGGCGGCGGTCGTGCCCGCGCCCGACGAACTGCGGCTGGCCGTACCGAAGGCGTACGTCGTCCTCGCCGAGGGCTGGGCCCCGGACGGCGAGACCGCCAAGGCGATCTTCGCGCACTCGCGGGCCGTCCTCGCCCCGTACAAGCGCATCAGGCGGCTGGAGTTCGCCGACCTCCCCAAGACCGTCTCCGGCAAGATCCGCCGCATCGAGCTGCGCGAACGCACGATGCACGACGGGAGCGGCGAATTCCACGAGGAGGACTACAAGTGAGCGCGGCGGGCGGCCCGGCGGCCCGGAGCGCCGAGCCCTCCTACGCGCACGGGACAGGGGAGACGCCGTTGCTCGGGGACACCATCGGGCGCAATCTCGACAGGGCGATCGCCGCGCACCCCGCACGCGAGGCCCTGGTGGACGTGGCGAGCGGGCGACGCTGGACCTACGCCCAATTCGGCGCGGACGTCGACCGGTTGGCGCGCGGACTGCTCGGCCGCGGGGTGATCAAGGGCGACCGCGTCGGTATCTGGGCGGTCAACTGCCCCGAGTGGGTGCTGGTGCAGTACGCCACCGCGCGGATCGGCGCGGTCATGGTCAACATCAACCCGGCCTACCGCGTGCACGAACTCGACTACGTCCTGCGGCAGTCCGGCATCGAGGTGCTGATCGCCTCCACCGGCCACAAGACCAGCGACTACCGCGGGATGGTCGGCGAGGTGCGCGGCAACTGTCCGCTGCTGCGCGAGGTCGTCTTCATCGGCGACCCGACCTGGGACGCCCTGCTGGCCGCCGCCGACGGTGTGTCCGAGGATCAAGTCGCCGCCGTCGAGGCGACGTTGAGCTGCGACGACCCGATCAACATCCAGTACACCTCGGGCACCACGGGCTTCCCCAAGGGCGCCACGCTCTCGCACCACAACATCCTCAACAACGGCTATTTCGTGGGCGAGACGGTCGGCTACACGCAGGAGGACCGGGTCTGTCTGCCGGTGCCCTTCTACCACTGCTTCGGCATGGTGATGGGCAACCTCGGCATCACCACGCACAGCGCGTGCATCGTCATCCCGGCCCCCTCCTTCGACCCGGCCGCGACCCTGCGCGCCGTCCAGGAGGAGCGCTGCACCTCGCTCTACGGCGTCCCCACGATGTTCATAGCCGAGCTGGGACTGCCCGACTTCGCCGACTACGACCTGTCGTCGCTGCGGACCGGCATCATGGCCGGATCGCCGTGCCCGGTCGAGGTGATGAAGCGGGTGATGGCCGAGATGCACATGGCCGAGGTGTCCATCTGCTACGGGATGACCGAGACCTCGCCGGTCTCCACCCAGACCCGGATGGACGACGCCCTCGAACACCGCACCGCCACCGTCGGCCGGGTCCTGCCGCACCTGGAGGTCAAGGTCGTCGACCCGGTCAGCGGCGTCACCGTGCCGCGCGGCGAGCCCGGCGAACTGTGCACCCGCGGCTACTCGGTGATGCTCGGCTACTGGGAGGAGCCGGAGCGCACGGCCGAGGCGGTGGACGCCGGGCGCTGGATGCACACCGGCGACCTCGCGACGATGCGGGACGACGGCTATCTCGCCATCGTCGGCCGGATCAAGGACATGATCATCCGCGGCGGGGAGAACGTGTACCCGCGGGAGATCGAGGAGTTCCTCTACACCCACCCGAAGATCTCCGACGTGCAGGTGGTCGGAGTGCCCGACGAGCGGTACGGCGAGGAGATCCTGGCCTGTGTGATCCCGCGCGACCCGGCCGACCCGCCGACCCTCGCCGAGATCAAGGACTTCTGCGCCGACCGGCTCGCGCACTTCAAGGTGCCGCGCCACCTGCGGATCATGGACGCGTTCCCGATGACGGTCAGCGGCAAGATCCGCAAGGTGGAGCTGCGGGAGGACTTCAAGCCCGAAGGAGCGTGACCGGCGGGCCCGAAGCCGCGTGACGACCGGGCCGTGACTGCTGGGCCCGCCGGCCCGTGGACCTCAGACCCGCCGGGCCCGTGGAACTCAGACCCGCAGCGGCACGACCGCCGTGGGCGCGTGGCCCGGCTCGGTGGCCAGCTCCTCGAATTCCACGACGTTGCTGATGTCGGCCGTCGTGCTCATCGAGATGTTGGTGATCCGCTCCAGGATCGCCTCGACCACCACCGGCACCCGGTACTCGGCCGCCAGCTTCTTGGCCTGCTCGAAGGCCGCGCCCAGCTCGGCCGGGTCGGTGACCCGGATCGCCTTGCAGCCCAGGCCCTCGACCACTTTGACGTGGTCGACGCCGTAGACGCCCAGCTCGGGCGAGTTGACGTTCTCGAACTCCAGATTGACCTGGAAATCGATGTCGAGACCGATCTGCGCCTGCCGGATCAGCCCCAGGTACGAGTTGTTCACCAGCACGTGCACATACGGGATCCGGTGCTGCGCGCCGACCGCCAGCTCCTCCAGCATGAACTGGAAGTCGTAGTCGCCTGACAGGGCGACGACCTGCGCGTCCGGGTCCGCGGTGGCGACACCGAGGGCGGCCGGGATGGTCCAGCCCAGCGGGCCCGCCTGGCCGCAGTTGATCCAGTGCCGGGGGCGGTAGACGTGCAGCATCTGCGCGCCCGCGATCTGCGAGAGGCCGATGGTGGTGACGTACCGCGTCTCGGGGCCGAAGGCCCGGTTCATCTCCTCGTAGACGCGCTGCGGCTTGATCGGGATGTCGTCGAAGTGCGTACGCCGCTGCAAGGTCGCCTTGCGCTCCAGCGTGGAGTCGATCCAGGCGCGGCGGTCGGGCAGTCTGCCCTCGGCCTTCAGCTCGCGGGCGGCCTCGACGAAGAGCGCGAGCGCGGCCTTGGCGTCCGAGGCGATGCCGTAGTCGGGGGCGAAGATCTTGCCGATCTGGGTGGGCTCGATGTCGACGTGCACGAAGGTGCGGCCCGCGGTGTAGACGTCGAGCTTGTAGCCGGTGTGGCGGTTGGCCCAGCGGTTGCCGATGCCGAGGACGAAGTCCGACTCCAGGAACGTGGCGTTGCCGTACCGGTGCGAGGTCTGGAGGCCGACCATGCCCGCGTTCAGCTCGTGGTCGTCGGGGATGGCGCCCCAGCCCATCAGGGTCGGGATGACCGGGGTGCCGGTCAGCTCGGCGAATTCGACCAGCAGGTCGCTGGCGTCGGCGTTGAGGATGCCGCCGCCCGCGACGATCAGCGGGCGCCGCGAGGCCAGCAGCATCGCGAGCGCCTTGTCGATCTGGGCGCGGGACGCGGCGGGCTTGTAGACCGGCAGCGGCTGGTACGTCTCCGGGTCGAACTCGATCTCGGTGAGCTGGACGTCGATCGGCAGGTCGATCAGCACGGGTCCCGGACGGCCCGAGCGCATCAGGTGGAACGCCTGCTGGAAGACGCCGGGGACCTGCGCGGCCTCCAGCACGGTGGTCGCCGCCTTGGTGACCGGCGCGGCGATCGAGGCGATGTCGACCGCCTGGAAGTCCTCCTTGTGGATCACGGAGGTCGGGGCCTGGCCGGTGATGCACAGGATCGGGACGGAGTCGCCGGTCGCCGAGTACAGGCCGGTGATCATGTCGGTGCCCGCGGGGCCCGAGGTGCCGACGCACACCCCGATGTTGCCGGGGCTGGTGCGGGTGTAGCCCTCGGCCATGTGCGAGGCGCCCTCGACGTGCCTGGCCAGCGTGTGGCGGATGCCGCCGGACGCCTTGAGCGCCGCGTAGAAGGGGTTGATCGCGGCCCCGGGCACACCGAAGGCGACGTCGACGCCCTCCAGCTTGAGGATCTCCACGGCCGCGCGGGCGGCGGTCATACGAGGCATGAGGTCCCTCTCCTGCTTCTGTCGGCGACTACTTCCCTCCACGCTTTCCGCAATGTGGAAAAGTAGTTCTGCGATATGGAATTAACGTAAGCCGTGCCGGTGCGCGCGTCAAGAGGCGTCCCGGGCAGCGAAAAGGCGCCCGGCGCGCGGGAATTCGCGCTGCCGGGCGCCTCGGGGCGCCGTGAAGGGGGGCGGGCCAGCCGGGGGCCGGAAAGGGGGGATCAGCCGGAGGTGCCGGAAAAGGGGGGCGGGTCAGCCGGGGGTGCCGGGGCCCGTCCTGATCAACTCGTCCGCCGCGTCGTTCACCGGCTGCGGGGTGCCGGTCAGATCCATCACGAACAGCGGTACGTCGAGCTGGTCGGCGCGCAGCCGCGCGTCGTGGGCGTAACCGGCCAGCGAGAAGAAGGCCCCGACCGCGTCCTCGTTGGCGCAGTTCAGCCAGAGGCACTCCACGTCACGGGCCGCGGTGGGCTGCGTGGTCGGGTCGACCTGGGCGACCAGTCCGTCCCCGCGCAGGTCGATGCCGTTGGCCGTACGGTCCCCGGCCAGCCGTATCCCGCCGAAGCCCAGCCACTTCAGGAACTGCGCGGCGGCGGTCAGCGCGTCCCTGCCGGTCCTGATCGTGACCGGCCTGAACGGCGGCCGGTCCGTCGGCGGCGGCGGAACCTGCCCGGTGGGCTCGGGCGGCGAATCCGCCTGATGCGCCCCCGCGGGCACGGCCCCGGCCTCCTGCGCGGCCTCGCCCGCCAACGGCAGCCGGATCAGGGCGCCGCAGGCACAGTCGAACTCCGGCTTCGGCCACTCGTCGGCCCGGCCGCAGTCGGGACACCGCAGCCGTACCCACGAGTCGTCCCATGTCTTGTGCCCGATCTGCTCGGGCGCGCCCCCGGACAGCACCGGGAGCGCGAGCGGCGCACCGCACGCGCACGGGAAGGTGGGCGCGGTGTACGTGTGCTCACGGTCGCAGGCCGGACAGCGCACGAGCACCCTCTCTGCCATGTGGACAACTCCCGGTCTGCGGCGGCGGAATGTGCCTATGACAACGTGCACATCCCATAGTGCAGGAGTTTGCCGCACCAGGACCACGGCCGGGAGCACTCCCCGTACGCCAGGGCATGACGGCCTTCCGTGACGAGCGGGCCCGAAGAGAGAACGAGGGTGGTACCGCCCGGTGGTGCGTTTGGGCGCGACAGGACAAGTCACGCACCACCGGGCGGAGTTCATGGGGTCAGGACATCGGGTGTGTCAGTCCTCGACCGGGAGGCCGGACAGCCGCTCCACACCGCGCAGCAGCGCGGAGTGGTCGAGGCCGCCGTCGCCCTGGGCGCGCAGCGAGGCCACGAGGTTGGCCACCACGGAGCCGACCGGGAGCGCGGCGCCGACGGTACGGGCGGCGTCGGTGACGATGCCCATGTCCTTGTGGTGCAGGTCGATCCGGAAGCCGGGCGCGAATTCGCGCGCGAGGAAGTTGTCCTTCTTACGGGTCAGCACGGTGGAGCCGGCCAGACCGCCGTTGAGCACCTCAAGGGCGGCGTTCAGGTCGACGCCGGACTTCTCCAGGAAGACCACGGCCTCGGCGCACACCTGGATGTTGACCGCGACGATCAACTGGTTGGCGGCCTTCACCGTCTGCCCCGCGCCGTGCGGGCCGCACAGGATCACCGTCTTGCCGAGCGCGTCCAGCAGCGGCTTGGCCTCGTCGAAGTCGGCCCGCTCACCGCCGACCATGATCGACAGTACGGCCTCGACCGCGCCCGCCTCGCCGCCGGACACCGGCGCGTCCAGCACGCGGATGCCCTTGTCCGCGGCGGCCTTCGCCAGGTCCACCGAGGTCTGCGGGGTGATGGAGGAGGTGTCGATGAGCAGCGCCCCCGACCGCGCGTGCGCCAGGATGCCGTCCTCGCCGTACGCGATGGCCTCGACCTGCGGCGACGCCGGGACCATCGTGACGATCACATCGGCGTCCCGTACGGCCTCGGCGATCGACCCGGCGGCCGTGCCGCCGTTGGCCGCCAGCCGCTCCAGCTTCGCCGCCTCCAGCGTGTAACCGGTGACGTCGTATCCGGCCTTGATCAGATTCTCGGCCATGGGGGAGCCCATGATGCCGAGTCCGATCCAGGCGACCTTGGGAAGGTGGGTGCTCATGGGGTCCTCTCAGGGGATGGTGGGGTACGGGAGCGCGGTCCGCGTGTCGGGGGCGCGCCGCTCCTCGCGCGTCTACGGGCGCGGCCGCCTGCCGGGAATCCAGCCGAAGGCGTTGCCCGAGCCGTCGGCGCCCGGCTTGTACTCCAGACCGGTCCAGCCGGTGTAGCCCGCCTTCCGCAAGCGGCCGAGCAGCTCCTCCAGCGGGAGGGTGCCGGTGCCGGGGGCGCCGCGGCCCGGATTGTCGGCGATCTGGACGTGCCCGGTCCTGTCGGCGTAGCGGTCGATGACCTCGGGCAGGTCCTCGCCGTTCATCGACAGGTGGTACAGGTCCAGCAGGAAGCGCGTGTTGTCCAGGCCGGTGGCGGCGTTGACCCGGTCGACGACCGCGACCGCGGCCGGGGCGCTGACCAGCGGACAGCGCGGTGACTCGGGTGCGTTCAGCGCCTCGATGAGCAAGGTGGCGCCGACCCGGTGGGCGGCGCGCGCGGCCAGCACCAGGTTCTCCAGCGCCAGCTCGTCCTGGACCGCCGGGTCGACGCCGTCGACCCGGTTGCCGTACAGCGCGTTCAGCGCGGTGCAGCCGACGGACGCGGCGAAGTCCGCGGCGACGTCGATGTTGGCGCGGAAGCGGTCCGACTCGGCGCCGGGCACCGACAGCGCGCCGCGGTCGGGCCCCGGCAGCTCGCCCGCGTAGAAGTTCAGGCCCACGAGCCGGGTCCCGGCCGCTTCGAGCGCGGACCGCAGCCCGTCGAGCCGGGCCTGGTCCGGCGTGGGGTCGTCGGTCCACGGCCACCACAGCTCGACCGCGTCGAAGCCCGCCGCGGCGGCGGCCGCGGGCCGCTCCAGCAGCGGGAGTTCGGTGAACAGGATCGAGAGGTTCACATCGAAGCGCGCGTCGGTGAAGCTCACTAGTGTGCGCCCCTTCCGTATTGCGGAAGTTGTTTTCTGTCTTGTGGAACATTGAATCAGCCCTTCGGCGGCTGTCAAGTCTCCGCGGCCCCGTCCGCCGCGGTCCGCGCCCGGCCGCCCGTCCGAGCCTTCTCCCGTGCGCGCGTCCGCGCGCGATCCGGTCGGCGGCGACCCTGCGCAGCTCAGGCCGGGCGCAGGTGTCACGGAATGGCGCTGGTCTATTCCTCTGGCGAGCACGCCCGGTCAAAATCCGACAGAAACTTGACACGTAAATCAAAGTCGACCTCGGGGTGACGGGCATAAAGCCGCCCGGTGAGGGGTAAGGGGAATGCCGCTTTACGCTCCCGCAATACTGCGAAGTATGTCCGATTACTCGCATCCGTACCGGAGGGATACGGTCCGGTGTGTCCCGATTCCGGGAGCGAGTTCACATTTTGGGTACACCGACCCCATCTAACAGACCGGTAACCCGGTGTCACGTGATTTTTCCCTGGACAAGGCAAAGAGTGCTGCCGTACTGTCCTCGGTGACCGCCAATAGGTATGACCCTCAGGGGATTCTGCCTCACTCCGGCCCACTCCCGCCGGGTGTGACAGCGGTCGTAACGGGGCAACGGGGATGGTGGATTGGTGGTCTGGTCCAACGCGCTCGAAAATAGTGCTGGATTACCAACGGCAAAAGGCGATACGCCGCCGCAGGTAGTCCCGCAGACGCGATTCACGGTACTGGGAATGCTGGCCGTCACCGACGGCAGCGAATCCGCGGTGCTTCAGCCGTCGCGGCCCGCCGCACTCCTGGCCGCATTGCTGCTGAATGCCAATTCCGTCGTCTCCGCCGACTTCCTGCAACGCGTCATCTGGGGCGAGGAGACTCCTGCCCAGGCCAAGTCCGCCCTGCACAGTTGCGTCCTGCGATTGCGCCGGCTGTTCGGCAAATACGGGATCGCGGGCAACACCATCGAAGCCGTACCCGGCGGATACCGGCTCACGGCGGACGCCGCGACCCTCGACCTGGTGCAGTTCCGCGAACTCCTCGACCAGGCGTACGCCACCGAGGAGCCCGACGCCGAATTGCGTCTGCTGCGCTCCGCGCTCGCCCTGTGGCAGCCGCCGCTGCTGGCCAACGTCCCCTCCGACCTGCTGCACCGCGACGAACTGCCCCGGCTGCACGAGGAATGGCTGCGCGCGATCGAGCGCGTCTTCGACCTCGAACTGGCATGCGGGCGGCACCGGGAGGCGGTGGCCGAGATCTGGCCGACGGCCCGCGCCCACCCGCTGCACGAGCGGTTCACCGAGCAGTTGATGGAAGCGCTGTACCGCGTCGGCCGCCGCGCCGAAGCGCTCGCCGAGTACCGGCGGGTCAAGAACCACCTCGCCCAGGCCCTCGGCGTGGACCCCGGACCCGCGCTGCAACGCCTCGAACTGGCCATCCTGCGCGGTGAATCCGAGCAGAGCCCGCCGCCGCAGGGCCGGCCGGTGACCCGCGGCGACCCGCGCCCGGCGGCATCCGGAGGCCCGGCGGCGGTCCGTGACGCGGGCGCCGACCCGGTCGCGGGCGAACCCGTCGAGGGCGGTCGCGTCCTGGACAGCCTGGTCGGCGCGGGACTGCTCGAAGAGGGTCCGCGCGGTCTCTACCGGATGCACGAACTCCTGCGGGTGTTCACCCGCGCAGCGGCGGCCGACGGGGTCGGCGGCGCCGCGCCCCCCGGACGCACCGGGCACACCCCCACCCCATCGCAGCGGCCGAGCGCCGTGGAACTGCATCCTACGGAGGCGTGACTGACATGGTGTCACCGTATGACGAGATCGCCGACACCCGGCCGCGGATCCGCCGGGACGTGCTCTACACGCAGACCCCGACCGGCGTGCACTTCCACAACGCGCGCGGCGGCTTCAGCGTCGTCATGCCCTCCGCCTACCGCTTCGCGACGCTGATCGTCCCGCACCTGACCGGCGACCACACCGTGGCCGCGCTCTGCCAGGGCCTCGGCGACAAGCAGCGCGAGATGGTGGTACGGCTGGTAGGCACGCTCTACGCGCGTGGTTTCGCCCGCGACGCCGTCCCCGCGCGGAGCGACACCGAACCGCTCGACCCCGCCGTCACCGAGCGCTTCGCCGCGCAGATCGACTACGTCGACCACTACACCGACGGCGCCGCCGACCGCTTCCGGCGCTTCCGGCAGGCCCGCGTGGCCGTACTCGGCGACGACGCCCTCGCCCGCTGGGCCGTCCTCGGCCTCGTCCGCAACGGCTGCGCCGCCGTCGCCGTGCCGCGCGCCGTTGACAACCCCGGCAACCGCTTCGCCGAAGTCCTCGACGAGGCACGGGCGTTGCGCGCCGAGAACTGCCCGGTCGAGCTGGACTGGCTGGACGACCCGGCCGACGCGGAGGGCGCGCCCGGCACATACGGCTGGGAACACCTCGACGGCTACGACACGGTCCTGGTCACCGGCGAACGCGGCCCCCGGCAGATCGCCCGGCTCCTCGACGCGGGCCTGCCCGCCGGCCGCCTGCTGCTCCCCGCCTGGACGTTCGGCGAGTCCGTCGTCATCGGCCCGCTCATGGCGACCGACACCGCCGGCTGCTGGACCTGCGCCGCGCTGCGGCTCGGCGCCAACGGCGAGGCGGGCGCCGCGGCCGACCTGTGGAGCGCGGTCGCCCCCGCGGGGCCCCGCGACAGCGCCGCCCCCGTCGTCGGCGGACCGCTCGCCGCGATGATCGGCAACCTCCTGGCGTACGAGGTCTTCCGCCGCACCACCGGCGTCCTCCCGGCCGAGACGGAGAACCAACTCCTCGTCCAGGACATCGACTCGCTCGACACCGTCGCCGAACCGCTGCTCCCGCACCCGCGCTGCCCGCACTGCGGTACGGCGGCGGCCTCGGAGTCCGCCACGGCCTCGGACGCGGCCTCCGCGGACGCCCCGCTCGAACTGGCCGCCCTGGACAGCGAGTCGGCGGCCGAGGTCGGGGCCGCCGCGTCGCCGCTTGGCGGACCCGTCTCGGACGGCGCGGGCGAGGAGGACGCCGCGCAGGCCGCCCTCGCCGAGATCACCGGCCGGTCCGTCCTCGTCCAGCGCAGGACCGGCGTCTTCCAGGCGTACGCCGACGAGGAGTGGGCGCAGACACCGCTGAAGGTCAGCACCGTCGTACTCGGCACCGGACACCGGGCCCGGCGGGAGATCACCGCCTTCGACGTCCACCATGTCGCGGGCGCCCGGCTGCGGGCGCTGTACCGGGCGGCCGAGGTCTACGCGGAGCACGTCGTGCCCGTCCAACAAGCCCTGTCCGGAGCGGAGTTGGAGGCGGCGCGCGGCAAGTGGCGGTCCGTCGACCCGGCCGCGCTGAGCATCACCAGCGGACTCGGCACCGCGGCCGGGCTGGTCCCGCGCTGGTGCGCGGCCACCTCGCTGCTCAGCGGCGAGACGCTGCTGGTGCCCGCGGCGGCGCTGCGGCCGTTCGGCCCGGACAACCGCGAGCGGATCGTGGAGGCCACCTCCGCGGGCACCGGCGCGGGCGGCACCGCGGCCGAGGCCGCCACCCGAGGTGTGCTCACCGCGCTCGCCCACGACGCGCTGCGCCGCGCCGTCGGCGGATCGCTCGCCGTACAGCACGTCCCCACCGCCGAGTTGGAGGGCGCGGACGCCGAACTCACCTTCCTCGCCCGCTCGGCCGCCGGGCTCGGCGTCGACCTGGAGATCCTCGACCTCGGCGCCCATGAGGAGCGCGTCCTGCCGGTCGTGCTGGCCCGCGCCGCCGATCCGGCGACCGGACAGGCCCGTTGGGCGGTGGCGGCGGGAGTGCGCTGGCGCGACGCGGCGCTCGACGCCGTACGCGACCTGCTCGGCGCCGTGCAGGTCGGCGGCGCGCCCGACGCGGGCGACCCGCTGCTGGCCGACCTCGCCCCCGGCGCCGTCGCGGTGACCGCCGAGACCCGCGCCGACCTGGCCGCCGCCACCGACTGGCCCACGGTCGCCGACCGCCTCCGCGCCACCGGCCGCGACCTGCTGACCGCCCCCACCCACGCCCCCGACCTGGCCGCGGGCCGCGTCCACACCACCCGCGTCCTGCTCACCACCGCCCCGGGCCGGCCATGACCGCGGATCTCCTCGCGGACGCGTGCACGGCCCTGGCCGATCGCCTCACCGCCGGCCTGGCGGCCCACGCGCCTGTCGCCGACCCAGCCGCCGGGCCCGCCGGGACCGGTACGCCGGTGGCGGTCGGTGCTCGCGGCCAGGCGGTTGGCGTCGGCGTCGGCGTCGCGGAAGACCGTGCCCCGGCGCGGGCCGGAGCGGCCGTGGACATCGGCGCGCCCGGTGCGCGCGGTCAGGCCGGTGGAGTCGCCGGTCCGGCCCCGGCGCGGGCCGTACCGGCCGTGGTGGTCAGCGCGCTCGGTGTCCGTGACGAACTGACGCTGCCCGCGAGCGACTTCGACGGTCCGTCGACCGAGACCGTCGGCGTACGCGTCTACGGGCACCACACCGTCGTCGGTCCCTTCGCGCCCGGCGGCCGGGCCGGGTGCGGGCGGTGTCTGGCGCGGCGGTGGCAGAGCGTGCGGGCGCGGGCGCTGCGGGAGGCGCTGGAGACGGGTACGGGCACGCGCGCCGCGGGACGGCCGCCGCGGGCCACGGCCTTCGGGGTCGACGGCCTCGCCGCGCTCATCGCGGCCCACCACCAGCGGGCCGGGGCAGGAGGCGGGAAGACCGGCGGCGACAGCCGTCTGCCGTACGCGTTCCTGGTCGACATGGAGACCCTGCGCGTCACCCGCTTCGCCTTCGTGCCGGACGCCGAGTGCCCGCAGTGCGGGGAGCGCGCCGCCGATACGGCCGAGGGCGCGCGGATCGGCTTCGCGCCGTCGCCGAAGCCCGCGCCGGACGTGTTCAGGGCGCGGCCCGCGGACGACTACGACGTGCCGTTCGAGGCGTTCGTGAACCCGGCGGCGGGCATGCTCGGCCCCTCGGTCGTGCCCGATCTGATCTCGGCGTCCACGTCCTCGACGGTCGGCTCCTTCCTCCTGCGGTCCGGCGACTATCTGCGCGAGTGCTTCTGGGGCGGCCACACCCCGCGCTACCGCTCCAGCGAACGCGTCGGCCTGCTCGAAGGACTTGAGCGCTTCGCCGGGATGCGCCCGCGCGGCAAACGGACGGACGTCACCGCCGCGTACAGCGAACTCGCCAGCGACGAAGCCGTGTTGGACCCGCGCACCTGCGGCCTGTACACCGACGACTTCCACCGCGCCGAGCCCGGCGTACGCCCCTTCGACCCCGAGCGGCCGATCCCGTGGGTGTGGGGCTGGTCGCTGCGCGACCAACGGCCGGTGCTCGTACCGGAGATCCTGGCGTACTACCACGCGCCCGGCGGCCTGGAGAACCGCTTCGTGCAGGAGAGCTCCAACGGCTGCGCGTCCGGCGGGAGTCTGGCCGAGGCCGTGTACTTCGGGCTGATGGAGGTCGTCGAGCGCGACGCGTTCCTGCTCGGCTGGTACGCGAAGGCGCCGCTGCCCGAGATCGACGCGAGCGGCAGCGGCAGCCCCGAGACCCGCGCGATGATCGACCGGCTCGCGATGTACGGCTACCGGGCCCGGTTCTTCGACACCCGCGTCACCTTCCCGATCCCGGTCGTCACGGCCGTCGCGGAACGGATCGACGGCGGCCTCGGCCGGCTCTGCTTCGGCGCGGGCGCGGGCCTCGACCCGGAGGCGGCGCTCGCGGCCGGACTGTGCGAGATCGCCACCGACGCGGTCAACCTGCGCCGCAGGACCGCCCGCGACGAACCGCGACTGCGCGCCCTGGCCGCCGACTTCGGCCGCGTCCAGGTGCTGCACGACCACCCGCTGCTCTACGGGCTGCCCGAGATGGCCGTCCACGCCGACTTCCTGCTGCGCGGCGACGACCGGCCGCGCGTGGCGCTGGGCGACCTCACCACGACCGGGGTCGGCGCCATACCGCCCGCCGACGACCTCGCCGACGACGTCACCGCTTGCGTCGAGGCGGTCGCCAAGGCCGGGTTCGACGTCATCGCCGTCGACCAGACCATGCCGGAACAGCGCGCCCTCGGCTTCCACACGGCCGGAGTCATCGTGCCGGGTCTGCTGCCCATCGACTTCGGCTGGCGCCGCCAGCGCGCACGCCATATGAGCAGGACGCGGACCGCGCTGCGGGAAGCGGGCCTGCGCGAGCGGGACTTGACGGCCGACGAACTCAACCAGGCCCCGCATCCGTTCCCTTGAGCCGCCCGCCGTCCCCGCAGCCTCACCGAGACCGAGACCGAAACAGAGCACCGAGCCCCGACCCGACACCCCGACCGAGCCCCGAGACCTGAGCCCCGAGCCCCGAGCCCTGAGACCTGAGCCCCGACCGTCGACCGAGAGAGGAACGCCCGTGGGATTCGCCCATGAGTACGCGACCGCCATCGTCCGGCGGGGCCGGTATCCCATGGAACCCGCCGACTTCGTGCCCGACTGGGCGGACCGGCCGAGGAAGGGCAAGCACTTCCCCGGCGCGGAGACCTTTCCGCTCCCACGCGACGAGGCACCGGCCGAAGCCACCGTCCAGCAGGGCCTGTTCGGCCCGCGCGGCACCGGCGCCTTCACCCTGCCGCTGCTCGCGGGGATGCTCCAGGAGTCCTACGGCCTGGTCGGCAGGCGTCTTGCCGTACAGGCCAACTCCGACCTCGGCACCCTGCCGATGTACACCCAGGCCAACTGGTCGCGCGGCACCGCCTCGGGCGGCGGCCTCTACCCGATCGGCGTGCACTGGGTCAGCGGCCCCTCCGGCCCGCTCACACCCGGCGTGTACTACTACTCCACGCCCCACCACCACATGCGGCGGCTGCTCGCCGGGGACGCCACGGGGGAGGTCCGGGCCGCGCTCGGCGGCCGACTCGGGGCGGACTGCGACCAGTTCCTCGTCCTCGGCGTGCGCTTCTGGCAGAACGCCTTCAAGTACAACAGCTTCAGCTACCACGTCGTCACGATGGACATCGGCGCTCTGCTCCAGACCTGGCGGATCTGGGCACGGGCCCGCGGACTGCACATCGGCGCCGCGCTGTGGTTCGACGAGGCCCGGCTCGGACGGCTGCTCGGCCTCGGCCAGGACGAGGAGGGCGTCTTCGCCGTCGTACCGCTGACCTGGGACGGCGCCCCGTCGGCGGCCCCGGCGCTGCCGGCCGGCGACCCGCCGACCGCGCCACGGGTCCGCCACGCCGACCAGGAGCGCTCCCGCACCACCATGACGTTCGAGACCGTACGCCGGATGCACGCGGCGACCCTCGACGGCGCCGCGGACCGACCGGCCCCCGGAACGCTGGACACCGCGCTCGCGCTGCCCGTGCCCGAGGGCGGCGAGCGGACCGCGCTGCCCGCCCCCCGGCCCCTGGACACCCCCGTCGGGCAGGCGCTGCGGGCCCGGCGCAGCAGCTTCGGCCGCTTCCAGGCCGTCCGCCCGCTGCCCGCCGACGCGCTGTCGACCGTACTGGCCGCGGTCGACGCGGCGAGCAGCCTCGACACCGACACCGAGACCCCCGGCGCACCACCCCTCAGCCGCGCCTACGTCTTCGTCAACCACGTGGCGGGCATCGCGCAGGGCAGTTACCTCTACGACCGGGAGGACCGTTCGCTGCGGCTGGTCAAGGCCGGGGCGCCGGGCGAATTCCTCCAGCGCAACTACTTCCTCGCCAACTACAACCTGGAGCAGGCGGGGGCGGTGATCGTGCCCGTCGCCCGCACCACCGCCGTGCTCGACGCGGTCGGCGACCGCGGCTACCGGCTGGTCAACGCCGTGATCGGCGCCGTCTCGCAGGCCGTCTACACCGCGTCCGCCGCGGCCGGGCTCTCCTGCGGCGTCGCGCTCGGCTTCGACGCGATCTCCTTCACCGAGGAGCTGGCGCTCGACCGGACCGGCGAAGTGCCGCTGCTGATCATGATGATCGGCCACGAACGGCCCCGCCCGGCCGACTTCCGCTACGAGATCGCCTGACCGGGCGGCAACGGCCGCTGACGGCGGCCGAGTCCAGAACCCCGCACGACCTCGCACGACCTCACACGGCCCCAGGGCCCGAGGGACCGCAGGGCCTTACGACCGCAGAGCCCGAGGACCGCAGAGCCCGAGGACCGCAGGGGCCTTACGACCGCAGGACGGAAAGGAGCGGCATGAGCGTCATCGCCGACGCGCAGGACACCGAGGCGCCACGGAGCTGGCTGCTGCACCGCCGCTTCATGCTGCGGGTGGCGGGACTGCCGGTCGAGGCCGTCCACCGGCTGCGCTGCCCCGACACCCGGCGCTGGGCCGACCGCGTGCTCGCCGCCGAGGAGCGACTGGCCGCGCTCGCGGCCGAGTTGAGCGACCCGCTGACCGTCCTGGTCAAGGCCACCGAGGACGACACCGAGCGGCGCGCCGTGCTCGCGCTGCGCCGCCAGGTCTTCAACGACCGGCTGCCGCGCGACCCGGACGCCGTACGGGACCTCGCCGCCGCGCTCGGCGGCCCGACCGGCGAACTCCTCACCGACTGGCTGGAGTCCCGGCTCGGGCTTGAGCAACTGCGCGGCGATGGTGGCCCGTTGCTCGACCGGGACCTGGCCGCGAGCCGCGCGGAGCTGCGCGGCCTCGCGGGCGAGGAGCGGCTGCGGCTCGCCCTCGCCCTGGCCTCGCCGACGCTGGACGGCCAGCTCGACGCGTTCATCGCCGACCGCGCCGCCGTACCGGACAAGCGGACCAGGAAGAAGGAGCGCTCGCTGCTGGCGTACCTCTACAGGACCGCCTGCAAGACCAGCCCGTTCAGCACCTTCACCGCCGTTGCCGAGGGCCGGTTCCGCGAGGTCGGGTCCGAGGTGCGGACCGGCGGCGACTGGACCAGCCACCCCCGGCTGAACGTCGTGGTGCTCGCCAGGCTCGCCGAGCTGATCGGCGCCGACGGCACGCGGCGCGGCGACCTTCCCGTCGCCCTGTCGGCGGGCTGGGAACTGGACGAGAACCGGATCCGCTACGTACGCCGCTCGGTCACCGCGGGCGACGACAGCGCCGCCGTCAGCTTCGACGCGGCCCACGACCGGCTCTTCTTCCTGCGCCACAGCGACATCCTGGAGCGGATGATCGCCCTCTTCCACGGCGAAAAGCCCGTCAGATACGCCGAGTTGACGGCCTGGCTGGCGGCGGAGACCGGAGCGAGCCGGGACGAGGCGGCGCACTACGCCGCGACCCTGCTCGACCTCGGCATCCTCCAGATGACCGGCCTCGCCACCGATGTGCACGCCCCCGACCCGCTGCGGTCATTCCAGAGCGCGCTGCGCGGCCTCGGCCGCGACTGGGCCGACGCCGTCGCCGACCGGCTCGACGCCCCGGCCGCCCGCGTCGACGCCTGGGCCACCGCCGACGTACCCGCCCGGCGCGCGCTGCTCGCCGGGCTGCGCCGCGACCTGACCGCGCTCCAGACCGAACTGGGCGCCGCCGCGCCGTCGTTGCCGCAGACCCTGCTCTACGAGGACGTCCGCGAGGACGCGGTCGAGGCCGACGTCACGCAGTGGACGGAACTGGCCGCCGCGCCGCTGCACGCCCTGACCGGCATGCTGCCCGCCTTCGACGTGGCCCTCCCGCAGCGCCTGGTCCTCAAGGGGTTCTTCCTGGCCCGCTACGGCCGCGGCGGCCGGTGCGACGACCTGCTGCGGCTCGTCCACGACTTCCACGAGGACATCTTCACGCAGTACCTCCAGTTCACCTCGATGAAGTCGCCCTGGGCGGCCGACGGCGGCCACGCGCCGGAGGAGAACTGGCTCGGCATGCCCGAGGTCACCGCGGTGGACCGGGCCCGCGCCGAGTTCACCCGCCGGATGCGCGACGCCTGGGCCGCGTACGCGGCGGCGCCCGGCGGCGAACTGCGCCTGGACGAGGACACGGTGGCCGCCGTCACCGCCGAACTCGCCCCGCTGGGCACGTCCTTCGCCCCGCACAGCCACTTCCTGCAACTCGCCCGCCGCGCCGAGGACCCGCTGGTGGTGCTCAACAACTCCTACGGCGGCCTGTCCTTCCCCTTCACCCGCTTCACGCACTGCTTCGACGCGGCACCTGAGAACGGCGGCGCGGCGGCACCCGGCGGCGCGGCGGCGGACGGCGGCGACCCCGCACCCGGCGGCCTCACCGACCGGCTACGCGAGACCCTGCGCGAATGGCAGCCGCCCGGCGCGGTGTTCGCCGAGATCACCGCCGGGTCCGCCACCACCAATCTCAACCTGCACGGACGGCTCACCGACCACGAGATCGTCTGCCCCGGCGAGAGCAGCACTGTGCCCGCCGCCGGCCGGATCGACCTGGACGACCTGTACGCGGAACACGACCCGGTGGACGACCGGCTGGTGCTGCGGTCCCGGCGGCTCGGCCGCGAGGTCGTCCCGCTCTACCTCGGCTACCTCGTCCCGATGGTGCTGCCCGAGGTGCCGCGCACGCTGCTGCTCTTCTCGCCGACCTCCCGCGCGGCGGTCGACGTGTGGCGCGGCGTACCCGCGGGCCCCGAGCGCGACGGCGTCACCGCGCGGCCCCGGGTCCGCTTCCGGAGCCTGGTGCTGCACCGCAGGTCGTGGACGGCGGCGCCCGGCGCGCTGCCCGCCCGCGAACCGGGCCTGGACGAGGCCGGGTTCTATCTGCGCTGGCAGCGCTGGCGGCGCGACCACGGTCTGCCCGACCGGGTGTTCGCCACCGTCCACGAGGAGAAGGCCGACGACGCGAGCGGCTTCGGCGCGGTCTTCGGCGGCTCCAAGCCGCAATTCGTCGACTTCGACAGCCCGTTGTCACTGATCGCGCTCGACGGGCTGACCGGCGGCGGCCGTACCAGGACCGTCTTCGAGGAAATGCTGCCGGGCGAGCAGGAGTTGCACGTCCGCTCCCCGCGCGGCCACCACGTGGCGGAACTGGCCGTCGAAATCGTCCCCCGCGCGGCGGAACCGGCCGCGGCGGGCCACCACGGAAGGCAGGACAGCTCCGTATGACCACCTCCGGGGCGCGATCCGCCCCCGTCACCGCCCCGCGCCCGACACCGCGGTCCGCGCCCGAATCCGCGGCCGTGCCCGCACCGGCAGGCGCTGCGGGGCGCGGCGACTGGCAGGCGTTCCACGTCTTCTACGCCGCCAGCCCCCGCCCCTTCCTGCTCCAGTGCGTGCGCCCGCTGGTCGAAGGGCTCACCCGCGACGGCCTGTTGAGCGGCTACTTCTTCATCAACTACTGGCTGGAGGGCCCGCACATCAGGGTGCGGCTGCGCCCCTCGTCACCGCAGGCCGCACCCGTGGTCACCGCGCGCGCCACCGCCGCCGTCGACGCCTTCCTGCGCAAGCGCCCCGCGCTCTACGAGGTCAAGGGCGGCTTCCTCGCCGACCTGTACAACACCCTCTTCGAGCTGGAGTTCCCCGGCGGCGAGCGCAACGGCCTGGTCGACGAGGAGGGCCGCATGCGCCTGCGGCCCAACAACTCCTTCAGCCCCGAGCCCTACGAGCCCGAGTACGGGAAGTACGGCGGCCCGGCCGGGGTCGAACTGGCCGAGTGGCACTTCCAGCGCTCCAGCGACCTGGTCATCGACGCGCTCGCCACCAGGAACCTGCACCTGCGGACCGTACTGCTGGGCGTATCGGCCCAGTTGATGATGACCATGTCCGGGTGCCTGCTGCGCGACGACACCGCGCTGCTGGAATTCCTCGACCGCTACCACGAGTTCTGGAACTCCGCGTTCTCCGGCACCAACTACACCGCCCAGGACGGCTACGACCGCGCCTACGGCACGATGGAGGCCCTGCCCCAGCGCTTCCAGGAGATCCGCGCGGCGGTCGCGGAACCCGCGCCCGAGCGGCTGCCGACATTCCTCGCCGGGTGGGCCGAGCACTGCCTGGAGCTGCGCGAACGCGTCGTGGCCCTGGCGGACGGCGGCGACCTGGTCTTCCGCTCCTGGGACGGCACCCGCGACCTGCCGGTCACCGACCCCGGCCAGGCGCTGCCGATGCTGCTGTCGCCGTACATGCACATGACCAACAACCGGCTGTCGGTCACCGTCCGCGACGAGGCGTTCTTGTCGTACGTCCTGGCCCGCGCGCTGCGCGAGCCCCGGACGCCGCCCGGCGCCGACTCCGACGGCCGGTCCGAGCCGCAGCCCTCGGCGGCGCCATGACCACCGGCGGCCTGCTCGAACTGCGGCCCGCGCTGCGCCCCGGCATCCTGGTCGGCCCCGCCCTGATGCGCGGCCCCGCCCTCGTCCATCTGCTCAAGGACCCGGTCACCGGGGTACGGCTCGAAGTCGGCGCCAAAGAGCACTTCATCATCGCCCGGCTCGACGGCAGCCGGTCGCTCGCCGAGATCGGCGCGGAGTACGCGGACCGGTTCGGCGCGCGGCTCGGCGACGCGCAGTGGCAGCAGATGCTGCGGCTGCTGTCGACCCGTCAGCTCCTCGACGGCGGCGGCCGGCCGGTCGTCGTGCCCGCCGCCAGTGCCGAACCGGCCTTCAAATCAACGCTGTTGAGCGGGAAGACGCGCATGGTCGCGGACGCCCCCGCGCTCATGGACACCCTGCACGGCGCCACCGCCTTCGCCCGCAGGCGCGCCGTCCTGTTCCCGCTGCTCGCGCTGGCCGTCGCCGTCCTCGCCCTCGTCGGCCTCCGCTTCGGCCAACTGGCCGACCAGACCGGGCGCCTGTACGACCAGCCGGTCGCGCTCGCCGCCGTCGGCTGCGTGCTGTGGGTCAGCCTCGGCCTGCACGAACTGGCCCACGGGCTGGTCGCGCGGGCGTACGGGCTGCGGGTCGGGGAGATCG
The DNA here is from genome assembly GCF_044753885.1 of Streptomyces sp. NPDC093221. Taxonomy (NCBI): domain Bacteria; kingdom Bacillati; phylum Actinomycetota; class Actinomycetes; order Kitasatosporales; family Streptomycetaceae; genus Streptomyces; species Streptomyces sp. NPDC093221. The sequence continues at coordinate 919,201 of NZ_JBIVOA010000003.1, read as the reverse complement.
GGCTCCGCCGGGTCTGGGGCTTCATGACGTACCTCTACTGCGAGGTGCACGACGTCCAGTTCCTCGACCGGCGCGGCCGTCAGGTCGCCGTCGCGGCGGCGGGCGCCGTCATGAACCTCCTCTTCCTCGCGCCGTTCTGGCTCGTCTGGGCCCTCCTGCCGGAACACGCCCAGGCCCTCCCCTTCTTCGGCGGCCTCATCCTCCTCGGCACCGCCATGGCCCTGCTCAATCTCCTGCCGCTCCCGCCGCTCGACGGCTACAAAGCCCTCGGTTACACCCTGGGCACGCTCCAACTGGCCACCGAGAGCCGCCAGTTCCTTGGCGTGGCCGCGCGTGCCCCGCTCGGGCGGAGGGCCGACTCCGGCCGGGACGGCGCGGCTGCCGCCGCCGCGACGACTGGCCGAGTGCCCGGCTCCGGCCGGAACGCCCGCGCGCGGCTCGCCGCCTATCCCACGCGGTTGCGCGTCATCTACGGCGGATACGCCGCCTGTTGCGCGGTGCTGGCCCTGGCGGCGCTCGCCGTGGCCGGGCTGCTGTGCCGCGCGGCGCTGCCGGACGACTGGCGCACCTGGACCCCGTACCTCCCGGTGGCCCTGGTCGCCGCGGCCCTCCTCCTGCGCCTGCTCGGCCTGCGCGCCGCGGCCATGCGCGAGGCGGCGCTCGCGCGCCGGACGCCGGGGGAGACGGCTGACCTCCGGCCGGGAAGCGGCTCCGCTACGGGCGCCGTCGGCGCGGGAGCCGAGCCCACCGGCTCCCCGGCCGCGCGGCGGGCGTCCGCGGCCGACGGGGCGCGGCCGTCCGGCGTGGCGCACGCCCTGCCGTCGTCCGCGACGACCGCTACGGGCGCCGCGGAGGGCGCGAAGGACTCTGAACGGCCCGCGTCAGCGGGGACACCTCAGGAGCGGGAGAAAGGCGACATGAAACGAACCGCACGTCCGACGGGGCCGGCGATCGAACTGGTCGGGGTCAGCAAGCGGTACGGCGAGGTGCACGCGCTCGACGGGGTGTCGCTGACGGTCGAGCAGGGCGAGTTCTTCGGCGTTCTCGGGCCCAACGGGGCCGGAAAGACCACGCTCGTGGAGATCGTGGAGGGGATGCGGAAGGCGGACGCGGGCAAGGTCGCCGTGTTCGGCCAGAGCCCGTGGCCGCGGAACATCGCGCTGCTGCGGCGGATCGGGGTGCAGACCCAGGCGTCGGCCTTCTTCACACGGCTGACCGCGTGGGAGCACCTGGAGACGGTCGCCGCGCTCCAGGGCGTGGACCGCGCCGCCGCGCGGCACGCGATGGACCTGGTCGGGCTGCGGGACAAGGAGCGCAGCCGGGTCGACGACCTGTCGGGCGGCCAGCGGCAGCGCCTGGCGCTGGCCACCGCGCTGGTCCACGAGCCCGACCTGATCTTCCTCGACGAGCCGACCGCCGCGCTCGACCCCGAGGCGCGCCGCGCCCTGTGGTCGGTGCTGCGGGACCTGCGCGGCGAGGGCCGCACCATCGTCTACACCACGCACTACCTGGACGAGGCGGAGGCGCTGTGCGACCGGGTGGCGATCATCGCCGACGGCCGCGTCGTGGCGCTCGACAGCCCCGGCTCGCTGATCAGGTCGATGGCCGCGCCCGCGCGGCTGCTGATCCCCGCCGGCCGGATCACGCTCGACCAGGCGCGCGCCGTCGAGGGCGTCGACCGGGCGTTCCTGGAAGGCGCCGAGGTCGTCGTCGAGACCCGGCACGCCAACCGGGTGCTGGTCGCGCTCGGCGAGTTCGTCGACATGGACGCGATCCAGACCAGGACCGCGACCCTGGAGGACGCGTATCTGCGGCTGACGGGACCGGGCGCCGGGGGAGCCGGAAAGGCGGAAGCCTCGGGCCCCGACACCGGGACCGGCCCCGACACCGGCCCCGATCCCGACACCGGTCCCGGTCCCGACACCGGTCCCGACCTCGACACCGGGACCGCCACCACGACGGCCGCCGTCGGAACGGAGCACCGTCCATGACCACCACCACCGCCTACTCCGCGCTGACCAGGGCCACATACCTGGCGTCGATACGCGACCGCACCACCGTCTTCTTCACCTTCGCCTTCCCGCTGGTCTTCCTGGTCGTCTTCGGTCTGCTCTTCCGCGGCCAGTCGGTCGACGGGGGCCTGGCGTACATCAACTACGTGGCACCCGGCGTGCTCTCGTGGGGCGTCGGCAACGCGGCGCTGTTCGGCCCGGCCTTCGCGCTGATGCACTGGCGGCGCGACGACATCCTGCGGCTGATCTGGCGTACGCCCACGCCGCTGCCCACCGTCCTCGCCTCGCGCTTCGTGGTCGCCGTCGTGGTCGGTCTGTCGCAGGCGGTGCTGTTCACGGCGGTCGCGCTGCTGCCCTTCTTCGGCCTCCACCTGGACGGGAGTTGGCCGCTCGCGCTGCCGCTGCTGGTCTTCGGCGTCGCCGCCTTCCTGGCGATGGGCCTGGTCGTCGGCAGCCTCGCCGACACCCCGGAGGCGGTCGCCGCCATCGCCAACTGCGTGATGGTCCCGATGGCGTTCCTGTCCGGCTCCTTCTACCCGGCGGACCTGCTGCCCGGCTGGATCCAGACCATGTCGTGGGTGCTGCCGCTGCGTTACCTCGACCACGGCCTCACCGATGTGCTGGCGGGGCGCGCCGACTTCGCCTCGCTCGCCGTCGACTGCGGCGGCCTGGCCGCCTTCACCGTCGTCTTCGGGCTGATCGCCGCCCGCACCTTCCGCTGGAGCAACCGGACATGAGCCTCGACACCGCGGTACGGCCCGCTCACGTGCCCGAGATCCCCGGGCAGACGCCGCTGGAGTCCGCGGGCCGCGACCTGGAACGGCGACTGGCCGCGCGAGCCGCCCGCGCCGCCGCGCCCGCGCCCGGGACCGCCGTCGTCGGCGGCACCGATGTGCTGCGCCCGGAACCGGCCGAGACCGCGGGGCGGCGCGCCCGCGCCACCGTGCACCTGACCGCCGACGCCGTGCTCCTCGGCCCCTGGGGCGGCTCGCCCGCCGAGGCCGCCTGCGGCACCTGCCTGGCCATCCGCTGGCAGCGGCTGCGCACCCGTACCGAACGCGAAGCGCTGGAGACGGGCCTCGCCCGTACCGCCGCCGGGCGCTGGCCCGTGCTGCCCGACTTCACGGTCGACGCGGTCTGGGCCCTTTACGAACTGACCCTCGGGCGGAAGGCGGGGGCCGGCTCGGAGACTGGTTCGGAGACGGGGGCCGGGACCGGCGGGCACGACCTGCCCCGGGTCACCCGGTACGACCTGGAGACCGGCCTCGTCCAGACCGTGCCGCTGCTCGCCGACCCGCTGTGCCCGCACCCGCACGGCGCCCCGCCCGCGACGACCGCACCGACCGGCCCCGACCTGCCAGCACCCGACGCGGCGGGCCTCGACGTACCCGCCGCCGACGTATCCGGTACCGGCCCGTCCGGGCCCCACTCGTCCGGGCCCGGGCACTTCCTCGCCACCGGGCCGGAGGCCGAGCCCTTTCCCGTCTCGCGGCCCAAGCCCACCCCCGACAGCTACCGGCTGCGGTCACCCGGCGCGTACGCCCTGCCGACCGCCGCGCTCGCCAACCCCGTGTGCGGGGTGCTCGGCGCGGGCACCTGGAGCGATGTCACCTCGCCGACCACCGCGCCCGTCGCGGGCAGCGTCTTCATGCGCGGTTACGCGGGCCTGACCGACGTCACGTGGAGCGGCCAGGCCAACTCCTTCGCGCACAGCAGGGACTTGGCGTTCCTCGAAGGGCTGGAGCGGTACGCGGGCACGCACCGCAGGGAGACCGGCGGCATCGTCACCGACTCGTACGACAACCTCGGCGACGCGGCCCTCGACCCGCGCGACTGCGGGCTCTACACGCCGGAGACCTACGCCGCCGACCCGATGATCGCGCCCTTCGACCCCGCGCGGCCGATCCCGTGGGTGCGCGGCTGGTCGCTGCGCGACGAGAGGGAGGTGCTGGTGCCGGCCCGGCTGGTCTACTACAGCGCGGGCACCGCCGCCGACCACTTCGTCTTCGAGTGCTCCAACGGCTGCGCGATCGGCAGTTGCCTGGAGGAGGCCGTGCTGTTCGGCCTGCTCGAACTCATCGAACGCGACGCGTTCCTGCTCGGCTGGTACGGCAACGCCCGGCTCACCGAGATCGACCTCGGCTCCTGCCGCAGCCCGGTGGTGCGCGCCATGACCGACCGGGCGGCGCTGTGCGGCTACGACGTGCACGCCTTCGACAACCGCATCGACCTCGCCGTGCCGGTCGTCACCGGCCTCGCCGTCCGCCGCGACGGAGGCCCCGGCACGCTCGCCTTCGCCGCGGGCGCCGCCTTCGACCCGGAGACCGCGGTGGAGTCGGCGGTCTCCGAGATCCTGACGTATCTCCCGCACCTGCCACGGCAGGTGACGGAGCGTCCGGCCGAACTGGAGGCGATGGCCGAGGACTTCGACCTCGTCCGCCGACTCCCCGACCACGCGGCCCTGTTCGGCCTGCCGCGGATGAGGGAGCACGTCGGCAGCTACCTGGAGCCGCCCGCCGTAAGGCCGTTGGACGAGGTCTACGCGCGGTGGGAGCGGGACCGGCCGCGCGGGCTCGACCTGCGCGACGACGTCCTGTGGTGCCGGGACGAACTGGCGCGCGCCGGATGCGATGTCGTCGTGGTCGACCAGACCACCCCGGAGCAGCGGCGGATGGGCCTGCGGACGGTCTGCACGCTCGCGCCAGGTCTGCTGCCGATCGACTTCGGCTGGCCGCGGCAGCGCGCGCTGACCATGCCCCGGCTGCGTACCGCACAGCGCCGCGGCGGCCTGCGCCCCGACGACCTGCGCGACGACGAGGTGCGCCGCGTGCCGCACCCGTTCCCGTAGGAACCCGCAGGAACCCTGAGGAATCTCCGAGGAAACCGACGATGACGACGCCGCGACATGACTACTCCGCGGACCGGGGAGGCCGGTCCGCGGAGCGTGAAGCGGGTGGTGGCTCGTCAGGCGGTGCAGCTCGTGGTGCTGGTGGTGCTGGAGCAGGTGCTGGTGCTGGAGCAGCTCGTCGACGAGCCGAGCATGACCTCGCTGGCGTCCGAGTAGTCGGTGATCTCGAAGGTCTCCGACTCGAGCTCCAGGATCTCCTGGGCCAGAGAGGCGAGCGGCGTGTCCAGCTTGGAGATGTCAGCCATGATGACTCCTTCTCAGCAGGGAGCGCGGCCCGCGACGGGCCGGCCCCATCTTTCTACGCGCGTCCACTGGCGAATCACCCTGCCGCCCGCTGTCATCCCGCTTGCACCGCCCGCCGCCCCTGTCACGTGACCCGCATTCCGGCACCCCCGCCCCCGACCCCCGCCCGGAGCGCCCGATGAACCCGCCGACCGGACCCACACCCGTATCCGGACCCATGTCCGGGCCCCCGCCCGTCTCAGGAACCGTCTCCGACGCCGTCCTGACCCGCGCCGCCGAGCTGTATCTGGACCTGCACCGGCACCCCGAGCTGTCCGGGGCCGAGGAGCGCACCGCCGCCCGCTTCGCCGCCGCGCTCAGGGCCGCGGGACTGCGCGTCGAACGCGGCGTCGGCGGCCACGGCGTGGTCGGGGTGCTGGCCAACGGCCCCGGCCCCGTCGTCATGCTCCGCGCGGAGCTGGACGCCCTCCCCGTACGCGAGAACACCGGCCTGGCGTACGCCAGTTCCGCCACCGCCGCGGGGCCCGACGGCGCCCCCGTCCCCGTCATGCACGCCTGCGGCCACGACATGCACCTGGCGTGCGCGGCGGGCGCGGCGGCGTCGCTCGCGGGGGCCGCCGACCGGTGGCAGGGCACGCTCGTCGTCGTCGGCCAGCCGGCCGAGGAGACGCTCAGCGGCGCCGCCGCCATGCTCGCCGACGGCCTCTACCGGCGCTTCCCCGTGCCCGACGACGTGCTCGCGCAGCATGTGGTGCCGCTGCCCGCGGGCATGGTCGCGCACGCGCAGGGCCCGCTGCTCGCGGGCAGCGTCACCCTGGAGATCGTGCTGTACGGCCGCGGCGGCCACGCCTCCACACCGCAGTTCGCCGCCGACCCGGTGATCACGGCGGCGGCGGTCGTCCTGCGCCTCCAGACCGTCGTGTCGCGCGAGACGGGTCCCGGCGAGCCGCTGGTGCTCACGGTCGGCTCGGTACGGGCGGGTACGCCCGGCGCGGGGAACGTCATCGCGGACTCCGCGACCCTCCAGGTGACCGTGCGGGCCTTCTCCGACGCCGCGCTCGACCGGGCCGTGGCCGCCGTCCACCGGATCGCGCGCGCCGAGTCCGCCGCCTCGCCCGACCCGCAGCCGCCCGCTCCCGACCTGCGCGTCCTGTCCCGTTCCTGCCCCACCGTGCCCGACGCCGAGCTGACCACCGCCGTGCGCCGCGCGCACGAGGCCGCCTTCGGTCCGCAGCGCGTCACCCGCTGGCAGCCGTCGACGGCCACGGAGGACTTCGCGCTGTACGGCGACGCGGGCCGCGCGCTGCACGGCGTGCCGGGGATACGGACCGGCTACTGGATGCTCGGCGCGGTCGGCCCCCGGCAGTGGGTCGAGGCGGGCCGCGGCGACACGGACACGGCCGGGCGGCTGGCGGCACTGCCGCCGAACCACTCCTCGCGGTTCGCCCCGCACCCCCGCCTCACCCTCGAAGCGGGTATCGCGGCGATGACTGTGGCGGTACAGGCCCGTATGCCGTCGGTTAAGGTCGCATCGACCGCGTCGAGCGTATCGACGACGCCGTCCCGGCAGGACCGTCCGGCAGGGCGGGGGACGGCGGGCACGTAGCGCAGCCACCCGAGGGGCCCTGGTGAGACTGAGGCTGGAATTCACGACCGAGCCGTTCGATCTGGACGAGCCGCCCGAGCACGCGGTGGTGGCCCGTGAGGTGGTCGAGGGCGCGTCGCTCGACGCGGTGGACGTCGGCCCGTTCGGCAACACCGCCGAGGGCGAGGCCGACGCGGTCGTCGCGTCCGTCGCGGAGCTGCTGCGGCGCACGCTGGCGGCGGGCGCCACCCGGGTGTCGCTCCAGGTCAACGTGGTCGCGGCGGCCGGGCGGGCGCAGGAGGACGGCAAGTGACGGGCACCGGGGGGCACCCCTTCGCCGCGGCGGTGAAGCCGCTGGTGGACGCGATGGGCGCGGAGATGGTCGCGCCGGACGAGGCGCGCGGCGACGACGTGGTGCTGAGCTGGGAGGGCGAGGAGGTGGTGGCCGTCCGGCTGCCCCATCTGGCCGACTCCCTCGACCACCTGCTCGCCGACCTCGAACGCCGGCACGGCTCGCTGCCCGCCCTGGGCCGCAAGGACAAGCAGACCGTCGTCCGCATCCTGGAGGAGCGCGGCGCCTTCTCCGTGCGGCACGGCGTGGAGACCGTCGCGTCCGCGCTCGGCGTCAGCCGCTTCACCGTCTACAACTACCTGAACAGGGAGAACGCCCTGAACAGCGAGAAGAGTGCCCGCGAGAGCGAGTGACCGGCCGTTGTTTCCTCTTCCGTCCGCTCCCGGACGGCTTTGTTACCGGAAGTTTTCAACAAACTGTTGACGTCGTACGGCGGCGGCTCTTAGCTTGCGACTGTGACTTCCAGCGCATCGCCGGGTCTTTCCCGGCTCAATGAGGCCACCTCGTCAGCGGCGTCCGCGCTGCTCCACGAGGTGTGCGCCAGTACGGCGTGGGACGCCGCGCTGGTCGCCGGACGGCCGTACGACCGCCTCGACGACCTGCTCGCGGCGAGCGACACCGCCATGGCGGCGCTCACCGCGGACGACCTCGCGCAGGCGATGGCCGGACACCCGCCGATCGGCCGCCCGACCCCGGGCGACGCCACGTCGGCGCGGGAGCAGAGCGGGGTCGGCGCGGCCGAGCGCGAGGAACTGCTCGCGCTCAACCTGGCCTACCAGGACGCGCACGGCCATGTCTTCCTGATCTGCGCCACCGGCAGGACCGGTGAGCAGATGCTGGCCGCCCTCAAGGAGCGGATCGGCAACGACACGGACACCGAACGCGAGATCGTCCGCGCCGAACTGGGAAAGATCAACCGCATCCGGCTCACCCGCCTCGCCGGAGCCGGAGCCGGAGCCGGAGCCGGAGCCGGAGCCGGAGCCGGAGCCGGAGCCGGAGCCGATACCGGGACCGGCACCAGTGCCACCGCCGGAGCCGGAGCCGCACGCGAGGCCGCGTCCGAAGGAGATCCCTCATGACCGACACGTCGGTGTCCACGCACATCCTGGACACGAGCGTCGGCCGCCCGGCGGAAGGCGTGCCCGTCCATCTGTCGGTGCGCGCCTCGTCCGGCGGGATCTGGTCGCCGCACGGGTCGTCGAAGACCGACGGCGACGGCCGCTGCAAGGATCTCCCGGCCCTGCCGGAAGGCACCACCCACGTACGGCTGCACTTCGACGTGGAGCCGTACCTCACCCGCCAAGCCAACGCACAGCAGGACGCCCCCCGCGCAAGGGACAGCGGAGCTTTCTTCCCGGAGGTGGCGATCGTCTTCGCCGTCAGGCCGGGCGAGCACTATCACGTACCGCTGCTGCTCAATCCGTTCGGCTACTCCGTATACCGAGGGAGCTAGCACCGATGACCGCCACTTCCCGCCCGTCCCACCCGGTTTTTCTCGGCCAGAACCAGTACGGCAAGGCAGAGAACCGCGTCGTCAGGATCACCCGCGAGGGCGGCACGCACCACATCAAGGACCTGAACGTCTCCGTCGCGCTCTCCGGCGACATGGACGACGTGCACCTGTCCGGCTCCAACGCCAACGTGCTGCCGACCGACACCACCAAGAACACGGTGTTCGCCTTCGCCAAGGAACACGGCATCGAATCCGCCGAGCAGTTCGGCATCCACCTCGCCCGGCACTTCGTCACCAGCCAGGAGCCGATCAAGCGGGCGCGGATACGGATAGAGGAGTACTCCTGGGAGCGGATCGCCGCCTCCGAGGCGGGCTCCCGCTTCATCGGCGCCGACGAGATCCAGCACTCCTTCGTCCGCAAGGGCCAGGAGACCCGCACCACCGAGGTCGGCTACGACGGCGAGAACTGGCAGGTCGTCTCCGGCCTGAAGGACCTGGTGGTCATGAACTCCACCAACTCCGAGTTCTGGGGCTTCGTCAAGGACGAGTACACGACCCTCAAAGAGGCGTACGACCGCATCCTCGCCACCGAGGTCACCGCCCGCTGGCGGTTCAACTGGACCAGCGACGAGCGGCGCGCCCCGCAGTGGGAGAAGGCGTACGGGCAGGTCCGCACGGACCTCCTGGAGGCGTTCGCCGAGACGTACTCGCTCTCGCTCCAGCAGACCCTCTACGCGATGGGCTCGCGGGTCATCACCAGCCGCTCCTACGTGGACGAGGTCCGGCTCTCGCTGCCCAACAAGCACCACTTCCTGGTCGACCTGGAGCCGTTCGGCCTCAAGAACGACAACGAGGTCTATCTCGCGGCCGACCGTCCGTACGGCCTCATCGAGGGCACCGTGCTGCGTGACGGCGCCGAGCCCCGCATCCCGGTGACGGACTGAGAGGCACCACCATGAGCAACCGCATCGTCATCGAGAACTGCGGCGTCGCGACCGTCGACGCCGACGACACCGAGTACGCCACCGGGCACGTCGTCGTCGCGGACAATCTGATCGAGTCCGTCGGAGCGGGCCCCGCACCGGCCGGTCTGGAGAACGTCACCCGCCGGATCGACGGCACCGGACACCTCGTCACCCCCGGCCTGGTCAACACCCACCACCACTTCTACCAGTGGATCACCCGCGGCCTCGCCCAGAACAGCAACCTCTTCAACTGGCTGGTCGAGCTGTACCCGACCTGGGCGCGGATCGACGAGCGGATGGTCTACGCGGCGGCCTCCGGCTCGCTCGGCGTGATGGCCCGCGGCGGCGTCACCACCGCGATGGACCACCACTACGTCTTCCCGCGCGGCGCGGGCGACCTGCTCGGCGCCGAGATCCGCGCCGCCGCCGAACTGGGCGTGCGCTTCACCGCCGCCCGCGGCTCGATGGACCGCGGCAAGAGCGACGGCGGACTGCCGCCGGACTTCGCCGTGGAGACCACCGAGGGCGCGCTGCTCGCGACCGAGGAGGCCATCGACACCCACCACGACGCCTCCTTCGGCTCGATGCTGCACATCGCCGCCGCGCCCTGCTCGCCCTTCTCGGTCTCCACCGAACTGCTGCGCGAGGCCGCGGTGCTGGCCCGCCGCAAGGGCGTCCGGCTGCACACGCACGGCAGCGAGACGGTGGAGGAGGAGAAGTTCTGCCACGAGCTGTTCGGCATGGGCCCGACGGACTACTTCGAGTCCACCGGCTGGCTCGGCGACGACGTGTGGATGGCGCACTGCGTCCACATGAACGACTCCGACATCGCCGCCTTCGCCCGGACCGGGACCGGCGTCGCGCACTGCCCGTCGTCCAACGCCCGGCTCGCCGCGGGCATCGCGCGGGTGCCCGACATGCTCGCCGCCGGGGTCCCGGTCGGCCTCGGCGTGGACGGCACCGCGTCCAACGAGTCCGGTGAACTCCACACCGAACTGCGCAACGCCCTGCTCATCAACCGCCTCGGCGGCGGCGAGAAGGCGCTGAACGCCCGTCAGGCCCTGCGCCTGGGCACGTACGGCGGCGCGCGCGTGCTCGGCCGTACCGCCGAGATCGGCTCCCTGGAAGCCGGGAAGCTCGCCGACCTCGTGCTGTGGAAGCTCGACGGCATCGCGCACGCCTCGATCGCCGACCCCGTCGCCGCGCTGGTCTTCGGCGCGGCGGCGCCGGTCACCCTGTCGCTGGTCAACGGCGTGCCGGTGGTCGAGAACAACCGGCTCACCCGCGCCGACGAGGACGCCATCGCGCGGCTGACCAGGACCGAGGCGCAGCGCCTCGCGCGGATCGCGGGCCTGGCGTAACACCGTAGGCACCGCCGTGAAAGCGACCGGTCGGGGAGGGACGGCCCCCGACCGGTAGCCGGACCCTGTCCTGACACGGGTCCGGCGACACCGCCCCCGGACCGTGGGACCACGGTCGGCCCCGCGGCTCCGGGGGCGGCGTCTCCCCGAAACCACGGCCCGCACTCCGGCGCGCGCACCGGGCCGGGCGCCACGGCGGGTACGCGACGACCTCCCGCTCCGCGCCGTTTACTATGCGTTCAGCCGGACGTCCGCACCCCGCCGGGTGCGGGGCGCGGCAGGCAGGATCCCGCCACAGCCAGAGGTGAGCGCCCGTGAGCCCGACCGAGCCCGTATCCGCCGAAGGCTCCGCCGCCGAGCCCGCCACGGGGGCCGTCACCCTGGTCACCGGCGGCACCGGCACCCTCGGCCGCGCGCTGGTCGACCGGCTGCTCGCCGCCGGCCGCCCGGTACGCGTGCTCAGCCGCGGCCCGCGCGGGGCCGACGACGCGCGGCCGTACGAGTGGGCGGTCGGCGACCTGCGGACCGGCGTCGGCATCGACGGCGCGCTCTTCGACGGCGTCGGCACGATCGCGCACTGCGCGACCACCAACGGCCGCGGCGACGTCGAGGCCACCGAGCGGCTGACCGGAGCGGCGGTGCGCGCGGGCGGCGACCCGCACCTGGTGTACATCTCGATCGTCGGCGTCGACCGCGTCCCGCTCGGCTACTACCGCGCCAAACTCGCCGCGGAGACCGTCGTGGAGCAGTGCGGGCTGCCGTGGACGGTGCTGCGCACCACGCAGTTCCACGACCTGGTGGCCCGGCTCACCGTCGCGCAGCGGCGGCTGCCCGCGATCCTGACGCTGTCCGGAGTGAGCTTCCAGCCGGTCGACGTCACCGAGGTCGCAGACCGGCTCGTGGAGCTGGCCGGAGGCGAACCCGTGGGCCACGCACCGGACTTGGGCGGTCCGCAGATCCGCAGCGCCGCCGATCTGACCCGCGCGACCCTGCGCGCGGCGGGCCGCCGCAGGCTCGTCGTACCGCTGCGGCTGCCCGGCGCCCTGGCGGGCGCGCTGCGCGCGGGCGGCAATCTGACCCCCGATCACGCCGACGGCCGGATCACCTACGACTCCTGGCTCGCCGCCCGCACCCCGCCGAGGAAGCCGGGGCTCACAGCGCCCGGTGCATGATGTGCAGGCCGACGTAGCCCAGACGCGGATGCCGGAACCCCTCGGGGACCGTACCGATCACCCGGAAGCCCAGTGACTCGTACAGCTTCACCGCGTACGTGTTGGACTCCACCACGGCGTTGAACTGCATGGCGCGGAAGCCCTCGCGCTCCGCCCAGCGCAGCGCCTCCTCGCACAGCGCGCGGCCCGCACCGCGGCCGCGGTGCGCGGGGTCGACCATGAAGCTGGCGCTGGAGACATGGGCGGCGTTGCCGCCCTGGTTGGCGTTCATCTTGGCGGTGCCGAGCACCGTGCCGTCGTCGCCGACGGCCACGACCGTCCGCGCGGGCGGCGCGAGCAGCCAGTAGTCCCTGGCCGTCGCCTCCGGGATGTCCGTCGGATAGCTGAAGGTCTCGCCGTCCGCGCAGATCCGCCGCAGGAACGGCCAGATCCGCGGCCAGTCGGCCTCGGTCACATCACGGATGAGCATGCGGAGCAGCATGAACGGCCGCCGGCGCCGGGTGCAAGCGCGTTTCGGCGCGGCGGCCGTTCCCGGGCGCCGGGGCTCAGTCCGCCAGCAACTCGTAGGCGGGCAGCGTCAGGAAGTCGACGTACTCCGCGTCGAGCGCCGTGCGCAGCAGCAGCTCATGGGCCTCGGTCCACTTGCCCGCCGCGAACGCCTCCTCGCCGATCTCCTCGCGGATCGCGGCGAGTTCGTCGGCGGCCACCCGCAGCACGAGGTCGTGGGTCGCTTTCTCGCCGTTCTCGAAGACGACCCCCGCGTTGATCCACTGCCAGATCTGCGAGCGGGAGATCTCGGCGGTGGCGGCGTCCTCCATCAGGTTGAAGATCGCCACCGCGCCGAGGCCGCGCAGCCACGCCTCGATGTAACGGGTGCCGACCTGCACCGCGTTGCGCAGCCCGTCGAAGGTCGGCTTCGCGTCCAGCGAGGCGATGTCGATCAGCTCGGCCGCGGTGACGTGCACGTCCTCGCGCAGCCGGTCCTTCTGGTTCGGCCGGTCGCCGAGGACCGCGTCGAAGGAGGCGCGGGCGATCGGCACCAGGTCGGGGTGCGCGACCCACGAGCCGTCGAAACCGTCCCCGGCCTCACGGTCCTTGTCCGCCCTGACCTTCTCGAACGCGACCTTGTTGACCTCCGCGTCGCGCCGGGACGGGATGAAGGCGGCCATCCCGCCGATCGCGTGCGCGCCGCGCTTGTGGCAGGTGCGCACCAGCAGTTCGGTGTACGCACGCATGAACGGGGCCGTCATCGTCACCGCGTTGCGGTCCGGGAGCACGAAACGGGCGCCGCCGTCACGGAAGTTCTTGACGATGGAGAAGAGGTAGTCCCAGCGGCCCGCGTTCAACCCCGAAGCGTGGTCGCGCAGTTCGTACAGGATCTCGTCCATCTCGTACGCGGCGGTGATCGTCTCGATCAGCACGGTCGCGCGCACGGTGCCCTGCGGGACGCCCACGTAGTCCTGCGCGAAGACGAACACGTCGTTCCACAGCCGGGCTTCGAGGTGCGACTCGGTCTTGGGCAGGTAGAAGTACGGGCCCTTGCCGAGGTCGATCAGCCGCTGGGCGTTGTGGAAGAAGTACAGGCCGAAGTCGACCAGGCCGCCGGGGATCTGCTCGCCGTCCACGGTGAGGTGGCGTTCCGGCAGGTGCCAGCCGCGCGGGCGCATCACGACGGTGGCCAGGTCCGCCGGGTCGCCGAGCGCGTACGACTTGCCCTCGGGGGAGGTGAAGTCGATCCTGCGCTCGTAGGCGTCGATCATGTTGACCTGGCCGCCGATGACGTTCTCCCAGGTGGGGGCGGAGGCGTCCTCGAAGTCGGCGAGCCAGATCCGCGCGCCGGAGTTCAGCGCGTTGATGGTCATCTTGCGGTCGGTGGGGCCGGTGATCTCCACCCGGCGGTCGTCGAGCGCGGCGGGCGCGGGGGCGACCCGCCAGTCGCCGTCCCGGATGTGCGCGGTCTCCGGGAGGAAGTCGAGGGTGCCGGTGCGGGCGATCCCGGCGCGCCGCTCCTGGCGGCGGGCCAGCAACTCGGCGCGGCGGGGCGCGAAACGGCGGTGCAGCTCGGCGAGGAACACCAGCGCCTCGGGGGTCAGCACCTCCTCCGCGCGGGGGACGGGCCCGGCGGCCTCGGAGACGACGGCCGGAGACGGCGCTGATGCGGACATGCTGTCACTGCTCCAGAGTGCGAGTGTGTCTGGCGCCCGCCGGGGTGCGGGACTGGCACCGGGTGCCAGGGCCGGTCCGAGGTACGGGCGGTTCTGCAAGGTGGAGTATAGATTTCACAGTGCGGAAGTTCAACGCTTTGTGGCACGGGGTGCAGCCGCAGGCTCCGCCGGGTCCGGGGCGGGCCGGAGAAGCCCCAGGTCGGCGGGGGTGTCGATATCGGCCGGGTCGCCGATGTCACCGCACTCCACGAGCACGGTGTGGTCGGCGTGCTCGCGCAGATACGTACGCGCCCCGCGGTCCCCGGTGGCGCTGCCCGCGACCCCGGCCCAGCGGGCGCCCCCGATCAGCACCGGGTGGCCGCGCCTGCCGTCGTACACCGCGCAGGCCAGGGCCGACACCAGGGCCTCGCCTCCACCGGCCGCCGCCAGCACGCGGGCGACGGCAGCCGCGCCCACGCCGGGCTGGTCCACCAGGCCGATCAGCGCCGCGGCCGGGGCGTCGGCCGACGCCGCGAGCGAGGCGAGCCCGGCCCGCAGCGAGGAGCCCATGCCCTCCTCCCAGCGCGGATTGCGCACCACCACGCAGCCGGAGAGGTCGGCGCGCTCCACCACCTCGTCGGCCGCCGCGCCCAGCACCACGTGCACCGGGCCGCAGCCGCCCGCGCGCAGCACCCGTACCGCGTGCTCCACCAACGGCCGCCCCTCGTACGGCAGCAGCGCCTTCGGCCGCCCGCCCAGCCGCCGCCCGCCACCGGCCGCCAGCAGCAGTCCGGCTACCTCGCCCTTTGTGTGCATAACTCCTGCATACCGTGACGGGACCATGGCCGAACAGGCCGCGGTCGGCGTGGCGTGTTCCGGTATCGTCGGCGTGAGGGCCGGAAGGGGCGGTGACCGGCCGAGGGAACGGGGACTGATGGGCGCTCAGCACTTCCAGCCGCTGACGGCCGAGGATCCGACCGGCGTCCCGGGCTACCGGATCAGCGCGCGGCTCGGCGGGCGCGTCTACCTCGCGCACGCGCCGGGCGGCATACCGGTCGCGCTCCGCCTGATCGACCGGCTTCCGCCCGACGTCCACGCCCTGCGGCAGGTGCACGGGCCCTACGTCGTCCCCTTCGTCGACGGCGGCACCGACGACTCCGGCGCGGGCCCCTGGCTCGCCACCGCGTACGTCCCCGGCCTCTCGCTGCGCACCGCCGTCACCACCACAGGGCCGCTCCCCGTCCCCAGCGTCCTGCGGCTCGTCGCCGGAATCGCCGAAGCGCTGCGCACCATCCACCACCGCGGCCTCACCCATGCCGCCCTCACCCCCGCCCACGTCCTCCTCGCCGCCGACGGCCCCCGCGTCAAGGACTTCGCCCTGACGGGCGTGGCCGCATCCGATACGTCAGCCGCCGCGTCGTCGGCGAGCCGGACGGCGCCCGCGGGCGCCGCGGAGGGCTCGCCCGCCCAGGGACCGGCCCCCGTCTCGCTCATGGGGGAACCCGTCGCCGACGAGCCGCCCGCCGCGGCGGCGTTCCTGGCGCCCGAGCAGGTGGCGGGGAAGGCCGGGGGGCCCGCGGCCGATGTGTTCTCACTGGGGCTGATCGCCGCGTACGCGGCCGTCGGAGGGGCGGCCGTCGGGGGCGGGGAGGCGGATCTCAACGAGCTGCCGGGGGAGCTGCGGGAGATCGTGACGCGGTGCCTGATCAAGGACCCCGCGCTGCGGCCGTCGCCCGCGCAGATCATCGCGATGTGCGCGCAGGCGGCGCCCGACGCGTCGCGGCGGCGGGCGGACCGGTGGCTGCCGCCCGCGCTGCTGGCGGCGATCGTTCCGGCGATGCCGCCGCCCGCGCCGCCGATACCGGTGGCGCCGCCGACCGGGCATCCGGGATCGCTGCACTACGGGTGGGCGCGGCCGAGCGCCGGGCACGTACCGTACCGCCCCCACCTGCCGCACTTGCCGCACCTCCCGCGCCCGCCCGCCCGGCGCCGGGGCGGCACCGTCCTGGCGGCGGTCGCCGCCCTGGCGGTCGTGGCCGCCGTCGGGGCCGTCCTCCTCGACCGCTCCGACGACGACCACCGCGCGAGCGGCGCGTCCACCGCCTCCACCGCGCCCGCCGCGGCGCCCACCACCTCGCCGCCGGACTCCGGCGCAGGAGGCGGGGACGCGACCGGCGCACCCGAGCAGCCGAGCGGCATCCGTTACGCGGGCATACGGCTCCCGGCGGGCTCGGGCCTGTCGCTGACCCAGGACCCGCCCGTGGTGCTCCCCGGCCCCTTCACCGGGGACATCGGCTTCACCCCGGAGCCCGAGGCGTTCGGCACCGACCCCGCCCACGGCACCGTCGCCCTGCTGGACCCGGCCGCGCCCGACACCCTCGCGGGCTGCCGCGGCGCCGCCGCCGCAAGCCCTTCCATCCCGCGGGACTCGGTGAGCGCGGGCTCGCGCGTCTGCGTACAGTCCGCCGACGGCACGGTCGCGCTGGTCGTCTTCCGCGCGCTGACACCGAAGGGCGCTCCGGCACCCAGTGCCAGTCTGGACGTCACCGTGTGGCGGACCGAGGGGCGCAGCGCCGAGGCCAACCAGGACGGCATTCCAAACCCACAAGCGCTCGGCACCGTGAATTTGGCGCATTTTTCGAAGACCGTATAGCGCGACCGGCTTCGCTTCGCGTTAACTGATCGGCCCCGGAGGCCACGTCGGAGAACCGGGGGCGGAGTGGGTGTGAGGCAGAAGTACGCGCTGGGGGAGACACAGGTGGTCAGTGCGCCGGGGGCGGCGGAATTACGGGCGGCGGTGGCTCGCGTTCAACGGGAACTCGCGGCGTATCGCCCGGCGTTGCCGGACCGCGCCGTCGCGGAGGACGAGCTGGCCGTCCTGGCCAGGCTCGCCGCGCAGCCGGCGCCGGCCGCGATACGCGACGCCGAGGCCGTTCGGCACTCTCTTTTACTCGTCGCCGCCGCTCTCGGTTCGGTCAGCGCCCTGACCGAACCGCTCGCGGAGCTGCACGAAACGGTGGAGCGCGCGACGCCGACGTGCTGACCGTGCGGGTGCCGTTCTTTACGGGCGCCGCCCGTGCGTGGGCCGGTCCCGGTCCATGGACGGGCGGAGGCCGTGCGCCTCAGGAGGACGGCGACGGCGCCGTCGTGGTGGCCAGGGCGAGCGACAGGGCCTGGGCCACCTCGTGGAGGACGGGGATGATCTTGTCGGTGGCGGATTCCGTGACCCGGCCGGCCGGGCCGGAGATGGAGATGGCGGCGGCGGTGGGGGAGTCGGGGACGGTGACGGCGAGGCAGCGGACGCCGACCTCTTGTTCGTTGTCGTCCACGGCGTAGCCCATCGCGCGGATGCGGCCGAGTTCGGTGAGGAAGTCGTCCGGGTCGGTGATGGTGCGGTCGGTGGCGGCGGGCATGCCGGTACGGGCGAGCAGGGCGCGTACCTCCTCCGGGGGAACGTCGGCGAGCAGGGCCTTGCCGACGCCGGTGGAGTGGGGGAGGACGCGGCGGCCGACCTCGGTGAACATCCGCATGGAGTGGCGGGAGGGGACCTGGGCCACGTAGACGACCTCGTCGCCGTCGAGCAGCGCCATGTTGGCGGTCTCGCCGGTGGCCTCGACCAGTTCGGCGAGGTAGGGGCGGGCCCAGGTGCCGAGCAGGCGGGAGGCGGTCTCGCCGAGGCGGATCAGGCGGGGGCCGAGCGCGTAGCGGCGGTTCGGCTGCTGGCGGACGTATCCGCAGCTCACGAGGGTGCGCATCAGGCGGTGGATGGTCGGCAGCGGGAGCCCGCTGCTGGAGGACAGCTCGCTGAGCCCCACCTCGCCGCCCGCGTCCGCCATGCGCTCCAGCAGGTCAAAGGCCCGTTCGAGGGACTGGACGCCCCCGGCGCGGTCAGCAGACACGTGCGATCCCCTCGGCAAGGTCGGCGTTCGTCGGCAATCATGGCGGTGCGGTGGTACGGCGGTGCGGCGGTACGGCAGTGCGCGAAGGCGTCGGCGGCCAGGTCACCAGCCGTGCCGACGGTGTTGCGAAATGCGGTTTCCGCTCTGCGGAAGCTTACACGCCCTTGACGGTGTGCGGGATCTTCCTGCACATTGCGTTTCAACGAATTGTTGAAGGTGTGGTGGGAGGGTACGTGAAGGACGCGGAGGAACTGATCCTGCGCTCGCGGCGCGTCGTGACGCCGGAGGGCGAACGGCCCGCGGCGGTCGCCGTCAGCGGCGGAGTGATCAGCGCGGTGCGGCCCTACGAGGCCCCCGACCCGGCCGGTGCGCGCGTGGTCGACCTCGGCGACGACGTCCTGCTGCCCGGCCTGGTCGACACCCACGTGCACATCAACGACCCCGGCCGCACGGAGTGGGAAGGCTTCGCGACGGCCACCGCGGCGGCTGCGGCGGGCGGCATCACGACGCTCGTCGACATGCCGCTCAACAGCGTCCCGCCGACCACCACCACCGCGCATCTGACGGTCAAGCGGGAGACCGCGCGCGGCCGGGTGCACACCGACGTCGGCTTCTGGGGCGGCGCCGTCCCCGGCAACGTCAAGGACCTCCAACCCCTGCACGAAGCGGGCGTCTTCGGCTTCAAGTGCTTCCTGCTGCACTCCGGCGTCGACGAGTTCCCGCAGCTCGACCCGGCCGAACTGGAGGAAGCCCTCACCGAGCTGACCCGGTTCGACGCCCTGCTCATCGTGCACGCCGAGGACCCGGGGCTGATCGACGGCGCCCCGCGGCGCGGCGGCCCGCACTACGCCGACTTCCTCGCCTCCCGGCCGCGCGCCGCGGAGGACACCGCCGTCGCCGGTCTGATCGCGCTGGCCGAGCGGCTCGGCGCCCGCGTCCATGTGCTGCACCTGTCCTCCTCCGGGGCGCTGCCGCTGATCGCCGCGGCCAAGCGCGAGGGCGTCCGCGTCACGGTGGAGACCTGCCCGCACTTCCTCACCCTGACCGCGGAGGAAGTCCCGGACGGGGCAACGGAGTTCAAGTGCTGCCCGCCGATCCGCGAGGCCGCCAACCAGGACGCGCTCTGGCGGGCGCTGGCCGACGGCACCATCGACTGCGTGGTCTCCGACCACTCGCCGTCCACCGTCGACCTCAAGCGCAAGGACACCGGCGACTTCGCCGCCGCCTGGGGCGGCATCTCCTCGCTGCAACTCGGCCTGCCCGCGGTCTGGACCGAGGCCCGGCGCCGCGGCCACACCGTCGCCGACGTCGCCCGCTGGATGTCCGCGGGACCCGCCCGGCTCGCCGGACTCACCGCCAAGGGCGCCATCGCCGCGGGCTACGACGCCGACTTCGCGGTCCTCGCCCCCGAGGAGACCTTCACCGTCGACCCGGCCCGTCTGCACCACCGCAACCCGATCACCGCCTACGCGGGCAGGACCCTGCACGGTGTCGTACGCGGCACCTGGCTGCGCGGCGAGCGGATCGCCGACCACGGCGCGGTGACCGGCGAGCCCGTCGGCCGGCTCATCGAACGGCCGGCCGACGGGAGTTGAGACCCCGTCAGGGGCGGGCGCGCGGAAGGGGTGCCGCATCCCCGGGACGGCACCCCTCATCCGCGACCGCGATCTCAGGCCGCGCGCCGCACCCGGCGCCGATGGGCGGCGATGATGTCCGCGTAGCGGCGACCGCTGCCCTTGATCGTGCGCTTCTGCGTCGGGTAGTCGACGTGCACCAGACCGAAGCGCTTGTCGTAGCCGTACGCCCACTCGAAGTTGTCCAGCAGCGACCAGGCGTAGTAACCGGCCAGCGGCACCCCGCGGCGGACCGCCCTGGCGCAGGCGGCCAGGTGCTCCTCCAGGTAGGTGGCCCGCTCCGGGTCGTCGACCTGTCCGTCGGGACCGACGGTGTCGTGGTAGGCGGAACCGTTCTCCGTCACGAAGATCCGGCTCGCGCCGTACTCCTCGGAGAGCCGGACCAGAAGCTGCTCCAGGCCGTCGGCGTTGACCTCCCAGTCCATCGCGGTCCGCCGGACGCCCGGCAGGTACACCGACTTGGCGTACGGCGCGGGGCCCGTCGGGTCGTCCGTGATGACATTGCGGAAGTAGTAGTTCAGACCCAGCCAGTCCAGCGGAGCGGCGATCGACTCCAGGTCGCCGTCCTTGATCGGCAGGTCCACGCCGTACAGCTCCACCATGTCCTGCGGGTAGCCGCGGCCGTGGATCGGGTCCAGCCACCAGCGGTTGGTGTGTCCGTCCGCGCGCCGGGCGGCGGCCACGTCGGCGTCGCGGTCGGTGGCGGGCTCGCACGGGCTGAGGTTGTTCACGATGCCGATCCGCAGATCGGAGTGGGCCGCGCGCAGCGCCTGCACGGCCAGGCCGTGGCCGACGTGCAGGTGGTACGAGGCGCGGACCGCCGCCGTCAGGTCCGTCCAGCCGGGGGCCATGGTGCCCTCCAGGTGGCCGATCCACGCCGAGCACAGCGGCTCGTTGAGCGTCGCCCAGTCCTTGACACGGTCGCCGAGCGCCTGCCCGACGACGGCCGCGTACTCGCCGTACCGCTCGGCGGTCTCCCGCTCGGGCCAGCCGCCCCTGTCCTGCTGCGCCTGCGGCAGGTCCCAGTGGTAGAGCGTGGCGTTGGGCGTGATGCCCGCTTCGAGCAGGGCGTCGACCAGCCGGTCGTAGAAGGCGAGTCCGGCGGCGTTGACGGCGCCGGAACCCTGCGGGATCACCCGCGGCCACGCGATCGAGAAGCGGTAGGAGTCGAGGTCCAGGGCGCGCATCAGCTCCAGGTCCTCGGGCCAGCGGTGGTAGTGGTCACAGGCGACGTCGCCGGTGTCGCCGCCCGCGACCTTGCCGGGGGTTCGGGAGAAGGTGTCCCAGATGGACGGGGCCCGGCCGTCCTCGTCCACCCCGCCCTCGATCTGGTAGGCGGCGGTGGCCGCGCCCCAGACGAAATCGGCGGGAAGAGAGCTGAGGTCGTTCACAAGCAGCCTTTCGGTGGGGTCACTTGACGGCGCCGGCGGTGAGCCCGGCGACGAGGTAACGCTGGAGGAGGAGGAATCCGGCGACCACCGGCACACTCACCACGAGCGACGCGGCCATGACCTGGTTCCAGTACACGTCGTTCTGGCTGGCGTATCCGCGCAGACCCACGGCGAGTGTCCTGGTCGAGTCATTGGTCATGACGGACGCGAAGAGCACTTCGCCCCACGCCGTCATGAACGCGTAGACGCACACGGCGACGATGCCGGGGATGGCGGCCGGCACGACGACCCGGAACAGCGCGCCGAGCGGGCCGCAGCCGTCCACCTTCGCGGCCTCGTCGAGGTCGCGCGGGATGGAGTCGAAGTACCCGACCAGCATCCAGATGGAGAAGGGGAGGGAGAAGGTCAGATACGTGATGATCAGGCCGAGCCTGCTGCCGTAGAGCTGGATGCCCGTGCTGTTCCCGATGTTGACGAAGATCAGGAACAGCGGCAGCAGGAACAGGATGCCGGGGAACATCTGCGTCGACAGCACCGTGACGGTGAAGAACTGGCGGCCGGGGAAGCGGTAGCGGCTCACGCCGTACGCCGCGAAGATCGCGATGACCACCGAGAAGAGGGTGGCGCTCACCGACACGATCAGCGAGTTCATGAAGTAGTGCCCGAGCGGCACGGTCTTCCAGATGTCGACGTACGGCCGCAGGGTGAGGCCGTTCGGTATCCAGTGGAACGTGCCCTGCACGTCCTGCAACCGCTTCAGCGACGAACTGAGCATCACGTACACGGGAGTGAGCACGAAGAGCAGCAGCAGGGTCAGAACGACCCGGCGGGTCCACAGGAAGGACTTCGGGGAGGCCATCGGCGACGGCTGCACGGGGATCCTAGGCATCGACTTCCCGCTTCCGTGTGAACAGCAGGTAGAACGCGGTCACCACGAGCAGGAAGAGCAGCAGGAGCACGGACATCGCCGAGCCCGAGCCGAAGTTCCAGGTGATGAACGACGACTGGTAGATGTGGATGGAGATCAGGTCGGCCGCGTGCGGTGCGGAGTTGCCGAAGAGCACGAACGGCGTGTTGAAGTCGTTGAACGTCCACAGGAAGAGCACCAGGACCAGTACCTGGTTCACCGGCCGCAGCGACGGCAGGGTGATCTTGCGGATCTGCTGCCAGATGCCCGCGCCGTCCATCGCCGCGGCCTCGTACAGCTCGCGCGGGATGTTCTGGAGACCGGCCATCAGGCACAGGAACGCGAACGGCCAGGACTTCCACACCGACACGATGACCAGCGCCCAGAAGCTGTTGTCACCGATCAGCCAGAACGGCTTGTTGGAGGTGAGGTGCAACTGGTCGTGCAGTACGTGGTTCACCAGGCCGGTGTCCTGCTGGAACATGAACGCCCAGGTGATGACGGCCGCGTAGACCGGCAGCGCGTACGGCACCAGGAAGATCGCGCGCATGATCGCCCGGCCGCGGAAGGCGTCCTGCATGAGGATCGCCGCCGCGGTGCCGATCAGCCAGGACAGGCCGACCGACAGGACGGTGAACATGACGGTCACCCAGAACGAGTGCAGCAGCGCCTCGCCGACGGGCTGGTCGAACTTGACCGCCACGCGGTAGTTGTCGAGACCGGTCCAGGGCGCGCTGCCCCAGTCGCGGATGAAGAACTGCGTGAGCCCTTTGAAGCTGATCACGATGCCGACGACCATCGGCACCAGGTGGATCAGCAGTTCCAGGATCAGTGCGGGGAAGAGCATGAGGTACGGCACGCCGACGCGGCGCAGCCGAGCGGGAATACGCGGCCGGAGCCGGCCCCTTCCGACGGGCTTGCCGTCGGAGGGGCCGGCCTCGGGAGCGCTCCGAGGAGGGGCAGTGGCAGTCATGGAGCCGATCCTTAGGAAGCGGGCATCTGCTGCTGCGCCTTGGTCAGCGCGGCCTTGACGGAGTCGGTCGAGACGTCCTTGCCGGCCGCGGCGTCCGCGAACAGGTCCTTGACCGCGGTACCGACCAGGGTCTCGAACTGGGCCTCGTTGGCGACCTGCGGCAGCGGGGCGGCGGAGCTGCCCAGCACGCTCGCGAGGGTCTTCAGGTCCGGGGTCTGGAAGGCGGGGTCGCTCTGCGCGGCCTTGACCGGCGGCAGCGAACCGTACGTCGAGTTGAGGGTCTTCTGCTCGGCGTCGCTGGTCATGAAGTTGACGAACTTCAGGGCGCCGTCGATGTTCTTGGAGTTCTTGAAGACCGCCATGTTGATACCGGCGACCATCGAGGTCACACCGGCGTCGCCGGTCGCGCCCGCCTGGAGGGTCGGGACGGGAACCACGCCGTACTGGTCGGGGTTCATGCCGTGCGACTTGATCGAGGTGGCGGCGGACTGCCACATCATCATCGCGGCCTTGCCGGTGGCGAAGTCGGTGATGGTCTGGTTCTGCGCGTACTCCGCGTTGCCCTTCGCGGCGATCTTGTCCTTGGCGATGAAGTCGACGTACTGCTTCACCGCGGCGACGTTGTTCGGGGTGTCGAAGGTCGCCTTGCCGGACGCGTCGAACCAGTCGGAGCCCCGCTGCTTGGCCAGCACGAAGGCGTGGTGGATGTTCTCGGAACCGTTGCCGCCCTCGACCGCGAGGCCGTAGTGGCCGTCCTTGGTGAGCTTCTTGCCGTCGGCGACCAGCTCGTCCCAGGTCTTGGGCGGGTTGGCTATGCCGGCGTCGGCGAACATCTTCTTGTTGTAGTACAGGCCGTACGCCATCGAGTACAGCGGCACCGCGGCCGGGTCCTTGCCGGCCGCGCCGGCGGCGGCGATCGACGCGGGCGCGAACTTGTCCTTGCCGCCGATCTTCGCGAAGGTCGCGTCGTCGAAGGGCAGCAGGGCGCCGGTGGCCTGGAGGGAGGCGGACCAGGTGTTGCCGATGTTCAGCACGTCGGGACCCTGGCCGGAAGTGGCCGCCGCGAGGATCCGGTTGAGCAGGTCGGACCACGGGATGACCTCCAGCTTGACCTTGATGCCGGTCTGCTGGGTGAACTTGGCGAGTTCGGGGGTGAGCACCTGCTTGTCGTTGTCCAGGCTGGTGCCCTGGTTGCTGGCCCAGTACGTCAGCGTCTTGCCGCCGCCGCCACTGGTGCTCTTGCCGCCGCTGCTGCTGTCGTCCGAGCCGCCACAGGCGGAGACGGTGAGACCGAGCGCGGCCACGAGGGCAGTGGCCGCGAGGAGTCTGCTGGAGGTGCTGGAGGTGCGCATAACGGGTCCCTCTCAGAGGTGGGTTCGCTTCAGGAAGTGAACAGCGCCTGTGCCTTAATTCAGGCCGTGATTTAACTTGTGAGAAAAGGTGGCGTCAAGACCCTGTGCAGCGATAGATTCACGCCGGACGAGACGGGAGGGCGACAAAGTGGCTGAACGCGGCAAGCGAACAGTGCGTGACCTGCGGCGGGGCAACCGTGCATCGCTTCTGCGTCATTTGTATTTCGAGGGACCCCTCAGCCGCCAGGAGTTGGGCCGGGACACCGGCCTCAGCGCCGGGTCGATCAGCAACGTCGTCGGCGAGCTGATCGCCGACGGCATGGTCGAGGAGGCGGGTGCCGTCGAGTCCGACGGCGGCCGGCCGCGCATCCTGCTCCAGGTCTCCGCCGGATACGGATACGTGGTCGGCGTGGACGTCGGCGAGACCCGCGTCAGGGTCGAGCTGTTCGACCTCGCGCTGACCGAACGGGCCGCGGCCGACCTGCCGTTGTCCGACAGCGGCCACGACGTCGACCACGTCGTACGGCTCGCGCTCGAAGGCATCGAGTCCGTGGTCCGCGAGGCCGGGATCGACGACAGCGAGGTGCTCGGCGTCGGCATCGGCGTCCCCGGCATCGTCGAGCAGGGCGACAACGCGCCCGGCGAGGGCGACGGCGTCGTCGTGCACGGCCAGACCATCGGCTGGGAAGCCGTCCCCTTCGGCCGCCTGCTGCGCGCCGGGACCGCCCTTCCGCTCTACATCGACAACGGTGCCAAGACCCTCGGCCAGGCCGAGATGTGGTTCGGCGGCGGACGCGGCTCCGGCAACGTCGTCATCGCCCTCATCGGCTCCGGCGTCGGCGCGGCCGTGGTCGCCGACGGCACCCCGTACCGCGGCGCGAGCAGCAGCGCGGGGGAGTGGGGCCACACCACGCTGCGGGTCGGCGGGCGCACCTGCCGCTGCGGCTCACGCGGCTGCCTGGAGGCGTACGTCGGCGCCGAGGCACTGCTCGGCCGCTGGCCGTCGGCGCCCACGGGGGTCAGCGAGGAGACCGGCCTGGCCGCTCTCATCGCCGCCGCCGACCACGACCCCGAGGCCGGGGGACTGCTCGCCGAGGCCGCCGAATACCTCGGCGCCGGGATCGCCGACCTGATCAACCTCTTCAACCCGCAGCGCATCGTCATCGGCGGCTGGGCGGGACTGCTGCTCGGCCCCCGGCTGCTGCCCACCGTCCGCGAGGTCGCCGCCGCGTACTCCCTGCACCACCCCTGCGCGCAGACCTCCATCGAACTGGGCAGGCTCGGCGCCGACGCGGTCACCGTGGGCGCCGCGACACTGCCGCTGGCCCGTTTCCTCGACGCGGGCGGCGAGCGGACCGTACGGCTGCCCGCGCAGCCCGCAGGGCCCGACGGCGGCGGCCCGGCACACGGCGGTCCGGGTCCGGCGCGGAACCGGATCGCGCGGGCGATACGTTGACGGTGAGGCTGGTGGTGTGCCGCGCCGGGGCTACGCTCGGCCCGGCGGCCACCCGCCCGCCGCACCTTGGCCCGTCGTCCTAGGAGTACCGCTGTGACCCTCCAGCAGCAGATCGTCGGCAACGCCATGCAGATGGCCGTCTGCACCCTCAGCCCGGGCCAGACGGTGTACTGCGAGGCGGGGAAGTTCCTGTTCAAGACGGCCAACGTCTCGATGGAGACGCGGCTGGGCGGCCCCGGCTCGGGCGGTTCAGGCGCAGGTTCCGGGTCCGGCTCCGGCGGCTCCGGTGTGGGCGGCATGCTCCGGCAGGCCATGGGCACCGCCATGCAGGTCGGCCAGCGCGCCCTGGCCGGGGAGTCGCTGGCCTTCCAGTACTTCACCGCCTCGGGCGGCGAGGGCACCGTCGGCTTCGCCGGTGTGCTCCCCGGCGAGATGCGCGCCCTCGAACTGACCGGCTCACGCGCCTGGTTCGCCGAGAAGGACGCCTTCGTCGCCGCCGAGTCCACCGTCCAGTTCGGCATCGCCTTCGCGGGCGGGCGCCAGGGCATGAGCGGCGGCGAGGGCTTCGTCCTGGAGAAGTTCACCGGCACCGGCACCGTGATCATCGCGGGCGCGGGCAACTTCATCGACCTCAACCCCGCCGAGTTCGGCGGCCGGATCGAGGTCGACACCGGCTGCATCGTCGCCTTCGAGGAGGGCATCCAGTACGGCGTCCAGCGCATCGGCGGCCTCAACCGCCAGGGCGTCATGAACGCCGTCTTCGGCGGCGAGGGCCTGTCCCTGGCCACCCTCGAAGGCAACGGCCGGGTCATCCTCCAGTCCATGACGATCGAAGGACTCGCCAACGCCCTCAAGAAGTCCCAGGGCGGCGACAAGCAGGGGCCCACCGGAGGTCTGTTCTCCACGCACGCGGGCTGACCCCGGCCGCCGCCGTTCCGGCCGGGGCGGGGTCCGGCACGCAGTGTCGGTCACACGCCCCAGTCGGCGCGCACCGAGGCGAAGAAGGAGTGGAAGTCGGGGAAGGTCTTCTTGACGCAGCCCGGCTCGTCGAAGGTGGTGCCCGGCGTGCGCAGCCCGGCGACCGCGAAGCTCATCGCGATGCGGTGGTCCCCGTGGCAGGCGATCTCGACCGGCGCGGGGGTCCCCGGCGCGATCTCGATCCAGTCGCGTCCCGTGGTGACCGTGATGCCCTGGCGCCGCAGATTCTCCGCGCACGCCTCCAGCCGGTCGCACTCCTTGACGCGGGTGTTGTAGACGTCCTCGATACGGACCGGCCCGTCGGCGAAGGGCGCGATGGCCGCGAGCGTCGGCATCGTGTCCGAGATGTCCCGCATGTTGACGGTGAGACCGCTCAGGCGGCCCGTGCCGGTGACGGTGGTGGCGTCCGGGCCGATCTCGACGTCGGCGCCCATCGACCGCAGGACGTCCACGAAGCGCAGGTCGCCCTGGAGGGCGTCCGCGCCGAGCCCCGGCACGGTCGCGGTGCGGCCGGACAGCGCGGCGGCGGCGAAGAAGTAGCTGGCCGTGGAGGCGTCGGGCTCGATCGGGTAGTCGACGGCGCGGTAGCCGCCCGGCGGCACCACGAAGGTCGCGCCCTCGCGCGCCACCTCGACGCCGAAGCGCCGCATCATCGCCAGCGTGATCTCCACATAGGGCGCGGAGACCAGGTCCGTGACGTGGATCCGCAGCCCCTCGGCCATCAGCGGCCCCGCGAGCAGCAGCGCCGTCAGGAACTGCGACGACAGCCCCGCGTCCAGGTCGATCGCCCCGCCCTTGAGACCGTCGGCGACCACCGTCAGCGGCAGATGCCCCTCGGCCTCCTCGTGCGTCAGGTCCACGCCCAGCGAGCGCAGCGCCGTCGTGAGCGGCGCGACCGGGCGGCGGCGCATCTGCGCGGACGCGTCGAAGCGGTACGTGCCGTGGCCCGCGGCGGCCAGCGCGGGCAGGAAGCGGGCGGCGGTGGCGGCGTCACGGCAGTACACGTCGGCCTCCGGCACGGCGGGCCCCGACGGGCGGCCGGTGATCCGCCACGCCTGCGGATCGCGCTCGACGCGGTACCCGAGCCGGGTCAGGCCCTCCGCGAACCCGTCGGTGTCGTCCGACAGCAGCGGCCGGCGCAGCACAGTGGTGCCCTCGGCGGCGGCGGCGAGAAAGAGCGCCCGGGCGGTCACCGACTTGGAACCGGGGACGGCGACGACTGACACGGGGTGCCTCCTGGCAGGTAAGGGGCGCGCGCGTACGGCTCGGCCGCCGCCGTGATTCTAGAGCCTGCCCCCGCACGGGCCCTGGCCGGGGAGAGCGGTCAGAAGGTCACCGGGAGGCGGTGCACACCGCGGATGAGGAGGCCGGGGCGCCAGGTCAGGGCGGCCGGGTCGGCGGCGAGCTCCAGGCCGGGGCAGCGGTCGAGCAGGGTCCTGACGGCGATCCGGCCTTCGAGCCGGGCCAGCGGCGCGCCGAGGCAGTAGTGGATGCCGTGGCCGAAGGCGAGGTGCCCCTGCGGGGAGCGGCGGATGTCGAACGTGTCGGGCGCCGGATAGCGGCCGGGGTCGCGGTCGGCGGACGCGAGGGCGATCAGGACGGAGTCGCCCGAGGGGACGCGTACGCCGCCGATCTCCAGGGTCTCGCGGGCGAACCGCCATGTCGTGGTCTCCACCGGACCGTCGTAGCGCAGCATCTCCTCGACGGCGCCGTCGAGCAGTCCGGGGTCGGCGAGCAGGGCGGCGAGCTGGTCGGGGTGCCGGAGCAGGGCGAGGACGCCGTTGGCGATGAGGTTGACGGTCGTCTCGTGCCCGGCGACCAGCAGCAGGAAGGCCATGCCCACCAGTTCGTCGGACGAGAGCCGGTCGCCGTCCTCGTACCGCGTACGGATCAGCGCGCTCAGCAGGTCGTCGCGCGGCGCGGTGCACCGCTTGTCCTCGATCAGCTTGACCAGGTACTCCGACATGGCCTGGACCGCGTCGGCCTCGGCCTCGGGGCCGGTGGGGCCGACGATCTCGTTGGACCAGCCGCGGAACGCCTCGCGGTCCAGGTCGGGCACGCCGAGCAGTTCACAGATGACGGTCATCGGCAGCGGGAAGGCGAGGGCGTCGACGAGGTCGGCGCTCCCGCCGGGCAGCATCGCCTCGACGAGGTCGTCGGTGATCGCCTGGACGCGCGGGCGCAGCGCCTCGACGCGGCGCGGGGTGAACTCCCGTGACACCAGCTTGCGCAGCCGGGTGTGCCGGGGCGGGTCGGCGTCCAGCATGTGGCTGGCGAAGCCGCCCGAGACGTCGCCGTCGGGCAGCAGCGACTGCCAGTTCTTGCTCAACCGGCTGTCGGCGAGCGCGGCGCGCGCCTCGTCGTGCCCGACGACCAGCCACATCGCGCCGGTGTCCGCCGTCCGGACGTGGTGGACGGGACCGCGCTCGCGCAGCCGCGCGTAGACGGGGTACGGGTCGGCGGTGAAGTCCTCGCCGTACGCGCGGGCGTAGACATGCAGATCCACCGTCTCCGGTGTGCTCACAGCTCCCCCTCGGGTCCGCGTCCCCCACGGACCAGCCTAACCAGGAGGCACGGCGTTCAGACGGTGTCCGCCAGCCGTTCCAGGAGCTCGGTCAGCCGTTTCGTCACGGTCTCGCGGTCGCCCGACGTCAGCGCCGAGCCCATGCCGACCGCGACGGCGCCCGACGCGACCCACGAGGGCGCGTCGGCCACGGTGATGCCGCCGCAGGGCAGCAGGGCCGCCTGCGGCATGATCGCCAGCACGTCGGTGACCCACGCGGGGGTGAACGAGGTGGCCGGATAGAGCGTCAGCGCGTCCGCGCCCAGTTCCATCGCCCGCACCACCTCGCCGGGCGTGGCGACCCCGGGGAACACCGGTACGCCGTACCGGTGGCCGGTCTTCAGCACGTCCTCGTCCAGGCTCGGCGACAGCAGGAACCGTGCGCCCGCGTCGATCGCCATCCGCGCCGACACCGCGTCCAGTACGGTCCCCGCGCCGATCACCGCGTCGTCCCCGACCTCGCGCACCAGCGTCGTCACCGCCTCCAGCGCGAAGGGCGTCGTCAGCGAGATCTCCAGCGTCGTCAGCCCCGCGGACAGCAGCGTGTCCGCCGTTGCCGCCGCCTGGTCGTAACTCTCGCTACGGATCGTGGCGAACACCCGCTGCGCCAGTGCGGCTCGCGTGGTTTCCCAGCGGTACACGGCGTATCGCCGTCCTTCCTGAGGCTGCGGGCTGCTGCGCGGGCGCACCGAAGCGCGCGGGCGCGAACGGACCGTGCGCCGGTGGGGCGGTGCACGCGATCAGCACGGTACCGGCAGCCGCCTCGCCTTTCGCCGGGGGTGGGGGCAGCTGTCACCGCAACGTGACATGAGAGGAGCATGAGACCTGCGGTAAGCCTGCCCCCTGTTCCGCCCCGCACCCATCCTTCAGGGCGGGGCGCTGGCGGGTTCGTTGCCGTGGGCGGTGAGCTGATCTTTTCAGGGGCGCGGGGAACGCACCTTCCTGTGTCCCAGATGGCGGCGGCTCGCCGGGGGGAACGGTTTTGCGGGGAGAGGACGGCGTCAGCCGTAGCTTCGGGGGCGGAGAAGCCGACCTTGGGAGGGGCCGCATGCGCACGCGTACCGCCGCCGTCGCCGTGACGACGGGCCTGCTCGCGGCAGCGACGTGTCTGCCGGACGGAAGCGCCGCAGCCGCGACCGGCAGATTCTCGTACACGTTCATGACGCGGCAGGGGCCGATGACCAGTGTGCTGACCGACCCGCCGAGCGGGCAGTGCCTCGTGCTGCCGGAGGTGATCGGGCCGAGGGCGTACGGAGCGGCGTACGCGCCGTGGAACGAGACGGGGGAGACGGTGCGGGTCTATACGGGGGCGGACTGCACCGGCGGGTACGCGACGCTGGGCCCGCACAGCCGGCGCGCCCCGGAGCAGGTCACGCTGCGGGCGGTGTGGGTGGGGTGACGGCGGGCTCGCGGGGGAGGTCGAGCGAGAAGTGGGTGCGGTAGGCGGCGAGCACGGCCTCGGCGTCGGGGAGTTCGCGCTCCTCGCGCGTGCCGGAGGCGGTGAGGACGAGGGTGCGCCCGCTGAGCGTGGCGCGCCCCTCGGGGGTGAGGCGGGAGCAGATGAGGGACGTGCGGAAGTGCGAGACGGGCGAGGTGCGCTGCCACCAGCAGGTGGCCTCGAAGTCCGCCAGCAGCCGGGGCCGCCGCTCCAGCAGATACTGCGGCTCACCGTCGCGCACGACGACAAGATCCCCCGCGTCCGAGTGGGCGTCGGCGTCGGCATCGGCGTCCGCGATCCGGAACACCCCTCCCGGATCGCCCTGTTCACCCCGCTCGGCGTAGCGCAGCGGAAAGTGACTGTGGCGGCCGAAGCCGACATCGGCCAGCCACGTCTCGCCGTCCGCCGTCCGTACCCGCAGCGCGAGATGGTCGTACGGCGGCCCGACGCGGCCGTCCTTCCCGTACACCCGCGCGGCCAGCAGCTCCACCCCGTAGCCGAGCGAGCGCAGCAGCGCGCCGAAGGCGCCGTTCAACTCGTAGCAGAATCCGCCCCGTCGGTCCGTGACGACCTTCTCGAAGAGCGCGGGCTCGGTGAGCACGATGTCCTGGCCGAGGTGGATCGACAGGTTCTCGAAGGGGACGGCGAGCTGGTGCCGCAGGTGCAGTTCGCGCAGCCCCGCCGCGTCGGGGACGGCGGGCCGTTCGGCCCCGATGCGCTGGAGGTAGGCGTCGGCCTGCGAGGAGTCCATGCGCTCCTTTATACGTCCGCCCGCCCCGGCATCGGTGATCCCGGCCCTCAGACGAGCAGGTCCGCCAGGACATCCGTGGCCCGCACCACCCAGTCCGGATCACTGTGCCGCCGCCCCCACACGGCGGCCGTCACCGCGCGGTACTGCGCCCAGCGGCGGGCCCGTTCGCGGTCGATCCCGGCCGCGTCGGCGAAGACCGCGACGCGGCGCAGCAGGGCCGCCTTGAGGTCGGGCGCGGCCAGCAGGTCCTCGTAGCGGTCGCGCAGCAGCGTGGCCGTGTCGTACGCCGGGTCGCCGACGTACCCCTTGGGGTCGATGGCCAGCCACGGCTCGCGTGCGGAGGCCAGCACATTGGTGAAGTGCAGGTCGCCGTGGACGAGGGTGTCCGGCTGGTCGGGGCCCAGCTCCGCGAGGGTGGCGAGCGCGGCGTCGACGGTACGGGCGGGCAGCGGCTGCGCCAACTCGGCGAGGTCCGCGCGCAGTTCGGTCGCCCAGGGCTCCGCCTGGTCGCGCAGCCTGGGCAGTTCGGCGGGCGCGGGCACGGCCAGCCGCCGCGCCAGGGCGCCCGCGAGGGCCACCGCCTCGTCCACGTCGGGGACTTCGGCGAGCGAGCGCGGCTCGGCCCGCTCCAGCAGCATCGCGAACCGCGCGTCGTCGCGCGCGTACAGCCGGACGGCGCCGCGCCCGCGCCACACGGCGAAGGCGTCCGGCTCGTGGACGTTCCCGGGGTGGGGGAAGGAGACCTTGAGGACGGCGGACCGGCCCTCGCCGTCGCGTACGGGCAGCACCACGCCGACCTGCCCGTGGACGACGGCCGCCTCCGGTACGCAGTCCCAGCGCTGGAGCAGTTCGTCGACGAGCGTCGGCAGCCCGGCGATCCACTCGCGGCCCCGGCCCGCCTCCCGCGCCACCGTGCCGCGCGCGAAGTCCTCGGGAATCTCGACCATCACGTCACCCTAGCCCGCGGCCCGCGCGCGAAGGACGCGAAGAGCGCGAAGGACGCGGAAGAGGGGCCCGGCCGCGAGGAGGGGAGGCGGCCGGACCCCGGACGGTCAACGCGCCCTGGATCAGGGCGCGTTGACCAGCTCGTACGCGGGCACCTTGACCGTGCGGTGGCCCGGCGTGCCGCCCAGGATCACCTTGCGCAGCGCCACGTTGTTGCCGTAACTGCTCTCCTTGAGCCGGTGGTCGGGGTTGGCGATCACCTGGATGTAGTACGTGCCGTTCGCCAGCTTGCTGATGTCGAAGGACTGGCCCGGGCGGTACTGCGAGTACGTGTCGCCGTTGCCGACGTCCAGCACCTCGCGCACCGACAGCGCGCTGTGCTCACCGCAGGCGGTCGCCAGATCGGTGTTGTTCGGGTGCCAGTTGGCGTTCTTCACCGTGTAGTCGATGGCGTCGGTGTTGGCCAGGCAGAAGGCTTCCTTGCCGCTGCGGACGATCAGCTTCTTGTCGGAGCTCAGCAGCCGGTAGCTGGCGAAGTCCGAGAAGTGCCAGTGCTGGTGGCCGACGCGCGGGTCCCACTCCATGGTGCCGGTGGGCGTGTAGCCGACCTGCTTGCCCTTGGCGTCGTAGAAGTACTGGTAGGCGTCCATCTTCTCCTTGCCGGGAGTGCGGAAGCCGTCCACGACCAGCGGCGCCGGGCCCGCGTCCCACACGGTGGCGCTGAAGGCCAGGTAGTCGGTGCCGGTGGCCGGGGTGTCGCCCTCACCGCCGTCGCTGCCGTCGGTGATCGCGATGCCGTACGCGGGCAGCGCCCGCAGGTCCGGCTTCGGCACGTTGGACGGCACGCCCGCGGCGCCCGTCGGCCGGTGCGCGGCGGCCCTGAGCGTGCCCGGCGCGGAGCCCGCGCGCGGCTGTCCGCCCGGCAGCGCGGCCGACATCCGCGACCGCGCCGCGCCCGACCCGTCCTGCACGGTCCGCACGGTCACCTTCACCGTCGGCTGGTCGTTCGGAATCCCGAACACGTCCCGGTACTTCTTCGCCACGGAGATCTTCGCGGTGTACGTGCCGGCCTTCAGGTCGACCCCGCCGTCCGGGCCGATGCCCTGCGAGGCCGCCGCGGCCCAGCCCTTCTGGACGCCCCACACCGAGCCGAGCGTGAACGGGTTGTCGGAGCAGCCGTCCGGGTACGGCGAGGTGGCCGGGGCGTCCGGACGGATGCGGCCCGACGCGGAGTTCGGGCAGAAGGTGTCGCTGGTGCTCGCGACCTTCACGCCCTTGCTGTCGGTGATGGTCACCTGGAGGAAGCCCGGCAGCCCGGCGAAGTCCTTGACCAGCCCGGCGGGCAGCGTCTTCGTGACCGTCTTCGAGCCGCCGCGCGTCACCTGCGCGACGACCACCGGGTCCTTGTACGACTTACGGGTCACGCGGAGTTCGAACGGCGCCTTGTCGGCGGTGAGGTACGCGCCGAGGTCCAGGTAGACGCCGGTGTCGCCGTCGTAGCGGTCAGCGGTGACCGAGGTGGAGGCGGCCACCAGCTTCAGCTTGGGGGTCACGGGCGTCGCCGCTCCGGCGCCGGGTGCGGCGCCGACGCCGCCCGCGACCACGGCGAAAGCCGCCGCGGCCACGAGAGCCGAGCGCCTGAGACGTCGGCTGCCTTGGGTATGCGTCATCGAATTCCTCGCGTCCAGGTGCGGTTGGGTCTACCTGCGAACAGGGACGCGAGCGCGCACAGGTTGCCGCGCGGGCGAAAGAACGCCAATTTCTGTCCTGATAATGCCTTCACGGCATGTCGGGTGTACGCGGCCCGCGCCGTGTGCCCGTTCCGGAATCAGCTCGCGCCGAGCGCGGTCATCAGCTCGCGTCGAGCGCGGCCCGGCAGATCGGGCACCGGTCCTTGCCGTCCCACTCGGACCAGCCGAAAGCCTCCGGTGAAAGGGAGAGACCTTCCAACTCCCTGCGCACGGCCACCCGGTAGGTCCACACCGCGCCGAGATAGGGGTGATAGACGTCGTGGAAGGCGACGGACGTCGAAGCGGCCCCCGCCGCGACCGCCCGCTGAACGGCGCGCAGGTGCTCGAACATCGCCTGGCCCGCGCCCGCGACGGCGGTGGAGGCGTCGATGAAGAGCCGCTCGCGCGCCTCGTAGATCCCGGCGTCGTCGAGCGCGGCGCGCGACGCGGCGTCCACGTCCGGCTCCGCGCCCGGATTCTGGGCGATCCGGCGCAGGCCCGCGTGGCAGACCCCGGTGGCGCTGATGAAGTCGATGTAGACCGCCCGGCGCCGCGCGTCGGTGCCCCGGCCGTCCTCGTGGCGGCGGCGCAAATGGTCGGCGAGCACGGTGCCGGAAATGGCGATGCCACCGCCGCTGAGCGTCGCGACGAGCGTTCCCCAGTCCACATCTGCCCCCAGTGATGTTCCGCGCCGCCGGTCCCCGTGCCGGGCCCGGCGGAATTCCGCCGCCGGTCCCGGAGATGATCACGACATCGGCACCGGAAATCTACGCGTGGACGCGGACTTGACCAAGTCATGACGATTTGGTGAGGCCGCCACGCGAACGTACTGACCGGTACGTTCGTATTTCTGGTATGACGCTCCCGCAGACGAAGCCCCCATTGCGCAAATACCGCGACGTGGCACCGGAGGAGGACGTCCCCACCACCCGCACGACCGGACTCGACCCGGACTTCTGGTATCCGCTCGCCCGGTCCCGCGACCTCAAGAGCGGCAAGACGCTGGCCGTGAAGTACGCCGGGACGGAGATCGTCCTGGTCCGGCCGGAGAAGGGCGCGCCGTACGCCCTGGAGGACCGCTGCGCCCACCGCCAGGTCCCGCTGAGCATGGGCGTGGTGAAGGACGAGCGGCTGCTCTGCGGCTACCACTGCTGGACGTACGACCGCACGGGCGCGTGCGTGAACATCCCCTATCTGGACCGGAAGCGGAAACTGCCCAACGGCGTGCGCAGTTACGCGTGCCGCGAGGCGTACGGATTCGTCTTCGTCTTCCCCGGCGATCAGGAACTGGCCGAGGTCACGCCGATGCCGGAACTGCCCTCGTACGCCGACCGCCGGTACAAGACGCGCGTGCTCGACCGGGACATCGCCTGCCACTACTCGTTCATGCACGAGAACCTGATGGACATGAACCACCAGTTCCTGCACCGCAGTCTGATGGGCCGGATCCGGGCCAAGCTGCTGGACGTCCGCGAGGGCGAGGACTGGCTGGAGGCCGACTACTCCTTCTCGCGCACCGAGGGCAAGCAGTCCCTCGGCGAGCGCCTGATCATCGGCAGCGGCAACGACGACAAGTACGCGGACCTGATGACGATCCGCACCGGCTACCCGTACCAGACGCTGCGGTACTGGACCGACGGCAAGCGCGAGGAGCCCCCGGCCCTCGACCTGTGGAACGCCTACATGCCCACCGACCAGGCCCAGCACCACAATCACACCTACGGCCTGATCATGATCCAAAAGCCTCCGGTCCCCGGCGTGATCCACCTGCTGTGGCCGGTCATCACGCTCTTCACCGAGGGCATCTTCGGCCAGGACCGCGTCATCGTCGAGGCGGAGCAGCGCGCCTACGAGAGCCAGGGCGCCGACCTCAACAACGAGGTCTTCCCGATCATCCAGTCCCTCAAGTCGCTCCTCGCCCGCAAGGGCGTGCCGATCCCGCCCGCCGCATGCGGCGGCCCGGCCCAGGGCCCCGCGGACAGGCCCTAAAGACGGGGCCGGGTCCCGGGTGCCGGGCGCGCCCGGTCGTACGCCTCGCGGGCGGCCCGCGTGGCCGGACGGTCCGACACCTCGGCGACCGGGACGTCCCACCACGCCTCGGCGCCGGGTCCGGGCCGCGCGGGGTCGGTCTCGACGTACACGGCCGTCGCCCGGGGCGACTCGCGGGCGGCGGCCAGCGCGGCGCGCAACTCCTTGGCCGTACGGGCGGTGAAGACCTCGAGGCCGAGGCTGGCGGCGTTGGCCGCGAGGTCCACCGGCAGCGGCTCGCCCGCGAAGGACCCGTCAGGGGCGCGGAACCGGTAGGCGGTGCCGAAGCGTTCGGCGCCGACCTGCTCGGACAGGCCCCCGATGGAGGCGTATCCGTGGTTCTGGACGATCACCACATTGATCGGAACGCCCTCCTGGACGGCGGTCACGACCTCCGTCGGCAGCATCAAGTACGTGCCGTCGCCCACGAGCGCGAACACCTCGCGGTCGGGCGCCGCCAGCTTCACGCCGATCGCGGCCGGGATCTCGTACCCCATGCAGGAGAAGCCGTACTCGACGTGATACTGCCCCACGTCCCGCGCCCGCCACAGTTTGTGCAGGTCACCCGGGAGGGAACCGGCCGCGTTGACCACCACGTCCCGGTCGTGCAGCACCGCGTCCAGTGCCCCGACGACCTCGCTCTGCGACGGCGGTCCCTCGCCGCCGCCGTCACCGAAGGCAGCGTCCGTACGGGCCCGCCAGTCGGCCAGCGCCCGGCGCGCGTCGGGGGTCCGCCCCGGTGCCTGATGGCCCGTCAACTCGGCGGCCAGGGCGGCGATTCCGGCCCGAGCGTCGCCGACGAGCGCCAGTCCGGCCATCTTGTGGCCGTCGAAAGAGGCGATGTTGAGACTGACGAAGCGCGCGTCGGGCGCGAAGAGCGCACCGGACGCCGTGGTGAAGTCCGTCCACCGGGTGCCGACGCCGAGCACCACGTCGGCCTCCCGCGCCGCCGCGTCGGCGGGCGCCGTACCGGTGTGCCCGATGCCGCCGAGCGCCTGCGGATGGTCCCACCGCAGCGCGCCCTTGCCTCCTTGCGTCTCGGCCACCGGAATGCCGGTCGCCGCCGCCAACTCGGCCAGCGCGGACGCCGCTTCGGAGATCCGCACCCCGCCGCCCGCGACGATCAGCGGCCGACGCGCGCCGCGCAGCAGGGCGGCGGCCTCCGCCACCGCGTCCGCGTCCGGCACGGGCCGCCGCACCTGCCAGACCCGCTCGCGGAACAGCTCGTCCGGCCAGTCGTACGCCTCCGCCTGCACGTCCTGCGGCAGCGCCAGCGTCACCGCGCCCGTGTCGACGGGGTCGGTCAGCACCCGCATCGCCTGGAGCAGCGAGGCGGGCAGCATCTCGGGCCGCCAGATCCGGTCGAACCAGCGCGACACCGGCCGCAGCGCGTCATTGACGGTGATGTCGTACGCCCAGGGCACTTCGAGCTGCTGGAGCACCGGGTCGGCGGGGCGGGTCGCGAAGACGTCACCGGGGAGCAGCAGCACCGGCACCCGGTTGATCGTCGCGAGCGCCGCGCCCGTGACGAGATTGGTCGCGCCGGGACCGATCGACGTCGTGCACGCCATCGCCGAGAGCCCGTGCCGGGTCCGGGCGTAGCCGACGGCCGCGTGCACCATCGCCTGCTCGTTGCGCCCCTGGTGGTACGGCATCGCCTCGGGCCCGGCCGCCAGCAGCGCCTGGCCGACGCCCGCGACATTGCCGTGCCCGAAGATGCCCCACATCCCGGCCACCGACCGGTGGCGCACGCCGTCCCGCTCGGTGAACTGGACGGACAGGAACCGGACGAGGGCCTGTGCGACGGTGAGTCTGACGCTCATACGGTGCCGCCCTCCTGCTTCGTGACCGGCGGCGCGTACAACGGCAGCCGGGGGTCGGGGAGTTGGTCCGCCCATGACGCGCGGACCCACGCGTGTGCCGGGTCGTCGCTGATCAGCCAGGCCCGTTCGGCGCCGGGGCCCGCCATCACGTTCAGGTAGTACATGTCGTAGCCGGGGACCGCCATGCTCGGGCCGTGCCAGCCGTCGGGGATCAACACCGCGTCGCCGGTGCGGACTTCGGCGAGGACGTCGGTGGCACCTGCGGGGGAGGGGTAGACGCGCTGGTAGCCCAGCGCGGCCGGGCCGCCGCCGAACTCGTAGTAGTAGATCTCTTCGAGGACCGACTCGTGCGGGCCCGCCTCGTCGTGCTTGTGCGGCGGGAACGACGACCAGTTGCCGCCCGGTGTCAGCACCTCCACCGCGATCAGCCGGTCGCAGGCGAAGACGCCCGCCGCCGCGAAGTTGTTGACCTGGCGGCTCGCGCCGCCCGCCCCGCGCAGCTCCACCGGCACCGCGGAGGCCGGGCCGTACCGCGCGGGCAGCCGCCGCTCGCAGCGCGCCCCCGCCAGCGCCAGGCGGCTGCCGCCGGGGCTGACGACGGTGACCTCCGCGTCCCGCGGAACATACGCGAAGTCGCTGACGCCGCTGAACACGCTGACGCGGCCGCGCAGTTCGAAGGCGGCCTCGGTGCCGTCGGCCTGCGTCACCGTCACCGCGCAGCCGCCCGCCAGCGGCAGCACGATCCACTCGCTGTCCCCGGCCGCGAAGCGGCGCAGGGCGCCCGGCGCCAGGGTCAGGGTCCGCAGGGACGAGTACGACCAGCCCGCGACGGCCGGATCCACCCACAGGTCGAAGCCGTCCTTTTCCGCGGTGCCCGCGGCCAGATGGGTCACCGGGGCTCAACTCCTTCGGCGGGCGCGGCGGGCGCGGTGGGCGTGCCGGGTGTGGCGGGCGCGGTGGGTGGCGCGAGCACGGTGGGTGGCGCGGGCTCGCGCAGCAGCTCGTCGATCTCCCGGCGGGTCGGCATCGCGTCGGCGCACGCCAGGCGGGAGGCGACCAGGGCACCGGCCGCGTTGGCCGCCCGAAGCACGTCGGGCAGCGGCTCCCCGGACAGCAGGCCCGCGCACAGGGCTCCACCGAAGGCGTCACCGGCCCCGAGGCCGTTGACGGCCTTCACCGGGACCGGCGGCACCGAGTGCTGCTCGCGGGCGGTTCTGCCCAGCACTCCGGCCGGGCCCTGCTTGACGACCGCCGTCCGCACGCCGCGCCGCAGCAGCAGCCCGGCCGCCGTCTCCGGGTCGCGGCTGCCGACCGCGATCTCCGTCTCGTCCAGATTGCCGACGGCCACCGTCGCGTACGCCAGCGCGCGGGCGTACAGCGCGGGGGCCTGCGCCGGGTCCTCCCAGAAGCCGGGGCGCCAGTCCAGGTCGAACCACACCTCGCCGCCCTCGCGGGCGTCCAGCGCCGCGAAGACGGTCGAGCGCGTCGGTTCCACCGCGAGGGCCGAGCCGGTGATCCACAGGGCCCGCGCCGTCCTGACCGCCGCGCGGTCCAGCGTGTCCGGTTCGAGGCACTGGTCGGGCGCGACCGGGCGCCGGTAGAAGTAGATCGGGAAGTCGTCGGGCGGGAACAACTCGCAGAACACGACGGGGGTTTGCACCCCGGGCACGGTCGTGACCAGCTTGTCGTCCACGCCGAAGCCTTTGAGCGCCGTGCGGACGTACGTGCCGAACGGGTCGTCACCCACGCCCGTCAGCACGGCCGTTCGCAGCCCGAGGCGGGCCGCTGCCACCGCCACGTTTCCGGCCGTCCCGCCGAGCGACTTCGCGAACGTCCGCACCTCCGCGAGCCCCACCCCGCTCTGCTCGGGATAGAGGTCCACCCCCACCCGCCCCAACGTCACCACGTCATACGCCCCGCCCTCAGGAGGGTTCTCTCCCCCGCCCGCCCGCCCCTGTGTCCTCAATCGCCGGACGGGCTCCGAGAGCTGGGGCGTAGAGGGCGCCGGGTCTGGCTGCGGGGGTTGGGAGGGAGGGGGAGCGGGACGCGACTGAGGGGGGTCGGGGGGAGGCGGGGTGTGGCTCGGCTGCGGGGGCTGGGATCGGGATGCGGCGGGGCGCGACTGAGCGGGGTGGGGTGGGGCGTTGCCGGCGGCGGGCGGCCGGTGGGGGCGGGTCACGTCGGCCTGGGTCGCGCGCCCGCTTGCGCGCGCGTTGTTCGCAAGGGGCTGGCTCTTGTCGGTGGGGGGTGTCATTGGTGGGTGAGCCAGTGGAGGGAGGCGCGGATGGCGGGGAGGGGGCCTTGACCGGGGGGTGGGGGGGCGGTGAGGACGGTGTCCTGCTCCATGACGTACCAGCCGGGGTAGCCGGCGGATTCGAGGTGGGTGATGAGGGCGCTGAGGTCGAGGCCGCCCTGGCCGAGGGGGCGGTAGAGGCCCCGCTGGACGGCGGAGGTGTAGGTGGTGCGGCCGTCCCGGACGGCGTCGGCGGCGGCGGGGTCGACGTCCTTGAGGTGGACGTGCGTGACGCGGGAGGCGGCCCGGCGCGCCAGGGCCACCGGGTCGGTGCCGCCGATGAGGAGGTGCCCGGTGTCGAGGCAGAGCCCGATCCGGCTGCCGTCGAGGACGCGGTCGACCTCGGCGGGCCCTTCGACGACGGTGCCGACATGGGGGTGGAGGGCGGCGGTGACGCCGAGCGAGGCGGCGAGGTCGGTGACGGCGTCGAGCCGGTCCAGCAGGGTGCGCCAGCCGTCGGCCGACACGGCGGGACGTTCGTCGTAGCCGTCGAGCCCGGTGGCCGCGGCCAGGACGAGCGTGCGGGCGCCCGCGGCGGTGAAACGGTCGAGGTCGGCCCGGATGTCCGGCAGCGGATCGTGGCCGGGATCGTGCAGTACGGCGGGCACGAAGCCGCCGACCGCGGTGACGCCGCGGGCGGCCAGCAGCGGCCCCGGCAGAAAGCCGTCGGGACCGAACTCACTGGCGGTGATGCCCAGCTCCGTCATCTCCGCCAGCACCCGCTCGGGCGTCAACTGGTGCCCCCAGCCGGGCACTTCGCACACACCCCAGGAAATCGGCGCCCCCGCGATCCGCTCCCGCTTCATGCCGTCACCACCTCCGGTGTCCCGTGGACCCGCCCCGCGGGCGCCGCCGTCCTGCCCGGCTCATGCCACCACTCCGCTCACGTCGCCCTCACGTACGCGCATGCCCACGTCGGCGACCGTCACCGGACGTCTCTCGCGGCGCGAGACCTCGCACGCCTCGGCGACGAGCAGCGCGCGCAACGCCTCCCGACCCTCGCAGGGATTCGGCTCCAGGCCGCGTACGACGCGCAGGAAGGCGGCCAGTTCGGCCCGGTAGGCGGCGGCGAAACGGTCGAGGAAGCCGGGCCAGGGCGCCGTGGGCAGGGCCGCGACCGCGACCGGCTCCATCGAGCGCAAGGGCGTCCGCGGGCCGACGCCCACCGCGATCTGGTCGTCGGTCCCGGCCAGCTCCATCCGGACGTCGTACCCCGCGCCGTGGTAGCGGGTCGCCGTCGCCGTCGCGAGGA
Source organism: Streptomyces sp. NPDC093221 (assembly GCF_044753885.1). NCBI lineage: Bacteria > Bacillati > Actinomycetota > Actinomycetes > Kitasatosporales > Streptomycetaceae > Streptomyces > Streptomyces sp. NPDC093221. The sequence goes on along the minus strand of NZ_JBIVOA010000003.1, from coordinate 877,593 downwards.
CACCGCCCTCCAGGGTGAGCAGCGCCGCCGCGGTGTCGGCGTCGCCCGCCGCGCGGAAGAAGTCGTCGCCGCCGTTGGCGCCCGCCGCGTACACCTCGGTGATCTCCCGGCCGGTGACCCAGCGCAGCACGTCGAAGTCGTGGATGAGGCAGTCGCGGTAGAGGCCGCCGGAGAGCGGGACGTACGCGGCCGGCGGCGGCGCCGGGTCCGAGGTGACGGTGCGCACGGTGTGCAGCCGGCCCACCCTGCCCGCCCGTACGGCCTCGCGCGCCGCGCGGTACCCGGCGTCGAAGCGCCGCTGGAAGCCGATCTGGAGCACGGCGCCCGCGGCCTCGACGGCGTCGAGCGCCGCCACCGTACCGGCGAGGTCGAGCGCCACCGGCTTCTCGCAGAAGGCGGGGACACCGGCGCGGGCGGCGCGGGTGATCAGCGCGGCGTGCGACGCGGTGGCGGAGGCGATGACGACGGCGTCCGGCGCGCTGTCGAAGAGCGCGTCCACCGAAAGGGCCGCGCGCCCGCCGACCGACGCGGCGACCTGCCGGGCGCGTACCGCCTCGGTGTCGGCGACCGTCACCTCGTCGACGTCCTCGTGGGCGGCCAGCGTGGCGGCGTGGAAGGAGCCGATCCGCCCGGCGCCGATGAGTCCGATCCGCATAGCTGCTACTTGCCCCTTCACCGCGGGAGACGTGCGCGCTGTCCCAACCTCCCGCGCCGCCCGCCCCCTGTCAACGCTTTGTCCGGACATAAGGACTTCCGGTGATCATGGGTGGCCGATACGCTCCCTCCGTGCCCAAGCAGGAGCCCACGCACGCACCCCCGCACGAACCAGGCCGCGAAGCCGTGCCGCCCGGCCGTGGGCGCCCGCAGGCCCGGCCCGTCCACCGCGATCTGCGGCTGGCCGTCGACCGCGCCAGCCCCGTACCGCTGTACTTCCAGCTCGCCCGGCAGCTCGAAGCCGCCATAGAAGAGGGCGCGCTCGCCCCCGGCAGCCTGCTCGGCAACGAGATAGAGCTGGCCGCGCGGCTCGGCCTGTCCCGGCCGACCGTCCGGCAGGCCATCCAGTCGCTGGTCGACAAGGGCCTGTTGGTGCGCCGCCGGGGCGTCGGCACCCAGGTGGTGCACAGCCATGTCGCCCGCCCGCTGGAACTGAGCAGCCTGTACGACGACCTGCTCGCCGCGGGCCGGCACCCCAGCACCCGGGTGCTCGCGAACGCCCGCGGGCCCGCGCCCGCCGCGGTCGCCGCCGCCCTGGGCCTGCCGGAGTCCTGCCAGGTAGCCGTCGTGCACCGGCTGCGCCTCACCCACGGCGAGCCGATGGCGTACCTGTGCAACTACCTCCCCTGCGACCTGCTGGAACCGGCCACCGGCGAGCTGGAGACCAACGGTCTGTACGCGCTGATGCGGCACCACGGCATCACCCTGCACAGCGCGGAGCAGACCGTGGGGGCCCGCGCGGCCACGGCCGAGGAGAGCCGGCTGCTGGCCGAGCCGCCGGGCGCGGCGCTGCTGACGATGCAGCGCACCACGTACGACGACCGGGGCCGCGCGATCGAGTTCGGCTCCCATCTGTACCGGGCCTCGCGCTACACCTTCGAGTTCCGGCTGCTGGTCAGAGCCTGAGGCAGGACCGGTGCGAAGACGCCCGCCGACCGCGTACGGACCCCCTCGCCGACCCCGGGAAGGCGCCCTCTACCGCACCCCCGCCAACCCGCCGCACCGGCCCGCCGGGCATCGCGCCGTACCCCTTGACGGATACTTGGGCCGCCGGGATGGTCGCTCGCAACACTCTCATCCCGGCAGTAACAGGAACCGCAGGGAAAGGCAGGGCCTCGTGGCGATGGCAAGGGCGGGAACACGGGTGGTGGGCGCGCTGACGGCGGCGGTGCTCGGCGCGGTCTGCCTGGCCGGGTGCAGCAGCACCGGCGGCAAGCGCGCGGAGGACCGGGCCAAGCAGGCCGCGGCCAACGGCTCCGCCGTCAACACCCCGCACTGGACCTTCGCGATGGTCACCCACTCCGGCGCGGGCGACACCTTCTGGGACATCGTCCAGAGCGGCGCCAAGCAGGCCGCCGACAAGGACAACATCAAGTTCCTCTACTCCAACAGCGACCAGGCCAACGAGCAGTCGCAGCTCGTCCAGGCCGCCATCGACCAGCACGTGGACGGGCTGATCGTCACGCTCGCCAAGCCCGACGCGATGAAGGCCGTCGTGCTCAAGGCGGAGAAGGCCGGTATCCCGGTCATCACGATCAACTCCGGCTCGCAGGAGTCCAAGGAATTCGGCACGCTCGGCCACATCGGCCAGGACGAGACCATCGCGGGCCGCGCGGTCGGCGACGAGCTGAACAAGCGCGGCAGGAAGCACGCCCTGTGCGTGCTCCACGAGCAGGGCAACGTCGGCCACGAGCAGCGCTGCGCGGGCGCCAAGGCCACCTTCTCCGGGACGATGGACAACCTCTACGTCGACGGCACGAACATGCCCGACGTGCAGTCCGCCGTCCAGGCCAAGCTCCAGGCCGACAAGAGCATCGACTCCGTCGTCACCCTCGGCGCGCCCTTCGCGGCCACCGCGGTCAAGGCCAAGGACCAGGCGGGCTCCTCCGCCGAGGTCGACACCTTCGACCTGAACGCGCAGGTCGCCGCCTCCCTCAAGGCGGGCACCATCGGCTTCGCGGTCGACCAGCAGCCGTACCTCCAGGGTTACGAGGCGATCGACCTGCTGTGGCTGTACCGCTACAACGGCGACACCCTCGGCGGCGGCCAGCCCGTCCTGACCGGGCCGCAGATCGTCACCAAGGACGACGCGGAAGCCCTGCTGTCGTACACCAAGCGGGGCACCCGTTGAGCGGGCAGAGCACGCGCACCCCGGACGGCGGCGCCCCCGACCTGCTGGTGAGCCCGGTGGACGACGAGCGGCTGGCGCCGAGATCCGTCGTGCGCGCCCTGCTGGCCAGGCCCGAGCTGGGCTCCGTCGTCGGCGCGGTCGCCGTCTTCGTCTTCTTCTCCGTCGTCGCCGACGCCTTCCTGCGGGCGTCCAGCCTCGGCACGGTGCTGTACGCGTCCTCCACGATCGGCATCATGGCCGTCCCCGTGGCGCTGCTGATGATCGGCGGCGAGTTCGACCTGTCGGCCGGTGTCCTGGTGACCAGCTCCGCGCTGGTCTCCTCGATGTTCAGCTACCAGATGACCGCGAACGTCTGGGTCGGCGTCGGGGTGTCGCTGCTGGTCACCCTCGCCATCGGCCTCTTCAACGGCATCCTGCTCGTGCGCACCAAACTGCCCAGCTTCATCATCACGCTGGGCACCTTCCTGATGCTCACCGGCCTCAATCTGGGCTTCACCAAGCTCATCAGCGGCACCGTCTCCACCAAGACGATCGCCGACATGGAGGGCTTCCCGACCGCCCGCGACCTGTTCGCCTCGCACTGGACGATCGGCTCCGTCGACCTCCAGGTCACCATCTTGTGGTGGCTCGGCCTGGTCGCCGTGGCCACCTGGGTGCTGCTGCGCACCCGCGCGGGGAACTGGATCTTCGCCGCGGGCGGCAACGCGGACGCGGCCCGCGCGGTCGGCGTCCCCGTCGCCCGTACCAAGATCGGCCTGTACATGGCGGTCGCCTTCTGCGCCTGGATCTCGGGACAGCACCTGCTGTTCTCGTTCGACGTGGTGCAGTCGGGCGAGGGCGTCGGCAACGAATTCCTGTACATCATCGCGGCCGTCATCGGCGGCTGCCTGATGACCGGCGGATACGGCAGCGCCATCGGCTCGGCGGTCGGCGCGTTCATCTTCGGCATGACCAACAAGGGCATCGTGTACGCCCAGTGGAATCCGGACTGGTTCAAGTTCTTCCTCGGCGCGATGCTGCTGCTCGCGACGCTGCTGAACGCCTGGGTCCGCAAGCGGGCGGAGGCCGCGGCATGAGCGCAGAACCCGTCCTCGACAAGGTCCCCGCGCCCGCCGGCGCCCCGCTGGTCGAGCTGACCGACGTCTCCAAGTCGTACGGGAACGTCCGCGCGCTGCGGGACGTCTCCCTCGAAGTGCGCGCGGGCGAGATCACCTGCGTCCTCGGCGACAACGGCGCGGGCAAGTCCACCCTCATCAAGATCATCGCCGGGCTGCACCAGCACGACACGGGCCGCTACGCCATCGAGGGCGAGGACGTACGGCACAGCTCGCCGCGCGAGGCGCTCGACCGCGGCATCGCCACCGTCTACCAGGACCTGGCGGTGGTCCCCCTGATGCCGGTCTGGCGGAATTTCTTCCTCGGCTCCGAGCCCACCCTCGGCCGCGGCCCGCTGCGCAGGCTCGACGTGGCCGCCATGCGCGCCACCACCCACCAGGCGCTGCTGCGGATGGGCATCGACCTGCGCGACGTCGACCAGCCGATCGGCACCCTGTCCGGCGGCGAGCGCCAGTGCGTGGCCATCGCCCGCGCCGTGCACTTCGGCGCGAAGGTGCTGGTCCTGGACGAGCCGACGGCCGCCCTCGGCGTCAAGCAGTCGGGTGTGGTGCTGAAATACGTGGCCGCCGCGCGCGACGCGGGGCTCGGTGTGGTACTCATCACGCACAATCCGCACCACGCGTATCTGGTCGGTGACCGGTTCATTCTGCTCAAGCGAGGCGCGATGTCGGGCAGCCACCTGAAGAAGGACATTACGCTGGACGAGCTGACCCGAGAGATGGCCGGGGGCAGCGAGCTGGACGAGCTGACCCACGAACTGATGCGCCGGACGACCACCACACCACCGGCGACCGACCCGGAGACCTCCGCTTGAGTGCCAATCGTGAACGTGTGTACCGCGGCGGCGCCGCCAGGGCGACGGTGCTCCAGACCGTCGGCCGCCGCGAGAGGCGCTCGCATCTGACCGCGCCCCGCGTCCCCACCGTCGGTATCGACATCGGCGGCACCAAGGTGATGGCCGGGGTGGTCGACGCGGACGGGGTGATCCTGGAGAAGATCCGCACCGAGACGCCCGACAAGTCCAAGAGCCCCAAGGTCGTCGAGGACACCATCGTCGAGCTGGTCCTGGACCTGTCGGAGCGGCACGACGTGCACGCGGTCGGCATCGGGGCGGCGGGCTGGGTCGACGCCGACCGCTCGCGGGTGCTCTTCGCCCCGCACCTGTCCTGGCGCGACGAGCCGTTGCGCGACCGGCTCGCCGAGCGCCTGCTGGTCCCCGTCATGGTCGACAACGACGCGAACACCGCGGCCTGGGCCGAGTGGCGCTTCGGCGCCGGGCGCGGCGAGGCCGACCTGGTGATGATCACCCTCGGCACCGGCATCGGCGGCGCGATCCTGGAGGACGGCCAGGTCAAGAGGGGCCGCTACGGCGTCGCGGGCGAGTTCGGCCATATGCAGGTGGTGCAGGGCGGCCACCGCTGCGCCTGCGGCAACCGCGGCTGCTGGGAGCAGTACAGCTCGGGGAACGCGCTGGTCAGGGAGGCCCGCGAGATGGCCGCCGCGGATTCCCCGGTCGCCTACGGGATCATCGACCGGGTCGGCGGCAGCATCAGCGAGATCACCGGACCGCTGATCACCGAGCTGGCCCGCGAGGGCGACGCGATGTGCGTCGAGCTGTTCCAGGACATCGGCCAGTGGCTGGGCATCGGCATCGCCAACCTCGCCGCCGCCCTCGACCCGTCCTGCTTCGTCATCGGCGGCGGCGTCAGCGCCGCCGACGACCTGCTGATCAACCCGGCCAGGGACGCCTTCCGGCGCAATCTCACCGGCCGCGGCTACCGGCCGGAGGCGCGGATCGCCAAGGCCGAGCTGGGCCCCGAGGCCGGTATGGTCGGCGCCGCCGACCTGGCCCGGCTGGTCGCCCGCCGGTTCCGCCGCGCCACCCGCCGCCGCGTCGAGCGGTACGAACGCTACGGCCGCGTCTACGGACGGCAGGGAGCCCAGTCGTGACCACCACACCCTTCGACCAGGACACCCTGGAGCCGGGCCCCGAGTCCGACGGGGGACCGCCCGCGGACGGCGACGCGGGCCGGGCGCGGCTCGCACCGCCGCCGCGGAACCCGCCGCGCTGGGTCCGCTGGACCGTCGTCCCGCTGCTCGTCCTCGTACCGATCGGGTACGTGCTGATCTCCGCCGAGCAGAGCCGGGACAGCGGGGTCACCAAGCAGAAGGAGGCGGCCCTCAGCCATCTGGAGCTGGCCGTTCCGACCATCCTCCAGCGGCAGATATACCAACTGCCCTTCCCCGACGGCACCACGGGCCCCGGCTACCTGGAGACCAACTCCTGGGACACCAGCGCGCTGTACGTCCAGTTCACCACCACCTCCGGCGGCCTGGACACCTTCCTCGCGCAGGTCGGCAGCGCCCGGAACGTGCTGCGCGGGGGCAAGGACGCGATCACCGCCGCGCAGGCCAGGACGGCGGGCTGGGACTTCCTCACCGGCCGCACGTATGTGGGCATCAGCATGCACCAGGCCGGCGACAAGCCGGACCGCAACATCGTGGTGGACCTCACCGACCCGGACGTCCCCACGGTGTACGCGGTCTCCACCGTCAACTTCCGGCACGGCTTCAAGGGATGACGGCGGCGGGGCGCCGATGTCAGGGGCGATGACAACGATGGCCCATGACAGTCCTCGCGGGCCCGCGGAAGCGGGCCACTCGGATTTCGGAAGCACACACTCCACTCGGTAGCGTGAGGCGATGAGCGACTCGACCGACGGCGATCTGGACCCGCGGCCCCCCCTTCAGCACCGCTTCGACGGCCCGGCCGACGCCCCCGTCCTGATCCTGGGCCCGGCCCTCGGCGCCACCTGGCACATGTGGGACCGGCAGCTCCCGACGCTCACCGAGCAGTGGCGGGTGCTGCGCTACGAGCTGCCGGGCCACGGCGGCGCGCCCGCGCACCCCGCGGCCTCGGTCGACGACCTGGCCGCCCGGCTGCTCGCCGTCCTGGACGACGAGGGCGTCGACACCTTCGGCTACGCGGGCTGCTCGCTCGGCGCCGCCATCGGCGCCCGGCTCGCGCTGCTGCGCCCCGACCGGGTCGCCGCGCTCGCCCTGGTCTCGGCCGCCGCGCGGTACGCCACCGCCGACGTGTGGCGGCAGCGCGGCGTCGTGGTCCGCGCCAACGGCCTGGACCGCACGGCGCTGGCCAGCCCCGAGCGCTGGTTCACCGGCCCCTTCCTCGCCACCCAGCCCGCGATCACCGACTGGGCCGTGCAGATGGTCAGGACCACCGACGCGGACTGCTACATCGCCGGGTGCGAGGCGCTGGCCGCCTTCGACATCCGGGACGCGCTCGGCAGCATCAAGGTGCCGACGCTGGTGGTGGCGGGCGCCGACGACACCGAGACCCCGCCCGCCGACGCCCGGCTGCTGGTCGCCGGAATACCGGACGCCCGGCTCGCGGTCGTCCCGGCCACCGGCCACCTGGCGCCCGTCGAGGAGCCCGTGGCCGTCGGCGACCTGCTGGCGACGCACTTCGGCAGCGTGTGGACCGAGCCGGTGTCCGTGTCGACCGGCTCCGTCGCCGTACCCCCGGCCCCCGTCGTACCGCCGCAGGCCGTCGCCGCGCCGCCCGCCGCGGTGGCGCCCGACACGTACGAGGAAGGGCTGCGGATACGGCGCGAGGTGATCGGTGACGCGGAGGTCGACCAGGCGCTGGCCCGCGCCGAGGGCTTCGGCGCCGACTTCGACAGCTTCCTGACCCGCTACGCCTGGGGCGAGGTCTGGTCGCGGCCCGGCCTCGACCGGCGCACCAGGAGCTGCGTGACGCTGACCGCGCTGACCGCCACCGGCAGGCTGGAGGAGCTGGCCGACCACACCAGGGCGGCGCTGCGCAACGGCCTGACCCCGGCGGAGATCGAGGAGGTCCTGCTGCACACCGCGCTCTACTGCGGCCTGCCCGCCGCCAGGGCCGCGGTGGACACCGCGCGTACGGTGATCCGGCAGGAGACCGGGGCGCACCCGTAGCAAGATGGAGGCGTACCGGAAAACGCCCAGCACGAAGACCCAGCATCCGAAGATCCAGCATCCGAAACGCCCAGCATCCGAGAACCCAGCATCCGAGAACCCCAGCACCCGAGTACCAGAGAAGCCAGAACGCGCTGCCGAGGACGGACCCTGTGAAGCTCACGAAGAAGCGCCACGCCTGCATCCGGCTGGAGAAGGACGGGCGCACGCTCGTCATCGATCCGGGCACCTTCAGCGAGGAGGACGCGGCGGTCGGCGCCGACGTCATCCTGGTCACGCACGAGCACCTGGACCACTTCAACGCCGACCGGCTGCGCGCCGGGCTCGAAGCCAATCCGGGCGCGGAGCTGTGGACCCTGCGCGTGGTGGCCGACGAGGTCTCCGCGGCCTTCCCCGGCCGCGTGCACACCGTCGGCGACGGCGACACCTTCACCGCCGCGGGCTTCGACGTCCAGGTGCACGGCGAGCTGCACGCCGTGATCCACCCGGACATCCCGCGGATCACCAACGTCGGCTACCTGATCGACGGTTCGCTCTTCCACCCCGGTGACGCGCTGACCCTGCCGGGCGCCGCCGTGGACACCCTGCTGCTGCCCGTGCAGGCCCCCTGGAGCAAGATCTCCGAGGTCATCGACTACGTCCGCGAGGTCAAGCCGCGCCGCGCCATCGACGTGCACGACGCGCTGCTGACCGACCTGGCCCGGCCGATCTACGACACGCAGATCGGCGGCCTCGGCGGCGCCGACCACGTACGGCTGGCGCCCGGCGACAGCACGCAGGCGTAGCAGCGCCGCCACCGGGTCACTGTCGGACCCACCGGTTAGGTTGGGGAGCATGCGCATCGCGACCTGGAACATCAACTCGATCACCGCCCGCCTTCCGCGGCTGCTCGCCTGGCTGGAGAGCAGCGGCACCGACGTCCTGTGCCTCCAGGAGACCAAGTGCACCGCCGAGCAGTTCCCGCGCGACGAGCTGCGCGAGCTGGGGTACGAGTCGGCGGTGCACGCCACCGGCAGGTGGAACGGGGTGGCGCTGGTCTCCCGCGTGGGCCTGGAGGACGTCGTCGAGGGACTGCCCGGCGGACCCGACTGGGAGGGCGTGCACGAGCCGCGTTCGGTCTCCGCGACCTGCGGCGCGGTCCGTCTCTGGTCGGTCTACGTGCCCAACGGCCGTGAGGTCGACCACCCGCACTACGCGTACAAGCTCCAGTGGTTCGAGGCGCTGCGCGCCGCCGTCGCGCAGGACGCGGCCGGTCCGCGGCCCTTCGCGGTGCTCGGCGACTTCAATGTCGCGCCGGTGGACGAGGACGTGTGGGACCTGTCGGTCTTCGAGGGCCAGACGCATGTCACCGCCCCCGAGCGCGCCGCGCTGGCCGCCCTGCGCGAGACCGGCCTCACCGATGTGATGCCGCGCCCGCTGAAGTACGACCGCCCGTACACGTACTGGGACTACCGGCAGCTCGCCTTCCCCAAGAACCGCGGGATGCGGATCGACCTGGTGTACGGGAACGAGCCGTTCGCCAAGGCCGTCGGCGACGCGTACGTGGACCGCGAGGAGCGCAAGGGCAAGGGCGCCTCCGACCACGCGCCGGTCGTGGTGGACCTGGAGGTCTGACCGGGGGCCGCCGCGGCGCGCGGGGGCGCTCCGGCGGCCGGTCCCGGCACGCGCGCCTGTGGTCGCGGCGGCACGGCAGGTGCGACGCTGACCGCATGGACATCCCCCTGATCGGCAAGTGGCGCAGAAGACACGGCGTCGCCCGCGGTTTCGCCGTGTACACCGACGGCGCCCCCGACGCGACCGGCGTCGCGGAACTGCTCGGCGAGTGCGAACTGCTGCGCGCCCGCGCCGCCGACGACGGGGTGGACCTGGACGACACCCCCGAATCGCTCGCCGCCCTCGACCAGTTGGCGCCGAGCTGGCGCGACGACGAAGAGGTGCTGTCGGACCTCGGCAACGACGCGGGTCTCTACCTCGGCACCGTCATGGTGCTCACGGTCCCCGACGCGGCGTGGGAGATCCTGCCCAACGGCCGTCCCGTGGTGCGGCTCGCGTCCGGCCGCGAGATCGACACCGTGGCGATCGGCCACGCCTGGGCCGAGAGCGGCAGCCCCGAACTGTCCCAGGTGCTCGCGGAGTCGTCGGAAGACTGAGCCCGTACGGCGGTGCGGCTGTCACCCGATCCAGTGGTCATCACCACACAGTGGGGTGCGGTCCAGGGCGTGTCACCACGCGATGGCCGCGCAGGGCACTAGAGGACGTGCATGATGGCGCCGAAGGTCCCCCTTTTCGCACCAGTCCCCACCAGCTCGGTACCGGAGGCACGACGTGGACTCCCTTCAGCAGCTCCCGAACATCGGGTCGGTCCTGGCCGACCGCCTGCGCCGCGCGGGCGTCGACGACGCGGGCGAACTGCGACGGCTGGGCTCCGGCCGCGCCTTCGAGAAGATCCGGCCCGAACTGCCGGAAGACGCCTGCACGCACACGCTGCTCGCGCTGGAGGGCGCGCTGCGCGGCATGCGCTGGACCGCGATCCCGCAGACCGAACGCGACACCCTCGTCCATCGCGTGCTGGGCTGAGCGCGCGGATGACCCGGGAACCCCTGATCGTCCTGCGCGGAGTCAACAAGCACTTCGGCCCGCTGCACGTGCTCAAGGACATCGATCTGACCATCGGCCGCGGCGAGGTCGTCGTGATCATCGGTCCCTCGGGTTCCGGAAAGTCCACGCTGTGCCGGGCCATCAACCGCCTCGAACCCGTGGAGTCGGGCACGATCACCATCGACGGCGTGCCGCTGCCCGCCGAGGGCCGCGAGCTGGCCCGGCTCCGCGCCGATGTCGGCATGGTCTTCCAGTCCTTCAACCTCTTCGCGCACAAGACCGTCCTGCAGAACGTGATGCTCGCGCCGGTCAAGGTGCGCGGCCGGGGCAAGGCCGAGTCGGAGCGGCAGGCCCGCGAACTGCTGGACCGGGTGGGCCTGGTGGGGCACGAGGACAAGTTCCCCGCGCAGATGTCCGGCGGCCAGCAGCAGCGGGTGGCCATCGCCCGCGCACTGGCCATGAACCCCAAGGCGATGCTCTTCGACGAGCCCACCTCGGCCCTCGACCCCGAGATGATCAACGAGGTGCTGGAAGTGATGCGGCAGCTCGCCGAGGAGGGCATGACCATGGTCGTGGTCACCCACGAGATGGGCTTCGCCCGGTCCGCCGCGCACCGGGTGGTCTTCATGGCGGACGGCCGGATCGTCGAGGACCGGGTGCCGGAGGAGTTCTTCACCGCGCCGCGCAGCGAGCGCGCCAAGGACTTCCTCTCCAAGATCCTGCACCACTGATCAGCACCTGGACCGCCATGCGACGCACTCACCGGCCCGCCCGCCCGGCGCGCCCGGCGGCCGTGGCCCGTCTCGCGGCGCTGGCCGCGGTGACCGGGCTGGCCGCGCTGACCGCTGTGACCGGCTGCGGCAAGCAGGGCAGCCCGCCCGCCAAGGGCCCCCGCGCCGACGCCCTGCCCGCCTACCGGGTCAACCGCGCCTTCTCGCTGCCCGCCTCCGCCACCTGGTCGGCCGCCCACCGGCGCGGCAGGCTCGTGGTCGGCGTCAAGGACGACCAGCCGTATCTCGGCGAGCGCGACCCGGCCACCGGCACGTACTCCGGTTTCGACATCGAGATCGCCAAGATGATGGCCGCCTCGCTCGGTTTCGCGGCCGACCGCGTGCAGTACAAGCCGATCGCCTCCGCCAACCGGGAGACCGCCCTGAGCAACGGCCAGATCGACTACTACGTGGGCACGTACACCATCAACGCGCTGCGCAAGAAGCAGGTCGGCTTCGCGGGCCCGTACTACATGGCCGGGCAGGGCCTGCTGGTGCGCAAGGACGAGAAGGACATCAACGGGCCGCAGGACCTGAAGGGCAAGAAGGTCTGCTCGGCGGCCGGTTCCACCCCGATCCAGCGGATCGAGCGCGACTACCCGGACGCCACGCCGGTCACGTACGACACGTACTCGGTGTGCGTGGACAATCTGCTGACCTACCAGGTCGACGCGGTCACCACCGACGACTCGATCCTGCTGGGCTACGCGGCCAAGGCGCCGAACGAGATGAAGCTGGTCGGCAAGCCGTTCTCGAAGGAGCCGTACGGCATCGGACTGGCCAAGGGCGACACGGCGCTGCGGGGCGCGCTGGACGACGCGATCGTGGCGCACGAGCGCGACGGCGACTGGAAGAAGGCGTACGCGGCGACGCTGGGTCTGTCCGGGGTCCCGGCGCCCGTACCGCCGCCGGTCGACCGGTACTGAGGGGGAGACACACCGCGTGAACGTCCTGACCGACAACTACTCGCTCTTCGGCAAGGGCCTGTGGGGCACCGTCCAGCTCACCCTGCTGGCCGGGGCGCTCTCGCTGGTCGTCGGGGTGATCGTCGCCGGATTCCGGGTGTCGCCCGTCAAAGCGCTCCGGGCGTTCGGCACCGCCTGGGTGACGGTGCTGCGCAACACTCCGCTGACGCTGCTGTTCTTCGCGGTGCTGCTCGGCCTGCCGCGCTTCGGACTCGTGCTGCCCTTCCGGGTGTTCGCGATCCTGGCGCTGGGCGCGTACACCTCGGCGTTCATCTGCGAGGCGGTCAGGGCCGGGATCAACACCGTGCCGCTCGGCCAGGGCGAGGCGGCCCGCAGCCTGGGCATGACCTTCACGCAGACGCTGAGCCTGGTGGTGCTGCCGCAGGCCGCCCGCGCGGTGATCTCGCCGATCGGCTCCACGCTGATCGCTCTGGCCAAGAACTCCGCCATCGCCGGGTCCTTCTCGGTCACCGAACTGCTCGGCACGTACAAGCCGCTCAACGAACTGGGCTACAGCATCGTGTGGACCTTCGTCTGGATCGCCGTCGGCTATCTGATCGTCACGTTGACCATCAGCGCGGTCTTCACCGTGCTGGAGCGGAAGCTGGGGGTCGCGCGATGAGCGGAAGCAGCGCGCTGTACGACATTCCGGGGCCCAAGGCGCTGGCCAGGCACCGGCTGTACGCGTGGCTCACCACGGCGGTGCTCGCCGCGCTGGTCGGCTTCGTCGTCTACAAGCTGGTGGACACCGGGCAGTTCTCCGCCGTGAAGTGGCGGCCCTTCGCATACGCGGGCATCCAGCGGCTGTTGCTCAAGGGCCTGGCCAACACGCTGAAGGCGTTCGCCTGGGCGGCGGTCCTCTCGCTGGTCTTCGGCGCGGTCTTCGCCGCCGGACGGCTCTCGGACCACCGGCCGGTGCGCTGGTTCAGCACGCTGGTGGTGGAGTTCTTCCGCGCGATGCCGCTGCTGGTGATGATCTTCTTCATCTTCATCGCCCTCAAGCTGGAGCCGATGACGGCCCTGGTCATCGGCCTGACGCTGTACAACGGCTCGGTGCTCGCCGAGGTGTTCAGGGCCGGTGTCAACTCGGTGCCGCGCGGCCAGGGCGAGGCCGCCTTCGCGCTCGGCATGCGCAAGACGCAGGTGATGGCGCAGGTGCTGGTGCCGCAGGCGGCCCGCGCGATGCTGCCCGCGATCGTCAGCCAGCTCGTGGTGGCCCTCAAGGACACCTCGCTCGGCTACCTCATCACCTACGAGGAGTTCCTGTACGCGGGCAAGCTGATCGCCACCAACCTCGACTACGACCTGCCCTTCATCCCGGTCGTGATGGTGATCGCGCCGATCTACATCGGCATGTGCATGCTGCTGTCGTGGTTCGCCAACTGGCTGGCGCGCCGTGAACGGCACAGCCCCAAGGTCAAGGACGTGCCGGTCACGGTCGCCACACCGCCGGAGATCTGAGCCCGACGTCCCGCTCAGCGGTTCACCTGTCGTCGAACGGGACCGACAGCGTCGAGGGGTCGCCGGCCGGGGAGGAGAAGCCCACCGTCGCGAACGCCGGATTCTCCCCGATGTAGAGCGGGTCGACGGTGTCGACGACCAGCGCGAGCCGGTGCCCGGCCGGTATGTCGTACGCCGTCGCCTGGAGCGCGATGTCGGTGCCGAACGCCTTCCCCGGCGTCTTCCCGATCCAGGTGTACGGCGCGTGCGCGACGAGCTTGCCGGTGCCGAGCGCGTCCACGTCGTAGAGGTACGCGATCACCGTGCCGTTGGCCGCGGACGGGGTGAGCGTGGTGTGCAGCACGCTCGTGCCGCGCACGTGCTGGGCGGTGGCGTACGGCTGCGACTGCCACACCCCGGCGAAGGCGCGCGGCAGCAGCGGGATCGACGCGGTGGGCGGGGCCTTGGCGAACTGGTCGAGCAGGCTGGACAGGAAGATGACACCGCCGTCGGCGCCGGAGTCCACGCCGGTGCCGATCGTGGTGTGCCAGCCGGTGCCCGCGTCGCCGCCGAGCGCCCCGGTGCGCGCGCCCTTGGCGCCCAGCGCCAGCTTCTCGGTCCGCGACGGCACCGAGGACCAGTCGGCGTACCCCTCGTAGGCCCCGGTGGAGCGGGAGGTGAGCTGGACCGGCGGCTGGCGGTCGATCCCGTTGTCGGTGCCCTTCAGATAGTGGTCGAGCCAGGCGCGCGCGTCGGTCCAGGTGTCGTTGGGCAGCCCGAGCAGTCCGGTCGCCTCCGCGGTGGCGTGGTCGCCGGGCCGGAACTCCAGCCGCTTGGGGCCGGTCAGCCTCTCGTAGAAGTCCGCGTACTGGTTGGGCGGGAAGAGGCTGTCGCCCCAGGCGTTGGCGAGCATGACGGCGGTGTGGTTGGCGTTGAGCCGGTCCACGTAGGTCAGCGGGGAGCGGAGCTTCGCCCAGGCGATCATGGTGTCCTCCGACGCCAGGTTCGCGCTGAGGAAATTGGCGAGGATCGACTGGAGTTCGGCGCTGGGGCGGCCGGTCAGATAAGCGGAGCCGCCGAGCAGGGCCGCCGCCTGGAGGTGCGGGGTGCGGCCCTGGTAGATCGACTCGACGAGGTCGGCCCAGCCGCTGAGCGCGGCCACCGCCTTGATCCGCGGGTCGTGCGCGGCCCCCAGCAGCCCGATCCCGGCGCCGTACGAGACACCGGCCATGCCGATCCGCGCCGGGTCCGCCGGGGTGTTGGCGAGGGTCCAGTCGATGACCTTCGAGACGTCGGCGACGTCCGGCGGGCCCGCGGTCTCGATCTCGCCACCGGAGAGCCAGAAGCCGCGGCTGGTGTAACTGACCACGACATAGCCGGAGTCGGCGAGCAGTTTCTCCTGGGCGAGGTACTCCAGGTCGTTGATCGCCCAACTGCTGGGCAGGACGACGACGGGGTAGCGCTGCGAGCCGTCGTAGCCGCCGGGGGTGTAGACGTTCGCCTTGAGGGTGATGCCGCCGGAGCCGGGGATGTCGACGAAGCGCAGGGCCGACGCGGCGGCCGGGGCCGCGGCGGCGGACACCTTCGGTACGGGGGCGGGGGCCGCGGTCGCGGCGGGGGCGAGGCCGAGGGCCGTGGAGGCGAGCAGCGCCGCGCCGACGACACCCGCTGTGGTTGCTCTCATGGACTGCTCCTGACACGCCGGATGCGAAGTGACTGGAGAGTAACCACGCGGACTTACCGAAGGTAACTCGCGTGCATGTTACGCACGGGTAACGATTGATGGGGAAGGTGCGACACCAGGGGCGCGACAGACCGCGCCGCCGCCCCGTTTGTCCGGCCCCGGGCCGGGCAGCCGCACCGCGGGGGGACAGCGGCCGAACGCGGGGGAAAGCAGGAAGAGCGGCACGCACGGGAGCGGGTGGCGGCACGAGGCGGCCACCACGCCACGAAGGGAGAGACGCCGCCATGAACGACGTCACCACGCACGACACCGAACCGGTCGACACGGCCGAGCTCACCGAACTCGCCCAGCAGTTGCGGGTGGACGCGGTACGCGCCGCCGACGCCGCCGGGTCCGGCCACCCCACGTCGTCGATGTCCGCGGCCGATCTGGCCGCCGTCCTCTTCGCCCGCCATCTGCGCTACGACTTCGACCGCCCCGACCACCCCGGCAACGACCACCTGATCCTGTCCAAGGGCCACGCCTCACCGCTGCTCTACGCCGCCTACAAGGCCGCGGGCGCGATCACCGACGAGGAACTGCTGACCTTCAGGAAGCTCGGCAGCCGCATGGAGGGCCACCCCACGCCCCGGCTGCCCTGGGTCGACGTCGCCACCGGATCGCTCGGCCAGGGGCTGCCGATCGGCGTCGGCGTCGCGATGTCCGCCAAGCGCCTGGAGCACCTGCCGTACCGCACCTGGGTGCTGTGCGGGGACAGCGAGCTGGCCGAGGGCTCGGTGTGGGAGGCGTTCGAGCACGCCGGCATGGAAGGGCTCGACAATCTCACCGCGATCCTCGACGTCAACCGGCTCGGCCAGCGCGGCCCCACCCGGCACGGCTGGGACCTGGGCGCCTACACCCGCCGTATCCGCGCCTTCGGCTGGAACACCGTCGAGATCGACGGCCACGACATCGCCGCCGTGGACGAGGCGATGACCACCGCGCGCACCAACCGCGGCGCGCCCACCGCGATCATCGCCAGGACCCGCAAGGGCCGCGGCGTCGCGGCCGTCGAGGACCGCGAGGGCATGCACGGCAAGCCGCTGCCGGACGCCGAGGCCGCGATCCGCGAGCTCGGCGGCGTACGCGACCTGCGGGTCCACGTACGCCGTCCGCCGGACGCCGAGCGGCGCGAGCGCGGCGGGAACCCGTCCGCGGCGCTGCCGGAGTACCGGATCGGCGAGGACGTGGCCACCCGTACCGCCTTCGGCGAGGCGCTGGCCGCGCTCGGCACCCGGCGCGAGGACGTCGTGGTCCTGGACGGCGAGGTCGGCGACTCCACCAAGGCCGAGCTGTTCTCCAAGGAGCACCCCGAGCGGTACGTGGAGTGCTACATCGCCGAGCAGCAGCTCATCGGCGCCGCGGTCGGCTTCGGCGTACGCGGCTGGACACCGTACGCGGCCACTTTCGCCGCGTTCCTGACCCGCGCGCACGACTTCCTGCGGATGGCCGCGGTCAGCCGCTCCGACCTCAACGTCGTCGGCACGCACGCGGGCGTCGCGATCGGCGAGGACGGCCCGTCGCAGATGGCGCTGGAGGACCTGGCGATGATGCGCGCGGTGCACGGCAGCACCGTGCTGTATCCGTGCGACGCCAATCAGACGGCCAAGCTCGTCGCCGCGCTGGCCGACCGCACCGGCGTCGGCTATCTGCGGGCCACCCGCGGGGCCACCCCGGTGATCTACGGGCCCGAGGAGGACTTCCCGATCGGCGGCAGCAAGCTGCTGCGCGAGCACCCCGAGGACCAGGTCACCCTCATCGGCGCGGGCGTCACCCTGCACCAGGCGCTGGCCGCCGCCGACCGGCTCGTCGCCGACGGCATCCGCGCCCGTGTGCTCGACCTCTACTCGGTCAAGCCCGTCGACACCCAGGCGCTGCGCGCCGCCGCGCGGGCCACCGGCCGCTTCGTCACCGTCGAGGACCACCACCCCGAGGGCGGCCTGGCCGACGCGGTCCTGGAGTCCTTCGGCAACGGTCACCCGATGCCGCTGCTCACCCGCCTGGCCGTCCACACCATGCCCGGCTCCGCCACCCCCGAGGAACAGCTCCACGCGGCGGGCATCGACGCCGACGCCATCGCCGCCGCGGCCCGGACGCTGATCGGGCACACACACGAATGAGTGGAGAGCACACCCTGACCAGCACCGACCAGGACCTGACCGGCGACGCCCCGGAGCCCTCCGGGCACACCGGAACGGGCGAGACGGAAACCGGCGACACGGCGGCAGGCGGCACGGAGGCGAGCGGTACGGGCACCGGTGACACGGACACCGGCCGTGCGGCGTCCGGACCGCCGAAACCCGGCGCGGACGACACCGGCGGCGAGCGCGACGAGGGCACCAAGGGAGCGGTGCTCGTCGCGCTCGGCGCCAACCTGGTGATCGCCGCCGCGAAGACCGCCGCAGGCCTCTTCTCCGGATCGCCCGCGCTGCTCTCGGAGGCCGCGCACTCGGTGGCGGACAGCCTCAACGAGGTGTTCCTGCTGCTGTCGCTGCGCCGCAGCCGCCGCGCGCCCGACAGCGACCACCCCTTCGGCTACGGCAAGGAGCGCTACTTCTGGTCGCTGCTCGCCGCCGTCGGCATCTTCGTGCTCGGCGGCTGCTTCTCCTTCTACCAGGGCATTCACGCGCTCGGCGGCACGGAGGACGAGTCCCGCAGCGGATACGTGGCGGGTCTGGCCGTCCTGCTGATCGCGCTGCTCGCCGAGGGCGCTTCGCTGCTCAAGGCGGTGGTCCAGGCGCGCCGGTCCGACGAGGGCGCCGACGACCCGGCGCTGCGGACGGTCCTCGCCGAGGACGGCACCGCCGTGATCGGTGTGCTGTTCGCCGCCGCCGGCATGGTCATCCACATGACGACCGGCAACGCGCTGGGCGAGGCCATCGCCTCGATGGCGATCGGCGCCCTGCTGATGGTCGTCGCGTTCACCCTCGGCCGCACCGCCCACCACCAGCTCATCGGCGTCTCGGTCGACGCCGAACTGCGCGACGGCATCCGCGAACTGCTCCTGGGGCAGGGGGAGATCGACACCGTCGAGGAACTGCTCACCATGCGGCTCGGCTTGGACTCCACGCTGGTGGCCGCCAGGATCGACCTGGTGGGCGGCCTGGACAGCGAGCGGGTCGAGGAGGTCAGCCTGCGCATCCGGCGCGACATCCACGCCAAGTGGCCCACCGCCGACCGGGTGTTCCTCGACATCACCGACGCCGGAACGGAGCGTGAAGCCCGAACGACGCGGGAGCGACGGGCCATTGACAGCGATGCGAGCACACCCGAGCCTGAGCATCGTCAATGACGACACCAGGGGAGGGCTCGATGGCCGCAGGTCTGGGCAGCGGAAACGGCACCGCGGGCGACAAGGACACCGAAACCGGGAGCGTACGGGGCAGGACGTCCGGCAGGCGCACCGCCGTCACCGTGGCCGCGGCCCTCGGCGGGGCGCTCGCGCTCACCGCCGCCACCGTCTCGCCCGCGGCGGCCCACTCAGGAGGCCGCCCGCCCTGGCACGGGCACCCGGCACCGGCCGTCCACTACGTCGCGCTCGGGGACTCGTACACCTCAGGCCCGGCCATCCCCACCCAGGTCGACGCCAACTGCGCGCGCTCCGACCGCAATTACCCGTCGCTGGTGAACGACGCGAACGCCTTCGCGTCGTTCACCGACGTGAGTTGCGGCGGCGCCACCACCGCCGAGATGTGGAAGCCGCAGGGCACCAACGGCCCGCAGCTCGACGCCGTCCACCGGGACACGACGCTGGTCACCGTGCAGATCGGCGGCAACGACGTCGGCTTCGGCCCGATCATCGCCACCTGCGCGGGGCTGAGCGTCACCGACGTCACGGGCAGCCCGTGCAAGGACCACTACCGGGCCACGGGCGTCGACCAGCTCACCGTGACCATCCTCAAGACGGCCCCCAAGATCGCCCAGGTGCTGCGCGCGGTCCACAGCAGGGCGCCGCACGCGGAGGTCGTCCTGGTCGGCTACCCCGACCTGCTGCCCGACGACGGCGTGGGCTGCTTCCCGTCCGTGCCCTTCGCGGCCGGGGACTTCCCGTATCTGAGGGACGTGGAGAAGAAGCTCAACGCGATGCTGCGGGTCGAGGCGCTGCTCGGCGGGGCGCGCTACGTCGACACGTACAAGCCGACCGTCGGGCACGACATGTGCAAGGCGCCCGCCGACCGCTGGATCGAGCCGCTGGCCCCGGCGTCACCCGCCGCGCCCGCGCACCCGAACGCCAAGGGCGAGCAGTCGATGGCCCGGGCGGTGCTGAGGACGGTCGGGACGGGACACCGCGTCGGTCACGGTCGGTAAGGCTCAGGGGTACCCCTGAGTCGCGGGCGCGCCGGGCGTCATGGATCATGACCTCATGCCGGTCCTGATAGCCGCGTGCGCGTTCGCGATGACCTTGGTGGGCGGGTTCGTCGCCCAGCGCATCGGCGACCGCAGGCACCTCGTCCTCGGCCTCGCGGCCGGTCTGATGCTGGGCGTCGTCGGCTTCGACCTGCTGCCCGAGGCGCTGGACATGCAGCCGCGGGACGTCTTCGGCGTCCCCGCCGCGCTGCTGATGTTCGTCGCCGGCTTCCTGGCCCTGCACATCGTCGAGCGCTCGGTGGCGATCCACCGGGCGCACGAGGGCGAGTACGCGCCGCACGCGCACGGCCACGGGCACGCCCACGCCCCGGTCAAGGGCATCGGCCTCACCGCGGGCGCCGCGCTCGTCGGGCACAGCGTCATGGACGGCTTCGCGATCGGCGCGGCCTTCCAGGCGGGCAGCACCGTCGGCATCGTGGTGGCCATCGCGGTCGTCTCGCACGACTTCGCGGACGGCTTCAACACGTACACGATCACCCGGATGTACGGGAACGACCACAGCAGGGCGCGGCTGCTGCTCGGCGCCGACGCGCTGGCGCCGGTGGCGGGCGCCGCGGTCACTCTCGCCTTCACCATCCCGGCCGGTGTCCTCGGCCTCTACCTCGGCTTCTTCGCCGGTTTCCTGCTCTACCTGGCGACCTCGGACATCCTCCCCGAGGCGCACAGCCCGCACCCGTCGACCTCGACGCTGCTGTGCACGGTCGGCGGAGCGTCCCTCATGTGGCTGGTGATCGGTCTGGCGGGATGACCTTGCCGCCCTTGGGCGCCTTCGGCGCCGTCGTCGCGGCCTTGGTGACGTCCGCGACCAGCTCCACCACGTCGGAGCCGTACGCCTGCGAATTGACCACCTTCAGCAGCAGGCAGAAGGTCGCGTCGGCGCCGTGCTTGCGGGCCAGCCGCACCTGGTGCCTGGCCAGATAGCGGACGGCGGCCTGGTTGGCGATGCCGCGCTGGCCGGAGGAGAGGAAGACCGGGCGGTCGTTGCCCGAGTCGCGGGCTGCGGCCAGCCGGGCCAGCAGCACGTACTCGACGGCGCCCTTCTCCATCAGGTACGTCTCGCCGCCGACGCTGATCGCGCCCTGCTCGGGCCCCGGCGCCGGGTCGGTGTCGATCTCGACGCCCGGCAGCATCGAGCGCAGATGCGCGGCCAGCCGGAGGTTGGCGGCCGGGCCGCCTATGCAGAATTCGGTGCGCGCGCCGAAGCCCTGCCAGGCCGTGTCGTGCGCCAGCACCTCGGCGTGCGCCCCGCACTCCTTGATCACCGCGGCCAGCTCCAGCAGCGCGAAGGCGTCGTGCCTGGCCAGGCTCCAGCCCCGCGAGCCGGGGTCGCGCGGCACCACCAGCAGGCACTCGGAGTCCTTCGGCAGGCCGAAGAAGCGCTGCTTGCGCTGGAGCCTGCGGCTGAGCAAGTAGGTGCGCGCGAACCAGCCCAGGGCGGCGCCGATGGCGAGGGCCACCAGGCCCAGGACGAGATTGCGGAGGTCGTCGCTCATGGCGCGGCATCGTAGCGGTGTTCGACCCACCGCGGGGATACGCGGTCCTGACGGGACAGGAGAGGTGAAGTTACGCTTCCGGGACGCCCGTTGAGTGGAGGACTCCGCAATGCGACGCACAAGTGACAGCAGTGGTGGCGACACCGGTCTCCGTAGCGGCCCGGGCGGCAGCCCCGGCGGCGCCCGGGGCAGGGCCGCGGGCACGCGTTCTGACAGCGGACCGGACGGCGGTCCGGGAGGCGGTCCAGAAGGCGGTCCGGGCGCGTCCCGTACGGCCGTCCGCGGGTCCCGCGTCCGCAGGACCGCCGTCCGCGCGGTCGCCGCGCTCGCCGTCACCGCGGCCGTGGCGGCGGTCACCGCCGCGGCGCCCGCCCGGCACGGCGGCCCCGCGCATCCGCCCGGCTCCACCGCCAAGACCCCGCTGGCCGTCGGCTACGGGGGAGCGGTCGCCAGCGTGGACGCCGACGCGTCGGCCGCCGGCATCGAGGTGCTGCGGCGCGGCGGCAACGCCGTGGACGCGGCCGTCGCCACCGCCGCCGCCCTCGGCGTGACCGAGCCGTACTCCTCGGGCATCGGCGGAGGCGGCTACTTCGTCTACTACGACGCGCGGCAGCACAAGGTCTCCACCATCGACGGCCGCGAGACCGCCCCGCGCAGCGCCACCGACCAGCTCTTCGTCGAGAACGGCCAGCCGCTCGCCTTCGCCGACGCGGTCACCAGCGGGCGCAGTGTCGGCGTGCCCGGCACCGCCGCCACCTGGCAGACCGCCCTGGACTCCTGGGGCAGCCGCTCGCTCGGCGACGTCCTCAAGCCCGCGGAGCGGATCGCCCGCGACGGCTTCACCGTGGACGCGACCTTCAACTCCCAGACCGCGGCGAACCAGGACCGCTTCAAGGACTTCCCCGCCACCGCCGCGCTCTTCCTGCCCGGCGGACAGCCCCCGGCGGTCGGCTCCACCCTGCGCAACCCCCAACTGGCGGCCACGTACAAGGAGTTGGGCCGCAAGGGGATCAACGCGATCTACCGCGGCGACATTGGCGCGGACATCGTCAGGACCGTACGCAAACCCCCGGTCGACCCGGCGTCCACCCGCGTGGTGCGCACCGGTGACCTGACCGCCGCGGATCTTGCCGCCTACCACGCCAAGACCCAGGCGCCGACGCACACGACCTACCGCGGCCTCGACGTGTACGGGCCCGCGCCCTCGTCGTCCGGCGGGACCACGGTGGCCGAGGCGCTGAACATCCTGGAGCACACCGACCTGGCGCACGCCGGCCAGGCGCAGTATCTGCACCACTACATCGAGGCCAGCCGGATCGCCTTCGCCGACCGGGGCCGCTGGGTCGGCGACCCGGCGTTCGAGCAGGTGCCGACCGCGGGGCTGCTCTCCAAGGGCTTCGCCGCCTCGCGGGCCTGCCTGATCAAGGACGACGCGGCGCTCACCAGCCCGCTCCCGCCCGGCGACCCGGCGCACCCCACCCCGTGCGCCGCCACCGGCAAGGCCGCGCCGACCACCTACGAGGGCGAGAACACCACGCACCTGACGGTGGCCGACAAGTGGGGCAACGTCGTCGCCTACACCCTCACCATCGAGCAGACCGGCGGCAGCGCGATCACGGTCCCCGGCCGCGGCTTCCTGCTCAACAACGAGCTGACGGACTTCTCCTTCGTGCCCGCAAGCCCGGCCGTGCACGACCCGAACCTGCCGGGGCCCGGAAAGCGGCCCCGCTCGTCGATCTCGCCGACGATCGTGCTGAAGAACGGCCGGGTGGACTTCGCGGTCGGCTCGCCCGGCGGCGCGACCATCATCACCACCGTGCTCCAGGTGCTCACCGAACACGTCGACCGGGGCCTGCCGTTGGTGGACGCCATCGCCGCGCCGCGAGCCAGCCAGCGCAACGCGGCGGCGACCGAACTCGAACCGGCCCTGTGGAACAGCCCGCTCAAGGCCCAACTCGAAGCCCTCGGGCAGCACTTCACGCAGAATCCGGAGATCGGCGCCGCCACCGGTGTGCAACGGCTCCCCGACGGCCGGTGGTTGGCCGCGGCGGAGCCGGTACGGCGCGGCGGCGGCTCGGCGCTGGTGGTGGTTCCCACGCGCTGACCTGCCTCGACGCGGCTACTCCGCTCAGGCGGCCGGGGCGGCGGGCAGCAGGGCGATGATCTCGTCCGTGCCCGCCGTCTCGGCCAGCCGCGGGAAGATCTTGGCGAACGCGTGCGCGTGCGACTCGGCGTCGGTGTCGGTCACCGCGTCGGCGGCGACCGTCACGTGGTAGCCGTGTTCGTGGGCCGCGCGGGCGGTGGACTCGACGCCGATGCTGGTCGATATGCCGGCCAGTACGATCTGCGTGACCCCGCGGCGGCGCAGCTCCAGGTCGAGCGCGGTGCCGTGGAAGGCGCCCCACTGGAGCTTGGTGATCCTGATGTCGCCGTCCTGGACATCCAGTTCGTCCACCAGCTCCGTCCAGTCGGCGGGCAGCGAACCGCTCATGGCCGGGCCCTCGTTGCGTCCTGGCGGGCCCCCGGCCACGTTCACCAGCACGACCGGCAGCCCGCGCTCGCGGAAGGCGGCGGCCAGCTTCGCGGCGCGCGCGACGACCTCGCGGGCCGGGTGCGCGGTGGGCAGCGCGACGATGCCGCGCTGGAGGTCGATGACGACAAGGGCGGTGCGGGGGTCGATCGTCGTGGCGGTCATGCGGGTAACTCCCTGTGCGGTGAACGGTGTTGCCGTGCTGTTCGGGTCGCGGGGTCGTGGCTGTGCGGTCACGCCTTGACCAGGCGCTGGAGGATGCCGAGCGCCTCGGTCAGCCGCCGCTGGTCCTCGGTGGACAACTGGGTGCCGATCGCCTCGGCGAGCCAGCCGCGCCGGGCCCGGCGGCCGGTGCCGCGCAGCCGGACCCCTGCCTCGGTGAGGGAGAAGACGACCTGACGGCCGTCGGTGGGGTGCGGCGAGCGGGCGACGAGGCCGCGTTCCTCCAGGGCCGCGAGCGTCATCCGCATGGACTGCGGCCGGACGATCTCGGCGCGGGCCAGGGCGGCGGTGGTCGCCGGACCCTCGCTGCCGATCCGCCCCAGCACCGAGACCTGCGAGGGCGTGAGCGCGCCCTGCGCCGAGGCCGACGCGGTGCGCAACCGGCGCTGGAGCTGCGCGATCACCGTGGTCAGCTCGTCGGCGACCCGCGCCTGGTCCTGAGTGGGCATGGTTGCACCGTACGACCTCGACAGGAAAACTTGCAAGTTTGACTGTCGAAATCGTCCGCCGTTGAAAACTCCCCGTAGCAGCGCCGTAACACTGTGGGTGTCGAATGCCCACCGGGCGCGGGGAGCGGGGGCGGCGGATGCGAGGGTGTGATGACAACGGAACTGGCCGGTGCGGCAACGGAGTTCACGTTCTACTTCCGGTCGATGGTGGCGGCGCTCGGGGACCGTCCCGGCTGGTACGGGGTGTTCGCGGGGCGTGAGCCGGAGGCCGCGCACGCCTACGAGGGCGGCGCGGACATACCGCCCTGGGACGTCGTCGGGGCCGTCCTGCACGATCTGGCCGCCGCCGTGCGGGCGCCGCTCGACGAGGCGGAGGTGTCCCGTGCCCGGGTCCTGCACCGCGCCGCCGTCGCGGAGTGGGACGCCGCGCCCGGCGCGGAGAGCGCGCTCCGCCTCCGGCTCGAAGTGACCTCGCGGGCCCGTGACATGGCGCTGCTGCGCGAGCGCGAGGCGGCCCGCGCCCTCGACCAGGCCCCCGCCGACCCGGCGGGAGCCGCCACCGCCCGGCTCGCCAACATCCTCGCCTGGGCCCGCGACGACCGTGAGCGGGCCGCCGCCCGCTGCGACGAACTCCGCGCCCGGCTGGCCGCCTTCGCCGCGCCCCCGGCCGCCGACTGGTTCCGCCAGACGCCCGAGCGGCATCCCGCCGCCCAGCCCTCCCCGCCCGCCGAGCGGCATCCCGCCGCCCAGCCCTCCCCGCCCGCCGAGCGCGACCCCGCCGCCCAGCCCTCCTCGCCCCCTGAGCGCGACCCTGCCGCGCCCGCCGCCCGTACCGCCTCCTGGGCCCGCGACCCCCGCCCCGAGGAAGCCGCGCGACCGCGGCCCGCCAAGGCGACCGGCGCGCGCACCAAGGGCGCCTCCCGCCCGCGCGGCGCACGCTTCGCCGGGGCCTTCGAGGAGGCGGCGGGCGCCGAGGAAACGCCCCTGGAGCGGTCGGTGCCGCGCGGCGCGCGTTTCGCGGGCGCCCCCGCCGCCCCGGCCCCGCAGGCGACTGCCCAGGGACCCGTACGCGCCACCCCGCGCGGCGCGCGCTTCGCCGGCGCCCCGGAGAGCGCGGAACCGCGCCAGGCGCGGCCCACCCTCGACCCGCGCTGGCTGGCCGAGGCGCGGCAGGAGGCCGCGCGCCTCGGCGAACTGCGCCGTACCGGCCAGAGCGGCGCCGCCTACGTCGTCATCTGCGAGGCGGCGGAAGGCCCGGCGCCCCGACTGCCCTACCTGCTCAGGGAGTTGGAGCGCACCGAACTGGCCGCCGACGTGGCCACCCTGCTCTGGGAGGTCGCCGCGCTGCCCGGCGCCCCGCTGGCCGCCGCCGCCTCTGAACTGGCCGCCGCGGGCCGTACCGGCGACTGCCGCACGCTTCTGCACCAGGCCGCGTCGCGCCCGCCCGCCGACCTGGCCACGATCGCGGGCGACCTGGCCGACGCGGGGCGCCACGAGGAGGCGGGCGAACTCCTGCGGACGCTCGCCCGGGCGCGTCCGCCCGAGGACGCCGCCGCCGTGGTCAGAGCCCGCCCCGGCCTGGCCGTTCCCGTCCTGGACGCCGCGGAAGCCGTCTCCAAGTCCCGCCGCCGCGACATCGTGGCCGCCCTGCGCCGGGCGGGCCTGCCGGGCGGGTGACGCGGGCGCGCGCCGCCGAACGGGTTCCCCGAGGGGGAAACGTGATCGTCTTCGCCCGGTAACGGTAGCGGTCTTGCCACAGTGGGTAGGGCGCTTCTACGTTCTTCCCCACGGCTGGGATCTACGGGCGTAGAACGGGACTACCGGCGTGAAGCTGCCACGTCTGAGGAGCTGCTCATGAGCAATGTCGTGCGTGCCGCGCTCGTCCAGGCCACCTGGACCGGCGATACGGAGTCGATGATCGCGAAGCACGAGGAACACGCCCGGGCCGCCGCCGCGCAGGGCGCGAAGGTGATCGGCTTCCAGGAGGTGTTCAACGCCCCCTACTTCTGCCAGGTCCAGGAGGCCGAGCACTACCGGTGGGCGGAGCCCGTCCCCGACGGGCCGACCGTCCAGCGGATGCGGGCGCTGGCCCGCGAGACCGGCATGGTCATCGTCGTGCCGGTCTTCGAGATCGAGCAGCCCGGCGTCTACTACAACACCGCGGCCGTGATCGACGCGGACGGCACCGTCCTCGGCAAGTACCGCAAGCACCACATCCCGCAGGTCAACGGCTTCTGGGAGAAGTACTACTTCAAGCCGGGCAACCTCGGCTGGCCGGTCTTCGAGACCGCCGTCGGCCGGATCGGCGTCTACATCTGCTACGACCGCCACTTCCCCGAGGGCTGGCGCGCCCTGGGCCTCGCGGGCGCCCAGATCGTCTACAACCCGTCGGCCACCAGCCGCGGCCTGTCAGCGTACCTGTGGAAGCTGGAGCAGCCCGCGGCGGCCGTCGCCAACGAGTACTTCATCGCCGCGATCAACCGGGTCGGCCGCGAGGAGTACGGCGACAACGACTTCTACGGCACCAGCTACTTCGTCGACCCGCGCGGCCAGTTCGTGGAGGGCACCGCCTCCGACACCAAGGAGGAACTGCTGGTCCGCGACCTGGACCTGGACCTGATCGACGAGGTCCGGCAGACCTGGGCCTTCTACCGCGACCGCAGGCCCGACGCCTACGGCGACCTGACGGAGGGCTGAGCGATGGCCACCGCGACCGAGAGCGCGCACGCCGCGCTGCACGCCCGCCACCGCGCCGTCCTGCCCGACTGGCTGGCCACGTACTACGCCCGGCCGATCGAGCTGACGCACGGTGAGGGCCGCCACGTCTGGGACGCCGAGGGCAACCGCTACCTGGACTTCTTCGGCGGCATCCTCACCACGATGACCGCGCACGCGCTGCCCGAGGTCACCGCCGCCGTCGCCGAGCAGGCCGGGAAGATCCTGCACTCCTCGACGCTCTACCTCAGCCGCCAGGCCGTGGAGCTGGCCGAGCGGATCGCCCGGCTGTCCGGCATCCCCGACGCCCGGGTCTTCTTCACCACCTCCGGCACCGAGGCCAACGACACGGCCCTGCTGCTGGCCACCGCCTACCGCCGCTCCAACCAGGTGCTGGCGCTGCGCAACAGCTACCACGGCCGCTCCTTCACCTCGATCGGCATCACCGGCAACAGCGCCTGGTCGCCGACCAGCCTGTCCCCGCTCCAGACGCTGTACGTGCACGGCGGGGTGCGCAGCCGCGGGCCGTACGCGCATCTGACGGACGCCGAGTTCACCGCCGCGTGCGTCGCGGACCTGGAGGACATCCTCGGCCAGGCGAACGGCACGGTCGCCGCGCTCATCGCCGAACCCGTCCAGGGCGTCGGCGGCTTCACCTCGGGCCCCGACGGGCTGCTCGCCGCCTTCAAGCGGGTCCTGGACCGGCACGGCATCCTGTGGATCACCGACGAGGTGCAGACCGGCTGGGGCCGTACCGGCGACAACTTCTGGGGCTGGCAGGCGCACAGCGGCTCCGGCGCGCCCGACATCCTCACCTTCGCCAAGGGCATCGGCAACGGCATGTCCATGGGCGGCGTGGTGGCCCGCGCCGACGTGATGAACTGCCTGAACGCCAACTCCATCTCCACCTTCGGCGGCAGCCCGATCACCACCGCGGGAGCGCTGGCGAATCTCACCTACCTCCTCGACCACGACCTCCAGGGCAACGCCCGCCGGGTCGGCGGCCTGCTCAAGGCCCGCCTCACCGCCGTCTCCGCGGGCCTGGGCATCGTCCGCGAGGTGCGCGGACGCGGCCTGATGCTCGGCGTCGAACTGGTCGAGCCGGGCACCGACACCCCGTCCCCCGCGGCGGCCTCCGCCGTCCTCGAAGCGGCCCGCGCGCACGGACTGCTGATCGGCAAGGGCGGCCTCGCGGGGAACGTCCTGCGGATCGCCCCGCCGCTCTCGCTCACCGTCGCCGAGGCCGAGGAGGGCGCCGACCTGCTGGAGGCGGCCCTGAAACAGGCGCAGAGCGAACTCGCGGACCAGGCACCGGGCGAATCCGAAGGAGGGACCGCGCAGTGACCGCGACCCGTACCGTGATCCGCGGCGGCCTCGTCATCACCGCCGCCGACGAGATGCACGCCGACGTCCTGATCGAGGGCGGCAGGATCGCCGCCCTCGCCGCCCACGACAGCGACACCGCGGCGGGCTGGACCGCCGACACCGTCATCGACGCCACCGGGAAATACGTCATCCCCGGCGGCGTCGACGGGCACACCCACATGGAGATGCCGTTCGGCGGCACCACCGCCTCCGACACCTTCGAGACCGGCACCCGCGCCGCAGCCTGGGGCGGCACCACCACCATCGTCGACTTCGCCATCCAGGGCGTCGGCGCGTCGCTCCGCTCCGGGCTCGACGCCTGGCACGCCAAGGCCGACGCGCAGTGCGCGATCGACTACGCCTTCCACATGATCGTCTCCGACGTGAACGAGCACTCGCTCAAGGAGATGGACATCCTGGTCGAGGAGGGCGTGACCAGCTTCAAGATGTTCATGGCCTACCCCGGCGTCTTCTACAGCGACGACGGGCAGATCCTGCGCGCCATGCAGCGCGCCGCGGGCAACGGCGGCCTGACGATGATGCACGCCGAGAACGGCATCGCGATCGACGTCCTCGTCCAGCAGGCCCTCGAAGCGGGGAAGACCGACCCGCGCTACCACGGCGAGGTCAGGCACGCCCTGCTGGAGGCCGAGGCCACCCACCGCGCCATCCAGCTCGCCCGCGTCGCCGGCGCCCCGCTCTACATCGTGCACGTCTCCGCGCAGCAGGCCGTCGCCGAACTCACCGCCGCCCGCGACCTGGGCCTCAACGTCTTCGGCGAGACCTGTCCGCAGTACCTGTTCCTGTCCACCGACAACCTCGCCGAACCCGGCTTCGAGGGCGCCAAGTACGTGTGCAGTACGCCGCTGCGCCCCCGCGAGCACCAGGCCGCGCTCTGGCAGGGCCTGCGCACCAACGACCTCCAGGTGGTCTCCACCGACCACTGCCCGTTCTGCTTCACCGGGCAGAAGGACATGGGCGTCGGCGACTTCTCCAAGATCCCCAACGGCATG
This sequence comes from Streptomyces sp. NPDC093221, assembly GCF_044753885.1. Taxonomy (NCBI): domain Bacteria; kingdom Bacillati; phylum Actinomycetota; class Actinomycetes; order Kitasatosporales; family Streptomycetaceae; genus Streptomyces; species Streptomyces sp. NPDC093221. Next base: position 848,006 of record NZ_JBIVOA010000003.1, on the reverse strand, counting down.
CCCGGCGTGGAGAACCGCATGGACCTCCTCCACCAAGGCGTCGTGGACGGGCACATCAGCCGCCGCCGCTGGATCGAGATCGCCTGCGCCACCCCGGCCCGGATGTTCGGCCTCTACCCGCGCAAGGGCACCATCGCGCCGGGCGCCGACGCCGACGTGGTGATCTACGACCCGCACGCCGAGCAGGTCATGTCCGCCGAGACCCACCACATGAACGTCGACTACTCCGCCTACGAGGGCAAGCGGACGACCGGCCGGGTCGAGACCGTGCTGTCCCGCGGGGTGCCCGTGATCGAGGACCGGTCGTACGTGGGCCGGGCCGGTCACGGCCAGTACACGCCGCGCGGCATCTGTCAGTACCTGATCTAGCCCTCAGCCTCACAGAAGGAGCGGCGCCATGGACTTCGGCCTCGTGCTGCAGACCGATCCACCCGCCTCGAACGTCGTCGGCCTGATGCGCCGCGCCGAGCGCAACGGCTTCACGTACGGCTGGACCTTCGACTCCGCCGTGCTGTGGCAGGAGCCGTTCGTCATCCACAGCCGCATCCTCGACCACACCGACCGGCTCAAGGTCGGCACGATGGTCACCAACCCCGGCACCCGCACCTGGGAGGTGACCGCCTCCACCTTCGCCACCCTCAACTCGATGTACGGCAACCGCACGGTCTGCGGCATCGGCCGCGGCGACTCGGCGATGCGGGTCGCCGGGCGCAAGCCCAACACCCTCGCGCGGGTCGGCGAGGCGATGACCGTCATCCGCGACCTCGCCGAGGGCCGCGAGGCCGTGGTCGACGGCACACCGCTGCGGCTGCCGTGGGTCGAGAACGGCGAACTGCCGGTCTGGATGGCGGCGTACGGCCCGAAGGCGCTGGCGCTGACCGGCGAGAAGGCCGACGGCTTCATCCTGCAACTCGCCGACGTCTACCTCACCGAGTGGATGGTGAAGGCGGTACGGGACGCGGCCGAGAAGGCGGGCCGCGACCCGGCCTCGGTCACCGTCTGCGTCGCCGCGCCCGCCTACGTCACGGCCGACGACTCGCCCGAAGCCCTCGCGCACGCCCGCGAACAGTGCCGCTGGTTCGGCGGCATGGTCGGCAACCACGTCGCCGACCTCGTCAGCCGTTACGGCGAACACTCCGACCTGGTGCCGGAGGAACTGACCGAGTACATCGCCCAGCGGCACGGCTACGACTACGCGCACCACGGCCGCTCGGGCAACCCCGACACCGCCTTCGTGCCCGACGAGATCGTGGACCGCTTCTGCCTGATCGGCCCGGTCGACCGGCACCTGGACAAGCTGCGGGCCCTGCGGGACCTGGGCGTCGACCAGTTCGCGGTCTACGACATGCACGACGCGAAGGAGGCGACGATCGACGCGTACGGCGAACACATCATCCCGGTGCTGGGCTGAAGCGCGCGGCCGGGTCCCGGCGCGTGGCTGACCTGGGGGAGCGGGCCCGCGGCGGCGTCGCCGCGGCTGCCCGCACCCGTGGGACGGCCGTTGTCCGCAGGGCGGGAACCGCGCGGCGCCCGGGTCTGATTGGATGGCGGCATGGGCAATGAGGTCGGTGCGGTATCGGGTGACGCGGCGGGCGCGGACGGCGTCGGCGACGGCGTGGACGACGCACTGCTCGCCGCCGTCGAAGACGTGATCAGAGCGGTGGTCGCCGCCGAGGTGGTGCCGCGCTGGCGGCGGCTCGGCGACGACGACATCTCGCGCAAGAGCGGCCCGTACGACCTGGTCACCACCGCCGACCGGCGCGCCGAGGAACGGCTCACCGAAGAGCTGACCGCGCTGCTGCCCGGCTCCGTCGTGGTCGGCGAGGAGGCGGTGAGCGCCGACAGCGGCGTACTGGAACGGCTGGGCGGCGACGACCCGGTGTGGGTGGTCGACCCGGTCGACGGCACCTCCGCCTTCGTCCGCGGCGAGGACGGCTTCGCCACCCTGGTCGCCCTCGTGCACGACGGCGTACCGCTCGCCTCCTGGACGTACGCCCCGCAGCGCGGCCTGTTCGCCACCGCGCGGCGCGGCCGGGGCGCGCATCTGGGCGGCGAGCGGCTGCACACCCGCACCCCCGAGGCGGGCGAGCCGCTGCGGCTGTCCACCTCCAACCCGGTCTACCGCACCGGCTACGAGCGCGACGCCCTGACCCGGCTGGACGCCTCGGGCGCGGTCTGCACCCCCTGCACCTGCGCGGGCCTGGCCTACCTGGACGTGGCCCGCGGCGCGATCGACGCTGTCGCCTTCTTCTGGGAAGCGCCCTGGGACCACGCGGCGGGACTGCTGCTCGCCACCGAGGCGGGCGGCGTCAGCCGTACGGCGTCCGGCGCGCCCTTCTCGATCCCCGGCGGCAACGAACTGCCCTTCACCCTCGCCCGCGACGAGGCCACCGCACGGCAGGTCACCGAGCTGATGGCGGCCGGAAGGTGAGCCGCGCGGTCGTGGCCGACGCCGTCGTCGTCGGCGCGGGTCCCAACGGGCTGACGGCGGCGGTGGAGTTGGCCCGCGCCGGGCTCTCCGTGCAGATCTACGAGGCCGCCGACACCGTGGGCGGCGGCGCCCGCACCGAGGAGCTGACGCTGCCGGGCTTCCGGCACGACCCCTGCTCCGCCGTGCACCCCTTCGGCATCGGCTCGCCCGCCTTCGGCGCGCTGCCGCTCGCCGAGCACGGCCTGGAGTGGCTCCAGCCGGAAGTCCCGATGGCGCACCCGTTCCCCGACGGCACCGCCGCCGTTCTCGCCCGCACGGTCGGCGAGACCGCGGCCTCGCTCGGCGCGCGCGACGCGGGCACCTACCGGCGGCTGCTCGCGCCGTACACCGGTCACTGGGACACCCTCGCCGCGGACTTCTTCCGGCCGCAGTGGGCCGGGATACCGCGTGACCCGTACCGCTTCCTCCGGTTCGGCCTGACCGGCACGCCGCCCGCCGCCGTCCTCGCCCAGCGCTTCCGCGACCCCAAGGCGCGGGCGCTGATCGCCGGGCTCGCCGGGCACGCGATCACCCGGCTCACCCAGCCGTTCACCGGGGCGATGGCGATGATGTTCGCGCTCGCCGCGCACGAGAACGGCTGGCCGGTCGCCCGCGGCGGCTCCCAGGCCATCTCCGACGCGCTGGCCGGGCACCTCACCGAACTGGGCGGCGTCATCCGCACCGGCGTCACCGTCCGCAAGCTCGACGAGCTGCCGCCCGCCCGCGCCTATGTCTTCGACACCTCGCCGACCGCGCTCGCCCGGATCGCCGGACTCGGCGACGCGTACCGCGGCTACCGCTACGGCGCCTCCGTCTTCAAGATCGACTACGCGCTGGACGGCCCGGTGCCGTGGACGTCCCCCGACGCGCGGCGCGCGGGCACCGTGCACATCGGGCCCAGCTACACCGAGATCGGCGACGCCCTCAACCGGGCGGTGACCGGGCGCCCGCCGCAGACGCCCTTCCTCATCACCGCCCAGCCGTCCGTGATCGACCCCTCCCGCGCCCCCGAGGGCAAGCACGTCTTCTGGGCCTACGGGCACGTCCCCCACAACTGGCACGGGGACGCCACCGATGCCGTCGAGCGCCAGATCGAGCGTTTCGCGCCGGGCTTCCGTGACCTCGTCCTCGCCCGCGCCGTCACCGGGCCCGCCGGTCTCGCCGCCCGCAACGCCAACTATGTCGGCGGTGACATCGCCTGCGGCGCCTACTCCGGACTCCAGTCCGTCATCCGGCCCCGCCTCGCCGCCAATCCCTACACCACCATCCGCCCCAACCTCTTCCTCTGCTCCTCCGCCACCCCGCCCGGCCCCGGCGTCCACGGCATGCCCGGCCACCACGCCGCCCGCGCCGTCCTCCACCACCTCCGCCGCGCCGCCCGCCGCTAACCCGCCGCGCGGCGCCTATCCCGAGGGCGGCACCCCGATCTTTTTTTGGGCGCGGCGCCCGGGCGGTCACTCTGCTGTGGGCGGCACCCCGATCTTTTGAGGGGCGCGGCGCCGGGGCGGTTTCTCTGCTGTGGGCGGCACCCCGATCTTTTGAGGGGCGCGGGGAACTGCGCGCCCAGCCACCGCCGGGCTTTCAGCCCGAAAACACACAGCAACTGCCCCGCTGGGGCCGGTATTTACAGCTCGCCACCGTTGGTGGCTGGGCGCGCAGTTCCCCGCGCCCCTAAGAACAGGCCCTGCGCCAGCCCGGCGCGCATTCCCGCGCTGCTCAAAGCAGGCCCTGCGCCGGCTCGGCGCGCAATCCGGGTCAGGGGAGGGGGAGGCCGCGGCGGGCCTCGCGGACCAGGCGGGCCGCCGAGGCCACGGTGGCGGAAAGCTCCTCGGCCGAGAGCCCACTGCGACCGAGAAGAACGCCGACCTCGTCGGCGAACCCCGCGGGAGCCCCGGAAAGCACCGCGGCCGCGGGAAAGGCCCCCTTCTCATTCAGGCACCACACCCGGTTCCAGGCGTGCAACGCCTGCGCGAGGACACCGAAGGCCCGCGACAGGCAGAGGGACACGTGCACGTGATCCCCCTTGACGGCCGACTTCGCGGCAGCGGCCACCGTGAACTCCGCCTCCCACGCGGCCTCGACCAGAGCCCGCCGCAACGCCTCGGGATACACCCGCGTCTCGGCCCGGAGCGCCGACAACTCCCCGTCGGTGTCGGCGAGTACGTGCCCGAGGGCGACCTCGCCCGGATAGCAGGGCGACCAGAAACCGAGCGGGTGCCCCGGCTGGATACCGACCTCGTAGCGGCCCTCGCGGCAGTCCTGCCACACCCGCCGGACGCGGTCGACGTCCCGCAGGATCCAGTCGACGGCGACCCCGTCCACGCGCAGCCACGCCCCGGCGTTGACCCACGGCCCCCACCCGCCCGGCGCGGCCACCTCCACCGGTTCCCCGGTGAACTCCCGCGCGAGCGCGGCCAACGCGGCCACATCCGGCTCGCCCCGGTAGTACACCCCGAGGTCCCAGTCCGAGTCCGCCCGGTGCGTCCCGCGCGCACGGCTGCCCCCGAGCAGCACCCCGACCACCCCGGGCACCTCCCGAAGGGCTTGGGCCATGGCGACCACGGGAACGTCCGGCGCGGCGGCGAGGACTTCGGGCAACGGCGGCTGATCAGCATGCATGCCGTGACGGTACGGGAGGGCGGGGCGGCCCCGCGCGCCTATTTCCGCTGCCCGTGCGGTGCCCGAGGCGACGCCTTGCCACGGTGCCGCGCCTTACCTATCCTTACTCACCAGTAAACTTACTCTGGAGTCAGGAAGGCCCGACATGGCGGCGCTCGACGACATCGACCTCGAACTCCTCGACTTCGGCACGGTCGAGCCGAAGGAATTCGCGCGGATCGTACGGGATCTTCCGGCCCGCCGGATCGCGGAGTTCATGAACGGAGCGCAGCGCCGACGGGTCCTGGACGAGGTCTTCCACCGGATGGGCACCCTCTTCAAGCCGGAGTCGGCGGGCCGCCGCGACGCCCTGATCCGCTGGCGGATCACGGCGGGGGACGAGGCACCGGACGTCTACGAGACGCACATCGCGAACGGCGCCTGCGCCGTCACGGCCGAGGACACCGGACGTACACCGCAACTCACCCTCACGATGGCCGCACCGGAATTCCTCAAGCTGGTCTCGGGCAACGCCTCGGGCCCGGCGCTGTTCTTCACCCGGAAGCTGAAGGTGCAGGGGGACATCCGGCTGGCCGGCGGCCTGACCTACTTCTTCGACATCCCCAAGCCCTGACCGCCCGCGGCCGCGTACGCCCGTACGGCCGCGACCGCCGCCCGCTCGTACGGTCGCGGCTGCGCGTCCGGGCCGAGCACGGCGCCGGTGACCAGCCGGAACAGCAGGGCGCGGACGAGGAGTTGGGCCCACGCGTCGGGGTCGGGGACCTGGCCGTCCCCGGCGGGGCCGAGCGCGAGGACCGCGGGCCCCGCCCCGTACCAGAGCAGCGCGTCGACCACCACGACGGCCGCCGCCCAGTCGACGGGGTACCAGTACGGCGGCCAGTCGATGACCGCGGGCGGCAGGCCGTCCGCGAAGAGCACATTGCCCAGCAGGTCGCCGTGCACGACCTGCGGCGCCGGTGCGCCGGACGGCCCGAACGGGCGGCGTTCTGCGGCCAGTTGGGCGATGAGCGCGGCCACCTCGGCGTCACCGCCGCCCCCGTCGTCCAGCGGCGACTCCTCCCAGGCGACCCGGGCCGCGTACGACCACGGGCCCTCGCGCGTGTCGAGGAAGCCGGGGCGCGGTACGTCCGCGAGCGCCGCGTGGAAGGCGGCGGCCGTCCGCAGCACATCGGCGGGCCGCCCCGGGTCGGACCGGCCGGCCACGTACTGCCACGCCTCCCAACCCTCCGCCGTCCAGCCGCCGTTCGCCGCCCGGACCGGCCGCGCGACCCGGAAGTGCGGGGACGCGGGCAGCGCGCTCAGCACCTCGGCCCGCCACGCGGTCTCGGCCGCGAGCCCGGTCGGCTTGAGCACCACCTCGCCGTCCCGCCAGGTCTGCCCCTGCCCGCCCGGCAGCGGCACCGGCCGCCCCGGCGCGCCGAAGGCCGCGAGCACGGCGGCAGACGGCGGGGCCGATTCGGATGGCTGGGTGGATTCGATCATGAGGCAGGATCCTATGTCCGGGGTCGCGGACCCGGCGACGGATATACCGCGCGGCGGCACGAGCCGGACGGTTCGACGGCACATGCGCCGCAGGCGAACTCGCCTCGCCGACCCGGCCCCCGACCTCGGACACCTCCCCGACAGGCCCCGCCGCCCAGCCGGTTGACGTGACGTCAGTTGACGCCCGCGCGGCGGCCGTTCTCCAGCTCCACAGGACCGGCGCCCGCGGCGAGGGCGGCCAGGGCCGCGTGGACACGGCGGGCGGCGCCCGGCGAGAAGTAGGAGTCGATCTCGTCGGCCGGGACCAGTTTCCAGGAGTCCAGTTCCTCCTCCTGGAGCCGTACCGCCGCCAGCCGCGTCTCGTCCAGCACGCCGCCGTCGTAGAGGTAGCTGGCCAGCGGCGGCCTGCCGGGCCCCGTCACCCAGTCGACGGCGAGCAGCGGGCCCGGCTCGATGTCCAGACCGATCTCCTCCGCGCTCTCCCGGCGGGCGGCCTGCCGCGGCGTCTCGTTCAGATCGGACTCGATGGTGCCGCCCGGCAGCGTCCAGGTCCCGTCGTCGCGGTAGTTCGGCTCGACGATGAGGATCCGGCCGTCGGCGGACCTGAAGAGGGTGTTCGCTCCCGAAATGATCTTCGGCAGCCCTGCGATGTACGTGGCGAAGTCGGTCGTCGTCATGCCGCCAAACCTACGACCACGGGCCGCGCGGCGGACTCGCGAACCGGTGATCGCGCGGTGACACAGCGCGGTGCCCATGGGCAGGCGGGCCCGGCCGGGATAGGGTCCCACCGGCGCGATGTTCCGTTTTCGGATGGGGAGTACGACAGTGTCCGACGCTGCAACAAGATCCACGGGACGTGTGCTGATCGCCGCGGACAAGTTCAAGGGCTCGCTGACCGCGGTGCAGGTGGCCGCGCATGTCGAGGCGGGGCTGCGCAAGGGCGCGCCTGGTGTGACCGTCACCTCCGTACCGGTCGCCGACGGCGGTGACGGCACCGTCGAGGCCGCCGTCACCGGCGGTTTCGAGCGGCGCACGGTACGCGTCACCGGACCGCTGGGCGAGCCGGTCGACGCCTCGTACGCGCTGCGTGACCGTACCGCCGTGGTCGAGATGGCCGAGGCGTCCGGCCTCCAGCACCTGCCGTCCGGCGTCTTCGCGCCGCTCACGGCGACCACGTACGGCACCGGCGAGCTGCTGAAGGCCGCGCTCGACGCGGGCGCCCGCACCATCGTGCTCGGCGTCGGCGGCAGCGCCACCAACGACGGCGGCGCGGGCATGCTCAGCGCGCTCGGCGCTCGACTGCTGGACCGCGACGGCGCGCCCGTCGCGCCCGGCGGCGGCCCGCTGGGCGCGCTCGCCACCGCCGACCTGTCCGGGCTCGACCCGCGGCTGGTCGACACCGAGATCGTCCTCGCCAGCGACGTCGACAACCCGCTGTTCGGGCCCAAGGGCGCCGCCGCGGTCTACGGGCCGCAGAAGGGCGCCTCCGAGGCCGACGTCGCCACGCTCGACGCCGCCCTCGGGCACTACGTCGACGTCCTCGCCCTCGCCGAGGGTCCGACCGCCGCCGCGGCGGCCGACGCCCCCGGCGCGGGCGCCGCGGGCGGCATCGGCTACGGGGCCCTCGTCGGCCTCGGCGCCACCTTCCGGGCCGGTATCGACGTCATGCTCGACGTCCTCGGCTTCGCGGCCGCCCTCGACGGCGTCGACCTCGTCATCACCGGCGAGGGCTCCCTCGACGAGCAGACCCTGCACGGCAAGGCGCCGGTCGGCGTCGCCCAGGCCGCCCGCGCCCGTGACATCGACGTCGTCGCCGTCTGCGGCCGTCTCGCGCTCAGCCCCAGCGCCCTCGGCTCCGCCGGGATCCGCCGCGCCTACCCGCTCTCGTCCCTGGAACCGGACCCGGCCGTCTCCATCCCCAACGCAGGCCCGCTCCTGGAACAGCTCTCCGCCGAGCTGGCCCGCGACTTCCTGACCTAGCAAGCCCCAGCGCCAGCGCCAGCCCCCCCAGCCCCAGCGCCAGGCGCAGGCGCGCGGAAACGACTGCGGCCCCTCCGCCGAGAGCGGAGGGGCCGCGGGCCGTAGCGGCGCACCGGGGCTCACCCCGGAGACATGTCAGCGCAGAGCGTCCGCCCTGGCCTCACGGCGATTGGCCCGCATCGTATTGACGCGGCGCGTGGTCGCGAAGCAGGGGATGACCGCCGCGGCCACGCACTGGAGGGCGGCGCCCGTCTGGAGGAGCAGGTGGCCGCCGGGGACGTCGAGGGTCCAGGCGGTCAGGCAGCCCATGCTGATGAGGATCCAGCCGAGGGTGATGACGGCGAGGCGTCCGCGCGGCTTGGGGTACTCCACGCGGCTCACCATGAGCCAGGCGACGCCGACGATGGCGACGACGGTGGGGATGAAGGGCAGCTCCAGCAGGACGACGGAGACGACCGTCATCGCCCCGAAGGGGCTGGGCATGCCCTGGAAGACACCGTCCCTGATCGTGGTGCAGGAGAAGCGGGCGAGCCGCAGCACCACGGCCAGGACGACCATCACCGCGGCGGCGGCCGACACCTTGCCGTGGGCGTCGTCGGCGACCAGACCCCAGACGACGACGAAGTAGGCCGGCGCGAGGCCGAAGCTGATCAGGTCGGACAGATTGTCCAGCTCGGCGCCCATCGCGGAGCTGCGCAGCTTGCGCGCGACCAGCCCGTCGAAGAGGTCGAAGACGGACGCGAGCAGCATGAGCGTCACCGCGGTGGCGGCGCTGTGCTTGGACATGCCGCCGACGGTGGTGCCCATCAGGTGCGGGACCAGGACTCCGGTGGTCGTGAAGTACACGGCCATGAAGCCACAGATCGCATTACCGAGAGTGAGCGCGTCGGCGATGGACAGCCGGGTGGACAGCGGAAGGTCGGCTACCTCGTCCTCCAGCTCGGTGACCCAGTGCGACTGCGCCTGCACCGGAGTGTGAGTGTGGGCCTTTGCCTGCGTGTCGGGTTCAACCACGGTCAAGGCGAGTCACCCCAGCCGTGGTGGTCTGCCCGACCTCGACGTCGGGCTCGATGCCCTCCGGCAGGTACACGTCGACCCGCGAGCCGAACCGGATCAGGCCGATCCGCTCGCCCTGTTCCACCTTGCAGCCGCGCGGCACGTACGGAACGATCCTGCGCGCCACCGCGCCGGCGATCTGCACCATCTCGACATCGCCGATCTCGGTGTCGAAGTGCCAGACCACCCGCTCGTTGTTCTCGCTCTCCTTGTTGAACGCCGGTACGTATCCGCCGGGGATGTGCTCGACGGAGGTGACCGTGCCCGCGAGGGGCGCGCGGTTCACGTGGACGTTCAGCGGGCTCATGAAGATCGCGACGCGGGTGCGCCCGTCCTTCCACGGCATGATGCTCTGCACCACACCGTCCGCGGGACAGATCACACGGCCCTCGGCGATCTCGCGCTCGGGGTCGCGGAAGAACCACAGCATGCCCGCGGCGAGCGCGGTGGCGGGGACGGCCACCGTCGCCCAGCGGCCTGAGCGGCGCGCGCGGACAAGGCTTACCGCCGCGGTGGCGACGGTCGGGAGGAGCCACGGCGACGCTCCGCGCGCGAGTCGTACGCCGACAAGGCCGTCGCGTGGTGCAGAGGAATGGCTGTGGGGCATGGAAGACCTTCGTAGCGGAGGGTGCCGCGAATTACTTCTGGGGACGGCGGCTTTAACCCGATGGTATCGGTTGACACGGGCAACTCGGCAAGCTCAAGGGCGAGTCGATGGCTGGTTCCCGTGCCGCGACGGCTCACGCAGTGTGACCTTCCCCTCGGGTAAATGTCAATAAATACGGACATTCTTCCTTCGGTTATCCCTGGAGACGATACTCCTCCAGCAGTCGCCGCCCGATGATCATTTTCTGGATCTCGGCGGTCCCCTCGCCGATCAGCAGCATCGGCGCCTCCCGGTACAGCCGCTCGATCTCGTACTCCTTGGAGAAGCCGTAGCCGCCGTGGATGCGGAACGCGTCCTCCACCACTTCCTTGCAGAACTCCGCGGCCAGGTACTTCGCCATCCCGGCCTCCAGGTCGTTGCGCTCGCCCGAATCCTTCTTACGTGCGGCGTTGACCATCATCCGGTGCGCGGCCTCCACCTTGGTGGCCATCTCGGCGAGCTTGAACTGGATCGCCTGGTGCTGTGCGATGGGTTTGCCGAACGTGTGCCGTTGCTGTGCGTAGGCGATGCCCAGTTCGAACGCCCGCTGTGCCACACCGCAGCCGCGCGCGGCCACATTGACCCGGCCGACCTCGACGCCGTCCATCATCTGGTAAAAACCCCGGCCGCTCTGTCCGCCGAGCACCCGGTCGGCCGGAACCCTCACGTCCTGGAGGATCAGTTCCGTGGTGTCGACGCCCTTGTAGCCCATCTTGTCGATCTTCCCTGGCACGGTGAGGCCGGGGACCGAGGCGTTGGCGCCGAAGCCGGGCTCCTTCTCGATCAGGAAGGTCGTCATCGACTTGTGCGGCGGCGCGTCCTCCGCCTGCCCCTCGTCGGTCCTGCACAGCACCGCGACCAGATGGGAAGAACCGCCGTTGGTCAGCCACATCTTCTGGCCGTTGACGACGTACACGTCCCCGTCGCGTACGCCCTTGGTGCGGATCGCCGACACGTCGGAGCCCAGTTCCGGCTCCGACATGGAGAACGCGCCGCGCACGTCGCCCGCCGCCATACGCGGCAGGAAATGGTCCTTCTGCTCCTGTGTGCCGTGCTGCTTGATCATGTAGGCGACGATGAAATGGGTGTTGATGATGCCGGACACGCTCATCCAGCCGCGCGCGATCTCCTCGACCGTCAGCGCGTACGTCAGCAGCGACTCGCCGAGGCCGCCGTACTCCTCGGGAATCATCAGGCCGAAGATGCCCAGTTCCTTGAGCCCTTCGACGATGTCCGTCGGATATTCGTCGCGGTGCTCCAACTCCGTGGCGACCGGCAGGATCTCCTTGTCCACGAAGGAGCGGACGGTGGAGAGGATCTCCTTCTGGACGTCGGTCAGCCCGTCGGTCTGCGCGAGGCGGCTCATGACTCAGCTCTCTCCCAGCTCGGGACGGCCGGGCTGTTCCCCGCCGCGCTCCTTGATGTACGTGGCGGTCGGCACCAGCACCTTGCGGCGGAAGACGCAGACCAGGGTGCCGTCCTGCTTGTAGCCCCGGGTCTCCACCTCGACGATGCCGCGGTCGTTCTTCGACTTCGACGGGCGCTTGTCGAGCACCGTCGTCTCGCCGTAGACCGTGTCGCCGTGGAAGGTCGGCGCCACGTGCTTCAGCGACTCGATCTCCAGATTGGCGATGGCCTTGCCCGAGACATCGGGCACCGACATCCCGAGCAGGAGCGAGTAGATGTAGTTGCCGACGACGACATTGCGGCCGAAGTCGGTTGTCTTCTCCGCGTAGTTGGCGTCCATGTGCAGCGGATGGTGATTCATCGTGAGGAGGCAGAAGAGGTGGTCGTCGTACTCGGTGACGGTCTTTCCCGGCCAGTGCTTGTAGATCGCACCGACCTCGAACTCCTCGTAAGTGCGGCCGAACTGCACGTCATACCTCCAGCTTTTCCAGCTTGTTCGCGAGCCGGATCTCGTCCACGATCCGGCCGATGATCCCGGTGATTCCGAAGTCCTTCGGGGTGAAGACGGCCGCCACTCCGGCCTCGATCAGCGCCTTGGCGTCCGCCGAGGGGATGATCCCGCCGACGACCACCGGGATGTCGTCCACCCCGGCCCCGCGCAGCCGCTCCAGCACGTCCGGCACCAGGGCGGCGTGCGAACCGGACAGGATCGACAGACCCACGCAGTGCACGTCCTCGGCCACCGCCGCCGACACGATCTGCTCGGGTGTCAGCCTGATCCCCTGGTAGACCACCTCGAAACCGGCGTCGCGGGCGCGTACGGCGATCTGCTCGGCGCCGTTGGAGTGCCCGTCGAGCCCCGGCTTGCCGACCAGCAGCCGCAGCCGTCCGCCGCCCAACTCCTTGGCCGTCTCGGCGACTTTGCGCCGTACCTCGGCCATCGGACTGCCCTCCTCGGCGGCCACCGCGACCGGCGCGCCGCTGACCCCGGTCGGCGCCCGGAACTCACCGAACACATCGCGCAGCGCCCACGACCACTCGCCGGTCGTCACCCCCGCCCGCGCGCAGTCCAGCGTCGCGGGCATCAGATTGTCGGTGCCCGCCGCGGCCGAGCGCAGCGCGGTCAGCGCCTCCTGCGCGCGCGCCTCGTCACGCGCCACCCGCCAGTCGTGCAGCGCGGCCACCACCCGCGCCTCGTTGGCCGGGTCGACGGTCATGATGGCCGTGCCGAGGTCGGCGGTCAGCGGACTGGTCTCGGTGGACTCGTAGACGTTGACGCCGACGATCTTCTCCTCGCCGGACTCGATCCGGGCCCGGCGCTCGGCGTGCGAGGACACCAACTCCGACTTCAGATAGCCCGATTCGACCGCCGCCATGGCGCCGCCCAGCTCCTGGATGTGCTCGATCTCGGCGGTGGCGAGCGCCACCAGCTCCTCGACCTTCGCCTCGATCACATGGCTGCCGTCGAAGATGTCCTCGTACTCCAGCAGGTCGCTCTCGTGCGCCAGCACCTGCTGGATGCGCAGGCTCCACTGCTGGTCCCAGGGCCGGGGCAGCCCCAACGCCTCGTTCCACGCCGGGAGTTGCACCGCGCGGGCGCGGGCGTCCTTGGACAGCGTGACGGCCAGCATCTCCAGCACGATCCGCTGGACGTTGTTCTCCGGCTGCGCCTCGGTCAGGCCGAGCGAGTTGACCTGCACGCCGTAGCGGAAGCGGCGCTGCTTGGCGTTCTCGATGCCGTACCGCTCGCGGGTGACGGTGTCCCAGATCCGGCCGAAGGCGCGCATCTTGCACATCTCCTCGACGAAGCGCACGCCCGCGTTCACGAAGAAGGAGATCCGCGCGACGACATCGCCCCTGCGCTCCTCCGGGACCTGCCCCGAGGCGAAGACCGCGTCCAGGACGGCGATCGCCGTGGACATCGCGTAGGCGATCTCCTGGACCGGCGTGGCCCCGGCCTCCTGGAGGTGGTAGCTGCAGATGTTGATCGGGTTCCACTTGGGGAGGTGGTTGACCGTGTACGTGATCATGTCGGTGGTCAGCCGCAGCGACGGGACCGGCGGGAAGACATGCGTCCCCCGTGACAGGTACTCCTTGACGATGTCGTTCTGCGTCGTGCCCTGGAGCGCGGTGAGGCCCTCCTCGCCGAGTCCTTGCTCCTCGGCGACCACCTGGTAGAGCGCCAGCAGCCACATGGCGGTGGCGTTGATGGTCATCGAGGTGTTCATCCGCTCCAGCGGGATGTCCTGGAACAGCCGCCGCATGTCGCCGAGATGGGCGATCGGCACGCCGACCCGGCCGACCTCGCCGCGGGCCAGCACGTGGTCCGCGTCGTAGCCGGTCTGGGTCGGCAGGTCGAAGGCGACGGACAGGCCCGTCTGGCCCTTCTCCAGATTGCGCCGGTACAGCTCGTTGGACGCCTCCGCGGTCGAGTGCCCCGCGTAGGTCCGCATCAGCCAGGGCCGGTCCTTCTGACGCCCTGTCATCGGGCGTCCCCGGCAGGGGAGTCGGGGACACCGGACGTCGCGTCGCGGAACAGGTTGATCGAGGGCAGGTGCTTCGCGCGCAGCTCCGGGTCGGTGACGCCCATACCCTCCTCGGGGGCCAGCGCGAGGACGCCGACCTTGCCCTGGTGGAGATTGCGGTGCACGTCGTACGCCGCCTGCCCGGTCTCGGCCAGCGTGTACGTCCGCGACAGCGTCGGGTGGATCTTCCCCTTGGCGATCAGCCGGTTGGCCTCCCACGCCTCGCGGTAGTTGGCGAAGTGCGAGCCGACGATCCGCTTCAGGCTCATCCACAGGTAGCGGTTGTCGTACTCGTGGGTGTAGCCGCTGGTGGACGCGCAGGTGACGATCGTGCCGCCCTTGCGGGTGACGTAGACCGAGGCGCCGAAGGTCTCGCGGCCGGGGTGCTCGAAGACGATGTCGACGTCCTCGCCGCCGGTCAGTTCGCGGATCCGGGCGCCGAACCGCTTCCACTCGCGCGGGTCCTGGTGGTGCTCGTCCTTCCAGAACCGGTAGCCCTCGGCGCTGCGGTCGATGATCGCCTCCGCGCCCATCGCCCGGCAGATGTCCGCCTTCTGCGGGCTGGAGACGACACAGATCGGGGTGGCGCCGCCCGCCAGCGCGAACTGCGTGGCGTACGAGCCGAGTCCGCCGCTCGCGCCCCAGATCAGCACGTTGTCGCCCTGCTTCATGCCCGCGCCGTTGCGCGAGACGAGCTGGCGGTAGGCCGTGGAGTTGACCAGTCCGGGCGCCGCGGCCTCCTCCCACGTGAGGTGCTCCGGCTTGGGCATGAGCTGGTTGGACTTGACCAGCGCGATCTCGGCGAGGCCGCCGAAGTTGGTCTCGAAGCCCCAGATCCGCTGCTCGGGGTCGAGCATCGTGTCGTTGTGCCCGTCGGCGGACTCCAGCTCCACGCTCAGGCAGTGCGCGACGACCCGGTCGCCGGGCTTCCAGGCGTTGACCCCGGCGCCGGTGCGCAGCACGACGCCCGCCAGGTCGGAGCCGATGACGTGGTACGGCAGGTCGTGCCGCTTGGCGAGCGGCGACATCCTGCCGTAGCGCTCGAGGAAGGAGAAGGTCGAGACCGGCTCGAAGATCGAGGTCCAGACCGAGTTGTAGTTGACCGAGCTGGCCATCACCGCCACCAGGGCCTCGCCGGGCCCGAGTTCGGGCAGCGGGACCTGGTCGAGGTGGAGCGAGGTGCGGGGGTCCTTCTCGCGGGTGGTGAGTCCGGCGAACATCTCGGCCTCGTCCTTGCGGACGGTGACGGCGCGGTAGGACTCCGGCAGCGGGAGGGCCGCGAAGTCGGCGGCCGAACTGTCAGGCGCGAGGATCGCGTCCAGGATTTCCTTCATGGTGTCTGACCTCCGGCGAAGCGTGCTGCTGCTGCGTTGACGCTGGGGGAACGCAGGGGCGGATGGCTGGGGGTGCCGTCGTCGGTCCGGCGGGTACGGCGGTGGAACTGACCATGTGCGCGGTGGCGCGGGGATACCTGTGACGCAGGCGGGTCCGGGCCTTGGGGACAGTCGGCGTACGCGGGATATCCGTACGCCGGCCGCCCGGACTACCGTCACGGTATGGCACGCAGTGCCAGTCGTAAAGACACTGCGTGCCAAAAATTTGTCTCACGTGTCACCGGGACGCCACAAACGAGCGGCAGCGGCCGACCGGGGTTCCGGTCGGCCGCTGCCGTGGTTGCGGGTGCGGTGGGGCGGGCGCTCGGGCGCCGGGCGGGCGCCGACGGCACCCGGGGCGCTCAGGCGCGGCGCAGGGCCTGCTCTATCGTCCGCAGGATCTCGGCCGGGGAGGCGTCGGTGCGGGCGACCGCGACCACCACCTCACCCTGCCGCGACACGGTCGCCGCAGGCTCCACCGCGACCCGCGACGGTATCCGGCCCGCGCCGATGCCGCTGCCGAAGGTGGCCTTGATGACGTCGAAGGCGTGGTTGAGCTGCGCCTCCACATCGCCCTTGCCGTCATTGCGCAGCCAGCGCCGCAGGACGTGATTGTGCGCCGCGACCACCGCGGAGGCGGCCACCTCGGCCAGCAGCGGGTCGTCGTCGCCGTCCCGGTGCGCGCCCTCGTCGAAGTGGCCCAGCAGATAGCGGGTGAACAGCCGCTCGTACCGGGCCACCGAGGCGATCTCGCGCTCCCGCAGCGTCGGCACCTCGCGGGTCAGCCGGTACCGCTCGACCGACACCTCCGGCATGTACGCGTACATCCGCAGCACCTCGGTGATGCCCCGGCACACCGTGTCCAGCGGGTGCTCGTACGGCTCCGCGGAGTCCAGCACCGCCTGCACCCGTACCAGCGTGTCGTCGTGGTCCGGGAAGATCGCCTCTTCCTTGGAGCGGAAGTGCCGGAAGAACGTACGGCGCGCCACCCCGGCCGTCGCCGCGATGTCGTCGACCGTCGTGGCCTCGTAACCCCGCTCGGCGAACAGGTGCATGGCCGCCGACGCGAGGTCCTGGCGCACCCGGTGGCGCTGGGCCGCGGCGCGGCGGCCGTTCGCGGTCTCAGGTGGGTCGGACTTCGCGGGCTGGGACATGTGGGGAACGTAACACGGCGCGGCCCCCCGTCCGGCGGCCGGGGGGAAACGTCCCCAGTCCGCCGGACGACCGCGGTCCGACCTGCGCTCACGCCCGCCGGACGGCGCGCCGCCGGTGTCGGCGCGGCGCTCGGTGCCGTGCCCTGTTCCGCTGCCGGGGCGCGCCTCAGCGCCGGGCATACTCGCGGAAGCCGCGGCCGGTCTTACGGCCCAGGCAGCCCGCGGACACCAGGTGTTCCAGCAGCGGCGCGGGCGCCAGGCCCGGATCGCGGAACTCCTCGTGCAGCACCTGCTCGATCGCCAGCGACACATCCAGGCCCACCACGTCGAGCAGCTCGAACGGGCCCATTGGATAGCCGCCGCCGAGCTTCATCGCCGCGTCGATGTCGTCCACGCTCGCGTAGTGGTCCTGGACCATCTTCACCGCGTTGTTGAGGTACGGGAACAGCAGCGCGTTCACGATGAAACCGGCCCGGTCGCCGCAGTCCACCGCGTGCTTGCGGACCGCGCCGCACACCTGGTGCACCGTCGCCCGCACGTCGTCCGCGGTCAGCACCGTGTGCACGACCTCGACCAGCTTCATCGCGGGCGCCGGGTTGAAGAAGTGCATTCCGACGACGTCCTGCGGGCGTCCGGTGGCCCGCGCGACCGCGACCACCGGCAGCGACGAGGTGGTGGTGGCCAGCACCGCGCCCGGCTTGCAGACCTTGTCGAGCGTCTGGAAGAGCTGCTGCTTGACCGCCAGATCCTCCGCCACCGCCTCCACCACCAGGTCGGCGTCGGCGAAGGAGTCGTACGAACCGGACGGCGACACCCGCGCCACCGCCGCGTCCCGCTGCTCCTGGGTCAGCCAGCCCTTGGTGACCGAGCGGTCCAGCGACTTCGCCAGCCGCGCCACCGCCGATTCCGCCTTCTCCTGGGTACGGGCGGCCACCACGACGTCGAAGCCCGCCTTCGCGAAGACCTCGGCGATACCGGTCGCCATCGTGCCGGAACCCGCGACGCCCACCGCGCGCACCGGCCGCCCGGCCGGCCGGGTGTCCCCGGTGCCCGGAGTCTCCGCGTCCGGCACCACGACCGCGCTGCCCGGCGCCTGGTAGCTGTAGAAACCCCGGCCCGACTTACGGCCCCGCAGCCCGGCCGCCGTGAGCTGCTTGAGCACCGGCGCGGGGGCGTGCAGCCGGTCGTGGGACGCCTCGTACATCGCCTCGAGGACGGTCGTGGCGGTGTCGACGCCGATCAGGTCGAGCAGCGCCAGCGGGCCCATCGGCAGCCCGCAGCCCAGCCGCATGGCCGCGTCGATGTCCTCGCGGGTGGCGTACCGCGCCTCGTACATCGCCGCCGCCTGGTTGAGATAGCCGAACAGCAGGCCGTCGGCGATGAAGCCCGGCCGGTCGCCGACCGGCACCGGCTCCTTGCCGAGGCTCCGCACGAGGGCGGTGACGGCCGCCGTGGTCTCCGGCGACGTCAGGACCGTCGACACGACCTCGACCAGCTTCATGGCGGGCGCGGGCGCGAAGAAGTGCAGCCCCAGCACCCGGTCGGGGCGGGAGGTCTCGGCCGCCAGCCGGGTCACCGACAGGGCGTTCGTGCCGGTCGCCAGGATCGCGTCCGGCTTGGCCAGCCGGTCAAGCTCGGTGAAGACCTCGCGCTTGATGTCGTAGCGCTCGTCGACCACCTCGATCACCAGATCCGCCTCGGCGGCGGCCCGCAGATCGGGGAACGTACGGAAGCGGGCCAGCGCGTCGCCGCGCTCCGCCTCGGTGCTCCGGCCGCGCTCCACGGCGCGCGCCGTGGAACGCTCCAGCGCCGTGACCGCGCGGCGCGCCGCGCTCTGGTCGATGTCGATGCCGATCACCTCGTGACCGGCGCGGGCCATGACCTCGGCGATGCCGGTGCCCATGGTGCCCAGGCCCACGACGGCGACGGTCGCCAGGGGCGCCGCGCTCGCGGCGGGGGGTGAGGATGCGGTCGCTGACGATGAGGGTGTGGACGGACGGTCCATCGCGTGACTCCAGACGCTGGGGAGACCGGAGCGCGCCACGCGCGCACACGGCTGAAGGAGTGAGGTGGAGTCGCGGGCCGGAAGTGCAGGGGTGCGTGCCCGCGCGAAGAGATAGGCGAGCCCTGTCCCGGGGCCGCGCCGCGATGATGCCGAACCGACGAATGTTCCCGTCCACGGCGGCTGCGTCACCGACCACCGTGCACGTCCCCCGAGCGTAACCGGCGAGTAACTTCCCCGCCAGTCCTGTGCCCATGTGATCTGCGCCGCCCCCATCTGAGCGCCCCACCCCCACCGGCCGGTGGTCCGGGAACGACCGATCCGCCCCGCCGGGGCGGGGCAGCCGCAGATCAGACACAGCCTCGCGCCCCTGAAAAGATCGGCTCGCCGTCCGAACGCAGTGGGTGTGCCCCGTCAGGGGCGCGGGGAACTGCGCGGCCCACCCCCACCGGCCGGTGGTCCGGGAACGACCGATCTGCCCCGTCGGGGCGGTAACGGGCAACTCGGCTCCTACAGTGGGGAGATGGACGTCGAGACCCGTGAACGCCTCGCTCGCAAGCTCACCGCCGTGGGCGAACCGTTGGAGGTGAGGGAGGCGGCCGCCGTGGAGTTGGCGGAGGCGGGAGACCGGCGGGCGTTCGAGACGCTGGCGTTGTTGCTGAACTACCGGGACGAGTCGCGGGCGAGCCGCGCCGCCGAGGCGCTGGCGCGGCTGGCGGACCCGCGGACCGGGCGGGCCGCCGCCGCGCTGGCCACCAACGAACTGCGGGTCGCGTACGCGCTGCCCGCCATCCGCCTCCTGGTCCGGATGCGGGCGCCCGAGGCCGTACCGGCCCTCACCACCACCCTGGAGCGGCTGCTCGCCCGGCCGACCCCCGCGCCCCACGAACGCATCGCGCTGGCCTGCGTGGAGGGCCTGGGCGCACTGTGCCCGCGGCAGGCGCCCCCCGCCGCCCGGCACGCCCTGCGCGCCGCGACCGCCCACCCGCCACTGGCCCCGGCCGCCCGCGCGGCGCTGGCCGACGCCTAGGGCCTGACGCCTGTCCGGAACCCGCGCGAGGTCATAGCAGCGTGAGCTGGGTGTTCTCCGCGGCGGGCCGCGCCGCCGGCACCTGGTCGCCGGACAGACCCGCCTCCGGCTCGCCCGGCTTCCGGAAGCGCCGCGTGCCCTCGCGATGCGCGGGCCCGCAGCCGAACTCCGTGGCGAATTCGTGGACTTGGCGGGTGACCCGGCGCTGGTACCACGTCGGGGCGTACGCGCCGCCCGCGTACATCGTCTCGTAGCGCCGTACGAGATGCGGGTGGTGCCGGCCGAGCCACGCCATGTACCACTCGCGGGCGCCCGGCCGCAGATGGAGGACCAGGGGCGTGATCGAGGCGGCGCCCGCCGAGGCGATGGCGCGGACGGTGGCCCGCAACTGCTCGGGGGAGTCGCTGAGGAAGGGCAGGACGGGCGCCATCAGCACGGTGGGCGGCAGCCCGTTCGCCCGCAGGGTGCGGCAGACCGCCAGCCGGGTCTCGGGGGAAGGCGTACCCGGTTCCACGCTGCGCCACAGCTCGCCGTCGGTGAAGCCGACCGACAGCGCGATGGACACATCGGTGACGCCGGCGGCCTGCCGCAGCAGTTCCAGGTCGCGGAGGATCAGCGAGCCCTTGGTGAGGATCGAGAAGGGGTTGGCGCGGTCGCGCAGCGCGGCGATGATGCCGGGCATCAACTGATACCGGCCCTCCGCGCGCTGGTAGCAGTCCACGTTCGTGCCCATCGCGATGTGCTGGCCCTGCCAGCGCGCCGACGCCAGCTCCCGGCGCAGCAGCTCCGGCGCGTTGGTCTTCACCACGATCTGCGAGTCGAAGTCGATCCCGGTGTCGAGATCGAGATAGCTGTGCGTCTTGCGCGCGAAGCAGTACACGCAGGCGTGGCTGCACCCGCGGTACGGATTGACCGTCCACTCGAAGGGCATGCGGGACGCCCCCGGCACCCGGCTGATGATCGACTTCGCCCGTATCTCGTGGAAGGTGATGCCGCGGAAGCCCGGCGTGTCGAAGGTCCGGGTGACCGCGTCGGCGCCGAACAGCGCGGGCGCGCCACCGGCCGCCGCGTCGTCACCGCTCAGATGGTCCCAGCGCATCGCGCCCTCCTCCGGTTGTCTCCGGCCGGCCGTCTCCGGTCGCCCGTCCCTCCACAATAGAACACAGATTCGATAAGCGCGTGTGGTTGGCTTGTGCGGCGCGCCGGGAAGGCGCGCGACCTGGCACGGACCTGAGGAGAAGTCATGGCGCTGGTCGAGGCCACCACGGAGCGGATCGTCGACGCGGAGCCGGAGCGGGTGTACGCCGCCGTCGCCGACTACGCGGGCACCCGCGGCCGGGTGCTCCCTGAGCAGTTCAGCGAGTACGAGGTCCGGGAGGGCGGCCACGGCGCGGGCACCGTCGTCCACTGGAAGCTCCAGGCCACCAGCAAGCGGATCCGCGACTGCCTCTTCGACGTCTCCGCGCCCGCCGCGGACACGCTGGTCGAGACCGACCGCAATTCGACGCTCGTGAACACCTGGACGGTCACCCCGTCGGGCGAGGGCCGCAGCAAGGTCGTCGTCGTCACCACCTGGCAGGGCGCGAGCGGCGTCGGCGGCTTCTTCGAGCGCACCTTCGCGCCCAAGGGCCTCGGCCGTATCTACGACGCGCTGCTCGCCTCGCTGGCCGCCGACGTCGAGAAGAAGTGAGGCGCCGAGCGGGATGGGGCCGAGCGGAATGGCGCCGAGCGGGATGGGGCCGAGCGGAATGGGGCCGAGCGGAGTGAAGTGAGGGGAGTGCGCCGCGGGGGAGTGAAGTCCCTTACGGTGCCGCTGGTTTCGTGATCGTTCACTGATACGGGTGGTTTCGCGTACTTCCTGAGAATCGTCGCGCTTGCTCGTCGTTGTCGCTTAATGCGGGAAACGGTGGCCAGGCAGGCGCGACGAGGGGAGTGGCAGTGGGTGGCAGCACGCTGATCGAGCGTCCGGCGGCCGTGGACGACGAACGGCCGGGGGAGGGGACCGGGGGCGCGGCCGAGGAGGCGGGCGGCGCCTCGGGACCGCCCGGCGGCAACGGCGCCGCGGTCGACCTCACACCGCGCCGGGTCCGGCTGGTCTTCGTCGGCCTGATGCTGGCGCTGCTGCTGGCCGCGCTCGACCAGATGATCGTGGCCACCGCCCTGCCGAAGATCGTCGGCGAGCTGCACGGCCTCGACAAGATGTCCTGGGTCGTCACCGCCTATCTGCTGGCGTCCACCATCGGACTGCCGATCTACGGCAAGCTCGGCGACCTCTTCGGCCGCAAGATCGTCTTCCAGTTCGCGATCATGACCTTCGTCATCGGCTCCGCGCTGGCCGCGTGGTCGCGCACCATGGACGAACTCATCGCCTTCCGCGCCATCCAGGGCATCGGCGGCGGCGGACTGATGATCGGCGTGCAGGCGATCATGGCCGACATCGTGCCGCCGCGGGAACGCGGGCGCTACATGGGCCTGATCGGCGCCGCCTTCGGTCTCGCGTCGGTCGCGGGACCGCTGCTCGGCGGCTTCTTCACCGACCACGCCTCCTGGCGCTGGTGCTTCTCCATCAACGTGCCCTTCGGCCTGGTCACCCTCGTCGTGATCAGCCTCGTGCTGAAACTCCCCAAGCCCGCCGTCCGGCCCCGCCTCGACGTGCTCGGCGCCCTGCTGCTGGCCGTCGGCTCCACCTGCCTGGTGCTCGTCACCACCTGGGGCGGCTCCAAGTACGGCTGGCAGTCCCGGGAGATCCTCGGCCTCGGCGCGGGGGCCGTGGTCAGCGCGCTGCTCTTCGTGCTCGTCGAGCGGTTCGCCGCGGAACCGGTCATCCCCTTGCGGCTGTTCCGCGACGGGGTCTTCAACACCACCGCCCTGATCGGCGGGATCGTCGGCGTCGCCCTGTTCGGCGCGGCCAGCTATCTGCCGACCTTCCTCCAGATGGTCGACGGCGCGAGCGCCACCGGATCAGGGCTCCTCATGCTGCCGATGATGATGGGCGTCGTCCTCGCCTCCATCGTCGGCGGGCAGTTGATCAGCAGGACAGGGCGCTACAAGATCTTCCCGATCATCGGCGGCGCCCTGTCGACGGCCGGCATGTATCTGCTGTCGCTGATGGACGCCGACACCCCGCAGGCCGAGTACAGCGTCTACATGGCCGTACTCGGCCTCGGCATCGGCCTGATGCTGCCCGTGCTGGTGCTCGCCGTGCAGAATTCGGTGCGCCCCACCGACATCGGCGCGGCCACCAGCGCCAACAACTACTTCCGGCAGATCGGCGGTTCGGTCGGCGCGGCCGTCTTCGGCACGCTCTTCGCCGACCGCCTCGCCAAGCGCCTCGCGGTCGAACTCCCCAAGGGCGCCCACCTGCCCGACGCCCAGTCGGTCACCCCCCAACTGGTCCGCACACTCCCCGCGGCTGTGCGCGACGGGTACGTCAACGCGTACGCCGAGGCCATGCCGCGGATCTTCCTCTACCTGGTGCCGGTGCTCGCGCTCGGCTTCCTCTTCGCCTTCCTCCTCAAGGAGAAACCCCTGGTGACCCAGCACGGCCCCGCTTCCCCGACGACCACGTACGACGGCGACACCGCCACCGACACCCTCACCGGCGCCGACGGCGCGCCCGGCTTCACCGTGACCGACTCGGCCGTGCCGGGCGCCCGCAAGAGCTACGCGGGCGGTGTGCCCGTGTGCGGCACCGTCCAGCACTCCGACGGCAGTTCCGTCGGCCGCGCCGCGCTCACCCTGATCGACGTCACGGGACGGCAGATCGGCCGCGGCGCGACCACCGAGGACGGCCGGTACGCGCTGAGCACCCCGGGCAGCGGCAGCTATGTGCTGATCGCCGCCGCGGGCGGCCACCAGCCGCAGGCCGTCAGCATCACCGTCGCCGACCGCCCGGTCGAACTCGACGTGGTGCTCGGCGGCGCCGGACGCCTGGCGGGCGCCGTGCGCACCGCGGACGGCACCCCGGTCAGGGACGCCATCGTGACCCTGACCGACATCCGCGGCGACGTCGTGGCGACCTCCCGCAGCGGACGCGAAGGCGCCTACGTCCTGAGCGAGTTGGTGGCGGGCGAGTACACGCTGGCGGCCAGCGCGCCCGCCTTCAGGCCCGCCGCGCTGCCGGTGTCGGTGCAGGCGTCGCGGGAGACCCGGCAGGACGTGGAGCTGGCGGGCGGCGCGGTGCTGCGCGGGACCGTACGCGCCCCCGGCGGGCGGCTGGTCGAGGACGCGCGGGTCACGCTGCTGGACGCGGCGGGCAATGTCGTGGACTCGGTCACCACCGGCCCCGACGGGCACTTCCGCTTCGTGGACCTCGCCGCCGGTGAGTACACGGTGATCGCCGCCGGTTACCCGCCGGTCGCCACCGTCCTCCAGGTCGCGGGCGGCGGCAGGACCGAGCGGGACCTCCAGCTCGGACACGCCGACTAGGCCGCACCGGACCCGCCGGATACGTCGGTCACGCCGGATACGTCGGTCACGCCGACGAGGACCGTGCCGCCGCCGTACCCGCCGTGGACGCGCGGGCGTATCCACCGTCGTACGGAACGGGCAGTGACCCTTACTCCACAAGAGTGAGGGTCACTGCCCGTTGGCGTTCCCGGTCACCGCGGCCCTCGGGCGCCGGTCGGCCGGTCGGACAGCAGGCCGTTCAGGTCAGGCAGCAGGCCGTGCAGGTCGGACAGCCTGCCGGTCAGCGCCCGGCCGGTGCCGCGCCGTCCGGCCTGCCGCTGCCGTCCACGTCGTTCTTGTTGCACTGCGTGCCGCGGATCAGCGCGTACGTGCCGCCGATCCGGTACGTGCCGGGCGAGGGCGCGTACAGCCGCGTCCAGTCGCCGTCCTGGATGAGACAGCCGTGCTTGTTGTCGTTGGCGCCCTCGATGCCCAGCACCGGGGACCACGGGATGCGCAGGATCACCGAGCCGCTGGTCGGCATCGTCACGGTCAGCTCGGCCGGACTCGCCTCGTCCACGATCGCGGGCGGATCGGCCAGCGGATCGGCGTTCGCGACCCTGTAGAGCTTCCAGTAGTCGTCGTGCCAGACCGGCGTCAGCCAGCTCTGGCCCGCCGCCACGATCTTCGCCTCGGCCACCGCCGCGCCGTCCGGGGTGTCCGACGGCAGCACCACGTATCCGACGCTCCAGCGCTGGAGCCACTGCCGGTAGGTCTCCGCGGTCAGCGTGCCGTCGTAGAAGAGCGGATTGCGCTCGACGTCCGCCTGCCGGTTCCAGCCGCGCGCCAGGTTGACGTGCGGGGCCAGGCCCGACGCCTCCCAGTGCGAGCGCAGCGGTACGACCTCGACCCGGCCCTTGTCCGCGCGCACCTTGGTGAGCTGCGCGATCAGCGGCGCCGCGTGCTCGACCGTGGACGAGGGCGCCGAGGTGTTCACCAGGTCCACCACGGGCTTGGAGATCTGCCAGCCCGCGACGCCCAGGAAGGCCAGGTAGAGCATCAGCGCCATCCGGCCGCCCCTGGTCCACGCCATGGCCACGATCAGCAGCACGGTGCCGCCGAACAGCAGGGCCAGCCGCTCCACGTTGCTGCCGATCGGCGACGGGATGACGTACGTCAGCGCGACACCGGCCGCGTAGATCCAGCTGCCGACGCGTACGACGCGCCATTCGCGCGGCACCACCAGGGCGATCGCCACGGCCGTGGCGAAGGGGATGATGGCGAAGAACCACTTGAAGGGCTGCACCCCGTAGAAGGGGAAGAGCAGCGAGGTCGCGCCGACCACCAGGGGCGGGCAGACCGCCATCACATACGCGTCCTTGCGGCGCCCGGTGAGGAACAGCGCCGCCGCGACCACCAGGATGAAGAGACCCGCGACCGGGCTGCACATGGTGGCCAGCGCGCCCATCAGCGTGGCGGTCAGCACCCGCGGGGTGCGGCGCGCGCCTACCGGCGGGTCGGTGGGGAACAGCAGCAGCGTGGCGATCAGACCGAAGAGGACGCCCAGCGCGAAGGTGACCCGTCCGGAGAGCACGTCACCCCAAAGAGCGAACGCCGTCCACAGCGCGGGCAGCATCGGGCGCTTGATCCGGGCCCGGATCAGCAGTAGCGTCGCCGCCGTCGTGGACAAGGTGCCCGCGATCACGGCGGTGGTCCGCACCCCGAGCCCGGCCATGATGTA
This sequence comes from Streptomyces sp. NPDC093221, assembly GCF_044753885.1. Classification (NCBI taxonomy): domain Bacteria; kingdom Bacillati; phylum Actinomycetota; class Actinomycetes; order Kitasatosporales; family Streptomycetaceae; genus Streptomyces; species Streptomyces sp. NPDC093221. The sequence goes on along the minus strand of NZ_JBIVOA010000003.1, from coordinate 822,132 downwards.
CGGCGACAGAATGCTGTACGACGCGGGGTGCATGCCGCCGTACCAGGACAGGTTGTACGAGGCGGAGGGGTGGGCCCTTATGAAGTCCGTCCAGGCGTACTGCGCGGCCATGTCGCCGGAGTCCTTGGCCAGGAAATAGGCCCAGATCACATGCAGGACCGCGGCGAGCACCGTGGCGGCCACGACAGGATTGCGCAGGTCGACCCGCCGGAAAAGGGCCCCCGGTCCCCTCATGGCGGTCCAGCGCGCAGGCTGCCAGGTGGTCACGTGGCCTCTTCCAGTCGCGGATGCGGTGCGCCCCGGCCGGCATCCCTTCCGGCGAGGGGGTCGAACTCCACCGACGTGAGAGAGTTCGAACAGAGGGTTTGGACGCTAGCACGGGCAGTTTGGTTGCTCGCGCGCGGGCGTGCGCCCGGATTCGTACTTTCCCTCCCCTGGCACCCGGACCGGTCGTACCGTGGTTAACGGCATCGTAGATCTTGTGCCGGGGCGGTTCCCACCGCACTCCGGCCCCGGACCGCGGGGCCGAGGGAAGGAGCCCGACGAACCATGGACCGCCGTCAACCGCCGGAGCCGTCCGGACGTATCCCGCTCGCGGTGATCGTCGTGGACGCCGCCGGGCTGGTGTCGCACTGGAGTACGGGTGCGCGCCGGCTGTTCGGCTGGACACGGGAAGAGGCCGTCGGGCGGAACGCGCTCGACCTCTTACCGGTGGGCGGCGCACTCGACGTGCCCCCGGACGCCGCCCCGGGCGGGGGCACGGCGGGCACCGCGTACCCGTACGACGTCACCGGGCCCGACCTGGAGTCCTCGCTGGCCGGTGCCAGCTCCTACCCGACGGCGGGTCGCGCCCGGTTGTACGACTGCGTGCGGCGCACGGACGCCGACGGCGACGGGCGTATCCCCCTGGACGTGCTGTGGTGGGCCTACCCGCTGGTCGGTCCGGGCCCCGAGCGGCTGCTCGTGCTGGCCACCGACGCCTCTTCCGCGGCCGGTTCCTCCGCCGCTGCCGGGACGCCCTCCGCGATGGCCGACCCCGACGCGGCGGCGACCGACAGGTCGGGGGCGGCGGACTGCTCGGAGCGGATAGCGCCCGGCTTCGCGCTGCACACCGAATTCCCCGGCTCCGACCAGCTCGCCAGGCAACTGCCCGAGATCCTGCCGAGCATGAATCCGCTGGAGAGCGGGCGGATCGTGGCGCAGGTGCTGGAACTGGGCTATCCGGTGCTGGAGATAAGCCAGCACGACCGGGTGCCGGTCACCCCGGACTGGGGCGTGCCGCGCCGGGCCGAGCGGCAGGCCAGACGGCGCGCCGCCGAGGCCGCCGCGGCGGCCGACCCGCGGGCCGTCCCGGCCGACGAGTTGGCGCCCGACCTCGAATACGCGGCGGTCCGCGAACACCTCGAATTCCTCAACGAGGTGAGCGGCCGGATCGGCACCTCGCTGGATCTGGCCAGGACCATTCAGGAAGTCAGCGCGGCCGTCGTGCCGCGCTTCACTGATGTTGCGGGCACATATCTGCGCGAGCAGGTGCTGGCGGGTGAGGGCTTCCCCGACGGGCCGCCCGATGTCACCACCATGTGGTACCGCGTGGCGGTCGAGCACACCGACGAACCGGGCCGCTGGGACGACGTGGTGCCGGTCGGCGAGTCCATGCCCTTCCCCGCGCAGACGCCGTTCTTCCAGTGCATGACCACCGGCGACCCGGTGCTCGTGCCGCGGATCAGCGAGCCGATGGGCAACGCGATCGCCGCGCAGTTCCCCAAGCGCGACATCAGCCCGCTGATCAACAACCGCTCGATGCTCGTCGTCCCGCTGAAGGCGCGCGATGTGGTGCTGGGCTTCATGATCCTGCTGCGCCACCGCGAGCGGGCGGTGTTCAACGACATGGACCGCGTGACGGGCGCGGAACTGGCCGCCCGTGCCGGGCTCGTCCTCGACAACGCGCGCATGTACACGTATCAGGAGAATGTCGCCGACACCCTCCAGGACAGCATGCTGCCGCACATCGCGCCGCGGATGCCGGGGTGTGACGTGGCGACCCGCTACCTGCCGGGCGAGCGGCTGGGCCGGGTCGGCGGCGACTGGTTCGACAGCATCAAGCTGCCCGGCTCGCGGCTGGCGCTGGTGGTCGGCGACGTGATGGGCCACGGGCTGAACTCGGCCGCGATGATGGGCCAGTTCCGTACCGCCGTGCAGACCATGGCCGGGCTCGACATGCCACCGGCCCAACTGCTGCGCAATCTGGACGACCTGGCGCAGCGGCTCGGCGAGCAGTATCTGGCGACCTGCCTCTACGCGGTCTACGACCCGGTCGAGTCCGATCTGCTGATCGCCAACGCGGGACACATCCCGCCGGTGCTGGTCCGCGCCGTCGACGGCCGCAGCGAGCTGCTCGACGTGCCCACGGGCGCGCCGCTGGGCGTCGGCGGGGTGCCGTTCGAGACGGTACGGGTGCCGGTCGCGCCCGGCGACCGGCTCATCCTGTGCACCGACGGCCTGGTGGAGGTGCGCGGCCAGGACATCGGCACCGGTCTGGCCGCGCTGTGCGAGAGCGCCGCGCACCCGGCCGCGTCGATGGACGACGCCTGCGACACGATCATCCGCGCGCTCAACCCGCGCGGCGGTCGCAAGGACGACGTGGCGCTGCTGATGGCCCGGCTCAACGGCATCCCGCGGCACGACGTGATGACCTGGGAGCTGGAGCCGGACCCGCGCGAGGTGGCGCGGGCCCGCCGCCTGGTCCGCGAGACGCTGCTCGGCTGGGACCTGGTGGAGATGTCGGAGACGGCGGAGCTGCTGGTCGGCGAGGTGGTCACCAACGCGGTGCGGCACGCGCACACCCGGCGGATCGGGCTGCGGCTCGTCCGCGCGGGCGCGCTGCTGTGCGAGGTGACCGACGACGACCACGCCGTCCCCGTCCTGCTGAGCGCCGGGCCCGACGACGAGGGCGGGCGCGGCATGCGGATCGTCAGCAGGCTCGCCCGCGAGTGGGGCACCAGCCGCTTCGCGCAGGGCAAGTCCGTCTGGTTCGAGCAGCCGCTGCCAGGCCGGAGCCGCTGATCCCGCCGGCGCGGTCGGTTCCGTCCGAGGCGTTCAATACGCCGCTGTCGTCGGTTCCGTCCGTGGCGTCGGTTCCGTCCGTGGCGTCGATGACGTCGGCGCCGTCGATTCCGCCCGGGCCGTTGACTCCGAAGTGACGGTCCGGTAGCTCCTGATGCGGGCACGGTCGGCGGCCGCGCCTGTGCCTTTTTCTACGATCGCGGTCCTGGGGAGTGGTGAGTACGCGTGAACGTGTCCAGCGGGTATGAGCAGGCGTGGGAGAGTTTCTGGCAGGACGCGCCCCACGAGCCCGGCGGAGTCTTCTGGGACTGCGACCCCGAGCTCGCGGCGGAACAGCACTACCCGCACTTCCGGGCGTACTTCGACCCCGGCCTTCCGGTGGTGGACCTCGGCTGCGGGAACGGGACGCAGACCCGCTTCCTGGCCGAGCGGTACGACCGGGTGGTCGGCGTGGACCTCTCGCGGGAGGCGATCGACCGGGCCAGGCGCGACGATCCGCACGGGGCGGCGGAGTACCAGCGGCTGGACGCGGTGGACACCGACGCGGTGGAGCGGCTGCACGAGGAGATCGGCGACGCCAACGTCTACATGCGCGGGGTGCTGCACCAGTGCGAGCCGGAGGACCGCGGGCGGCTGGCGGACGGCATAGCGGTGCTCACCGGGCACCGCGGCCGGGCCTTCGCGCTGGAGCTGGCGGAGGCGGCCAAGCCGGTGCTGATGGGGCTCGCGCAGGGGCCCGCCGGACCGCCGCAGAAGCTCGGGGCGATCTTCGCGCACGGCATCGCGCCCGGCGAGGTGTCGGACGCGGCGCTGCCCGGATTCTTCCGGGCCGCCGGGCTCGAAGTGCTGGCCGACGGTGAACAGCCCCTGGTGACAACGGAGTTCAGGGTGGACGGGACTCGCATAGAGATACCGTCGAAATGGCTGGTGGCGGGCCGTACCGGCTGATTCCCCCACCCGCTTCACTGGTCTGGACCACTGAAGTTATCCACAGGCCGGGCCCGGCCCTGGTGCGCCCTCCGGCCGCCGCGTAACGTGACGCAACATGAAGATCCTGATCTCGGCGGACATGGAAGGCGCGACGGGTGTCACCTGGCCCGCCGACGTGCTGCCCGGCAGCGAGCAGTGGCAGCGCTGCCGCCATATGTTCACCTCCGACGTCAACGCCGCCGTCGCGGGCTTCTACGACGGCGGCGCGGACGAGGTGCTGGTCAACGAGGCGCACTGGACCATGCGCAATCTCCTGCTGGAGAAGCTGGACGAGCGCGCCCAGATGCTCACCGGCCGCCACAAGGACCTGTCCATGGTCGAGGGCGTCCAGCACGGAGACGTGGACGGCATCGCCTTCGTCGGCTACCACACCGGCGCCGGGACCGAGGGCGTCCTCGCCCACACCTACCTCGCCAACTCCATCACCGGCGTGTGGGTCAACGGCGTCGCTGCCAGCGAGGGCAGGCTCAACGCGCTGGTCGTCGCCGAGTACGGCGTCCCCGTGGTGCTGGTGACCGGCGACGACAGGACCGGGATCGACGCCGAGGGGTACGCGCCGCAGGCCCGTACCGTCGCGGTGAAGGACTACGTGTCGCGTTACGCGGCCGTCTGCCGCCCGCCCGCGCGCACCGCCGCCGACATCAGGGCCGCCGCCAAGGACGCCGCGGCGCTGGCCGTGCGCCACGAGCCCGCGCAGGCCGGGCCCTTCACCGTCGAGCTGGAATTCGACGCCGTCCACCTGGCCGGGGCCGCCACCGTGGTGCCCGGCGTGGAGCGGACGGGGGAGCGGCGTGTCGCCTACACGCTGCCCACGATGTACGAGGGCATCAGGGCCTTCAAGGCGGTCACCACACTCGTGTCGCAAGCGGTGGAGGAGCAGTATGGCTGAGCGGACCGCCGAGCGAGACGTCCGGCACGACGCCGTGGACGCGCGGGCACTCGACGAGGTCGTGACCTTCACGTCCGACCTCATCAGGATCGACACCACCAACCGCGGCGGCGGCGACGGCAACGAACGGCCCGCCGCCGAATACGTCGCCCAGCAGCTCTCCGACGCCGGGATCGAAGCGCAGATCGTGGAATCCGCGCCCGGCCGCGCCAACGTGCTCGCCCGGATCGCGGGCAGCGACCCGGCCGCCGACGCGCTGCTCGTCCACGGCCACCTGGACGTCGTGCCCGCCGAGGCCGCCGACTGGACCGTGCACCCCTTCTCCGGCGAGATCAGGGACGGCGTCGTCTGGGGCCGCGGCGCCATCGACATGAAGAACATGGACGCGATGGTGCTCGCCACCGTCCGCGCCTGGGCCCGTACCGGACACCGCCCCACCCGCGACATCGTGCTCGCCTTCACCGCCGACGAGGAGGACAGCGCCTCCTACGGCTCCGGCTTCCTCACCGAGAAGCACGCCGACTTCTTCGAGGGCTGCACCGAAGGCATCAGCGAATCCGGCGCCTTCACCTTCCACGCCAACGACGACCTGCGGATCTATCCCGTCGCCGCGGGCGAGCGCGGCACCGCCTGGCTCAAGCTCACCGCACACGGCAAGGCGGGCCACGGCTCCAAGGTCAACCGGGACAACGCGGTCAGCCGACTGGCTGGCGCCATCGCCCGGATCGGCGAGTACGACTGGCCCGTCCGCCTCACCGCCACCGTCACCGCCGCGCTCACCGAACTGGCCGCGCTCTACGGCGTCCCCGCCGACCAGGCCGCCCTGGACGACGTCGACACCCTCCTCGAACGGCTCGGCGCGGCGGCCGACCTGGTCAGGCCCACCGTCCGCAACAGCGCCAACCCGACGATGCTGCAAGCCGGTTACAAGGTCAACGTGATCCCCGGCTCCGCCACCGCCTACGTCGACGGACGCATGCTGCCCGGCGCCGAGGACGAGTTCGCCGCCACCATGGACCGGCTCACAGGACCCGACGTCGACTGGGAGTTCCACCACCGCGAGATCCCGCTCCAGGCCCCGGTCGACTCCCCGACCTACGCCGCGATGCGCGAGTCGCTGGAACACTTCGACCCGCAGGCGCACGTCGTGCCCTACTGCATGTCCGGCGGCACCGACGCCAAGCAGTTCTCCCGGCTCGGCATCACCGGCTACGGCTTCTCACCGCTGCGGCTGCCCCCCGGCTTCGACTACCAGGCGCTCTTCCACGGCGTGGACGAGCGGGTGCCCGTCGACGCGCTGCACTTCGGCGTCCACGTCCTCGACCGCTTCCTGCGCGCCACGGGAACGGAGGCCGGAGCGTGACCACGACCACCGGGAGCACCACCCCGCACGGCGCCTGGCCCTCGCCCGTCGACGCCACCACGGCCGCCGCACACGACGGCAGCCCCGAATTCGTCGGCATCGTCGGCGACGACGTCTGGTGGACCGCGCCCCGCCCCGCCGAAGGGGGCCGCCGCGCGCTGATCCGCCGCAGGCCCGACGGCACCGAGGAGTGCCCGCTGCCCGCGCCGTGGAACGTCCGCAGCCGCGTCATCGAATACGGCGGCACCCCCTGGGCGGGCGCCGTCGTGGACGGCGCCCCGCTGGTGGTCTTCGCCAACTTCGCCGACCAGCGGCTCTACGCCTTCCGCCCCGACGAGCCGCAGACCCCGCCGCGCCCGCTGACCCCGGTCGGCGCCGTCGGCGGCGGACTGCGCTGGGCCGACCTGACACTGCACCGCGAGCGCGGTGAGGTCTGGGGAGTCCTGGAGGAGTTCACCGGCGACAAGCCCACCGACGTACGCCGCGTGCCCGCCGCCGTACCGCTCGACGGCTCCGCCGCCGACGACCGCGCGGCCGTACGCGAACTGGCCGCCGCCACCCACCGGTTCGTCACGGGACCCCGCCTGTCGCCCGACGGCACGCGGGCCGCCTGGACCGCCTGGGACCACCCGCTGATGCCCTGGGACGGCACCGAACTGCGGATCGCCGACGTCACCGCCGACGGCACCTTCACCGCCGCCCGCACCCTGATCGGCGGCCCCGAGGAATCCGTCACCCAGGTCGGCTGGGCGGCCGACGGCACCCTGCTCGCCGCCACCGACCGCACCGGCTGGTGGAATCTGCACCGCGTCGACCCGGCCACCGGCGAAGCCGTCAACCTCTGCGCACGCCAGGAGGAATTCGGCAACGCGCTGTGGAAACTCGGCCACCACTGGTTCGCCCCGCTCGACGACGGCCTGATCGCCGTCCTGCACGGCGTCGGCGCCCTGCGGCTCGGCCTGCTCGACCCCGCCACCGGCGAGGTCACCGACGCCCCCGGGCACTGGACCGAGTGGAATGCGACCCTCGCCGCGTCCGGCAGCCGCGTCATCGGCGTCGCGGGCAGCGCCCGTACCTCGTACGAACTGGTCGAGCTGGACGTCAAGACCGGCCGCACCCGCGTCATCGGCAGCGCGCACCACGACACGGTCGACCCCGCCTACGTGCCCGACGCCCTGGCCAGGACGTTCACCGGCCCCGGCGGGCGCGAGGTGCACGCGCAGGTCTACCCGCCGCGCAATCCGCTGGTCACCGCCGAGGGACCCGCGCCCTACGTCATCTGGGTGCACGGCGGACCCACCAGCCGCGCCGCGATGGTCCTCGACCTGGAGATCGCCTACTTCACCTCCCGCGGCATCGGCGTCGCCGAGGTCAACTACGGCGGCTCCACCGGTTACGGCCGCGCCTACCGCAACCGGCTGCGCGAACAGTGGGGCGTGGTGGACGTCGAGGACTGCGCCGCCGTCGCCGAGGGGCTGGTCGCCGAAGGCGTCGCCGACCCCGCGCGGCTGGCCATCCGCGGCGGCAGCGCCGGCGGCTGGACCAGCGCCGCGGCCCTGACCACCACCGACACCTACGCCTGCGGCACCGTCATCTACCCGATCCTCGACCTGCGCGGCTGGTCGCGGGAGGGCGGGGAGACGCACGACTTCGAGTCGGAGTACCTGGAGTCGCTGATCGGGCCGCTCGACGAGGTGCCCGAGCGCTACCGCGACCGCTCGCCCGTGCACCACGGCGACCGGATAGACGTGCCGTTCCTGCTGCTCCAGGGCCTGGACGACGTGATCTGCCCGCCCGTGCAGTGCGAGCGGTTCCTGGAGGCCGTCGCCGGACGCGGCATCCCGCACGCGTATCTGACCTTCGAGGGCGAGAGCCACGGCTTCCGCCGCCTGGACACCATGGTCACCTGCCTGGAGGCCGAACTCGCCCTCTACGGGCAGGTCTTCGGCTTCACACCGGAGGGCGTCGCGCCGCTGGAGCTGCACACATGACGGAGAGTTCTACGGCTGCCGCTGCCGCTGCCGCCTCCTCCGCTTCCGCCGCCGACGCCTCTGCCGGACGGGGCTCCGGGGGCGGACCGCGGCAGGCGGCCGGCCCGGTCGGCGGGCCGGTGCCCGCACTGATCCGCCCCCGGCGGCTGGCGCCCGGCGACCGGATCGGCGTCGTGGCGCCCAGCGGTCCCGTACCGCGCGAACGCCTCGACGCGGGCCTCGACATCCTGCGGAGCTGGGACCTCGACCCCGTCGTGGCACCGCACGTCCTGGACGACCACCCCTCCGGCTACCTCGCGGGCACCGACCGGGCCCGCGCCGACGACCTCCAACAGGCGTGGTGCGACCCGTCGTTGGCTGCCGTGCTGTGCGCCCGCGGCGGCTACGGCGCGCAGCGCATGGTCGACCTGCTCGACTGGGACGCCATGGGCGCGGCCACGCCCAAGGCGTTCATCGGCTACAGCGACATCACCGCGCTCCACGAGGCGTTCGCGACCCGGCTCGGCCTGGCCACGCTGCACGGCCCGATGGCGGCGACCGAGACCTTCCTCAAGGACGGCCCCACCCAGGACCACCTGCGGCGCACCCTCTTCACGCCCGACGAGACCCTGACGCCCACCTCCCCGACCGCCCGCACCCTCGTACCGGGCCGCGCGGCCGGGGTCACCCTCGGCGGCTGCGTCAGCCTGCTCGCCTCCGACCTCGGCACCCCGTACTCCCGCCCGTCCGCCGCGGGCGGCATCCTCGTCCTGGAGGACATCGGCGAGGAGCCGTACCGACTCGACCGCATCCTCACCCAACTCCTGCGCTCCGGCTGGCTCGACGGCGTCGCCGGAATCGTCCTCGGCTCCTGGCAGGACTGCGGCCCGTACCCCGCCGTCCGGTCCCTGATGACCGACCTCCTCGGCGGCCTCGGCGTACCGATCGTCGAGGAATTCGGCTTCGGCCACTGCGAGTCCACGCTGACCGTGCCGCTCGGGGTGCCCGCGGTGCTGGACGCGGACGCGGCGACGCTCACGTACGAGGTGCCCGCGCTGGTGTGAGGCGGCGCGGGGAGTTCTTACGGAGCGCTGACGCCCCGGCCGGGCCCGGTCCATCGGCCCGGCCGGGACCGTACGGTCGGGCCCATGCTGGTACTTGTCACGGGAGGCGCGGGCTTCATCGGCTCGCACATCGTCACCGCGCTGCGCACCGCCGGACACCGGGTACGGGTCCTCGACGCGCTGCTGCCCGCCGCCCACCGGGCCCCGCCGCCGCCCGTGCCCGACGGCGTCGAATGGCGGCACGGCGACGTCCGCGACCGGGCCGCCGTCGAGGAGGCCCTGCGCGGCGCCGACGCGGTCTGCCACCAGGCCGCCATGGTCGGCCTCGGCAAGGACTTCGCCGACGCCCCCGACTACGTGAGCTGCAACGACCTCGGCACCGCCGTGCTGCTCGCCGCCATGGCCGACGCGGGCGTACGGTCGCTCGTCCTCGCCGGGTCGATGGTCGTCTACGGCGAAGGACGTTACGAATGCGCGCGGCACGGCGTCGTACGGCCGGGGCCGCGACAGGTCGCCGACCTCGACGCGGGCCGCTTCGAACCGCCGTGCCCCCGCTGCGGCGAACCGCTCGCGCCCGGCCTCGTCGACGAGGACGCGCCCGCCGACCCCCGCAACGTCTACGCCGCCACCAAGCTCGCCCAGGAACACCTCGCCGCCGCCTGGGCCCGCGCCGCCGACGGCCGGGCCGTCTCCCTGCGCTACCACAACGTCTACGGGCCCGGCATGCCCCGTGACACCCCCTACGCCGGTGTCGCCGCCCTCTTCCGCTCCGCCCTCGCCCGCGGCGAGGCCCCCGCCGTCTTCGAAGACGGCCGCCAACGCCGGGACTTCATCCACGTCGCCGATGTGGCCGCCGCCAATGTCGCCGCCCTCGCCCGGCTCGGCGACCGGCCGCCCGGCGGCCTGCGCCCCTACAACATCGCCACCGGCACGCCGCGGACCGTCGGCGAGATGGCCACCGTCCTGTCCGCCGTCACCGGGGGGCCCGCGCCCCGCGTCACCGGGGCGTACCGGCTCGGCGACGTCCGCCACGTCACGGCCTCCGCGGCCCGCGCCCACCACGAACTCGCCTGGTCCCCCCGCGTCCCCTTCACCCAGGGCGTCACCGATTTCGCCCACGCCCCCCAACGCCCGTCGGCCTAGCCGGCCAGGCCCCCCATCCCGCAGGCGGCTGCACCCCCGAGCGCGCGGGAACTGCGCGAGCAACCCACCACCGGCCGGTGGTCCGGGGAGCGACCGACTTGCCCCCTGCCCCTGAAGGCACGGGGTGCCGCCCGTTAGAGGGGGGCGGCGGGGAGGACGACGTCGAAGCGGCAGCCGCCGGGGACGTTGTGCACGGCGGCACGCCCATGATGGGCCTCGACGATGCCACGGACGATGGCGAGCCCGAGCCCCGCCCCCGCCGGAGGCGTCCGCGCCCCGGTCCCGCGCCACCCGGTGTCGAAGACGCGGGGAAGGTCGTCGGCGGGGATGCCGCCGCAGCCGTCGGTGACGGAGAGCACGACGGAGCCGGAAGCGTCGTCGCGCCGAGCGGAAACGGCGACAGTGCCGTCCGCGGGGGTGCGGTGGATGGCGTTGGCCAGGAGGTTGGCCAGGACCCGCGTCATCTCACGGCCGTCGACCTCCACCGGCACCGGCTCGACCCCGTCGCCGACCAGCCGTACACCGTGCTCGCGCGCCAGCGGATTGGCACCCGCTATGGCGTCGCCGACGAGGTCGTACATCGACATGCGGGTGGGGGAGAGGGCGAGAACGCCCGCCTGGATGCGGGAGAGTTCGAAGAGGTCGCCGACCATGCCGCTGAGCCGGTCGACCTCGGCCCGTATCTGCTTGTGGTAGCGGGCCGGGTCCTCCGCTATGCCGTCCTCCAGCGCCTCGGTCATCGCCCGCAGCCCGGCGAGCGGCGTCCGCAGGTCGTGCGAGATCCACGCGACCAGCTCGCGGCGCGACGCCTCAAGGGCGCGCTCGCGCTGGCGCGAGTCGGCCAGCTTGGCGCTGGTGACGGCCAACTCACGGCCGAGTTCGGCGAGTTCGGCCGTGGGCGCGTGCGCGGGAGCGGCAAAGGCGTCGCCGTCGCCGAAGGCCCGCGTGGCGGCGGCCAGCGCGCGGCTGCCCGCCACGACCCGCCGCCCCAACAGCAGCGTGACGCCCAGCGACACCACGGCCGCCATCCCGCACACCGTCGTGACCACACCCAGGTCGTGCTGCGACAGGAACATCGCCCACGCCACCGACAGCGTCCCCGCGAGCATCGCCGCCACCGTCACGACGGCGACCACGGCGAGCGACAACGCCACCGACCGGTGCCGCAGCAGCCGCAGCGCGACCGCTCCGAGGACCCCGGCCGCCCCCGCCCCGGCCGCCGCGTAGGCGGCGATGAGCACCACGTCACGCATCGCGTCCCCCGCCCGAAGCCGGGGCCGCGCCCATGTCCCGGTCGCCCACCGGGTCGTCCGCGGGGTCGTCCGTGGGGCCGTCGGACGGGTCGAAGCGGTAGCCGACGCCCCAGACGGTGGTGATCAGGCGGGGCCGGGCGGGGTCGGCCTCGATCTTCTCGCGGAGGCGGCGGACGTGGACGGTCACGGTGGAGAGGTCGCCGAATTCCCAGCCCCAGACGCGGCGCATGAGTTCCTCGCGGCCGAGGACGCGGCCCGGGTGGTGGAGGAAGAAGGCGAGGAGGTCGAATTCGCGGATGGTGAGGGGGAGTTCGGCGCCGTGGCGGGTGGCGCGGCGGGCGGCCGGGTCGAGGGCGAGGGAGCCGGAGCGCAGCCACGCGCCGGGGGCGGAGGCGGGGTCGGGCGGGCTGCCCGCGCGGCGCAGGACGGACTCGACGCGGAGCACCAGCTCGCGAGGGCTGAACGGCTTGGTCACGTAGTCGTCCGCGCCGACTTCGAGCCCGAGGATGCGGTCGTCCTCGTCGCCACGGGCGGTGAGCATGACGACCGGCACGGGTCTGTTCTCGCGGATACGGCGGCAGACCTCGAGGCCGTCCATGCCGGGCAGCATGAGGTCGAGGACGACCAGATCGGGCCGGAGGGCGGCGGCGCGGGCGACGGCGGAGGGGCCGTCGGCGACGCGCTCGACGGCGAAGCCCGCCCGGTCGAGGTAGCCCGCGACGACCTCGGCGACGGTCGGGTCGTCGTCCACGACGAGGACCCGGCGGCGCGGGGCCGGGGCGGCGGGCACGGTGGGGCTGGTCATGCTGTCGAGTCTGACACCCGCCACGGACAGTGACGCCGGGCCGGAGGCCGGGGAGCGGTGCCGTCCGTGTTTCGTAAGGATCGCGGGTCCGTTATGTCCCTTGCGTCTCCGTAGGGTGATCCGTGTGACCAAGCCATCGCCCACCGTGGCCGGCGTCCCCGGCGTCCCCGGCGTCCCCGGTGACGTCCGGTCCGCCGTCCCGGCCGACCTCCGCCCGGACGCCCGCCCCGATGTCCGTGCCGGCTCCCGCCCCGGCCCCCGTCCCCCCGCCGTCGCGGACGTCGTCCTGCCGTGCCTCGACGAGGCCGCCGCCCTGCCCTGGGTGCTGGACCGCGTCCCGCCCGGCTGGCGCGCGATCGTCGTGGACAACGGCTCCACGGACGGCTCCGCCCGGATCGCCGCGGAACACGGCGCGTACGTCGTGCACGCGCCCGTACGCGGCTTCGGCGCCGCCTGCCACGCCGGACTGCTCGCCGCGACCGCCGACGTCGTCTGCTTCTGCGACTGCGACGGCTCCCTCGACCCGGGGCTGCTGCCGACCGTGGCGGGGCCGGTGCTGGACGGCGCCGCCGACCTGGTGCTCGGCCGCCGCCGCCCCACCACCTTCCGCGCCTGGCCGCCGCACGCCCGGCTGGCCAACCTCCAGCTCGCCCGGCTGCTGCGCCGCCGCACCGGTCTGCGCCTGCACGACCTCGGCCCGATGCGGGCCGTCCGCCGCGAGGACCTGCTCGCGCTCGCCCTCACCGACCGCCGCTCCGGCTACCCGCTCCAGATGGTGGTCCGCGCCGCCGACGCGGACTGGCGGATTCGCGAGACCCCCGTCCCGTACGCGCCGCGCACCGGCCGCTCCAAGGTCACCGGCACCTGGCGCGGCACCTGGCACGCGGTCCGCGACATGACGGCGGTGCTGAACGAAAGAGCCGGTGACGGGAGAGCCGGTACCGAGAAGGCCGGTGACGGGAGAGCCGGTACCGAGATGGCCGGGAACGCGACGGTCGGCAGCGAGTCGGCCGGTCACGCCACCGCAGGTGACGACTCGACGGTTACGGCGGGTGCCCGATGAAGGCCGCGACGACGCTGCTGGTGATCGCCAAGGCTCCGGTGGCCGGGCGCGTCAAGACCCGTCTGACGCCGTACTGCACGGCCGCCGAGGCCGCCGTCCTTGCCGAGGCGGCGCTCCGGGACACGCTGGCCTTGGGCCTCGAACTCCCCGTGAGCCGACGGGTGTTGGTCCTGGACGGCGCTCCGGGACCGTGGCTGCCGGACGGCTACGAGGTCGCACCGCAGACCGGCGGCGGCCTGGACGAACGACTGGCCGGGGCCTTCGCCCTGTGCACGGGACCCGCGCTGCTGGTCGGCATGGATACCCCCCAACTCACCGCCGCCCTGCTGGAGTCGGCGCTGCGGCCGGACGCGTGGGACACCCGCGACGCCGTCTTCGGACCCGCCGCCGACGGCGGCTTCTGGGCGCTCGGCCTCGCCGAACCCGCCCGCCCCGACCTCCTCCTCGGCGTCCCCATGTCCACCCCGCACACGGGCGCCGTCCAGCGTGCCCGCCTCACCTCCGCCGGGCTCCGCGTCCACGACCTCCCCTTGCTGCGGGACGTCGACACCCCGTCCGACGCCGCCGACGTCGCCGCCCTGGCACCGGCCACGCACTTCGCCGCGGCCTGGCGCCGCCTCGCCCCCATGAGCCGTCCCGCCGCCGCCACCGCCGCCGCGCCCGCCGCTCCAGCCCCCGCAGGTGCCGCCCGGTGACCACCTCCGTACCCGTCGCGCGGTCTGCCACCGCGACCACCTGGGGCGGCGATCCGTACGCGCGCGCCCTGGTCAGCGGGCGCGGGCCGCTGTTCCTGCGGCGGGAGGACGGCTGGCTGCTGCCGCTCGAGGTCGAGCGCTGGTGCGCAGCGCCGGACGCCGCCGACCGTACGATGCTGCGCCGTTGCCGTGGACCGGTGCTGGACATCGGCTGCGGTCCCGGGCGGCTGGTGGCCGCCGTCGCCGGGTACGGGGTGCCGGTCCTCGGGCTCGACGTGAGCCCCGCCGCCGTGGCCCGCACCAAGGGCGCGGGCGGCGCGGTCCTGTGCCGCTCGGTCTTCGACCGCCTTCCCGCGGAGGGCCGTTGGGGCACCGCGCTGCTCGCCGACGGCAACATCGGCATCGGCGGCGACCCGCACACCCTCCTCGCGCGCGTCCGCGAACTCCTCGCCCCCGGGGGCCGGTTGCTCGCCGAGGCCGCGCCGCACGAGGTGGACGAGCGGGTGACCGTACGCGTCGAGGACGCCCACGGACGGCAGGGCCGCGACTTCCCGTGGGCCCGCCTCGGCCCCCTCGCGCTGCGCGCCGCCGCGCGCGCCACCGGCTGGTCGGTGGCGGAGGAGTGGTCGACGTCGGGCCGCCGCTTCGCCGCCCTGGTCAGCGTGCGGTAGGCGCGTGACGGCTCGCGCAGCGGCGTCCCGGCACGGAGCCCGGTACGTCAACTCGGCGTCAGCGTGGCCTCCATGACCCGGTAGCGGCCGGACGGGATGTCGTTGTCCATACGAATCCGCAGCGTGCCGGGCTCACCCGCGTCGACCGCGATGCGCCAGATCCACGCCCTCGGCGTACTCGCCCTCGACGTCGATGCCGTGCGGTCCGGGCGTGCCGTGCATCAGCAGCGGGGCAGGCTGCTGGTGCCAGGAGTCCGCCCACAGCGCGGTGAGCCGGGTGTTCTCGTCGGTCGCGCCGACGGTGAGCATGCCGTCCTGCGGTCCGTCGTCCGGGTGCTGCCAGGTGTAGGTGACGCAGGCCAGGTGACCGGAGGCGCCGAGGACGACCCGGGCGCCGGCGGGGGCCTCGTGGAAGGGGTCGGTGGGCATGAGCCGGAAACCGGACCGTCCGTGCCAGACGCCGGGGACATCGGGGAATACCGTCATGCCCCCATCCTGGACTCCCCGGCGCCGGGCCGCTCGAAGGCGCGGTCCCGGTGCCGGAACACGAGGTCAGCGGCGGAGCCCGCGCGCCGTGCGTCCCACCGCGGCCACCCCCGCCCTCCCGGCCGCTCTCAGCCGTGGACCCGCACCGCGTACCCTCCGCCCCAGTTCGCGCCGCCGCGCCCACCCCCGGCGGCCGACCGCCCAGCACAGGGCGAGGGCCAGGACCGTACCCACCGCGATCGCGAGGCCGCGCGGATAGTCCAGGGGGAGGACGGACGGGTTGGCGGTCGGGCGCGGGCGCAGGAGCACGGGCAGGGCGATCAGGACGAGGCTGCCCGCGACGACGAAGGGCCACCGCGGACGGAGGCCGGGGCGGGTCGCGGCCAGGGCGCCGAGAGCGAGGACGGCGGGGACCAGGACACCGTCGTGGAGCACGACGGCGCCCACGAGCCACTCCACCACCGCGGGCCAGTCCGAGATGTGAGGGTCCGTCAGGAGCAGTTTCGCGCCGAAGGCCATACCGGCGAGGCCGACAGTGCCGACGCCGTACCGCAGGAGGGTCGCCGGGCGTACGGCGGTGGGGCGTCTCATGTCAGCACCTCGAGACGGGTGACCCATTTGGTCTGGAGGACGCCCGGCCGGTTGGGGGCGATGATCCGGGCCGGGAAGCCGTGGTCGGGGGAGAGGACGTCGCCGTTCAGGGACAGCGCCAGCAGGGTCAGCGGGTCCCGGGCGTAGAGGTCGCCCATCTCCATCACGGCGTAGGCGCCGTGCTGTTGGAGCGAGACGACGCGGACCCGCGCGTGGTCCGGGGCGCCCGCGCGGTCGAGGAGGTCGCGGATCCGGATGCCCGACCAGTGCGCGTTCTTGCTCCAGCCCTCGACGCAGGCGATCGGCAGCACCACGGAACGCTGTGGCAGCGCGCGGAGTTGGGGCAGCGTCAGTTCGTACGGGCGCGGGCCGCGTACGGTCAGACGCCAGTCGGCCAGGCGCGCCGCCGTGATGCCCGCGGCGGCGGCCGTACGGTTCACCGGCAGGTGCTGCGGGCCGTGGTCGGGGTGGCGCGGGGCCAGCAGGTCGAGGTCCTTGAGCGGGGTGAGGCTCTGCCCGACGGTCGTCACCGTCACGGCGCCGACCGCCGCGCCCACCTTGGCCAGGAAGGCCCGCCGGTCCCGGCCGTCGGCGGCGGGCAGCCGCAGCATGCCCGGTGAGCGGCGCCACCAGTGCGCCGCGATCTCCGGCGCCTTCACCGCGATGTGCAGCGCCAGCGCGCCCACTACGACCCACGCCAGCGCCCAGTGGGCCGGACGGAAATTCCACGGCCAGGGGTACCACTGCACGGTGTTGAGCAGGCCGGTGACCAGTTGCAGCAGCGTCGCCGCGACCAGGACCAGGATCGACAGCCGCTCGAGGCCGTGCGGTACGGATCGCAGCGGCGGCCAGGCGAACAGCCGCGGATAGACCGTCCACAGCTTCGCCAGCACCAGCGGGATCGCGGCGATGCCGGTCGCCACATGCGTGCCCTGGGTCAGCCGGTAGCCCCAACTCGGGCGGCTGGGAAGGTGGTTCACCGCCCAGCTCGGCGGCTGCTGCAAGTAGTGGCTGACCAGCCCGGTCACGAAGCAGACGACCAGCGCCGCCCCCAGCACCCGCCCCAGCGACACCGCCGTCCGCGCGTCGTGCAAGCGCCCTCTGAACGCGCCCTCCCGCAGCGGCCCCACCCGCGCCCACGCCGGAAACAGCACCCCCGCGGGCCGAGCGTGAGGCTTCGGGGCCCGCGGGGCGGGCCGTTCGGGAGGTGGAGGAGGTGTATCGGTCATGAGGCCATCTCACCCCCGCCGAGGCCCCCGCAGGAGCGCGCGACTCCTTACGGAACGCGTACGTCGCAGCGGTTCGGCTCCCGCTCGCCACGACCGGATGCGAGCGTGTGACCTGTGGGAATCCGTACCTCGCTCCTCGCCGCCCCCCGCAGGGCCGCCGCCGGCACCACCCCCGGCACCACCCGCCCAAGCGGCGCAGGCACCGCGCCCCCGCGCCGCGGCCGACCGGCGACCGCTCTCGTCGCCTTGCTCCTTACCGCCCTCGTCGCCGTCGTCGCGGCGACCCTCGCCGTGGGCGGCACCGAAGGCCGTCCGGACCGCCTGCCGTACTGGTACGCCGCCGCGTGGGCCCTGTTCGCGGCGGCCCTCCTCGCGCTCCGCAAGGTGCCGCGCCGCGCCGCGACCGTCCTCGTCGCCGCCGGAGGCGTCGCTCTCGCCCTGACCGGCCTGGCCACGGCCCCCCGCACCAGCAACGACATGTACCGCTACGCGTGGGACGGCGCGGTGCAGGCGTCGGGTGTCTCGCCGTACGCGTACCCGCCGAACGCGCCGGAGCTCGAACGGCTGCGGGAGCCATGGCTCTTCCCCCGCCAGGCGGACGCCCACTGCGCGGACTGGACGCAGATTCCTACCACCGCCGGTGACTGCACGCGGATCAACCGGCCCTCCGTGCACACCATTTACCCGCCCGTCGCCGAGGGCTGGTTCCTCGCCGTGCACGCGCTGTCGCCGCCGGGCACCCGGTACAAGCCGATGCAGGCCGGCGGCGCGCTGCTGGCCGCGGCGACCACGGGCGCGCTGCTCCTGGCGCTGCGGCGGCGCGGCGCCGACCCCCGCCGCGCCGCCCTGTGGGCGTGGTGCCCGATCGTGCCCGTGGCGGCTGTCAACGACGCGCACATCGACACCCTCGGCGTGCTCCTGACCGTCCTCGCGCTCGGCGCGACCGCGCGGCCCGTGCGCCGCGGCGCGCTGCTGGGCGCCGCCGTCGCGGTGAAGCTGCTGCCCGCCCTCGCCGTGCCCGGCGCGCTCGCCCGCCGCACCCCGCGCGAGGCGCTCCGCGTCCTGCTCCCCGCCGTCGCCGTAATCGTTCTCGCCTATCTGCCGTACGTCGTCGCGTCCGGCGGCGGGGTGCTCGGCTACCTGCCCGGGTACCTCCAGGAGGAGGGATACGAGCCGGGCAGCGTACGGCGCTTCGCCCTGCTGCGGCTGGTGCTGCCGGACGGTGCGGCGGGCCCGGCCGCGATCGCGGCCGTCCTCGCGGTGGTGGTGTACGTACTGCGGCGTGGGGACCGGAACCGGCCGTGGAGCGGGGCCCTGCTCGTGACCGGCACCGCGCTGCTGCTGACCTCACCCTCCTACTACTGGTACGCGCTGTCGGTCGTCGCCCTCGTCGCGCTCGACGGCCGCTGGGAGTGGCTGGCCGTACCGCTGGCCGGACTCGCCCTCTACACCGGGAACGCGATGGGCGCCGGTGCCCATGGAAACGTGCTCCAGGCAACCGCGTACGGAGCCGCCGCACTGATCGTCGTCGCGGGCGCCGTTGTGCGCCGGAACACCTGCGGTAGCACCGTTGACACCCTGCCGCCGCCGTGTCGTACTTAGTGCTTGCCCGGCCGTTCAGCAGTGGCCCCTTCGGCACCCGCGATACGCGCACGCTCTGTGCCGCCGTCACCGAAGCCGCCCGACGGCCGTGGTGGACGGGGTCATGTGGGGGCTGTACCCGACGTCGTCACGCAGTCGCAGCCAGTACGCGCTTCGGCTTCTGGGGGAATGCGGTGGCGAGAGAGCACTATCCGACGACGGCCGAAGTCATCCAGGGCGCACGGCTGTTGACGTTGCGATATCCGAGACTGTGCCGACTGCGGGCTGTCGGCCGGTCGCGGGCCGGGCGGCCCCTGCTCATGCTGACGGTGGATCAGGCGGAGGGCGGGAGCGAGCGGAACGCGCTCGTGGTGGCGGGACCGCACGCCAACGAGGCGGCGGTCGGCGGTGCCACGGTGCTCCGGCTCGCGTACCAGCTCGCCGCCGAGCGCGAGGGCGGCCACGGCGACGGCACCGCCTGGCACTTCCTGCTCTGCATCGACCCGGACGGCGCGGTGCTCAACGAGCCCTGGCTGTGCGGGCCTTACACCCTGCGCGGCCACTACGAGCACTTCTTCCGGCCGTGCGCGGCGGAACAGCCCGAATGGCTGCCGCCGCCGGGAGCCCCCGACGCGTCGCTCCCCGAGACCCGCGCGCTGCTCGGCGTACTGGACGCGCTGCGACCGGTGTTGCAGTGCTCGCTGCACGGCATCGACGTGGGCGGCAGCTTCGTGCAGCTCACCAGCGACATCCCCGGCGTGCCCGCGCGGATCGGCAAGTCGGCCGCCGAGCTGGACATCCCGCTGGAGAGCGGGTCCTCCGACGCCTTCCAGTGGCCGAGCCCGGGACCCGGCGTCTACGTGATGCCGCCGGACGGCGACCCCGCGACCGTCGGGGACGGCGCCAACTCCACCTGGGCGCACGCCCGCCGCTACGACGGTGTCACCGCCGTCGTCGAAGTGCCCATGTGGGCCTGCGACCGCACCGCCGACATCTCCCCGCACCCCGCGCCCGACCACGCGCTGCGCGTCGCGGGCGCGGCGCTCCGCCGCGACCTGCCCCGCGTCGCCCGGGTCCTGGACAACCTCGACCCGCGCCTGGTCGGCGCGGACTCCCCGATGCTGCGCACCGTCAAGGAACTCGTCGGCATCGGCCCCCGGCTGTCCGCCGACTGGGACCCCGCCGTACGCCCGCCCGGCGCGCTCCCGCTGCCGCCGATGACCACCGCGCGCGTCACCAGCATCGAGGTCTACGCGCAGCGCGTCCCGCTGCGCGCCGCCGCGATGCTCCGCCGCGTCGCCGACGTCCCCCGCGTCACGCGCCTGGTGGACGAGTGGTGCGCGGCGTACGAGAGCGCCTACCGTCCGCGCTGGGTGCCGATCGCCGACCAGGTCGAGCAGCAGGCGCGCAGCGTCATCGCGGTGTACGAAGAGCTGCGTACATGACCACGTCCTTCAACTCCCCGCCGACGCGCGCCCAGTCGCGCAGCAGCCCCTCGCGCTGGTAACCGGCGCTCTCCGCGGTGCGCAGCGAACCGGTGTTCCACGGCTCGGCGTACAAGTCGAGCCGGGCGATGCCCAGTTCGTGCAGGCCCCACTCGGTGATCGCCTTCAGCGCCGAACCTGCGGCGCCCGCGCGGCGCGCCGAGGCGAGCACCCAGTAGCCGACCGTGGCGCGGTCCGCGCTGATGATGTCGAGCCCCACGTTGCCGACCGCGCACCCGTCGGACGCCCGCGCGATCACCATCGGGTAGCGGCCCGCCGCCGGCCGTCCCCACTGCCGCTCGACGAAGGCGATCCCCTCGGCGTCGCTGTAGACCGGCGGCACGGTCGTGATCAGCGGAATCAGCGGGTCCGTCGACGCCTCGCGCACCGCGTGCAGGTCGGCCATCGACCACGGGCGCAACGTGTAGTCGCCCGCCCCGAGCACCGGCGGTTCCCTGAGGTCGGTGAGGACGTCCCTGCGGTCCGAGCGGTGCCTGTGGTCCATGCGTCCGATGCTGCCAGCAGGGGGCGCGGCGGGCGAGTCCATGACGGACGTACGGGGCACGGGCGCGCGGCCGACCCTGGTCACCCGTCGCCGCCCCCGTGCCCCGCCACCCGTCCCTGCCCGTGCCCCCGTGCCCCGCCACCCGTCCCTGTCCCCGCGCGCCCCCGCGCCCCGCCCTCCCGTCACCCCCGCGCGCGGACGGGTTCACGCCCCTTCGGCGACCGCAGGAACAGCGCGGAGGCCACCGCCCCCGCCGCCACCAGGGCCGCGTTGACCAGTACGGCGAGCGAGATCCCGCCGAGGAGTACGTGCGGCGCCGCCGACGAGGCCGCGCCCGCGCGGGCGGTGACGACCGCGCTCATCACCGGGATGCCCAGCGTGATGCCGACCTGCTGCGTCATCGTGGCGAGGCCGGTGGCCAGACCCTGCTCCTCGTCCGGCAGCCCGGACGTCGCGGTGACCATGAAGCCGACGATCGCCAGCATGTTGCCGACACCGCCGACGAAGGTCGCCGCCAGCAGAAGCCCCAGCCATCCGCGGCCCTCCCCGAGCGGCACCAGCGACGCGGTGGCGACCGCCTGGACCCCGCCGCCGACGATCAGCGTCGCCCGCGTGCCGATCCGGCCGATCACCCGCGCCCCCAGCACCCCGCCCACGACGGTGCCCGCCCCCAGCACACCGAAGGCGAGACCGGTCGCGAGCGCCGAGAACCCCAGCACCTTCTGGAGGTAGAGCGTCATCAGGAAGACCAGCGACGTCTCCGTCACGAAGGCGATCAGCCCGGCCGCGTTCCCCCACACCACCGACCGGCGGCGCAGGAACCGTACCGGCACCAGCGGCGCCGGTGCCCGCCGCTCCACCGCGACGAAGGCGGCCAGCAGCGCCGCGCCCACCGGCAGGGCGGTCAGCGTCACCGGGGAGAGCCAGCCGCGCTCGCCCGCCGACGTGAAGCCGTAGACGACCGCGAGCAGCCCGCCGGTGACGGTCACCGCGCCGGGCACGTCGAGCCGGGGCCGTGCGGCGGGGCGGCTCTCGGCGATCAGCGCGGGCGCGGCGAGCAGCACCACGGCGGCCACCGGCACATTGACGAAGAACGCCCAGCGCCAGCTCAGCAGGTCGGTCAGCACCCCGCCGAGCACCGCGCCCGCCGTGAAACCGGCCGACATCAGCGCCCCGTTCAGACCGAGCGCCCGGTCGCGCAGCGGCCCCTGCGGGAACGACGTGGTCAGCAGCGCCATCCCGGCCGGGGTCACGGCCGCCGTCGCGAGCCCCTGGGCGACCCGCGCCGCCAGCAGCATCGCCGGATCCGTCGCCAGCCCGCCCGCCAGCGACGACACCCCGAGCACCGCCATCCCGGCCAGGAACACCCGGCGTCGCCCGAACAGGTCCGCGACCCGGCCGAACAGCAGCGTGAATCCGGCGGCGGCCAGCGCGAACGCCGTCGCGATCCACTGGAGATTCGCCAGCGAGAAGCCGAGACCGCGGCCGACCACCGGCAGCGCCACGTTCAGGATCGAGAAGTCCACCGCGATCATGAACTGCGCGCCCAGCAGCAGCATCAGCGTCCAGCGCTGCCGCGCGCTCATCGGCGGCGGGCCGGACCTCGGGGCGGTGTCCGGTGCCCCGGCCCCGTCCGTCCGCGCGCTCCCCGTCCCGGCCGCGCGGCCCGCACCCGTCGTCGGTGCGGGTGCGGGTGCCGGTGTGGATGTCGGCGTGGGTGTGGGTGCCGGTGTGGATGTCGGCGTGGGCGCGGGTGTAGGTGTGGGTGCTGGTGTCGGTGTCGGTGGCGTCATCCTGCGGCCCTCCATAGCGGTGGTGCGGTCACCACGGAAGGCTCGTCGGCGGCGCGGCCCGTACCCAGACCCCCGTTCTTCGTACGCGGGCGGTGCCTACGCGGGCCGTACGTACGTCGGGGGTGCCTACCACCGGCAGGGTCAGGCTCCGCGCCGGGCGCCGGGGCAGACTGGACGTATGGACGGCACCGCGCGCACCCCCTCCGCACTGGGCGAATTCCTCCGCACCCGGCGGGCGCGGCTGCGCCCCGAGGACGTCGGCGTCGTCCCGTACGGTGCCCGGCGTCGCGTACCGGGCCTGCGCCGCGAGGAACTGGCCCAGCTCGCGGGCGTCAGCGTCGCGTACTACACACGGCTCGAACAGGGCCAGAGCGCCAACGCCTCGCAGGCCGTGCTCGACGCGCTCGCCACCGCGCTGCGGCTCACCGACGACGAGCGCGCCCACCTGCGCCACCTCGCGCGCCCCGGCCGCGCGGGACGCCGCGCCCCGCAGCGGGCCGAGACCGTACGGCCCGCCACGCGGCAGCTCATCGCCGCCATGGAGGCGGTGCCCGCCGTCGTGATGGGCCGCCGCTACGACGTCCTGGCCTGGAACGCGCTCGGCCACGCCCTCACCGCGGGCCACCTCGACCCCGACGCGCCCGACCGCCCGGCCGACCGCCCCAACGCCCAGCGGATGCTCTTCCTCGACCCGCACACCAGGGAACTGCACCCGCACTGGGACGAGGAGGCCCGGCGCGCCGTCGCCTCCCTGCGGCTGGCGGCGGGCGAGGCGGCCGACGACCGCGGATTCGCCGAACTCGTCGGCGAGCTGTCCATGAAGAGTCCGGAATTCGCCGCCCTGTGGTCCCGCCACCCGGTCAGCAACTGCACCACCGGCACCAAGACCTTCCACCACCCCGTGGTGGGCCGCTTCGACCTCGCCTTCGAGATGCTGCGGACCGGCGACGGCTCGGGCCACCGGCTGCTGCTGTTCAGCGCGGCGCCCGGCACCCCGGACGAGGCGGCGCTGCGCCTGCTGGCGGCGAGCGCCCAGGCGAGTACACAAGGGAGCCCGTACGCGAGCACGCAGGTGAGCGCACAGGCGCGCACAGCGGACGCGCTCACCCGTTCGGAGTAGTCCGCAGCCCGCCCCGGCGCCCCCGCACCGATCATGAACGCAAGGGGACAGCGCCGAACCGGGAGCAGGTGAGCGTGGTGAGCACCGAGAAGCCGCCGAGCGACAGCAGGTTCGGTTCGCTGGTGACCCCGGGCCGGGTGACCGTGGCCGTGCTCGCGGTCCTCGCCCTGATCTTCATCTTCGAGAACACCCGCGACGTCAAGATCCGGCTGCTGATCCCCGAGGTCACGATGCCGCTGTGGATGGCGCTGCTCGGCTGCTTCATCGTCGGCGCGCTGGCCGGGATGTACCTGCGGCGCGGCGGCCGCAACAGGGGCGGGCGCTGACGCCGGGACCTCGTGCGGGGCGCCGCGATCCGTGGGGTACGCGCGGGTGCGGTGCGATCAGCGGCTTGGACCGGCGGTTTGGATCAGCGGCTTGGACCGGCGGCTTGGACCGGCGGTTTGGATCAGCGGCTTACGGGCCCGGCGGCGCGACCAGCGGCTTGCCGAGGCACACGCTCAGCTCGTCGTGCCGGTAGTAGCCGAATTTCGGCACCGGCAGGTAGCCGCACGAGCGGTACAGCGCGATGGCCTCCGGCTGCCGCTGACCGGTCTCCAGCACCATCCGGGTCCTGCCCGCCGCCGCGGCCGTCCGCTCCAGCTCGGCCAGGATCGCGCGGGCGAGACCGCGCCCGCGCGCCCGCGCCACCACGAACATCCGCTTGATCTCCGCGTCGCCGTCCGCGTGCCCGTCGGGCGAGTCGTCCTGGGCGCGCCAGCCGCCACTGGCCACGGCGTGCCCGTCCTCGTCGTAGGCCAGCAGGTACAGCCCGCGCGGCGGGTCGAAATGGGCCGCGTCCATGAAGGTCGAGTCCCCGTCGCCGTACCGCTCCACGTACTCCTGCTGCACCAGGTCGTTGAGCTTCACCGCGTCGGGGTGGTCGTAACGCGTCGTTCTGATCTCCACGCCCGATATCGTACGTGCGCGGTCGTACGCACGTGCGGACGGGGGATACCGAAGCGGTCCAGCCGACCGGCCCCGGTATCGTCCAGCGCATGTCGACCACCGTCACCACCGTGAACGTCAACGGACTCCGCGCCGCCGCCAAGAAAGGCTTCCTGACCTGGCTGGAGGAGACCGAAGCCGACGTGGTCTGCCTCCAGGAGGTCCGCGCGGAGCCCGACCAGCTCACCGTCGAGCTGCGCGACCCGGCGGGCTGGCACGCCTTCCACGCGCCCTCCTCCGCCAAGGGCCGGGCCGGTGTCTCG
The DNA here is from genome assembly GCF_044753885.1 of Streptomyces sp. NPDC093221. Taxonomy (NCBI): domain Bacteria; kingdom Bacillati; phylum Actinomycetota; class Actinomycetes; order Kitasatosporales; family Streptomycetaceae; genus Streptomyces; species Streptomyces sp. NPDC093221. The sequence continues at coordinate 797,124 of NZ_JBIVOA010000003.1, read as the reverse complement.
CTGTACACCCGCGAGGAGCCCAGCGCCGTCCGCGTCGGCTTCGGCGCCACCGAATTCGCCGCCGCCGGGCGCTACCTGGAGGTCGACCTGCCCGGCACCGGACCCGGTCTGACCGTCGGCAGCCTCTACCTCCCCTCCGGCGAGGTCGGCACCGAGCGCCAGACGGAGAAGGAGCGCTTCATGAAGGACTTCGCCGTCCACCTCGGCGCGCTCCGCGACCACGCCGCCGAAACCGGCACCCATGCCCTGGTCTGCGGCGACTGGAACATCGCGCACCAGGAAGCGGATCTGAAGAACTGGCGCGGCAACCGCAAATCCGCCGGCTTCCTCCCCGAGGAACGCGCCTGGCTCACCGAACTCTTCGGCCCCGCGGGCTGGACCGACGTCGTCCGCCGCCTCCACCCCGATGTCGAGGGCCCCTACTCCTGGTGGTCCATGCGCGGCCAGGCGTTCGACAACAACACCGGCTGGCGCATCGACCTCCAGGTCGCCACCGAAGCCCTCGCCGCCGCGGCCACCACCGCCGTCGTCGAGCGCGCCGCGAGCTACGACCAGCGCTGGAGCGACCACGCCCCGGTGACGGTGACCTACGACATCTAGGCCACGGCGGCGCGGCGCGGGCGTCACACCCCCGGCTCCACCGTCTCCAAGGCACTGACGAGCGGTGCGGAACTCCGTGGCCGGGCCCGGTGGGCGATGGCATGCTGAGTCCGTGAACGGACCGCACATCACCGTCAGTATCCCGGCTGAGCTGCACCTCTTCGTGGCCGCCGACCGGCGCCGCGAGGAACCCGGCACCGTGGTCACCGACGGCACGTCGTCGCTCGGGCACGTCGTGGAGTCGCTGGGCGTGCCGCTCACCGAGGTCGGCGGGCTGTCCGTCGACGGCCGCGCGGTCCCGAACGCGCACGTCCCGGCGCCGGGCGAGGCGGTACGGGTCCACGCGGTCGTACGGCCGCAGGAGGTGCCGGGCGCGCCGCTGCGCTTTCTGCTCGACGTCCATCTCGGCACGCTGGCGCGGCGGTTGCGGCTGCTCGGGGTCGACGCGGCGTACGAGAACGAGGACATCGGCGACCCGGCGCTCGCCGCGCTCTCGGCGAGCGACCGCAGGGTCATGCTCACGCGCGACCGGGGCTTGCTGCGCCGCCGCGAACTGTGGGCGGGCGCGTACGTCTACAGCGACCGCCCGGCCGACCAACTGCGCGACATCCTCCAGCGGTTCGCGCCCGACCTCGCGCCCTGGACCCGCTGCGTCGCCTGCAACGGCCTGCTGACCCCCGCCGACAAGGAGTCCGTCCGCGACCGCCTGGAGGGCGGCACCGAACGCTCCTACGACGTCTTCGCCGCGTGCGCCTCCTGCGGCCGCGTCTACTGGCGCGGCGCCCACCACACCCGCCTCGAAGCCGTCGTCGCCGAAGCACTCCGGGACGCCGCCCCCACCCGGCACTGATCCCGCGCGGCACTGACCCCACCCGGCACTGACCCCGCGCGGACCGGCACCGCGCGGACCTTCACCGCGCGCCGAAGCCGCTGGTGGGACCGCCCGGTGCCCCCATGGGACCGGGCAGTGCCCTGCCCCCATGGGACCGGCCAGTGCCTGCATCAGCCTGACCGCTACCCGCGCCGAAGGCCGCTCGCCCACCGACAAGAGAATGCGTCTGGACAAAAAAAGTTTTCGGTGAGACGCTGAAGCCATGTTGGACGTGAGCGTGATCGAGAACCCCGAAGCGGCGGCGACGTCGCTGGACCCGATACGGTCCCGGCTGCTGGCCGAGCTGGCGGCGGGCCCGGCATCGGCGACGATGCTCGCGGCGAGGGTGGGGCTGCCGCGGCAGAAGGTGAACTACCACCTCAAGGCGTTGGAGAAGCACGGCCTGGTCGAGCTGTCGGGCGAGCGCAAGAAGGGCAATGTCACCGAGCGGCTGATGCGGGCGACCGCGGCCTCGTACGTGATCTCGCCGATGGCGCTGGCCGCCGTGCAGCCCGATCCGGCCCGCTTCCGCGACCAGCTCTCGGCGCGCTGGCTGCTGGCTGTCGCCGCCCGGCTGGTGCGGGACGTCGGCACGCTGATCACGGGCGCGGACCGGGCGCGGCAGCGGATCGCGACCTTCGCGCTCGACGGCGAGGTCCGCTTCGGCTCGGCGGCGGACCGCGCCGCGTTCGTGGACGAACTGACCCGCGGCATCGCCGCGCTGGTCGCCAAGTACCACGACGAGGAGGCCGAGGGCGGGCGTCCGCACCGGATCGTCGTCGCCCTGCACCCCACGGTGAAGACCCCCGACGCCCCCGCCGTCACGAGCGGTGGCACCGATACCGCCGCTGTCGAACCGGCCGTCGGCCGGCCCACCACACCCCCTGAGGAAGCGTCATGAGGAAGCTTGTCGTCAGTGAGTTCCTGTCCGCCGACGGAGTCATGGAGGCGCCCCACGAGTGGCACGGGCCGTACTTCGACGACGACATGGCCGGTGCCGTGTCCGCCCAAATGGACGCGTCCGACGCCCTGTTGCTCGGCCGCACCACCTACGACGGCTTCGCCGCCGCGTGGCCCGCGATGGCCGGCCAGGCCGGCGGCGACCACATGAACGGCATCGCCAAATTCGTCGTCTCCAGCACGCTGGAGAAGGCCGAATGGAACAACTCCACCGTCCTCAGCGGAGATCCGGCCGCCGCCGTCCGCGAGCTGAAGCAGCGGGACGGCGCGAACATCACCGTGATGGGCAGCGCGACGCTCGTGCAGTTGCTGCTCGGGCAGGGCCTGGTGGACGAGTTCGACCTGCTGGTGCACCCGATCGTGGTCGGCCGCGGCAAGCGGCTGTTCCAGGACGGCCTGCCGCAGACCCCGTTCACCGTCGTCTCCTCCGAGATGTTCGCGTCCGGCGTCCACCACGTCGTCTACGCGCCGCGGAAGGCGTAGGGCCGGTCCGCCCTCCCGCACCCGCACGGCCCCCATCCGCGTATCCCTGGAGCAAGGAGCTCTGAACAACCATGTCCAAGCGCTTCGAGATCGTCCGTGAATTCGAGGTCGACGCCAGCCCGTCGCAGGTCTGGGACGCCATCACCACCGGTACCGGGGGCTGGTTGTGGCCCATGGAGTACGAGCCCAAGGAGGGCGGCGCGGCGCCGTTCGGCGGGACCGTGGTCGCGTGGGACCCGCCGCACCGGCTGACCGGGCGCACCGAGGACGCCGAGGGCATCTCGGTGCAGACCTTCAACCAGGTCGACCACCTCATCGAGCCCCGCGAGGGCGGCGGTTCATGGGTGCGGTACGTGCACAGCGGCATCCTCGTCGAGGACTGGGACAACCAGTACGACGGCGCGAACAAGCACACCGACTTCTACATGCACACCCTGCGGGAGTACCTGCGGTACTTCACCGGCCGCATCGCCGTCTTCGGCGGCGCGGAAGGCCCGAAGGCGTCCGGCGCGCCCGACGCCTTCGAGACGGCGGCCCGCGCGCTCGGGCTGGCGGACGATGCGGCCGAGGGCACGACCGTACAGGTCGAACTGCCGGGCGCGGGGCGGGTGGAGGCCGTGCTCGACTTCCGCAACCCGTACTTCATCGGGCTCCGCACCGACCAGGCGATGTACCGCTTCTTCGGCCGCAACCACTTCGGCGCGACGGTCGGCGTGAGCGTGCACGACTTCGCGCCGGGCGCCGGCGCCGAGCGGATCGGCGCGGACTGGACACGCTGGCTCGCCGGGGTCTACGCGTAACGCCCCCTCCCGCGGCCGGAGTCAAGCCTTCGCCGTACCGGAAATCCGTTATCCCCGCCGCTCACCGGCCGTCTCCTGATCGCCGGTGAGTCGGCATGTGCGGGACGTACGGGATGCGCTGGCCACAGGCATCAACGGTATTGACGGCGGCCACGGCGCGGAGGAAGCGATGGGACGCAGAGCTCGGCACGGCGGACGATCACGGCGCGGTGCCGTGTCGGCGGCGGTGGCGCTGGCCGTCGCGGCCCTGTGCGTGGCGGTCTGGGCGGTCTCCGGCCAACGGCCTGGCGGCGGTTCGGCCGACACCCCGGCCACGGCGGGCGCCGCGCCCGTATCGGCGGGGCAGGTCACGACCACGGCCGCGCCGTCCGTGACACCGACCGTCACCGCCTCCGCGACGACCGCCGCCAAGAAGCCGAAGCCGACCGCTTCCCGGCAGCTCCCGCGGCCGACCGCGTCGCGCAGCGCCGCGTCGCCCGCCGGTACGAAGCTCCCACCGCGTTCCGGCACCCGGGTGTTCACCTTCGTCAACGACGTGGACCAGACGATCTGGCTCGCCTCGGGCGAGCAGACCGCCCGGCCCGCCCTCACCACCACCGGCTGGGTCCTGCGCCCTGGGCAGACCCTCGGCGTCCGCGTGCCCGACCACTGGAACGGCCGCTTCTGGGGCCGTACCGGCTGCTCCTTCGACGCCTCGGGCCGCGGCCACTGCGAGACCGGCGACTGCGACGGCCGCTTCCAGTGCCCCGGTTACGGGGTGATCCCGGCGACGCTGGCGGAGTTCAACCTCAACTCGTGGGACGGGATGGACTTCTACGACGTCAGCCTCGTCGACGGCTCCAACCTCCCGATGTACATCAACCTCGTCGGCGGTACGACGAAGGACCCGATCTCGGCGAACGGCTGCTCGGCCGCGGGCTGCACCCACGCCGTGGACTGTCCGGCCGCCCTCCAGGTGACGTCCGGTGGCCGGGTGGTCGGTTGCGAGTCGCCCTGCGGGGTCTTCGACACCGACCAGTACTGCTGCCGCGGCACGTGGGCGCCGCGCTCGATGTGCCTGCCCGACCAGTGGCCGGTGAGGTACGCGGACGTGTTCAAGAGGGCCGAGCCGTTCGCGTACTCGTACGTGGACGACGACGCGACCAGCACCTTCACCAGTCGGGGCGAGGCCGGGTACCGGATCACTTTCGGGCTGAGCCGCTGAGTCGCTGAGGCGGTGATGCGCTGATGCGCTGATGCGGTGAGCCGGTGAGCCCGTGAGGCACTCGAAGGGCCCGACCGGCCGGGCGGGGAGGACGTACCGACGCCGTATGTCAGGGCGGAGTCGGGGGCGGGAAGGGCGGCGGCCGTGACCGGCGCCGGGACGACGACGCGGGCGGCGCGGAAACCGCCGTCGTCGGCCCGGCCGACCGGGGACGGCCGCCGCCGATCCGCGATGAGTTTCGGCCGCGCCCGCGGTCCTATGGGGAGCAGCGGGCCCGTGTCCCGGGCGCGCCCCGACGAAAGCAGGCGTGAACGATGGCGACCTTCGTACTCGTCCCCGGCGCGGACGGCCGCGCCTGGGGCTGGCACCGGCTCGTACCGGAACTGCGCGCCCGCGGGCACGAGGCGGTGACGCTCGACCTGCCCGAGGACAGCGCCGCCGACCTCGACGCCTACGCGGACGCGATCGTGGCGGCGTGCGGCGACGTCGACCGGCTGGCCCGGCCGCTGGTCCTCGTGGCGCTGTCGCTCGCCGGATTCTCCGCGCCGCTGGCCTGCGAGCGGCTGCGCGCCGACCGGCTCGTACTCCTCAACGCGATGGTGCCGCTGCCCGGCGAGACGGCGGGGGAGTGGTGGGACCACACCGGCCAGCAGGCCGCGCGCGAGGCGTACGCGCGGGAGGAGGGACGCGACACCGCGTTCGACGTGCGCGTCGACTTCTTCCACGACGTGCCGCGGGAGATCACCGAGGAGGCCATGAACTCCGCCCCGTCGGGCGGCGCGCCGGAACGGGTCTTCACGCAGCCGTGGCCGCTGACGGCGTGGCCCGATGTGCCGACCCGCTTCCTCCAGGGCGCGCAGGACCGCTTCTTCCCGCTGGAATTCCAGCGGCGGCTGGGCAAGGAGCGGATCGGCGTGGACGTCGAGGAACTGCCCGGCGGGCATCTGCTCGCGCTGAGCCGACCGCGCGAGCTGGCGCAGGCGCTAGTGCGGGACGTGTGAGCCGCGTGCGGTCGGCCGCGTAAAACGGCGACTGCCCGGCGCAGAGGCGACTTCCCCCGGCCTGGAGGGACTTCCTGGCGCAGACGCGACTGCCCGGCGGGCTTCCCGGCAGGGAGAGGGCTTTCCGACTTCCTGTACAGTTGTCCAGGAAGTCGGAGAGCGGGAAGTCCGGTCAACGGAAGGCGTGGTGCACGGTCGTGAAGGTCGTCGCGGGAATCCTGGTCGGCGCGGTCGCCGCCTTCCATGTGTACGCGCTCGTGCTGGAGATGTTCCTGTGGCGCGGTCCGCGCGGCCGGGCGCTGCACGGGCTCGACGACGAGGGCGCCAGGATCACCGCGCCGCTCGCCGCCAACCAGGGCCTCTACAACGGCTTCCTGGCCGCCGGACTCGTCTGGGGCCTGATCGCCTCCGACCCGGTGGGCTTCCAGGCGCGGGTGTTCTTCCTGTGCTGTGTGATCCTGGCGGGTGCGTACGGCGCGGCGACCGCGTCCCGCAAGATTCTCTTTGTGCAGTTCGCGCCCGCGGTCGTGGCGCTGGCGGCGGTGCTTGTGGCTGGATGAGGGGTGTGATCGCTACGGGTGAGGTGAGCGGGGGGCGCGCGACGTCCGATCCCCGTACGCTCAGGACCCGCGCCCGGCTGCGGGCCGCGCTGCTCGACGAGTGCGCGCAGCGCCCGCTGGACCAGATCAGCCTGTCGGCGGTGGCGCGCCGCGCGGGGGTCGGCCGGGCGACCCTGTATCTGCACTACGACGGTCTCCAGGCGCTCGCGGTCGACGCCTGCGCCGACGTCGTACGGGAAGCGGTCGACGCGCTGCACGCCTGGACCGCGCCGCCGGGGCCCGACGCGCCGCCCGCGCCGCTGGCCGAATTCCTCGCCGTCGTGGCCGGGCGGGCCGACCTCTACCGCGGTCTGATCGCGGAAGGCGGCGGCGGCCCGCTCGGCGCGCTCCTCCACGACGAACTCCGCGCTCGTTCGTTCGCCGACCGCACCCGCGCGGGCGCCCCGTCGCCCGCGCTCGCCGCTTCCGCCACCGCGGCCGTGTTCACCGGCCTGCTCGCCGACTGGCTGCACGGCCGTCTGGACCTTTCGCCGGACGCCTTCGCTGCTCACGTGTGGCGGCTGCTGGTCGCGATCCACCGCGCCGTCCGCTGATCCTTCGCTGACGCCCGGTCAGGGCGTACGGTGTGCGCGGCGGGTGCGGACGGTGGGGGATATGCGGGGCAAATCGGGCGAGAGGTCACCCTGGGTGGTGCATATGGGTCTGAGTTTGCGAGGATCGCCGGGATGACTTCCGCTCCCGCGGGCTCCTTCGCTGAGAGCCGCTCCACAGAAGGCCGTGGCCGAAACCGCCACCGGCGTCGGAAACATGTGCTGCGACGGAGGGCCGGGATCGGCGCCGCCGCGTTCGTCGTGCTGGCGGTCGTCGGCGCCGGATATGTGGTGATGGACCGGCACGGCGCGGGTTCCGCCGCCGCGGACAGCGGCAGGAACGGCGGCTCCGGGCACGGTCAGGCCGCGGTGCCCGGCGCGTCCGCCAAGGCCGCGGGCCCCGGCACCCTGAGCGTCAAGGACGAGGCGCCCACCGTGATCCCGGGCCTCGGCCCCAAGACCCGCTCCGCGATCCCCGCCGCCTCCCGGCAGGTGCTGGTGGCCTCGGGCAAGGCCAAGAACTCCGCCGACTCCACCGTCACCCTGTGGTCCCGTACCGCCGACGGCCACTGGAGAGCGGGCGCGGCCTGGCCCGCGCACAACGCCCTGCGCGGCTGGACCGACAAGCACCACTCGGGCGATCTGCACAGCCCCATCGGCGTGTTCACCCTCAGCGACGCGGGCGGCTTCGACGCCGATCCGGGCGCCAAGCTGCCCTACCACCACTCGTCCGCCTTCCGCGCGGGCGGCGTCGGCTTCGACGGCGAGCCGCTGGACGCCGCCTTCGACTACGTCATCGCCATCGACTACAACCGCGTGCCCGGTACGTCCCCGCTCGACGGCACCCAGCCGCTCGGTGCCAACCGCGGCGGCGGCATCTGGGTCCACGTCGACCACGGCGGCCCGACGCACGGCTGCGTCAGCGTCTCCGCGGCGCACATGGTCGACCTCCTGCACACGCTCGTCCCGGCCGACCACCCGGTGATCGTGATGGGCGACCACGCCTCGCTGTCGGCGTAGTCCTCTCCCGGTCTCCGCGCCCGCTGACGGATCGCCGAGGCCGCGCATCCGCACGCCCGCCAGCGCACCGCGAATTGCGCCACCATGCCGACGGTGACCCGCCCGAACACGACCGAGAAGACCCACAGGGCGGCACCCTCGCCCCTGGCCCCGCCCACCGCCGCCCACGGGTCAGACACCCGAACTCCCGCCCACCCGCTCCGGCAGCCCGCCCACGACGTCATACGCCCGCTCCTCCGGCACCAGCCGCTCCGCCCCCTCGACGTCCCCGGCCCCGACCAAGCGGTGCACCTCGCGCGCCAGCGGCGTCACATCCCTGATCCCCACGATCCACGTGTCCGCGTACTCCCGCACCGCCTCGCCCGACAGCCCGAGTTGCAGCGACCGGTACGGCAACGGCCGCAGCCGCACGTCCCGTTCGGGGTCCCACTGCACCCGCGCGGGAGCGCGCTTGAGCTGCCGACGCCACGCGTCCCGGTCGGCGTGCACGTCGGGGGAGTAGTGGGACAGACACGCGTGCCGAAGCGCCCACTCGAATCCGTCACGGGTGATCTCCACCGCGAGCACCGTCTCCTGCCCCGCCTTGGCGCCCCAACCGCAGCGGTACATCATCCACAGGAACGACGGCTTGATCCACGTCATGCGGTCCCGGCTCCAGGCGGCGGGGAAGCGGCCGTCGCGGGCGGTGGGGAGGCCGATCGCGGGGGCGTAGGCCTGGTAGACGGTGATCGTGGTGGGGGTGTGGAGGGCGCGGACGCGCCGGGCGGGTTCTCGCATGGGGACACAGTGCCGTCGCGGCGGTGGGGGTGGCCAGCGAATTGCGGGGCGGGAACGCCCGGCGAAGGGGGTGAGGGGAGGGCGTGGGCGAGGCGTTACTCCCCGGGGAGTACGGGTGGGGGCGGGGCGGGTTGACCGGGGGAGTACGGCAGAGGCATACCGCCGGGCGATGCGGCGCGGCGGCGTACGCGGGAGTCTGGTGAGGCACCCCGGACCGGCACACGGGTGGCCGGGAGTCCGGCCTCCACCGGGGCTTTCGCACCCGCTCGCGAGGAGGCACGGCCATGGAAGACGAGCAGGAGCTGACGGACTTCGCGCGCCGATGGACCGAGGCGGAACGGCGCGGCGACGTGACCGCGCTGGACGCGCTGCTGACCGACGACTTCAGCGCGGTGGGACCGCGCGGCTTCGTCCTCGACAAGAAGCAGTGGCTCGACCGCTACGCCTCCGGCGCGCTCGTCCACGACGCCTTCACCTGGGCCGAGGTGACGATCCGTCAGTACGGGCGGGCGGCCGTCGCCACCGGAGTGCAGGGCCAGCAGAGCATCTTCGACGGGCGGGACGCGGACGGGTACTTCCGGGTGACGCAGACGATCGTCGAGACCGACGGCGTATGGCGGTTGGCCGCGCTCCACCTCAGTCCGACCGGCGACCGTCCGGGACCGGAGGCGTAGACGATGCGGATCAGTATCAGTGTCGCCCACGACGCCTGGCCCGAGGGACCGCGCGGCTCCGCACGGCAGTTGGAGCGGGTCGTCGCCACCGCCGACGAGATCGGGCTCGACACGGTGTGGGTCACGGACCATCTGACGCGGACGGACCCGACGCGGACCGACCTGACGCGGACCGACCCGACGCGGACCGACCCGACGCGCTCACCGGACGAGGCGGTCCTGGAGGCGTACACGACGCTGGGACTCCTCGCGTCGCGCAGTGAACGGGTGCGGCTCGGCGCCATGGCGAGCCCGGTCGGCAACGGCGCGGCCGGCCCGCTGATCACGGCGGTCACGACGCTCGACGTCCTGTCCGGCGGCCGGGCCTGGCTCGGCATCGGCGCCGGATACGCCGACCACCAGGCCGCCGCGCTGGGCCCGCCCGCGCCCGGCGCCCCCGAACGCTTCGAGCGGATGGAGGACGTGCTGCGGCTCGCGCACCGGATGTGGTCGGGCGACGACAGCCCCTTCCGCGGCGCGCACTGCGACCTGGCCAGGCCGTACCCCAGTCCGCTGCCGCTCAGCGGCCCGCACCCGCCGGTGCTGATCGGCGGAAACGGCGAGGCACGGATGCTGCCGCTGGTCGCGCGGTACGCCGACGCCTGCAATCTGCTCGACGTGCCCAACGGCGGCGCCACCATCCGCCGCAAGCTCGACATCCTCGCCGTGCACTGCCGCAAGATCGGCCGCCCGCTCGGCGACATCGACACGTCCGTCAGCGTCAGGCTGCGGCCGCAGGAGTCGGCGGACGAACTCGTCGCGCACTGCCGCCACTTCGCCGGTCTGGGCATCGGGCACGTGGTGCTGGTGCCGGGCGGCCCGTGGACGGAGGCGTCGACGCGGACGCTGGCGGCGGCGCTGCCCGCGGTCCGCGGCCTGCACCGGGAGGAGGCGGCCGGGCCGAAGGCCGGCCGCCTCGACACCTACCGGGCGCCCGCGTTCGGCGGCGCCGTCCCCGTCTGAGCGGGACGGGAAAGGCAGGCGGAGAAGGAACGGCACCCCACGGCCGGCGGTCGCCGTGGGGTGCCGTGCTGCGCGGCCGAGGCCGCGGCCGACCCTGGATCCAGGACCGTCAGCCGTTGCCGCGCGGCAGGACGAGCGACTGGATCTGGGGAAGCCCCTTCCAGTCGTTCGAGGCGATCGTCGCGTGAGCCGCGGCGAGTTGGGCGATCCGCGCCTGCGCGTCGGCCGGGGACGGATTCGCGTCGTCCAGGGCGGGCGCGACATTCTGCGAGTCGGTCATCACGAGCAGGTAATGACGCGCGTCGTACCAGTTCGTGTCGACGTTGAGGAACGCCGAGGCGTCACCGTCGAAGATCACGAACCACGGGCGCAGCGAGGCGTCGGAGTAGCGCGAACGCGGGTCGCCCGACTGGACGTTGTGCACGGTCGGGAAGACCTGGGCGGTCGAGACGTGCCCCTTGAGGTAGCTCGCGTACTCGACGTCCGTCCACAGCGTGTCGGTCGGGTTGTTCTCCTCGACGGTGCCGGGGATGATCTCCAGGATCACCTTGCCCGCGAGTTGCTGCCGCGTCGGCCAGTTGCCCGCCTGGGCGGCCTCGTCGAGCGTGCCGTAGCTGCCGCCGCCGGGCTTGGCCAGCAGGTCGGACGGCTTGAACACCAGGCTGCCGAGGTGCGCGCTGATCGACTGGTCCAACTTGGCAGGGCTCATGCCGAGGTTGGCCTGGAAGCCCGCCTTCATCTCCAGCTTGATCATCAGCGGCGCGTGGCCGGGGTGCGCGCCGAGCCAGACGCGTACGTCGTCCAGGCAGCTCTCCAGGTCCTTGTTCGCGCCGCCCGTGTAGAGCTGCGACGGCGAGGACGCGTCCACGCAGTTGTTGCCGTTGCTGGTCGGGCTGGAGTGGCTGACCTTCCACTCCTGGGTGAAGAAGTCGTCCCACACGTCCAGTTCGATCAGCGACGTGCCCGTGTCCAACGCCTGGGCGAGGTACGGGAAGGCGGCGGGGTCGTAGGTGTTGTGCAGGCCGGACGTCGTGGCGCCCGAGAACGGCAGGGAGCCGGTGTCAGCGGCGGACGCGGATGCGCCGCCTCCGGCTCCGGCGACGGTGAACGCCAGGCATGTGGTGAGCACGCCGAGCAGCGCCGTGCGCAGTCGTAGGGAAACTCGTCGGGACAGCGGACCGGTCACGTGTCCTCCAGTGGGGGGTGTCTCTCCGTCCGGACGGTGACTGCCGAGCGTGAATCGACGGAGACATGTCACGTAACACGATCTGGAATCCGGCTGTCAGCTACGAATCGAGCCGATCTTCAACGGAATTGACGCCACGTCAGGGGCGCTTCGGTGGGTTGTGGGGCCCGCGTCACGTCCGTACCGCTTTCAGCTCGCGCCCAGCAGCCGCAGCGCCGCCGTGGTGGCCGCGGCGGCGAGCACCACCACGAGGAAGGGTGCCCGGCGCCACGCGCACAGACCGCCGACGGCGACCCCGGCCGGGCGGGCGGCTCCGGCGAAGCCGTGGCCCTCGGTGAGGGTGGAGGTGGCGACCAGGGCGGCGAGCAGCGCGACGACGCAGAGCGCCATCAGCCGTTCCAGGCGCGGCGAGAGGGTGACGCGGGCGCGCAGCACGGGCCCGGCGAAACGGAAGGCGAAGGTGCCCGCGCCCAGGGCGACGGTGGCGAGCAGCAGGCTCGTCCCCCGTACTCATCGTCCCGCTCCGGTCCGCGCGGCGGGGTCCGGCTCCTCGCGACGACCGCCCGCCCGCGCCGCTCCGACCCCGGCCAAGGCGAGCAACACCGGCAGTCCGGCGGGCAGATACGGCGTCGCGACGAGCGCGAGCACCACTCCGGCCAGCGCTGCCCCGCGCGTCGCGGAGTCGCCGAGGGACGGCAGTACCAGGGCCAGCAGCACGGCGGGGAAGGCCGCGTCCAGCCCGAAGGCGTCGGTGTCGCCGACCGCGCCGCCGCCCAGAGCGCCCAGGACGACACCGGCGTTCCAGCAGACGAACAGGCCGATGCCGCACGCCCAGTACGCCGCCCGCCGCCGTTCCGGTTCGCGCTGGGCGAGGGTGAAGGCCACGGTCTCGTCCGCCATCAGATGGCTGCCCGCGATGCGGCGGAGCGGCCCGGTGCCGAAGACGTCGCCGACCGCGAAGCCGAACGGTACGTGCCGCGCGTTCACGAGCAGGCCCGCGACGACCGCCGCCACCGGATTGCCGCCCGCCGCCACGATGCCGATGAACATGAACTGCGACGCGCCCGCGAAGACCACCACCGACAGGAGCATCGGCAGCCACACCGGCAGGCCGAGCCCCACGGCGATGGCGCCGAACGACACCCCGACGACGGCATCGGCGACGCAGACCAGGGCGATGTCCCGCACCAGGTCCTTCTCCGGAGTTCGCCATATCGAACGCATCGCCGCCTATAATGAACGGAGCGAGGATCGTTCGTCAAGGCGAACGAGTGGACTAGTTTGGCGAACGAAGGGTGCGGCGATGGCGGCGGACAAGGGGGCGCACGCGTCAGGAGAGTCGGGGGAGCCGGGACGCGGCGCGGACGAGAACGGACGGGAGCGGCAGAGCGGGCGGGCACCGCTGGCGGCCATCGCGGAATCCCTCCAGCGCGAGCGCCGCCGCGCGGGCCTGTCCCTCGCCGAGGTCGCCCGCCGCGCGGGCATCGCGAAATCCACGCTCTCCCAGCTCGAATCGGGCACCGGCAACCCCAGCGTCGAGACCCTGTGGGCGCTGAGCGTCACCCTGAACGTGGCCTTCGCCCAGCTCGTCGACCCGCCCCGCCCCCGCGTCCGCGTCGTCCGCGCGGGCGAGGGCGTCGCCTTCGCCGCCGAGCGCGCGGATTACGTGGCCACACTCCTCGCCTCCTGCCCGCCGCACGCGCGCCGTGACATCTACCTGGTGTCCGTACAGCCCGGCACCGCCCGTGAGTCCGACCCGCACGCGCCCGGCATGATCGAGCACGTGGTGCTCAGTACCGGCCGCGCGCTGGTCGGCCTCACGGACGATCCCGTCGAACTCCACCCCGGCGACTACATCGCCTATCCGGGCGACGAGCCGCACATCTTCCGCGCGTTGGAGCCGGACACCCTCGCGGTGCTCGTCCAGGAACACCACTGACGCCGCGCTGAGTCAACTCCGCGTGCAGTGCCCGTGGTGGCGGTGCGTCAGCCCGCGCGGAGCGTCAACGCGGCCGTGTGCAGGGTGTTCTGCGTGCGGAACTGGAGGAACAGCCGCCAGTCGCCCGCCGTCGGAAGCTCGGCGTGGAAGGCCAGTTCGGGGCCGCCGTGATCGCCGTTCACGGCCGTCGTCGGATGCAGGTGCGCGAACGCCAGATCACCGGCGTGGAACGCCGTCAGGTGCGCGTACGTCCCCAGGTACGGCTGGAGATCGGTCACCGGGGGGCCGTTCCTGGTCACGGTCACGGCCAGCGGATGCGCCATGCCCGCCATGATGTCGCCCTTCACCGTCACCGTGTAACCGTCCACCGTGGCGCTGGTCTTGGGCGCGGGCAGCGGCACGGGCGACGAGGCGGCGCCGGGGACCGTGACCGTACGGCTCAGGACGACGTCCGTCCCCTTGCCGGGGCCCGCGTCCGGCGTGAAGGACGCGAAGAACCGCCACGCGCCGGGTGCGAGCGCCGCCAGCCGCGCCGTCCAGGTGCCGTCCTTCGCCATCCCCGGATGCACGTGCTGGAAGCCGGTGAGATCGGACCGGACGGCGTAGAAGTGCATCCGCTGCGTCTGGTCGAGCGCGAAGGCGGTCAACGGCCTGCCGTCGGGCGCGGTGACGGAGAAGCGGTACGTGGCGGGCGCACCGGAAGGCAGCCGCGCGTCGGGGGAGACGAGGCGGTAGCCGTCGCGGTCGGCGGACAGGCCGTTGGCGGAGGCTGGGGCGTCCATGCCGTCCATGCCGTCCATGCCGTTCATGGAGGGAGTGGACGGCATGGAGGGTTTCGAGGGCATGGACGCGGTGGGCGACGTGCGCGGCTCGGGTGACGACGCCGGGGCGTGGCCGTGCGCCTGGCCGGTGGTCGCGGAGGAGCCGCCGCCGCAGGCGGTCAGGCCGAGCAGCAGAGCGCAGGTCGCGGCGGTGGCCGCGAGGAGAGCGGGCCGGAGTGTTCGCATGATGCTCTTTCGGGTGAGCGCGCGGAAAACGGCGCGCGTGTGGATGCGATGCGGACGGATGTGAGGGCGCGACGCCGCACCGGGAACTCCCCGGCGCGGCGGGCCCCTTCACGTCCGCGCGACGCACACCCGCAGCAATATCGCCCGCCCGCCCGGCGGCGGAGCGCGCCGCCGGTCCCGAGACGGGGCGGTGCCGGAGGCGGCCAACCCCGCCCCCAGCAAGGGCGGTACGGCGAAGGCGACCTGCGCCCAGCCGGTGAGCGGTGCCCGCGCGCGTACGGGCGTGGCCCAACACGTACCGCCGGAGCCGGTCTTGGCGACGTGGGGGGCGGGGGCCTGCGGCCGTACGTGCGGAGTCGAGTGGGTGGTGGCGGCGACGGGCGCGGTAGTGGACATCCGCGCGATACCCATGTCCGTGCCCATGTTCATGGCCATGGGCACGCCGTGGCAGCCCTCGCTCGCGGAAGCCGGTGCGCCGTGCATGAAAAACAGCCCGAGCAGGACCGCGCACACCGCCAACAGCCGGGGCGTACGCGGCCGGTGCGCGTGTGCCGTACCGTCGCCGTCCGCTGTCACCCGGTTGACAATATACCCCCAGGGGGTGTCTTGCTCAGGCGGGTGGCCGCGTGTTAACGCTGCGGGTACACGGTCCATGTGCGATGCCCGCGACACATGGACACATGGACACGTAAACACGTAGACATGCAGACGGCCGACCGGAAGGCGCGAGAGA
Source organism: Streptomyces sp. NPDC093221 (assembly GCF_044753885.1). Classification (NCBI taxonomy): domain Bacteria; kingdom Bacillati; phylum Actinomycetota; class Actinomycetes; order Kitasatosporales; family Streptomycetaceae; genus Streptomyces; species Streptomyces sp. NPDC093221. Next base: position 781,717 of record NZ_JBIVOA010000003.1, on the reverse strand, counting down.
TGTCCGTACGCAGCGAGCGCGAAGGCGCCGTCACCACCGTGGTGCTGTCCAGGCCGGAGGCGCGCAACGCGGTGGACGGGCCCACGGCCGCCGCGCTCGCGGACGCCTTCCGCGCCTTCGACGCGGACGAGGAGGTGGCCGTCGCCGTCCTCTGGGGCGAGGGCGGCACCTTCTGCGCGGGCGCCGACCTCAAGGCGATCGGCACCGCACGCGGCAACACCGTCGCCGACGACGGCGACGGCCCGATGGGGCCGACCCGTATGCGGCTCGGGAAACCGGTGATCGCCGCCGTCTCCGGGCACGCCGTCGCGGGCGGCCTCGAACTCGCGCTCTGGTGCGACCTCCGCGTCGCCGAGGAGGACGCCGTGTTCGGTGTCTTCTGCCGCCGCTGGGGCGTGCCGCTGATCGACGGCGGCACCGTACGGCTGCCCCGGCTGATCGGCGCGGGCCGGGCGATGGACCTCGTCCTCACCGGCCGTCCGGTCGACGCGGCGGAAGCCCTCGCCATCGGCCTCGTCAACCGCGTCGTCCCGACCGGCACCGCCCGCGCCGCCGCCGAGCGACTCGCGGCCGAGATCGCCGCCTTCCCCCAGACCTGCCTGCGCGAGGACCGGCTCTCCCTGCTGGAGCAGGAAGGTCTGCCCGAAGAGGCCGCCCTGGCCGTGGAGTTGGCGCACGGCCGGATCTCCCTGACCGAGGCGGCGGCGGGCGCCTCCCGCTTCGCCTCCGGCGAGGGCCGCCACGGATCGTTCACCTGACGCCGAACGCCCGCCGTCGGCCGTACGCGCCGGCCCCGTAGTCCTGTCGGGGTCCCCGGACGGCCGCCCACGTGCCCGTTGTGCTCGCGGGCATGATCGTCTGGCTCAACGGCACCTTCGGCGTCGGCAAGACCACGACGTCCCGGCTGCTCACCGAACTCCTCCCCGACGCGCGGATCTTCGACTCCGAGACGGTCGGCTCCATGCTGCGCCCCGTCCTCGCCTCGGTCCCCGTCGCCGACTTCCAGGACCATCCGCCGTGGCGCGCCCTCGTGGTCGAGACGGCCGCGCAGATCTCGGTTACGTCGGCGGGACGCTGGTCGTACCGCAGTCGGTGCTGGTGCGGGCGTACTGGACCGAACTGCGCGACGGGCTCGCGAAGTCCGGCATTCCGCTGCGGCATTTCGTGCTGCACGCCGACCCGTTGACGCTCGCCGCGCGGATCGACAACGACCCCGAGGGCACCGGCATCCGACGCTGGCGGCACGACCACGTCGCCCCGTACGCCGACGCCCTCCCCTGGCTGCGCGAGGAGGCCGAGATCGTCGAGACGGCGGACGTCGCCCCCCACGAGGTGGCGCGGCGGATCGCGGCCGCGGTGACCGCCCAGGGCGTGTCCGTAAAGCCGCCTCTGGCTGGCAGCGCCTGGCACGCACGCCCGCCGCGTCGCCGGAACACCCGAATAGCTCCGCTTTGAGGCCACCCCGGCGCCTTGCGCTCAAGGCCCCCGGACGGAGGCCGGGGGAACACCAGACGCCGCCTGGACCGCCCATGATCCGCCGGACACGCCTTAGGCCGTAACGGCCGCGAAGCCGCGCGCCGTTCGCCCGTCGGCCCGGCGGGGGTCATCCCCGGCCCAGCCGCAGGGCCCAGGCGAGGCAGCCGAGCGCGGCGGTCGTGGTCAGGACGCGGGCGACGTTCCAGCGCAGCCAGGCGGACTCGAACTGCTCCCGGACGGCGGCGAGATCGCGGATCTTCGACGGGTCGCCCGCGGCGGCGAGCTTGTCGTTGAGCGGGACGTTGAAGCCCATGGTGACGACGAGCGAGGCGGCGTAGAGGGCCACCCCGGCGATGATCCACGGCAGCGCGGGCCGTCCGTCGCCGCGCCAGTGCAGCGCCGCCGCGATCCCGCCCAGGACCAGGGCGCCGCCGAAGGCGAGGCTGAACCAGCCGTTGAGTATGGCCACGTTGACGCGTTGCATGGCCTCCACGAACGTCCGGTCGTCGGAGGCGGCGAGGCCCGGCATGACGGCGACGGAGAAGGCGAAGTACAGGCCCGCCATCAGGCCGGTGGCGAGCGTGGCGGCGAGCAGCACGAGACTGCGGATGTCGCCGGACATGGCAACTCCTCTGGGTCCTCGGGGACGAGCGGTCGGATTCCGGCCCGACTCGGGCCGCTGGTAGGCGGGTTGGCGGTCCCGACCGGAGCGGTCCTGCGGGAGCGGCCGCTCCCGGCGCGGCTGCCGCTCCGGGTCCGCCGCGCCGCCGCCGGACATCGGCTGAGGCGGCGGCGTACCGTACGGCCACGCCGCGTAATCCTGCTGGTGCGGAGCCTGTTGAGGTGGCTGCTGAGGTGGCTGTCGAGGTGCCCGCTGAGGTGTCCGGTCGCGGGGCGCGGTATGCGCGTTCGGTGTCATGGCCTCAGTGAAACGGCGGCGACGGCGGCGGGACCATCGTCGAAAAGCTCACCCCCATGCGCGGGCGTCCAGTCCTAGGCTGGGCGCATGGACGCACTGGCGAATCTGCTGGACGGGCCGCGGGCCCGAGGCGCCTTCCTGCTGCGGTCGATCCTCACCCCGCCCTGGTCGCTGCGGATCGAGGACCGGGCGCCGCTGACGCTGGCCCTGATGGTGCGCGGCGACGGCTGGGTGGTGCCGGACAAGGGCGACCCCGTACGGCTGTGCCCCGGTGACATCGCGGTGATCCGGGGCCCGGAGCCGTACACGGTCGCGGACGCGCCGGCCACCGAGCCGCAGATCGTCATCCATCCAGGACAGGTCTCCGCGACGCCGCAGGGCGTCGAGCTGTGCGAGGAGATGGACCTGGGGGTCCGGACGTGGGGTGACGTGCCGCCCGAGGCGGTGGGTACGGTCGGCGCGCCGGGACCGGTGCGGTCCGTGTCGGGAGCCGTCGGCGCAGGTCAGAGGGGTGCCGGGACCGCCGAGGACTCCGTCGTGATGATCACCGGGACGTATCAGATGCGCGGCGAGATCAGCCAGCGGCTGCTCTCCGCCCTGCCGCACGTCCTGGTCATGCCGGGCGACGCCTGGGCCAGCCCGCTGCCCGCACTGCTCTGCGAGGAGATCGTCAGGGACGAGCCGGGGCAGGAGGTCGTCCTCGACCGGCTCCTCGACCTGCTGCTGATCGCGGTGCTGCGCGCCTGGTTCTCCCGCCCGGAGGCCGGCGCGCCCGCCTGGTACGTCGCCCAGAGCGACCCGGTCGTCGGCCCCGCGCTGCGCCTGCTGCACGACGACCCCGCGCACCCGTGGACGGTCGCGGCGCTGGCCGCCAGGACCGGCGTCTCCCGCGCCGCCCTCGGCCGCCGCTTCACCGATCTCGTCGGCGAACCGCCCATGTCGTATTTGACCAACTGGCGGCTCTCCCTCGCCGCCGACCTGCTGCGCGAGCCGGACGCCACCATTGGCGCCGTGGCCCGCAAGGTGGGATACGGCAGCCCCTTCGCGCTCAGCGCCGCCTTCAAGCGCGTCCGCGGCATCAGCCCGCAGCAGCACCGCGAGGGTGTGGTGGCGGAGGGGAGCGCGGCGTCCTGATCCGTCCGGCGGACTCAAGGGGGCCTTCGGGGGGCGTACGGGCGCCTCGTACGAATCCTGCGTCCCATGCACCGTTCGGTTTGAGTCGGGGTATCGGGCCGGAATTGTTTAGGCTGGCTGCATGAAGGACTGGGATCTCCGCAAGCTGCAAATCCTCCGCGCGCTGCGCGACACCGGTACGGTCACGGCCGCCGCGGGCGCGCTGCGGATGACCCCGTCGGCCGTCTCGCAGCAACTGGCCGCGCTCTCCAAGCAGATCGGCACGCCGGTGTTGGAGGCGCGCGGTCGCGGCGTACGGCTGACCGGCGCCGCACACGTCCTGCTCAGACACGCCGAGGTCGTCTTCGCGCAGCTCGAACGCGCGGGCGCCGAACTCGACGGGTACGCACAGGGCGAGGTCGGCGTCGTGAAGGTCGGCGCCATCGCCACGTCCATCACGCGCCTGGTGGTGCCCGCCGCCCGGCTGCTGCGCCGCGACGCGCCCGGCATCACCTTGTCGGTGCGCGAGGCGGAGGCCGCCGAGGTGTACGAGGAGCTGGCCGCCGGAGACGTGGATCTCGCGTTGTCGCTGGCCGTGGACGCGCCGACGGCCCGCGACACGCGCTTCGTGATCGCCCCGCTGCTCACCGACCCGCTGGACATCGCGCTGCCCGCGACGCATCCGCTGGCCGCCGCGCCGGGGCTGCGACTGGCCCAGCTCGCCGAGGACCCGTGGATCTTCGGCAGTCGCGGACCGTGGCGCGAGATCACCCTGGCGGCCTGCGCCGAGGCCGGATTCGTGCCGGAGCAGGCGCACGCCGCCGCCGACTGGCCCGCGATCTTCGCCCTGGTCGCGGCCGGAATGGGGATCGCGCTGGTGCCGCGGATGTCCGCGTCCGGCGCCCTGACCCAGGACTTGGCGGTACGCCCGCTGGACGTGGACCGGCCGCGGCGCCGGATCGTGGGCGCGGTGCGCGGCGGCTCGCAGGACGCCCCGCTGCTGCGGCGGACGCTGGGGGCGCTGCGGCGGGCCGCGGAGCTGGACCCGACCATGCAGTTGGACTGAACAATGGCTTCAGTAAGTTTCGATGGACGTGAAGGGTCGGGTCGGCCGAGAGTAGAGACATGACGACGACAGAGACGCATGAGACGACGGCAGCGGGATCGGTGCCGGGGACGGCACCGGCTGGGGGAACGGCTGGGGGAGCGGCGGCAGGCGCGGCGGCCGGGACCGGGGCCGGCACTTTCACGGACCTGACCTCCTTCACGGGTGACGCGCTTCCTTACGGCGGCGGCAACCCCTTCGCGGACTACCGCCGCGTGGAGCTTCCGTTCGCGGGACTCGCGGACCTGGCCGACCGCAGGCTGGGCGCGGGGGTGGTCGCCGCCAATGACGAGTTCTTCGCCGAGCGGGAGAATCTGCTGGTGGCCGGGCCCGCGGTCTTCGACCCCGAGCGCTTCGGGCACAAGGGCAAGATCATGGACGGCTGGGAGACGCGGCGCAGGCGGGGGGCGTCCGCGCAGGTCCCGCACCCCGATCCGGCCGACCACGACTGGGCGCTGATACGGCTGGGGGCGCCGGGCGTGATCCGCGGCCTGGTGATCGACACCGCGCACTTCCGGGGCAATTACCCGCAGGCGGTGTCGGTGGAGGCCACCGCGCACTCGATGTCGGCGGCGCCCGAGGATCTGCTCGACCCGGCGGTGGAGTGGACCGAGCTGGTCCCGCGCACGGCGGTCGGCGGGCACGCGGAGAACGCGTTCGCGGTGCATGTGGAGCGGCGCTTCACCCACCTGCGCCTGCGGCAGCACCCCGACGGGGGGATCGCCCGGCTGCGGGTCTACGGCGAGGTGGCGCCCGACCCGGGGTGGCTGGCCGAGCTGGGCACCTTCGACCTGGTGGCGCTGGAGAACGGCGGCACAGTGGAGGACGCCTCCGACCGCTTCTACTCCCCGCCCGAGCACACCATCCTGCCCGGCCGCTCCCGGAAGATGGACGACGGCTGGGAGACCCGCCGCCGCCGTGACACCGGGAACGACTGGATCCAGTACCGGCTCGTGGACCAGGGCGTGATCCGCGCCATCGAGATCGACACGGCCTATCTCAAGGGCAACGCGGCGGGCTGGGCGACGCTGTCGGTCCGCGACGGGGAGGACGGCGAGTGGATCCCGCTGCTGCCGCGGGTCAAGCTCCAGCCGGACAGTGTGCACCGCTTCCTGGTCAACCCGATACCGGCCACCCACGTCCGGATCGAGATCTTCCCCGACGGCGGCATATCCCGGCTGCGGCTGCACGGCTCGCTGACCGAGCGCGGCGCGACCAGCCTGGCCGAGCGGACGGAAACCATCAGCTAGCGCGAGGCCGACATCGGGCAGGCCCCCGTGGGGGAGGGGGCCCCGTTCGTCAGGGTCTTCTGCGGGAGGGTCCTCAGCGGGCGGGGCTGAGGATCTGTTCCGACCAGGAGACCAGGTGCTCGAAGAGGTCGGTCCTGCGGCGGAGTACGGCCAGGGGGTCGTGGTCCACGTCGTAGGCGGCGGAGCCGACCCGGCCGCCGACGGCGAGGCGGGTGAGCATCAAAGGGGCGAGCCAGCAGTATTTGGCGGCGCCCGCGGCGGCCACCGAGCGGCGCAGCTCGTCCTCGCCCAGGGCGGCCCCGGCATCGCGGGCACCGGCCAGATAGCCCTCGATGACGGCGGCGGAGATCTCCGGCAGCAACTCCCCTGGTATCAGGCCGTCGGCGACGCAGTCCGGGATGAGGTTGGCGATGTCCTCGCCCACGGCGCCCTCCCCGACGAAGGCCCAGTCGAGCAGGACGGTACGGCCGCCGGCCGGTCGGGCGGCCGGGGCGCCGGGGGAGTGCGCGGGGGAGTCGTCCTGGGCGATCAGGTTGAGCGGCCAGACATCGAGGTGGCACAGGGTGCGGGGGCCGGACTCGGCGGCGGCGAGCAGGGTGTCGCGCCGCTCCCACATACGGTGCAGTCCGGTGCGCAGGGCGGCGGGCCAGACGGCGGCGGCGTCGGGCAGGTCCCAGGGGAGTTCAGCGGGCAGGGACTTGCTCTCCACGTACTGGCGGAGCCAGCCCCGGGAGAGCCAGGGCTCCGCAGGGAGCCGCCCGGTCCAGCGGGCCTGCGCGAAGCCGAGACCATGGGCGAAGGCGGCCAGGCGCTCCACCGGCCACTGTGAGCCGGGCACCCCGGTGACGTCCTCCAGCCACAGGGCGAAGGAGCCGTCCGCCCGCTCGTCCGCGGCGAGCAGGCGGGGGCCGTCGATCCCGGCGTCGGCGAAGACGGTCGCGGTCAGGCCGTCGCGGTAGGCGAGCGGCTCACGGCGCCAGTGGTTCCAGTGCCGCGGCTCGGGGCTGGTCTGCCAACTGCCCGAGCCCTTGGGGACGCACACCTTGAGAACCGCGCTGCCGTCGGGGCCGGTCACCCGCCAGATGCCGTCGGTGGCCTGGTTGTCCTGATTGTGGGTGAGTTCGGTGTAGGACCAGGTGGGTGCCGCACCGCCGAGGGCCGAGGCCACGCAGGAGGGGACGAGCGTCGCGGGGGTCACTGGGCGCCGAAGAGCTTCAGCAACTCGTCCTTGCCGAACATCCGGGCCGTGTCGACCGCGGACGGCACGCCCGCGGCCGGGTCGGCGCCGCCGTCGACCAGGGCGGTGATGACGTCCTGCTCGCCCTTGAAGACGGCGCCGGCCAACGGGGTCTGGCCCCGGTCGTTGGCACGGTCCGGCTCCGCGCCGCGGGCCAGCAGCGCCCGCACGGTCTGCCCGTGACCGTGGTAGGCGGCGAGCATCAGCAGGGTGTCACCGCGGTCGTTGGTGAGATTCGCGGGGACTCCCGCGTCGATGTAGGCGGCCAGTTTGTCGGTGTCGCCCTGCCGGGCGAGGTCGAAGACCTGGGCGGCGAGCTGAAGCAGCTCGGGGTCGTGAGCGGGCTCGCTCTCGGCGGCGGGATCGGGCGTCGGCTCGGTCATGATCCCAGCCTACGCAGCGGGGCACTGTCCGTTGAAGAAGGAGATCACCACGCGTTGCGGCGCGCCCTGGCCGACCTGGACGTCCACCGGGACGCAGGCGTGGCCGTCACCGGCGACGAAGAAGCCGCCGATGAAGACGACGGGCTGGGCCGGGCAGGCGTCGAAGGTGATCGCGGGCGCCGGGGTGGACCCGAAGGCACGGCCGTACTCCAGTCCGGCCTTGGCCCGCTGCTCGGCGCCGATGGTCAAGGTGACCGTCGACCCGGTCCGTATGGAGGCGGCGACCTTGTAATGCCAGCCGTCGGAGTTGTGGTAGCCGTGGCCGGTCTGGTCGCCGTCCGCCAGGGCGCGCAGACCGGTCCAGGTGAGGGGACCCACCGTCACATCGTTCTTCGCGGTGGCCGGTGCGGCGGAAGACGAAGCGGAAGCATCGGAAGAAGAGGAAGTAGAGGAAGGGGTGGTGGGTGCGATGGTGGTCGAACCAGTGGATTTCGCGGGGCTGTTGCCCGTGGTCACCTCGGTGGCGGAGCCGCCGGGCGAGCGCATGGCTTCGACGCACGCCACCGGGCGGGGGTGCTCGATGCTGCCGACCGGGGGCGGTGCCTCGATGGTGACGCGGGCGGAGTCGGTGGCGACGGGGCGGTGCGTGGAACCGCCCGAGGAGCAGGCGGACAGCAGGGCGATCACCCCTAGCGCCACACCGGACGCTCGTATCCCGCGACCAGACATGCGCATCACTCCCTCACGCAGGACGGTACGTGGTCAGCCGAGCGGCGGCCAGACCACCAACTGCCGTACCAGCGCGGGGTCTCCGGTCAGCCGCAGCGCGTCGGCCCCGTCCCAGGGGGCCCTGCGGTACAGCGCCAGCAGCAGATCGCTGGCGGGGCCGGAGAGGGTGGCACCGGGCTCCGGGCCGTCGCCGGGGCCGCCGCGGACCGCCGAGGCACCGGTGGTGTCGAGGATCAGGGTCCAGGCCGGGCCCTCGTCGGCGACCAGCGCGACACGGGCCGGTGCGTGCGGCCAGCCGTCCATCGAGCCGAAGCCGACGTGCAGGAATTCATCCAGGGCGTCGGCGGCGAGGGCGGGCGGCAGCGGTTCGGTGACCCCCGCGGCCTCCTGCGCGTCGCGGGCGTGGACGGCCGCCTCCTGGACCTGGTGGCGGGCGACGGAGCCCGAGGTCGCCGCGTTGCCCGACTCCGCCCACCAGGTCCAACAGCCGGTGTCGGGACCGGCCGCCCGCAGGGCGTCGAGCAGCAGCACCGTCGAGGCCGCCGACCAGGACGGCAGGTCGTCACCCGGCATGCGGTCGCCGAGCACCCCGTCCGACGGCGGCCGGACGGCGGGGCCCGCGGCGACCGTCGCAGCCCAGAAGCGCTGCACCTGGCCGACATGCGTCAGCAGATCCCGGACGGTCCAGTCGGGGCAGCCCGGAATCCGGGCCTCGACGGGTGCGGCCCGCGCGGCCTCGCGCAGGACCGCGGACCGCTCCTCGATGAGTTCGAGCCAGTCGGTGAACCGGAGTTCGGGCGAGGCCGGCGTCTGCGAGGAGCGCGAAGTCGTCATGGCCACCGTTGTAGCAGCGACCACCGACAATGCCCCCGGTCCGGCGGCCGGGACAGCCCGCGGGCTCCCTGTCCGGTGCGGTGCGCGGAAGATCGAGAAGGCCGCGCCCGGCCGGTCCCGCGGCCGAATTTATGGCCGGATTTCTGACCGATTCCACAGGTTTTGCCCAACCCTGACCACGGCGGGCTCTGTTCACCGCGACGGGAAACCTGTTCCATGGTCATCAGACGGCCGCCGCGACCGAAGGCGGCCACGTGTGCCAGAAGAGGTGGCCTTGCCTACGACCGTGCGGCGTACCGCTGTGAGCATTCCGGCCGCGGCCCTCGGCCCGGAGAACCCGCTGCCCGCATTGCGCCCGCTCGACGAGCTGCACCGGCTGGACCTCAAGGACCGCGAGGGACTGCCCGCCGACATGGCCAGGCAGCTCGGCTACGCGCCGCTGCGCTCGGTGCTGCCGGTTCGCGTCCTCGACGGCTACGGCCGGGACCGCGCCCCGGCCGCCCTCGACGCACTCGTCATCGAGAACGACCGCATCCGCGCCACCGTGCTGCCCGGCCTCGGCGGCAGGCTGTACTCGCTGGTCCACAAGGCGACCGGACGTGAACTGCTCTACCGCAACCCGGTGTTCCAGCCCGCCGCGTTCGCGCTGGCCGGTGCCTGGTTCTCCGGCGGAGTGGAGTGGAATCTCGGCGCCACCGGCCACGCCGCCCACACCTGCGCCCCGCTGCACGCCGCCCGCGTCCCCGCCCCGGACGGCGGCGAGATGCTGCGCCTGTGGGAGTGGGAGCGGCTGCGCGACCTGCCCTTCCAGATCGACATGTGGCTGCCCGCCGACTCCGACTTCCTCTACGTCGGCATCCGGGTCCGCAATCCGCACGAGCGCACCGTGCCCGCCTACTGGTGGTCCAACATCGCCGTTCCCGAGACCGACCGCACCCGGGTGCTCGCCCCCGCCGACGCCGCCTGGCACTTCGGCTACAGCCGCACCCTCAGCCATGTGCCGGTCCCCGCGCCCGACGGCGCCACCGACATCACGTACACCACCCGCTCCGAGCACGCCGCCGACTACTTCTTCGACGTGGCCGACACCGACCGCCGCTGGATCACCGCCCTGGACGGCGAAGGACACGGCCTCGTCCAGACCTCCACCGACCTGCTGCGCGGACGCAAGCTCTTCCTGTGGGGCCACGGCCGCGGCGGGCGGCGCTGGCAGGAGTGGCTGACCGAGCCCGGCACCGGCGGCTACCTGGAGATCCAGGCAGGTCTCGCCAGGACACAGCTCGAACACATCCCCATGGCCGCGGATTCGGAATTCTCCTGGCTGGAGGCGTACGGACCGCTCGCCGCCGACCCCGCGCTCGTGCACGGCGACGACTGGTCCGCCGCGCGCGCCGAGGCCGGGGGACGACTCGAGGCCGCACTCCCGCGCGCCACCGTCGACGCCGCCTACACCGCGTGGCTGGCGCACGCCGACAGCGACCCCAAGGACCTGCTCGCCACCGGCTCCGGCTGGGGCGCCCTCGAAAGCGAGCGCGGCCGCTTCCACCTGCCCGGCACCCCGTTCCCCGCCACCACGCTCGGCGACCCGCAGAAGCCCTGGCTGGAACTGCTGCTCGCCGGGATCTTCCCGAGACCCGCCGCCGACGCGCCGCCGGGACCCGCGCTCGTCTCCCCGGAGTGGCGCGAACTGCTGGAGTCCGCCGACACCTATCCCGGCAACGAGTGGTTCCGCGACTACTACCTCGGCATCGCCCAGTGGGCCGCGGGCGACCGCGCGCAGGCCGTGCGCAGTTGGGAACGGTCGGTCGCCGCCCACCCCTCGCCGTGGGGCCTGCGCGCCCTGGCCGTCGCCGAGGCCGACGCGGGCCAGACCGACCGCGCCGCCGACCGCTACCTGGCCGCGTACGACAGCCTGCGCGAGACGTTCACCGCGCTCCCGGACCGCCCGGACGTCCGGCGCGCCCTGATCGTCGAGGCCGTGCCCGTCCTGCTCGCCGCGGGCCGCGCCGCCGACGCCGAACGCGTCCTCGCCGATCCGGACCAGGCTCCGGAGGGCGACCGGCACGGCCCGGACTGCGGGCGGCTTCGGCTGCTGCGCGCGCAGACCGCGCTCGCCCGCGGCCAAGTCGCCGAGGCCCGCGCGGTGTTCGACGAGGGCTTCGTCGTGGAGGACCTGTACGAGGGCGCCGAGGCGCTGACCGACACCTGGTACGCCATAGCCGAGCGCCTTGTCGCGGGCGACGGCCCCGTCACCGACGACATCAGGACCCGCGCGCGGGCGGAACACCCGCTGCCCGCCGCGTACGACTTCCGGATGCGGCCGGAGACGGTGCCGTAGGGAGCGGGCGGTCCCGGCCGCACAGCCACTGCGGCCGACGTCCGTTGGCCGCCGCGCCGCCTACGCCCGGCTCGCGGCGACCAGTGCCGCCGTCTCGTCCGCCGTCAGGTCACCGGGGCGGCGGCCGTCGCGGGCGAAGGAGTTGGCGGTACGGCGCAGCGCCTCGTTGACGGGCGTCGGCACGCCGAAGCGGCGGCCCAGCAGCACGATCTCGCCGTTGAGGTAGTCGGCCTCGATGGAGCCGGTGCCCCGGGTGAGGCTCTGCCAGGACGAACCGCCGCCGCGCTCACCGCCGTTGACGGGCAGCAGCTCCACCCGGTCGCCGCGCACGCGGGCCTGCTCCTCCTGGCTGACGTGCGCGACACCGGCCGCGTCCAGCACCGCGACTCCTTCCGCGCGGGCCCGCTGATACACCTCGAACAGCGGCCCCTCACCGATCGGACCGGACACCGCCTCCAGGGAGTTGCCCAGATTCGAGAGCAATTTGCCGTACTTCCACGCCATCACGTCCTGCGAGACCGGCGCCGCGAAGCCCGAGCCCTCAAGGTCGGCGGCGATCCGCCGCGTCGTGTCGTCCGCGCCCGACGGATAGCGGCCCAAGGTCAGAATCCCGGACAGCGGCGCACCCGGCGCCTGCACGACACCCGGCTCCAGGTGGGAGGCCGGCAGCCAGACGCACATCCCGTGCACGTTCGGGAAGCGGCGCAGCGCCAGCCGCTCGTTCTCGACCCCGTTCTGCGCGCACACCACGGCGGGACCGGCACCGTCCGACCCGACCCCGTACCCGTCCCACCGCGTCAGCACCGACGCCGTGTCCTGCGTCTTGACGCCCAGCACCAGCACGTCGTCGGGCCGCGCCCGCAGCGCCTCCGGCCCGTCCGCGACGGGCACGGGCAACGTCAGCGTGCGGTGCGGCAGTTCGAGCCGCAGCCCCCGCTCGCGCAGCGCGTCGAGATGGCCGCCGCGCGCCACCAGGACGACCTCGTGACCGCCGTCGAACAGCCGCCCGCCGATCGTGCCGCCGACCGCTCCCGCTCCGATGATGATGTATCGCACACCGAGAGACTCGCACACGCCCGCCCCGGTCCCCCCACCGCACCGCGCCGAAAACCGGTGGCCGGGCGCCCGCGCCCCCCGCCACAGTGATCGTCGGGGAGAACACCCGACCACCACCATCCGACCACCACATACGGGGGGACCGTCATGTCCACCTTGCGCGTGACCGCGGAGCGGCTCACCATCCTCGACCACCCCAACGCCGACGCGCTCGAACTGGCGCAGGTCGGCCTCTACCGCGCCGTGGTCGCCAAAGGCGCCTACCGCAGCGGCGACTTCGCCGTCTACATCCCCGAACAGGCCGTGCTGCCCGAGCCGTTGATCACGGAGCTGGGCCTGACCGGCAGGCTGGCCGGAAGCGCCGCGAACCGCGTCAGGGCGGTCCGGCTGCGCGGCGAGCTGTCGCAGGGCATCGTCTGCCGCCCGGCCGCGCTCGACGGTACGGATCTGGAGCGGGCCGCCGCCGGGGGAGCGGACTTCGCCGAACGGCTCGGCATCGTCAAATGGGTGCCTCCGGTGCCGGTGTCGATGAGCGGCGACGTGGAGTCGGCGCCCGACCTGCTGCCCTGGATCGACATCGAGAACCTCAAGCGCTATCCGGACATCTTCGCGCCGGGCGACCCGGTCACCGTCACCGAGAAGCTGCACGGCACGGCCTGCTGCCTCACCTACTACGCGGACAGCGGCGCCGTGCACGTCACGTCCAAGGGCCTCGGCGGACAGCGCCTCGCCCTCACCGAGACCGACCGCAATCTCTACTGGCGCGCCGTCCTCGGCCACGGCCTTCCCGCCGTCGCGGCCCGGCTCGCCGAGCGGCTGGGCGCCGACCGGATCGGCGTCTACGGCGAGGTGTACGGCAGCGGCGTGCAGGATCTCGGCTACGGCGCCGACGCCCGCGCGCAGGGCGCGCCCGGTTACGCGGCGTTCGACGTGTGCGCGGACATCGGCGGGCGGGTGCGCTGGCTGGACGCCTTCGCGCTGCTGGCGGGCGAAGTGCCGCTGGTGCCCAGGCTGTTCGAGGGCCCCTTCGACCAGGAGGCGGTGCTGGCGCTGGCCCAGGGCACGGAGACGGTCTCCGGCCGCGGCCTGCACCTGCGCGAGGGCGTCGTGGTGCGCACGGCCGACGACCGCTACAGCGACGTGCTCGGCGGCCGGGCCATCGCCAAGGTCGTCAGCGACGCCTACCTGACCCGCAAAGGCGGCACGGAGTACGAGTGAGACCGGCCCCCGCGCGACCGCCGACCGCGTGACCGCCAGCCGCCGACCGTGGGCCGACGCCCTTCCCCGAACAGCGTCGGCCCACGGTCGGCCCACCCCGGACCGTCAGCCCGCCCCGACCCGTCCGGCCCCCGCCTCCGCGCCGCCCTCCAGCCGCGCCCGCAACCGCCGCTTCGCCTCCGGCCACTCCTCGGCCAGCATCGAGAAGAAGACGCTGTCGCGCCACGTCACACCGTCCGAGCGCAGCCGGTGGCGGCGCCAGACCCCCTCGCGGACCGCGCCGAGCCGCGCGATGGCCCGCTGCGACCTGATGTTGAGATGATCCGTCTTCCAGCAGATCCGCCCCATGCCCAGCTCCTCGAAGGCATGGCCCATCAGCAGCAGCTTGGCCTCGGTGTTGACCGGGGTCCGCCAATGGGCGCGGCCGTACCAGGTCCAGCCGATCTCCAGCCGCTCGTCCCTGGCGCTCACGTCGTGGTACGTCGTCCAGCCGACGGCCCGGCCGCCCGCCCGCTCCACGACGGCGAAGGCGAGACCGCCCGCGGCCTCCGCGTCGGCGGCGACCCGTACCGCGAGATCGCGCAGCTCGTCCTCGGTGCGCGGCGGCTCCACCGGCAGCCAGCGCCACACCTCCTCGTCACCGCCGCCCGCGGCGAACAGATCGGGCACATGGCCGGGAGCGAGCGGTTCGAGGCGGACGAAACGGCCTTCGAGCACCGTGTGAGCGGGGGTTCTGGCAACCATGGACGCACCGTAACCAGCAGCCAGCGGGTCCTGGCAACGCGATTTCACCTCGTGGACCGCATGCTCTCGGCTCAGCCGGGTACGTGCGGGGGATCCGAGCACCGTTGACGCCAGAAGCGGCGAGAGGAACCAGAAGCGATGACCGACATCACCCCCGACGGCCTCGACCCGGACAGCGGCCTGCCCCCGGCGCAGCGCGCGCTGCGCGAGATCGCCCACGGCAGCGAGAACGTCGTCGCCCTCAGCACGCTCGCGGTCAGCGAAGTCCTGCTGCCGGTGCCGGGCGTGGACGAGGACCCCAACGGCGGCGAGCCTCCCCGGCAGATCCAGCTCCCGGTGTACGAACAGGAGGACGGCCGCCAGCTCGTGCCCGTCTTCACCTCCGAGACCCGGATGGCCGAAGCTCTGCCGACGACCAGTCGCTACCGGCTGGTCCAGCTCGCCGTGCTCAGCGGCGCCTGGCCCTCCGACGAACTGATCCTGTCCATCGACACCGGCAGCCCCGACTCGCTGAGCATCTCGGGCGAAGGCGTCCGCGCCCTGGCCGGGCTGGTCGGCGGCCAGAACTGACCGCCGCCCGCGTCGTCAACCCCGCCCGAGCCGCCTGAGGCGGCTCCGAGCAGGCCCCGGCATGCCCCCCGGACCCGGTCAGCCCCGGTACACCACCAGCCCGCCGGGCACCTTGTCGAGCAGCAGCTCACCGGGCGCGGGTGCCACCTCACCGTCGTAGGCGAGGTGGACGCCCTCGCCGGGCAGCCGCAGCCGCAGCCGCCGTACGGTCGCCGACGTGTACACCGGCGACCGGGTCAGCACCCCGGTGAGGGCCGCGCCCAGCAGCCGGGTACGGGCGAAGGGCCCGCCGTCCACGATGCGCACGTCCAGCACGCCGTCGTTGAGGTCGCGGCGGCGCACGGGGGCGAGCCCGACGCTGGAGTAGCGGCAGTTCCCCGCGAAGATCAGCCACACCGAGCGCGGCCGTCCGTTCACCTCGATGTCCACCGGCTCGCAGGTCCGCAGGACGTGCACGGCGGCCAGCACACTGGCGGGCCAGCTCCCTACCCGCCGCGACCAGCGCTCCCGTACCCGTACCAGCTCCGGGTACGACCCGATGCTGAAGGTGTTGAGGAAGGGCGCCGACTCGCTGTACGGCGAGTCCAGGCTGGTGTGCCGGGCCACGTCCACATTGGCCGCCCGGCCCGCCGCGACCGCCTTCGCGGTGTCCTCGACGGTCTCCAGGCCGAGGTCGAGCGCGAAGTGGTTACGGGTGCCGCCGGGGAAGACCGCCAGCGGCAGCCGGTGGCGCAGGGCGACGGCCGTGGCCAGGCACACCGTGCCGTCACCGCCGCACACCCCGAGCGCGCCGCCCTGCTCCACGGCCGTGCGCGCCGCCTTCTCCAGCATCTCCAGCAGGTCGTCGTCCTCGGTGCACTCACCGACCGACGCCTCGGGCAGCGCGGCGGCGATCCGGTCTACGGGCGCCGACAGCAGCGGCGGCGGCCCCGACGCGGAGTTCACCACCACGTGCAGCCCGCGGCCCTCGGGCAGCGACGGCACCTGCGCGTCGGCGCCCGGCTCCGGCTTTCCCGGAGCGGGCGGCACCAAGGCGCGTACGACGGCGGCGGCGCCAAGGCCCAGGGCCGCGCCCGCCACCACGTCACTCGGATAGTGCACTCCGGTGTAGATCCGTGAGAAGGCCACGCTCGCGGCGAGCGGCGCGATCACCAGGCCCCAGCGCGGCGACTCGATCGCCATGCCCGCGGCGAAGGCGGCGGCCGAGGCCGCGTGGCCCGAGGGGAACGACGAGGTGATCGGCTGGCGGTGCAGCCGCCGTATGACCGGGACGGTGTCGAGTATCGGCCGAGACCGCCGTACCGCGCCCTTGCCCGCGGTGTTGACCGTCAGCGACGCCAGCGCCAGCGAGCCCAGTCCGCGCGCCGCCGCCCGGCGTCCGGTCCTGCCGCCGGTGGCCGCGACGCCCGCGGCGACGGCGAACCACAGCCGGCCGTGGTTCGCGGCACTGCTCAGCCGGGGCAGCACCGGCTCCGCGCCCGGCCAGTGGCGCTCCGCCACCTCGGCGAACAGCGCCTTGTCCCAGTTCTTCCAGGGATACGTCATGCGGGCCGGTTACCCACGCCCGGCCGCGGCACACCGCCTGATCAACGCCGTTGCCGTTCCGTCACGGACGGCCGCCCGCGTATCCGCCGGTACCGCACCCGGGTACCCGACCGCGTATCCGCCGGGACCGTACTCGGGTACCCGCCCGCGTATCCGCCGGTACCGCACTCGCGTACCCGCCCACGGACCCACCGGTACCGCACCCGCGCCGCCGCCCCCGTGTCCGCCGTCCACCGGCGCCGCCGCTGTAGTCTCACCGGGTGAACGAAGCTCACCCGCACACCCCTTGGCCAGAGCCGGAACTCGTGATCTTCGACTGCGACGGTGTGCTGGTCGACAGCGAGAAGATCGCGGTGAAGGTGGACGCGTTCGTGCTCGCCGCGGTCGGCTGGCCGCTGAGCGAGGCCGAGATCGTGGAACGCTTCGTGGGCCGCTCCTACCGCGACATGACCACCGCCATCGAGAAACACCTGGGCCGCTCCCTGCCCGAGGACTGGGACGCCCCCTACCGGCACCTCTACCAGGAGGCGTTCGACGCCGACCTGACCGAGGTCGACGGCATCACGCAGGCCCTGGACGCGCTCACCCTGCCGAGCTGCGTCGCGTCGAGCACCAGCCACGAGGGGCTGCGCCACACGCTTGGCCTCACCGGGCTCTACGAGCGTTTCGAGGGCCGGATCTTCAGCGCGAGCGAGGTCGAGCACGGCAAGCCCGCCCCCGACCTCTTCCTGCACGCGGCCCGCAGCCTCGGCGTCGAGCCCGCGCGCTGCGTGGTCGTCGAGGACAGCCGGTACGGGGTGGCCGCCGCCCGCGCGGCGGGCATGCGCGCGTACGGCTACTGCGGCGGACTCACCCCCGCGGGCTGGCTCGAAGGACCCGGCACGACGGTCTTCGACGACATGCGCGACCTGCCCGCACTGCTGCTGCGCTGAACGCGGGGCGCGCCGCCGCCTCCTCACCCGCGCGCTCGGCCGTCGGCCGCCCCACCGGCCGTTCCGTCGGATGCGGACCGCGCCGTTGCGTCGGATGCGGACCGCGCCGCCGCGGGAGAAAGTGGGCCCCAGAGGTGCCCACCTACGCAGCGGAGGTAACCGGATGCGGCTCGGCCCGCGGTACGACCTGCGACCCGACTCGGGACTGCCGCTGCCCGCGTACTGGCGGGAACGGACGGCCGACGCCCGGCCCGGCGCCGAGGTCCCGGGCGGCGGCCCGCGGCTGCTCGACGCCGCCTGCGGCTACTGGGCCCGGCGCGGCCTGCCCTGCCGCGCGGGCCACGTGCTCGCCGCGCCCGGCGCGGAGCCGCTGCTGTTCGCGCTGCTCGCCGCCGTCGACGGCGACCCGGTGCTGGCCCGCCCCGCCCCCGCGTGGCAGGCCCCGGTGGCCCGGCTGCTCGGCCGCGGGGTGCACACCGCGCCCACCCCGCCCGAGGGCGGCGTGCCCGACCCCTTCGCGCTGCTGGAGACCGTACGGCGGGCGCGCGCCGCGGGCGCCGACCCGCGGCTGCTGGTGCTGTCCGCCGCCGACGACCCGACCGGCACCGTCACCGCGCCCGAGCTGCTGCACGAGACGTGCGAGGCGGCGGCGGAGGCGGGGCTGCTGATCGTCTCCGACGAGACGTACTCCGACACGCTCCACCACCGCGACACGGTGCTGCTCAGCCCGGCCGAGATGCTGCCCGACCACACCGTCGTCCTGGCCGACCTGGGCGCCACGCTGGTCCCGGCCGCGGTGCCCGCCGCGCTCGCCCGCTTCCCCGCCACCGCCCACGGCGCGGCCTGGCGGGAGCGGGCCCTCGACGTACTCGCCGCGCTGCGCGCCGTGCTGCCCGCGCCGGTCGCCGCCGCCACCGGATACGTCCTCACCGAGCCCGCGGAGGTCACCGACCGCACCGCCGCGGCCAACCGGCTGCACGCGCGTACCGCCGCTGCCGCCTTCCGCGCGATCACCGGCGCGGGGGCGACCTGCCGTCCGCCGCGCGCCGGTTTCCAGCTCTATCCGACGCTGCCCGCGCCCGGCCTGGACGCCGCCGCGCTGGAGGAGCGGCTGACCGCGGCCCTCGGCTACCCCGTACTCGGCGGCCACCGCTTCGGCGACGACCCGGACGAGCCGCGCGTGCGGATCAGCACGGGTCACCTGCACGGCGCCACCGAGGACGAGCGCCGTGTCGCGCTGGCCGCGCCCGACCCGCTCGCCGTCCCGCATGTCGTCGCCGCGCTGGCCGCGTTGGCCGTCGCCGTCAGCGGCCACGCCACCGGGTACCCGGAGGGCGGGTCGGGCCCCGCGGGCGGGGCGGTCGGCGAATCCGCGCGCATCGGTGAATCCGCGGGCATCGGTGAATCCGCCGACATCGGCGAATCGGCGGACACCGGATCGCGGGGGCGTGGGACCTGACCTATTTTTTGGGTAGGTCGATGAACGATGATCGGGGATCCGGTGGGTGCGAGCGGTGTTCGGGACGGCCGGGCGGGCCACACGCGCCTCGCCCACCCTCCCCACACCCTGTGCCGCGGCCACGGGTCCTGCCGGTCCCGTCGGGCTTCCCGGCCCGGCCGGAACCGCCGGGGCCGCCGCCCCGGCCCGCTGTTGCCCGGCGAGTGTCGCCGACGGCGCCGAGACCGTGACGGATGGGAGTCCCGATGACCGATCAGAGCGAGCGCACTCTCGCCGAGAGCGAGAACACCCTCGCCGGTCCGCGTCCGCTGGGCGAGTTGAGGACCTGGCCCACGTCGTTCGCCGACCGGCTGACGGACCCGCTGCCGGGGCTGCGCGACGTCCTGCGCTCGGTACGGGAACGCAGCATGCGCCCGCCGGCCGCCGCGCTCGCGCAGGTGCCGTCGCTGCCGGTCGAGCAGGGACCGCTGCCCGCGACGACGGCGGGCACGGTCAGCCTCACCTGGGTGGGACACGCGAGCTGGGTGATCGGCATCGGCGGGCTGACCGTGCTCACCGACCCCGTGTGGTCCCGCCGGATCCCCGGCACCCCGGCCAGGGTCACCCCGGTGGGCGTGCCCTGGGAGACGCTGCCCCCCGTGGACGCCGTCGTCATCAGCCACAACCACTACGACCACCTCGACGCGCCGACGCTGAAGCGGCTGCCGCGCGACACCGCGCTGTTCGTGCCCGCGGGCCTGGCCGCCTGGTGCCGCCGCCGAGGCTTCACGCGGGTCACCGAACTCGACTGGTGGGAGGCGGCGGAACTGGGCGGTGTCCGCTTCGACTTCGTCCCCGCGCACCACTGGAGCAAGCGCACGCTCACCGACACCTGCCGCTCGCTGTGGGGCGGCTGGGTGCTGACCGACGGCTCGGGGCGGCGCGTCTACTTCGCCGGGGACACCGGCTACGGCCACTGGTTCCGCGAGATCGGCCGCGCCCACCCCGGCATCGACCTCGCGCTGCTGCCGATCGGCGCCTACTCGCCGCGCTGGATGCTCAGCACCGTGCACACCGACCCGGAAGAGGCCGTACGCGCCTGCCTCGACGTGGGCGCGACCGCGATGGCGCCCATGCACTGGGCGACGTTCCTGCTCTCCGCGGAGCCGCCGCTGGAACCGCTCACCCGGCTGCACGCCGCGTGGGCCGCGACCGGCCGCCCCCGCGACGACCTGTGGGACCTGCCGATCGGCGGCTCACGGGTGCTGTCCGGCACGCCGTGAGGGCACGGCACGCCGAGGCACGGCACGCCGTGAGGGCAAGCCCGGCGGCCTGATCGCGGGACGGCCGCCCCCGCTTGCGGCGCGCGGCCTACTTGCGGCGCAGCCGCCGCACGATCATGGGCCCCGCCGCGAAGGCGAACGTCAGCCCCACCGCGAGCGCCACCCCCTGCCACGGCTCGGGGAACAGCGACCCGCCCAGGATGCCGACCAGTTGATACGCCGCCGCCCACACCAGACAGGCCGGGATGTCGCCGCGGACGAACCGCCGCAGCGACATCTCGCCCAGCAGGCACGCCACCATCACCGGGATACGGCCCGCCGGGATCAGCCGGGACAGCACCAGGACGGCCGCGCCGTGCGCGTCCAGCCGGTTCTGCGCCTTCTCCAGCGTCGTGTTGTCCACCCGGTCCTGGAGCCGGTGCAGCCAGCGCGAGCCGTTGCGGGACCGCACCCCGCGCAGGCCGAGCCAGTACAGCGCCACGTCCCCGAGGAAGGCGGCGAAGGACGACAGGAGGAACACCCCGAGCAGCGCGAGCGGGGGTTCCGACTGGTGGAAGGCGACGACGGCCGCGCTGGAGACCACCGCGCCGGTCGGCACCACCGGCACCAGCGAGCCGAGCGACACCAGCAAAAACAGCGACGGATAACCTATGGCCTGCTGCGTGGTCTCGGACGCGGGGGAATTGGCGGCGGCCGACGCCAGGAACCCGATCACCCGTGGCTCTCCCGCCCGGCGTCCTCGACCAGCACCGACTGCCCGTGGTCGAGCCGGTGCACCGACACCCGCGGGGCCAGCCGGGCGGCGATCCGCACGAACTCCTCGCCGGGCGTGTGGAATTCGTGCGGCCGTACCGCGTCCATGCCGATCGGCCAGAATGTGCCGTAGTGCACCGGCACCGCGGCTCGGGGCGCCAGATCGGCCAGCACCCGCGCGGCCCGCGCCGCGTCCAGATGCCCGTGCCCGAGGAAGGGGCCCCAGCCGCCGACCGGCAGCAGCGCCACATCGCAGGGGCCGACCGCGTCGGCCAGCCCGTCGAACAGCCCGGTGTCCCCGGCGAAGTACGTGCGCGCGGCCCCCTCCATCACATAGCCGAGCGCGGGGGAGCGCTCAGGCCCGTACGGCAGCCGCCGTCCGTCGTGCGCGGCGGGCACCGCCCTGACCGTCAGCTCCCCGCCGTCCGCGCCGCGTACCAGGAGCGAGTCGCCCGCGCCGACCTCCACCAGCCGCAGCCGGTCACGCAGCCGCCGCAGCCCCGGCACCGCGGCGACCGCGCCGCGCGGCAGGACCACGGTGGTGCCCGTCGCCAGCCGCCGCACCGAGTCCAGGTGCAGGTGGTCGGCGTGCAGATGAGAGATGAGTACGGCGTCGGCCGCGGTCGCCGACGCGGGCGGTACGGCGCCGCGCCGCCTGCGCAGATGGGCGAGCCGCCGGGTGAACAGCGGGTCGGTGAGCACCCGTACCCCGGAGTCCCGCACGGTCACCGTGGCATGGCCCCACCACGTGATCTCCACCGCCACCGCGCCCGTCCTTTCCCGGCATCCGTCCAGGGCGCCCGTATCGCACACACGCGTCGCACCTCCCCGGTCAGGGGACTCGTACCGTGCCCGCGCACACCCTCGCAGGCCCGAGCGTATGCCCTGCCGAGGGCCGGGCCCGGCGCGCGGCCCGACGGGGCGCCGGGACGCGGCGGGCGGTATGGCACTGTGGAGGTGTGCCGCAGCCTGCCAAGAGACGGGAACGGGCCGTCGGTCGGAGCGTGGTGAGGGCCGTCGGCCGGGTGCTCGCTGTGTGGATGGTCTCCAGCGCGACCCTGGCCGTACTCGCCTGGGTGCTCCCCGACTTCCGCCTCGAGGCTCCCAACGGCGACAGCCCCACCCAGATCGCGGTGACCTCGGCGATCGGCGCGGGCGCCTTCGGCGTACTGAGCGCTCTCGTGTGGCCGCTGCTGGTCCGCGCCCTGCTGCTCGTGCCCGCCCTCGTGCTCGGCGCCCTGGTCTTCTTCCTCAACGGCTCGCTGCTGCTCGTCGCCCTGCGCTTCACCCCCGACGGCCGCGGCCAGGTCGCCCCGGCCACCGCCGTGGTGATCGCCGCTGTGATGTCCGCGACGTCCTCCGCCACCAGCACCGCCCTCGCGGTACGGGACGACGCCGCGTACGGCCGCAGGCTCGCCCGGCTCGCGGGCCGCAGAACCCGCGCGAGCGACCCGCCGCTGCCGACCACGCCCGGCACGGTCTTCCTGCAACTCGACGGCGTGGGCCACGACGTGCTGCGCGACGCCCTCACCTCCGCGCCGCCCGCGATGCCGACCCTGGCCGGCTGGCTCGGCACCACCCACCGGCTCACCCCGTGGCGCACCGACTGGAGCAGCCAGACCGGCGCGAGCCAGCTCGCCATCCTGCACGGCACGAACCACGACGTGCCCGCCTTCCGCTGGTTCGAGAAGGAGACCGGCCAGCTGATGGTCTGCAACCGGCCCTCCAGCGCCGCGGAACTGGAGCGCCGCGCGGTGGCCCGTACCGGCTTTCGCGGACTGCTCGCCGAGGACGGCGCCAGCCGCGGCAATCTGTTCACCGGCGGCGCGGAACAGTCCGCGCTGGTGATGTCGGTGGCGGCCCGCCGCGACAAGTTCAGCCGCTCCAGATCCGGCTACTTCGCCTACTTCTCCGACCCGGCGAACGCGGTGCGCACCGCCTGGTCGTTCAGCGCCGAGGTGTGCCGCGAGATCGGGGAGTCGACGACTTCGCGGCTGCGCAGGGACCGGCCCCGGATCAAGCGCGGCGGCCTCTACCCGCTGCTGCGCGCCTTCGCCACCGTCGTGGAACGGGACGTGGCCGTGGCCGCCGTCATCGGCGACATGCTGGCCGGAAGGACCGCCGTCTACGCGGACCTCGTGGCGTACGACGAGGTCGCCCACCACTCGGGCCCGCGCAGCAAGGACGCGCGCAAGGTGCTGGGCCGGCTCGACCGCTCGGTGGCGCTGATCGCCGACGCCTCGCGGTACGCGCCCCGGCCGTACCGCATCGTCCTGCTGTCCGACCACGGGCAGAGCGAGGGCGAGACCTTCGAGAGCGCGTACGGGGTGACCTTCCGCGAACTGGTGCGGGCCGGTTGCGGGCTGGCCGGGACCGAACGGCAGGCCAGGCGGCGAGCGGCGCGCGGCGCCGAGGCACGGGCGGCGGCCCGCACCGCGCTGCGCCGCCCCGAGCAGGAGCGGCGGGCGCAGGAGGAGGCCGAATGCGCGGGGCCCGCGTCGCAGCCGGTCGTGCTGGCCTCGGGCAACCTCGGGCTCGTCGCCTTCCCCGAGATCGAGGGGCGGGCCACGCTGGAGGAGATCGACCGCCGCTCGCCCGCGCTCCTCGACGCGCTCACCGGGCACCCCGGTATCGGCTTCGTGCTCGTGCACAGCGCCGAGCGCGGCCCGCTCGTGCTGGGCCCCGACGGCTCGCAGCGCGAGCTGGCCACCGGGCGGATCAAGGGCGACGACCCGCTCGCGCCCTTCGGCGAGGGCGCCGCGGACGCCGTGCTGCGGGCGGACGGCTTCCCCCACATCGCCGACCTCATGGTCAACTCCGCCTGCGATCCGCGCTCCGGAGCCGTGCACGCCTTCGAGGAACAGGCCGGTTCCCACGGGGGCCTGGGCGGCCCGCAGAGCCACCCCTTCCTCCTGACCCCCGTCGAACTCCCCGTGCCGCCCGCCCCCCTCGTTGGAGCCGAGGCCCTGCACTCCCTGCTGCGCACATGGCTCACCCCGCCGCGCCCCGCCTCATCCCAGGAGAAGCGGCCCGGCGAGGAGCGATCCCGCGAGGAGCCCATCCACCAGGAACCCACCCACCAGGAACCGGTTCGCGAGGAACCGACCCGCGCGACGACGGCGTGAACCGACCTGACGCCGCCGCCGGTCAGGCCGTGGCGCCGCCGTCGATGACCAGGTCGGTGCCCACGGTGGAGGTGGCCGCGGGGGAGGCGAGGTGGAGGACGGCGGCGGCGATCTCGGCGACGCTGGACGCGCGGCCGAGGGGGATCTGGGCGCGCAGGCGGGCGGCCTTGGCGGCGGGGGTCTCGCCGGGGCGCGAGGACATGGGGGTGTCGACGGCGCCGGGGCTCACGGCGTTGATCCGGACGCCGTCGCCGATGTGGTCGAGGGCGGCGGCGCGGGTGAGGGCGCTGACGGCGGCCTTGGCCGCGGTGTACGCGCCGAGGCCGGGAACGCGGCGATGGGCGCCGATGTTGGAGGCGACGTTGACGACGGCGCCGCCGCCGTGCGCCCGCATGTAGCCGATCTCGTACTTCATGGAGAGCCACAGCCCGGTCAGGTTGGTGTCGAGGCTGTGCCGCCAGTCGGCCTCGGATATGTCGGCGACCGGGGCGGGAGGGGTGATGACGCCGACGTTGTTCACGGCCACGTCGAGGCCGCCGAAGCGGGCCGTCACGGCGTCGACCAGGCGCTCGACGTCCGGCGCGACGGTGATGTCGGCGGGTACGGCGGCGGCCTCGCCGACACCCTCGGCCGCGATGAGGGCGACCGTCTCCTCGAGGGTCCGCTCACTCCGCCCGGCGACGGCGACGCGGGCGCCCGCACGGGCGAACGCGAGCGCGACGGCCCGCCCGATACCGCTGCCGCCGCCGGTGACGAGGACGGCCCTGCCGGTGAAGGTGTCGGACATGACGGCTCTCCAGATGCCTTGGGTGCCTACGGGAATGAGAACGATCGGTCGCGAAAAGGGGGCTCGGACCCGTCCGGTCAGTCGAGCAGGGCCAGCGCCTGCGCCGCGGCGTCGCGCGGGCGTTCCGGGTCGCCGCCGGCCTTGCCGACCACGCGGATCCCCTGGAGCAGCACCAGGAGCATGCGGGCCAGCGCCCGCGGGTCCCGCCCGGCGGGCAGCTCGCCCTGGGCGCGGGCCCGCAGCAGCGCCGAGGTCAGCCCGGCCTCCAGCAGGTCCCAGCTCGCCTCCACGCGGCGGGCCGCGGCCCGGTCGTGCGGGGCCAGTTCCACCGCGGTGTTGGTCATGAAGCAGCCGCGCCGCAGTTCGTCGCGCGCGGACTCCTCGGCGAAGCGGGTCACCACCGCCCGTACCCCCGGCAGCGCGGGCCCCGGCTGTGACAACTCCTCCAGCAGCCGCGGGTCGCACAGCTCGCCGTAGCGGCGCAGCGCCAGCAGATACAGCTCGTGCTTGCTGCCGAAGGTGGCGTAGACGCTCGCCCGCGCGATGCCCAGCGCCTCGACGAGGTCGGCCATCGACGTGGCCTCGTAACCGCGCCGCCAGAACAGCTCAAGTGCCGCCTGGAGCGCCGTGTCCGGGTCGAATTCCTTGCTCCTCGCCATGCCGATGACCCTAGGGTCATTGAGAACGATCGGTCAAGAAAGAGCCAATCGTCAACTAAAGGTTGACGACCGAGGAATCGTCAACCTAACGTTGACGCATGACCCAACACCCGGTACGACTCGACGACCTCATCGACTACGTCAAGGAACAGCACCCCGGCAGCGAACCGCTCGAAGACCTCCAGCACGCGGTGGCCGTCGCCACCCACGTCGGCGAGATCGCCGACCACCTCATCGGCCACTTCGTGGACCAGGCCCGCAGGGCGGGCGCCTCCTGGACCGACATCGGCCAGCACATGGGGGTGAGCAAGCAGGCCGCGCAGAAGCGGTTCGTGCCCAAGGTCCCCGAGGACCTGGAGTATCTGAGCGTGGAGGCGGGCTTCAACCGCTTCACCGCGCGCGCCCGCAAGACCGTCGCCGCCGGACAGGAGGAGGCCCGCGGCGCCAGGCACGGCGCCGTGGCACCCGAGCACCTGGTCCTCGGCCTGCTGGACGAGCCCCACGGCCTCGCCGCCCTGTGCTTCGGCGCCCTCGGCGTCAACGCGGAAGCCGTCCGCGCCGCCGTTTCCACCCCCGGCACCGAGGAAGAGCCCCTCAAGGGCAACCTCCCGGTCAGCCCCGCCGCCAAGAAGACCCTCCACCTGGCGCTGCGCGAGGCCCTGCGGCTCGGCCACAACTACATCGGCACCGAACACATCCTGCTCGGCGTCCTCAGCGACGACCAGGAACCCGCCGCCAGAGCGCTCGCCGGCCTCGGCGTCACGCACGAGGCGGCGGAGGCGTGGACCCTCGCGAGCCTGGCCGACCTCGCCAAGGAGTGACCGGCACGGCCGCCCGGCGCCGGCCGGCCCTCCCAGGCCGGTCCGGCGTCGCCCCTCAGCTCTCCTTGCGCAGCGCCAGCAGCCGGTACACCGGGTCGGGGCGCGGCACCTGCTGGCCGGGAAGCAGCGCCAGCCGCCGCACCAGCGCGCCGGCCTGCTCGTCGTCCAGCGCCAGCGCCGACGCGTAGTAGCCGCGCTCCAGATCCCCGGCGGTCCGCTCGGGGGAGCGGCCCTGCCCGTGGCCGGTGAAGCGCGCCTCGCCCGCCCTGCGCAGCCCGTGCTCCGAGGCGACGGCCAGGATCCGCGGGGCCGCGTCGTACGCCTTCCGCACCCGGTACGGCGCCAGCAGTTCGTCCACGTCGCTGTTCATGTCGTGGCCCGAGTCCTTGTCGACCGTCGTCACGAACACCCCGCCGGGCCGCAGTACGCGGGCGCACTCGGCGACCACCGCGGGCGCGTCCGGCAGCAGGTGCAGCAGCCACACCGCGCTCACCGCGTCCAAGGACGCGTCGGAGAAGGGCAGCCGATGGCAGTTGCCCAGCACCACCGAGGCGCCGAGGCGCTCGGCGGCCACCTGGGCCATGCCCTCGGAGGAGTCGACGCCGAACACCCGCAGTCCCGGCCGGTCGAGCAGCCCGGTGACCAGACCCGTACCGCAGCCGATGTCCAGCAGTGTGCCCGCGCGTTCGGGCACCAGGGCGAGGATCGCGCGGGCCGCTGACCGGGCCCGCGGCACACCCCCGCGCGTGGCGTCGTAACGCGCCGCCTCCACGTCGTAGTCCAGCATGTGCGAAATGCTAGAGGCCCCAGGTGAACAGGGGTTCACCCGGGACCTTGCGCGCCGGTTACGTGGTGAGGCCAGTGTTACGTCTGGCCGAAGGGTCCGGATCCGGCCCGAGGCGGGTGCCGTTGTCCGGATTCACCGGTTCCGCGCGGCCGGGCCCGACCGGCCCGAGCGCGGCGCGCTCCAGCGCACCGCAGGTGCCGCCGACCGCCCGTCCCCCGCACGGCGCGGACGGGCGAGGCGGGAACCGGACACCGCGATGGCTCGCGCACGCCCTTCGGCCCCACGTCCCGTCAGCGCGCCGCACGTTTCCGTATACGCGTCACACGGCGCCCCTCGGGCTCGGTGGGGGCCCTGCGGGGCTTGTGGGTGCGGAATCCCACGGCTCGGCGGTGAACCCGCCCTGAGAAACGGCGCGTTACCGCGACCGGACGTGACGGCGGCGCGGCAGCCGATAACCTCGCCGGATGACTGAGCTGGACGGCGGCGGTACGCCGACGGGCGCGTCCGGGACCGGGCGGCGGCAACGGCAGGCCCGCG
The DNA here is from genome assembly GCF_044753885.1 of Streptomyces sp. NPDC093221. Lineage (NCBI taxonomy): Bacteria > Bacillati > Actinomycetota > Actinomycetes > Kitasatosporales > Streptomycetaceae > Streptomyces > Streptomyces sp. NPDC093221. The sequence goes on along the minus strand of NZ_JBIVOA010000003.1, from coordinate 754,078 downwards.
ATCTGGGCGGCAGGCCCTTCCCGGACATCGCGGTCGACGGACCGGACGGGCAGCGCGAGGCGCTGGCGCGGCTGCGCGCCTGGGCCGAGCAGGAGGCGCAGGACGCCATCGACTGGTACCAGCGCGACAAGCGGCGCAAGCGCACCGCCTCCCGCACGCTCCAGGCGCTGGCCATCGCCCTCGCGGTGGCCGGTACGGCCGTGCCGCTGGCCACCGCGGCGAGCGGCGGCTCCGGGCAGGGCTGGGGATACGTCCTGCTCGCCCTCGCCGCGGGCTGCAAGGGATTCGACCACTTCTTCGGGCTGTCGGCGGGCTGGATGCGGGACATCACCGTCGCCCACGCGCTGCGCGGCGAGCTGAACGCCGTACGCCTCGAATGGGCCGCCGACGTGCTGCGGGCCGGGCCGGGAGGAGCCGCCGCCCGTACCTCGGGACCGCTCGAACCGGCCGAGGTCGAGCGCCAGTTGGCCCTCATCGCCCGGCTCGTCACGACGGTGCGCGGCCACGTCGAGTCCGAGACCGTCGACTGGCGTACGGACCTGAGCGCGCGCATCCGGCAGCTCAACGAGGCGGACGGCGGCCTGTCAGGCGCTGCGGTACCGGCCGCACCAGGCGGCCCGGCCGCATCCGGCGACCGGCAGCCCCTGGCGTAGGGCCAGCCCCTGACGTGGGCTCCCTGACGCAGGCCCGGCGGGCCGGGCTCCCGCCTCAGCCCCGGTAGAGCGCCTCGATCTCCCGCGCGTACGCGTTCTCTATCGCCCGCCGCTTCAGCTTCAGCGACGGCGTCAAGGTGCCGCGCTCCTCCGAGAACGGCGCCGCCAGGATGCGGAAGGTGCGGATCGACTCGGACTGCGAGACAAGGGTGTTCGCGGCGACCACGGCCCGCCGGATCTCCGCCTCCAGGTCCGGGTCGTGCACCAGCTCGGTGGCGGGCAGATTCGGCTTGCCGCGCATCCGCAGCCAGTGCTCGACGGCCTCCCGGTCGTAGGTGATCAGCGCGGCGACGAAGGGCCGGTTGTTGCCCACGGCCACGCACTGCGCGACCAGCGGGTGCGCCCGCACCCGCTCCTCCAGCGCGACCGGCGACACGCTCTTGCCGCCGCTGGTCACCAGGATCTCCTTCTTGCGGCCGGTGATCGTCAGATAACCGTCCTCGTCGAGCGCGCCCAGGTCCCCGGTGGCGAGCCAGCCGTCCCGCAGCACTTCCTCGGTGGCCTTGGCGTTGTTGAGGTAGCCGTGGAAGACCTGGCCGCCGCTCAGCCAGATCTCGCCGTCGTCGGCGATGGCCACGGTGGTGCCGGGCACCGGCTGGCCGACGGTGCCGAAACGCGTCTGCTCCGGCGGGTTCGCGGTCGCGGCGGCCGTCGTCTCGGTCAGGCCGTAGCCCTCGTAGATCGTGACGCCCGCGCCGGAGAAGAACAGGCCGAGCCGCCGGTCCATCGCCGAGCCGCCCGAGATACCGTGCCGCACCCGGCCGCCGAGCGCGTCGCGGACCTTGCTGTAGACCAGCTTCTCGTAGAGCTGGTGCTGCATCCGCAGACCCGTACTCGGACCTGGCCCGGTGCCGAAGGCCCGCGCCTCCACCGCCTCCGCGTACCGCACCGCGACATCGACCGCCTTCTCGAACGGCCCGAGCCTGCCGCCCGCCTCCGCCTTGCGGCGCGCGCCCTGGTAGACCTTCTCGAAGACGTACGGCACGGCCAGGACGAACGTCGGCCGGAAGGCGGCGAGGCTCGGGATGAGTTCGGCGGCCGTCATGCTCGGCTGGTGGCCGAGGCGGATCCGGTGCCGTACCGCGGCGACCTCCACCATGCGGCCGAAGACGTGCGCCAGCGGCAGGAAGAGCAGTGTGGACGGCTCCTCGCCCGGCTTGCTCCGGAAGACCGGCTCCCAGCGGGCCACCACGTTCTCGGTCTCCGCCATGAAGTTGGCGTGCGTGAGGACACAGCCCTTGGGACGCCCGGTGGTGCCCGAGGTGTAGATGACGGTGGCGACGGCGTCGGGTGTGACGGCGAGGCGGTGCCGCTCCACGACGTCGTCGCCGATCTGCCGCCCGGCCTCGGACAGTTCGGTCACGCAGTCGGAGTCGAGCTGCCACAGCCGGGTCAGCGCGGGCAGTTCGTCCACGGCCGCGCCGATCGTCATGGCGTGGTCCTCGTGCTCCACGACCGCCGCCACCGCGCCCGAGTCGTGCAGCATCCACCGCACCTGCTCGGAGGAGGAGGTCGGATAGACCGGTACGGACTGGGCGCCGATCGCCCACAGCGCGAAGTCGAACAGCGTCCACTCGTACCGGGTACGGGACATGATCGCGACCCGGTCGCCGAACCGTACGCCCTCGGCCAGCAGCCCCTTGGCCACCGCGAGCACCTGGTCGCGGAATTCGCTCGTCGTCACGTCCTGCCAGACGCCGTCCTCGTCCGCGCGGCCGAACACCACCTTGTCGGGGGCCTGCCGTGCGTTGCCGAACACGGCATCCGCCAAACCTCCGGCCTGTGGCGTCGTGGCCATGGGGGGGACGGTGAACTCGCGCAACGGGTGCTCTCCTCATACCGCACAGTGCGGGGCCCGTAAGCTATCCGATCCGCCGCACGGGCGGGAGGGCCGTGGCAGACCCGTGTTATCGGACATCTGTGCTGGTGGCGGGCGTATGACCGCGTCTCACAAGGGAGTCGTGCCCACGCGGCCGTTTCCGATGCTTCCGCCGCCGTACTTTTATCTCCACCAAATCTGCGCCGACCGGTCACTGGCGCTCCACTGTCCCAGGGGCCCCGTGCGCCCCGCGCCTGGTCAGGACAGCGGCTTGTGCAGCCGGTCGCCGCCCGCGAGGATCGCCGCGGCCAGCGCGTCGGCCGCGTCCTGGGCGCGGGCCTGCCGCCGCCCGTGCAGCAGGACGAAGTCCACCGCGCCCAGTTCCGGCAGCCCGGACCGGGCGGGCAGCCGTACCAGCCCGGCGGGCACCAGGCCCTGCGCGTGCGCCATCACGCCGAGGCCCGCGCGGGCCGCCGCGACCAGACCGCTGAGCGAGGCGCTGGTGCACGCCACCCGCCAGGGCCGCCCGTCGCGCTCCAGTACCTCCAGCGCGCGGGCGCGGGTGATGCCGGGCGGAGGGAAGGCGATCAGCGGCACCGGACGGTCCGGGTCCAGGCGCAGCCGCTCGCCGCCGATCCACACCAGCTTGTCGCGCCACACGAGCCGTCCGGGGCCGTTCGGCCCCTGCCGCTTGGCCAGGCACAGGTCGAGCCGTCCCGCGTCGAGCCACTGGTGGAGGGTGCCGGACAGTTCGACGGTCAGCTCCAGGTCGACCTCGGGGTGCTCGCGCCTGAATCCCTCCAGGATCTCCGGCAGCCGGGTCAGCACGAAGTCCTCCGAGACGCCGAAGCGCAGCCGTCCGCGCAGCCGGGTGCCGGTGAAGAAACCGGCCGCGCGCTCGTTCGCCTCCAGGATCGTCCGGGCGAAGCCGAGCATCGCCTCGCCGTCCTCGGTCAGCTCCACGCCGTGGGTGTCGCGGGCGAAGAGCCGGCAGCCCGCCGCCTCCTCCAGGCGACGCACATGCTGGCTCACCGTGGACTGCCGCAGCCCCAGCCGCTGCGCGGCCTGCGTGAAGCTCAGCGTCTGCGCCACGGCGAGGAAGGTCCGCAGCTGCACGGGATCGAACATGCCCGCCAGTCTAGTCCGGCTATCGCGTTCCGTGATGACAGTGAGTACGGCAACCGGGCTTCCCGATCGCCGACGCCCCGACGATGCTGGAGCGGTGCCATCAGATACCGCGCCGCAGGACCCGCCAGACACCGCGCCGCAGGCCGCCGTGACGGACTCCGCGCCGCAGGCCGTGACAGATACCGCGCCGCGGCCCGCCGCGACGGACACCGCGCCGCGGGCCCCGAAGCGGTCGGGGCTGCTCAGGCGGCTGCCCGTCGACCCGTACATCGCGGCCCTGCTCGCCACCGTCGCCTTCGCCGCGCTGCTGCCCGCGACCGGGACCGCCGCGCACACCGCGAACCACGCCAGCAACGGCGCGGTCGCGCTGCTCTTCTTCCTCTACGGCGCCCGGCTGTCCACCGGCGAGGCGCTGACCGGGCTGCGCCACTGGCGGCTGCACCTCACCGTGCTCGCCGCCACCTTCGTCGCCTTCCCGCTGCTGGGCCTGGCCGCCCGCGGCCTGGTCCCGTACGTCCTGGCGCCGCAGCTCTACCCCGGCTTCCTCTTCCTGTGCCTGCTGCCGTCCACCATCCAGTCCTCGATCGCGTTCACCTCGATCGCCCGCGGCAACGTCGCCGCCGCCATCTGCGCCGGGTCCTTCTCCAGCCTCGCCGGGATCGTCCTCACCCCGCTGCTGGCCGCGGCCCTCATCGGCGGCGACTCCGGCGTCGACGCGCACGCGCTGCTCGACATCTCCCTCCAACTGCTCGCGCCCTTCGTCGCCGGGCAGGTGCTGCGCCGCTGGATCAACGGCTTCCTCATCCGGCACCGCAAGGTGCTCGGCTACGTCGACCGCGGGTCGATCCTGCTGGTCGTCTACACCGCCTTCAGCGCGGGCATGGCCGAGGGCATCTGGCACAAGGTCCCGGTGCCGCGGCTGGCGGAACTGCTCGTCCTGGAGGCGGTGCTGCTCGCCCTGATGCTCGGTCTCACCTCCTTCGGCGCGCGCCGCCTCGGCTTCGACCGGGCCGACCGGATCACCATCGTCTTCGCCGGGTCCAAGAAGAGCCTGGCGTCCGGACTGCCCATGGCCACCGTGCTGTTCGGGTCCGGCGCCGGGCTCGCCGTACTGCCGCTGATGCTCTTCCACCAGATGCAGCTCATGGTCTGCGCGGTGATCGCGAAACGCTGGGCACGCCGGCCCGACCCGGAGGTAGCGTGGCGCGATGACCAGGACGACGACGCCACGCGACCAGCCGGACCCGCCGCCGCTCCGCGGCGACCTGCGCCCGCCGGGGCTGAACGCGGATGAGCCGACGACGCTGCTGAGCTTCCTCGACTATCTGCGGGAGGCCGTCGTCGCCAAGGCGGAAGGCGTGCCGGACGAGGTCGCGAAGGCGCCGGGCGTCACCTCGGGCACCAGCCTCCTCGGCCTGGTCAAGCACCTCACGGCCGTCGAGTTCAACTGGTTCGTCTGGGCCTACGAGGGCGCCGACCTCCCGCTGCGGGACGACGAGATCCCGCCGTCCGACGACGAGAGCGGCGCCGAACTGATCGCCGCCTACCGCGCCGCCGCCCTGCGCAGCAACGAGACCGTCGCCGCCTGCGCCGACCTCGAACGCCCCGGCGCCCGCTCCCTGCGCGAGACCCCGCCGCCGTCCCTGCGCTGGGTGCTGGTCCACATGATCGAGGAGACGGCGCGGCACGCGGGCCATGCCGACATCATCCGCGAGCGGTACGACGGGGACGTCGGCCGCTGACGGCCCTGTTCAGCGGATCACCCGATGAGCCGGTGACCCGATGACCCGATTACTCGGTCACCCGGTGTGCTCCGCCGCGAGCGCGATACGGGACTCGCCCGCGTACACGTTCATGGAGTTGCCGCGCAGGAAGCCGACGAGGGTGAGACCGGACTCCGCGGCCAGATCGACGGCGAGCGAGGAGGGGGCGGAGACGGCGGCCAGTACGGGGATGCCCGCCATCACGGCCTTCTGCGCCAGTTCGAACGAGGCGCGGCCCGAGACCATGAGGATGTGTCCCGCCAGCGGCAGCCGGCCCTCGCGCAGCGCCCGGCCGACCAGCTTGTCCACCGCATTGTGCCGCCCCACGTCCTCCCGCGCGTCCAGCAGCTCGCCGTGCTCGTCGAAGAGGGCGGCGGCGTGCAGCCCACCGGTGCGGTCGAAGACGGCCTGCGCGGCGCGCAGCCGGTCGGGCAGCGAGGACAGCAGCGCCGGGGTGAGCCTGGGGGAGTCCGGATCGGTGATCGGCAGCCGCGTCGCCGTACGCACCGCGTCCAGGCTGGCCTTGCCGCACAGCCCGCACGACGACGTCGTATAAACGTTCCGCTCCAGCGAGATGTCCGGAAGCGGGACACCGGGCGCGAGCTGGACGTCCACGACGTTGTACGTGTTCACGCCGTCCGCGGTGGCGCCCGCGCAGTACACCACCGACCTGACGTCGTCGGCCGCGGCGAGCACGCCCTCGCTGACCAGGAAGCCGGTGGCCAGCGCGAAGTCGTCGCCGGGTGTGCGCATCGTGATGGCGAGCGGCTTGCCGTTCAGCCGGATCTCCAGCGGCTCCTCGGCCACCAGCGTGTCCGCGCGGTGCCCCGCCACGCCGTCCCTGATCCGCAGTACGCGGCGCCGCTCGGTGACCCGTCCCATGCCTCAAGAGTGACATAGGTAGGGTGATCGGGAACTCGCCGCCGAGCACCACGGACCGACCAGGATGGCAGACCGAGATGAGCGACCAGCCGACCGCCGAGCACTCACTGGTGAGCGACGAGGAGGCGTTGGAAAGACTCCGCGCCCTGCGCGGCAGCATCGACAACCTGGACGCGGCGCTGGTGCACCTGCTCGCCGAGCGCTTCAAGTGCACCCAGCAGGTCGGTGAGCTGAAGGCCGCACACCACCTCCCGGCCGCCGACCCGGCCCGCGAGGCCGACCAGATCGCCCGGCTGCGCCGCCTCGCGGAGGACGCCAAGCTCGATCCCGCCTTCGCCGAGAAGTTCCTCAACTTCATCATCGACGAGGTCGTACGGCACCACCGTGCCATCGCCGCCCGTCCGAAGCAGGCCCCGAACAACGGTTCCTGACCGGCCCCGTGAACGGCCGCTCCTGACCGTGCGTCAAGTGCCCGGCGCCCGCACCCCGAAACCCGGTGGTGGGGCGCCGCGTTGAACCTGGCACAGCACACGCACACACAGGGAGCCACCACATGAAGCTCACGATCTTCGCGGCGACCGGGGGGATCGGCCGGCTCCTGGTCGATCAGGCGGTCGACGCGGGACACGACGTGACGGCCGTCGTCCGCAATCCGGCGCGACTCACCAGGGACGTCCACTCCGTCACCGCCGACCTCACCCACCCCGACGCCGACGCGCTGCGCGGCGCGGTCGAGGGCGCCGACGGCGTCCTGTCCGCGTTCGGCCCCAGCTCACGGGCCCAGACCGGCATCACCTCGGTCGGCACCCGCGCCATCGTCGAGGCCATGCAGGCCACCGGCGCCCGCCGGATCGTCGTCGTCAGCGCCGCGCCGGTCTCCACCACCCCGTCGCCCGGCCGTCCGAACCCGCCCAAGCACGACCCGGGCGAGGGCCCCCTCATGCGCTATGTCGGCGCCCCCATGGGCAAGCTCTTCCTGGGCAAGCACTTCGCCGACCTCGCCCTCATGGAGGACATCCTCCGCGACAGCGGCCTCGACTGGACCTCCGTCCGTCCGCCCCGCCTCACCGACAAGCCGCTCTCCACCACCTACCGCACCGCCGTCGACCAGAACCTCCGGGGCGGCGCCCTCGCCTCCCGCGCCGACGTCGCCCACTTCATGCTCCACGCCCTCTCCGACCCCGCCACCGTCAAGCAGGCCATCGGCATCGCCACCTGAGCCCCCACCCGCCCCCACCTGCTCCGCAGCGTCCGTCCGGGCCCCGCACCCGGCCGGACCGCCCGCCGCAATCCCAGGTGAGAAGCACTCCGAATCCTTGGTATCGTTGACCCCGTCACCACGACCCGGCGGGTCGCGGTGCCACACCCCGTCCGGGTGGCGGAATGGCAGACGCGCTAGCTTGAGGTGCTAGTGCCCTTTATCGGGCGTGGGGGTTCAAGTCCCCCCTCGGACACCCATGGTTTTCCTGACAAGGCCGCCTTCGGGCGGCCTTTTTCAGCCCCCTGCTGACAACGATGTCGCGTACGTGTGGTGTGCGGTATCAGGCAATTCGCTGACAGCCGCCGCTCGGGTGTGGGGACAATGGCTCCATGAGCGGGGACGAACCCACAGCGTCAGAGAACCTGATCATGAACGTCCAACTAGGCGGCCACCCCGTCGAATTGGCCGCCGAGGCAGACCGCAGAGACGCCGCGCAGCGGTACGGGCACTACATCGTCCGCGGCCCGCTCTTCGCCCTGGCGGCGTGCGCACCGGGCGACGTCGGATGGCGGTTGCTGACCCCCATGACGGACGGCTTCCCCCAGGCGTCGCGCGACGCCCTCAACTCCCGCCTCTGGTTCCGGGCCAAGGAGGACACCGACGACCCGGCGCTGCGCCGGGAGCTGCTGTCGGCGGTCGACCGCCTGGAGTCGGAACCCCTCGACGAGCTGACCGTGGCCGGGACCCGCTACCGGGTCGTCCGCGGCGACGAGTTCTTCTACACCCACGACGGCAAGGTCGAGCCGCCGCGCCCCACCGACCCCGATCCCGCGGTCCTGGACTGGGACGACCGCGCCGCGGACCCCGAGCTGGACGGCGACGTCGTCATCGACCACGCCGCCGCGACCGGGGTGATGGCGAGCGCCGAACGCCTCGCGCTGCGCGACCTGCACTACCGCAGCCTCCGCTACCCCGCCGACGTACGGGCCGACTCGCGCTCCGCGCTGCGGACGCATCCGGGAGTCGTCCTGCTCCCGGCGGCGTTCCGGGTGGTCGAGCGGACGGACGTCGGCTGGGAACCGGCCATCAACATCCTGGCCACCCCGCACGCCGCCCGCCGGGCCCTGGCCGACGCGCTGACCACCATGTGGCCCCGGATGTACGAGCTGGACGCGGACGAGGAAGCCGACTACGCCCGCGCCGCCGAGGAGTTCCGCGCCGCCGGCCGGGCGAACGAACTCGAGGTCGGCGGCCGGCATTTCTCCGTGGCCCGCGTCGCGCGGCTGATCCGGGTCGGCGCCGACGGCCCCGAGCCGCCCCGCCCCTCCGACGTCGACCCGTACGGCCCGTCGAAGATCCACCCCACGATGGACGAGCACGGGAACATCACCTACGACGAGTGACCACCGGCCCGGTGCGGCGACGTGCCCACCGGGCCGCCGGGGATTCGTGTGACGGATGCGACGACCGCATTCCGTCTGTCTTGATCATGCTTCTCGCGTGTCACGGGGGCGTCCCGGTGGGATTCCCCGCGCAACCGCCGCCCCTGCCGGGTGCCTCCATCAGCGCAGAAGGTCCGCGACGGGCGGGCCGGCACCCGACTTACGGAGTAGCAATGCGCAGCAGCAAGAGGCTCTCGGTTCTCGCCCTCGTCGTCGTGGCCGCCGGAATGTCGCTCACGGCCTGTGGCCCCGACGACTCCAGCGCCTCCGGTACGACGGCGTCGCCCAGTGCCCCCGGCGCCACGTCGTCGCCCAGTGCCGCGCCCGGCCAGGACAGCTCCTCCGGTGGTTCCGGTAACGGCTCCAGCAGCGGTTCCGACAGCGGCTCGAGCGGCGGTTCCGGCGGTACGACCGGAGGCTCCGGGTCGTCGAACGGCGGCTCCTCGAACAGCGGCTCCTCGAACGGCGGCTCCTCGAACGGCGGGTCGGCGGCCGGCGCCATGTGCAAGACCTCGAACCTGGCCATCTCGGCCGAGCACGGCATCTCGGGCGAGGGCATGGAGCTGATCCACTTCAAGAACACCGGCTCCGGCTCCTGCACGATGCACGGCTTCGCGGGCATCGACCTGAAGAGCGGCACGGACACCGTGAACGTCGCCCGCCGCCCCGGCAGCGAGGTGCCCACCGTCACGCTGGCTCCCGGCGAGCGCACCGAAGCCGTCCTGTACTACCCGTTCAACAACAGCGGCGGCAGCGGCTACACCTTCACCACGATGACCGTCACGCCGCCCAACGAGACCCACTCCACGAGCGTCGGCGCGACCATCAACATCCCGCTCGACAACCCCGACGAGAACGTCCAGACCGCTCAGATCCACATGAACGCGGTCGGCGCGGGCAAGTGACCGCATGCTGTCTATTCTGTCTCCGGTTCAGCCCAGCGACGCGCTCGCCGCGCGCAGCTCATCGAGGGCCGTGACGAGGTGCCCGCCCAGGTCGTCCCCGGCGTCGCGGTCGCCCTCGGACCAGACCGCGTAACCCCGCTTGAAGGCGAGGAGGCCGAGTTCGCCCGCGAGAGCGGCGGTCGGACCGGGAATCCCGCGCGCCGCCAGGGCGCTGGTCATCGCGTTGGCGAGGCTGACGCTCTTGAGCGCGTCACGTTCCTGGAGCTCGGCGCTGGCGGCGACGGCCGCCTTGAGGCGGGGGGCGAAGTCGCGGTTCATGGGGCCCATCGCGGTCGAGGCGCGCGCGAGACCGGCGGCGACCGCCTCCAGCGGGCTGGCGTCCGCGGGCGCCTCGGCGATTCCCTCGGCCAGCAGCCGGCTCAGCGTCTCCTGCCCCGCGACCAGCAGCTCGCGCTTGTCGGGGAAGTGCCGGAAGAAGGTGCTCTTGGTGACCCCGGCACGCTCGGCGATCTGCGTGACGGTCGTGGCGTCGTACCCCTGCTCGGTGAACAGGTCGACGGCGGCCACGACGAGGCGTTCGCGCGCCCCTGGTTCCCACCGGCTCATGAGGTCATCCTATCTGACGGGACTCTTGTCCCATCAGTCTGTTACGGTGATGGGACAAGAGTCCCGTCACTTGTGGGAGTGTTTCCATGCGCGTCTTCGTCACCGGCGGCACCGGTCTGATCGGCTCCGCCGTCGTCGCCGAACTGCTCGGCAACGGCCACACCGTCCTCGCACTCACCCGTTCCGACGCGTCCGTGCGAGCCGCGGAGGCGGCCGGGGCCGAGGCGATCAGGGGAGATCTCGCCGACCTGGACGCCCTGCGTACCGGCGCCGGGCGCGCCGACGGGGTGGTCCACCTGGCGTTCGCCAACGACTTCAGCAGCGCCGAAGCGGTCGCGAACGCGGTCGCCGAGGAGACCGCCGCCCTCGCGGCCCTCGGCGAGGCGCTGGTCGGCAGCGACCGCCCCTTCGTCACCGCCTCCGGCACGCCCTACGTGCCGGGCCGCGCCTCCGTCGAGAGCGACCCGGTCCCGACCGAGGGACCCGTCGGCGGTCGCGGTCGGGCGGTCACGGCGGTCCTGGACCTGGCCTCGCGCGGGGTCAGGAGTTCGGCCGTGCGCCTGCCGCGTACGGTCCACAACGAGGGCGCGGGCGGCTTCGCCGGTCTGCTGACCCACATCGCGCGCCAGAGCGGCGTCTCCGGCTACCCGGGCGACGGCACCCAGCGCTGGCCCGCCGTGCACGCGCTCGACGCGGCGGTGCTCTTCCGGCTCGCGCTGGAAGGTGCGGAGGCCGGGACCGCCTGGCACGCCGTGGCCGACGAGGGCGATCAGGTCCGGGACATCGCCGCGGTCATCGGCCGCCGGCTGAACCTGCCGGTCGAGTCCGTGCCCGCCCAGACGTACGGCACTCTCGGCCCGATCTTCGCGGCCGACCAGCCCTCGTCCAGCGCCCACACCCGCAAGGTGCTCGGCTGGGAGCCGAAGCACCCCGGTCTCCTGGAGGACCTGGAGAACATCCAGCCCTGAGCGGGCGGCGCCCCGGTCGGCTTCCCGGTCCGAGGTACGTCAAGGCTGTCAGCGACCTCGGCAGCCTCAGGGTTTCCGGGCTCGGGGTTTGCGGGTCTCGTCCCGGTTGGTGCCCGTCCCTACGCCTCGGCCGCTCCGAGCAGTCCCCGGACCTCCTCCGCGGTGGTCTCCTGGAGCTCGTCCGTGACGAGGAGCCAGCGCGTCACGCCGATCGACTCCAGGAACGGCAGATCGTGGCTGGCGACGAGCAGGGCGCCCTCGAAGGAGTCCAGGGCGCCGGTGAGTTGACGCAGGCTGGCCAGGTCGAGGTTGTTGGTGGGCTCGTCCAGCATGAGGAGTTGGGGCGCGGGAGCGGCGAGCATCGTCGCGGCGAGCGCGGCGCGGAAGCGTTCGCCGCCGGAGAGGGTGCCCGCGCGCTGCTCGGCCCGCGCGCCCTTGAAGAGGAACCGCGCGAGCTGGGAACGGATGTGGTTGTCGGTGACGCCGGGCGCCCGCCGGGCCACATTCGCCGCGACGCTCAACTCCTCGTCCAGCACGTCGAGTCGCTGCGGCAGGAACCGCAGCGGTACGTGTCCGACCGCCTCGCCGGACAGCGGCGCCAGCTCACCGGCGAGGGTGCGCAGCAGCGTGGTCTTCCCCGCCCCGTTGCGTCCGACCAGCGCGACGCGCTCGGGGCCGCGTAGCTCGAAGGTGCCGTCGAGCAGCCGGCCGTACCGGGGGCGCAGTGCGCGCAGGCTCAGGACCGTACGGCCGGCGGGCACGGCGGTGTGGGGGAGGTCGACCCGGATCTCGGCGTCGTCACGGACCGCGTCCGCGGCCTCCTCGCGCCGCTCGCGCGCCTCGTCGAGCCGGTCCTCGTGCACGCCGCGGAGCCTGCCCGCCGACTCCTGCGCCGACCGCTTCTTCTCGCCCGCGACGATCCGCGGCGCCCGCCGCTGCGCGTCCAGCTTCTTGTCCTGCTTCTGGCGCCTGGCCACCTTGATCTGCGCCTCCTCCAACTCCCGCTTCTGCCGCCGCACATCGGCCTCCGCGGCCCGCAACGTCCGTCCGGCTGCCTCCTGTTGCGCGGCCAGTGCCTCCTGGTACGCCGACCAGCCGCCGCCGTACCAGTTCACGGAACCCGTCCGCAGTTCGGCGATCCGGTCCACGCGCTCCAGCAGTTCACGGTCGTGGCTGACCACGACCAGCACGCCGGAGCGCCAGGAGTCGACGGCCTCGTAGAGCCGCCGCCTGGCCACCAGGTCCAGATTGTTGGTGGGCTCGTCGAGCAGCAGCACATCGGGGCGCTCCAGCAGGAGCGCGGCCAGCCGCAGCAGTACGGTCTCGCCGCCGGACATCTCGCCGACGGCCCGGTCGAGGCCGATGCCGCCGAGACCGAGCGTGCCGAGCGTCGCCAGCGCCCGCTCCTCGACGTCCCAGTCGTCGCCGACCGTCTCGAAGTGCTCCTCGTCCACGTCACCGGCCTCGATCGCGCGCAGGGCGGCCCGCCGCTCGGCGATGCCGAGCGCCTGGTCGACGCGGAGGCCGGTGTCGAGTGTGATGTTCTGCGGCAGGCAGGTGAGGGTGCCGCCGACGCTCACCGAGCCCCGCGCGGGGCGCAGTTCGCCGGAGAGCAGCCGCAGCAGCGTGGACTTGCCGGTGCCGTTGGCGCCGACGAGCCCGGTCCGGCCGCGGCCGATGGTCAGGGACAGGCCGTCGAACACGGGCGTGCCGTCCGGCCACTGGAAGGACAGCCCCGAGCAGGTCAGGGACGCGCCGGGCGGGGTGGCGGTGGGATGGGCCATGGTGGGTCTCGCAGTCGAAAGCGCGGTGGACGGGGGGCTTCGTATGCGAGCACCACGCGGCGACCTGGCCGGACAGCGGGAGGGTGCGGGCCTCCGTGAGGTGACGGACGGCCCGGGGCACCGAGGTCGCATCTGCGCGGACGTCACGGCGCGGCGGGAACGCCGACTGCCACGTGACGCGTATACGGCGAAGCGAAGGCCGTACCGCGCGATGATCGCGGACCTCAGATGCGCAACGTCCACCTCTATCGGAGACAACAGGACCTGATCACGGTACCGCAGAGGTCCGGCACGACGAACCCGATTTACGGCCCCCGGCCCCCCGCGCCTCCCGGCCCCCGGCGGGCTCGGCCTCCCGGCGACGCTCGCCCCCCTCGGCCCCCGGCTTCCTCGGGCGCCCTCTACGGCGCCACGCCGCGCGCCCCCGTCACTTGGTGAGGGACAGCCTCATCTGCTCCTCCTCCACGATCCGCCGCGCGAGCGACTGCTCCGAGATGTCGACCGCGTCGGGAGTCGACTCCGCGAGGTCGCTGCGGCGCGCGTAGGCGTCGAAGAGCACCTGCTTGGTGCCGAGGATGTCGAGCATGCGCTGGTCGACGCTGTCGGCGATCAGCAGCCGGTGCACGCGCACGTGGCGGATCTGGCCCATGCGGTGGGCGCGCCCGATGGCCTGGGCCTCCAGGGTCGGCTTGACCTGCGGCTCGCAGAGGATCACCACCGATGCGGCCTGCATGTTCAGCCCGGTGCCGCCCGCCTGGATCTGGCTGAGCAGCACCGCGTGGCCGGGCACCGCCGCGAAGGCGTCGACCATCTCCTGGCGCTCGGTGGCGGCGACCGCGCCGGTCAGCGGGCCGAAGGCGGCCGGGCCGAGCGCGTCGTGCACGGTGGTCAGCACGTCGCGGAAGAAGGAGAAGACGACGACCTTCAGCTCGTTCTCCTCGGCCTCCTTCACCAGTTCGCGCAGCCGCTGGAGCTTCGCCGAACGATGGGGCGCCGCGTAGGCGGCGCGCCGCATCGCCATGAAGTTCCCCTCCGCGACCGCCGTCCGGTAGGCGGCCAGATCCGTACGGCTGAACTCCTCCCACTCGTCGGACTGCGCCAGCTCCGGCAGTTCGGTGAGCACGTCCTGCTGATTGCGGCGCAGATAGGCCGGGGCGACGGCCCTGCGGAACGCCTGCGAGCCCGCGACCGCGTCGCTGTGCCGGATGTGGGGGAGCAGATCGGGCTGGAGGTGGTGCACCAGACTGCGGAATTCCTCGACGCGGTTCTCCATCGGGGTGCCGGTCAGGAACAGCACGCGGTCGGTCCTGGCCGTCCACAGCGCGACGGTCCGCGACCTGCGCGTGTCCGGGTTCTTCACGTAGTGCGCCTCGTCCACGACGAGCATCCCCAGCGGCACCCCCTCGGGCACGTCCAGCGAACTCAGCGCGTCGTACGTGGTGACGGCCACGCCGCCGTCCCGCACCCAGTCCGCCAGCGCCGCTTTCCGGTACGGGCCGTGCAGCCGGTACGCGTCCAGGGCGCTGCGCGACTCGATCTCCCGCGACCAGTTGACCAGCACGCTCGCCGGGCAGACGACGAGGAAGTGCGTACGGCCCTCCGCCCGCAGGTGGGCCAGGGCCGCGATGGCCTGGATGGTCTTGCCCAGGCCCATCTCGTCGCCGATGATCACCCGCCGCTGGGCCAGCGCGAAGCGCGCGCCGAACGCCTGGTAGCCGCGCAGCGACACCCGGCGGTGCGTGTCGTCAAGACGCTGTCCGCGCACCCGCTCGGAGACCGACGACGGCAGGAAGCCTTCCGCCGCGTCGATGTCCGGGGCGAGTTCGGCGATCTCCGCGAGCAGGACGGTGTACTCCGACGGCCTGACCTCGAAGTCCAGCCACGCCTCGGCGGCGGGCGCCGCCGGGCGCAGCAGGTCGGTGCTCGCCTGGGTCAGCAGCAGCCCGGTGCCGTCGGCGGTGTGCTCCGCCAGCAGCTCCTCGATCCGCCGCACGGCGTCCTGCGCGCGCAGCCGCCCGAGCCTGCCCGCCAGCAGCATCCGCAGCCGGGCGCCCGCCGGGCGGGCGGCGGCCAGCAGCGGTGTCAGCTCGGCGTCCACGCGCGCGGCGGTCTCCACGGCCCGCGGAATCTCGGGACCCGCGTTGACCAGCCGGTTGAGCGCCATCACCAGGGCGGTGGTGTCCGGGTCGTCCCGGTCGGCCGGATCGATACGGACGGCCACGTGCTCCTCGGCCGCCGACGCGATCTGGCGCGCCGCCGCTATGGCCTGGTCGGCGCTCTGCGCGCCCACGCCGGGGACCAGCCGCAGCTCGTACGACCGGGCGCCGTAGACCTTGCCGACCGTGTCGTACCCGGCCTGTTCCATGGCGCCGAGGCGCAGCCTGCCCTCGGTGACGTCCTTGAGCCGGGCGACCGGGATGCCGTCCAGCTCGCGGCGGACCCGTACCTCCCGCAGCGGGACCAGCGCGGCCTGCACGTCCGCGCGCACCCGTGTGTGGTCCGCGGTGACCGTACGAGCCGAGGCGACGAGCTTTGCGGCCTGGCCGGACACCTTCCGCGCCTGCTTGCCGACCGGCGCCTGCCGCGCACCCGCCTCTTCCTGTCCGACACCCCCGTCCGCGTCCATGGCTCCCCGTCTCCCGCCGATTCCGATTCCGATGCCGATCCCGATGCGGCCGATGCGCGTGTCACCACGGATGCCGGGCCCGTCCGCTGCGGCACATGATTCCACCCCCCACCGACACCGCGACGGCCCCCGGCCAAATCTCCGGTGGCCGGGCTGCCCGGACTCCCGGACCGCCCGAGCCGCCCGCGCGGTCCGGGAGCCGAAAACGAGTGGGCCCAGGCCCTCGCGCCCCGGCAGACTCACCACCCATGAGCGCCCACATCACCCGCGTCAATCCTCCCGCCCTCCACCAGACCCCCGGCTACCACCACATCACCGTCGTCGAGGCCGGGCGGACCGCCTACCTCGCCGGTCAGTGCCCGCTCGACGCCGAGGGCCGGATCGTCGGCCGCGGCGACTACGCCGCCCAGGCCCGCCAGGTGGCCGCCAACGCCCTGACGGCGCTCGAAGCCGTCGGCGCCGGGCCGGGCGACGTCGTGCGCTCGGTCATCTACGTGGTGAGCGACGACCGCGAGACGCTGTCCACGGTGTGGGACGCGCTGAACGCCTCGCCGCTGGGCGGCGCCTTCGACACCGCGAGCACCCTGCTCGGGGTGGCACAGCTCGGCTTCACCGCGCAGTTGGTCGAGCTGGACCTGACGGCCGCGCTGGCCGGCTGACGGGCCTGTGTGCCGGAAGGGCGGGCGTGCCTAGGGTGAGGTCATGACGCAATCACCGTTCATCGAGATCGACGGCCGGGCCGCGACGGTGGAGGCCATCGCGCCCGCGCTCGGCGGCTACGGCCACTTCACGGCGATGCAGGTACGCGGCGGAAAGGTGCGCGGCCTGGCGTTCCACGTCGAACGCCTCGACGCCGCCACGCGGGAGCTGTTCGGCGCGGGCCTGGACGGCGAGCGCGTTCGGGCGCACGTACGGCACGCGCTGGCCGGGTCGGGGCGCGCGGACGCCTCCGTGCGGGTCAACGTCTTCCAGCCGGTGGAGGGCGCCGACGAGCCGGTCGCCGTCATGGTCGCCGTCCGCCCGCCCGCCGGTGTCGAACCCGGCCTCAAGCGCCTCAAGTCGGTGCCCTACCAGCGCCCGGCCGCCCACCTCAAGCACGTCGGCGGCTTCGGGCAGGCGTACTTCGGCCGCCAGGTGGCCGCCGAGGGGTACGACGAGGCGCTGTTGGCCGGTCCCGGCGGCGAGATCGCCGAGGGCGCCATCACCAACGTCGGCTTCATCGACGGCGACACCGTCGTCTGGCCGGACGCCGCCCCGCATCTGCGCGGCATCACCCTCCAGATCCTGGAGCGTGAACTCGTACGGGCCGGTATCCCGCAGGACCGCCGCCCGCTGCGGCTCACCGACGTGGGGTCGTACGACGGCGCATTCCTGGCCAACTCGCGCGGCACGGCGGTCATTTCGGAGATCGACGGCGTTCCGCTGCCCACGCGGTCCGAACTCCTGGCGCGGGTGGGGGAGTTGTACGAGTCCGCGCCGTGGGACGCCATCTGACGGCGCCGGTCGGGCGGTCCGCGACGTGACGGCGGGGGCGCGGTCCGACGGCCGCCATTACGTCTCCGGCCGCCCGCCGACCACGGTCACCGCCTCCGCTCCGGTGCGGCAGCCCGCCGCGAGCGACGCGGCGAGGTCCGCGCCCGCGAGACGGGCGGCCAACAGGCCGCCGGTGAAGGCGTCTCCGGCGCCCGTGGTGTCCACCGCGACGGCCGGGACGCAGGGCACCCGTACCGTCACCTCGCCGTCCACGGCGGCCAGCGCGCCGCCCGCGCCGAGGGTGACCACGACCGTGCCGCCGCCGCGCGCCGCGCTCAACTCGGCCGCCGCGCGGGCCGGTTCGGGCACACCGGACAGCAGCGCCGCCTCCGCGTCGTTGGGCAGCAGCAGATCCGTACCTGCCACGTCGGCCAGGAAACGGGCCACGCCCGCCTCGCGCAGGAAACCGGCGGAGGCCGGATCGACGCTCACCGGCAGCGACCGGGCGCGCGCCGCCTCGGTGACCACGGCCGCCAACTCGCGTCCCCACTCGGAGAAGTAGAGATAGCCGGAGAGGTGGACGTGCCCCATGCCGTCCAGCAGCGCGTCGTCCCAGTCGGCGGGGCCGAGCCGGAAGGCGGCGCCGCTGTCGGTGACCAGGGTCCGTTCGGCCGCCGCGTCGACCAGGGCGATCACCACGGCCGTCGGCGCCTCGTCGTCGACCCGCAGTACCGGCTCCACGCCCGCGGCCTCCAGCGCGGCGCGGTGCCAGTCGGCGGAGTCGGCGCCCGCGCGGGCCAGCAGCCGCACCCGCGCGCCCCGACCGGCCGCCCAGCAGGCCACGTTGGCCCCCGCGCCGCCCGGCCGCACCGCGATCCGGGCGGCGGTGTCGGTGTCGGCGGCGAGGGGCCGCGCGTGCCGCGCCACCACGTCGGTGACGACGTCGCCGACGACGAGGAGTCCGGGAGGCACCGGCTCCACGGCGGCGGGTCCGGCGCTGTCGGACGGCCTCGCGCCATCTGACCGTCTCGCGCCATCTGACCGTCCCGTGCCGTCCGACCGTCTCGTGTCGTCCGCCGGTCCCGTGCCGTCGCCCGTCCCGTCGCCCGGTCCGGCGCTGTCGTCGGTCATGCGCGCTGCGACCAGCGCACCGCGATCCCGGCCGCGAGCCGGACATTGCCGCGTACGGCCGCGAGGTTGGACTCCAGGGACGCGCCGCCGGTGTGCTCGGTGAGGTAGCCCAGCAGGAACGGCGTGATCGCCTGTCCCGTGACACCCCCGGCCTCGGCGGCGGCGAGCGCGTCCGCCAGCACCCGGTCGTGCAGCTCCGGGTCGAGCTGAAGCTCCCGCGGCACCGGATTGGCGACGATCAGCGCCGAGTCGTGCCCGCCCAGCGCGTCCTGCGCGGCCATCACGTCCGCGACCTGCCGCGCGGACTCGACCGTCCAGTCCACGGGCTCACCGGAGTCGCTGAGGTAGAAACCGGGGAAGCGGTCGGTGCCGAAGCCGAGTACGCCGATGCCCAGGGTCTCCAGCCGCTGGAGCGTGGCGGGCACGTCCAGGATCGACTTCACGCCCGCGCACACCACCGTGATCCGCGTCCTGGCCAGCAGCCCCAGGTCGGCCGACTCGTCCTGCACGGTCACCCAGTCGCGGTGCACCCCGCCGAGGCCGCCCGTACCGAACACCCGGATTCCGGCCCGCGCGGCCAGGAACGCCGTCCCCGACACGGTCGTCGCCCCGCTCGCACCCGCCGCCAGCGCGGGCGCCAGGTCCCGGAACCCCAGCTTGCGCAGCGACGCGTCCTCGGCGACCCGCTCCACCTGCTCCTTGGTGAGCCCCACCCGTGGCACCCCGTCGAGTACCGCCACGGTCGCGGGCACCGCGCCCTGCTCCCGGACGATCTCCTCCAGCTCGCGTGCCACCCGCAAATTGCGCGGCCGTGGCAGGCCGTGCGCGATGATCGTCGACTCCAGCGCCACCACGGGCGCGCCGCTCGCGACGGCGTCCCGCACCTCGTCGGAGAGGGTGACGGCCGGGATTGCGTTCGCTGCCGTGTTCGGTCCTGATCCAGATGTGCTCATGATCCCTACCTGGCGCGGCGGCGCCCCCGCCAAACCTCCCGGCGCCCTGTGCGCGCGGCGGCCATCGCATCGATTTGGTGTGAGCGCCGGCACCCCGTAGGGTGGTGTTCATCGACGCGGGGTGGAGCAGCTCGGTAGCTCGCTGGGCTCATAACCCAGAGGTCGCAGGTTCAAATCCTGTCCCCGCTACTGAAGAGGAAGGGTCCGGCACTCAGGTGCCGGGCCCTTTCGCTTGTCCCGGGCGCGCACCCGCGGTCGCCGGACCGGTCCTCAGTGCTTTCCCGCGTGCGGCGCCGCCGGGCGGTACGGCGGGGTCGTGCGGCTCGGCTGGTAGCGCGAGCCCTGCCGCATGCGGCGGACGACCAGGACGGCGTCGATCGCGGCCAGCAGCGCGACGGCGGCCAGTACCGCGGCCCAGACCGGCAGACCGGCGAGCGCGAAGCCCACGGCCGCCGCGGTGCCCCAGACCACACCGCACAGCGCGAGCCCTAGCCGCAGCCGCAGCGGGCTGCGCGCCTGGACGGGTTCGTATCCGCTTCTGCGCATCCGTGCCATCTCCCTCACCTCCAGCATCCACCTCGGACGGGCCCGGCGGGAGCCTCTGCCCAGGTGGGCCGGAAATTCGGGGGCGGTACGCGGCGGCGCCGCGTAGGGTGCGGGCCGTGAAGGTGATCATCAGACAGTACGGCCCGGCGGACGCCGAAGCCGTCGCCGCCGTGGGCCGCGAGACCGTCCCGTACATGGTGACGACCGCGCGGACCGTGCACGCGCAGGTCACCGACGCACCCGAGAAAACACGCTTCCTGCTGCTCGTCGCGGAGACCGGCGACGGCCGGATCGTCGGCAGTGCGAGAGCCGGGCTCTTCGCGGACAACGACACCCCCGGAACGGCCTTCGTCAATCTGAACGTGCGCGCGGGGGAGCGCGGCCGGGGCATCGGCAGCGCCCTGCTGGCCGCCGCCGAGTCCCATGTCGCCGGCCTCGGGGCGAGCACCGTCTACGCGTGGGCGATCGACGAGCCCTCGGCGCACGCCTTCGCCGCCCGGCACGGCTACCGGCGCGGCCGGTCCGCGAGCTTCCTCCGCCTCGACCTCACCCCCGGCGCCCCGCTGCCCGGCGTGCCCCCGCTGCCGCCCGGCGTGCTGCTGCGCCCCGCGTCGGACTACGCCGCCGACCCGCGCCCGGTGTACGAGGCCGACGCCGAGACCATCGAGGACGAGCCGGGCGATGTCGCCACCGGCGTCCCCGGCTACGCGGACTGGCGCGCCACCTCCTGGGACCGGTCCGACTACGACCATGACCTGACGACGGTCGCCGTCGTGGACGGTGTGGTCGCCGCGGTCGTCAACGTCCAGACCGACGGCCACGACCGCTACTGGTCGGGGGGCACCGGCACCCGCCGGGCCTTCCGGGGCCGCGGACTGGCCAAGGCCGCCAAGGCCCACTCCCTGCACCGAGCCCGCGCCGCGGGCTACACCGAGGCGTTCACCAGCAACGACGACGGCAACGCCGCGATGCTGGCCGTCAACCGGTGGCTCGGCTATCGACCCTGTGGCAACGAATGGCGGTACTTCCGTGACCTCTCCGATCGACCATGACATCCCCTGGTCCGACGCGACCTGGCTCAACCCGCCCGCCGAGGCCGTCGCCGACAGCACCGGTCTGCACGTCACCGCCAACGAGGGCAGCGACTTCTGGCGCACCACCAGCTACGGCTTCGTCCGCGACGACGGCCATGCGCTGCTCACCCCCTTCCCGTCCGGCACCGCCATCGAGGTCACCTTCGTCGCCGACTTCACCGAGCTGTACGACCAGGCCGGTGTCCTGGTGCGCGTCGACGCCGAGTCCTGGATCAAGGCGGGCGTCGAGATCTCCGACGGTTCGCCCCAGGTCGGCGCCGTCGTCACCCACGGCACCTCCGACTGGTCCCTCGCCCCGGTCCCGGACTGGGCGGGCCAGGAGGTGACCGTCCGGGTCAGCCGCTCGGGCGACGCCGTGACCGTCCGCGCCCGCCGCGCCGACGACCCCTGGCGCACCATCCGCCTGGCCTGGCTCGACCCCGCCGCCGACGCCCGCGCGGGCCTGTTCTGCTGCGCACCCCAACGCCCCGGCCTGCGCGTCCACTTCACCCGCCTCTCCTCCGGACCCGCCGACGCCTCCCTGCACTGATCCCGCCCTCACCCGCAGGCCGAGCGCCGACTCCGGCCGCCGCTAGGGCTGTTCGCGCAGGACCGTGTCGAGGACGCGGGACCACTGGCGGACGATTCCCGCGCGGCGGGCGGAGTCGTCGCTGAGGAGGTTGGCGAGGCCGAGGCCGCGGGCCATGTCGAGGGTGGCCTGGACGGTCTCCCTGACGCCGGGCAGGGATTCGTCGGCGCCGAGGAATTCGACCGCCAGGCGGTGGGCCTCGCGGCCGATCCGGGACTCCAGCGCGGCGACGCCGGGGCGGAGCTGTTCCTCGTCGGAGGCGGCCACCCACAGGTGCAGAGCGGCCCGGAACAGCGGGCCGGTGTGGACCGCGACGAGCATGTCGACGACGGCGTAGGTGCGGTCGTGGCCCGCGCGGGGGAGGGCCAGGGCGCGCTCTCTGACGGCGGCGACCCACTCCTCGGCCATGTGCGCGATGGCCGCGGTGAACAGCTCCTCGCGGGTGCGGAAGTGGTGCTGGGCCGCCCCTCTGGAGACACCGGCGCGGGCGCACACCACGGCGACGGTGCTGCCCGACCAGCCGTGCTCGGCGAGGCACGAGACGGCGGCCTCCAGTATCCGCCGACGGGTGGCGCGGCTGCGGTCCTGTTTGGGGGAGCGGTCGGTCACCAGGTCCATGACGGGTCCGGCCGTTCGGTGCGGGCGGCGGCGCCCTCCGTGGTCCGCGCGACCGCGCGGAAGGGCGCTGCGGCGCGGGTGCGTAGTGGTGCGGTGGTCACGGGCGCCTCCTCGGCGGTGTGTCGTCAGTAGGACTTCGGCAGTCCCAGTGTGTGGTGCGAGACGAAGTTGAGGATCATCTCCCGGCTGACCGGGGCTATCCGGCCGACACGGGACGCGGTCAGCAGCGAGGCGAGACCGTACTCGGCGGTGAGGCCGTTGCCGCCGAGGGTGTGCACGGCCTGGTCGACGGCCTTGGCGCCGGCCTCGGCCGCCGCGTACTTCGCCATGTTCGCGGCCTCGCCCGCGCCCATGTCGTCGCCCGCGTCGTAGAGGTAGGCGGCCTTCTGCATCATCAACCGGGCCAGTTCCAGCTCGATGTGGGCCTGGGCGAGCGGGTGCGCTATCGCCTGGTGGGAGCCGATGGGAGCCTGCCACACCTGCCGGGACTTGGCGTACTCGACCGCCTTGTCCAGGGCGTAGCGGCCCATCCCGATGGAGAAGGCGGCGGTCATGATCCGCTCCGGGTTGAGCCCCGCGAAGAGCTGGAGCAGGCCGGCGTCCTCGTCGCCGACGAGCGCTTCCGCAGGTAGCGCGACATCGTCGAGGAAGAGCTGGAACTGCTTCTCGGGTGCGGCCAACTCCATCTCGATCTGCCGGAATTCGAAGCCCGGTGTCTCCCGGTCCACGATGAACAGGCAGGGCTTGAGCTTGCCGGTGCGGGCGTCCTCGGTGCGGCCGACGATCAGTGTGGCGTCGGCGATGTCGACACCGGATATGAAGACCTTCCGGCCGGTCAGCCGCCACCCGCCGGTGTCGGGGTCGCGCCGCGCGGTGGTGGTGATGCGGTGCGAGTTGGACCCGGCGTCCGGTTCGGTGATGCCGAAGGCCATCCGCAGCGAGCCGTCGGCGATCCCCGGCAGCCAGCGCCGCTTCTGCTCGTCGGTGCCGAAGCGGGCGATGACCGTGCCGCAGATCGCGGGGGAGACGACGAGCAGCAGCAGCGGGCAGCCAGCCGCCCCCAACTCCTCCAGCACGATGGACAGTTCCGCCAGACCGCCGCCCCCGCCGCCGTACTCCTCAGGCAGGTTGACCCCGAGGTATCCGAGGCCGCCCGCCTCCTGCCACAACTCGTCGGTGTGCTTGCCCGCACGTACGGTGGCCGAGAAATATTCACGACCGTAGCGGCGGGCGAGGTCCCCGACGGCCTTGCGCAGGGCGCGCCGCTCGTCGCTTTCCAGCAAGGCGCTGTCGAAGGTTCCCTGAACGGTGCTCATGGCGTGGTTTCCTCCTTGACGACGGCGAGTACGGCGCCGACGTCGACCTGTCGGCCGACCTCGGCGGTGAGCTCCGTGAGTGTCCCGGTGGCGGGAGCGGCGATCACGTGTTCCATCTTCATCGCTTCGAGCCAGAGCAGCGGGCGGCCTTTTTCGACCCGGTCGCCCGGTGAGAATTCACCTATCCGGATGACCGTGCCGGGCATCGGCGCAAGCAGCGAGCCCTGCGGCGTCAGATCCTCCGGGGCGGTGAAGCGGGGCAGAGCGGTCAAAGCGCATGACACGAACGAGGAATCGACGAACACCCGTTCGGCGTAGGCGGCGACGTCGAACACCCGCCGCACACCGTCGATGTCGAGGACGACACGCCGGGCCGACGCCGACACCAGCCGGACACCGTCGGCACCGGTCGCCTCCAGGCCGGCGCGGCCGAGCCGGTAACCGACCTCGTACTCCCGGCCGTCTGGCTCGCTGCGGAAGCGTTTCACCTGCGGCTGCGACGGAACGTTCCGCCACCCGCCGAGCCGGACCGGCACCGGCCCGCGCGCCGACGTACGCCCGGCCGCGTCGGCGAGCGCGGCGGCCAGCGCCGCGAACCGCACGGGACCGCCGTCCCCGTCGACCGGCCCCGGCGCGTCCGTGGTCGCCCCCGACGCCCCGATGAGCGCGTCCAGGCGGCGCTCCAGGAAGCCGGTGTCCAGCCGCGCGGCGGCGAAGTCCGGGTGCCGCAGCACCCGTACGAGCAGGTCGCGGTTGGTGACGGGGCCGTGCAGCCGGGCCCGCTCCAGCGCGTACGCGAGACGGCGTACGGCCTCGGCGCGGGTCGGCGCCCAGGCGATCACCTTGGCGAGCATCGGGTCGTAGTGGACGCCGATCGTCTCGCCGCCGCTCACCCCCGCGTCCAGCCGCAACCCCGCGTCGAGCCCCGGCGTCACGGTGAATTCGGCGTCCACGCCCGGCAGTTCGAGCAGATGCAGCGCGCCCGGCTGCGGCTGCCAGCCGCGGGCCGGGTCCTCCGCGTAGAGCCTGGCCTCCACCGCGTGGCCGTGCGGCCGCGGGGGCGAGGGCGGCAGCGCGGCCCCCTCGGCGACACGGATCTGGAGCGCCACGAGGTCGAGCCCGGTGACGCACTCGGTGACCGGATGCTCCACCTGGAGACGGGTGTTCATCTCCAGGAAGTACGGACGCCCGTCCCGCGCGACCAGGAACTCCACGGTGCCCGCGCCCGTGTAGCCGATCGAGCGCGCCGCGCGGGCGGCGGACTCGTGCAGCGTACGGCGCACCTCGTCGCCCAGACCCGGAGCCGGGGTCTCCTCGATCACCTTCTGGTGCCGCCGCTGGAGCGAACAGTCGCGCTCGCCCAGCACCCACACCGTGCCGTGCGCGTCGGCCAGCACCTGCACCTCGACGTGCCTGGCGCCCTCCGCATACGGCTCGACGAACACCTCGCCGTCACCGAAGGCGGCTGCGGCCTCCGACCTCGCGGCGGCCAACTCGCTCTCCAGCGCGTCCAGTTCGCGTACGACCCGCATGCCGCGACCGCCGCCGCCCGCGGACGCCTTCACCAGCAGCGGCAGGTCCGCGGCCGTGACCCGCGCCGGATCGAGCGCGGAGAACAGCGGTACGCCCGCCGCGGCCATCAACTCCTTGGCCCGCGTCTTGGACCCCATCGCCTCGACCGCGTCCGGCGGCGGACCGATCCACACCAGCCCCGCCGCCTCCACCGCACGGGCGAACTCCGCGTTCTCCGACAGGAATCCATAGCCCGGATGCACGGCGTCCGCGCCCGCCGCGAGCGCCGCCGCGATCAGCAGATCGGCCCGCAGATACGTGTCGGCGGGCGCGTTCCCCGGCAGCCGTACCGCCGCGTCGGCCTCCGCGACGTGTGCCGCGTCCGCGTCGGCGTCCGCGTACACCGCCACCGTGGCGATGCCGAGCGTGCGGCAGGTACGGAAGACACGGCGCGCGATCTCGCCCCGGTTGGCCACCAGCACGGAGTCGATGTCCTTGTGGCGCGCCGAAGGTGACTGCCCGTCAGGGGTAAAGTCTCCGCTCGGCGAAGCGCTGCTCGAATCGGTCATCGGAAAGGGACCCCTCACATCCGGAAGACGCCGAAGCCGCCCCTGGCGCCCTCGATCGGCGCGCCATGGACGGCGGAAAGGCACAGGCCGAGCACCGTACGGGTGTCGCGCGGGTCGATCACGCCGTCGTCGTAGAGCCGTCCCGACAGGAACATCGGCAGCGACTCGGCCTCGATCTGCTGCTCCACCATCGCCCGCAGCGCGGCGTCGCCCTCCTCGTCGTAGGGACGGCCCTTCGCCGCCGCCGACTGCCGGGCCACGATGGACAGCACCCCGGCGAGCTGCGCAGGACCCATCACCGCGGACTTGGCGCTCGGCCACGCGAAGAGGAACCGCGGATCGAAGGCCCGGCCGCACATGCCGTAGTGCCCGGCGCCGTAACTCGCCCCGATCAGCACCGAGATGTGCGGGACGCGCGAGTTGGCGACCGCGTTGATCATCATCGCGCCGTGCTTGATGATGCCGCCCTGCTCGTACTCGCGGCCCACCATGTAGCCGGTGGTGTTGTGCAGGAAGAGCAGCGGAATGTCGCGCTGGTTGGCGAGTTGGATGAACTGCGCCGCCTTCTGCGACTCCTCGCTGAACAGCACGCCCCGCGCGTTGGCGAGGATTCCGACCGGATAGCCGTGCACCTCCGCCCAGCCGGTGGCCAGGCTCGGCCCGTAGAGCGGCTTGAACTCGTCGAAGGCCGAGGCGTCCGTGATCCGCGCGATGACCTCGCGGGGGTCGAAGGGGGTGCGCAGATCGCCGGGCACGATGCCCAGCAGCTCCTCCTCGTCGTACGCGGGGGGCAGCGGGTCGGGACGCGGATCGGGCCCGGATTTACGCCAGTTGAGGCGGGCGACGACGCGCCGGGCGGTACGCAGCGCGTCCGGCTCGTCCAGTGCGAAGTAGTCGGCCAGGCCGGAGCGCCGGGCGTGCATGTCGGCGCCGCCGAGCGATTCGTCGTCGCTCTCCTCGCCGGTCGCCATCTTCACCAGGGGCGGCCCGCCGAGGAAGACCTTGGACCGCTCCTTGACCATGATGACGTGGTCGGACATGCCGGGGATGTACGCGCCGCCCGCCGTCGAATTGCCGAACACCACGGCCACCGTGGGGATTCCGGCCGCCGACAGCCGCGTCAGGTCGCGGAAGAGGGCGCCGCCGGGAATGAAGATCTCCTTCTGGCTGGGCAGGTCCGCGCCGCCCGACTCCACCAGGCTGATCACCGGCAGGCGGTTGGCGAAGGCGATCTCGTTCGCCCGGAGCGCCTTCTTCAGCGTCCACGGGTTGCTGGCGCCGCCGCGCACCGTCGGGTCGTTGGCCGTGATCAGGCACTCCACGCCCTCGACCACGCCGATGCCGGTCACGAGGGAGGCGCCCACCGCGAAGTCGCTGCCCCAGCCGGCCAGCGGGGACAGTTCGAGGAACGGTGTGTCCGGGTCGAGCAGCAGTTCGATCCGCTCCCGTGCCAGCAGCTTGCCGCGATTCCGGTGCCGCTCCTGGTACTTCTCGCCGCCACCGGCCAGCGCGGCGGCGTGCCCCGCCTCGACCTCGGCCAGCCGTTCCAGCATCGCGGCCCGCCGCTCGGCGAAGTCCGCTCCGCGTATGTCGACCTGCGTCATGACGTGCTCCCCTCCGCGCCGCCGCGCGGCGGCCGTCCCTTGCCTGGCGGGCCCGCGAATGCCTGCACGATCGACAACCACGCGTCCGCGTCCGGGCCTTGGGCCCGTACCGCCACGTCGTCGCGGTGCCTGCGCCGCACCGCCAGCAGGCAGAAGTCCAGTGCGGTGCCGGTCACGCGCTGCTCGGCCTCGTCCGGGCCGAAGGTCCACAAGGTGCCGTCGGGCGCCGTCAGTTCGAGGCGGAATTCCGTGCCGGGCGGGGTGCGGCCGTGCACCGCGAAGGCGAAGTCCCGTGCCCTGAAGGCGATTCGGGCGACGTGCCACAGGCGGTGGGTCGGTGGGCGTTCGACGCCGAGCGCGTCGGCGATGTCCTCGCCGTGGGCCCATGTCTCCATCAGGCGGCCCGTCGCCATCGACGCCGTGCTCATCGGCGGCCCGTACCAGGGGAAGCGGCTGCCCGGCGGTTCGCCGGTCAGGGTCGCCCAGAGCCGGGCTCTGCCCGACCGCCACCTCTCCAGCAGCTCCGGCGGCGGCAGCATCGCGCCCTCCCGGGCGCCGTCCTCCACGTACGCGTCCAGCCGCGCCGCCGCGTCGCCGACCTCGCGGGCGAACGCCTCCGCGTCCTTGACCGCCAGCAGCGCCTGGGCGTCCGTCCAGGCCAGATGCGCGATCTGATGCGCAACGGTCCAGCCTTCGGCCGGTGTCGGCCTCGCCCACTGCTCGGGCTCGAGCCCGGCCACCACGTCGTCGAGCGCGTCGCTCTCCGCTCTCAGATCGGCCAGGACGGTACGGACGGACTGCGGATCGGCCATGGCCACGAGGGTGGCAGGCGGGGCCCGCAACAATCAAGCATGCGTGCATGATTGTTTCCCGCCCCCACCAGGTCGGTGTCCCTGCGACAGCCGGTGCCCCGCTGGGGCCGGTTTTCAGGCCGCGCCGCCGTCGTGGCTGGTCGCGCCGTTCCCCGCGCCCCTGAAAAGACCGGGCGTGCCGACCTCGGTGAGACAACCGCGTGGGGCCGCGCCCCCAGAGCGCCCACCTTCGGGAGGTGGACGTCTTAGGGGCGCGGCCCGAAGGGGATTAGGCGCGGGCGGCGCGGCGGGCGAGAAGGGCTTCGCGGCGCTCGTCGAAGCGGGTGGCCTGTTCGTTGAGGCCGCCCATGAAGAGGCCGAGCTCCTGCTGGGCCTGGAGGCCCTCGGGGCCGAGACCGGAGATCTCGAGGACCTTGAGGTGGCGCAGGACGGGCTGGAGGACGTCGTCGTGGTGGATGCGGAGGTTGTAGATGCCGCCGATGGCCATGCGGGCGGCGGCCCGCTCGAAGCCGGGCATGCCGTGTCCCGGCATGCGGAATTCGACGACGACGTCACGGATGGCCCGCATGGCGAGGTCGGGGGCGAGTTCGAGGGCGGCGGCCAGGAGATTCCGGTAGAAGACCATGTGCAGGTTCTCGTCGGTGGCGATCCTGGCGAGCATCCGGTCGCACACGGGGTCACCCGACTGGTGTCCGGTGTTGCGGTGCGAGACGCGGGTGGCCAGCTCCTGGAAGGCGACGTACGCCACGGAGTGGACCATGCTGTGCCGGTGGTCGTGCTCGAAGCCCTCCGACATGTGCTGCATGCGGAACCGTTCCAGCTCGACCGGGTCGACGGCGCGGCTGGTCAGCAGGTAGTCGCGCATGACGATCGCGTGCCGGCCCTCCTCGGCGGTCCAGCGGTGCACCCAGGTGCCCCAGGCGCCGTCACGGCCGAAGAGTGTCGCGATCTCGTGGTGGTAGCTGGGAAGATTGTCCTCGGTGAGCAGATTGACCACGAGGGAGATCCGGCCGACGTCCGTGACCTTGGACTGCTCGGGGGCCCAGGCTTCGCCCCCCATTATTCCGTCGAAGTTGCGGCCGTCGCTCCACGGCACGTACTCGTGGGGCATCCACTCCTTGGCCACGCCGAGGTGCCGGTTGAGCTCCCGCTCGACGACCTCCTCCAGCGCGTAGAGCAGCGTCGCGTCGCTCCAGACGTCGGGTTGGGCACGGTCGGGCGAGGTCAAGGTCACGGGGGCTCCTGGGGACGGGAGAGGGGACGGACATGGGACGGGGGTGTACGGGACCCGCACGGGCTGTACGGATCGTACGGACGTACGTACGCGACATGCGATCGGTCGGTCGTACGGCGCCGCGGACGGATCCACGGGCACCTACGCACGGCCTGCGGGTGCAGCGGAGATTCGCACCTACGCCTACGTAAGTTACGCAACCGTAGGTTAAGGCGGCGTAAGAAGGCAACCAGCCAATATGGCTGCACCGGCCACCCACCTCGCGTCGAGCCGGACCCGGCGGCACGGCGAGACCCGGCGACAGCCCTTGGCCCGACCGGAGGCACGCCCTCCGCCGACCGGAGGGCAAGCCTCCGCCGCCCGCCGTGAAAGCCCTTCGCCCGCCTCCCGTCGCACCCGATAAACTCCGCCCTCTTATGAGTGCCACTCTCGTCGCCAAGAATCTCGCCGCCGGACACGGCGACCGTGTCCTGTTCTCCGGCCTGGACCTGGTCGTCGCCCCCGGCGACGTCATCGGTCTGGTCGGCGCCAACGGCGCGGGCAAGTCCACGCTGCTGCGGCTGCTCGCCGGGCTCGACACGCCCGAGGACGGGACGCTGCGGCTCAGCCCGGCCACCGCCACCGTCGGGCATCTGCCGCAGGAGCCCGAGCGGCTGCCGGGCGGGGAGAGCGTGCGGGAGTTCCTGAGCCGCCGCACCGGGGTCACCGCCGCCCAGGCGGCCCTGGACGCCGCCACCCAGGCGCTGGTGGACGAGGCCCCGGGCGCCGACGACGCGTACGCGACCGGACTCGACCGCTGGCTGGCGCTCGGCGGCGCCGACCTGGACGAACGCGCCGAGGAGGCCGCCGCCTCGCTCGGCCTCGGCGTCGACCTGGACCAGCCGATGTTCTCGCTCTCCGGCGGCCAGGCCGCCCGCGCGGGACTCGCCTCGCTGCTGCTCAGCCGCTACGACGTCTTCCTGCTGGACGAGCCCACCAACGACCTCGACCTCGACGGCCTGGAACGGCTGGAGAAATTCGTCGGCGGCCTGCGCGCCGGTACGGTCCTGGTCAGCCACGACCGCGAATTCCTCACCCGCACCGTCACCCGCGTGGTGGAGCTGGACCTCGCCCAGCAGCAGGTCAGCACCTTCGGCGGCGGCTACACCGCCTATCTGGAGGAACGCGAGACGGCCCGGCGGCACGCCCGCGAGGAGTACGACGAGTACGCCGACACCAAGGCCGGACTCGAAGCGCGGGCGCGGATGCAGCGCGGCTGGATGGACAAGGGCGTCAGGAACGCCATGCGCAAGGCGCCCGACCACGACAAGATCGCCCGCAAGGCGCGCGCCGAGGGCAGCGAGAAGCAGGCCGCCAAGGCCCGGCAGACCGACCGGATGATCGAGCGCCTGGACGTGGTCGAGGAGCCGCGCAAGGAGTGGGAACTGCGGATGGAGATCGCCGCCGCGCCCCGCTCGGGCGCCGTGGTGGCCACCCTGCGCGGCGCCCGCGTGCGCCGCGGCGACTTCGCCTTCGGGCCGGTCGACCTCCAGATCGACTGGGCCGACCGGGTGGCCATCACCGGCGCCAACGGCTCGGGCAAGTCCACCCTGCTCGCCGCGCTGCTCGGCCGCCTCCCGCTGGACGAGGGCCACAGCGCGCTCGGCCCCGGCGTCCTGGTCGGCGAGGTCGACCAGGCCCGCGGCCTCTTCCGCGGGCAGGAACCGCTCCTCGACGCCTTCCGCGCCCCGGCGCCCGACATGGATCCGGCCGAGATCCGTACGCTTCTCGCCAAATTCGGCCTCAAGGCCGCCCATGTGCTGCGCCCCGCCGCGACCCTCTCGCCCGGCGAGCGCACCCGCGCCGCGCTGGCGCTGCTCCAGGCCCGCGGCGTCAATCTCCTGGTCCTCGACGAGCCGACCAACCATCTCGACCTGCCCGCGATCGAACAGCTCGAAGCGGCGCTGGCCGCGTACGAGGGCACGCTGCTGCTGGTCACCCACGACCGGCGGATGCTGGACGCCGTGCACACGACCCGCCGCGTCGAGGTCGCCGACGGCCGCATCACCGAGCGCTGAGCGAACCTTCGAGCGCGCCTAGGCCCCGATTTCCCGAGGCGGCCCGCGCCGCGTTCCCGACGGCGCCCCCGGACCCTCCGGGCGGGAGGGAACCCGGTGGCGTCCGGCTGCGTCCCATCCATGACCGGACCCCGAACCGGCCGCCGGAGGAGGACACGATGCGCGCTCGGACATTCGCCGCTGCCGCCGCCGTACTGCTGGTGGCCGGTTGCGGAAGCGCGAGCGGCGTACGTGTCGGGTCGCCCGATCCGAGCGACAGCAGCACCCGGCCGGTCTGCGGTGACGTCACGGTCACGCCCGGCGGCGGGGCCGAAGGCCGCGAGGTCTGCCTGAGTGTCGGCAGCACCCTGCGGGTCGCCACCGCCCCCGGCGACCGGCCGCCCGGCGAGCGGGGCGCCGCTCTCTCCGAGATCTCTCCCGGCGTCTACCGAGGCGCGCGGGTGGGCACCGCCGAACTGAGCGGGTTCCGGCGCGCCTGCCCCGGCGCCACCCCCGGTGTCATGTCCTGCCATGCCATCGCGGGGTGGAAGATCACCGTCGACGTACGGTGATCGGCACCATCGCGGGACCCCGGGTCGGCAGTGGGGGCCGGCCCGGGTCCCGCGATCCCTTCGGCACGGCACGCCGACACGGTTGACCCGGTCAGCCTTCGGCGCGGCACGCCGACACGGCTGACGCCGACTCAGTCTTCGGCGCGGCCCGGCCGGGCGGCGGGCGACAGGCCGTCCATCAGCAGGTCCAGCAGGCGGCCGGCCTTGGCCGCGCGCCCGGGCCGGGGGGCCACGGTGAAGATGCCGATGAGGGCGGCGGCGATGTCCTCGGCGGTGACGTCGGAGCGGAGGTCGCCCGCCGCACTACCCGCGTCGAGCATCGTCGTGATGGCCGTCAGCAGCTCGGTCCGGGTCCGCGCATGGGTGATCTCGCCCGACTCGATCATCGCGAGGAGCGTGTCGAGCATGCCGTTCTTGGTCGCGATCCAGTCGCCGAACAGGTCCGTCCAGCGCCGCATCGCCGCGGCCGGGGGCAGCTGACCGAGCAGCTCGCGGGCACCGGTCGTCAGTCGTACGACCTGATCCTGGTAGACCGCGTCGACCAGCGACTCGCGGGTCGGGAAGTGCCGGTAGAGCGTGGCGATCCCGACCCCGGCCTCGCGGGCGATCGCCCGCATCGACGGCTCGGCGTCGGCCGACATGAACACGCGGGTCGCCACCGTGAGCAGCTGGTCGCGGTTGCGGGCCGCGTCCGCCCGTGGCGCGCGGGGCTCCGCGTCCGCCGAAACGGATCGCGCTCCGTTTATGTTACGGTCGTTCATGTAAACGGAGCATAGTCCGTTTCGGTGTGTTCCCTCGGTCCCAAGGAGACAGGCGCACATGAAGGCACAGAGCGATCAGCCTCCCACGGGCGGGAGCAGGGCGGTCCGGCTCGAGTCGTTCGGCGGCCCCGAGGTCCTGGAGGTTCGCGAGGTTCCCGCCCCGCAGGCCGGGCCGGGACAGATCCGCGTACGGGTCACCGCGGCGGGTCTGAATCCGATGGACTGGATCATGACCGCCGACGCGGACACCGCCGCCCGGTTCGGCCTGAGCCCGCCGGCCGGGTTCGGAACCGACTACGCGGGAGTGGTCGACCAGGCCGGTGCCGAGGTGAGCGGGTTCGCCCCCGGCGACCGGGTGTTCGGGGGCGCCCTGTCCCGCGCGGTCGCCGACTTCGTGGTGATCGACCCGGCCGGGGGGACGGCGGCGAACGAGGCCCACCACACGCCCGACGGCGTCGACGACCGTACCGCCGCCACCCTCACGATCGCCGGCCGTACGGCATCCGCCGCCCTCGCCGTCATCGATCCGGGCCCGGGCGACACCGTGCTGATCGGCGGCGCGGCGGGCGGGGTCGGGGTCTTCGCCGTCCAACTGGCCCGGATCGCGGGAGCGCGCGTGATCGGGACGGGATCGGCGGCGTCGGCCGACTATCTGCGCGAGCTCGGGGCGGAGCCGGTCGTCTACGGCGACGGCCTGGCCGACCGGGTCCGATCGCTCGCTCCCGGCGGCGTCACGGCCGCCGTCGACCTGCACGGCGTGGAGACCGTGCACGCCGCCAGGGAACTCGGCGTCCCGGACGGTCGCATCTGCGCCATCGCCGCGCAGGTCGACGGGGTGCCCGCGGCCAACGGCGCGAACGCGGCTCCCGGCGCTCTGGAGGAGATCGCCCGCCTGGTCGCCGCGGGCCGGCTCCGGGTGCCGATCGCGGAGACCTTCCCGGTCGAGCGGATCCGCCGGGCTGCCGAGCTCCAGGCCGGCAGGCACGTGCGGGGCAAGGTCGTCATCGACCTCTAGGGCCTGGCCGTGGCGACGGCGAACGTGGTGCCGCCTTCACCGATGCGGCGGGGAGGGCTTCCCGCCCCTGTGGGGCCGGGGCGGGAAGCCCTCTCGTCGCCGGGTGTCGCCGATCCGGAGGACCCCGGTGGACGACGGGCTAGCCGACGTTGACCGCCGCGTCGTCGATCAGGAACGACGTCGCGAGGCTGGAGTCCTCGGTGCCGGTGAACTTCAGGGTGACCGTCTGGCCCTTGTAGGAGGACAGGTTGACCGAGCGCTGGACGTAGCCGGTGCCCTTGTTGAGGTTGGAGTACGAGGCCAGCGTGGTGCTGCCCGCGGCGACGGTGAGCTTGTCGTACGCCGTGGTGGTGCTGGTCTCCTGGCTGCTGACGTAGAGGTAGAAGGTGAAGGTGGCGCTGGTGCAGGAGGCGGGGATCGTGACCGACTGGGAGAGCGTGTCGGTGTGGGTGGTCCCGTAGCCGTTCAGCCACGCCTTGTACGAGCCGCTGTGGGCGGGGGCGCCGGTGCTGTTGTCGATGACGCCGGAGGACGTCGTCCAGCCGGTGTTGCCGCTCTCGAAGCCGGGGTTGGTCAGGAGCTGCGCGCTGGTGCAGCCGCCGCCGCCCGACCCGGTGACCGTCCAGGTGAAGGACGCGCTGCCGGAGGCGCTGGTGGTGTCCGTGGCGGTGACGGTGACGTTGTACGTGCCCGCCGCCGTCGGGGTGCCGCTGATCAGACCGGTGGAGGAGTTGATCGACAGACCGGTCGGCAGGCCGGAGGCGCTGTAGGTGAGGGTCTGGCCCGAGGCCGAGTCGCTGGCGCTGATCTGGAGCGAGGCCGCGGTGTTGACCGCGGTGGACTTGGCGCCCGGGTTGGTGACCGTCACCGTGTTGCCGCCGGTCGAACCGCCGTTGGTGAAGGCGGCCGTGCCGTTCGGCGTGCCCAGCCCGGTCGGCCCGTCGTATCCGGCCTTCGCGGTGCACAGGTAGGAGCCGCCGCACGAGCCGTTGGAGCCGCTGGTGACGTCGTTCAGCGAGCCGGTGTGCGAGTACGGGTAGGAGGCGGGGGTGGTCCCGGCCGCGGGGGTGCCGGCCAGGGCGTAGACGGAGGCGATGATCGGCGACGAGGCGCTGGTGCCGCCGTAGACCTGCCAGCCGGATGCCTGGTAGCTGTCGTAGACGGCCAGGCCGGTGGCCGGGTCGGCGACGGCGGAGACGTCGGCGATGGTGCGCTTGGCGCAGCCGGTGTCGGTCTGCCAGGTGGGCTTGGCGTCGTAGGCCGAGCAGCCGGAGCCGGTGCCCTCGGTGCTCGAGGTGTTCCAGACGGACTCGGTCCAGCCGCGGGTGGTGCCGCTGGCCCGGCTGAGCGCGGTGCCGCCGACGGCGGTGACGTACTTGGACGCGGCCGGGTACTCCGCGCCGTAGCCCTCGTCGCCTGAGCTGACGGTGATGGCGACGCCCGGGTGGTTGAAGTACTGCGAGTCGGCGGTGGTGTCGGAGGAGTCCTCGCTGCCGCCGTAGCTGTTGGAGACGTACTTCGCGCCCTGCGTGACCGCCTGGTTCACCGCGGTGCCCAGGTCGTCCATGCTCGCCGAGGTGGCCTCGACCAGCAGGATGTGGCACTGGGGGCAGACCGCGCTGACCATGTCCAGGTCGAGTGAGATCTCACCGGCCCAGCCGGAGTCGGCGCTCGGCAGCGACGTGGTCGAGCCGTTCTGGTTGATCTTCTTGAAGCAGCCGTTGGCCGTGGTGCAGGCCGGCAGCCCGTACTGCGCGCGGTACGTGCTCAGGTCGGCCGCGGCGTTGGGGTCGTCCTGCGCGTCCACGATCGCGACGGTGGCTCCGGCGCCCGCGGACGACGGCAGCGCGTACGCGCTCTGGAGGTCGGTGGGGCCGTAGCCGGAGGGGGTGGCGTTCGGGGTGATGCCGAGGTGGTGGACGACGTCGGTACGGGTCAGCGCCATGCAGGCCATCTGGCCCTTCTTGGCGGGAACGGCGCACAGGCGCTGGGTGGGAGCGGCCGACGACGCGGACGCGGACGCGCCGGACGACGTGCTCGCGGCCGTGCTCGACGACGCGGAGGTGTGCGACGACGCGGCCGTGCTCGACGACGCGGAGGTGGCTGCCGCGCCCGACGCCGGGGTGCTGGCGACGGACGGCGCCGCGGTGGCCAGCAGACCGCCGGTGACGAGAGCCGCCGCCGACAGTACGGCGACCGCCGTGCGGCGGACGGCCCGTCTGGCCCGGCCGGGGTGTGACGACTTCAATGAACTGCCCTCCATGGGGGGATCGGCTCCCGAGGGCGTCCGCCGCTGACCTTCATGTCAAGGTCATGACAACCGATCATGCGACGGCGACGCCTGGGACTTCGTGTGGCGCACGTTCACTGGTGATCCGGATGTCATCTACTGCCGACTGCCACCACCGTGAGTGGTGACCGATGCTGAACGTAGTGACCGAGGGCCCAAGTAACTACCGGCCTATGGCAAAGAGTTGCCCTCGGATCGGCCTGGATCCGACCCCGGCTCGCTTCCGCAAGTCGATCTCCGCCGTATACCTTGTGGCGCCATGGAGACGGAGGAAGAACCGGTCAACGACCTTGTCGCGCTGGGTCTCGCGCGGTACGAGGCGCGGGTCTATCTCGCCCTCGTGCGACGTGAGTCGTACACGGCGGCGGAGGTCGCGCGGGCGGCGGACGTACCCCGGCAGCGGGTGTACGACGTGCTCGACACGCTGGTACGGCGGCGGCTGGCGACCGCGCACCCCGGCCGGGTCGCCACCTTCTCGGCCGTCGCGCCGGAACTGGCCGTCGCCCGCCTCATGGCCCTCCAGCGTGAGACTCTCGAACGCCTCGACCGCGTCTCCTCCGCGCTGACCGCCGCCCTCGTCCCGGTCTGGGCCGACGGCCGCACGCAGACCGTGCCGATCGACTACGTCGAGATCCTGCGCGACCCCAAGTCGATAGCCGAGGCGTTCACCGACATCCAGGGCCAGGCCAAGACCGAACTGCTGAGCTTCTGCAAACCGCCCTTCGTCGCCCCGGCCGCGAACACCCCCGGCATCAAGGTGGTACGTCGGCTGCGCCGCTCGGGCGGCTCGGTGCGGGCGATCTACACCCACGACTCGCTCGACGACACGGAGGTGCTGGAGAACGTACGGCGCTTCGGCGCGGCGGGCGAGGAGCACCGTTTCACCTCCGCGCTGCCGCTGAAGCTGGTGGTCGCCGACGCGTCGCTGGTGCTCTGCGACATGCCGGACCCGGTGGCCGGGACCGGCGCGACGACCGCGCTCTACATCGAGCACCCGGCGCTCGCCGCGTGCCTGCGGCTGGCGTTCCTCACCGTGTGGGAGAGCGCGGAAACGGTTCCGAACGCGCGGCCGTGACCCGTACGGCGGCTGCGGGGCGCCCTGTCGCCCGGCTGTCGGCCGGCCGGCGCTCGGCTGTCCGCCGGGCCGGCCGGCTCCCGTGGGACCGCTGTCCGCGAGCTGTTCTTGAGCTGTCGGTGAGCTGTGGGTGAGCTGTCCGCGTCGCTGTCCTGAAGGCGACGCGGACCTGTGGCGAAGCCCACGGAACCCCTCGATCCCGCGGTCAGTGCCTATACAGTGACCGCGTGGCCGTGTTCCTGCTGGGAGTCAGTGCCGCGTGCTGCCTCGGCCTTGGTTTCGTGTTGCAGCAGCGTGCGGCCGCGCGTGCCTCGCTCGCGGACTTCCTGTCCTTCCGGCTGCTGCTGCACCTGGTGCGGATGCCGGACTGGCTGCTCGGTGTCGGCCTCATGGTCTGCGGCCAGGTGCTCGGAGCCGTCGCCCTCGTCTACGGCGAGGTCTCCCTGGTCGAACCGCTCACCGCCACCAATCTGCTCTTCGCCATGGCGCTCGCCCGCTGGCTCACCCCGCGCCAGTCCCTCGGCCTCAGCGGGTGGGGCGGCGTCGTCCTGCTCGCCCTCGGCGTGACCGCCTTCATCGTCGCGGGCCAGCCGGAGGGCAGCGCGGCCGAGGCGGGGGCGCTGCGGCACTGGCTGGTCTTCGGCATCGTCGCCGGGCTCGCGCTGCTGCTCACCGGCGCGGCCAAGCGGCTGCCGCCGCCGTCCGAGGCCACGCTCCTCGCGCTGGCCGCGGGCCTGCTCTACGGACTCCAGGACGCCCTCACCCGGATCTGTAGCCAACTGGCCGGTGACGAGGGTGTGGCCGCTCTCGCCGTGCACTGGCAGCCGTACGCCATCGCCGTCATCGGCCTCACCGGCATGCTGCTCGTCCAGAGCGCCTTCGAGACCGCCTCGCTGCGGATGTCGCTGCCCGCGCTGACCGCCGCCCAGCCGCTGGCCGGAATCGCCTGCGGCATAGGTTTCCTCGGCGACCGCCTGCGCGTCACCCCCGGCGCCCTCGCCTGGGAGGCCGCCGGTCTCGCCGCCATCACCATCGGCGTGATCCTCCTCGGCCGCCACCCGGCCATGCCGCCGGGCGCCGCCGACCGCGTGCCGGTGGGCGCGACCCGCATGCGCTGAAGCCTTCAGCCGGGCCGTGAGGGGGACGCCTGCAACCTCCCGCGTCCACTCCGCCGCGGACCGCGTGCCGGTGACCCGTACGCGCTGAGCCCTGAGGGGGACGCCCGCGACCCCTGCGCCCACTCCGGCGCGGACCGCGTGCCGGTGCGACCCGTATGGGCTGGGCGTTCAGCCGGGCCGGTCATGGGGACGCCTACAGTCCCCGCGCCCACTCCCACGCGGCCTCCGTGCCCAGGAAGCGGCCGATGTCGGCGACCTCGGCCGTGATGCCGGCGGCGACCGGGGCGGGGAGGGGGCCGGTCAGCGGCTCGACGCGGAGCGTGAGACGGCGGCCCTGCCAGGTGTGGCGCCAGGTGGCGACCACCGCGCCGTCGCGCAGCACGCAGGGCATGAGCATGCCGCCGCCCGTGGCGATACGGGTCGCGAAGGCCGGGTCGAGCAGGGCGTCGCGGTCCTGGTAGCCGAGCAGGTACGGGTCGAAGTGCCCGGTCAGCCGTACCCGTGGCCGGTCTGCGGGCCGCGCCGGAGGCGGCGCCGTGCCGGCCGCCGCCCACAACGGCTCGCCGTCCGGGCCCACGACCTGCGCGAGCCGGTCCTCCGCGGCGCGGTGGCCGCGCCTGGCCTGGCCCAGGGGCAGCCCGGACCAGCGCGCGAAGTCGGCGACCGACGCGGGGCCGTAGGCGGTGGCGTGCCGGACGGCCAGTTCGGCCAGCGCGTCGTCGCCGGTCGGGCCGTCGTCGGGGACGTCTTTCAGCCACCGCTCACGCAGGACATACGTGGACACGTCGCCCGCCGCCTCGGGGCCGCGGCACAGCACGCCCCTGGCCGCCGCGAAGAGTACGAGGTGCGCCGGGGCCTGGCCGCCCGGGTCCACGGCCACCCCCTCCGCCGCGAGCAGGTCGACCAGTTCGGCGCGCGGTACGGGCGGCCGGTCGGCCAGCACCCGCTCCAGGGCGGGCAGCGCCCGCTCGCACAGCTCCTCGTCGAGGCCGAGCCGGGCCCGGCGCCCGCGGTACGCGTCGGCCGCGCGCGGGCCGAGCAGCGCGGTCAGCCAGCGCACGTCCTCGGCCGCCACAGCGTGCAGGGTGCCGCGCATGAGCCAGGTGCGGACGACGGCGCGGCGGTCCGCGCCGCACGCCCTGTCCACGTCGGCCGCGGTCGGCGCTCCGTCCGTGCCGCCGGTCCGCGCCCTGATCTGGAGGCGGCACGCCTTCGCGTCCTGCGCCTGGAGACCGGCCGAGAGCCGGACGGCGTCCGCCACCGTACGATCGCTGCCGCTGCCGCTGCCGCTGCCGCTGCCGCTGCCGCTGCCGCTGCCGCTGCCGCTGCCATCGCTTTCGCCCGCGCTGCCGCCCGCGGCGTCGCCCGCTGCGTCGCTTCCGTCCTCGGTCAGGCCCTGGGAGCGGGCGCGCCAGCGGCGGACCTCGGCCGTCGTGAGCCGTGCCATCGACTTCGTTCCTCCGCTCGGTCGGCCGCGCAATTGCTTCAGTCCGCTGCCGGGGTCCAGGTGAAGCGCGGCTCGCGGCGTTCGAGGAAGGCGGCGACGCCCTCGGCGGTGTCGCCGCTGAGGGCGGCCTGCCGGGCCCAGTGGGCGGCGCGGGCCGCGTCGTCCGACGCGTCCGCCGTCGCGGTGAACTCCTTCGCGGCGGCCTGGGTGAGCTGCGAGCGCGACCGCAGCACCCCGGCGAACTCCGTGACCCGCTTGTCCAGCTCGTCCTCCGGCAGCACCTCGTCCACCAGGCCGGTGCGCAGCGCCCGCTCGTCGTCGATCAACTCGGCCGAGAACAGCAGGTGTTTGGCGGTACCGGGCCCCGCGAGCCGCACCAGGCGCCGGGTGGAGGCGGCGCCGTAGACGATGCCCAGGCGCGCGGGCGTGATCCCGAAGCGGGCGCCCCGCGCGGCGAAGCGCAGGTCGCAGGCGACGGCGAGCTGGCAGCCGCCGCCCACGCAGTAGCCGCGTACGGCCGCGATCGTCGGCTTGGGGAAGGCGGCCAGCGCCTCCTCCGCGGCCATGGCGGCGGACTGCGCGCCGCTCGACGAGACGGGGTCGGCGAGGTCGGTGATGTCGGCGCCCGCGCAGAACGTGTCGCCCGCGCCGGTGAGGACCAGCACGCGGACGGCGGGATCGACCGCGAGGTCGTGGAGGAGCCCCGGCAGCGACTGCCACATGGCCGTCGTCATCGCGTTGCGCCGGGCCGGATTGCTGATCGTCACGGTCGCGGTGCCGTCCGCGGCGCTGACGAGCAGCCCAGGGCCGGAGGTGGACATGCGTGCTCCTTCACGGGGGCGACATGCGCTGGCCGGTGCCGACAGATCCTATCGACCGGCGCGCGGCCGGCCGGGGGCGCACGGCGCCCGCGCCGGGAGGCACCGGTACGCCGTGCCAGGACGCACCGGCACGCCGGTGCACGTGCAGATGATCTCGGTCGAAGAGTTCGGGAAGCGTCCGAAGACTGCCGCGAATCGATCGAAAAAACGAAGTCGGCGATCGTTTCCGGTCAAAAATTACAGAAAGGTGCGGACTTACGGTTTCCTGCCTGTTCGGCTCCCGCCGTTACGGACACTCGACCTGTGAGGCGGAAGCTGCCGGGGTTGTCGGCAGGGGCCGCGGGGACACGTCACGCGAAAGCGACGGTGGGTGCGGTCATGGAGGTGCGCGGGAGCGTCCCGCCCGATCAGGCTCCGGCTCCGAGACCGTACGAGGGGGTGTGGCGGTTCACCGCCCCGGCTCTCGACTCGTCCGTGCCCCAGGTGCGGCGCGGGGTGCGCGCCCTCGTCGCCGACCAGGGGGTGCCGATCGACGAGGACCTGCTGTACGGACTGCTGGTCATCGTCTCGGAGCTGGTCACCAACGCGGTGAAGCACGCGGCCGTGCTGTCGCCCGAGATCACCGTCGAGGTCGCGGTCGGCGCCGACTGGATCAGGATCGCCGTCGAGGACAACCACCCGTACCGCCCCAGGGCGCTGGAGGCCGACCACGGGCAGACCGGCGGCCGCGGGCTGCTGCTGGTGAAGACGATCACCGCGGAGGCGGGCGGCCAGTGCGACATCGCGCAGACCGAGACCGGCGGCAAGGTGATCTGGGCGGCGCTCCCGCTGCGGACCACCGCCCTCTGAAACCGCGGCCCGTCCTGCGCTGACCTGCCTGCCCGTCCTGCCTGCCCGTCCTGACCAGCGTGCCCGTCCCGTGCTGCCCTGCCCGTCCTGCCCGGTGCCGGACGGGGCCCGCCGGACGGGGGCTACCAGCCCGCCGTACCGCCGGTGACCTCGCGCACGGTCGGCAGCGCCGCGTCGAGCACCGTCTGGAACCACGCCGAGAAGGGTCCGTCCGCGCGCAGCCGCGCCAGCTCCTGCGGGCCCACGAACGCCGTGTCGTCGATCTCCTCGGGGTCCGGCCGCAGCGCGTCGCCGATCAGCCCGACGAACAGGTGGTTGTACTCCTGCTCCACCAGACCGGAGGCCGGGTCCGGGTGGTTGTAGCGGACCGTGCCCGCCTCGCGCATCAGCACCGGCGCCGCGCCCAGCTCCTCGGCGGTGCGCCGGGCCGCGGCCACGAACGGCTGCTCACCGGGGTACGGGTGCCCGCAACAGGTGTTGGACCAGACACCGGGGGAGTGGTACTTGCCCAGCGCGCGGCGCTGCAACAGCAGCCGGCCCTCGCCGTCGAAGAGGAACACCGAGAAGGCGCGGTGCAGGCGTCCGGGCGCCTGGTGCGCGGACAGCTTCTCCGCGGTGCCGATGGTCCGGCCGTCCTCGTCGACGAGTTCGAGCAGGATCGGTTCCGCCACGGCTTGACCCGCCGGGGTCTGCTCGGCATCTGCCAGGGTCTGCGCGGCAACACCATTGGGCGACGGTACGGCGGTGGGGGAGCCGGGTCGGCCGGTGGCAGGACTGGTGGGCATGTCCATCCTTCGCTTTCGACGACAGGCCCTCAGTCTGCCTCACTTCGCGTGCCGCTCAGTGGCAGAGCCGCGCCTCGTGCTCCGCGTGCCCGACCGGCTCCAACTGGAAGGTGCAGTGCTCCACATCGAAATGCGTGCCGAGGCAGCCCTGAAGGTCGTGCAGCATCTTCTCGTAGCCGACCGCCTCCAGGACCTCCTGGCTGACCACCACGTGCGCCGACAGCACCGGCATCCCCGAGGTGATCGTCCACACATGCAGATCGTGCAGGCCCTCCACGCCGGGCAGCCCCTCGATGTGGCTGCGGACATCGCCCATGTCAACGCCCTTGGGCGCGGCCTCCAGCAGGACGTCGACGGCCTCGCGCAGCAGCTTCCACGTGCGCGGCACGATCATCAGACCGATCAGCAGCGACGCCACCGGGTCGGCCTGCCGCCAGCCGGTGGTCATGAACACCACGGCCGCCACGATCACCGCGAGCGACCCCAGCGCGTCCGCCATCACCTCGAGGAAAGCGCCCCGCACATTGAGGCTCTCGCGCTGCCCGCGCATCAGCACAACGAGTGACACGGAGTTCGCGACCAGACCGATCGCGCCGAAGACGACGGTGCCGCCGGCGTCGATGTGCTGCGGGCTGATCAGCCGCCGTACGCCCTCGTAGAAGATGAACGCGCCGACGCCGAAGAGCAGCACCGCGTTGAGGACCGCCGCCAGGATCTCGGCGCGCGCGAAGCCGAAGGTGCGGCGCTCGCTGGCGGGGCGGTTGGCGATGTGGATGGCGAGCAGCGCCATCGCGATACCGGCCGCGTCGGTCGCCATGTGACCGGCGTCGGCGAGCAGCGCGAGGGAGTCGGTGACCGCGCTGCCGACCACCTCGACCGCGAGCACGAAGAGCGTGATGCCGAGCGCGATCCGCAGCCGGCCGCGGTACGCGGAACCGGCCGTGCCGTCGGCGCCCGGCCGCAGACCGTGGCTGTGGTCGTGACCGTGGCCCTTCTTCCGGCCGCCGTCGCCGTCCTCCCGCTCGCCGCCGCGCTCCTGGCCGCCGCTGCGCGTGCGACCTTCGCCGTGGCCGTGCGCGTGGCCTGACCCCATGGCCGCGTCCCCCTCTCGTCGGACCGCCGTGCCATCCGGTGTGCGGCGGTCAGTCAACACCGGTTACCCACCGTGGGCAAGCCGGTACTGGAGACCGTTGTCATGTGCGGTGACCTGCGGTGATGAGGCGCGCAGAAGGGGCGCGGGGAACACCGCCCACCTCACTCGTACGGGTGAGCGCGTCCGTCGTTTGTCCGGGCGCCCGTGATCAACGATGATGATCACGCCGGGCACGCCAAGTTCAGGCGAACGGGCGGTGAACGGTGGCGGACGTGGATCCGATAGCCTCTGCCGTCGTGCCTGGCCCGGACTTGCCGACCGCGGCCCGTACAGGCAAGCCCTTCGCACGCATCCAGGGAGTGAGTTCCTCTGTCGACCGCCATTCTCACCGGCCCGCCCGCCGCGGGATCAGCGTCGCCGCTCGCGGACGACCTGCGGGCGCTGGGATTCCAGGTGGTCGAGGCGGACACGCCCGTCGCCGTCGCCGCGCGGCTCGCCCAGGTGCCCGCCGCCGACCGGGTCGCCGTCGTCGACCGCCGCTTCGTCGGCCACCGGCACGCGCTGCGCCTGGCCCTGACCGACCC
This sequence comes from Streptomyces sp. NPDC093221, assembly GCF_044753885.1. Lineage (NCBI taxonomy): Bacteria > Bacillati > Actinomycetota > Actinomycetes > Kitasatosporales > Streptomycetaceae > Streptomyces > Streptomyces sp. NPDC093221. Next base: position 710,365 of record NZ_JBIVOA010000003.1, on the reverse strand, counting down.
GCGCTTCGACACCGCCGCGATTGCGGGCGCCGTGTCCGCGAAGGCCGCAGGCCGCCAGGCGCTCACCGCCGCCGTCACCGGGCTGACCGCGCAGGGCGGCCCCACCGTCCCGTCGCAGACCGCTCCCTCCGTACCGGCCTCGTCCGTATCGGCCCCCGGCGGCACCCTGCTGACCGCCGCCGACGGCGACACCGCCCCCGCCGCCCGCGCGGCCACCTCGGCCGCCGTCGTCCCCGACGCGCTGGCCGCCGCCCTCGACGCGCAGGGCACCGCCCCGCACCGCCCCGAGCTGGGCGTCCTCGTCGCGGCCGTCCCCGCCGACGCCGCCGAGCGCACCGCGACGGCCGAGGCCGTCGCCGCCGTGGACGAGGAGGCGGTACGGCTGCGCAGCGCGGTGAAGTCCCGCGACGGCTTCTTCACCACCCACTGCATCAGCCCGTACTCGCGCTACCTGGCCCGCTGGTGCGCCCGCCGCGGCCTCACCCCGAACCAGGTCACCACCGCGTCGCTGCTGGTCGCGCTGATCGCCGCGGGCTGCGCGGCCACCGGCACCCGGACCGGATACGTCGCGGCGGGCGTCCTGCTGCTCGCCTCGTTCGTCCTGGACTGCACCGACGGCCAGCTCGCCCGCTACTCGCTCCAGTACTCCACGCTCGGCGCCTGGCTCGACGCCACCTTCGACCGGGCCAAGGAGTACGCCTACTACGCGGGCCTCGCGCTCGGCGCCGCCCGCGGCGGCCACGACGTATGGGCGCTCGCGCTCGGCGCGATGGTCCTCCAGACCTGCCGCCATGTCGTCGACTTCGCCTTCAACGAGGCCAACCACGACGCCACCGCCAACACCAGCCCCACCGCCGCGCTGTCCGGCAGGCTCGACAGCGTCGGCTGGACGGTGTGGGTACGGCGGATGATCGTGCTGCCGATCGGCGAGCGCTGGGCGCTGATAGCCGTGCTCACCGCGGTCACCACCCCGCGCGTCACCTTCGTCGTCCTGCTGGTCGGCTGCGGCCTCGCCGCCTGCTACACCACCGCGGGCCGCGTCCTGCGCTCACTCACCCGCAAGGCCCAGCGCACCGACCGGGCCGCCCAGGCGCTCGCCGACCTCGCCGACAGCGGGCCGCTCGCCGAGGCCGGGGCCCGGATCCTGCGCCCGCTCGCCGGTCGTATGCCGTCCTTCGCGGCGCCCGCGGTCGCCCTGCTCGGCGCCGCCGCGGTCACCGCCACCGCCGCGCTCTCCTCCCGGGGCAGCTGGTGGCCGCCGCTGGTGGCCGTGGTCTACGTCCTGACCTCGTCCTTCGCCGTCTCCCGGCCGCTCAAGGGAGCCCTGGACTGGCTGGTCCCGCCGATCTTCAGGGCCGGTGAGTACGGCACGGTGCTGGCCCTCGCGGCCGTCTCCGGGGTAAACGGGGCGTTGCCCGCTGCTTTCGGTCTGGTGGCCGCGGTCGCCTACCATCACTACGACACGGTGTACCGCATCCGCGGCGGCACCGGGGCGCCGCCGCGGGCCCTGGTACGGGCGGCCGGCGGACACGAGGGCCGCACCCTGGTGGTCGCCCTCCTGGCCGCCGTCGCACACCACACAGGCTTCACGGTCGCGCTGACGGTGCTCGCCGCGGCGCTCGCGCTGCTGGTCCTCACCGAGAGCGTCCGCTTCTGGGTGTCCGCAGGGGCTCCCGCTGTACACGACGAAACAGGAGAACCCGCATGATCGGCCTCGTGCTGGCGGCCGGCGCCGGAAGACGCCTGCGCCCCCACACCGACACCCTGCCCAAGGCACTGGTGCCGGTCGTCGGTCCCGAAGGGGCTGCGGACAGCCTGACCGTCCTGGACCTCACCCTGTCCAACTTCGCGGAGATCGGCCTGACCGAGGTCGCCGTCGTCGTCGGCTACCGCAAGGAAGCGGTCTACGCGCGCAAAACGGCGCTGGAGGAGAAGTACGGCCTCACCCTCACCCTGATCGACAACGACAAGGCCGAGGAGTGGAACAACGCCTACTCCCTGTGGTGCGCGCGCGACGTCCTCAGGCACGGGGTGATTCTGGCCAACGGCGACACCGTGCACCCGGTGTCGGTGGAGAAGACCCTGCTGGCCGCGCGCGGCGGCGGCAAGCGGATCGTGCTGGCCCTGGACACCGTCAAGCACCTCGCCGACGAGGAGATGAAGGTCGTCGCGGAGCCCGGCAGGGGAGTGCGGCGGATCACCAAGCTGATGGACCCGGCCGAGGCCACCGGTGAGTACATCGGCGTCACCCTCATCGAGGGCGAGGCGGCGGCCGAGCTGGCCGACGCGCTGAAGACCACCTTCGAGCGCGACCCCGACCTGTACTACGAGGACGGCTACCAGGAGCTGGTCAACCGCGGCTTCACCATCGACGTCGCCCCGATCGGTGACGTCGCCTGGGTCGAGATCGACAACAACGACGACCTCGCCAAGGGGCGGGTGATTGCGTGCCAGTACTGACCAGGCTCATCCCCTCCCCGGTCGTCGTCGACATCAGGGGCGGCGCGATCGCCGACCTGGCCGTACTCCTGGCCGATCAGCGGATCTCCACCTCCGGCAAGCTCGCCTTCGCCGTCAGCGAGGGCTCCGGGCTCAAGCTGCGCGACCGGCTGGCCCCCGAGCTGCCCGGCGCGGACTGGTACCCGGTGCACGGCGGCACCATCGACGCGGCCGTGAAGCTCGCCGACTCCATGCGCGGCAAGCGCTACGACGCGGTCATCGGCCTCGGCGGCGGCAAGATCATCGACGTCACCAAATACGCCGCCGCGCGGGTGGGCCTTCCCATGGTCGCGGTCGCCACCAACCTCTCGCACGACGGCCTGTGCTCACCGGTCGCCACCCTGGACAACGACAACGGGCGCGGCTCCTACGGTGTCCCGACGCCGATCGCGCTGGTCATCGACCTCGACGTGATCCGCGAGGCGCCCGCCCGCTACGTCAGGGCCGGCATCGGCGACGCGATCTCCAACCTCTCCGCGCTCGCGGACTGGGAGCTGTCCCACCGCGAGAACAGCGAGCCGATCGACGGCCTGGCCGCGGCGATGGCCAGGAGCGCCGGCGAGTCCGTGCTGCGGCACCCCGGCGGCATCGGCGACGACGACTTCCTGGTCACGCTCTCCGAGGGCCTGGTGCTGACCGGCATCGCCATGTCGATCAGCGGTGACACCCGCCCGTCGTCCGGTGCGTGCCACGAGATCAGCCACGCCTTCGACCTGCTCCACCCGCAGCGGGCCGCCGCCCACGGCGAGCAGGTCGGCATCGGCGCCGCCTTCGCGATGCATCTGCGCGGCGCGCGCGAGGAGTCGGGCCTCATCGCCGAGACCCTGCGCCGCCACGGACTGCCCGTTCTCCCCGAGGAGATCGGCTTCACGGAACCGGAGTTCGTCGAAGCGGTGCGCTACGCGCCGCAGACCCGCCCCGGCCGCTTCACGATCCTGGAACACCTGGACCTCTCCGCCACCGAGATCAGGGACGCATACGCCGACTATGTCAAAGCCATCAGTAGCTGAACTGCGCCCGGTCGTTCACCCCCCGGGGGTCAAGGACCGCCGCAGCGGCGAACACTGGGCCGGCCGGCTCTACATGCGTGAGCTGTCGCTGCGCATAGACCGGCACCTCGCGCCCACCCGCGTCACGCCCAACCAGTTGACGTACCTCATGACCGTCTTCGGCGTCCTCGCCGCCCCGGCGCTGCTGGTGCCCGGGATCGCGGGCGCCGTCCTCGGCGTGCTGATGGTGCAGCTCTACCTGCTGCTGGACTGCGTGGACGGGGAGATCGCCCGCTGGAAGCAGCAGTTCTCGCTGTCCGGCGTCTACCTCGACCGCGTCGGCGCCTACCTGTGCGACGCCGCCGTCCTGGTCGGCTTCGGGCTGCGCGCCGCCGACCTGTGGGGCAGCGGCCGGATCGACTGGCTGTGGGCGTTCCTCGGCACCCTCGCCGCGCTCGGCGCGGTGCTGATCAAGGCCGAGACCGACCTCGTCGGCGTCGCCCGGCACCAGGGCGGGCTCCCGCCGGTCAAGGAAGCGGCGTCCGAGCCGCGCTCCTCCGGAGTGGCGCTGGCCCGCAAGGCCGCCGCCGCGCTGAAGTGGCACCGCCTCGTGCTGGGCGTCGAGGCGTCCCTGCTCATCCTGCTGCTCGCGATCGTGGACCAGGCGCGCGGCGACCTGTTCTTCACCCGGCTCGGCGTCGCCGTGCTGGCCGGCATCGCGCTGCTCCAGACCCTGCTGCACCTGGTCTCCGTCCTCGCCTCCAGCAGGCTGAAGTGAGCACGCAGGGGACGCCGCTGCGCGTCGGCGCGGTCATCATCACCATGGGCAACCGCCCCGCGGAGCTGAACGACCTGCTGGACTCGGTCGCCAAGCAGCAGGGCCCGCCGGTGACGGTCGCCGTGGTCGGGAACGGGTCACCGCTGCCGCCGCTGCCCGCCGAGGTGCGCACCGCGGAGCTGCCCGAGAACCTGGGCATCCCCGGCGGGCGCAACGTCGGCATCGAGATGTTCGGCCCCGGCGCCGAGGAAGTGGACGTCGTCCTCTTCCTGGACGACGACGGGCTGCTGCCGGGCGACGACACCGCGGAGCTGGTCAGGCGGGCCTTCGAGGCCGACCCCGAGCTGGGCATCATCAGCTTCCGGATCGCCGACCCCGAGACCGGGCAGACGCAGCGCAGGCACGTCCCCCGGCTGCGCGCCGCCGACCCGATGCGGGACTCGCGGGTCACCACCTTCCTGGGCGGCGCGTGCGCCGTGCGCAGCCGCGTCATCCAGCAGGTCGGTCCGCTGCCCGCCGAATTCTTCTACGCGCACGAGGAGACAGATCTGGCCTGGCGCGCTCTTGACGCGGGTTGGCTGATCGACTATCGGCATGACATGGTGCTGTTCCACCCGGCGACCTCACCCGCCCGGCACGCGGTGTACCACCGGTTGGTGGCCCGTAACCGGGTGTGGCTGGCCCGGCGCAATCTGCCCTGGCCGCTGGTCCCGGCGTACCTCGGCGTCTGGTTCGCGCTGACGCTGGTGCGCCGGCCGTCCGGGCCGGCGCTGCGAGCGTGGCTCGGCGGATTCCGTGAGGGATGGACAACCCCCTGCGGTCAACGGCGGCCGATGCGCTGGCGGACCGTCTGGAGGTTGACCCGGCTAGGCCGACCCCCGATCATCTGACAAGCTCGGACCTGAGAGCATCAGGCGCAGCCCGGGATTCCCCTGCCCCGGCGCGCACCTTGAGGACGAAAGTGTCAACTGTGAGCGAGACAACGCACAATGGTGCGGTCGCCGTCGGTGTCCCCCCGGCACCCACGGCCGATGACGGCCTCAGCCCCGCCCAGGTAGCGGCCAAGTACGGCTTGTCCGTCAGTGGCGCCCGGCCTGGCCTGGTGGAGTACACGCGGCAGCTCTGGGGCCGTCGACATTTCATCAACGAGTTCGCCAAGGCGCGCACCCAGGCGCAGTACACCCAGGCCCGCCTCGGCCAGCTCTGGCAGGTGATGACGCCCCTGCTCAACGCGGCGGTGTACTACCTGATCTTCGGTCTGCTGATCGGCACCAGCAAAGGCATCGACAACTTCATCGCCTTCCTGGTCACCGGCATCTTCATCTTCACCTTCACGCAGTCCTCGGTACTCAGCGGCGTGCGCGCGGTGTCCGGCAACCTCGGTCTGATCAGGGCGCTGCACTTCCCGCGCGCCTCGATGCCGATCGCCTTCACGCTGATGCAGCTCCAGCAGCTCATCATGTCGATGTTCGTCCTGCTGGCGATCGTGCTGATGACCGGTGAGGTGCCGAACGCCTCCTGGCTGCTGATGTTCCCCGCGCTGATCACGCAGTGGGTCTTCAACACCGGCCTGGCGCTGATCGTGGCGCGGCTGGGCAGCAAGATGACGGACCTGGCGCAGCTCATGCCGTTCATCCTGCGCACCTGGATGTACATGTCCGGCGTCATGTACAGCATCGAGAAGCTGACCAGCGACGCGCCGCACTTCGTACGCATCCTGCTCGACATCAACCCGGCCGCGGTCTACATCGATCTGATGCGCTTCGCGCTCATCGACAGCGTGACCTCCTCCCAGTTGCCGCCGCACGTGTGGGCGTCCGCGGTCGGCTGGGCCGTGCTGGTGGGCGTCGGCGGCTACGTCTACTTCTGGAAGGCGGAGGAGCAATATGGCCGTGGCTGAGCAGCAGAGCGTCGAGAGGGCACAGCAGCCCTCCGACAGCCGCGTTCCCACCGTGATAGTGGACGACGTGCACATCGTCTACACGGTGCACGGCGCGGGCACCGGCAAGGGCAGCGCGACCGCCGCCCTGGGCCGGCTGATCTCCCGTAAGGGCTCGCCGAACGTCCGCCGGGTGCACGCGGTCAAGGGCGTCAGCTTCACCTCGTACCGCGGTGAGGCGATCGGCATCATCGGTTCCAACGGCTCCGGCAAGTCGACGATCCTGCGCGCCATCGCGGGTCTGCTGCCGCCGGAGCGCGGGAAGATCTACACCGACGGCCAGCCGTCGCTGCTGGGCGTCAACGCGGCGCTGATGAACGACCTCACGGGTGAGCGCAACGTCATCCTGGGCGGTCTGGCCATGGGCATGACGCAGGACGAGGTGCGCCGCCGCTACCAGGGGATCGTCGACTTCTCGGGCATCAACGAGAAGGGCGACTTCATCTCGCTGCCGATGCGGACGTACTCCTCCGGCATGGCGGCGCGCCTGCGGTTCTCGATCGCGGCGGCCAAGAACCACGACGTGCTGATGATCGACGAGGCGCTGGCCACCGGCGACCGCGCGTTCCAGCGCCGGTCCGAGGCCCGGATCAGGGAACTGCGCAAGGAAGCGGGCACGGTCTTCCTCGTCAGCCACAACAACAACTCCATCCGCGACACGTGCGACCGCGTGGTGTGGCTGGAGAAGGGCGAGCTGTTGATGGACGGTCTGACCGACGATGTGCTCAAGGCGTACGAGGAGCACACCGGCAAGTAGCGTTCCGTGCCTGCTCGCAGGCGTACAAGGTCCCCGTCGGACGATCCGGCGGGGACCTTGTATGTCAATCCCACCACGTGTCACGCCCCCGGCGTACGCCGCAGCATCACCGGTCGTAAGCTGTACCGGTGCTGGGAGCCTGGAGATGATCGAAACCGCTGACCGACACCCGGGTGCGACACCCGGTGCGGCGTGTCCGAAATGGGAAGTATCTGCTGGGCGGTGTAGAACGGGGGGTGTGGCGGCCATGATGATCGGGACCATCCTGCTCCGGGGCACGCTCGCCGCCTGTGTGCCGGGAAGAGCATGGTGACCGGGGACGCCGAGTCCCGGGCCGTCCTGGACAAGGCCGCGCGCGAGAACTTCCCCGTGGCACCGGTGTTCCTGCCGCGTGCCTGGCGCCGGGACCTGATGGCGGTGTACGGATTCGCCCGGCTGGTGGACGACATCGGCGACGGCGACCTGGCGGGGGGCGGCCGGGAGGACGCGCTGCGACTCGGACTGTCCGCCGACTCCGCCGACGACCGGCTCGCGATGCTGGACGCCTTCGAGGCCGACCTCAACCGCGTGTTCGACGGCACTCCCCGGCACCCGCTGCTGCTCGCGCTCCAGCCCACCGTCCGCCGCCACCACCTCAGCCCCGAGCCCTTCCTCGGTCTGATCGCCGCCAACCGGCAGGACCAGCAGGTGCGGCGGTACGCGACCTACGACGACCTGCTGGCGTACTGCGAATTGTCCGCCAATCCGGTCGGCCGGCTGGTGCTGTCCATCACCGGCACCTCGACGCCCGAGCGCGTCCGGCGCTCGGACGCGGTCTGCACCGCGCTCCAGATCGTGGAGCATCTCCAGGACGTGGCCGAGGACCTCGGCCGCGACCGGATCTATCTGCCCGCCGAGGACATGAAGCGTTTCTCGGTCGAGGAGGCCGATCTCGCCGCCGCGACGGCCGGCGCACAGGTGCGCGCCCTGGTCGCGCACGAGGCGGAACGCGCCGGATACTTGTTGGATGAAGGTACCCCCCTGGTGGGCAGCGTCCGTGGCAGGCTCAGGCTGCTGCTCGCCGGATTCGTCGGCGGCGGCCGTGCCGCGCTGAAGGCGGTCGAAGCGGCGGGGTACGACGTACTGGCGGTATCGCCGAAAGCCACCAAGCCCAGCCTGCTGCGCGAGGTGGGGTCGACATTGCGAAGAGAGGGGTGAGCCGGACCGTGAACGGTTCCGCCCACACGTCCGGTCCCGTGCTCGCGGCCTACCGCTACTGCGAGGCTGTGACCGGCCACGAGGCCCGCAACTTCGCGTACGGCATCCGCCTGCTGCCCGCCCCCAAACGGCAGGCGATGTCCGCGCTGTACGCGTTCTCCCGCCGGGTCGACGACATCGGCGACGGTGAACTGCCGCCGCGGGAGAAGGCCGAGCGGCTCGACGGCACCCGCGCGCTGCTCACCCGCGTCCGCGCGGGAGAGGTCGCGGAGGACGACACCGACCCGGTCGCGGTCGCGCTCGCCGACTCCGCGCGCCGCTTCCCGCTGCCGCTCGAAGGGCTCGACGAACTCATCGACGGCGTCCTGATGGACGTCCGCGGCGAGACGTACGAGACCTGGGACGACCTCGCCGTGTACTGCCGTTGCGTGGCCGGCGCGATCGGACGGCTCTCGCTTGGCGTGTTCGGCACCGCGAATGGGCACGATCATGCGCGTGCCGCAGAATATGCCGACACGCTCGGCCTCGCCCTACAACTCACCAACATCCTCCGGGACGTCCGCGAGGACGCCGCGAACGGACGGACGTACCTGCCCGCCGAGGATCTCGCCAAGTTCGGCTGCGCGGCCGGTTTCCACAGCGATACCGCGCCGCCCGGCTCCGACTTCCCCGGCCTGGTGGAATTCGAAGTACGGCGCGCCCGCGCCCTGTTCGCCACCGGATACCGGCTGCTCCCGATGCTCGACCGGCGCAGCGGCGCCTGCGTCTCGGCCATGGCCGGGATCTACCGCAGGCTGCTCGACCGGATCGCCGCCGACCCCGAGGCCGTCCTGCGCGGCCGGGTGTCACTGCCCGGACGGCAGAAGGCGTACGTCGCCGTCCGCGGCCTCGCGGGGCTCGACGCCCGCCGTACCGCCCGCTCCCCACGAGGTGACGCGTGAGACCGTCCCGCGACGGCGCGGGTCCGCGCGCACGGCACGGGGCACGGTACGCGCACGACGAGGCAACCACCGGGACACGTACGGCGTCACTGCCAGCAACGGTTCGCCGTGCTGGACACGGCGGGGCCGAAGGGGGGAGGACGCATGACCGCGCATGAGCGGATCACCACCGACGGCGGCGGCATGCGCACCGCCGTCGTGGTCGGCGGCGGACTCGCCGGTACGACGGCCGCGCTCGCGCTGGCCGACGCCGGGGTGCGCGTCACCCTCGCCGAGGCCAGACCCCGACTCGGCGGCCTCGCCTTCTCCTTCAAGCGCGGCGAGTTGACCGTCGACAACGGCCAGCACGTCTTTCTGCGCTGCTGCGACGCCTACCAGTGGTTCATCGACCGGATCGCGGCCCGCGACCTGGTGACCCTTCAGGACCGGCTGGACGTACCGGTGCTGGAGGCCGACACGCTCCGGCTGGGGCGGCTGTCCAGGACCGCGCTGCCGGTGCCCCTGCACCTGGCCGCGAGCCTGCTCCGCTACCCGCATCTGAGTCCGCGTGAGCGGGCCTCGGTGGGCCGCGCCGCGCTCGCGCTGGGCCGCCTCGACCTGGACGACCCGGCCCTGGACCGTACGGACTTCGCGAGCTGGCTCAGTGCGCGCGGGCAGTCGGCGCGCACCATCGAGGCGCTGTGGGACCTGGTCGGTGTGGCCACGCTCAACGCGCGGTCGGCCGACGCCTCGTTGGGCCTGGCCGCGAAGGTCTTCAAGACCGGACTGCTCTCCGACCCGGGGGCCGCCGACATCGGCTGGGCCTCGGCGCCGCTGGGCGACCTGCACGACGGCCGGGCCCGCGCCGCGCTGGACACCGCGGGCGTACGCACCATGCTGCGCTCCCGTACCACCGGCATCAAAGAGGCGGCGGACGGCGGCTGGCACGTCTCGATCGAGACCGGACCGGGACGCGGCGAGCAACTCGACGCGGACATCGTGGTGTTGGCGGTCCCGCAGCGCGAGGCGCACGGCCTGCTGCCCGCCGGATCGCTCGAAGATCCGGAAAAGCTCTTGCGCATCGGTACCGCTCCGATCCTCAATATGCATGTGATCTACAACAGACAGGTGCTCCGACAGCCGTTCTTCGCGGCACTCGGCAGCCCCGTCCAGTGGGTCTTCGACCGCACCGTCAGTTCCGGGCTCACCGGCGGCGGTCAGTACGTGGCCGTGTCACAGTCGGCGGTGGAGGACGAGATCGACCTCCCCGTGGCCGAGTTGCGCGCCCGCTACCTGCCCGAGCTGGAACGGCTGCTGCCCGCGGCCCGCGGCGCGGGCGTCCGCGACTTCTTCGTCACCCGGGAACGCACCGCGACCTTCGCGCCCACTCCGGGTGTCGGGAGCTTGCGGCCCGGTCCGGTGACCCGCGCCCCCGGCCTCTACCTGGCCGGGTCGTGGACCGCCACCGGCTGGCCCGCGACCATGGAGAGCGCGGTGCGCAGCGGCCTGCACGCCTCCCGAGAAGCGTTGTCCGCGCTCGGGATGCCATTCGACAACGGCGTCCTGGAGGCGGCATGAGTGCTATTGGTGCAACCAGAGGAGAGAACGTGACCGCCACCGGCGTCATCGAACTGCTGGAAAACGGCCGCATCCTGACCACACCCGTACTGCGCGCGGCCGTGGCCCGCCTCGCACCCCCGATGGACACCGTCGCCGCCTACCACTTCGGCTGGATCGACGAGGCGGGCCGCCCCGCGGACGGCGACGGCGGCAAGGCCGTACGCCCGGCGCTGGCCCTGCTGTCCGCGGAGGCCGCGGGCGCCTCGGCCGAGACGGGCGTACCCGGCGCCGTCGCCGTGGAGCTGGTGCACAACTTCTCGCTGCTGCACGACGACCTGATGGACGGCGACGAGCAGCGGCGGCACCGCGACACGGTGTGGAAGGTGCACGGTCCCGCCCAGGCGATCCTGGTCGGCGACGCGCTCTTCGCGCTCGCCAACGAGCTGCTGCTGGAACAGGGCACGGTCGACGCCGGCCGGGCCACCCGCCGGCTGACCACCGCCACCCGCAAACTGATCGACGGTCAGGCGCAGGACATCTCCTTCGAGCACCGCGAGCGGGTCACCGTCCAGGAGTGCCTGGAGATGGAGGGCAACAAGACCGGCGCGCTGCTGGCCTGCGCGTCCTCCATCGGCGCGGTGCTCGGCGGGGCCTCGGAGTCCGACGCCGACGCGCTGGAGGAGTACGGCTACCACCTGGGGCTCGCCTTCCAGGCGGTGGACGACCTGCTGGGCATCTGGGGCGACCCCGCGGCCACCGGCAAGCAGACCTGGAGCGACCTGCGGCAGCGCAAGAAGTCGCTTCCCGTGGTCGCCGCGCTCGCCGCGGGAGGGTCCGCGTCGGAGCGCCTGGGTGAACTGCTCGCGGCGGACGCGAAGAATCCTGAAACCGGTGCCTTCAGCGAGGAAGAGTTCGCTATGCGCGCGGCGTTGATCGAAGAGGCCGGTGGACGTGAGTGGACCTCCCAGGAGGCCAGGAGGCAGTACGCGACCGCCATCGCCGCGCTGGACAAAATGGACATGCCGGAACAAATTCAACGTAAGCTCGTTGGTCTCGCGGATTTTGTGGTGGTCCGCGAGAAATAAAGAGAACGACAGAACGAAACGTGGAGCGCTAACGTCGCCGGTCCCTCTTATGTGACGGCCGACGGCCGCCCCAACACCGCAGATAGTCTCAACTGCAAAGGGGAAGCCATGACAGCGACGACCGATGGCAGTCCAGGGACGCCAACCCACCGGACACCTTCGGCCAGCAGCACCTCGGAGCCGGACCCTGTTCCAGCCGACGGCACCGAGGCGGCGGCGCAGCGTGCCGTGCAGCGCGCCGCAGACCACCTTCTGGCACGGCAGCACCCCGACGGATGGTGGAAGGGCGACCTCGAAACGAACGTGACGATGGACGCCGAGGATCTGTTGCTCCGACAGTTCCTGGGTATCCAGGACGAGCAGACCACCGCGGCCTCCGCCCGGTGGATCCGCTCGCAGCAGCGTGAGGACGGCGCCTGGCCCACCTTTCACGGCGGGCCGGGCGACGTGTCGGCCACCATCGAGGCGTACGTCGCGCTGCGACTCGCCGGGGACTCCCCGGACGAGGCGCACATGGCACTCGCCGCCAAATGGTCGCGCGGCGAAGGGGGAGTGGCGGCCAGCCGGGTCTTCACCCGTATCTGGCTGGCCCTGTTCGGCTGGTGGAGCTGGGACGACCTCCCGGAACTGCCGCCCGAGATCATCTACCTGCCCAAGTGGATGCCGCTGAACATCTACTCGTTCGGCTGCTGGGCGCGGCAGACCATCGTGCCGCTCACCGTCGTCGGAGCCCACCGCCCGGTCCGCCCGGCGCCGTTCGGCATCGACGAGCTGCACATCAACCCCAAACAGCCCAACCCCAAGCGGCGCAGAGCCTCCATCAGGACCTGGGACGGTGTCTTCGAGCGGCTCGACCAGGTGCTGCACGTCTACCGCCGCTTCAGCCCGCGCATGGTGCGGCGCAGCGCCATGCACGCCTGTGCCCGCTGGATCATCGAGCGTCAGGAGGCCGACGGCTGCTGGGGAGGAATCCAGCCACCCGCCGTCTACTCCGTGATCGCCCTGCACCTGCTGGGCTACGAGCTCGACCACCCGGTGGTCAAGGCCGGTCTCGACTCGCTGGATCGTTTCGCCGTATGGCCGGAAGAGGGCGTCCGGATGATCGAGGCGTGCCAGTCCCCGGTCTGGGACACCTGCCTCGCCGCCATCGCGCTCGCCGACGCGGGCGTCCCCGCGGACGATCCGGCGCTGGTCAAGTCGGCCGAATGGATGCTCGGCGAGCAGATCACCCGGCCGGGTGACTGGTCCGTGCAGCGGCCCCAGCTCGCCCCGGGCGGCTGGGCGTTCGAATTCCACAACGACATCTACCCCGACATCGACGACACCGCCGAGGTCGTCCTCGCCCTGCGCAGGATCGACCACCCGGACCGGGCGCGCGTCGACTCCGCGGTGGAGAAGGCCGTGCGCTGGAACGTCGGGATGCAGTCGCGGAACGGCGCATGGGGCGCCTTCGACGCCGACAACACCAGCCGGTTCCCGAACCGGCTGCCCTTCTGCGACTTCGGCGAGGTCATCGACCCGCCGTCGGCCGACGTCACGGCGCACGTGGTGGAGATGCTCGCCGCGCTCGGTCTCGAGCACGACGAGCACGCCCGCCGCGGCATCGAGTGGCTGCTGGCGGAACAGGAGGACAACGGCGCCTGGTTCGGCCGTTGGGGGGTCAATTACATCTACGGCACGGGGTCCGCCGTCCCCGCGCTGGCCTCGGCCGGTCTGCCGTCGAGCCACCCGGCGATCCGCAAGGCGGTGAGCTGGCTGGAATCGGTGCAGAACAACGACGGTGGCTGGGGCGAGGACCTGCGCTCCTACTCCGACCGGGAATGGGTGGGCCGCGGTGCCTCCACCGCCTCGCAGACCGCGTGGGCCCTGATGGCGCTGCTGGCGGCGGGCGAACGGGACGGTGACGCGGTCGCGCGCGGGGTGCGCTGGCTGACCGACACCCAGCTCCCCGACGGATCGTGGGACGAGCCGTACTTCACCGGTACGGGCTTCCCCCGCGACTTCTCGATCAACTACCACCTCTACCGCATGGTCTTCCCGCTGACCGCCCTCGGGCGATACGTACGCGACGAGCCGTTCGGTACCGCGGGTGCCCCGGCCGTCACCGCCGGAACCGCCGCTGGAAAGGGGGCCTAGTTCGTGGGCCATACAGGACCGCCGCTGCTGGTGGTGTGCGCCCTGCGCATCGAGAAGGTCGCGCTGCGCAGGGGAGCGGCCCGGAACGCCGCCGAAAGGGTCACCGTGCTCAGGACCGGCATGGGACCCACGGCCGCCGACCGGGTGGTCCGTGAGGCCCTGCACCAACCGGAGCTGCGCGGCTCGGCCGTCCTCACCACGGGCTTCTGTGCCGGGCTCGCGCCCGGCATGCGCCCCGGCGACGTCGTGGTCGCCGAGGACGGCCACGAGAGCGAGGCGCTCGCCGCCGCGCTCAAGGCGGCCGGTCACACCGTGCACACCGGCCCCCTCGCAGAATCCGACCATGTCGTGCGGGGCGCCGAGCGCACCGCACTGGCGGCGACCGGTGCCATCGCCGTGGACATGGAATCGGCCGCGATGCGACGCGCCGCGCTCGCCGAAGGCGCGCGCCACATCGCGGCGGCCCGAGTCGTCGTCGACACGCCCGAGTTCGAACTCGTACGTGTCGGAACGCTTCGCACCGGGATCATCGCATTCCGGGTGCTCAGAGATCTTGTTCCTGCCTTTCTTGATTGGCACCGCACTACCGTGCTCCCCTGGAGGTGAGCTAGATGGCTATGCCGCTCCGTCAGACCATCCGTGTCGCGTCGTACCTCTTCGAACAGAAAATGGTCAGGCGCCGCGAAAAGTTCCCGCTCATCGTCGAGCTCGAACCGCTCTTCGCCTGCAACCTCAAATGTGAGGGCTGCGGCAAGATCCAGCACCCCGCCAACGTGCTGAAGCAGCGCATGCCGGTGGCCCAGGCCGTCGGCGCGGTGCTGGAGTCGGGCGCGCCGATGGTGTCCATCGCGGGTGGTGAGCCGCTGATGCACCCCCAGATCGACGAGATCGTCCGGCAACTCGTCGCGAAGAAGAAGTACGTCTTCCTCTGCACCAATGCCCTTCTGCTGCGCAAGAAAATCGAGAAGTTCACACCTTCTCCTTACTTTGCCTTTACCGTTCACATTGACGGTATGCGCGAGCGGCACGACGAGTCCGTGGCCAAGGAAGGCACCTTCGACGAGGCCGTGGCCGCGATCAAGGAAGCCCAGCGCCGCGGTTTCCGGGTCACCACGAACTCGACTTTCTTCAACACCGACACGCCGCAGACGATCATCGAGGTGATGAACTACCTCAATGACGATCTGAAGGTCGAGGAGATGATGCTGTCTCCGGCGTACGCCTACGAGAAGGCGCCCGACCAGGACCACTTCCTGGGCGTGACGCAGACCCGTGAGCTGTTCAAGAAGGCGTTCGACGACGGCAACCGGCGCAAGTGGCGGCTCAACCACAGCCCGCTCTTCCTGGACTTCCTGGAGGGCAAGGCGGACTTCCCCTGCACCGCGTGGGCGATCCCCAACTACTCGCTCTTCGGCTGGCAGCGCCCCTGCTACCTGATGGCCGACGGGTACGTGGCCACGTACCAGAAGCTCCTGGACGAGACGGACTGGGACAAGTACGGCCGGGGCAAGGACGACCGGTGCGACAACTGCATGGCGCACTGCGGTTACGAGCCCACGGCCGTCATGGCCACCATGGGCTCCCTGAAGGAGTCCATCCGCGCCGCCCGTGAGACGGTCGCCTCCAACAGGGCGAAGTGACCTGACGATGACAGCAGTCGAGCCGGTCGCGCTCGGCCTGCCCTCCCTGCCGGCCCGGCCTCTGGCGACGCGTCGTGTTTCGCGTCGTATCCAGGTCGGGTCGGTCCCGGTGGGCGGGGACGCGCCTGTTTCCGTCCAGTCGATGACGACGACCCGTACTTCTGACATCGGTGCCACTCTTCAGCAGATCGCTGAGCTGACGGCTTCGGGCTGTCAGATCGTGCGGGTGGCGTGTCCGACGCAGGATGACGCCGACGCGTTGGCGACGATCGCGAAGAAGTCGCAGATTCCGGTGATCGCGGACATTCATTTTCAGCCGAAGTACGTGTTCGCGGCGATCGATGCCGGGTGTGCGGCGGTTCGGGTGAATCCGGGGAACATCAAGCAGTTCGACGACAAGGTCAAGGAGATCGCGCGGGCGGCTTCGGACGCGGGGACGCCGATCCGGATCGGTGTGAACGCGGGGTCGCTGGACGCGCGGCTGCTGAAGAAGTACGGGAAGGCGACGCCTGAGGCGCTGGTGGAGTCCGCGCTGTGGGAGGCGTCGCTGTTCGAGGAGCACGGTTTCCGGGACATCAAGATCTCGGTGAAGCACAACGACCCGGTGGTGATGGTCAACGCGTACCGGCTGCTGGCCGCGCAGTCGGACTATCCGCTGCATCTGGGTGTGACGGAGGCGGGTCCGGCGTTCCAGGGGACGATCAAGTCCGCTGTGGCGTTCGGCGCTCTGCTGTCGGAGGGTATCGGGGACACGATCCGGGTGTCGTTGTCGGCTCCTCCGGCGGAGGAGGTCAAGGTCGGTATCCAGATTCTGGAGTCGTTGAATCTGCGGCAGCGGCGGCTGGAGATCGTGTCGTGTCCGTCGTGCGGGCGTGCGCAGGTGGATGTGTACAAGCTGGCGGATCAGGTGTCGGCGGGTCTTGACGGTATGGAGGTCCCGCTGCGGGTCGCGGTGATGGGCTGTGTCGTCAACGGTCCGGGTGAGGCCCGTGAGGCCGATCTGGGTGTGGCGTCGGGCAATGGCAAGGGTCAGATCTTCGTCAAGGGTGAGGTCATCAAGACCGTGCCGGAGTCGAAGATCGTCGAGACGCTGATCGAAGAGGCGATGAAACTCGCCGAGCAGATGGAGGCCGACGGCACCACGTCGGGTGAACCCTCCGTGACCGTCGGCGGCCAAGCCGTCGCGGGAACGGTCGGCTGAACATAGCAATCCCGGCAGGGGGAACGAGGTCCACTTATGTCGATGCTGGAGAACATCCGAAGCCCGCGCGACCTGAAGGCACTGCCCGAAGGCCGGCTCGACGAACTGGCCGCCGACATCCGGCAGTTCCTGGTCCAGGCCGTGGCCAGGACCGGCGGCCACCTGGGACCGAATCTGGGGGTGGTGGAGCTGACGATCGCGCTCCACCGCGTCTTCGACTCGCCCGCCGACCGGATCCTGTGGGACACCGGCCACCAGTCCTACGTCCACAAACTGCTCACCGGCCGCCAGGACTTCTCCAAACTGCGCAGCAAGGGCGGCCTGTCCGGCTACCCCTGTCGCGCCGAGTCCGAGCACGACGTGATCGAGAACAGCCACGCCTCCACCGTCCTCGGCTGGGCCGACGGCCTCGCCAAGGCCAACCAGGTCAAGGGCGGCGACGACCATGTGGTCGCCGTCATCGGCGACGGCGCGCTCACCGGCGGCATGGCCTGGGAGGCGCTGAACAACATCGCCGCGGGCCGGGACCGCCCGCTGATCATCGTCGTCAACGACAACGAGCGGTCGTACGCCCCGACCATCGGCGGTCTGGCCAACCACCTCACCACGCTGCGCACCACCGACGGCTACGAACGCTTCCTGTCCTGGGGCAAGAGCGTCCTCCAGCAGACCCCGGTCATCGGGCAGCCGCTCTACGAGTCGCTGCACGGCGCGAAGAAGGGCTTCAAGGACTCCTTCGCCCCGCAGGGCATGTTCGAGGACCTGGGCCTGAAGTACGTCGGCCCGATCGACGGCCACGACATCGCCGCCGTCGAGACCGCGCTGCGCCGCGCCAAGCGGTTCAGCGGCCCGGTGCTGGTGCACTGCCTCACCGAGAAGGGCCGCGGCTACCCGGCCGCCGAGCAGGACGAGGCGGACCGCTTCCACACCGTCGGCGCGATCAACCCGCTCACCGGCCGCCCGCTCGCCCCGGTCGGCGGCCCGTCGTGGACCTCCGTCTTCGGCGAGGAGATGGTCCGGGTCGGCGCCGAGCGGCCCGACGTCGTGGCGATCACCGCGGCCATGCTGCAACCGGTCGGACTCGAAGCCTTCGCGAAGGCGTATCCGCACCGGGTCTACGACGTCGGCATCGCCGAACAGCACGCCGCGACCTCGGCCGCGGGCCTGGCCACCGGCGGACTGCACCCGGTGGTCGCGGTCTACGCGACCTTCCTCAACCGCGCCTTCGACCAGGTCCTGATGGACGTGGCCCTGCACAAGTGCGGTGTCACCTTCGTCCTGGACCGGGCCGGGGTGACCGGGGTCGACGGCGCCTCGCACAACGGCATGTGGGACATGTCGATCCTCCAGGTCGTGCCGGGGCTGCGGATCGCCGCGCCGCGCGACGCCGACCAACTGCGGGCCCAACTGCGCGAAGCCCTCGACGTGGACGACGCGCCCACCGTGATCCGCTTCCCGAAGGAGACCGTCGGCGAGCCGCTGCCCGCCGTCGACCGGGTCGGCGGCATGGACGTGCTGCACCGGCCGTCCGAGGGCGAGACGTCCGACGTGCTGCTGGTCTCGGTCGGCGCGCTCGGCGCCACCTGCCTGTCGGTCGCGGAACTGCTGGCCGGCCGCGGTATCGGCGTCACCGTCGTCGACCCGCGCTGGGTCAAGCCGGTCGACCCGGCGCTGCCCGAACTGGCCGCGCGCCACCGCATGGTGGCCGTCGTGGAGGACAACGGCCGCGCGGGCGGCGTCGGTTCGGCCGTCGCGCAGGCGCTGCGCGACGCGGGCGTGGACGTGCCGCTGCGCGACTTCGGCATCCCGCAGCAGTTCCTCGCGCACGCCAAGCGCGCCGAGGTGCTGGCCGACATCGGACTGACCCCCGCCGAGATCGCGGGCCGGATCGGCGCGGCCCTGACCCGTATCGACACCCGTACCGACACCCGGAACGGCGGCGCGCGTACGGTGACGGTCGGGGAACCGGCCGGGGCCGCGGACGACACCGCGCGGGAGGCCGTACCCATTCATGTACGCAAGGAGCAGGTGAGCGATGACATCGTCTGAGAGCAGCGTGGGCGAAGGGCCCGCCCCGCAGGCCGGCGGCGGCGAAGTGCCCGGCCCGGCCAAGGGGTTCGACCTGGCGACGCTGCTCGCCGAGCGCGGCGGCGAGCGCTACGACCTGCACGCCAAGCACCTGAACCACCAGCTTCCGCGGATGCTGCACACCATCGGCTTCGACAAGGTCTACGAGCGGGCCGAGGGCGCGCATTTCTGGGACGCCGACGGCAACGACTACCTGGACATGCTCGCCGGATTCGGCGTGATGGGCGTCGGACGCCACCACCCGGTGGTCCGCAAGGCGCTGCACGACGTGCTCGACGCGGGGCTCGCGGACCTGACCCGCTTCGACTGCCAGCCGCTGCCCGGCCTGCTCGCCGAGAAGCTGCTCGCCCACTCGCCGCACCTGGACCGGGTGTTCTTCGGCAACAGCGGCACCGAGGCCGTCGAGACCGCGCTGAAATTCGCCCGGTACGCCACCGGCAAGACGCGCGTCCTGTACTGCAAGCACTCCTTCCACGGGCTGACCACCGGGTCGCTGTCCGTCAACGGCGAGGCCGGATTCCAGGACGGCTTCGCACCGCTGCTGCCCGACACCCCGATCGAGGTGGGCGATCTCGAAGCGCTCGCACGGGAGTTGAAGCGCGGCGACGTGGCCGCGATGATCATCGAGCCGATCCAGGGCCACGGCGTCTACATCCCGCCGCCCGGATACCTGCGCGCCGCCCAGGAGTTGCTGCACAAGCACAAGGCGCTGCTCATCTGCGACGAGGTGCAGACCGGCATCGGCCGCACCGGCACCTTCTACGCCTACCAGCAGGAGGAGGGCGTCGAGCCCGACCTGCTGACCGTCGCCAAGACGCTCTCCGGCGGATACGTGCCGGTCGGCGCCACGCTCGGCAAGGACTGGATCTTCAAGAAGGTCTACTCCTCCATGGACCGGGTGCTGGTGCACTCCGCCAGCTTCGGGTCCAACGCCCAGGCGATGGCGGCGGGACTGGCCACGCTGTCGGTGGTGGAGGACGAGCGGCTGGTCGAGAACTCCCGGCTGATGGGCGACCTGCTGCGCACCCGGCTGGCCGCGCTCACCGACCAGTACGAGTTCCTGAAGGACGTCCGCGGTCGCGGCCTGATGGTCGGCATCGAATTCGGCCGCCCCAAGTCGCTCGGCCTGCGCAGCCGTTGGACGATGCTCCAGGCCGCCCGCAAGGGGCTCTTCGCGCAGATGGTCGTGGTGCCGCTGCTCCAGCGGCACCACATCCTCACCCAGGTCTCCGGCGACCACGTCGAGGTCATCAAGCTGATCCCGCCGCTGGTCGTGAATGAGGCGGACGTCGACCGCTTCGTGACGGCCTTCACCGCCGTCATGGACGACGCGCACGGCGGGGGCGGCCTGATGTGGGACTTCGGCCGCACGCTGGTCAAGCAGGCGGTCGCCAACCGCTGAGGCGCACCGCCGGGACACGGACGGGGGCCCGTACGCCGCGCGTACGGGCCCCCGGGGGTCTCAGTCCGTCAGCAGCACGTCCCGCAGCCGCTCGCGCCGCTCCTTCGTCAGGCCCAGGCCCTCCTCCAGGTAGCGGTCGACCGAGCCCCACTCCTCGTCGATGGTCTCGAAGGCGGCCCGCAGGTACTCCGCCCGCGCCTCGAAGAGCGGGTCGAGCAGCGCCATCACCGCCGGGTCGATCTCGGAGCCGGTGCTGCCGTCGCCGCGTCGCACCCGGTAGCGGCGGTGCGGCGCGTTGCTCTCCAGGTAGTCCGCCTCGATGGCGGCGCGCTCGACGCCCAGCGCCAGCAGGATGATCGCGATCGACGTACCCGCGCGGTCCTTGCCCGCGGCGCAGTGCAGCAGCGCGGGGACGGCCGGGTCGGCGGGCTCGGTGAGCAGTTCGAGCATCCGGGCGTGCTCCGCGGTGCGCTCGCGGATCAGCGTGCGGTAGGACTGCGCCATCCGCTCCGCGGCGCGGCCCTCGCCCAGCACCTCCTCCAGCGCGGCCAGGTCGCCGTTGCGGACGGTGTGCCAGAAACCGGCGTTGTTGTTGTTCGCCGGGTCGCTGAGCGGGAGGTTCACATTGACGGTGCCCGGCAGATCGACGTCCGGGCCCTCGACGCGGATGTCGTCCCGGTTGCGGAAGTCGAAGATCGTGTGCAGGCCGAGCCCGGTGAGGAACGCGATGGCGTCGGCGTCGGCGTGCGCGAGGTGGCCGCTGCGGAACAGCACGCCCGGCCGTACCCGGCGCCCGTCCGTCGTGGGCAGACCCCCGACGTCCCGGAAATTCCGCACACCGGTCAGTTCGGGCTCTGACAGCGCCTCGGCTATCGGCTCGGATCCGGTCGGGTCGGTCCGCGGCAATTCCTGCGTCACCGGTGATCCTCCTACCTCTCATACGTCGCGACCTGGGGCACTGCCGACGATACGGCAGCGCGGAACACCACGTACCGAACGGTATGTGTCCGGTGCGCCGTCATCCGGCGGCCTATTCCTTCCTGGCGGCTTTGACCTGGTGGGATGAATCACGTCGCGTCAACCCCTCCTTACGGTCGCGTAAGTCACACCCGGAGGAGAAAGATGGTCCGACGTGGCTGACGATTCGCAAACAGACGACAACGGTGCGATCGGGTCGTACACCGCGGTGGGGGACAGCTTCACCGAAGGCGTCGGCGACCCCGGTCCTGACGGTATGTACGTGGGCTGGGCGGACCGCCTGGCCGTACTCCTCGCCGACCGGCGCGAGGAACACACCTTCCGCTACGCCAATCTCGCGGTCCGCGGCCGGCTGCTCGACCAGATCGTGGCCGCGCAGGTGCCGCGCGCCAAGGAACTCGCTCCCGACCTGGTGACCTTCTGCGCCGGGGGCAACGACATCCTGCGCCCCGGCGGTGACCCCGACGCCATCGCCGAGCGCTTCGAGGCCGCCGTCGCCGATCTCAGCGGCGCCGTCGGCACGGTGCTGGTCTGTACGGGCTTCGACACCCGCGACGTACCCGTGCTGCGGCACCTGCGCGGCAAGATCGCCACGTACACCGCGCATGTCAGGTCCATCGCCGACCGCTACGACTGTCCGGTGCTCGACCTGTGGTCGCTGCGTTCGGTGCAGGACCGCAGGGCCTGGAGCGACGACCGGCTCCACCTGTCGCCCGAGGGGCACACCAGGGTCGCGCTGCGCGCCGCGCAGGTGCTCGGCCTCGACGTGCCCGCCGACCCCGACCAGGCGTGGCCGCCGCTGTCCCAGCGGCCGGCCTCCGCGGTGCGCAAGGACAACATCCAGTGGGCCAGGGAGTATCTGGTGCCGTGGATCGGACGGCGGCTGCGCGGGGAGTCCTCCGGCGACGACGTCGAGCCGAAGCGGCCCGATCTGCTGCCGCTGTAGCTAACACGAGGGCGCGGGGTGTACGGCCAGTTCGGCCCACACCACGCGCCCTGTCCCGTCTTCCGCGGGTTCCGATCCCCAGGCCGTCGCCAGCACGCTCACCAGGAGCAGTCCGCGACCGCCCTCCTCGTCCGCGCCCGCGTCGCACGGTTCGGGCCTGCTGGAGCCCCGGCCCTGGTCGGTCACTTCCAGCCGTATCACCGCGCCGCGCTGGTGCACGACGCAGGTGATCTTCTCGCTGTCGGTGTGCCGCACCGCGTTGGTGAACAGTTCGGTCACCACCAGGCTCGCGTCGTCCACCAGTTCGGGGCACACGTTCCACTCGCTCAGCCGGTCGCGTATCCGGCCCCGGGCGTCGGCCACCGAAGCGCTCTGCGCGGGCAGCCGAAAGACGTCGTGGCGGCCACAGCCGCCACCGGTGTCATGGCGCTCGCGTCGGAGAGCGTTGGGTGAAGGAACCACTCCGTAACTATGGGGCTCGTGCCGGACACATGGCAAGGTCCGTTCTGTAATTTGCAAATTCAACAGAACACGCTGTCGCTGACGCTGACGACATGCCACACTGCTTATCAGTCAAGGGAGTTGGGGGTTGAGCCACGTGATGGACCCGCGGCCGGGCGGCGCTCCGACCGTCCTGCGCATGGTGCTCGGCAAGCGACTCCAGGACCTCCGCGAGCGGGCCGGGCTCAGCTTCGAACAGGCCGGACAGGCCCTCGATGTCACCCACGCCACGATCCGGCGGATGGAAAAGGCCGAAGTCGGGCTGAAGATCCCCTATGTCGAAAAACTCCTGATCACCTACGGAATCACCACTCCCGAGGAGATCGGCGGCTTCCTGGCCCTGGCCCGCGAGGCCAACCGGCCCGGCTGGTGGCACAGCTTCCGCGACGTCCTGCCGGACTGGTTCAGCGCCTTCGTCAGCCTGGAGGGCGAGGCCACCGTCATCCGCGCCTACGAGCCGCACTACGTGCCCGGCCTCCTCCAGACCCCCGCGTACGCGCGCGCCGTACTGCGCGCGGGGATGCCGCACGCGGCGGCCGAGGAGATAGACCGCCTGGTCGAACTGCGCGTCGAGCGCCAGACGCTGGTCCGCAAGCACGAGGCCCCGCTGCTGTGGGTCGTCATGGACGAGACCGTGCTGCGCCGCCCCATCGGCGGCCGGCGGGTGATGCGCGAGCAGATCGACGCCCTCGCCGAGGCGACCGAGCTGCCGAACGTACGCCTCCAGGTCATCCCGTTCGCCTCCGGCCCGCACCCCGCCATGTACGGGCCCTTCCACATCTTCCGGTTCCAGCTCCAGGAGATCCCGGACATCGCCTACGCGGAGAGCCTGGTGGGCGGCGTCTACTTCGACGAGCGGGACGACGTGTCCACCTTCCTGGAGGCACTCGACCGGATGTGCGCGCAGGCCGCGCCGGCACAGAGCACCAAGGCCATCCTCGATGGCATGCGCAAGGAGATCTGAACCATGGATCGCGTCAGCAACGACGGCGTGTACGGGTACGGCGACATCTACGACACCGTGCACGACGCCGCCCACGGCAGACATCACGACGGAATCTACAACGGAATGCCCGCCACCGAACTCGGTCCCGACGGGTGGCGCAAACCCTGGAGCGGCGGCAACGGCGGCTCCTGCGTGGAAGCGAAACGGCTGAACGACGGACGGGTGGCGCTGCGCCAGTCGACCGACCCCGACGGTCCGGCGCTGATCTACACCAATCACGAGATCACCACCTTCATCCAGGGCGCCAAGGCCGGCGAAGCGGATTTCCTCCTCGGATGAGCACCACGCACGAAGGACCGCGTGTCACCGACGCGCGAAGCGCCGCGTCCGACGCGGGACGCACCACGTATGACGCACAGAGCACAGCGGCACAGCAGAAGCGAAGGAAGCGGAGGACGGCGTGACCGACCAGGGATTCCCCGTCGACGAGATAGACACCAGCAAACCGCATCCGGCCCGTATGTACGACTACTTCCTCGGTGGTTGGGACAACTACGAGGTGGACCGGGAAGCCGCTCAGCGTGTCCTCGACGTCGCCCCGGACGTGGTCCTGGGCGCCCGCGCCAACCGCGCGTTCCTGAGCAGAGCCGTCCGCCACCTGGTGGAGGGCGGAATCCGGCAGATCATCGACATCGGCACCGGCATACCCACCTCGCCGAACACCCACGAGGTCGCGCACTCGGTCTCGCCCGACGTCCGGATCGCCTACATCGACAACGACCCGATCGTGGCCACCCACGCCGGGGCGCGGCTGATCGGCACCGGCAACACCGGCTTCTTCCTCGGGGACATGCGCGATCCGCGCACGATCCTGGAGCACCCCACCATCAGCGAACTGATCGACTTCGACGAGCCGGTCGCGCTGCTGCTGGTGTCGGTGCTGCACTTCGTCACCGACGCCGAGGACCCGGCGGGCATGCTCGGCACGCTGCGCGAGGCGCTGCCGGCCGGCAGCTACCTGGTGCTCTCGCACGCCACCGCGGACTTCCACACCGACGTGGCGCCCGAGGTGATGGAGGTCTACAAGAAGGCCACCGCCTCGCTGACCGCCCGCAGCCACGCCGACGTGCTCGCCTTCTTCGACGGGTACGACCTGATCGAGCCCGGTCTGGTCCAGGTCCCGCTCTGGCACCCGGAGGGCCCGGAGCTCAAGCCCGCCGAGCTGCGCAAGATCGGGGTCTACGGGGGCATCGGCCGCAAGCGCTGATCACCGCGGTTTTTTGCCTCTGAGGTAACTCGTTTGCCTGAGAGGCAAGCCGTGCTGTTCCATGGAAGACATGGACGCCACCCACGGCACGGACATCCTCGACTCCGTGGACAGTGCGCCACCCCCGGGTGCGCTGTCCACGGACCATCTCGTCCTCGCGCCCCGCCTGCGGGACCGGCGACGCGCCAGCGGCCTCACCCTGGAGACCGCCGCCCGACGGCTTGAGCTGTCCGCGGCCCATCTGTCCCGGCTGGAGTCCGGCCTGCGCCAGCCCTCGCTGCCGGTCCTGCTCGGCCTGGCCCGGCTCTACGGCACCACCGTCTCCGACCTGCTGGGCGAGACGGAGGCCGAGCCGGATCCCATCGTACGCGGCGACCGTATGACGGCCGTGCCCGCGGGCGGCTGGACGTACTGGCGGGCGGGCGGCACCGGCCGCGCGATGCAGGCGCTGCGCGTGCACATACCCTCGGGCGCCCAGCGCGCGCTCGTCCGCGTCCACCCCGGCGAGGAGTGGCTGTACGTGACCGGGGGCACGCTGCTGCTCAGCCTCGGCGACCGCGGCCACACCCTGGGCGCGGGGGACTCCGCGCACTTCGACTCGCTGGTGCCGCACCGGCTGGAGGCGGCGGACGCCGGGGGAGTGGACCTGCTGTTCGTCCACACCCTCATGCAGAGCGAGACCTCCGCCCTGTGCGTCAGCCCGCAGGACGCCGCCGCGGGCCCCGCGCCCGCCGACGCCCCGCGCACCGGTACCGGCCGCGCCGACCCCACGCGCGGCGCCCACCAGGACCGTACGGATCAGCCCCGCGCACGCGCCCGGGGCGACGAGACCAGAGGAGCCCGGCGATGAGCGGCCAGAACCCGGCACCCGCCCCTACCCCCGAGCAGGTGCCCCCGCCCCGCTCGCTCGTGGTCGGCACCACCAACGGCAGCGAGAAGCGCAAGGAACGCGGCGTCGTCCTGCGCGTCCTGGTCTACGTCGTGGTCGCCCACGCGCTGGCCTTCTTCATCTGGCTGCTGTTCCTGGTCGGCAACCGCGGCTGAGCGGCCCCTGCGGGGTGGGACCGCCCGCCGCGTCAGGACACCGCGCCCGGCGGCGCGCTCAGCCCAGCGCCTCCACCGTGACCGTCACCCCGTCCAGCGTGCCCGCGTAGTCCGCGCCCAGCGCCAGCGACGGCGTCTGAAAGCCGGTCGGCAGCCCCGGCAGCCGCCCGACGATCCGCAGCACGGAATCGGCCGTCATACCGTACGGGCCGGGGCCGGTGAGGGTCGCGGTCACCGTGTTGCCCGCCGCGTCGCGGGCACGGCCCCACACCTCGCTGCGGCTCCCGCTCAGGGCGCGCTCGCCGGGACCGCGCACCAGCTTGCCGACCACGCCCGCCAGCGCCCCGCGCAGCGGCCCGACCCGCAGCAGCCTGCTCGCGGCGAGCGCGGGCGTCGGCACGGGCACATAGGTGTACGTGGTCACGTCGGGAATGCCCGTCGAGTAGTAGGCGGTGCTGACATCGCCCCACGGGATCGACACGACCTTGCGGGTGCCGGAAGGGAAGGCGGCCTGCACCTGTCGGGAGCCGACCGGCACCGTACGGATCTCGCCGCCGGTACGGATCCTGCCGCCCACGCCCATGCCTTCGAGCGCGGTCCGCGCGGTACCGGGACTCGCCCCGCCGCCGATCAGGAAGGCGAGGTCGAGCTGGGTCGCGTCCGGCAGCCGGGCGGCGAGCAGCGCGGCGACGCAGTCGGTCGGCACCACGTCGAAGCCCGCGCCGGGCAGCAGGGTGATCCCGGCCTTCTCCGCGCGCGCGTCGAGCGCGTGCAGCGACTCGAAGACATCGATCTCACCGGTGATGTCCACATAGTGGGTACCGGAGTCGAGACAGGCCGTCGCCATCGGCAGCGCGGTGCGCGCGAACGGGCCCGCGCAGTGCGCCACCGTCTCCACGCCGTCCAGTCCATGGCGTATCGCGGCCGGGTCACCGAGACCGAACACCCGGTGTTCCAGGCCCAGTTCGGCGGCCAGCGGCACCAGTTTCGCGGCGTTGCGACCGGCCAGCACAGGGCGCTGTCCCAGTGCTGCGGCGCGGCGGGCGATCAAGCGGCCGGTGTAGCCGGTGGCGCCGTACAACAGCCAGGTCATCAGTCTGATCCTCCCCGGAAGTGGTGAACGGAACCGTACACGCGCCGTGTGCCCCGGCGATATCGGGTGGGCCGACGCCGTCCGGCATGCGACTCTGGTGGCATGACCGACCAAGAGCAGGAGGCCACCGTGGCCGCTGAAGCAGCACCGCAGGACGCCGCGGCGGAACCGGAGACCGATTCGGACGCCGAGGCGCAGGCGCCGGACGAGGACGAGGTGAAGCGGAAGTTCCGCGAGGCACTGGAGCGCAAGCAGAGCGCGCGCAAGGGATCCGCCTCGGGCGGCAACAACCAGTCCAAGATCCATGGCGCGCACGGCAAGGCCGGAGGACAGCGGGAATTCCGTCGCAAGAGTGGCGGCTGACACCGGGACCGTAGCCGCACGGCACCGCAGTCCCACCGCCGTACCGGCAGCACATCACCGTCCCACCGTCGTACCGGCATCACATCGGCGCCCGCACAGGTCAGTGACCTGTGCGGGCGCTTTTCACGATCCGCGCGAGCGCTCGTCACGGCCTGACGGCGGGCAGGGCGCCGCGTAGGGTCGACGGGGTGACGACGAATCCGTTCCTCAGCCCGAGTCCGCTGCCGTACGAGCTGCCGCCGTTCGCCGACATCAGGGACGAGCACTACCTGCCCGCCTTCGAGCAGGGCCTGGCGGAGCACCTCGCGGAGGTCGAGGCCATCGCGGCCGACCCGGAGCCCGCGACCTTCGAGAACACCCTCGTCGCGCTGGAGCGTTCGGGCGCGCTGCTCGCCCGGGTGAGCGCCGCCTTCTTCAACCAGGCGTCCGCGCACATCACCCCCGCCGTGCAGGAGACCGAGTCGCGGATCAGCCCGCTGCTCGCCGCGCACAGCGACGCCGTCCGCCTCAACCCCGGCCTCTACGCCCGGATCACGTCGCTGTACGACACCCGCGACTCCCTCGGCCTCGACGCCGAGTCGCTGCGCCTGCTGGAGCGCTACCGCACCGCCTTCCAGCGCTCAGGCGCGGAGCTGGACGCGGACGGCCAGCGACGGCTGCGCGAGCTGAACGCCGAGATCGCCGCCGCCTCCACCGCCTTCGGCCAGAACATCGTCGCCGCCAGCAAGGCCGCCGCCCTCGTCCTCGACGACCCCGCCCAGCTCTCCGGCCTGTCCGCGGACGCGATCGCCGCCGCGGCCGAGAACGGCACCGCGCTCGGCCACGACGGCTCCTACGTACTGAGCCTGCGCAACTTCTCGAACCAGCTCGAACTCGGCTCGCTGGACGACCGCGACGTGCGCCGCCGCCTGCTCACCGCGTCCCTGAACCGCGCCCAGGACACCAACGGCCCGCTCGCCGTCACCATCGCCACCCTGCGGGCCGAACGCGCCGCGCTGCTCGGCTACCCCAGCCACGCCGCGTACGTCGTCGCCGACCGCACCGCGGGCACCCCGCAGGCCGTCACCGACCTGCTCGACCGCCTGGTGCCGCCCGCTCTGGCCAACGCCGAGCGTGAGGCGGACGCCCTCGCGGAACTGGCGGGCGGACCCGTCGAGGCGTGGGACTGGTCGTACTACGCGGAGAAGGTCCGCAAGGAGCGCCACAACATCGACGAGGCCGCGCTGCGCCCGTACTTCGCGCTCGACAAGGTGCTGCACGACGGGGTCTTCCACGCCGCCCACGAGGTCTACGGCATCACCGTCACCGAACGCCCCGACCTGGTCGGCTACCACCCCGACGTCCGGGTCTTCGAGGTCTTCGACGCCGACGGCAGCCCCCTCGGCCTCTTCCTCGGCGACTTCTTCGCCCGCGCGTCCAAGCGCGGCGGGGCCTGGATGAATTCCCTGGTCAGCCAGTCGGAACTGCTGGGCAAGCGACCGGTGGTGGTCAACAACCACAACATCGCCAAGCCCGCGGCGGGCGAGCCCGCGCTGCTGACGTTCAGTCAGGTCGACACGCTCTTCCACGAGTTCGGGCACGCGCTGCACGGCCTGTTCTCCGCCGTCCGCTACCCGTACTTCTCCGGCACCAGCGTGCCGAGCGACTTCGTCGAATACCCCTCCCAGGTCAACGAGATGTGGTCGCTGTGGCCCTCGGTCCTGGAGCGCTACGCCGTCCACCACGAGACGGGCGAGCCGATGCCCGCCGACGTCGTCCAACGCATGCGGGACGCCGCCCGGTTCGGACAGGGCTTCACCACCGTCGAATACCTCGCCGCCGCCCTGCTCGACTGGGCCTGGCACACCCTGCCCGCGGGCACCGACCCCGGCGACGCGCTGGCGTTCGAGGCGGCGGCGCTCAAGAAGGCGGGACTGGCCCACCCCGCGATCCCGCCGCGCTACCGGACCACGTACTTCCAGCACATCTTCGCCAGCCAGTACAGCGCGGGCTACTACTCCTACATCTGGAGCGAGGTCCTGGACGCCGACACCGTCACCTGGTTCGAGGACAACGGCGGCCTGCGCCGCGCCAACGGCGACACCTTCCGCCGCGCGCTGCTCTCCAGGGGCGGCAGCGTCGACCCGATGGCGGCCTTCGCCGCCTTCCGCGGCCGGCCGCCGCGCACCGAGCCGCTGCTGGAGCGCCGGGGGCTGCTGACGCCGTGACCGCCCCGCGCGGCCGACGCCGGAAAACGGCGTGCGCGCGGTCCGGGCGCGGGGCCACCATGGGCCGATGAGCTGGACGATCACCGCGGACCTGACCGCGTTCGAGACCGAGGCGGGACCGTTCCTGCGGGAGCGCCCGGTGGAGAATTCGGTGCCGGTCACCGTCACCGCCGCGCTGCGCCGCCGCGGGCTCGACGCGTACGGCGGGCAGCCGCCGCTGTTCGGCTGGTGGCGCCCCGAACCCGGCGCCGCGGTCGCCGCGGCCTTCCTCCGTACGCCGCCGCAGCCGCCGCTGCTGACCGGCGGCCCGCCGTCCGCGGCCGGTGAGCTGGCCGAGGTCTGGTCCGGCGAGGCCCCTGGCGGGGTGCGCGGCGAGCGCGAGAGCGCCGAGGCGTTCGGCGCGGCCTGGGCCGCGAGGACCGGCGCCGAGGTCACGGTCGAGCGCGCCACGCGGCTCTACCGGCTCGGGGACCTCACCCCGCGCAGGCCCGCGCCGCCCGGCCGCGCCAGGGTCGCGGGCCCCGCCGACCGCGAACTGCTGCTGCGCTGGCACCGCGCCTTCACCGTCGACATCGGCGAGCCGCCCGTGGACGACGAGCGGGCCGTGGACGACGCCATCGCGCTCGGCGGACGCACCGTGTGGGAGCGGGACGGCGAGCCCGTCGCGATGGCCGGGAGGGCCGCCGACGCGGCGGACCCGTCGGGCACCGTCCGGGTGGTCGCCGTCTACACCCCGCCCGCGCACCGGGGCCACGGGTACGCGGGCGGCGCCACCGCGGCCGTCTCGCGCGCCGCGCTCGACGCGGGCGCCCGCGATGTCGTGCTCTTCGCCGACCTCGCCAATCCGGTCAGCAACGCGCTGTACCGGCATCTGGGGTTCCGGCCGGTCCGCGACCACGTGTCGCTGGCCTTCGGTGACGGGGATCGGGACGGGGACGGGGACGGGGACGTGCCGGGCGGCGGGGGCGTGGAGAGCGGCGGGGACGTGTCGGGCGGCGGGGCCTTGGCCGGCGGCGGGAGCGGCGAACCGGGGGAGTGACGCGAAACGGCCGTCGCGGCGGCCGGGCCGCCGTAAGCGGATATGACGGCAGATGTGACACCGGGGACGGGGGAGAACCGGTGAAGGCGGCCCGGCCCGGGGCCTCGGCGCCCCGGCGGGCGCGGCGGACCGCCGCATAATGGGTGGTGGCGGGACCCCGCCGCTCGTCGTCATCTGCTCTGGAGGACCCGTGACCGGCGCCGGCCGACAGCCGTCCCGCCTCGTGAAGATGCGCCCCCCGTCGTTCGGCGCGGACCCCACGGGCGCCCGGCTGGAACGCATCCTTTCCTCACCGAATTACGCGGACGGCGCCTTCGTCAACCCCGTCGGCGCCCGCAGCGTCCCCAGCGGCAGCATGTTCAAGGCGCTTCCGGCCAGTTTCCGCAAGGAGGCCAGGCAGCCGCGCAAGCCCGCGGGGCCGGTGCCCCTGCACCCCACCACGCTCGCCGACATCGCGCGCCCGCCCGCCTCCGGGCTGCGGCTGACCTGGATGGGCCACTCCACGGTGCTCGCCGAGATCGGCGGCAGGCGCGTGCTGTTCGACCCGGTGTGGGGCGAGCGCTGTTCGCCCTTCGCCTTCGCGGGCCCCAAGCGCGTGCACCCCGCGCCGGTCCCGCTGGAGTCGCTGACCGGCCTGGACGCGGTCGTCATCTCGCACGACCACTACGACCACCTGGACATGCCCTCCATCGTCGCGCTGGTCCGCAGCGACGCCGTCTTCGCGGTGCCGCTGGGCGTCGGCGCGCACCTGGAGCACTGGGGCGTACCGCCCGAGCGGCTGCGCGAGCTGGACTGGAACGAGTCCACGGAGATCGCGGGGCTCACCCTGACCGCCACCCCGGCCCGGCACTTCTGCGGACGCGGCCTGCGCGGTCGCCAGCAGACCCTCTGGGCGTCCTGGGCCGTCACCGACGGCACCCACCGCATCTACCACAGCGGCGACACCGGCTACTTCCCCGGCTTCGCGGACATCGGCGCGCAGCACGGCCCGTTCGACGCCACGATGATCCAGATCGGCGCCTACAGCGAGTACTGGCCCGACATCCACATGACCCCGGCCGAGGGGCTGCTGGCGCACAGCGACCTGTCGGGCGGCACGCCCGCGGGCACGATGCTGCCGATCCACTGGGCCACCTTCAACCTGGCCATGCACTCGTGGGCGGTGCCCGCCGAGGGCAGCGTCGCCGCCGCGCGCGAGACCGGGGCGAAGATCGCCACCCCGAGGCCCGGCGCTCCCTTCGAGCCCGCCGACGAACAGCCCGAGGACTGGTGGTGGCGGGCCGTGGCCATGCCGCCCGCGGGCGGCTGGCCCGCGCGGCCGGAGCACGCGGAGGGGACCGAGCGGATCAACGCACCGGACGGGCCGGAGACCGCCGAGGCTCCCGAGGCCGCCGGAAGCGTGGACGGGGACGCGGCGGCCGGGTCCGGCTCCGGGTCCGAGTCCGCTTCCGGCTCCGAGGCCGGGCCCGGCTCTGGCTCCGATTCCGAGGACGCCGGTCGTACGGACAGCGGCGACTACGAGGTGGCGCGGCCCAAGTAGGTCAGCTCCCCGGCGTCCGGCACCGCGATCTCGTGGAAGCCGAGCCGGTCGTAGAAGGCCCGCGCGGGAGCATTGGCGGTGAGCATCCCCAGATGCACCGCCGGTACGCCCCTTGGCGGCCAGGGCGCCGAGGAACGCCTCCATCAACGCCCGCCCGTGGCCGCCGCGTTGGAAGTCCGGCAGCACATCGATGTGCAGATGCGCCGGATACGCGGCCAACTCCGGCTGCCGCGCCATCCGTTCCGGGTGGTGCAGCAGCACGGCCATCGCCTCGCTCGGCGTCCCCGGCTCCCCGGCCGGCTCGGGGAAGCGGTCCGCGACCGTCGGCAGCCACTCGTCGCGGAAGCACTCGACGAAGGCCGCCGTGTCACCGGTGCCCAGCACGTAACCGACCGCCCGGCCGTGCCCGTCGTCCAGCACGAAGGCCGCCTCCGGCTCCAGCACGGCGTACGGCGCCGCGAAGATCGCCCCCAGCAGCTCGTGGTCCCGCTCCGGATACCGCGCGCTCGCGTCCCCGCCCGCGTCAGCCGTGCGCAGGCAGATGTCGTACAGCGCGGGCAGGTCCTCCGGCCTGAACGGGCGTATCGCGGTGGTCACTCGGTCTCCAGAAGCGGGAGGTCCGCGGGCTCCTCGGGGTCAGCGGCGGCGGGCAGGCTCATGAAGGTGAACGCGAAGGCGGCAGGAGCCGCGCGCAGTTGGTGCCGGGGGAGTACGTCGGGGCCGCAGGCCGCGCTGCCCATGCCGTGCAGCGCGTGGTCGAGGTGCACCCACAGCACCTCGGAACGCGTCAACTCGTGGGTGTGCGTGGCCCGGTCGAGTTCCCCGGTGCTCCACGGACGGGCGGTGAACCAGAACGGCGGCTCGCCCTCCACGTGCAGCCCGGTGCCGTCCGCGCGGCGCAGCCGCGCCCACCGCACGTCCGCGCGTGCGCCGTTCTCCTGGGGGCGTACGTACGGCGTCTGGAGCCCGTCCACGGTGCCGGTGTACCGGCCGATCCGGGACGCGGCGCGCGTGTCGGGGTACGCTTCGCCGGGGCCGCCGCCGTACCACTCGACGCGGTCCAGGGTCTGGCACAGCCCGAGCCGTACCCCGAGCCGGGGGAGCGGCAGCGTCCAGTCGCCCTCGGGCGTGACCTCGACGCCCAGGCGCAGCCGGTCCCCGGTGGCCGTCCAGGTGTAGACGGTACGCAGCGCCAGATCGGAGGAGGCCGGGGCGACCCGGGTGGTGACGGTGAGCGCGTCACCGCCGACGGCCACGGAGACGATCCGGTGCCGCATCCGGTCGAGACCCAACTCCCGCCACAGCCGGTCCAGTTGCCCCTCGGGATTCCAGTCCGCGCCGCGGTCGTTGTCGGTCGGGGCACGCCACACGTCCAGCACGGGTCCGGTGACCGCCGCGCCCTCCAGATAGCGCAGCGTGCCGTCCGCCGCGTCGAAGACGCCGGGGCCCAGCACGATCAGACCGCCCTCCGCGAGCCGCGGGGAGTGCGGATCGCCGACGCGCGCGGTGGCCGCGTCCGCCGGCGCGGGGGCCGCGAACTGCGTCCACGCCACCTCGTGACCCGACGGCGCCCACGCGGTGTCCTCGGCGAGCACCGCCCGCACCGTCCACCACCCCTCGCCGCGGCCCACCGTCCGCGCCGCCCGCGGCAGTTCGAGCACCGCGCTCTGCCCGGGGCCGAGCGACGGCACCTCGAACCGGCCCGCGTCGCTCCGCGCGCCCGCCACCTCGTACGACCAGCGGAACGCCAGATACGACAGGTCGGTGAAGTCGTGCAGATTGGTCACCGTGACCGTGCCGCGCTCCGCGTCGCCCTCGATCCTCACCGGCTCGACGACCTTCTTGTACTCGGTCAGCCCCGGTGACGGCGTGCGGTCGGGGAAGACCAGCCCGTCGCAGACGAAATTCCCGTCGTGCATCTCCTCGCCGAAGTCGCCCCCGTAGGCGAAGTACGACGTCCCGTCCGCGGTGCGCTGCCGCAGCCCGTGGTCGATCCACTCCCAGACGAAGCCGCCCTGGCAGCGCTCGTACGCCTCGAACAGCCGCTGGTACTCGCTGAGTCCGCCGGGCCCGTTGCCCATCGCGTGCGCGTACTCGCAGAGAATGAGAGGCAGTTCGCGCCGGTGCTTGTCCAACTCCGCGTCCGCCAGCGGCGGTTCCTCGCGGCGGCCGATCAGCTCGGTCTCGGCGTGGTTGGCGTACATCCGGGAGTAGACGTCGGTGTCGGCGCAGGTGAGGTCGCCCTCGTAGTGGATCGGCCGGGCCGGGTCACGGCGCCTGATCCAGTCCGCCATCGCGGAGAGCCCGGCGCCCGTGCCGCACTCGTTGCCCAGCGACCACATCACCACCGACGGATGGTTCTTGTCCCGCTCCACCATCCGCGCGGCCCGGTCCAGCAGCGCGGGCGTCCACCGCTCGTCGGCGACCGGGTTGCCGCGCCAGCCGACCACCTCGAAACCGTGCGTCTCCAGATCGCACTCGTCCATCACCCACATGCCCAGCTCGTCGCACAGATCGAGGAAGGCCGGATGCGGCGGATAGTGGCTGGTGCGGACCGCGTTGATGTTGTGACGCTTCATCAGCAGCAGGTCGCGGCGCATCGTCTCGCCGTCCACCACCCGGCCGTGGTCGGGGTCGAACTCGTGCCGGTTCACCCCGCGCAGCAGAATCCGGCGGCCGTTGACCTTCAGCACACCGCCCTCCACCGCGACGGTCCTGAAGCCGATCCGCAGCGGTATCCGCTCGCCCTCGGTCGCCAACTCCGCGTCGTACAGCCGCGGTACCTCCGCCGACCACGGCTCCACCGGCACCGTCACCTCCTCACCGGTCGCCAGGTCGAGCCCCAACTCCGGTACGGTCACCGTCCCGCCCGGCTCGCAGTCCACCCGCAGCGTGCCCGTGCCGCTCGCGTGGTCGTAGCCGCAGTGCACGAAGAAGTCGGTCACCGCGCCCTCGGGCCGCTCGATCAGCGTCACATCGCGGAAGATGCCGGGCAGCCACCACTGGTCCTGGTCCTCCAAGTAGCTGCCGGACGACCACTGGTGGACCCGGACCGCCAGCACATTGCCGCGCGGGCGCAGCAGTTCGCCGACCTCGAACTCCACCGGCAGCCTGCTGCCCTTGAAGGTCCCCAGCTCCTGCCCGTTCAGCCACACCCGCGCGCACGAGTCGACGCCGTCGAAACGCACCACCGCCGCGCCGCCCGGCCAGTCGTCCGGCAGGTCGAAGGCGCGCAGATGGTCACCGGTCGGATTCTCCGTCGGCACGTGCGGCGGGTCGACCGGGAACGGGAAACGGACGTCGGTGTACGCGGGCCGCCCGTACTCGTGCTCATGGGTGTGCCCCTGGAGCGGCCAGTGCGACGGCACCGTCACCGCGCCCCAGCGCGTCGCGTCGAACCCCGGCTGGGCGAAGGAGTCGTCCTCCGCGTCCGCCGTCGCCGACAGCCGGAAGCGCCAGGCGCCGCCGAGATTCACCCGCCGCGCGTCCGACACCGCCCACCACGCGCGCGGCGCGAGCGCGCCGGTGCCGGGCGACACATCCTCGTAGTACGGAACTACCCCGGACTGTGACGCGTCGCGCATCGTGCTGCTCCTCATGAGGATGCTGGTGGTGTGCCCGCTGTATCGCATGCGGCTGTACGGGTATGGGGCGGTATCGGGCTGTACGGCCGCCAGGCTCCGCGGCCCCCAACGGCGTTGGGACATGCCGGTGGCCTGGTCGGTCACGGATGATTCTCCTGAGATGAGGGCCCGCGTGGCTAGGGCCTGTCCGGGGGAGCGGGTCGGCTCCGCGCCGGGCGCGGCGGTGACGTACTGCCCTCCGCCGTAAGGGAGTTGGCGGTACCTGCCGATTTGACCGGCGTACGGCGGCGCTGGGAGCATGCCCGCCCGGGGCGCGGGGGGCGGACCCGTGGTGCGGACGAGGGGGGGCGCTTCACCATGACGGACTTCACGACCGTTCACGTCGCGGCGGCGAATGCCGGGACCGGCCGGGGGCCGGCCGCGGCGGCCGAGCCGATCAGCGGGCTCAACGGCGGCTCCGCGCTCGTCCTCATCTCGGTGGTGGTCGTGGCCGTCGCAGCGGTCGCGGTGATACCGCTGATCATGGATGTGCGGCGGGCCACGGCCTGGCGCCAGCAGATCACCGACCGGCTGCTCGAGGACGCGGCCCGCGACCACGAGGTACGCGACCTGCTGCGCGACCTCCGCGAGCCGCGCGGCGTCCGCGGTCTGACCCGCAGCGTCATCGCCGTCCTCATCCTCGCGCTCGTCGCCTTCGCGCTGGCCGTCGCGATGCTGTCGTCGGGCGCCGACTCCGGCGACCTCCGCAAGACCATCGTCACCTCGCTGATGACCGTCCTCGCCACCGTCTCCGGCTTCTACTTCGGCTCGCTCGGCGCGCAGAACAGCGCGGAGGACGCGCGGCGGCAGGTGGGGCGGTCTTCGGCGGCCCCGCCGAAGCCGGGCGCCTCCGGCGGGGGTGCCGCCGGGGGGAGCGGCAAGGGGGCGGTGCCGCCCGCGCCGGGGCCGGGCGCGCCTGGTGGTCCGGGCGCTGTCGGGGCTCCTGGCGGTCCGGCTGCTCCGGCGGGTGCTGGCGCTTTCGAGGGCGGGCCCGCCGCCGCGCAGCCGACGCACTCGGCGGGCGTACCGCGGCAGGGGGCCGTACCGGCGCCGGAGGGCGGGCACGGGGCCTGAGGGGTTCTCGCCGAGTCGACTCCAGGTCGGGAGTCGGGAGCCGGGAGCCAGAGCCGGGACCGGAGCCTGGCCCGGGACCGAGGCCGGGCGCGTACGGGCACCGAGGCTTTCCCGACCCCGGCCGGGGCGGTACGGGGCCCCGAGCCTTCCGACCGCGGCCGGGGTCAACGGCCCTCAGTTCCATGCATTCGGACCGCGCCCCCGGCCTTGCCGCCCGCGCCCCGGTCGTACGGTTCCGGCCTCGGTCCGCGGGCGGGCGGTGCCGCCCTCCGCCACGTCCCCTCGCGGGTCAGACCCGCAGGAACGCGTCGATCCGGGCCCGTAGCGACCGCGCGTCCAGGCCGTGCCCGGCCACGTGCTCCTGCCAGGTGCCGTAATGGCGCAGTTCGGCGCGGCGGGTGCCGAGCGCGAGCACGCGGTGCGGGACGTCGGCCAGCGCCTCGGCGGCGTGCGCCGAGGACGTACCGGTGAGGTAGGGCTCCACGACGACGAGGTCGGCCGCATCGGTCCGAGCGGTCGCCTCCCGTACGGTCGCCGCGTCGAACGGCCGTACCGTCGAGGCGTACAGCACCGTCACATCGCGCCCGGCCGTCGCGTCGAGGACGGCGTCCAGCATGGGCCCGACGGCCAGGACGACCCCGGCGCGCCCTTCGCGCAGCACCTGGAAGCGGCCGGGCGAGACGGGTCGCGGCGCCACGTTCGAGTGATCGCTGAGCCGTACGTAGACGCGGCTGTCGCCGTCCGCCGCCGCGTGCCGCAGCAGCGCGTCGGCCTCGTCGGGGTGCCCCGGCACATGGACGGTCCAGCCGTCGAGCGTGTCGAGCAGCGCGACGTCGCCCGGCGCCTGATGCGTACGCCCGCCCGCGGCGACGTCGTACGAGGCCCCCGCGCTGACCAGGACCGCGCCCACGCCCTGGTGCCCGATGTCGAGCTTGACCTGCTCGAAGGCCCGCTCGGTCAGGAAGCTCGCGAAGGTGTGCGCGATCGGCCGCAGCCCGGCGAGCGCCAGTCCGCCCGTCGCGCCGACCAGCAACTGCTCCCTGATCCCGACGTCGATCACCCGGTCGGGGTGGGCGCGGGCGGCGTCACTGAAGCGGTCCGAAGAGATCACGGCGAGGACGACGGCCAGCCGCGGATCGGAGTCGAGCAGTTCGGTGGTGACGGCGGCGAACCGCTCCCGCATGGTGTCCATGGAATCCCCAGTCATGTCGTTTCTTCGCCTGCCCTCAGCCGCGGTCTCGGTCGCGGTCTCGGCCTCGGCGTCGGTCGCGGGCTTGGCGTCGGTCGCGGTCTCGGATGCTGTCGCTCGGGTGTCGACGTTCGGGTGACGTCGCTTGCCGTCACCCGTGGACCCGGCGGTCACTTCGGCTCGACGCGGGCGACCACGGCGTGCGGCCGTCCCGGATGCGGCGCGGTGAACGCCTCGTACAGCGCGGCGTGGTCCCGGCCGTCCACGGTCACCGCGGACCAGCCCTCAGCGGCGAACCGCGAGGCCAGCCCGCCCGGCCAGCCGTACGTGGCCGAGGCGTTGTCGACCGCGACGACGTGGAGCCGGTCGAGGCCGACCGCCCCCGCGTACTGCACGGCCTCGTGATTGCTGCCCTCGTCCATCTCGGCGTCGCCCACGAGCACCCATACCGCCGGTTCGTCCAGCCCCTGGGCCCGCAGCCCCAGCGCGCTGCCGACGCCCAGACCGAGCCCGTGCCCGAGCGACCCGGAACCGATCTCGACGCCCGGTACGAGCGTGCGGTCCGGGTGGTGGCCGAGCGGGGAGTCGTACGTCCCGAAACCGGCCAGCCACTCGTACGGGATGAAGCCCTTGGCGGCGAGAACGGCGTAGTACGCCATCGGGCCGTGGCCCTTCGACAGCAGGAAGCGATCCCGGTCCGGGGCGTCGGCGCTCTCCGGCCCGACCCGCAGTACCCGGTCGTACAGCACCCACAGGACGTCGAGGGTGGACGTGGCGGCGGTGTCGTGCTTCTCGTCGCCGGTCATCCGTGACATCAGGTGGCGCAGGTCGTCGTAGCCGTAGCGCTCGGGCTGTTCTGAGTGGCCGGACGGCCCGGTGCGGTGCGTCATCGTCATGGGACGACCTTGCAACTTCAAGCCGACTTGAAGTCAAGCGTATGCTGGGCCGATGTGACCCTCTCCACCCGTGACCTGCTGCCCATCGGCGAGCTTTCGGCCCGCAGCGGCATCGCCGCCTCCGCGCTGCGCTATTACGAGGACCTCGGGCTGATCCACTCCGAGCGCACCTCGGGCGGCCAGCGCCGCTACCGCCGCTCCACGCTGCGCCGGCTCGCCTTCATCCGCGCCGCCCAGCGCATCGGGCTCTCGCTCGACGAGGTCGGCGCGTCCCTCGCCCGGCTCCCCGTCGACCACGTCCCCACCACCGCCGAATGGAACGGCGTGGCCCGGTCCTGGGAGCAGCGCATCGACGACCAGATCGCCGAGCTGCGACGCCTCAAGGCCAAGCTGACCAGCTGCGTCGGGTGCGGCTGCCTCTCCCTGACGCGCTGCGGTCTCTACAACGTCGACGACGCGGCGGGGGCGGCGGGCCCCGGAGCCCGCTATCTGCTGGGCGACACGCCTCCCGAAACGGCTTCCCCGCCCCCTCCTTCTGCCGCGTCCTCTCCGTCTTCCGCGCCCTCCCGGTGCGACGCGTCCGACGCCCCCGTTACGCCCTGAGGGCCCCCGCCGGGGCGATCCCCGTGGAGGCCCCCGACCGTCGGAAGTCCCGCACCCGCACGCGTCGCGCGCGGGCCGCCGACTAGATGCCCTCCATCTTGAAGGGGTCGTGCTCCGCGAGCAGCTTGTCGAGCCGCGCCTGGTCCACCCGGCTCACGACCTGCCCGACCTCCTGCCGGTCGCGCACCACCTTCGCCAGCGTGAACGCCGCCGTCACCACATACAGCAGTCCCAGCCCCAGAAACGCCCGCTCCCATCCCCCCACCGGCAGATACGCCACCCCGACCACCATGGCCCCCAGCGCCACCGCGAACGAGATCGCCGCCTGCGCCGCATACGCCGCCGTCGTCTCCTGCTGAATCGGTTTCGTCATGCCCCGACCTTCCCCCCGCCCCGCCCCACCCCACATGAGTACCCCTACTCAACTCCCCCCGCCCCGGCCCCCACCCCCTCTGCGCACAAACACCCCCCGAGGTGCGGTATCGTTCTCGTGCACGGTCACCCGGGGCCACCACCCCGACCGACCAAGCACCGGGACGTGGCGCAGCTTGGTAGCGCACTTGACTGGGGGTCAAGGGGTCGCAGGTTCAAATCCTGTCGTCCCGACTGGGAGTTAGCTCCAAGTCGCAGGTCAGGGCCTTGTTTCACGACAGTGAAACGGGGCCCTTGATCGTTTTCCGGGGCCGCCTCTCACAACTTCTCACATCGGTAATGATCATGGTCAGCCGAGCAGGTCGCCGAGTTTGTCCGAACCCGCCTTGAGGCTTTGCGGGTCGGGGTGGACGTAGACCCGCTTGGTGAAGCTGAGGTCGGAGTGGCCGGCCCATGCGGATACAACGGTGTCGGGGACACCGTTGTTGGCCATCCAGGAGAGCGTGGCGTGGCGGGCGTCGTAGAGGCGGACCTTCCGGACTCCTGCGGCCTTCATGAGTTTGTACGCCTCGCGGCGGAGCTTGTCCGTCTTGAAAGGGTTTCCCAGCTCGTCCACGAGAACGTATCCGCTGTCGGTGTACGCCTCTCCGGCGCCGAGTTTCTCCCTCGCCTGGATCGCTCGGAAGCTCTTGAGTGCCTTGTGGGCGGGAGCCGGCAGGGGCAGGATGCGCTTTCCGGCCTCGGTTTTGGTGTCTTTTTCGACGATCTTGTTGCGGGATCCTTTCTCCTGCCGGCGGTCGTAGACGATGGTGCGGGTGTTCTGTACCGCGATCGTGCCGGCTCCGTCGAGATCGACGTCCTCATCCCAGCGCGCGCCGCAGACCTCGGCGGGGCGCTCGGCGATGAGCGCCAGCATCATGGCTGCGTGGAGGCGGTGTTCCGTGATCGCCTCCAGGAAGGTCCTCACCTCGCTTTCGTCCCACGGCCTGTTGGCCTTCTTGTTGGCTTCTGCCTTCTTCTTGGCGTCGCGGGAGATGGTCACGTGCTGGGCGACGTTGCGGACCATGAGTCCGCGGCGGACTGCGAGGTTCATCGCTGCGCGCAGTCGGCCCAGGGAGAGCTGTACGGACCTGATGCCGAGCCCGGTTCCGGGCTGGCCGCCTCGGCGTCGCCCGCTGGTGAGCATCCAGTCGACGAGGGACTCGATGTCCTCCTCGGTCAGGCTCTGGAGGTCCTTGTCGCCGCTGTGGGTGCGAACCGGGACCATGGCGCTTTCGTAGTTGGAAGCGGTTCCCTCCTCGACATCGCGTGTCGCGCTCTTGAGCCATATGTCCAGCAGGTCGTTCAGCGTCAGCTTGCTGGGGGCGACGAAGCTGCCGGTGCTGAGTTCGTTCCGGATGCGGGAGAGTTCGGCGAGCGCCTCCTTCTTGGTCTTGAGGGTGCGGGTGAGCTGCTTGCGCTTGTCCCGCGTCAAATAGTTGGCAGGTTTTCGGGTTCTGGAAAGTTGGGGATGAGGGGGTTGGCGGCGCCGGTGTGGACGTCGTGGGGACGGTTCCAGGCGAGGGCTTCGTGGGGGCGGACGGTGTTGTAATCGTGCCGGTAGTCCTCGGCGTGACGGATGAGGTCGAGGGCGTCGGTGATCTCCTCGAGGAAGAGCTTCTCGTACTTCATGGAGCCGAAGCCGCGCTCGCGTGAGCCGTTCTGGCCCGGGGTGCGGACCCGGGTGCGGACGTGCCGCAGTTCTGGGTGGGTGGTGATAAGGCCTCGAACCGGAACGCGCGGAACGGGCCGCCGTTGTCGGTGACGATGGTGACCAGCGGCTGCACGGTCCCGTCCGCGTCGCGCGGAGCGAGGTCCAGCAGTGCTCTGCCTGCGAGCACCTCGGCTTCGCGGATGGCGAGTTCGATCGCCGCTATCGCGTCGTGCTGGTTCGCGGTGGGCGAGACGTGCCAGCCCAGCTCGTACTTCGACCAGTAGTCCCGGCAGCCGGCGAGCCGCCAGGTCCCGCCCGAGGCGGTCTCGAACTCGGAGAAATCCAGCTGCCAGACCTGGTTCGGGCCGGTGGGCTCCGTCGCGAAGGCGGCTTTGCGGCGGGCGGCGAGCTGCCGGCGTTCGCGCTGGTAATTGGCCTCCAGCAGCAAGCTCTCGTCGCGCAGCAGCCGCAACACGGTGGCCTGCGAGACGCGGTGGCCGTCGTGACGGCACATCGCCCAGACCTTGCGATGGCCCCAGGCCGGATGCGCGAGCGCGTGCCGGCGAGCTGTCTCCCGCACGCCCTCGCGCGCCGGACGCGGCCACGGCCCGCGAGCCTGGACGCCCTGACGGGCCCTGGCCTGGTGGCGGCGCCAGGTCCGCTCGGGCACGCCGATCAGCCGGCAGAACCTCGCGGTCGGCATGCCCGCCTCGACGCGGATCACCTCGAGGTCCTCGAAGGGCCCAGCCGGCCCTCCGCGGACTTCTTCCACACCCGCAGCTCGACCGCTGCTTCACCCAACGCCTGGGTCAGATCCGCGACCTGCGCTTCGAGCTGCTGTTCCCGCGTACTGGGACCGGACTTACCGGCCAGTCCAGCGCGGCCGGACTCCAGGAACTGGCGCTTCCAGGTCCCGATCGACTGCTCGGACACCTTTACCCGCCGCGCAGCCTCGGCAACGGTCATCTCACCGGCCAGGATCGACAGCACGATCCGGACCTTCTCCTCCGGCGGAAGCGCCGGCGGTCTCACCATGATCGATCAGACTCCTTCACACGACAGAGCCCGCAAGAAACAGGCTCTGCCACAAAGTCTGACGCGCGACACCGCCACCCAGGCCACGGCCTGCCCCAACACCGCCGCGGGCACCACCTACACCTACGACGGCGTCGGCAACCGCACCACCGCCACCACCAACGGCGCACTCACCACCTACGCCTATAACGACGCCGACCAGCTCACCAGCACCCTGACCGGCACCACCACCCGCGCCTTCACCTACGACAACGACGGCAACCAGACCGGTGCAGGCGCTAACACCTACACCTACGACGCCACCAACCACCTCACCGGCCTGACCACCGGCGGCTCCACCTACACCTACGGCTACGACGCCGACGGCAACCGCACCACCGCCAAGACCAACGGCGCCACCTCCCGCACCACCGTTTGGGACACCAACTACGCCCTGCCCCAGGCATCGTCGGACTACAACGCCACCGGCTACCTCATCGCGTACTACCAGTACAACCCGCTGGAACAGATCCACGCGCAGACCAATAGCGACGACGCCGCGTTCTATTACCACCACGACCAGCTCGGCTCCGTCACCGACCTCACCGACGCAACCGGAGTCCTTCAAACCAGCTACACCTACACCGCCTACGGCGAATACACCCAGACCAACACCGCTACCAGCCCGCCCGCCAATCCCTTCGTCTTCACCGGCCAATACCGTGAACGCACCACCAACGCAGCCGGACTCAACCTCCGCGCCCGCAACTACGACCCCACCCTCGGCCGCTTCACCACCACCGACCCCATCAAACTCCGCGTTGACACGCCGTACAACTCCGCCTACTCGTACGCCGACAACTCACCAACCTCAAAGACAGACCCGACAGGCCAATGGGCCGTAAGCCCCGGTAGCATCATTGGAAAGCTGGCAGAACGAGAGGCACTGCGCCTCGGCCTCGGACAGACCGTCCGTACTGCAATCAGTGGCGTTACATGGGCTCTCGACCCCCTCGGATTCACGACCCACACGATTAGGGGAGACAAATACCTTTGGATTCTGCCCAAGCCGAAGGATTTGACAAAACCGCAACGGGATGAAGTGGTCGACGATTGCGTCGCAGATTCTCGATTCAACATGACGGAGTTCGACTGCCGCGAACTTCCCGTCATGGTCGTCGACGGCACCCTGATGCCGAATATCGCAGTTAATGACCAGACTGCCATACTCCGCGGCTACCCATTCATCTTGCACGCGAATCGTGATCGAAAGATTCGGTCCATGAAGCGCAGAGCCGCAGGCTGCAACACTACGCACTGGAAGGGGCCCGGGACCTGCGATGAATACCCGTTCGCTTCAAGCCTGGAAGGCGGCTCTGGGTCCCAGATCATGGGAGTTCATGGAGAACAGCATCCAAGGAGGTAAAATCAGCACCTTCTACCAGAACACTCCAGTTCGGCACGGTCAACGCTATCTCGTAAAAGTCATCAATGTGAAGTTGCCGCACGGGCTTCACTGATTATGGAGATTAGATGTGAGCAGAGTCCTCAAAAGAATCACGATGACGCCAGAGTGCAGGCAGATCATGGTCCGCGATTTCGGCACTTCG
Organism: Streptomyces sp. NPDC093221; assembly: GCF_044753885.1. Taxonomy (NCBI): domain Bacteria; kingdom Bacillati; phylum Actinomycetota; class Actinomycetes; order Kitasatosporales; family Streptomycetaceae; genus Streptomyces; species Streptomyces sp. NPDC093221. The sequence continues at coordinate 666,176 of NZ_JBIVOA010000003.1, read as the reverse complement.
GATGCGCCCGAATGGGAGACGGGTGATGAGCCGTTGGCGTGGTTTCCCGGGAGTTTCATGATTGGCACAGTCGACGATACGGATGGGGATGTGACCGTTGAAGTCAGACTCGGTGCTGCCGATACGCCAGGTGCGAGAACAATTTTCGACGGAATTTTCTCGTGCACTTCTGGAATCGTGAGTATTATGACCCCAACGGAGTATGACAACGAAACCCTGCGGCTGCCCAGGGCTGGTGACTGGAAGATGCGTATCGCCGTCAAGGGAGCCGAGCGGCCTGACTATGTAGCGATCATCTTTGATGATAAGGAATGGTCGACTGCATTGACATGACGCTGGCAAATTGTCACTGCGCTTTCGCGCTCCTGGTGCCAGCCTTTGACGAATCTTCACGTCGTCCGACCCAGACGTTTCTCTGCCACATGGAAGTTAGGCGGAGGCGAAAAGAAGAGGCGATGGGCATGAGCACCCTGATCGCCGCGACGACCGTCTCCCCGGCCTGGAGCCAAATAGTAGTCGAGAACTTCGGGAATTCAGAAACCCCAGAATGGGATACTGGTGAGGAGCCGCTCGTCTGGACTCCTGGCTGCTACCTAATCGAAACTGTCGACGACATGGAATCGAACGTCCTGGTGGATTTCCGTGTGGGAGTCATCGACGTACATGATGTGCGTGAAATTCATAATGGGAATTTCGTTTGCGCGTCAGGCAGGGCGAGCGTGTGTGCCCCGGCTATGGCCCAGAAGGCAGTTCTTACTCTGCCGAGGGCAGGCGATTGGGCTATCAGAATCGCCGTTCGGGGAAAATTCAGACCGGATTATGTCGTGGTTTTCTTCAATGAAGATAAGTGGTCGGATTCCATGAACGGTAACGCACTCGCCGAAGGCTCAGGTGAGCCTCTGCGCTGATAGCCGCGTGGATGCGGGCTGTGATCTCCGCTTCGGACTCTCCGTTTTGTACGCCGACTTGGATAGTGTTCGGATAGCACGGGACCGTCAGACAGCGCCACGTATACCCTGCCTGCAGATCAACGCCGCAACTACAGGACACCATCCGCGTCACACCGCCCGACGGTGCCTCTGCCGAAAACCTCATCTGCGCAGGTCACGCGGCATGTTGGTACGCGTGGAGGATGCCGCCGAGTCGGTCGCTTTTTCGTATGTCGAGGCGCGCGATCTGCTCCGGGTCGGTGATCGGCGGCGGCAACGGGTGCAGGGGGCGGGCGTTGGCGATGCCCTGGTGCGGGCGGTGCTCGTTGTAGAACTGTTCGAACTCCCGTAGGGCATGGAGCAGGTGGCGGTAGTTCCAAATGAGGGTGCGGTCCAGTAGCTCGTGGCGGCACGTCTGCACCCATCGCTCCATGATCGAGTTCATCCGTGGCATCCGCACGCCGCTGAGGACGACCTCGATGCTGGCGTCGGTGAGGATGGTGTCGAAGAGGGCAGGGAACTTCCCGTCGCGATCGCGGATCAGGAACTTCGCCCGGCAGCCCGCGTCTTCGAGGTCCATGACCAGGTTCTTCGCCGCCTGGGTCATCCAGGGCGCGGTGGGGTGCGCGGTCGCGCCCAGGACCCGGATGCGCCGGCTGGCGTGCTCGATCACCGCGAACACGTACAGCCGGGCTCCGGACAGGGTGGTGGTCTCGAAGAAGTCACCTGCCAGCAGAGCGTCGGCCTGGGAGTGCAGGAAGTCCGCCCAGGTGCTCGATGCCCGTTTGGGCGCCGGTGGGATGCCGGCGTCCTCAGGATTTCCCAGACGGTGGAGGCGGCTACTTTCACTCCGAGAACGAGCAGTTCGCCGTGCACGCGCCGGTACCCCCAGTTGGGGTTCTCTCGGGCCAGGCGCAGTACGAGGGCCCGGATGGAGCGGACAGTGCGCGGCCGACCTCCGCGGTGGTGCCGGGATCGCGCGGCGTGCCGGCGGGCCACCAGATCCCGGTGCCAGCGCAGGACCGTGTCCGGCCGCACCAGCAACCGCATGCGGCGCAGCGCCTCCTTCGGGAGGTGGTGCAGCAACGCCGCCAGGGAAAACTCGGTCCCCCGGATCGAACTGGATTCGCTGCCCGCTCAGTTGCCGTTCCAGCACGGCGATCTGATGGTGTAGCGCCAGGATCTCGATGTCCTTGTCCCGGTCGCTCATCGGCAGCAGGCGCAGCATCGCGAACACGCTCGGCACGCTCAGGTAGACGAGTTTCAACAGCACGACCGATCATCATGCCGAGGCGATCGTCATCCCCGCCAGAGCGCCACGTCAGCGTCCGTATCCGGTAACGCGAAGGTCCCGGCACACCCATTCTGACCAGGGTGGATGAGGTTATCGGCAAGGGCAGGCCTGCTAAAATCCTGGGACTAGAGGATGTCCCGTAACTGCTGGTCAGGGGTGAGATGATCTTGTCGTGGCTGGTGTGATCACGGCGTCGGAGCCCTCCTGCATAGGCCCGTTCACCGGGCTGAGCCCCCGGCAGTTCAGTAAGTTGATCACTGCGTTGCGGCGTGAGGGAGCCGATCCGGTCCGCAAGGGCCGGCCGTGGTCGCTGCCGCTGGAGGACCGGGTGCTGCTGGTGGCCGCGTACTGGCGCACCAACCTCACCCTGCGTCAACTCGGCCCGTTGTTCGGCGTCTCGAAGTCGGCGGCCGACCGGATCGTCGCCCACCTTGGGCCGGCTCTCGCCCTCCAGCCCCGGCGGCGGTACCGTAAGGAGGCCGTGCTCATCGTGGACGGCACCCTGGTCCCCACCCGTGACCGGACCGTGGCCGCCTCCAGCAAGAACTACCGCTACTCCACCAACCACCAGGTCGTCATCGACGCCGACACCCGCCTCGTGGTCGCCGTCGGCCGACCGCTGCCCGGCAACCGCAACGACTGCCTGGCCTGGCAGGACTCCGGAGCGAAGGCCGCCGTCGGCACCACCCCCACGGTGATCGCCGACGGCGGCTACCGCGGCACCGGCCTCACCATCCCGCACTACCGCCGCCACAAGAACGAGGAACTGCCACCCTGGAAGGACGAGCACAACGCCTCCCGCCGCAAGGTCCGAGCCCGCGTCGAGCACACCTTCGCCCACATGAAGAGCTGGAAGATCCTCCGCGACTGCCGCCTCAAAGGCGACAGCGTCCACCACGCCATGCTCGGCATCGCCCGCCTTCACAACCTCACCCTCACCGGATAACAGGCAAACGAGCAGTTCAGCCTGCATGCCTCAGATCATTTACGGGACATCCTCTAAGGGTTGTCCCGCTATTTGTGCGTCCGGCCCATCGTGTGGTGGCGCGGACACTGACCGGGCGGCCGACTGGCGAGATCGGGCTCTAGGAATCCGGTTGGGCCCGCCCGCGGACGATGCGTATCCTCTCAGACCATGTGCTACCACGCGTTCAACGGCGCCTTCCGGCACTACGTATGCATCGCGTGCCGGCTCTCCTTCAAAGGCAGCACATGGCCGATCCGGAAGCGCATCTGTCCCGGCTGTCGTGAACAGCTCGTCTTCGCTGGCTACGACTTTGCTGCGCCCCGGCGACGCGACACGAAGGCATGGTCAGTTGTTGCGACTGTGCTCGCGGAGGGGCTGACCTACGATCACCGCCCCGGCTGCGGCTGCTCACGGCTCCCCTCTCTCCGACCCCGGACCCGAGCTCAGGTGCGTGTCCGGCGCCGCGCAGCCGAGCGGCTGGGCCTGCCTCTGTCGGTGACTCTCGCTCGACACGACGCCTTCACCTCGGAGAGCCGCGACGAGCAACCGCCCTCCCCGTCGGCCGCGAAGCGCGATACGACCTGAGCGCCGCGGCGACGCGGCAAGCCGCGCTGGCCATGTGAGCGGTCAGGGCGTGGTTCGCCTTGAGAAGATCCCGCTGTGGCTGGAATGATCACGGCAGCGGAGCCGCCCTGAATACCCTCGTTCACCGGGCTGCGCTCGCGCGACTTTCGAAAGCTGGTCACGCTGTTGCGCCGAGAAGGCGCCGATCGAACTCGCCGCGGGCGTCCCTGGTCACTGCCGCTGGAAGAGCGGGTACTCCTGGTCACCGCGTACTGGCGGACCAACCTGACGTTGCGGCAGCTCGCCCCACTGTTCGGTATCTCCAAGTCATCCGCCGACCGGATAATCGGCCACATCGGGCCGCTGCTGGCACTCAAGCAGCGGCAGCGGTTCCACGCCGGCACCGTGCTCATCGTGGACGGCACACTGGTGCCTACCCGCGATCACAGCATCGCCGAGCAGTCCAAGAACTACAGGTACTCGACCAATCACCAAGTGGTCGTCGACCCTGACACACGGCTGGTCGTTGCGGTCGGACGACCAATGCCGGGCAACCGCAACGACTGCAAGGCATGGGCAGAATCGGGTGCGAAGGCAGCCGTCGGCAGGACCACGACCATCGCCGACGCTGGCTACCAGGGCACTGGCCTGGTGGTCCCGCATCGTCGGCCCGCGGGCGGCGAACTGTGCGGATGGAAGCATGAGCACAACCGCTCCCACAAACAGGTCAGGGCTCGTGTAGAGCACGTCTTCGCGCGCATGAAGACCTGGAAGATCCTTCGCGACTGCCGACTCAAGGGTGACGGTGTCCACTACACGATCTTGGGTATCGCCCACCTACACAATCTTCGTCAGGCCCGCTGATCGGACGGCCGACCGGCAACCAGGAGCGCACAAGATCAATTGCGGGACAGCCCTTAGCCGTTCCTGGCCCTGGCACGGTCGACCTGGCGCAGCAGCAGGTCGGCGAACTGGATGATCTGGGCTGCCTCGATCGGGTCGTCGAAGTCGACGGTGCGGTGGCTGGAGGGGTCCTTGTAGCGGCCCATGGCCCCGGCGAACAGTGCGGACTCGGCCTCCTGCTCGCCGCCCTCGGCGCCGGCGTCGGCCAGCGGCCCGCCGGGCTTGCCGTTCTGGTGCGGCTGGAACGCCTTACGCATCAGCGGAACACCGACGAGAGAGTCATCGAGTCCGGAGGCGTCGCGGACGGCGACCTCGACCGCCTTCATTGCAGCGAAGCACGCGGTCTCATAGTCCGCGAGGTCAAAGTTGGTGCGCACCGTTTTCTCCAGGTCCGGATGGAGCGGACCGGCGAGCCGTGTGCGGGCCTCGAACCTCGCCTTCCCCTGCGGGTCCGCGGCCAGATCCCGCCCATCGCGGGAGAGTTGCCGGAAGTTCTCCGACTGGCCGGGGACACGGGAAAGCAGCGCGTCGGCCTCCGGCCAGGTCCAGGCATCGGAGAGCCGATTCACGAGAGCGTCGGTGTCCGGCTCTTCCTGGTACGTCTGGCGGGCGCTTCCCATCGTTCCCCCGTACTGCAGGAGCCCGCCGCGAGCAAGGTTGCGCAGGAGGAGGAGCGCGACGTCACGGGCGGGTGATTGCCGGAGCTGATCCGCCGGGACCGGCGGCTCGTACGTGAACATGAACGCACGCTACGCGGCCACTCGCCCGCCCGCCCCGGCTTCAGCGAGAAGGGCCATCCGCTGGGACGTTTGATTTGCGTTCGACTGGCGTGGAAGCTCGATCCGGGAAGTGGTCAGGTGAAGATGTCCGGCGCCACTGAACCTTTACCGGTGGCTGTCTCCTCTGCCGCCGAAACCGCCCGGTCTCTGATCGGAGCGGCCTCAGCCCAGTTCCTTCTTCGCTATGCCCTCAGTGTCCCGTGCTGCGCCCTGGCACGATCAAGCCATGCTCATCACCCCGCAGCCCGGCGCCAACCGCATCAACGTCCTCCGCAACGTCGCTACCGAAGCTGTCAACCTCCAAGGCGTGGCCGCCTCGACCGCTTGACTGGGCTGCGTCCTCAGTGCGGCTGCTTCGAGGCCAGATCAGCCCGCGCGACATCGACTCCCTCATCCTCACCCCGGCCTACGCCACACTCTTGACCGGCGTCGCCTCCCCCGGGCAAGCCGAGCGGATCGGGAACAAGCTCGTCGACCTGGAGGTAGCCGATCGCATCGACGCCCTGAACAAAGCCGTCCGCGACCTCGAAGAGCGCCTCAGCCGCTGGCGCGACGACATCACCTATGTTCTGCCCGACTCCAGCTTCTACCTCGAACACCCCGACAGGGTGGATGCCATCGACTTCCACGACCTGCTCAGTGCATCTGAGAGCCGCCCAGTCATCGTGCTGTTCCCCATGGCCGTTATCGACGAACTTGACCGACTCAAGGAGACCAAGGACACCCACGTGCGCTGGCGGGCCGGCTACACGCTCGCCGTGCTCGACCGCATCATCAGCAACCAGGGACGTGGGATCCTGCACGGGCCCGAGACCCGGCAGAACGGCACCGACATCGCCTTCCGCGCCGAGACTTCGGTGGAAGTCCTCTTCGACCCGCCCGGCCACGTACGCCTGCCCATCGCCGACGACGATATTGTTCTGCGCGCCCTCGGTGCCAACAGCCTCGCGGGCTGGCGGGGCGTCACCCTCCTCACCTACGACACCGGCCAGGCCACCCGCGGCCGTTTCGCTGGCCTGACGGTGAAGAAGCTTCCGCACCCCGCAGGTGCCGGAGACGAGCCAGAGCGCGACACTCGCGGCGGTGGCCAGCCGCGCGGCACCGGTATCCGGGCCCAGCGCAAGAACCGCCGCGAGGCAGAACTCGCCGAGGCTGACGCTTGCGGCAAGGACGAGGCGCAACAACCCTGATCGTCCGCAAGCGAGATCGCATGCGCATTCGTACTCCGCAAGTCGCCGCACCGCATCACCACACTTCAGCGGCTTGACGGCTGACCTCCTGCGTAGCGTCTCCGGGGCGCTGAATACGTGTGCGCAGCCGTCGCGCCCCGCGCGGTGAGACGGATGGACCGACGCGACGCATCTCCCTCACCACGCCGCGGGAGCGCCTGCGGCGGGCAGTACCGGGAGAGGGGCTGCCCGATAAGTTCAAGTTTGGCGTGGAACTGAGTGACCTTGGCGTTAGCCTTTCGATTCGCGGGTCACAGCAATTGTCAGTGCCTGCGGCGAGAATGCGCCGATGACGTCTTCCCTCGACGGCGCGTGCGTGCTGAGATCCCACGAGCGTGCGTTCGCGGGGGCCGTCTACAAGACCCGCTTCCGTCCCCTGGCCCGGAGTTCGGCTGCGATCTGTGTCCGGACCCGGCGGAGTTTTGGGATCACTGTCACGATCGCGGTTCCCTTCGGGGCCCGTTAACCGAACGAGATCGTGAGTTTTAGCAGGTCAGAGGCATGCCCTGCTAGCTTCGCAAGGTGCCTCAAGACGACCTCCCGAGAGAGACTTAACCAAGTTTGTGCTGCCCGAGTCAGGGGTGATGCAGGCGACAGGGGACCCTCGGTTCCCTACCGGCTACTGGACCACGGCGGCGCCGTCGTCGAGCCGGTCCAGGCCTTCTTCGCAGAGCTCCAAGCAGGAGACAAGGCGGCCGCAACGATCCGCTCCTACGGCATGGACCTGCTGCGCTGGTGGCGGTTCCTCCGGGCCTGGGGCATTGAGTGGAACCACGCCACGCGCTCGGACGCACGCGACTTCACCCGCCGGATGAAGCTCGCGGACAAGCCGCAGCGACTGCACTGGCGGCATCGCAAGGCGGGATACACCGCGGACAGCGCCCCCGAGCCGAAGGCGTCCCGCAAGCGGATCCCCGGGGTCCCGAACGCCATCACTGGCAAGGTATTGCCGGGGCCGAAGTTCTCCGCCACGACCCGCGCGCACTGCGAGACGGTGCTCCGCACGTTCTACGACTTCCACCTGAACGAGGGCGCCGACCCGATCATCAACCCTTTCCCGCTCGATCGCTCCCGCCGCGGAAACCGCGCGAACGCCCACCACACCCCTGGCAGGCCCTTCCAGCGGGAGCGGGCTGGTCGTTACCGTCCGACCATCCCGCATCGGGCTCCGCGACGCATTCCCGACGAGCTGTTCAACGCGCTGTTCGCCGTCCTGAAGCACAACCGAGACAGGGCACTGTTGGCCTTCTGGGTCTCCATGGGGGCCCGCGCCGAGGAGCTCTTGACCAGTCGGCACCGCGACGCCTTGCCCGGCCAGCAGTTGCTCGGCGTGATCAGAAAGGGAACCCGCGCCTACCAGCAGCTTCCGTGCTCAACCGACGCCTTAGTCTGGCTGCGTCTCTACCAGGAGGAGATGCGCCGCGACGGCGTCCCGGCCGGCAGAAACCTGCCGCTCTGGTGGACACTGCGCCGGCCCTGGCGGCCGCTGAACTACGACGCGGTCCCGGGCGATGTTCAACCGGGCCAACGACCTGCTCGGCTCGAACTGGTCGCTCCGGCACACGGCGTCCTACCGACTCGCGCGCGATCCCAACATGCCCTTGAGGGACGTCCAGTGGGTCTTGGGCCACGCTCTCCTGACCACGACTCAGCTCTACCTGCCCGCCAGCCAGGACGCGGCCATCGAGCGTGTCCGCGCTCACCATGCCCGCCAGACACAGCAGCGCGAGAGGCCGCCGGCGCCGCCGGCTCCCGGCCACAACCCCGACTCGTTGAAGGCCCTTTTCGGGAACTCGTGGTGACCACCACACAGACCCTGGGCAGCCAGGCCGCCATCCGGCCCGCCCAGACGCTCGCAGGAGAGGCATTTCGGTCCGCCAAAGAGCGTTTCCCGCCCAGACCATACGAAGACGCCTGGCCTGCCACGAACCAATCCTTCGACGAGGTCATGGCCCGGCTGAACGGCCCCCCGCTTCGGGCCGCCAGCGCGTCCACCCACGACTACCGGCAACGCGGGGCGAGATATATCCTCAACTGGCTGCAGGACCAGCTGGGCGAGACCTGGCAGCAGCGCTGGGACGCGAGTCCCGCCGCGAGCTCCACCCGCGCACAGTGGAACGAGCTCTCTGCGGGATGGACCGGCTACCAGGCGGTCAACGCCGGCCAGATCTTGAACTCGGGCCTGTTCGCGCTCGTCTGCGTCGACGTGATTCGCCCCTCCCTGCGCTGGCAGCTCACCCGGACGTCCACCAACCTCCGCGCGATCATCACCAAGCACCGGGATCCGGAGGGCTTCGTCAGGCTCCAAGAGCTCGTCGGCCCGGAGCCATGGGCCTCCCATTTGGGCATTCTCGCGAAGAACGTGCTGGTCAAACTGGTCATCGCCAAAGGCGGCGGACTGGCCGACATCACCGTCGGGGACGCCCTGGAGTTTTTAGATGCCTCGCGCGGGATCCGGACAACGTCCTATGGCCAGAGCCTGTTCTACTCCTGGCTCAAGCAGCTGGGCCATCTGCCTGCGGACGCGTCGAGGTCGCTCGTGAGGAACTTCTGGACCCAGATCGAGCACATCCGACCCGGCATCGACACGCTCCGGCTACCGCCCGATGTGGTCACGGCTTGGAAGCAGGCCAGTGGCACCAGAGTCGTCCGCCGTCGACTGCCGGACGGCTCGATCCAGGAGACGGTCACCGACCGGGCGAACTGCGGCAACCTCATGCTGGCGGTCCGGGCCTTCTACCTCGACCCTACTGGGCCGTCGAGGAGCCCGGACGGTGGGGCCCTGGGTCGCCCCCTGTCCGGTGAGTGAGGCCGATGCCAACACCTCCAAACACGAGAAGCGCCGGAAGGCCACGATGGGTCAGCGCACCCGCGAACGGCTTCCCGCGCTGTCCACCGTGGTCAAAGTCGCGCGCATGCGTCTGGCGGAGGCCCGTCAGGGGATGGGTGCCTTGCGGGCCGCCCCACTCGGAGGGCGGTTCGTGTTCATGGGCAAGACCTACACGCGCCAGCGCAAGGACTCATCCACGCCGTTCCGGGCCTACGTCGAGACCGGTCGACGCGTCCACCTCGGTCTGGTCGAGGAACGAGCCTTCTGGGCCTGGGCCGCGATCGAGTTCCTCCAGCACACCGGCGTCCGGATCGAAGAGATGCTGGAGGTGAGCCACCACAGCCTGATCCAATACAAGCTCCCCACCACCGGCGAGATCGTCTCGCTGCTGCAGATCGCCCCCTCGAAGACGGACGAAGAACGGCTTCTCCTCGTCAGCCCGGAGCTGTCTGACGTCCTCAGCACGATCATCGCCAGAGTTCGCGATCCCCGGACCGGCGCCATCCCCAGGCTGCCGAACTACGACGTCGCCGAGAAGGTATGGAACCCACCGATGCCCCTCCTGTTCCAGTGGGTCTTCGGCGGTCAGGACACCCCCGTGTCACGCCAGACGATCTACACAGCCATCAACGAGGTCATGGCGCGGACAGGGCTGACCGACTCCGCTGGACAACCCCTCGACTTCTCTCCGCACGACTTCCGGAGGATCTTCATCACCGACGCGATCCGGAGCGGCCTGCCGCCTCACATCGCATAGGTCCTCGCAGGTCACTGGGACATCGACACCATGATGGGCCACAACGCGATCTACCCGAGGGACGCCATCGAAGCCCACCGGGCGTTCATCGCACGCCGACGAGCAGTCCGCCCGAGCGAGGAATACCGGACGCCGACCACGGAGGAGTGGGACGCCTTCCTCGAGCACTTCGAGAAGCGCAAGGTCTCCCTGGGCACCTGCGCTCGGTCCTTCGGCACGTCCTGCATCCACGAGCACGCGTGCGTCCGTTACTCGCTCCTTCGCCTCGAGCCCTCGCAGCGGGACCGGCTCGTCGAGATCCGCGACAACCTGATCGAGCGGATCGCGGAGGCCCAACAAGTGGGCTGGCTCGGCGAAATGGAAGGCATGGAGATCAGCCTCGCGGGCGCCGAGGAGAAGCTCGCCCAGCTCGATAACCTCATCACCCACCGGGCCGCCGCCATCCATCTCGGCATGCCGGCCTTCCTCGACGTCGCGGGACGTCACGTCACCACCGAAGCCAGACTGCCAACGAGAAGCAGCGAGCTGGGAGAATCAAGGGATGGCCAGCAATGAGATCCGGTTCGTCAGGCAGCAGCGCGAAGATCGTAGTGTGCTCGAGATCATCCTGCGCATCGACGGAACACCGCTCACCGAGCTGATCGACAGGTTCGAACTGAATGCCGAGATGCAGCCCGCTGGCGACGCCTACGGTGGTCTCATCCCAGAGTTCTTCCGGTTCGGCCCGTTGGAGGACCACTTCCACGGCCGGTCCACCAACGCGATGGGGCCGAAGACGCCGTTGCTCGGGTGCGGATGCGGCGAGTGGGGATGTTGGCCGCTCATGGCCCGCATCACCTCAACCCCGGAGCTCGTGACCTGGGACTCCTTCGAGCAGCCCCACCGCAAGACACGGGACTACACGGGATTCGGACCGTTCCAGTTCGACCGTCACCAATACGATGACGACTTGCGGGCCCTGAGGGCGGTGACCGGCTCCGGCGTCGACGAGCCGCGGACATGAGCGCTACCGGGGCCGACCTGCTGGCCAACGGATGGAGAAGCGGTTCGTGGAGAGGTTCGAGACAGAGAGTCTGGCGCTGCTGCCTGGCCAGAGAGTTCAGGCAAGGGTCCTCAGCCATTACCCATGGGGTGTGATCGTCGAGATCATCGGTCACAAGCACGCCGGCCTGTCGGCCTCGATCGACATGATCCAACAGTTCTCCCGGACCACGAGCAGCCATGACGAACTACTTGCCCTCTTTCCACCTGTCGGTTCACAGATCGATGCAGTGATTGAGCAGATCCACCGCTGGCATCCGCCGGTATCAGTTCGGCTCAGCATCCGACCCGCCGACCTGGAGGCGATGACCTGGCACTGCGACTTCTGCGGTGAACAGATCACGCTGAGCCCAGGGGGAGACGCCCTAATCCTGGACTCCCGCAGCAACGACGGCCCAGGAAGCCACACCGTCATCTCCCACAGGAGCTGTCTGGCCGAGCGAATCCGCCCAGAGAACACAGGAGAGCGAGCACGAGCCATGAAGATCGGGAAGATGTGCTGACGGTCGTCAAGCCGTTTCCTGACCTGGCACCACTGCTCAAAACGGAACCGACAGCCCAGCGTCGCGCAGCTGGGCCAGGGCGGCGGCCATGCACTGCTGGACAGTCCTCCCGTCAGCTCGCATGCCATGCTCCAACGGGCCGCCGCTGGCGGCGAACGTCCACGCCGGCGCGTTGTCAGCCAGCCTCTCGGCGTCCATCCTGATCATGGCGTTCACACCCTGCTCGCCGAGCCACTCCAGGATCAGGAGCGACACGTCCTCGACGCCGCGATCCTCATCGATCTTTGGCCAGCGACCTCGGTTACCCGTCATCGCCCCCACTCTATCGAGGTCCTGGAGTCAGTCGAAGGGTCTCAACCGGCAAGTTCAGAGAAGGGCCGTTGTGTCGTTCGTGCAACGGCAGTGAGTTCTTGTGGCCGCATGCTGAGCGGGGGGCCATCTGATGGCCTGCCCGGGATGCCGGGAGAGAGGGTACCCGCCCATGTCCAATCGGGTAGCGCGGATCGCCCCCATTCTGGGGTTGCTCCTCGACCACTTCCACACCACGGGTTGGGGGTGCTCGGGGCGGTGGGCCTATGGTTCGAGCCGCAATAGGTGGGAGGGCCGGCTACGTAGCCTTTCTGCAGGACACCTGCGCGCCGGAGTGGAATGCGACCGTGAACCGGCAGAGGATTCTCTTCTGTTGAGCGTGTCCAGGGAACGCTTCGAGGTTCTCGACCGGATTCGGGTGGCTGTGGGTGTCCGGCTGGTCGGTCAGCCCTACCGTCCGGAATGTGTTCGCTGGGCCCCGGCCCGCACCCCGATCTGGTACTCCGACGTGCCGCGCGTTCCTGCGGACCGGCCCGGCACCGAGGTGGCGACGGTTGCGCACGGGCGCATTCTGGAAGCGTCTTTGGGCTCGGGTTTCGGTGACGCGCTCGAAGCCGTTCGGTGGCTTCGCCGTGGTCGCTCCGGCGTGCTCCAGGTCACCGCCGATGCCGTGGGACTGCGTGCTCTGCTTCTCCTCATGACGCCCGGCGGGGCGGGGCGCAGCCAGTGGGAGGTCCGGGAGCGCAGCGGGCATGCCACCGCAGTCGACCGGATCGGCCTGGCGCTCGCGGGTCTGCGGAAGGCCGCGCTGGTCGCGGAACGCATTTCCCCGTGATGGCCAGGCACCATCAGTCCAGTCCTGGCTTCCCCCGTGGGCGGTCCAGCACGGCTTCGGGACGCGGAGGTGGGGGTCACCGGCCGACCTGCGGAAGGTCTTCCCGGCGCAGCGCGAGGTAGGTCTCGGGGGTCGCTGCTTCGAGGAGGCCAGGGTGTTCGGTGAGGTCGAGCGGCGGTTCCTGGCCGCTCGGCAGGAGCAGGTTCCAGGGTTCGGTGTCGCCCCGGTCGTAGGCGGCCCGGACAACAGGTGCGATGCGGGTCCGCGCATCCCACTGCTGTTCGCGGAAGATCCGCCCCTGGACCCGGCGGCGTTCCAGTTCGGCGTCTTCATCAGCATCCTCCTCGATGAGGATGCGGTCCTCGGCCCGCATGCCCGGTGTGCGTGCCGCGATGGCCTGGTCTTCACGATGGAGCTGGGCGCAGGCGGCGAACAGACGGCTCGACATGCCCAGTTGCAGCTCGGTGCCGGGGATACGGCAGGTGAGGAAGTCGTCCAGGCCGATGGCGCGGGCCCAGGCGCGGCGGCTTGGATCATCGGCGTGGATGCCCGCCACGCGGGCGACGGCGCGCGCGGCGAGAGTTGCCTCGTCGTCCTCCAGGGGGGTGGTCAGCCCGTCGCGTCGGCGCCGGCGGGTGGTGCGGTCGCTGGACAGCGCGACGGTCCGCAGGCGTGACGCGGGGGCGGAGCGCAGGGCGAGGAAGGTGAGCATCTGGGCGCGGGCGGCGCCCATGAGGGCGTCGTCGTCCTCGCCGAGGTGGTCCTCGGGTGTGCTGGGAGCACCGGGGTTTCCGCCGGTGTGGTGCAGGGGCGGCAGTCCCGGATGGTGGTCGTGGTCGACGGTCAGGAACAGATCACCGCCGGGCTGCACTGAGGCACCGACCAGGACGCGTCGGTGATCGTAAGCGCCCAGGATCGTGCTGCCGCCTTCGAGCTGCTTCCAGCCGTCCCGGAGCCTGCCGACGCGTACGTTGCCGCCCTTGGCCTCGATGAGCCAGTACGCGTTTTCCGCGTCGTGCCGGCCCCACAGGTCCGGCAGTTTCAGCGAAGGATTCTGGAAGAGAGCCTCCAGAGTGGGATCGGGCCCGCCGTCCTCGATGTGCCTGGTCTGGCCCAGGCCCATCAACGAGCGGCACGCCCATTCGGCCATGGTCATGCCCAGCCGGTAGCCGAGTGCGTGGCGTGCGGACTGCTCGGTGGCGTACTCGTAGACCGCGTTGACCGTCAGCCGCCGCCCCGTGCTGCCCGGAAGCGGCTTCTTCGGCTTCCTGGGGACGAAGTGGTGGATGCCGATGTACGCGTAGAGCGGCGCGACGCGGGCGACGAGTTCGCTGTGCGCCAACTGCGGGACCTGCAGCAGATTCGGTGTGACGTCCCGGCCGACCTCGGTCGCGGCCTTGAGGATCTCGCGCCACGTGGTGGTGGGCAGGTACCAGCCGTCGTTCTCCGGGAACGCGGCGTTCGACGGCCACGGGCGGGCTGCGGCGGTACGCCACTGCTTGAAGGGACGGCTGTCCGGCCCGTCACGCAAGAGCACCGGTACGTCGATGCTGTCGGTGTAGACCATGGGCGGGGCATCGTTCACATCAGCAGGGATCACGCCGCCACTGTCCCAGGACCCGGCGCCGCTGCTTCCCATTGAGTCGATACGTGTCAACCCGATGCGCAGTCGGACACAGGTGGGGTGCTGGACGCCTGACGAGTTGGTGCGTGATAGCGGGTGAGGCGTGTTTGGCCTGTTCATGACCCGATTTCAGGCAGTGATGTTGCGGTCGGAGACGAGGCCTGCGGTGGCTCGGTAGGTGTCGGGGAGGCGGTCACGGCGATGGGTCCAGCGCTGGAGGAGGTGTGATCGCTTGCCCAGGGTGGTCGCGGCTCAGGCCCAGGTAACCGTCGTCCAGGAGGACCTCGACGTCGGGGAAGTGCCGGAAGCAGACAGCGATACCCTCGTTGCGGGGCGCCGTGACGTCGTGCATACGGCCAGGTCGCAGGGCATTGGTCCATAACGTGCGGCCCCGCCGGTCGGCGATTGCGGAGGCCTTCATCGTGTTCTGCTTCTTCTTGCCCGAGACGAACGCGCGCCGTCCGCCGCGGCCGGCCGGTGGCCGGCGGACCTGAACCTCGGTGGCGTCCAAACGCAGCTCGACGCCTTCGGCCCGGGCGTAGGCAAACACATCCGTCAGCGTCCGAAGCCGCAGACCGGGGCGGTCGGGAACTGCGCACCCCGCTCCGTCAGGAGCGTGCGCGTCTCCCCGATCGCCCGGGCAACGGTGGATCTGAATCAGCACGTTCCTCGGTGCATCTGTCGAGCCGGTCTCTCTGTTGCAGGGATGGTAGGTGCTTCCTGCCATACGGGACAGGTCCGTTCGTCTGGAGGTATTGCTGCCGATGTTGTGTGGTGAGCCTGCCGTAGTGTCCGGCCCTCTGGAACGCAACATGCTCACCGGCCGCAGCTTCCACGATAAATCGGGTCAGGGTAAGGCAGCCAGGATTTTCAAGGTCGGCGCGGGCTTGGTCGTCGCCTGCCGATAACCCGCGGGGTCCCCGGCACATGCCTCGTCCAGGCCGCAGGTGAGGTCCCGATGCTCGAACGTCCTCGACATCTTGAACAGCCGCCGCACCTGTGAGTGCAGCGGCCCGGCCACCAGCAGGTGACGCTGTCAGATCGCGAGCCGCCGGTGCCCGCCCAACAGCGCGTTCAGCACCGCCGGGCCCAGAACGTGACCGGTGACAGGTTTACGATCACCGAGGCCGTGTGCCCGGTGAGTACCGCCTCTCACAGCCCGATTCTTAACGGATGCAATGGTCACCGAGGCTGTTCCTTGAATTTTTTCCGAAAAAACGGAATCGCAACAAGTGCAAGACATAGAAGAAATGCAAGCAAAATCCATCCGCCCGAGTTGCCCATGCAGATCAGTACTACCGACAGGATGACACCGAAGAATGCGGCGATACCAGCAAAGCGAAGGTAGCTTTTGATTCCCGCGCGCTGTTCTGCCGTCCACCCGACTTCTGGTATTTTTAACTCCTATGACTGGGGGCGGCGCGGAGATAGCCATCTCCACGCCGCCTGCCTTTATTTCTTTGTGACGCAATAAAGGATCTGTCACGACACGGCGTTGCCTGCGGAATAGCTGGCGGCGCCTGCCGCCGCGTAGCACTCTAGTGATGCCGATAGTGATATACCCGCCGTCTCAGACCGCGTTTGAGATCTGGCCAGCGCCGTGTTGGGAGGCTGCTGTTGCTCCCCGATGGTGGAGAGTCCGTGGCGTCACCGGTCAGTTGAAGCCGACCTCGGTGAAGGCGCAACCCCCACGCTCTGTGAATGGCAGTGCTCGTCGAGAGATCAGCGTCGGAGCCTGCCGGAAGTACTGGCAGTATCCGGACGCGCGGAACTTCAGCTCGAATGCATGACCCTCGATGTGCCAGAGCGGCAGGTCTTGTCGGCCGTCGTCGAGCACCAGACGGTGCAAGCCGTCGATCTCCAGGTCCGGGATCGTGCCCTTGAAGTCAAGGTCCCCCTCAAGGTCCCCCTCAAGGTCCCAGACATCTGCAAAGACGAGCGTTGCTGGGGACACCCAGAAGGAGAAATGCGTCGCCGGCGGGACCGGGCGGACCCAGCGGACAATGTAGTCGAGGTCCAGGAGAAGCCGCGGCAGAATATCGTCGGTTGCCTGCACTGACAGGCCATGGATGTTGGCGTCGTGCCAGCCCATCTCGTCGAAGTCGGCGTCGCTCCAGGCGCTCTTGGCGAGACCTGATCCCTGGTGACCGCCGTTGTCCATGTTCGTATCCAAGCAGACCCCCTGCCGGTCCCCGTCATGGGTCGAGGATGCAGGAGAGGGGCTGAGGCCCTTGTCGTGTCGCCGGTCGGCCTCGGGTGAGGCGGCGGACCATGATGCCGATCATCGCCCAACGGATCATGGTTTCCGACCTGGCCGGGCTGGTCTCATAGTCCCGAGCAAGGCGACGGTGAGCGTTCATCCACGAGAATGTGCGCTCAACCGCCCATCGTTTCGGCTGGACCTGGAAGCCCCGCTGGTCGGGGGCCTTGCGCACGATCTCCAGTTCGCGGCCGAGGATCGTGGCGGTCCAGTCGACAAGGCGGCCGGCGAAGCCCTGGTCGGCCCAGATCTTCTTGACACTCCGGTGGTCGAGGCTCTACTCACGGCGGGGACGGTATCGGCGGTGCGGACGGGCTGCGAGTCGACCAGCCCCGCGCTTGGCTCGGTGTTACGACCGTCGGCCTCGCGGACCCGGCTTCGAAGAACGTCGTGGATACGCTCGACCGAGCCGTCGTCGTGCCACCAGGTGAAGTACCAATACACGGTGGGCCAAGGCGCGAAGTCCTTTGAGAACTGCCGCCGGGCGCAACCAGTCCGTACGACGCAGAAGATCGCATCCACGATCCGCCGACGTGGGTGCTTCTCCCGCCGTCCACCTTTCGGACCCACCCGAGCCGTCGTGAGCAACGGCTCCACCAGAGCCCACTGTTCGTCCGTCAGATCGGACGGATACCCACCCCGAGAACCACTCACGAAGGGCTCAACGACCGCGCCCGAACAGGGGCACGCGAGATCTCAAACACGGTCTGAGATGTGAAGTACCACGAATTTTCGGCGGTTCTATTCCCCGCTATGGCCGAGGCTTTGGTTGATGTCCTGTGGTTCATCGACGGCGGCGAAGACGAGCAGATGGATCCGGACGGTACGGTCAAGGTCCTGGAGGGCGTCGCTCACATGGTCAGCACGGCGCCGAATGATCAGCGACATGAGTTGATCGCCCTGCTCGGGGAGATGGCAGCCGCCGAAACTCCAACTCAGAGCTCGTAACACGATCATGGTCGGTGTTTCTTGCGCCGCCTCCAGCAGATGAGGCTGCAGGCCAATGAGACGAAGGCGTCGTGGAGTTCGGTGCGGCGTTCCCAGCGGACGGCGAGGCGCTTGAACTGGTGGAGGAGCGCGAAGGTCTGCTCGACGACGTAGCGGAGTTTGCCCAGGCCGTGGATGTTCGGGGCGCCTTTGCGGGAGATGACGGGCAGGATCCGGCGGTTGCGTAGCTCTCGACGGTTGGGATTGGAGTCGTAGCCTTTGTCGCCGAGCAGCGAGTCGGGACGTCGGCGTGGACGTCCGAGACGGCCGGCGACAGGTGGGATGCCGTCGACCAGGGCGAGGATCTGGGTGACGTCGTTGACGTTGGCCGCGGTGGTGATGACTTTGAGCGGGGTGCCGCGGCCGTCGCAGATCAGGTGGTGTTTGCTGCCCGTCTTGCGCCGGTCGACCGGCGACGGACCGGTGTCGGCTCCCCCTTTTTCGCGCGGATGTGGGAGCCGTCCACGCAGGCCCGGACCAGTCGAGTTCGCCGGCCGCGTTGAGTTCGGCGAGAAGGATGCGGTGCAGCTGGTCGAAGGCTCCGGCCTGCTGCCAGCGGTCCAGGCGCCGCCAGCAGGTCTGTCCTGAGCCGAATCCCAACTCCGGCGGCAGCAGTTGCCAGGCTATGTCGTTGTGGAGCACGAACAGGATGCCCTGCAGACACAGCCGGTCGTCCACCGGCTGCGGGCCCGGCGACCGCTCGGGCCAGGGCGGCAGCAGCGGCTCGATCAGAGCCCACAAGTCGTCGTCCACGATCCACGGCAGAGTTCTCACACCCCACGAACGGTCGAATCGCCCTACCGGTCACGCCCGACCAGGGCGCTTCAACAAGATCGTGTTACGAGCTCTAAGGTCGCCGCACGTTTCTGGAAGAGTTCCCGGAGGGCTCCGGGCTCATCAATGATGCGTCCTGAACGATTCAGCTTGCAGTACAAGACGGGCACCAATTCGCGTTGTCGGTTGGTCATCCGCTTAAAGGATGTTGCGGAACGCTGTGGGTGGTCGTGCTTTGGCGGGTAGGGGGTCTGCGTGGATCATGCGGTGAGGGCGGGGCTGCGCACCTGCTGCACGTTCGCCGAAAACCGGTAGTTCTTCGACGAGGCCACGGTACTCCGGTCGCGGACCGGGATGAGCGTGCCTTCCACGATCCACGACCGCTCGCCACCCTCTTGCTCGCGCGTGACCGGCTTGAGCACGAGCAGCGGTCCCGGCTTCTACTCGGCACCCCGTCGCCGTCGAGACGCCGAACAGCGGCGGCAACTGCCGCATCGTCAGGTTCATGCGGTAGTACACCTCTACCAGCAGAACTCGCTCAGACAGTGGCAGACACCACAGCCGGCCCAGTCGCGGCCCGTCGCCGCACCGCTCCCGCACCGCACCACCCGCAAGAGCCGGCCGAACTGCTCGACCCGCAAACTGGTGAACGTCTCCACCCATACAGGATAAATACCCAGAAAAAAACCTTCTGTGACACCCTTTAGGCGCGGCGACTACCGCTGGGACAGAAGCCAGCCGATCACATACTATTACAAAGGCTGGTTGCCGTGCGGCGCTCACCCTCGTGGGGAGATCTTTGTAGTCAAACTGCTTCTGATGGTCGCGGTTTTCGCAGCGGTCATTCTTATTGTCTTAGGTGTCAGCGCCGCGGCAAAGGGGAACGGAGCATTGGTCATTGTGCCTCTCGTCTTCGGTACTGGGATGATCGCAGCCATAGCGTGGATCAGTCACCGGACCTCCGTCGGTGGAACAAAATGAGCCACGGCCTTTTCTTCTCCATACGGCCGTACGGTCAGCTCAGTCTCGTTTCAATACCAGCCAGCGGTACAGGTCAGGCAGGTGCCGTAGTGTTTCTCGCCTCGTTGATAATCGTCGTCGGGTACTACGCCATCGTTCGGCGTCGAAAGTAGTTCGCATCTTCAGCTCAAGGATTTCATGCAGCTCGTGTCTTTATTTTCGGTATTGACGCGCTGGTGATCGGCCCGGAGCGCGGCGCCGTGGATCAGCCTCGGGCTGAAAAAAGATCACCATGAGCCGCTCAACGCTATCACTCGCGGCAGTTCTCCGCGCAGTCGGCCTGCATTCAGTTCGCCTGTCTGATCATGCCGGAAATGTGATTCCGGAGAACGTTCCGTCAAAGACTGTGTTGCCGACTCCTTCGTCTTTGAATGTGAACGCCTCCTGAATAAGTCCACTGCGTAGCCAGATTTCGGAGCCGACACCCAGAACCAGTCAGTCGCAGTCGACCCCGCATACTGGGCAGATGCGGACAGCCCCGGCGATGGTCAGCGGCGCGGGGTGGAGCATCATCCGGCTCTCGGTCGATGCCGTGTTCAGGGTTCAGTGGACGTGGTCTCCGGTGTCTTGGGGCAGGGCAGTTGACGCCGGGTTTAGGACTGTCCCGCAGAGAGTTTGTAGGGCTTGGGTGACGGGGATGCCGGTGTGGCGGATACGGTGGAGCGGTTCATCGGTAGGGACTGGGGGGAACAGTGGGGCGCAGTGAGCTTCCTGTGGAGAACGCTGGCGAAAGGGATCTCTGTCTGTTCATCGAGCCGTACGGCGAGGACTTCTACCTCAAGCCTGGGGAGATCTTCACGGTCGCGCCGGAAGCCGAAGGGCTCGATGTCTGGTTCTCCACCCTTGTCTGGGAGGGAGGCATCACCGTGTGGCCCTACGAGAACGGCGATCCGACCAGGATTGTTCTTGAGTACAGAGTGACTGACGCCAACGGGACTCGGCTGGAGTGCGGTCATCAAAGGCCGCCGAGGCCGACAGGTTCTGACATGCCTGCACTGGATTGACCCCCTCAGTCACCGGGTCGGAGCAAGATTGTGAAGCCGGGCGACGCCGAGCACAGCGTGGTTCACGCCATCGCCTTTGAAGCGGCAGTCGCGGAGGATCTTCCAGCTCTTCATCCGGGCGAAGGTGTGCTCAACGCGGGCGCGGACCTGTTTGTGGGAGCGGTTGTGCTTCTCCTTCCGGGGCGAAGTTCTTCGCTCTTACGGCGGCGGTGCGGGATGACCAGACCGGTGCCCTGGTAGCCGCCGTCGGCGATAGTCATGGCGGTGCCGACGGCAGCCTTGGTCCCGGACTCCGCCCAGCCACGGGAGTCGTGCCGGTCGCCGGGCAAGGGGCGACCGACCATAACGACCAGTCTGGTGTCCGCGTCGATGACGACCTGGTGGGCAGTAGAGTGGCGGTAGTTCTTCGGCTGCTCGGCCACCGAGTGATCGCGGGTGGGCACCAGGGTCCCGTCGACGATGAGGCACGGTGTCCTTGCGGAATTGCCTTCGCTGCCGGAGCGCCAGCAGCGGCCCGATGTGGTCGATGATCCGGTCCGCGGCCGACTTCGAGATCCCGAACAACGGGGCAAGCTGGCGCATCGTCAAGTTCGTGCGCCAGTGAGCATTTTCAGCGTTGCCTCTCCAGGGTGAGGGACGGCCTTGGCGATTGACGTCATGCGGTTCGGGCTGATCCTGGATCTGCGGACGATCCGCCAGGACTTCAGCCGTGCCATGCCCCGTTCGACGGGTGCCGTGGATGCGGCCAGTGCACGGTTGATCTTCTGGTGTGTCGGGGGCAACTGCCCGCCGAGCGGCCGTCTGCGCCCGGTCGTGACCGGGGGGGGGGCGCCCTGGTAGGCGCGGTCGGCCAGGATGGGGACGCCCTGTCGTTCGCAGATCCGGATGATCCGGTGGGCGCGAGCCGCGGTCAGGTCGTGGCACCGGCCCGGCAAGGCCGGCGAGATCCATAGCACCCGCCCAGCCGGGTCGGTCACGACCTGCACGTTCACGCCGTGGCGACCGTGCTTGTGCGAGTAGTCGGCCCAGCCGTCACCCACATGGTCACACTCGGCGAGCGTCCCGTCGAGCAGTACAAACTGCGGTTCGTGTTCGCGCAGGACCTTGAGCAGGCCGGGTGCCCGGTCGGCCAGGAGGTCGATCACCGCGGTGGTACAGGCGTGGGCGGTGCCGACCGATATACCGAAGCCGACGGCCATGTGGGCCAGGGTGTCGTGCGTGCGCAGGTACACCAGTCCGACGAGCGCGCGTTGGTGCGGCGGGAGCTTGCAGCGGCGGTCACCCTCCCGGGTGACGATGAGCATGGCGACCCATTCGAGCGCATGAGGCAGATCGAGTGCGGCAGGACAGGGAACCAACGAGGCACCTGCGCCGATGAGTTGAGACGTCGAACACCTCCCTCAACGGCACGGGTGCCTCGTGCGTTGCGCCCTCGCCGTCGTCACCCCATCGGTGGCCACCCTGAAAACGCTCAATATCTGGGAAGCACGGCAAAGAGCGAAGGCATGGGTATCCTTTGGGGCTCCCTGTGCGGCCGGGGTGCCGGTGGATGTTTCGCTCTCGGGGCCAAACCGAACTTCCTCTTGAAGGGGGGCCGGATCCAACATACCGCGTGCGGCTATAATGCACGTCGGCCGAACCGTGAAAGACTTCCTGCTGCACTGACAACGGCTCCGTCGGCCGCCTTCAAGAGCGGCCGACGGAGTCACCACTCTGATAGAAAGCGAGCGCTCTAGTCGTAAAGGAACGTTCCTACCCCAAGGTCATGAAATTCTGGGGGAACCCTCCTGTAGCTACGCCGGACGAGGAATGGGTGTCGCAGCCGGATGCAGCAAAAATCCTAGGGATTTCAATGGCGCGGGTAGTCTGGCGCATTATGAGCGATCACTTGACCCCGGCTCACAACAGCGCCGGCCGGGCAGGAATTACCCGCTCAAGTATCGTCAGGGACCAGCAATGGCTGGCTGCAGCTTCCTGGAGGGCCAAAATTTTTCGAATGCTCAAAGATATTGGGAAGCGCTTCTAAGGCGGGACGCCGCAGGTGCCCTATCGCACCGGCAGCAAAGCTGCCTCAGAAGTGAGCGACCGCTCGCATATTATAACGCATTTAGGAATATCGGCGGAAGCGCTGATCGGTGGAGGAGTCTGAATCGCCGCCGCTGCGGGGGTCCGTAGTGGAGTGGTTGCCGGATACCTCATTGCTGGAGGGGGAGGAAGTAGTCGCCCTTGCGTTCATAGCGGACGGTGAGACGGCGGTAGCCGAACAGCCAGGCGATCGATCTCTCGATCTTCCAGCGGTACTGGCCGAGCCGCTTCCCGGACTCGATGCCCGGGCGCGCGATCGGAATGAGTCCTCGTGAGGGGAGGCAGGCGAGGTGTTCGGCAGAGAAGTACGCCTTGTCGGCGCGGACCTTGGCCGGCCGCCGTCGTCGTGGCCCGCGTCGGGAGCGTAGGGAGGGGATGCGATGGAGCAGCGGCTCGAGCGCCTGGCTGTCGTGCACGTTCGCGCCGGAGACCGCGACGGCCAGCGGGATGACCTGGGCTTCGGACAGCACATGCAGCTTGCTGCCCTTCTTGCCGTGATCGACCGGGTTCGGTCCCGTCAGCGAGCCCCCCTTTTAGCGCGGACGGACGCTGCGTTGATGATCGCGGAGGTCCAGTCCGGCTCGCCCCTGGTAACGGGTTCGTCCAGGATGGCCTGGTGCAGTCGACGCCACAGGCTGGCCTTGGTCCACGCTGTGAACCAGCGATGCGCGGTGGCAGGCGAGGTACCGAACGTCGGCGGCAGGTGACGCCAGGCGCAACCGCTGGTCAGGACGTACACCACCGCTGTGAACACGTTCCGGTCTGCCACCGGCACCGTCCCGCCGCCCTGCCGTCTGGGCCGGAACGGTGGTATGAGCGGCCCAGCTATCTTCCACAGTCCGTCCGGGACAAGTTCCCGCGCAAGATCCACAGCCATAGCGGACGGTCATGCACCCAGTGGCGGCTGTGGCCCGTATCTGGGGCAGCGCAGGGAATTGCGGTTGGTCATCGACTCCCACGACTTCTAACCTGCTTGGATGATCGAAGATAGCCCCGCGGTACGCGTGCGACCCCGGACCGAGACCCGGTCCACCTGCTCTTCTCCGAGCCGATCAGACCGTTCGGGGACGACCCCGCACTCGACTTCCTCCTGCAAGCTCGCGGGCAATGGGTGAGCGTCGAAACCCTGGTGCGGACATGGGACGGCGACGGCCTCGACACCATCCTCTCCTCGCTGGCCGAGGACTTCCGGGGCTGGGAAGGAGCACGCGTCTGGCGCTCTCTGGAGCACGACCTGACAATCTCCGCGGAACACCGCCCGGGCGGCTACGTCCACCTGACGTGGGGCATCCACGACCGGCCCCCGTCCGAGGAGTGGCACTTTGAGACCACCACCGTGCACGCAGCTGGCGAGGAGATGCGAAACCTCGCCGCCGAGATACACGCGTTTTTCACGAACATGGTCGAGTAGCTGCACCACCACGTGAGACAGCCTCTTGGATCGTGCCGTTCTTGAATCTCCGCACTTCAGCTTGAATGGCTGACTGCCACACGGATTCCTCGGCGCGGGTCAGATGGGGGACTTCGTCGATGCAGTGCGCGCTGACAGCTACTCCTCCGCCCCGGTGGGGAGCTGTCACCACCCAACCCTCTCCCGGGACGTTCCAGCGCCGTGCGGGAGTTGCGGTCCCGTCGATGGCGACGGAATGGGGCTGACCGTCAGGGTCGATGGATGTGAGGTAGGAGACGTCGCGGATGACCCACTTGCGAACCGGCCCTTCGGGCAGGTCAGTCGAGAGATCTTCTGCGAGATGCAGCAATGCCCAGTTTGCGAAGTCGGCGAACTCGACTCCCCGCTCGAATTGTGGAGAGAACGAGAAAACGGAGATCCAGGGATCGGTCCGGGCGCGAATTCCTCGCGTGAGCCCGATTACTGTGACCTCGCTGTCGCTGCCCGAGCAGAGGGTCATAGGGGAGGTGACGGGAACGAGTGAGCTAGCGCAGTCGTACACCGGAAAGCTCGCCAGTACGTCTTCTCGCAGTGTCATGAAATCTCCTGTAAAGAGAATATTTCCGGACGATGGCGCCGATCAGTCTAGGTTGTCGCGGCCGCCCGCTCCGGGCCCGGATGATACCCGCCTCGGAGCAAGGACGTACCAGGGTCAGATGACCTCCCTTCGAAGTCCCGGGGCCCTTGAACGTCGCTTTTTCATCGGCCACAAAGACGCGGTTAGTTCGAAGGGCGCAGTTACCGCCGATGAAACGATAGGGGGTTCTGGGCGGCGGCCCATCTGGTAGTTGTGGTCGTAGCGGTCGCATTCCCGATTCCGGCGCCGACTTCAGGACGGGGGGCGGCCGCGTACGAGCACGGAGCGCGCTAGTGTTCACGTTTCCTGGCAGAGGTCGCCGAAGACATTCCGATGACCACGATCATGACACCGAGCGTGCAAAGGAGCTGCTCCCAACGCGCCCAGGGCGTCGTCCAAACGAGAATCATGGACATGGTGATCACTAGCGCAAGCACAAACCAGATAGCGAATCCGACGACACGGTTTCTGCTGATCGGAACTCTCCTCTCCGTGCTGCTCGGTGTTTCCTGCCGGTAGGAAGCACCGAGCAGGTGATGCCTTAGAAAGCGGGCAAGAACGGAGCGAGTAGGCCCCGGCGGCGCTGGCCTCCAGGTAGCCCTCGGGATTGAGTCCGAGGGAAGCGGCTGTTCCGCCACTACAGCTCCTGTCCACGGGCCAGCAGTGACCGAACCGGCCAGGACGGTGGTGGGGTCGTGGTCGATGTAGGCGGTGCAGGCGTGGAGTTGACCTGTTCGATGACGGGCTGGCCGTTGCCGTTGGGGCGGCCGTTGTCCCGGTGGCGGTGGTGCGGGTGCCGCGTATGCCGTAGCCGTACGTGGTCCCACCCCCCCCGAAGTCGCCACTGACGTCAGCCGGTTGCCCGGGTCGTATGCGTAGGTCGTCGCTTTCCCCGAGAGGTTGTCCCTTAGACCACTGGAGCAGGCTGCGGGTCGTCGGGGGTGGCGCTGGTGCTGTTGCCCGGGTCGGTGGAGGTGGCGACGGTGCCGTCGGTGTTGTAAGTGTCCTTGGCATTGGCGGCGGTGTTCTCGTCGCGCCCGCCGGTGCCGGTGTAGTGATAGGTGCTGGCGTTGGACCGGGAGTCGGTCGAGGAGGACGGCAGGTACTTGCTGGCGGAGGCGGTGTTGCCGTAGAGCGCAGACTGCGAGGCGCCGGTCGGCGAGGTCGTCTTCATCAGCGAGGGGAGTCGGCGACGCCGCCTCGTGCTCGGGGGGCGGGGCGTTTTGGCTTCGGCGCCGTCGACCAGAAGGGTTTGACCCGGTTGGTGGGCTTGGCGTCTCTCGTGATCGTCGGTGGTACGGGGGGCGGAAGGGGCGTCGCTTCGTGGGGGAGCGGAGCGGCTGCGCCTCGGGGGATCACCCGGCTGTCTCTCACCCGTATGGCTTAGAGTTCCGCGAGGATCGCTTGATCCCGTTGAGAGAGGATTCCCTGTGGCTGGCAAAGACATCGCTAAGCGCTTGATCGGTCTGCTGTCCGTCCGGGGTGAGGATCTGGCCGCCGAGTGGGCCGACAAGGTGACCGGTTCGCTCGGCGGACGAGTGAGCCGTTCCGAGGTCGAGCGGGAGCTCCGGGAGATCTACGCCGCGCTGCTGGCCGCGCTCGGCAGCGGGAGCGTGGACGGGCACGACGAGGCGTTCGGCGAGGTACGTGCGCTGCTGACCGAACTGTCGCGGAACCGGGCCATGCAGGGCTTCGCTCCCACCGAGACCGCCGTGAGCGTGTTCGCGCTCAGGGAGGTCCTGGCGCCGGCGCTGGAGGGCGAGGACAGCGACCCGCAGGCGTACCTCCAGTTCGCCGCGCTGCTGGACACGCTCGGGCTGTTCACCATCGAGGTCTACACCCGTACCCGCGAAGGGCTGATCGCGGCGCAGGCGGAGCAGTTGCTGGAGCTGTCCACCCCGGTCGTGAAGCTGTGGGACGGCGTGGTCGGCGTCCCCCTGGTCGGAACCTTGGACTCGGCGCGCACCATGGTGGTCATGGAGAAGATGCTCCAGGCACTGATCGACACCGGGTCGGAGCAGGCGATCATCGACATCACCGGTGTGCCCGCCGTGGACACCGAGGTCGCCCAGCATCTGCTGAAGACCGTCGTGGCGGCCCGGCTCATGGGCGCCGAGTGCACGATCTCCGGCATCCGCCCGCAGATCGCCCAGACCATCGTGGCGCTGGGCATCGACTTCGGTGACATCGTCACCAAGGCCACGCTGGCGGACGCCCTGCGGCACGCGCTGCGCCGTTCCGGAGTCACGGTCTCCCGTACGGCGCCGCAGGCCGGTGGCCGATGAGCGAGCAGGTACCCGTCCTGCGGATCGGGCAGGTACTTCTGGTCTCGATCCAGACCGACCTCGACGACCAGGCCGTGATGCGACTCCAGGACGACCTCGCCGCCGCGGTGGTGGACACCGGCGCGCACGGGGCGATCATCGACATCACCGCCGTGGAGATCGTCGACTCGTTCGTCGGCCGCATGCTGGCCACCATCGCCAACCTCGCCCGGCTGCTGGACGCCCAGACCGTCGTGGTGGGCATGCGCCCCGCCGTCGCGATCACCCTGGTCGAACTCGGCCTCTCGCTCGGCAACGTACGGACCGCGCTCACCTTGGACAAGGGCCTGCGCATGCTCGAACACGACCGCGTCGGGCACGGCTTCGAAAGCACCGTGCCGGACGCAGCGGCTGACGCATGAACGGCGCCTCCCGTACCCCGGAGGTACTGGAGATCACCGCCACCACCCAGGTCGTACAGGCCCGCCAGTTGGTGCGCGCGCTGGCACAGGAATGCCGGTTCTCCCTGGTGGAGCAGACCAAGCTGATCACCGCGGCCAGTGAACTGGCCCGCAACACCCTCATCCACGGCGGCGGGGGCACCATGACCGCACTGCTGGTGGAGCAGCACGGACGGCGCGGCGTGCGGCTCGTCTTCACCGACGACGGACCGGGCATCGCGGACATCGACCTGGCGATGACCGACGGCTGGACCTCGGACAGCGGAATGGGCCTGGGACTGCCCGGTTCCAAGCGGCTGGTCGACGACTTCGTACTGGAGACGACGCCCGGCGAAGGCACCACCGTCACCATCACCAAGTGGGTCCGATGACGACCCCCGGTTCCCCCGGGCTGGCCGACTGCGAGGACGTGGCCTGGTTCCGCGACCGGCTCGACGCCGCCCGTGGCGCGGCGGCCGCGCTCGGCCGCCGGATCGGCCTGGGCGATCAGCGCACCGCCGAGTTGGTCCTGGCCGTCTCGGAACTGGCGGCCAACATCACCAAGCACGCCGTCGACGGCTCCCTGCTGCTGCGGGTGCTGCGCAGCCACGCCGAGTCCGCGGGGAACGTGGTGGCAGGTGTGGAGGTGATCGCTGTCGACAGCGGTCCCGGCATGGCCGACGTCTCCGCCGCCCTGCGGGACGGGATGTCGACCGCGGGCACGCTGGGCATCGGCCTGGGCGCCGTACAGCGTCTCGCCGACACCTTCGACATCCACTCCCAACCGGGCGTCGGCACCGTCCAGTTGGCCCGCTTCTGGCCGCGCTCCGCGGCGCCCGCCACGGCCGGGGAACCCGCCGTCGGAGGCATCACCCGCCCGATCAGCGGCGAACAGTCCTGCGGCGACGCGTGGGCCGCGCGTATGGACGCGCGGACAGCGGCGCCGCGCGGCCAAGCGCCGACAGCCCCTGACCAGGCCGCCGGCGCACCGCCCAGTTGGTCGGACCTGACCAGCCCCCGTCCCACCGCGGTCAGCGCCGCGGACGCCGGCCTCCGGGCCGGTCCGTGGCCGGGTTCGGGCGACCGTCCGGCGTCGGCACACGGGGGCGGCCGTCCTGCGCCCGTGCACGGGGGCGGCCGTCCCGCGTCGGTGCGCGGAGGCGGACGTCCCGCGCCCGTGCGGGGCGCCGTGCCAGGGCCCGGCGAGGGCCTGCTCGTCATGTCCTGCGACGGACTGGGCCACGGCCCGCTGGCCGCGCTGGCCGCACAGGCGGCCGTCCAGGCGTTCCGCACCGGATCCGGTCATACGCCCGAGCAGGTGATGGAAGAAGTGCACCGCGCGCTACGCGGCACCCGCGGCGCCGCCGTGGCCGTCGCCCGTCTCGAGCCCGACGGGCGGGTGCTGTTCTGCGGCGTCGGAAACATCACCGCGGTCCTGCTCACCCGGACCACCCGCACCACGTTGCTGTCCCACCCCGGCATCGTCGGCCACCAGACGCACCAACTGCGCACCCATGAATACCGCATGCCCGCACAGGGGGCGCTGGTGATGCACTCCGACGGGCTCAGCGAACGCTGGAAAGGCGCCGATCTGGCCGGGATGCTGCACCATCCGCCCGCGGTGATCGCCACGGGGCTGCTGCGCCTGGCCGCGACCCGCCGTGACGACGCCAGCGCAGTGATCGCCAAAGCGGCCCAGTGAGCCCGCCCGTGTCCGACCGCCTCAGCCCGACCCCGCTGCTGGTCACCCCCATCAGGACCGAGCGGGACGTGTTCGCGCTGCGCCGCCACGCCAAGACCATCACCGAGGCGGTCGGCCTGGACAGCCGCGACCAGGTACGTCTGGCCACCGCGGTGAGCGAACTGGGCCGGGACCTGCTCCGCCCCGCGGTGAGCGAACCGGGCCGGGACCTGCTCCGCCCGGCGCCGATGACCGCGGTCTTCAGCATGCGGCAGGAACCGCCCGTTCTCCTCACCGTGTTGCAGTGGGGCGACGACCGCGCCCCCAGCCGCGAGTCGCTGACGGCCGTCACCCGGCTGCTGCCCCAGACGCGTTACGAGACCGCCCCCGCCGCTCCCGCGCGGCCCCCGTCGGGCCCCGGCCGCGTCGAGATCGCCTGCCCGATCCCCGAACTCGCCGCCCGCGACCTGCGGATTGAGCAGGTCCGCTCGCTCCTCGCGTCCGCGAGCCCGGCCAGCGCGATCGACGACCTCCAGGCCCAGACCCGCGACCTGATCGCCTCACTCCAGGAAGCGCACGCCCAGCGCGACGAACTCGAACGGCTCAACGACGAACTGACCGAGACCAACGCCGGCGTCATGGCCATGTACGCGGAACTCTCCGTCGAGCACAAAGACGTCGTCGAGCGCTACAGCCAGGAACACGAGCTCGCCCTGGCTCTGCAGAGTACGTTCCTGCCCGCCACCCTCCCACAGGTCCCCGGCGCCGAACTCGCCGTGCGCTACCTGCCCTCCGCCACCACGGCCGAGATCGGCGGTGACTTCTACGAAGCCGTCGACACCTCCCGAGGGCTCCTCCTGGCAGTCGGTGACGTGGTCGGCCATTCCCTGCAAGCCGCCATGGTCATGGGCGAACTCCGCCACGCTCTACGCGCCTACGCCGCCCAGGACCACCCCCCGCACGTACTGCTGGAGCAGCTCGACCGCCTCCTGGGTCTTCATCGGCCCGGATGGACCGCCACCGTCTGCATCGCGCTGGTCGAGCCCGGCAACGCCTGCCTGCGTATCGCCAACGCGGGCCATCTCCCGCCGCTGCTCCTCCACCCCGACGGCACCTATCGCTACCTGACCGAACACGGCCCGCTGCTGGGCCTGGGCCTGCCCCATCCCCCCGCCACCGCGCACCCCGTCGAACCCGGCAGCCGACTCCTCATGATCACCGACGGGCTCATCGAGACCCGCGACAGCATCCTGGACAAACGCCTCGAACTCCTCGCCGCCACCGCCGCGGCCGGCCCCCAAGAACCCGACGCCCTGTGCTCAGAATTGCTCGACACCTTCGGCGCCGAGCCCGACGACGACATCATCGTCTTCACCACCCGCCTCACCCCGCCCCCAGCGGAGGGGTGAGTGTCGCCGTCGGCCGTGGTCCTGCCCGGGGCCGGGCCGGGCCGTGCCGCCGGGTGAGACCCGCCGAACCTCCGGCGATCGACGGTGTCGACGGCCCCTGCCGCCGACTTCGGCGATGACGTGGGGGGCCGTACAGGGTTGCCAGCACCCGGCATCGTGGTCCGTTGCTCCGTCCTGTCATCATGACCACGGCGCGGGAGCGGCGGCGTCGTGGTCCGCATGAGGGCATCCGCGCCATGTGCCTTCCACCGGTGCTGTGCCGCCTCGCTCCGATGTGCGCGAGCATGCCGGGCGCAAGAGCGCTCGCCTGAGACAGGAGCCGTAATGGCACTGAAGATACGCACACCGAAGACTGCCGCCGTGGCGCTCGCCGTCACCGTGGCCGCGGTCTCGTTGGGCACCGCCCTTCCCTCGGCCGCCGCCGGGTACACCGCGTCGGCGGGACCGTGGAGCGCGGCCGTCGCCCTGACCGGAGCGGACGGCCAGCAGTCTCTCATCGATGTCCAGGTGGCCGGTGACGGCGCCGCGTTCGCGCTGTGGCGGGACAAGGCCGCCGGGGCCACCGGTTGGGACTTCCGGACCGCCGTACGGCCTGCCGGAACCACGACATGGAGTGCGCCGCACACCCTGGCGACCGGGCGTGCCGAGAATTCCGCGGCCGTCCTTGCCGTGAGCGCCGACGGACGGGCCGTGGTGTCCTGGCTGGACGGCAGTGGCGCGGACGGTTCGCTGGTCGCCCTGGCCGCGGGCTGGAACCCGGCCACGGCGGCCTGGTCCGGCCCGGCCACCCTCGCAGCCTGGGACGGCCTGGACATGTCCACGCCCCGCCTGGCCGCGGCGGCCGACGGCACCTTCACCGCCGTATGGGACCAGGGCGACGGGTACCGTAACTACGATGTGAGAACCGCCGCCCTCGCCCCCGGCGACCAGGCGTGGTCCGCACCCCGGACGCTGGCTTCCACCACGACCGGATCCCTCTGGAGCATCGACCTCGCGGTGGCCCCCGGCGGCGCCGCCACCGCGGTCTGGGATGAACTCAACCGTTTCACCGGCGAGCACACGGTCTCCACCGCCACCCGCACCTCGGCCCGGTCCAGTTGGAGCGGTGCCTCCGTGCTGCCCGGCACCGACGCCACGTCAAGCGACGTACAGGTGGCGATGGACGCCAAGAACGCCTCCACCGTGCTGTGGCGCAACGGCGCCAACGACCTCAAATCCGCCACCCGCACCGCTCCTTCGGGTAGTTGGAGCGCAGCTCAGACCGCCGTTTCCGCCATCAACTACAGCGACGGAAGCGAACCGTTGGCCGCGCCCAACGGTGACGTCACCTACGTGTGGACGGGCTGGAGCCCCACCGCCGGTGTCCCCATTGTGCAGACCGTGACCCGTACCGCGAGCACCGGGACCTGGTCGGCGCCGAAGACGCTGTCCACCGGCTACGTGAACTGGCGGGTGGACGCCTCCATCGGCGCTGACGGAACCGTGCAGGTCGTGTGGCCGCAGGTGCCGAGCATCGACAACGGCAACGACCACTACCTCGAGTGGGCGGTGCGCGCCGACGGCACCTGGAGCCAGGCCACCGCTTTGAACAGCACACCTGTCGTCGACGTCCCCAACACCGACGCCCTCGCAGGCGAGGTGGCTGCCGGACCGGACGGCCGGGCCACGGTGCTGTGGCGCAAGGCCGAGTACGTCGGCAGCGGCGGCTACACCTCCCAGGTGTGGTCCGAGGCGCAGACCCTGTTGATGGTCAAGCCACAGATCACCACCAACGCCGCGGTGAGCGGAACGGCCCGAACCGGCTCCACCCTCACCTGCTCCGCCGCCTGGAACGGCACCAACGCCAAGGCCGCCTTGGCCTGGCTGCGCGACGGCGCGGTCATCTCCGGTGCCACCGCCAAGACCCGCGTCCTCACCTCTGCCGACTACGCCCACAAGGTGTCCTGCCGGGTCACGGTCAGCAACGGCGCGGGCTCCGTCGCTTCCACCTCGCCCGCGCGGAAGATCGAGGTCGGCCCCGCGCTGAAGACCACCACCGCGCCGTCGATCTCCGGCTCCGTCAAGGTCGGTCACAAGCTGCCCGCTGCCCGCGGCACCTGGTCGCCGTCCGCCACTTCCTACACGTACCAGTGGAAGCGCAACGGCAAGACCATCAAGGGTGCGACCAAGTCCGCCTACGCCCTGGTGAAGGCCGACCGCGGCCAGAAGATCACGGTCACGATCACGGCCCACCGCAACGGCTGGACCAACGGCGCGGCCACCACAAAGCCCGTCACCGTGCGCTGACCCGACGCGGGCCGGTACCACCGGCCCGCGTCCGCCGGTCCGGAGCCCGGTCGACTCAGAGGTGGTGGGCCAGCCCCGAGTCGGCATGTCCAGGTGGGCGAACGCCGCGCGCGTCAGCGCCGGAGGCCGGGCGACGCCACGGCGGCGACCGGGGCCGAAGGGTCGGCCTCCGTGCCCGGTCGCCTGCCTCGCTGACCCGCGGGGACGGTGTTCCGTGAGGTGCGCCGCCCGCTGACGGGATCAGCGGGGGCGGTTCAGCCGATGCCGAGGCGGCGCATTGTCAGGCAGGCCAGGGCCACGTCGCAGGCGGCGACGCCCTGGACGATGCCGAGGACCCGCTCGTCGGGGTGCGTGCGGCCGGGGAGGGAGCCGGCGGCGACGGCGGGGAGGGAGCCGGTGAGCCGGGCGTCAAGGGTCCGCGGGGGCAGGCCCGCCGCGAGCCAGGAGGCGATCGAGCCGATCTCCCGGGCGTAGCCGAGATCGTCGACGAAGAAGCGGTCGGCCGTCCCGGTCCCGTGCCCGGTGGCCTCCGGTGCGAGCACGGCTCCCGCGACGCCTCCGCACCCGGCTGCCTCGGCGGCATCGGGGGCGGGGGTCCGGGTGCCGTACGGCGTCGGCCCTGTCACGATCTCGGCCGCGATCTCCGCGCCGCCGCCGAGGCCGAGCAGCGTGACGCCGGGCCCGAAGTGCCGCGGGTGGACGACGGGTTGGCGGGCCGAGGTGAGGGCGACGACGATGTCCGAGCCCGGTGCGGCGGCGTCCAGGCCGTCGTACGGGGTGAGGGTGGCGCCCGGTGCGACGGGCTGCCGGGCGACGAAGTCGGCGGCGGAGCCGGCCGTGCGCGCCACCACCCGGATCTCCTCCAGCGCGAACGCCTCGGCGAACGCGGCCGGGACGAAGGCGGCGATCTGTCCGGCGCCGACCAGCGTCAGCACCTTGCTGTCGGGCCGGGCCAGCAGCCGCGCCGCGACGGCGGCGGAGGCCGCCGTCCGCAGCCGGTGCAGCCAGGTCTCCTCGACGGCGACCAACGGGCGGCCGGACTCGGTCTCCAGCACCAGGCACCAACTGTTGCGCCCGCCGGTGTGGGTCGGGGTGACCCGCACCCCGGCGACCCCGTACCGGTCGAGCAGCGCGCCCTTGAGGCCGAAGCCCCGCGTGCCGCCGCTCACGCCGAGCCGGGTGATGGTGGGGGCGGACAGGGAGAGCCGGTCGGCGCCGAAGTCGGCGTAGGTGGCCTCGACCACCTCCAGCGCGTCGGCGACGGTGATCACCGACCGTACGTCGGCGTCACCGACCATGGGCAGGGTCGGCAGGCTCATACGGCGCCACCCGCCGGGGAGGCCGCGACGGAAGCCGGTACGCCGCGCGGCGGCACGTCGGTGGCCGGCGCGCCGGAGACGGGCGGCCCGACGATCGCGACGCACAGGCCGCCCCCGTCCGGTGCCTGGTGGACGGAGTTGGCGGAGATGAACATCCGCCCGGTGCCGAGCACCGCTCCCGCCACCCCGCTCATGATCGCCCGGACGTGCTTGTCCGGGTCCAACTGGCTGGTCAGCACGGTGGTCCGGGCGCCACGCAGAGTGCCGTCCCGCCGGTTGCCCGCCTTGATCAGCAGAGCCGCGACCTGTCCCGGCTCCCGTACCGTCCCGTCGGCGGTCAACTCCGTGCCCGCCGCGGCCAGGACGCGGCGGATGCCGGGCGCGTCCAGGACGTCGGCGAGCAGTCCGGAGACGATCCGGAGGTCGCCGCCCGCGCCGGGGCGGTTGCCGAACACCAGGACCTCGACACACGCGGCCTCCGAACTGGAGAAGACCATGGTGCGGCGCGAGTGCAGGGTCAGGTCACGGCCGAAGGCGGCCGGGACGACGTCGGCCCGCTCCACCTCGCCGAGCGCGAGCGCCGCGCCGAGGGCGCCGACCGCCTTGGCCTCGGCGGAGGTGACCCGCATGGGCTCGTCGTGTGCGGTCAGCGGCGTCTTGACGACGGCCAGTGCGACGTCGGCGGGGTCGAGACCCGCGTCCGCGACGGCCTCCGCGACGGCCTGCTCGGCCAGCGCGACGTGTTCGGCCGAGCCGATCTCGGAACCGCGGATCCGGCGGCTGCGCCCTATGCCCACGCAGAGCGTGCCCGCTGGGCCGGGCGCCCCGCGAGGAGCCGGGGCCGCCTCCCCGCCGGTGGACTCCGCGTCATCCGTCACGGCAGCGGCACCCGCGCCGTCCGTCACGGGAACGGCCTCTGCGGCACCCGAGCCGTCCGCGCCGTCCGCGTCGTCCAGCTCGACGACGAGATAGCCGAACGGCGTCATCGCCCCCTCGGAGCCCGTGGAGTGCAGGAACACCGAGCGTTCCAGCAGGTCCCCGCCGCCGTGCGCGAGCACGGCCTCCCGGGCCCGCCAGGACGCGAGTTCGCGTGAGAAGTCGTTGGTCTCGGCGCTGCCCTCGGTCTTCACCAGCAGGGCGAGCCGCCGTATCCGTGCCGGGTCGTGGGCGCTGAGCACAGCCACCAGCCCGTCGGTGTCACCGGGCCCCGCGGTGTCGAAGGAGTCGATCCTGACTGTCATGCTCGGGCGCCTTTCGGAAGGGGGGCGGCGACAGCCGGCCAGCGGTCGGCCCAGCCGTACGCGGCCTCGTAGTCGGATGCGAGGTCCAGCAGCGCCCGGTCCGCGCCGTACGGGCCGACGAGCTGGAAACCGATCGGCAGGCCGGCCGGGGACGGCGGTCCCGGCAGGCTGAGAGCGGGCACACCGGTGGCGTTGGCGATGCCGGTGAACACCCGCTGGTAGGGCGGGGCGAGCTGGTCGGCGGCCCAGGGCATCGCCCCGGCGACCGGGGTGAGCAGCAGGTCGGTGCCGGTGAAGAAGTCGGCGAGCTGCGCGAACAGGTCACGGAAGGCGTCGAGCGCGTCCACGTAGTCCGCGGCGCTCAACGAGCGGCCGTGCTCGACCATCGGCGGGTAGATGTCGCCGACCGCCGCGCGCCAGTCCGGGTGACGGCGCATCAGCCAGGCCAGGCCGGTGGTGCCGATGGTCCGCCAGTGGGTGTCGAACCGGCCGAAGTCGAAGGGCACTTCGCCGGTCTCCACCCGGTGGCCGAGCGCGCTGAGCCGGTCGGCCGCGGCCGTCAGCGACGCGGTGATCTCCGGTTCGACCGGATAGTCGCCGAACCGCCCCACCATCCTGATCCGCAGCGACCGGCCGCGGAAGGCGGGGCCGTCCGGCACACCGAGCGAACGGCGGTCCCGCGCGTCGGGCCCGGCCACCGCCCCGAGCAGCGCGGACAGGTCCGCCACCGTACGGGCGGCTGGTGCGATCACCTCCAGGTCGTGCAGCACGGTCGGCAGGCCGTCGAGCCGGGCGACCCGGCCCAGCGTCGGCTTGAGCGCGACCAGCCCGCAGTAACCGGCCGGCCAGCGGATCGAGCCGCCGCCGTCGGTGCCCA
This sequence comes from Streptomyces sp. NPDC093221, assembly GCF_044753885.1. Classification (NCBI taxonomy): domain Bacteria; kingdom Bacillati; phylum Actinomycetota; class Actinomycetes; order Kitasatosporales; family Streptomycetaceae; genus Streptomyces; species Streptomyces sp. NPDC093221. The sequence goes on along the minus strand of NZ_JBIVOA010000003.1, from coordinate 629,938 downwards.
GCGCCACCGGCCCGACGCCCGCGGCCACCGCCGCCGCGCCGCCGCCGGTGGACGCGCCGGTGGTGAGCGCGGGATTCCACGGGTTGCGGGTGGTGCCGTGCAGCAGGGTGCTGACATTGCCGAGACCGAGGGTGAACTCCGAGACATTGCTCTTGCCGAGGATCACCCAGCCGCCGGCCCGCAGCCGTCCGACGCACAGTTCGTCGCGCTCCGGGGTGCGGTCGGCGTAGAGCCGGCTGCCCCAGGCGCAGGGCATCGCGGCCACCGGGATGTTGTCCTTGACCGTGAGCGGCACGCCGTCGTACGCGCTCAACGGGGTTCCCGCGCGCCACCGTTCACCGCTGGCGGCGGCGGACCGCCGGGCGGCGTCGAAGGCGCGATGGGCGAAGACGTTCAGACGCCGGTCGACCTGCTCGGCGTGCTCGACCACCGCTTCCAGCACTTCGGCGGGCGTGGCCGAGCCTTCGGCGTAGGAGGCGGCGAGTTGCCGCGCCGAGCGGCGCCACAACGGCTCGGAGCCGGACTCCCCGGTCGACGGCCCGGCCTGCCCGGCCGTCACTTCTTGGGCTCCAGCGTCCAGTAGAGGGTGACGGGCTCCGGGGTGAAGGTCAGGCCGGCGACCCCTGAGGCGCTGACCAGGGTGCGGCCGGTGACCACCAGCGGCAGGAACGCGGCGTCCTGCGCGGCGAGTTGCTGGATCTTCTCGTACGCCTGGTCACGCGCCGGGCTCGGCGCCGCCATGGCGAACTCGCCCTGGAGCCGGTCGATCTCCGGGATGCTGGTGCGGGAGAAGTTCACGACCCCGCCGGTCACGGTCCACAGCTTCACCGGGGTCTTGGCGTCCTCCACGTACGTCGACAGCGTGGTGAGCACCATGCCGTCGTCGGCGCTGCCGCCGGTCTTGGCGGTGGCGCGGCCGATGATCGAGGTGATCAGCGCGGCCGAGGTCTGCGGTTGCAGGGTGACGTCGACGCCGATCGGCTTGAGCGCGCTCTTGATGAGCTGGGCGGCGGTCGCGAAGTCGGTGTTCTCGCTGGGGTAGCGGAGCTTGGTGGAGACCGACGGATTCCCGGCCTGCGCCATCAGGCTCTTGGCCTTCGCGGCGTCGCCGTAGTCCTTCCACGCGGCGCTGTAGCCGGGGGCGCCGGCGGAGACGTAGGAGTCGGCACGCTCGGCCTGGCCGTAGTAGACGTTCTTCACCAGCGCGTCGTACGGGAGTGCCTCGGCGACGGCGCGCCGCACCAGCGGGTCCTTGAACGGGCCCGCGTCGGAGGCGAGTTGGAGGTAGAGGTAGCTGGAGGTGTTGGCGTGCTGGACGTTGAAGCCGGCCGACTTCAGCGAGGTCGCGTCCCGGGGGCTCAGGCCGTACTGGGCGATGTTGACGCTGCCGCCGCGCAACAGGCCCGCCACATTGCCGTCGTTGACGACGCGCAGTGTCACGGCGGAGAACTTCGGCGCGTTCAGGGCCGCGCCGGGCACCGCCGCGAGGTTCAGCGACTGGCCGGTCTGCCGGCTCTTGACGTAGTACGGGCCGCTGCCCGCCACGTGGCTCTTCAGCCACTCGGCGGCGATCGGGTCGGACGGGCCGGCGTTCTTGAGGGCGGCGGCGGAGTCGATGACGCCGTACCAACAGGTGCGCAGCGTGGCGATGTTGACCTCGCTGGCCTTGATCGGTTTGCCCGCGCTGTCCTGGTAGCGAATGGCGACGTGGGTGGCGTCGGGGGCGGTGATCTGCGCGGCGTCGAAGACACCGCTGTTGTTCAGCTCGACGGCGCCGTTGAGCTTCAGCGCCCGCTGGAGCGACCAGACGGCGTCCTTGGCGGTGACCGGGTTGCCGCTGGGGTAGAACTTCAGGCCGTCGCGGAGGGTGAAGGTGACGGTGTCCCCGGCGATGGTCCAGGAGGAGGCGAGGGCGGGTGCGGCGGCGAGGCCGCTGGAGGCGGAGTGGCCGCCCTGGGCCGTGGTCTTGTAGCCCACCAGGTTCTGGTAGACGTTCATCGCCAGCTCTTTGTCCTGGTCGGTGTTGACGTTGCCCGGGTCCATGGTGGAGATGTCGCTCGGCCAGGCGGCGACCAGCGCCGCGGGCGGTTTGGCGGCGCTCTGTCCGGTGGTGCCTGCCGAGGACGAACAGGCCGTCAGGACGGCGGCGACCGCGACCGCGGCCGTACCGGCCAACAGCCGGGCGCGCCGCGGAGATCTACTGGTCATCTGAGTCTTGCCTCTCTCTTCGCGCGGCCGAGAGGTCGGCGCTGACCTGTCGGTGGGTGATGGGGCAGGCGGCGTCGTGCGTGCCGCCGAAGGACAGTTGCGGGGGCCTACCGGCCGTGCAGGACTCCTCCGCCAACGGGCAGCGGGGGGCCAGCGCGCAGCCGGCGGACAGGTCGAAGGGGCCGGGGTTCTCGCCGCTGAGCCGGATGGCGCGGGTGTGGCCGCCGTACGCGGCGACCGGGGCGGCGTCCAGCAGCGCGCGGGTGTAGGGGTGAGCGGGACGGCGCAGCACCTCCTCGGTGGTGCCGGACTCCACGACCCGGCCCACGTACATCACCTGCACGCGGTGCGCGATCCGGCGTACGGCCTGGAGGTCGTGCGAGATCAGCAGGTAGGCGATGCCGGTCTCGCGCTGGAGGCGGGCCAGCAGGTCCAGCACGACGCCCCGGGTGGAGGCGTCGAGCGAGGCGGTGGGCTCGTCGAGGATGACGGCCCTGGGCTGGACGGCCAGCGCGCGGGCGATGCCGATCCGCTGCCGCTGGCCGCCGGAGAGCGCGGCCGGCCGCCGGTCCAGGAGGTCCTCGGACAGCTCAACTGAGGCCAGCAGCTCACGGATTCGGGCCTCGCGCCGCGGCGCGGGCATCCGCAGGTGCAGCCGCAGCGGCTCGTCCAGGATCGAGCGGATCTTCTGCCGGGGGTCGAGGGAGGAGCGGGGGTCCTGGAAGACCATCTGCACGTCCCGGTACACCTCGCGCCGGTCGCGGAAGGACGACAGCGGGCGCCCGGCGACGGTCACCCGGCCCGCGGCCGGTTCGACCAACCGCAGGATCGACCGGGCCAGCGTGGACTTGCCCGAGCCGCTCTCCCCGACGACGGCCAGTGTCTCGCCCGGCCGCAGCACCAGGTCCACGCCGTCCACGGCGCGCAGGGTGTGCCGCAGGCCCCGGCTGCGGACGGTGAACTCCGTCCGGAGGCCGTCCACTTGGAGGACCGGTTCGGACCCGGCCGGGGCGGACGCGCCGACGGCGGCCGAGTGGGCGGCGGAGGCTTTGACTGAGGCGGTGGCTGAGGCGCTGGCGGTGTCATTGCCCGAGGCGCTGCCCGAGGCATTGGCGGCGGCATTGCCGGAGGCGGAAGAAGCGGGTACGGCGGACGCGGTCATGACGGCCTCCCGGAGTCGTCGTCAACGCGGTTGGCGGCCAGCAGGAGTTGGGAGTAGTCGGCCTGCGGAGCCCGGAAGAAGTCCTCGGCCGCGGCCTGTTCGATCACCGTGCCGCCCCGCATCACCACCACCCGGTCGCAGGTCTCGCCGACGACGCCCAGGTCGTGGGTGACCAGGCACACGGTGAGCCCGTCCTGCCGGGCCAGCTCCACGACAAGTTCCATCACGTCGGCCTGGGTGGTGACGTCCAGCCCGGTGGTCGGCTCGTCCAGCAGCATCATCCGGGGGCGGCACAGCAGTGCCATCGCGATCATCGCCCGCTGCGCCATGCCACCGGAGAACTGGTGCGGGTACTGCGCCATCCGCCGCACGGGGTCGGGGATCCGGACGCGTGCCAGCGTCTCGGCCACCAGTGCGCGGCCCGCGCGTTTGCCGAGGCCGTGGTGGAGCCGGGCCACGTCGGTGAGCTGGCGGCCGACGGTGAGCACCGGGTTGAGCGAGGAGCGGGCGTCCTGGAAGACCATCGCGATCTGGCCGCCGCGCAGTTCGCGGTAACCGGCCTCGTCCAGGCCCAGCAGTTCCTTCCCGTCGAAGCGGATGGAGCCCTCGACGGCCAGCCGGGGCGGGCACAGTCCCATCACGGTGAGCGCGGTCAGCGACTTCCCGCTGCCGGTCTCGCCGACGATCGCGGTGATCTGCCCGCGCGGCAGCTCGAAGCTCACATCGCGCAGCACCTGGACGGCGCGCGCCCGGTCGCCGTGCCCGGAGCGGAAGGCGCCGGACAGGCCGGCCACCGTGAGCAGCGGGACGCCGGGTTCGGCGCCGGACGCGTTCCCGGCTCCGTCGGCCAGGGGCGCGGACGGCTGTACGGCCGCGCCGGAGGTGGCGCTCATCGGTCGTCCTCCCGTTCCAGCAGGCCGTCGCCGAGCAGGTAGAAGGCGGCGGCGAGCAGCAGAATGCAGACGCCGGGGAACAGCGAGATCCAGTACGCGTCCGGGGAGTCCTTGCCGCCCGCGATCATCGAGCCCCACTCCGGGCTGCCGGGTTCGATCCCGACGCCGACGAAGCCGAGACTGGAGACCACGATCGCCACCCAGGCGGCGTTGACCGCCGCGTAGGACACCAGCGGGGTCAGGCCGTTGGGCACCAGGTGCCGGGCCAGGACACGCCGTCCGCTGTTGCCCGCCAGCACGGCGGCCTCGGCGAACTCCCACGACTTGCGGCCCTTGACCTCCGCGCGCAGCAGCCGCAGATAGCCGGGCAGTCCGACGAAGGCGACCACGACGATCACATTGGCCAGGCCCGAGCCGAGCGTGGTGACCAGCAGCAACGCCAGCAGCAGCGCGGGGAAGGACTGGAGGATCTCGGTGACCCGCATGATCACCGCGTCCGCCCAGCCGCCCCAGTACCCGGCGACCGCGCCGAGCAGGCTGCCGATCACGAAGGCGATGGCGACCGCCACCAGGGTCAGCCACAGGTCGGTCCAGGTGGCGGCGAGCGTCTTGGAGAAGACATCGGAACCCGCCTGGTCGGTGCCGAACCAGTGCTTCCCGCCCGGGGACTGGTACGGCAGCCCCACGCCGGGCTGCTCGGGGTCGTACGGCGTCCAGATCCTGCCGACCGCGGCGGCCACCAGCAGCACGGCCATCAGGCCGAGGCCCAGGCGTACGGTCAGCGAGTCGGCGCCGCCGGCGCCGGGCAGCAGGCGGGTCAGCCGACGGCCGGACGGGCGCCGGTCCTGGACCGGGCCGCCGGGCCCCGCGGGCGGGCCCGCTGAGGGGGCGGCGGTCAGGTCGGCGGAGGGCACGGGGGCCGGGGCGGTCATGAGCGGATCCTCGGGTCGGCCAGCGAGTAGGCGAGATCGACCAGTGCGTACAGGGCGACGTATACGACGGCCGCGTAGAGCACGAAGCCCTGGAGCGCGGGGAAGTCGGACTGCTGGACGGCGGTCAGCGCGTACTGGCCGATGCCCGGCCAGCCGAAGACCCCCTCGACCAGCACCGCGCCGGTGAAGGCGAAGGCGACGCCGCCGGCGATCATGGTGATCACCGGGAGCAGCGCGTTGCGGAGCGCGTAGCTGCGGTAGATACGGGACCGGCTGAAACCGTAGGCGTGCGCGGTCCTGACGTACTCGCTGCGCAGCGCCTCGACCATGCCGGACCTGGCCACCCTGGTGATGGGGGCGAAGATGCCGCAGACCAGGACGACGCAGGGCAGCACCAGTTGGAGCAGGGCCTGCCGGACGGTGTCCCACTGCCCGGCCAGCAGCCCGTCGATGACGTAGCTGCCGGTGACGCCGGGCGGCGGTGCCAGGCCCGCGGGCAGTCGGCCGATGGGGCCCGGCAGGATGCCGAACCGGACGAAGAACAGCGACAACAGCACCAGGCCGAGCCAGAACTGCGGCATCGCGAGCGCCGCCACGGTGACCACCCGGATCGCGTGGTCGGCGGCCTTGCCCCGGCGGACCGCGCTGATCACGCCGAGCGCGGTGCCGAGCAGGACGCCGATGATCAGGGCGGGTACGGCCAACTCCAGCGTGGCGGGGAGCCTGCTGGTCAGGTCGGCGCTGACGGCGCGGCCGGTGCCGAAGGACGTACCGAGGTCGCCGTGCAGCAGATCGCGCAGGTAGATGAGGTACTGGCGAGGGATGCTGTGGTCCAGGCCGAGGGAGGACCGCACCTGGGCCCGGACCTCCTCGCTCGCCCCGGGCGGTACCAGCAGGCCCGTCGGGTCCGGCGCCACGACGCGGGCCACGACGAACGTGAAGGTGACCACGCCCCAGACGACCAGCACCGCGCCGCCCAGTTTGCGGGCGACCAGCAGCAGGGCGCCTCGTGGCAGCAGGCCACGGGACGGGGACCGGTTCGGCGGCCTGGCGGCGGCCGGAGGTACGGCCACCTCGATGTCGGAGACGGTCATCAACCCCCCTTCCCTTATTTCCGTGAGACGGAAACGAATATTCCGCACTGCGGATTCGACAGTATTGGAAGGCCCCGGTCCGGCTGTCAAGGGTTTCGTGCCCGATGACCTTGCGAATCGGCATTCCCGCTGCGCAGTCTGAGGAAGTGTCATTGACAGGGGGCCGGTGAGGCTCCGATACTCCAGTGGTGCGGAGCCGATATGTTGATTCCGTGTTACGGAATGACTCTCGCCGACACCTCAGCGGTAACGGCGGGGAAATCCAAGGGATCCAGCGGCGACCAGCGGGACGGACGCGACCTGCGCGACGATGCGATCCAGGCGATCTGCGGGATCAACGGGATCAACGGGATGGGGACACCTCATGAAGAAGACCGGCGCCCAGCGACCACGGTCTGACAAGTCCGGTGCGGAGACGGCGGGTTCGGACAAGCCGGGTCCGGAGCGGTCGGGCGCAGACAAGCCGATGCACGTGGTGGTGCGGGCCCTGTCGGTGCTCACCCACCTGTCCGCGTACCGCCAGGGCCTCACCCTCCAGCAGCTCCACCAGCAACTGGAGATCCCCGTCGGCAGCATGCACCGGGTGATGAGCACCCTGGAGCACACCGGCTTCGTCAGCCGGTCGCCCACCACCAAGCGGTACGTGCTCGGCCCCAACGCGCTCGAACTCGGCCATGTCGAGGACTACGAGCCGTTCGTGATCCAGCCGCCCTCTGCGCTGGTGGAGGCCGAACGGCGGTGCGGGGAGAGCGTGGTGCTCACCCAGTTGATCGACGGCCGGGTGGTCGCGGTGTCCATCGCGGGCACCAAGCGCCCGCTGCGGCTGTTCGTCAGGCTCGGCCAGGAGGTGCCGCTGCACGCCGCCGCCTCGGCCCGCGCGATCCTCGCCTACCAGGACCCGGCCTTCGTCGAGACGCTGCTGTCGTCCTACCCCCGCGCGTCCTTCACCTCCGGCACCGTCCGGGAGATCAACCGGCTCATCGACCACCTCGCCGTGGTCCGCCAGCGGGGCTTCGACGTGTGCGACAACGAACTCGACGAGGGCGTCTGGGCGGTCTCCGCGCCGGTCCGCAGCGGTCCGTCCGGACGGGTCAGCTCGGCCGTCACCGTCTGCGCGGCCTGGTCGCGGGTCGCCGATCCGGCCGACCGTGCGGTCAAGGCACGGATCGTGCTGGACGCGGCGCAGGCGCTGTCGCGCGAGCAGGGGTACGAGCGGCCCTTCGCGCCGGACCCGACCCAGGAGCAGCTCGTCGCACTGATGCAGGCCGACAGCACGTCGCCGGACGTCTTCGTCCCGCGGCCCTCCTTCGCGGGAGGGGACCGGCCATGACGGCGGAAGCGGGAGCCGGGGCGGGGGTCGGGGCGGTCTCCACGGCGCCGGTGGTCGCGGCGGCCGGGGCGGTCTCCACGGCCACGGCGGTCGCGGCGGCCGGGGCGGAGGCGGTCGCATCGCGCGGCGTGGCGGAAAGCCGGTCGCGGGTCGGCGCCCGGGTGCTTCCCGGTCTCGACCGGGCGCCGGGAGTGCTGGCGGAGGAGCTGGCCGGGGACCTGGCCGCGGCCGGGTACGCCGCAGGTGACGCTGTCGGCGACCGGGGGAGTGGCTCGGGCTGGCTGGACCGGCCCGCGCTGCTGCGCCGGCTCGCCGCCGCCCTGGCCGCCGAAGTCCCCGCCACCGCCGACCGGTTGGTGGCGACGGGGCCCGGCGCCCAGGCTCTGGGCGCGGCAGTGTCGCTGGAGACGGGACTGCCGTTCGCGGCCCTCGTCGCGGGCGCCCCGCCGTTCGGCGTGATCCACCCGGGCGAGACGGTCGTCGTGATCGCCGTCGACGCCGCCTCGGCCGCCGGAGCGCTGCCGCTTCTGCGCGAGGCCGGAGCCCTGCCGCACAGCGCGGCCGTGGTGGTCGCGCCGTCCGGGGAACCGCCCGCCGGCCTCGGCCTCCACACCGCCCTCGTACGGCGGACGGCGACCGGTTACGCACCCGTCGGGCCTCTCGGCCCGCTCGAAGGGGTCACCCCCGCGGACCCCGCAGGCCCCGCAGCCCTCGCCGGACCCGCCGGACCCGCCGGCCCCGCACCGAAACCCACCGCCCGGCAGGAGAACCGTACGACCCGACAGGAGAGCGCCATGCCCACCAGCCCCCTTCCGCATCCCCCCGCCCCGCCGGCCCCGGCCGCCAAGTCCCCCGCGGAGCCCGCGGATTCGACGACGGGCGCCGGTGCCGCTCTGCTCGCCGACGACCCCGCCACCGTGGAACGGGCGGGCGCGGCGCTGGCGGAACTGGCCGCCCGCTACCGCCCCGAGGCCGTCGTGAGCTGGAACGCGACCGCCGACGTACTGCTCGCCCATGTGGTCGCCCACACTCTCGGGCTGCCGCGCCGGGTCGTGGTCGAGGACCTCGGACGGCTGATCGTGGAGGACGTGCTGCCCGGCGAACGCACGGTCGTGGTCGCCCGGGGCGGCGTCGACAGCGGCGGCCCCGGAGCCGAACTCGCGCCGCTGGTAAGGGCGGTGACCGGTCACGGCGGCCGGGTCGTCGCCGTCTGCTCGCTCGCCCCGCTCCTCGGGGCGGCCCCCGACGGCGTGGACGTGGTCAGCCCCGGGAACGGCGGAGCCGACCGTGACAACGGCCGCACCGGCCACGACAGGGACGAAGCGTGAGCACCGGGACGGCCCAGCCGGCGACCGCCGACCTGCTCGACGGGGTCGACCTCGGGCGGATCGACGCTCATCTGGCGGGCTTCGCCGCGCTCACCGAACCGGGGCCCGGCTGCACGCGCCTGGCGTACAGCCCGCTGGAACGCCAGGCGCACGCGGTGTTCGCCGCCCACATGACGGCCCTCGGGCTGACGGTCACCACCGACCACGCGGGCAACACCGTGGCGGAACTGCCGCCCGCCGGGCCGAACACGGGCTCCGGCGACGCACGCGCGCTGGGCACCGGCTCGCATCTGGACACCGTGCCGCAGGGCGGCGGCTTCGACGGCATCGTGGGCGTCGTCGCGGCCATGGAGGTCGCCGAGATCGTGGTCCGGCAGGAGGCCGCGCACCGTCGACCGTGGCGGTTCGTGGCGTTCGCGGCCGAGGAGGGCGCGCGGTTCGGGCAGGCGTGCAACGGCAGCCGGATGGCGGCCGGGCTGACCGGCGCGGCGGATCTCGCGGGGCTCACCGACCGCGACGGCGTGACGATGGCCGACGCGATGGCCGCCGCCGGGCTGCGGCCGGACCTGGTGGACGCGTCGCGCTGGCGGCCCGAGGAGTGGTTCGCCTTCGTCGAACTCCACATCGAGCAGGGCGAGGTGCTGCGGTCGCAGGGGGTCGACCTCGGCGTGGTCGACGTGATCTCCGGCAGCACCCGGCTGCGGGTGCGGGCCGAGGGACGCGCCACCCACTCCGGCGGCACCCCCATGCACCTGCGGCGCGACGCCCTGGTGGCCGCCGCCGAGTGCGTGGTGCTGGGCGACCGGCTCGCCCGCGACCCCCGGCACCACGGCGTACGGGTCACCGTCGGCCGGCTCCGCGTCGAGCCCGGCTCGATCACCACGGTCCCGGGGTCGGTCGAGTTCTTCGTCGACGTACGCGACGTGGACTCCGTCCGCCAGCGCGACACCGCCCGTACCCTGGCCGCCGAGTTCGCCGCGCTGGCCCGAGACCACGGGGTCGCGCTCACCACGGAGGTCATCGCCGATACCTCACCGGTCATCCTGCCGGGCTGGGTCGCCGACCACATCCGCCATGCCTGCGCCTCCCTGGGCCTTCCGTACCGCGTGCTGCCCAGCGGCGCCAGCCACGACGCGCAACAGATCGCCCATGTCATCCCGACCGGCTTGCTCTTCGTCCCCAGCGACGACGGACTCAGCCACGTCCCCGCCGAGTTCACCCCTACGTCCCAGATCGCCTCGGGCGTCCGTACCCTCCTCGCCGCCCTCCACCGGCTCGACGGCGCCTCGTGAACACGACGCCGGGGCACGGGACATGGCGGGTGGAGCGGGTCGGCGTCGCCGGGCGGACGGGGGTCTTCGACCTCACTGTCGAGGACGGGGTGATCCGGGCCGTGGACGCGGTGGCCGGGGAGCCGACAGGCGGGACGGTGCTGCCCGGGCTGGTCGATCTGCACACGCATCTGCGGGAGCCGGGCGGAGAGGAGGCGGAGACGCTGGCGTCCGGGGCCGTCGCGGCGGCGGCCGGAGGGTTCACCGACGTCTTCGCGATGGCGAACACCTCACCGGTCACGGACACCGTCGCGCGGGTACGGGAGGTACGGCGGCGGGCCCGGGGGCTCGGCGTACGCGTCCACCCGGTGGCGGCGGCGACGGCCGGTCTGGCCGGAGAGGCGATCGTGGACGTGGCGGCGTTGGCGGCGGCCGGGGTGACGGTCTTCTCCGACGACGGCAAGTGCGTGAACGACGACAATCTGGTCCTGGAACTGCTGACGGCGATGGCCCGGTACGGCACCGCGTTCGCCCAGCACGCGCAGAGCGCCGCCATCGTCCGCGACGGAGTCGTCAACGCGCCGGTCGCCGCCGGTCTCGGCGTGCCCGGCTGGCCGGGCGCGGGGGAGGAGGCGGTGATCGGCCGGGACCTGGCGCTCGCCGCCGCCACCGGTGGACGGCTGCACATCTGTCATGTTTCCACGGCGGGTTCCGTCGCGCTGGTACGGGCCGCCAAACGCGAGGGCCTGTCCGTGACCGCCGAGGTGACGCCCCATCACCTGATGCTCACCGACACCCAAGCCGCCGAGCGGGGACCGGCGTTGAAGGTCAACCCGCCGCTGCGGTCGGCCACCGACGTGGCCGCGGTGCGCGCGGCGCTGCGCGACGGCACGATCGACGTCGTCGCCACCGACCACGCTCCGCACCCGGCTCGAACGAAGACCTGTTCCTGGCTGAGCGCCGCCTTCGGCCTGACCTCGTTGGAGACGGCGCTGCCGGTGGTGGCCGAGGTGTTCGCGGACCCGGCCACCGGGGCGGTGGACTGGACCGCGGTGGCGCGTGTGATGTCCACGGCCCCGGCCGCGATCGGCCGGATCGCCCACCTCGCAGGCCGCCCGGTCGCGGTCGGCGAACCGGCGACCTTCTGTGTCGTCCGGCCGCAGGCATGGCGGGCCGAGCCCGCCACCTGGCTGAGCCGGTCGGCCAACTCCCCTTTCCACGGTCGGGACTTCGCACACAGAGTCACCCTGACCGTCCTGGAAGGCCGCCCCACCCACGGCAGCCTCACCCCCGACCCCCCCACGCCCATGAGCCCGCCGCGACGCAGCAGCCCGCTCGCGGAGCCTCCATCGTCTCCGCGGTGACCCGGATCCGGCCACTCCCGCGACATCAGCGCCTGGAGGACTCGGCCCACTGGCAGCGGCGTTGCCTCGCCGGGGACGGCGTTGTGCGGATGCCGTATTACGGTGCCCGTAGGTTCCACGAAGGGGCCCGTGTCGTGAGCGACCGCCGCGGTGAGACGTTCTTGCGGCGGGCGGATGGAAGCGACGTAGCAGGCGTAGCGGAGATGGGGAGCGGATGACTCTGAAGGCGGGCCAGCGGGTGGTGCTGGCAGCGGACACCAGACTGACCGATTCGGCGGAGGTGTCGGGGGTCGTGATCGGGTTCCTGTCTTTGGCCGCGGGCACAGGCGGGGCCGTCGAGCGGGTGGTCGCCCACCGGGACGAGAGCGACGAGGTGCGCGAGTACGAGCGGCTCAAGTCGCTGCTCGACGCCTTCGGAGACGAGATGCCGACGGAGAGCAGGAGGCAGCTCGAAGAGAAGGTCGGCTCTCTGGAACCCGCGTGGACCGCCTTCCAGGAACAGCCGCCTCTCGTGAGTGTGCGGGTCCGCTTCGACAACGGGTTCATCCTCGACGGGGCCCACGAGGCTCTCTTCGTCCCCGCCTGATGCGTCACCGATCCGGGTCATGCGCAGACCGGCACGGGCGGGACTCGGAGGGCGGGTTCCGCGACCGGCTCTGGCGTTCTTCGCTGACGCGTGGTCGGAGATCACCGTTCCCCGCCCGACATACCGGCCGCCTTGGTGCCGCTGGCCGGTACGTCGGGTCTTGAGGGGTCCGGGGGAGCCCCCCGCGCGAGGGGTCAGTCCCAGGCGTTCTGGTTGAGGAAACGGGCGACGCCGCGCCAGGAGTTGGGGCCCATCACGCCGTCGATCGGGCCGGTGTAGCCCCACTGCGCGGCGAGCCGCTGCCAGGCGGCGTACGTGTTGACGCCGGGCACGCCGTCGACGGGACCGGCGTAGCCGAAGTGCGCCTTCAGGTACCGCTGGAGGGCCGCGTAGGTGTTGACGCCGGGCACGCCGTCGACCGGGCCGGTGTAACCCGAGGTGAGGGACAGCCACTTCTGCGCGCGGCTCCAGAACACCGGTCCCGGGATGCCGTCCTGCTCCGTCGTGGTCTTCGGCAGACCTCCGCCTCCGCCGCCCCCTCCTCCGCCCCCGCTGCCCGGAGCGACCAGATCGAACGCCGAGCCGCGAGCGAGATTGTGGTCCACGTTCCGGATGCCGCCGATGGAGCCCACGGAGGTGTACTGGTGGACCGCCCAGTCCGGGTACGCGCCGCCCAGCTCCGGTTCGCCTTGCCGCGTACCGTTGTTGGAGCCGTACGCGGCCACCCACAGCTTGGCCCCGGTGGCGATCGTCTGGCCCCAACTGCCGCCGCGCAGATTCGCGGCGCCGATGTAGAACCAGGGCACGCACGTACCGACCCTGGCCTGTACCTGCCGGAACCAGGCGGCGACCTGGCCGTCGTTCCACAACCCGGTGGAGTCGTCCAGCACTTCGTCGTCCAGGGCCAGTACGTCGCCCTGCCCGTAGTCGTGCAGGTGGTCGACGAAGTAGTTCGCCGCGTCCGTCGGCGCCTGGAAGTCGCCGGACAGCCAGTAATGGCCGACCCGAAGTCCGGCCGCTCGCGCGCTGTCCACTTGGGCCGTGTAGTACGGGCTGACGTACGGTCCCTCGCTGAGCTGGCTGCCGCCGGTCTTGGCGATGGCGAACTGTTGGCCCTGGTTGCGGGCGAGCGCGAGGTCGATGCCGCCTTGGGTGGTCGCGACGTCGATTCCGTACGAATCGGCCGCGGCGGACGCGCTTCGTGCGCCCAGACCCAGACCTGCCGGGGCGAGCGTGCCTACGGCGAGGGCGCGTATCAGCGTTCTCCTGCGCATGTTTCCTCCGTGACGGTGGGGACGAGAGGGGCTGTCGAACTTTCGTTCCCTACCCACGATTGGGTCCGCGCAGTTCCTCGCGCCCCTGCGAAGACGGGGCTCGGGCAGAGTTCTGGATTTCCGAACTAGCGCGGGAGCGGGGCGAGTTGGCGATTCCTACGGTCACGGTGGAGGGCGGGGGCGCGGGCGGAGCGGGCCGTGGAGCCCTCGAGTCCACGAAGGGCCGCAGGGCGCGGTCGTAGTTCGCCAGCGCGGTCGGCAGGTCGTGCTGGAGGAGCAGGCGGACGCGGGGGCGCCGGACGTTGTCCCCGTCGTCACTCACGAGGAGGCGTTCGAGGCGGGCCTCGCACTCACCCTCGGGCGCCTCGATCAACCGGCGGGAGACCCCTGTGTGTTCGAGGGCCCCTTGCGGGGCCGGCTCCGGTCGCTTCCGCGGGCGGAACGGGCGTTGGCGGTCGCGGGATATGACGCGACGGTCCGGCGACGCGCCAACTGGGCTCTCCGGTCAGGGAGTTGGCCGAGCCGTCACGGCGGCGACGGGCGATGCCGCCGCCGGGGCGGACACGTCGGCCGGTCGGCGCAGCCGCCAGACCCTCGCCGGGGGCAGGTTGCCCCACACGGTCCGGCAGCCGGTGGCGTACTGGTCCTGGTATCCCGCGAGGACCTCTTCGACGGCACGGTGGCGGCGGGCTTCGCGGCGGGTGGCGGTCAGGGCGCGGGCGTAGCGGGTGCCGCGGTAGGCGAAGTACGTGAGCGTGCCGCCGGGCCGGAGCAGTTCGATGTACCGGTCCATGATCGTCGTGACGTGCGCCGGGGTGAAGTTGGTGAACGGCAGCCCTGAGACGATCACGTCGTAGCGCCGGTCGGTGTCGAGCTGTTCGACGAAGGCGTGATGGACGCGAATCCGTTCGCTCCCGTCCGCCGGAAGCGGATGGGAGCTGACGAGGCGTCGCAGTTGGGAGGCGAAGCGGGAGTTGGCCTCGACGATGTCCAGGCTGCTGCCCGGGGAGAGGCGGGGGAGGAGCGTGCGGGTGACGGAGCCGGTGCCCGCGCCCGCCTCCAGGACGTTCAGGGGCCGCGCTCCGTATTCGCCCGCGGGATCAGTGAGCAGACGGGCCAGAGCCTTGCTGCTGGGAGCGATGGCGCCGGTGGTGCGCAGATCGCGGGCCGCTTCGAGCAGGAACATCCAGCTCTCCGCTTTGCGCCGCGCGGGGGCACGGTGGTGTGAGGTGGTCCAGTCGTCCATGTCCGAGACGCTAGAGACGCCTTCAGCCGCGCATATCCTCCCTTGTGCGGCCGTCCTCCCCTACCAAAGGTGGAGGTCGGCGTAGCCGAACGTCGGACGACAGGCATCCGGGCGCGTGCCACGCTCTGCGGGTGAACGGGGAACAGGGGCAGGGATGGGCGGTCTACGGCCGCTACGGCTTGGTGGCGTTGCTGGCTCTGGCGGCTTTCCGGAACGAGGCGTTGAGCGCTGAAGGCCGGTACGCGCCTGCCGGCGGTGCGGCGGCCGTGGTGTGCGGGCTGGCGCTGCTGCGCCGGGCGCCCTGGTGGCTCGCTCCGGTGGTGACCACAGCGGCGGCGGGGGTATGGGGATGGCCGCTGCTGCCGCTGCTCCTGCTCGCCCTGTTCGACCTCGCCGCGCACCGGCACGTCGTGGCGGCTGTGACCTGTTCGGCTGTGGCGCTCTCGGTGAGCGCCGTGCTCCACCCGGCGGTCTCCCTGTGGCGCCCGCAGCAGTACGGCTCCACGGTGCTGGCGGTGGTGGGAGGGCTGTGGATGGGCAGTCGGCGACGCCTGGTGAAGGCGCTGAACACGCAGGTGGAGCATCTGCGGACCGAGCGGGAACTGCGCGAGCAGGCCGTACGCATGGCCGAGCGGTCCGCCATCGCCGCCGAGATGCACGACGTACTCGCCCACCAGCTCAGCCTGATCGCCCTGCACACCGGCGTGCTCGCTGCCAGGAAGGACGTCCTGCCCGCCGCACTCGTCCACCGCCTCACCCTGTTGCGCACCGCCTCCACCCATGCCCTGACCGACCTGCGTGACGTGCTGGGCGCCTTGCGCACCACCGACGTCCCCCACGGTGCCGAACGGCCGGCGCCGGTCCTGCGTGACGTCGAGGAGATGATCGGGCAGGCGCGGACGGCCGGGCAGCACATCGACACCGTCATCGAGGGCAGGCCGGAACAGGCCCCGTCGGCCCACAGGCTGGCGGTCTTCCGCCTGGTCCAGGAAGCCCTGACCAACGCCCGCAAACACGCTGCCGACGCCCCCGTCCGCGTCCGTATCGACTACGGGCCGCCCGCCACCGTCGTCGAGGTCACCAACACTCCTGGCGGGCGCGGCGAGGCGACGGCGCCCTCGGGGTTCGGCCTTGTCGGGCTGCGCGAGAGGGTCGAAGCACTCGGCGGACACCTGAATGCCGGGCCCGGCGGCAGCGGGTCCTGGCGGCTGGCCGCCCGGATACCGCACCGCGCCGCCGCGCCGAACGGTCCCCGCGCATGATCCGCGTCATGGTCGTCGACGACGACGCACTCGTCCGCCTCGGACTGACCGACCTCCTCGACGGCGACGAGGCCATCGAGGTCGTCGCCCAGGCCGCTGACGGGCTCCACGCCATCGAGCAGGCCACCGCCCACCGCATCGACATCGCCCTGGTCGACATCCGGATGCCCCGCATGGACGGCATCATCGCCACCAAGCGGTTGCGCGCCTTGCCCCACCCGCCCAAGGTCATCTCGCTGACCACCTTCGACCTCGACGAGTACGTCTACAACGCGCTGGCCGCGGGCGCCGACGGCTTCCTGCTCAAGGACACCGACCCCGCCGAGATCCTGCGCGCCGTCCACCTCGTCGCCGCCGGCTCCGCCTTGCTCCATCCCGCCGCCGCTCGCCGTCTCATCGACTGCTACCACCGCACCAACCGCCCTCGGGCCGCCCAGGCCCGGACGCGGATCGACCCTCTGACCCCGCGGGAGAAGGACGTGCTGGCCCTGCTCGCCGAGGGGGACACCAACGCCGACATCGCGAACGCGCTCGGCATGCGGGAGAGCACCGTCAAGTCCCACGTCAGCCGCATCCTGACCACCTTGCGCGTGACCAACCGGGTGCAGGCCGCACTCCTGGCCCGCGACGCCGGCCTCGCGCCGTGAGCCTCCCTCGGCCCTCGGCCGCGTGCCCGCGAGGGGAGTCCCGGACGACGTCCGACCACCCGGATCGCCGCAATATCGCGCCATTCGGGCAAATCGGTGAGCATTTCGAGGCATTAAAGCTGGTGAAGGGGTAGCCGCACATCGAGCCCGGGGGGCCACCAGCACAAGAAGCGCGTAAGGAAGGAACCGCCATGGCGGTCAGCAATCTGAAGGACCGGAGCGTTCTGGCGATCGTGACGAACTACGGCGTCGAGCAGGACGAACTCGTCGTCCCCGTGGAACACCTGCGGGCGGCGGGCGCAAGAGTCGACGTCGCGGCCGTGTCCGACGAGCCGATCCGGACGCTCGTCGGCGACAAGGACCCCGGCAAAACCGTGCAGCCGACGCTGACCCTGGAAAAGGCGGACGTCACGGCGTACGACCTGCTGCTCGTACCCGGCGGCACGCTGAACGCCGACAGCCTCCGGCAGGACGAAACGGCCGTGCGGGCCGTACGGGCCTTCGCGTCGGCCAAGCGCCCCGTCGCGGCGATCTGCCACGGCCCGTGGCTCGCGGTCGAGGCCGATCTCGTCCGCGGAAAGACGCTCACCTCCTACGCGTCCCTGCGCACCGACATCCGCAACGCCGGCGGCGCGTGGGTGGACAAGCCCGTGGTGAGCGACACCGCCGACGGCTGGACGCTGATCACCTCACGCACGCCCGACGACTTGGACGACTTCCTCCGCGAGGTCGAGGCCGCCCTCGTCCCGGCGCCCTGAGCCCGTCAAGCCCTGGCGCGACCCGCCCCGCCGACCGCGCGGGGAGCGCTCACCATGCCCGGCTCGTGCCTGACACGTGCCCGAGCCGAAATTCACGACCTTCTCCACCGACGAAAGCGAGACAGCCATGCCCACGCGCAAGCTTCCGAAGTACACCGTCCCCGGCCTGACCACCAAGCAGGGCGGCGAGCTCATCGGGATTCTCCAGATGCGGCTGCACGCCCTCAACGACCTCCATCTGACGCTGAAGCACGTGCACTGGAACGTCGTCGGGCCGCACTTCATCGCCGTCCACGAGATGCTCGACCCGCAGGTGGAGCAGGTCCGCGCGATGGCCGATGACGTCGCCGAGCGCATCGCCGCGCTCGGTGGTGTCGCCCTGGGCACCCCGGGCGCCCTGGTCAGTGAGCGGACCTGGAACGACTACAGCATCGGCCGCCAGGACGCCATCGCCCACCTCGGCGCCCTCAACCTGGTCTACAACGGTGTCGTCGAGGACGTCCGCAAGGCGATCGAGGTGGCCGGCGAGATCGACCCGGCCACCGAGGACCTGCTGATCGGACAGCTCCGCGACCTGGAGCAGTTCCAGTGGTTCGTCCGGGCGCACCTGGAGACCACCGGCGGCACCCTCGTCACCGACGGCGCCGCCACCGAGAAGGGCGCGGCCGGCAAGGCCAAGGGCTGACCGCTCGTCACCGCCGGACAGCCCCAGAGCAGGAGACAACCCTCATGACATCCACCCACTACCTGGCAAGCTCCGGGGTTTCCGGCAGCCTGCTCATCCTCCTGGCCGCGATCGTGGTGGCCGCGGTCCTCCTGGGCGGCTTCTGGTACGGCAGCCGCCGTATGCGCTCCCGCCGGACCGCCGCCCCGGCCGTACGTCCCGATCCCGCCGCGCCGAACGGGCAGCCGGATCCCGCCGCCTCGGCCGACGCCCAGCGCGGCCGGACGTGGCAGACCATCGATGACGACCCCGAGCAAGGCGCCCCTCACCGTCAGACGCGGTGACGAGCGGCCTTCCCGGCTCGTACCCGCGCCCGCCGTCGCGGACGTCGGGACGTAGAACGCCGAACCCCGCATCCGCCTCACGGCAGGTGCGGGGTTCGGCGTTCTCGGCGATGACGGCTGGGGGCTACGGGAGGGCGCGGGCGGCCGCGGCCAGACGCAACTCCTCGAGTACGGCGCTCTGGTGCTCGGCGCGCTCCAGCAAGGTGTCCAGGTGCTCGGGGTACAGCCGGGTCTCGGTCTCGGCCAGAGTGCGCAGGGTGCGCCAGCAGGCCGCCTTGCCCGCAACACCCAGGCACATGGATTCCAGCTCCAGCAGGTCGCTGAGCGGGGATCGCGTGAAGAGGTGTCCGTTGGGCTTGAGGCGGCCGACCTTCTCCGCCACCCATCCGATGGCGACCTTCGAGCGGTCGGGGGACACGTCCAGATCGGTCATGATCTGGATCAGCGAGTCACGGTCCTGTTCGATCTGGCGGGCCAGCTCCGCCAGTTCCGGGCCGCCGTCGCGGTCCTTCTGGGTCTGCGCCGCCCGGCGGAAGAGCTCCAGTCCGCCGGTCGCGCCGGACAGGTGGTCGTTGAGATAGATCGCCAGCAGACCGGCTCCGCCGGAGGCGGACGCGGCGGCGGCGCTGGCGCCGCGCATCTCGTTGTCCACGGAGGCGCCCAGTTCGGTCCAGCTGTCCTCGAACTTGGTCAGCCCTTCGCGCTCCAGGGTGTCGGTGACATCCGCGAAGTCGACGCCGATCCGCGCCAGCGCCTCGAAGTGGGCGGTCGCCGCGGTGTACTCCTCGCCGGTCGGCGGGTGGGCCGGAAGGGTGCCGTGGTCGGCGAACGCTTCAAGGGTCGTGCCGGGCATGGTGTTGACGGTGCCCGCGATGACGAGTTCGCCGACGTACATCGTGTCGGGGTAGTCCGGGTTCTTGACCCCGGTGGACGCCCACAGGGGGCGCTGCGGGCGGGCTCCGGCGGCGGCGAGCGCCTGCCAGCGCGGCGCGGCGGTCATCTCCTCGTAGGCCCGGTACGCCAGCCGGGCGTTGGCGACGGCGGCGGCGCCCCTGAGGTCGCGGGCCTCGGGAGTGCCGAGCGCGTCGAGCCGGGCGTCCACCTCGGTGTCCACGCGCGAGACGAAGAACGAGGCGACCGAGTCGATGGCCGCCAGATCGAGACCCGCCTCGCGGGCCTGTTCGAGGCCGCTCTGGTAGGCGTCCATCACCGCGCGGTAGCGGTCGAGGGAGAAGATCAGCGTGACGTTGACGCTGATGCCCCGGGCGACGGCGGCGGTGATCGCGGCGAGGCCCTCGCGGGTGGCCGGGATCTTCACCAGGAGATTCGGCCGGTCCACGGCCTCCCACAGCTTGCGTGCCTGCTCGATCGTGGCGTCGGTGTCCCGCGCCAGCCGGGGGTCCACCTCGATCGAGACCCGCCCGTCGGTACCACCGGTGCGCTCGTGCACCGGGGCGAAGAGGTCGCAGCCGGTACGGACGTCATCGGTGGTCAGGGCGAAGACGGCCTCGTCCACGCTCGCGCCCTCGGCGCCCAGGCGCCGCAGTTGCTCGCTGTAGCGGTCCCCCTTGGACAGCGCGGAGGCGAAGATCGTGGGGTTCGTCGTGACCCCCACCACGTGCCGGTCCGCGATCAGCCGCTTCAGCTCACCACCGGCGAGCAGCTCGCGGGACAGGTCGTCCAGCCAGACCGAGACTCCGGCCGCGGAGAGTTCGGCGAGCGGATCGGATGCGACGGGAACAGACATTGCGGGACCTCCATAGGGGCGCTGCGCCGAACGACGCGCGGTGTACGCGGTGCGCGTACCGGCCCGACGCCCGGGGACGCGGGGTTCGTACATGTACGAGGGGCAGGCAGAGCGCCGTGCGCCGGGCGTACGGAGCGCCCAGCGGATCAGCGCGTGCCGTGCCGGGGAACGGCCGGCTGGAGCCCGACGGATTCCTCGGCCTACGGCATGACTGGGCACCTCAGAAGAGACCGGCCCCCGTTATGCGGCTGCCCAGCCAGCGGATTCAAAACCTCGAACGCCGCCGGGTCGGCGCGCTGCCCGGTCGGAGCACGTCCGGCGGCCGGCCGGGCCGGAACGCGGCGGGCGAGACCACCTGGCCGGAGGTGTGACTACGGGGTGTGCGGCGGTCGCCCCGGGGCGTTGCGGAGCTGATGGGTGTGTTCGGTGACGGTGTGGACGCGGTCGGCGAGGTCGGGGTGGCCCGCTTGGAGGTGGGCGTGAGTGGCGGTGAGCGGGGTGATGAGCGCGGCGGCGTCGTCGGCGGCCAGGGCGGTGTCGAGGTGGCCGAGGGCGGTGTCGGCGGCGGTCGGCAGGTCGGTGAGCTGGGTGATCTGGCCGGCGAGTCTGCGCAGGTCGGCGGCGTTGGTGCGGGCCCAGGCGTCGACGGTTCTGTCGGCGGCGCGGCGGTTGCGGGTGGCGTTGACCCTTTCCTCGCCGGTGGAGCCGGCCGGGCCGGGGCGCAGGCGCAGGTAGCGGCGCTCGGCGGCCTGGCGGCTGGAGACGCCGAGGGGCGCGGCGAGGTCGGCCCAGCTGGCACCGGCCGCCCGCGCGGTCTCGATCAGGCCGGTTTCCCAGCCGGCGAGTTGTTCGCGGATCTCGCGCAGGAGCAGGAGCGAGGCGAGTACGTGCCGGGGGTCGGCCGCAGGGGCCGACGGCTGGTCGGGTGCCGGGCCGCGGGCGTCGCGGACGGCCGCGTCGATGGTTTCCAGTGCCGCCGCGGCGGCGGGGAAGGTGGCCGCGGCGGGCGGTGGCGACGGTGTCGGGGCGGGCTGGTCGGCTGTCATGGCGCCTCCTCCGGGCTGTCACCCAGGGGTGTCACCCTCAGGGTGACATCAATGTTTGTCATCGGATGGATGACATGCTACAACAGAGGGCAGGTGAACGACACCGGCGCCAAGCGCCCGACTTCCTGGAGGTGTTCCGCGATGCTGATGCGTACCGACCCTTTCCGTGAACTGGACCGACTCACCGAGCAGCTCCTGCGCCCCGGCACCTGGTCGAGGCCCGCCGCGATGCCGATGGACGCCTACCGCGACGGCGAGCAGTACGTGGTGTCCTTCGACATCCCCGGGGTCTCGCCGGACGCGATCGACATCGACGTCGAGCGCAACATGCTGACGGTGAAGGCCGAGCGCAGGCCCGCCCCGCACGACGAGGGCGTGCAGATGGATCTGTCCGAGCGGCCGCTGGGGGTCTTCTCCCGCCAGATCGTGCTGGCCGACTCCCTGGACACCGAGCAGATCCAGGCCGACTACGAGGCCGGGGTGCTGACGCTGCGCATCCCGATCGCCGAGCGGGCCAAGCCCCGCAAGATCTCCGTCGGCGCGGGCGACAACCGCCGGCAGATCGTCGGCTGACCCCCGCCGCCCGCGGTACCGCGCGGCGAAGGACGCGAACCCGTCGGCACCCTCCTTCGCCGCCGACCGACATCTCCTCCACCCCACCCGGCGGCCGGCCCCGCTCACCGGGCCCGGCCGCCGCCCGAAACGGAAGGCCACCGCCGCAGCCATGCCCGCCCAGTCCGAACAGCGCCGGACCGCGTCGGCGCTCACCTACGACCAGATGCTGGAAACCGTCCGTTACGACGGCGCCTACCCCACCCGCGAACGCGCCGAGCAGGCCGTCCACGCCGTGCTCGCGGCCCTGGGAAGCCAGCTCGGCGACGACCCGCGCACCGCACTCGCCGCCCATCTGCCCCGTCAGGCCGCTGACGTCCTCACCGCCCAGGCGCCCACCGCGCAGCCCCGCACCGGCTGGAGCTTCGTCCAGGACATCGCGGCCCGCACCGGCGTCACCCCCGCCGTCGCCCGCTGGGACACCGGCGCCGTCCTGAGCACCGTCGCCGCCCTCCTGCCCGGCGACCTGCTCACCCGCACCATCAACGAACTCCCCGCCGGCTACGCCCTGCTGTTCGGCCGCGCCGAACTCGCCCGAGCCGCCTGACCCCCCGTCGCGCCGTCCGGGCCGTGCCATTCGCAGAACAGGACGGTGGCGTCGTCCTCGAGGCGTCCGTGGTGGTACTCCATGACGGTGCGCATCAGGCGGCGCAGCGTCTCGTCGACGGGAAGGTTGTCCGCGTGGTGGCGGGTGATGAAGTCGGTGAAACGCTCCACACCGAATTCCCGGCCGTCGCTGTCGCGGGCCTCGGTGATGCCGTCGGTGAACAGCAGCAGCCGGTCTCCGGGCTCCAACTGCTCGGTGCGCTGCTCGACCGGCAGGTTGAATCCGCTGCCCATCGGCCCGGCCGGAGGGCAGTACAGGGTGCTGGACCACCGGCCCCCGCGGATCAGTACCGGCAGCAGGTGGCCCCGGTTGACCCAGCTGAACTTGCCGGTGTCCAGTTCCAGGTCCGCGAGGACGCCGGTGGCGTACCGGGTGTGTCCGAACTGCCCGACCAGAGTGTCTTCGATGGCCCTGCTGGCGTCGGGAATGGTGGCGCCGGCGCGGCGGTGGCTGCGGCAGGTGGACATCGCCAGAGCGGCGGTCAGTCCGGCGGAGGTGTCGTGCCCCATGGCGTCGAAGATCGCCAGGTGCAGGATGTCGTCCGCCAGCGCGTACTCGAAGGCGTCCCCGGCCACCTCGTAGGCCGGTTCCATGAAGGCGCTGACCGTGGCCCGCTGGTCGGAGAAGGTCCGTGGCGGCATCAGCGCCCATTGGAGTTCGGCGGGCACGCCCATCGGCCGGGTGCGGGTCAGCCGGGCGTGGGAGTCGCTGTTGGCCCGCTTGGAGACCAGCAGCAGTCCGGCCATCGACGCCAGCGCCAGCGCCACCTCACCGTCGGGCGTGCCCGTGTCGTCGGGGCCGGGCTCGACGTGCAGGACGCCCAGACGTTCCGTGCCGTCCCGCACCGGCATCCAGCACGCCCCGCCGGACGCCGGGGCGGTGACCTGTGTGATCTGGTAGGCGCGACCGGGCAAGGTGCCCTCGATCCGGTGCTCCTCGCCGCCTTCGCCGGCGTTCAGGCCGGTCCCGGTCACCTCGCGCAGTACCTCCTCCTGGAGATCCGCCACGAAGAGCCGGGCCCCGCCCGCGCCGGCCTGCTTGGCCGCGGTGTCCAGCAGGCGCGGCAACCGCTCGAACGGCGCCGTATGGCTGGCCTCCAGCAACCCGGCCAGTGCCCGCGCCAGACCGTGCGCGGTCATGCCCACCGCTTCGGACCGGAACGCACCCTGCCGGCATCAGTCTCTTCCGCCATGACTCAATCCCCTCACAGCGCGGGACCACGAGGTCGCGCACATCGACCAGCACATGCCACCGGGGACCACAGGGCACACGCCCGAGGGAACGACACCAGCGCGACCACTCCACCCGGCCACTCCGTGGCGGCCGGGACGACGGTCCCCACAACCCTCCCACCCAGGCCCGTTCCCAACAAGCGGCTCTCGCCGGGAGCGGCGAGGACACGGCTCGGGCCTCCGCTGGGAGCACGCGGAATGCCGGGCGATGGCACGTCGGAGTCGTCCTGGGAGCGAGTCGTTCAGGTAGGGAATCGCTGAGGTCGGCAGTCGTTCAGCCGGTGGCCCGGTCGCGGGGCTTGGAGGAACTCAGCTCCTCGTTGATGCGCTGGGCCTCCGCGAGCTGGTCCTCGAGGATGACGATGCGGCACGCTGCCTCGATAGGGGTGCCCTGGTCGACGAGCTCGCGGGCGCGCGCGGCGATGCGCAGTTGGTAGCGGGAGTAGCGGCGGTGTCCGCCCGCGGAACGCAGCGGGGTGATCAGGCGGGCTTCGCCGATCGCGCGGAGGAAGCCTTGGGTGGTACCGAGTATCTCGGCTGCTCGGCCCATGGTGTACGCGGGGTAGTCGTCGTCGTCGAGTCGGCCGAACGAGTCGTCTGCTGTCATCTCGCCTCTCTGTGGAACGCGCTTGAGGGGCCTTGGTGCCGAACGGCACCAAGGCCCCGAAGGAACTGCTACACCATCTACCGGCTTACGTACTGCGCCGGCTCTCTGTGTCCGCATCGCCACCGGGAGGGGGTTGGCGGCTGATGCGGGGATCGCGGTTGCTTGACCGGAGACCACCTCACTACCGATGTCCTGCGGTACCCGGGCCCGAAAATCCGCCCGGGCGATCCTGATGGCGCTCGGCTCCTCCGTTCTTCCCTCGGGATCAACTCTCTGAATCATCTCTTGGCACTGCGGTACTGCTCATGGCGGCCCCTGATCACCTCGGGCCACCCGGTCCGGCGGTCAGTCCCATCGCCCGTCTGGCAACAACCCCGGCTCTGGAACTCCACCACCGCACCGTCCTGCGTCCTGCACTTCGCGTACTGCTGCCCGGCAGTTCGTGTCTGCCGGGCCTTGCTGATCTCGGCTACGAGAGAAACCATAACCACGTCACCGCCGAATGTCTACTCCGGCCGACATAGATTCTGCGTGTCCCGAGAGGGAGATAACCTCCGGCGGCCACGCGGCACGCCTTATACCCGACCGCCCGCTCGTACGTCCGGTACTTCTGGAACAGCCACTCGTACGTGGGCGGAAAGTTGCCGTTTCGGGTGATACCGAACAGCATGATTACGCAGGAGACCGACCGCGTTCTCCGGAAAGGTCTGGTGCACCATGGGCCTTTACTTCGCGAACGAGATCGACGACCTCGTCGTGGACTCCCTGGCCGGTTTCGAACGGGCGCACGCCGACAGCGTCGCCTGGGACGAGGCGAACGGCTTCGTACGGGCGCTGACCCCGTCGCCCACGCGGCGCGTGGGCCTGGTGTCCGGTGGCGGCTCGGGGCACGAACCGCTGCACATCGGCTATGTGGGCGCGGGCATGCTGGACGCCGCCTGTCCCGGCCGCGTCTTCGCCTCGCCGCACAACCGCCAGATCTTCGCCGCCTCGCTCGCCGTGGCGCGGGAGAACGGTGTGCTGCACCTGGTGAAGAACTACACCGGCGACAAGATCAACTTCGGTATCGCCGCCGAACGGCTCGCTCGCGAGGGCGTCGACTGCGCGCGGGTCCTGATCGACGACGACGCCGCCTCGGACTCCGCGGAGGTCGTGAACGGCCGCCGGGGAACCGGTGCGACGGTGCTGGTCGAGAAGATCCTCGGCGCGGCGGCGGACACCGGGATGGGCCTGAAGGACCTGGCCGCCCTGGGCGTGGACGTGGTGGGCCGCTGCCGCAGCATGGCCGTGGCCTCCGCCGCCCACACCGCTCCCGCCACCGGCCTGCCCGCCTTCGACCTGCCGGCCGGCGGTCTCGAGTACGGCGTCGGCATCCATGGTGAACGGGCCCGTCGCACGCTGCGCGAACGCCCGTTGCGCGACCTGGCCGCGGACATGGTCGGCACGCTGGCCGACCCCCTGGGCCTGGTCTCCGGCACGTCGGTGATCGTGCTGGTCAACGGCCTCGGCGGCATCACCAGGATGGAGCTGTACGCCGTCCTGCACGAGGTCACCAAGGTGCTCGACGGGCGCGGCGCGGCCGTCGAGCGCACCCTGGTCGGCGACTTCGTCACGGCCCTGGACATGCGCGGCTTCTCGCTGACGTTGCTGGTGGCCGACGCGGACACCCTCGCCTACTACGACGCGCCCGCCCACACCCCCGCCTGGCCCGCGACCGCACCGGTCGTATAGGAACCCCGCGACTCACGAGTTCCCCGGAGGCAGTCATGGCCGCACCGTCCCGCACCGCGTTCACCGATGCCTGGATACGCCGGTTCGCCGCCTCCGCGGAGGCCACCGAGCCCGAACTGACCGCACTGGACCAGCAGGTCGGCGACGGTGACTTCGGCGCGAACCTCGTCGCGGGCCTCCGGGCGACGCTGCGACGTCTCGACGACCCGATCGGCCCGGAGGCGTGGAAGGCCGCCTCGAACGGCGCACCGGAGCGGGTCAGGCCCCCCGAGGCGAGCTGCGCCGGCCCGCTGGACGCCGCCGCGGCCGCTTTCCTCGATGAGGTCGGCGGCACCAGCGGCCCCCTGTTCGGCCTGCTGTTCCATGAGATGGCGGCGGCGCTCGCGGTGAGCGAGGGGGGACCCGACGCCGGAGCGCTGGCCGCCGGAGTCGGCAACGGCCTCGCGGCCATTCAGCGGGTCGGAGAGGCGACCGTTGGCGACAAGACCCTGGTCGACGCGCTCGCCCCGGCCTCCGACGCGCTGACGGCGCAGCCGCCGGGGACCGACCCGGCCACGGCCGTGGCCCACGCGGCGCGGGCCGCGTGGGAAGGCGTCGGCAACACCGCCCGGCTGACGGCCAGGCGCGGCCGTGCGAGCTACCTCGGCGACCGGGCGGCCGGCGTCCCGGATCCGGGCGCGGTGGGGATCGCGCTGCTGTTCTCCTCCGCGAGCGGAACCGTCTCCCGGCTGGGCCCGCTGCTCGCGGCGGCGGGGGACGTACCGGAGGAACAGAGTGCCTGACCGGCCACGCGGCTGACGGACGACCGGCGGACCCGGCGGGTGACCCGCGGGCGGACGGGGCAGCGGGGGAGTGGGCCGGTCCGTCCGGAGGACACGGGGCGGGAGACCCGCCGGTCCGCGGCGGGTCGGATCAGACCGGCAGCCGCTGGGCCATCCGGCGCGTCGCCCACTCGAAGATGCCCGGCTCGTCGAGCGTCGCGACCCACAGGTCGACCCGCGCCGCGATGTCCTCGCCCGGCCAGGGGCCGACGCCGACGACGCGCAGGCCGCCGCGTACGGCCGCCTCCACCCCGCAGGCGGAGTCCTCGACCGCCAGTGTGTCGCCCGGCGCGGCGCCGCAGAGCCGGGCCGCGGTCAGGTAGACGTCCGGGTGGGGCTTGGGCCGGTTGTCCTCGTCGGCGACCACGATGTGGTCGAAGTGGTCCCGGAGTCCGGCGTGGTCGAGGCAGGTCTCCACGACGTCCAGGGGGCAGTTGCTGGCGACCGCGAGCGGGGCGAACTTGGCGGCCGTCTCCACCAGCTCCCGCGCGCCGCGCATGGTCTGCGGTTCGCGGGCCACCAGCGCGCGGAAGTGGTGCAGCAGGCCGGAGGTGAGCTGGACGCCGAGCTCGGGGCGGCCTGCTTCGTCGGCCATGAGCTGACCGCACTCGGTGAAGTGCAGGCCCTTCGCCCGTTCGGCGAAGCCCTCGGCCGGGGCGACCCCGACATCGTTCATGGCCAGTTCGCGGGCCTGCTGCCAATGGCGTTCGGTGTCCATGAGTGTGCCGTCGCAGTCGAAGACGATGGCCGCGGGTGTCCACGAAAGAATGGGATGAGAGTTCATCGGGGATTTCCTTTTCAGGAATGCCTGAATGTGCCGGCGATGCGACGTCGCATTCCTCGCGGCGGGGTCGGCATACCGGTGAAAGCAGACGGGCGCGGGCCCTCGGCGGACGCGGCCCCGTAAAAGGGCCGTCTGGGAGACCGCCAAGAACATATCGATCGTTACGTTATGGACGTCAACCCAACGTAGTCAAGTGAGTCCTCTGCGTAATCACCCGAGTCGCCGTATCCGAGTACGCCGAAAGCGGCGCGCTCGGCGCCGTTGTGGATGCGGAAGACGCAGGTCCGGTGGTGCGGGACGCACTCCACGCTGGCCCGCGGCGTGAACTCGGCGAACCGCGCCGCCACCAGGCGGCCGCACGTCGGATGGAGTAGTACGCCGCCGCTGACCTCGGCGGCTGCCTGCCGCGCCGCCTCCAGGAGCACCATGCCGGGGACGTGGTCGGTCGGGTGGTCGAAGAAGAACGGGTGGCAGGGGTCGGCCGGGTCGATCTCGACCGTGCCGCCGCGGTGGGTGATCAGCACATCTCTGAGGTGGGCGACGGCCAGCGCGGCGGGCGCGGGGCGCCCGTCGGCCGTCGGCGTCGGCTGGCGCGCCGTGAGGCGTTCGGCGCGCAGCGCCGCGTATCCGTGAGCGCTCAGGAAACGGGCACCCCCGTTGGCCTGCGCGAACGCCCGGCCGTCGGCGAGGTAGGTGACGTCGAGCCGCAGGCCGGTGGTGACGCCGTCCGCCCCCTGGCGGCGCCCGCCGACCGCGATCCGGCACGTCACCTCGGTGCAGCCGTGGCCCGCCCGCGGCGCGCGTCCGGGCCGCAGGTCGAACGACAGGTCGGTGATGAGCAGGTGGCTGGTGGGCGGGACCCCGTACCAGCGCAGGGGTATGTAGATGCCGAGTTGCCGCAGGGTCTCCACCAGGACCAGCGGGCTGTGCCGGTCGGTCCCGTCGAGGGGGAAGGTCGTATGCGATCGGGGCCAGGCGGCGGCGGCCTCGAACGCGTCGTCCGCCGTCGGCCGTACGTCGGTCAGGAGAACCTCGGCGACGGACGCGCGGTGCACTGTCTCGCGGGGGACCGTCCGGGACCAGGTCAGCGGACGGGCACGACCGCCGACCCCTGTCGGAGAATTCATACCATAAGGAGAACTCACGCCCTGGGGATTTGCACGCGCATTGCTTCGTGGATGTTACGCGGAGGTAGTAGATTGCCTGCTGTTGGTGACGGCGCGGCAGGCGGAGTGAACGTGCAGGAGCGGGCGGAGACGACACGGCGGTTTCTGCTGGAGGCCGCGGCGCGTCTGTTCGACGAACGTGGTTATGCGGGGACGAGTATCAGCGACATCAGCGCGCTGTCCGGCCGCACCAGCGGAGCGATCTACTTTCATTTCGCCAACAAGGAGAAACTCGCGCTGGCCGTCGTCGAGGCGCACTTCGCGACCTGGCCGGAACTGGTCGACCGCGCCCGGACGGCCGACGCGCCCGCGCTGGAGAAACTCGTCGCGCTCAGCTTCACCGTGGCGCGCGCCTTCCGCGACGATGTCGTCGTGCGCGCCGGGTCCCGGCTGTGGATGGAGCGCAAGGCGATCGACGCGAGGCTGCCGACCCCGTTCAGTCCCTGGATCGAGACGGTGACCGCGTTGCTGGAGGAGGCCGGCCGCCGTGGGGAACTGGCCGACGGTGTCGCCCCGGCGGTCGCGGCCCCCGGTGTCGTCTACGCCTTCTTCGGCCTCCACACCGTCTCCGACGCGCTGGACGGCCGCGACCAGATCGAGGAGCGGCTGCACGACCTGTGGGTGCTGCTGCTGGGGGCGCTCCAGCGGGTGCCGGAGGCGGCGGGGCTGCTGGGGCGAGTCAGGAACGGGAAGGCCGAGCCGGTGGGGGAGCGGGTCGCCTCGCCCGCGTAGCGGCGGTGGAGCCGGCGGATTCCGCTGAGCAGGGCCATGGTTCTCCGCACGGTCCCGCGTCACGCGGGGCCGGGTCCGCGCGTGCGGTGATGCGTCCGTTGGCCACGGGCCGCCGCGCGGCGACGTCCCGACCGTGATCTGATGGAAAGGCGCTCTCGCCGCCGAGCGCGACCCGCGGGCGAAGAGGTCCGCCGACGGATCGGGCGTCTCACCCCCCCCGATCACTTTCCAGCGCCTGAACGAGGCCGCTATGAACCAGCTCCATCACTTCCACATCGAACACGCCGGACACTCGATCAGCGTGGACGTCAGCGGCGGACACCACCGAGAGGTCGAACTCCTCGTCGACGGGCGGGAGGTGGGCCACCGGGAGGACGGAAACGCCGACCGGCTCACGCTCTCCGGGGAACTTCCGGAGGACCCGCCCCGGCCCTTCGCCGTCCGCGTGGAGGGGCGACCGCACCACCGATCCCAGCCTCCGACCTGCACGCTCGTGCTCGCCGGAGACGAATTCCCCGTCCCCGACCGGACCCCTGTGCGGCGTCCTGACCACCGCGTCCGCTGAGCCGGGGCCGGGGCCGGGGGAGCAGGAGCAGGAGCCGGAGGGGAAGCAGGACCGGCGCCGGGGTCACGCGGGTCGTCCGGAAAGAACGGGCCCCTGTGGCAGCAGTTCGGCGGCCATGAAGGAGATCACGGAGGCGAGGACGATGACCGGCACGGAGCCGGAGTGGCCGAGCATGATCGCGACCAGTACGACGCTGCTGACCGGCAGCCGCAGCGCCGATGTGGCCGCCGCCGCCATCCCGGCCGCCATCGCGGGTACCAGGCCGAGCCCCGGCAGCGGGGCGAGCAGCGCGCCCGCGGCTCCGCCCAGGAAAAGGGCCGGGAAGACCGGGCCGCCGCGCAGGCTCCCCAGGCACAGGACGTAGGCGGCCCCCTTGAAGACGAGCACCGCCACCAGCGCCCCCACCGACCAGGCATGCGGGTCCTTGGCCAACTGCGACAGCGTCGCCTGACCCGACAGCGCCGCCTCGGCCGGCGAGCGGCCGGTGCTGACCGCGAAGAGCGCGACGCACCCGCCGGCCGCCAGCGCGCAGAGCGTCGTGTGCGGCAGCAGTCGGCCGGACACGAAGACCGCCACGTACCGTCCGCCCACCACGAGTACGTGGACGGCCGCTCCGATGACCAGCCCCATCAGCAGCGACCAGACGACGTCACCGGTGTCCAGCACGGGAGGGGCGGGCAGACCGACCGCCAGGCTCCCGGTCTTGAAGCCGGTCCACTGGCCGAACCCGCTGAAGATCACCGATCCGATGCCGCTGGCCAGCAGGGCCGGCAGCATCACGGCGAAGAGCTGCGGCCCGCCCACGCCCGCCACCTCCATCAGCAAGATGCCCGCCACCAGCGGGTTGCCGAAGATCGCGGAGATCGCCGCCGCGGAACCGGCGGCACCGAGCAGGGCGGTGCTCTGCGGTGAGGCCGGCGCGCGCGCCAGGTCACGGAAGACCAGGGCCAGCCCACCGCCGAGCGCGATCAGCGGGGCCTCGGGTCCCAGCACCGCGCCCAGCGGCAGGCTGAACAGCGCCGCGATGATCACACCGGGAATCGCTGCCCTCGTTGGCCCACCTGAGTGCAACCCGGCCGCCGGTACGTGTCCGCCGCGGCCGGGCAACCGGCCCGCCACCAGCGGGACGACCAGTCCCGCCAGCGCGAACGCCGGAAAGGGCCACCACCAGGGTGCGTGCGGCCACCCCAGATCCTTGGGCCAGTCCGTCCAGACCAACTGCTCCAACTCGTGCAGCGCCGCGAGGAACCAGAAGGCCAGCGCGGACACCGGAATGCCGATCAGGGCGCAGAAGAGCAGCGCTCGCCGGTAGGCGGGGTCGCGCAACATCGTCCGCAGCCGCTCGGCCTCGGGCGGCTGGGTTCCGGGGGAGGCCCCCGCGGTGGCGGCCTTCGACTCGGCGATAGGTCATCTCCATCGGTCGGCGCGCAGGCGGAACTGCACCCGGGGCAGCGCGAGACTACCCACCCCGACCCCGCCGCCCCCGGTGGCCCACGCCCCGTGACCTGGAATTCCCCTGGGTGGCGGTACGGACGGACCGCGCGGCGTCGTCATGGTGATGACGGGGGCGCCGGGGCCTTCGTCCGGTGCGCGTCACCGATGGTCTGCCACAGCCGCAGTGCGCGTTCGTGGTGGCGGTGTGCCAGGTCGTGGGCTCCGGCGGCGGCGTCCAGGTCGCCGAGCAGTTGCCAGCACGCGGCTTCGTCGTGGCGGTCGCCGTGTCGTTGGAAGATTCCGGCCGCGCGTTCCAGCGCCGGGCCTGCCCGGTCCCGGTCGTGCCGGCCGGCGTGCACGCGGCCGACTTCCAGCAGTGTGTACGCGGCGCACCGCTCGTCGGCCAGTTCCTCGAAGGCGGCCAGCGCCTGCCCCAGGCAGCGCAGCGCCTCGTCCGGATCGCCGCGCCGGTCGTGCAGCCGGCTGAACCGCCGCAGCACGACCGCCACCCGATGCCCGTCGTCGAGCGCCCTGGCCTGGCGCAACGCCTCGCCGAACCAGGACTCCGCCTCGTCGAGTTCGTCCTGCATGAGCCGCATCACGCCCATCGAACAGGACAGTTGGGCTTCGAGGTGGCGGTCGCCCTCACCGACCGCGATGGACAGGGCCCGCTCGATACGGGCGGCGGCTTCGTCGTAACGGCCCTGCACCCGGCTGATCGTGCTCAGCATGGCCATCGCCAACGCCTGGCCGCGCTTGTCCTCGCCGTTCTGGCACAGGGCGGCGGAGGACTCCAGGGCGCGGGTCGCCTCGTCGAACTCGTCGCGGTAGATGTTCAGTTGGCCAAGGCCGCGCAGCAGCACCGACGCGCCGCGCGTATTGCCCGCGGCCTCGGCCGCTCCCCACGCGAGCAGGTGCCCGTGCTCCCAGTCCTGGTACAGGCACCGGTGGTCGTAGTAGGTCGCGGGACCTGCCGCCAACTCCCAGGCCAATTCGTCCAGTCCCCAGTCCACGGCCAGTCGCACCGCGCCGAGCAGGGTGTCGCGTTCGGCGTCGAACCAGGCGACCGGGTCGGCCATCAGCCGGTCCACGACCGCGTCCGGCAGCGAACGGCGCGGCGCGGAACCGGGTTCGGCGACCAGCAGCCCTGCGGGCAGTCGATCGGTGGCGCGCCCGGCCAGATCGAGCCAGGTGGCCAGTACGCGGACCATCGCGTCCCGCCTGTCCGCCTCCGGCAGCTGTGCGGCGAGCTCCACGGCACAGGTCCTGATCAGGTCGTGGAGCCGGTAGCGCGGCTGGCCGATGGCGTCGGTGGCGGTGAGACGGACCAGGCTGGCGTCGACGAGGGTGTCCAGCACGTCGTCGGCGTCGCGGCGGTCCAGCAGCGGGCCGACCACCCAGCCGGGCAGGGTGGACGCGCCGAGCAGCCCCAGCAGGCTCAGCGCGCGTACCGCGTCGGGCGGGAGCAGCCGCACGCTCAGTTCGACGTTGGCTCGCACGCTGAGATCCCCGATCCTCAGCTCGGCCAGTCGGCGGGACTCGTCCTCGATCCGTTCCCGCAGCACCCGCAGCGACCAGGCCGGGCGGCCGGTGAGCTTGGCGCCGGCGATCCGGATCGCCAGCGGCAGGTTGTCGCAGCAGGCGAGGATCGCGTCGGCCTCCGCCGGTTCCCGCTCGACCCGCCGCCGCCCGACGATGCCGGTGAACAACTCCCGCGCCTCCGCCAGGCTCAGCACGTCCAGGTCGATGTGCCGGGCGCCGGGAAGCTGCGTCAGCAGCATGCGACTGGTGATGAGCACCGCGCAGCCGTCGGCGCCCGGCAGCAGGGGCAGCACCTGACTGGCGTGACCGGCGTCGTCCAGTACCACCAGCATCCGGCGGTCCGCCAGTAACGACCGGTAGAGCGCGGCCCGTTCGGGCAGGCCGTTCGGGATCGCGCTGCCGCCCACCCCGAAGGCCCGCAGTGCCTCGGCCAGCATCAGCGCCGGGTCCCGTGGCGCGTCCGACGTTCCGGCGAGGTCGAGGTAGAGCTGGCCGTCGGGAAAGGAGGCGCTGGCCAGCCGCGCGGCGTGCGTCACCAGGGAGGATTTGCCGACACCGGGACCGCCCACGACGACGGCCACCGGGGCCCGGTCGGGCGCCGACACGTCCAACTGCCGTGCGACCTGCGCCAGCGCGTCGGCTCGGCCCACGAAGTCGTGCACCCCGAGGGGCAGTTGGCGTACCGGCAGCGCCATGGCCGGTTCGGCGGCGGCGCCGGGGCCGTCCGGTCCGGTGGTCGCGGGGCCGCTCGCCGGGGCGGGTGCCGCCAGGGACGGATCGGCGGCCAGAATGCGCTGGTGCAGGGCTTGGAGCGGCGGGGTGGGATCGACGCCGAGTTCGTCCGCGAGCGTCCGGCGCAGCCGCTCGTACACCTGTAACGCCTCGCCCTGCCGCCTGCACCGGTACAGGGCGACCATCAAGTGCTCGGCGACCTGCTCGTCGAAGGGGAACACCCCTAGCAGGGCGGTCAGTTCCTCGATGACCTCACGATGGCGCCCCAGGCCGACCTCGATGCTCAGGCAGAGCTTGTGCGTGGCCGCGCGCTTCTCGTTCAGCCGTGCCGCGTCCAGCTCCAGGACCCGGCTCGCCATGCCGACCAGGGCGTCACCGCGCCAGCAGGCCAGCGCGCGCCGCAGCGCGACGGCGGTCTCCAACGGTGAGGTGTGCCGCTCGGCGAGCTGCCGCTGGTGGTCGAATTCCAGCAGGTCCAACTGCTCCCGTTCCAGGTGGATCTGGTAGCCGCCGCGCCGGGTGCTGATCAGGGAACGCGACGCCCCGCACGCGGCGAGGTTGCGGCGCAGCCCGGACATGGCGTCCTGGACCTGGCGGACCGCGGTGGCGGGGACCTTCCCGTCCCACATCACGGCAACGAGCTGTTCCATGGTGACGAGGTTGTTCGCGCCGACCAGAAGCGCGGCAAGCATCTTCGCCTGCCGCGCTCCGTCGAGTCGGACTTCGCACCCCGCGACCTGGGCGTGCAACGGCCCCAGCACGCCGAATCTCATGCCCCCGGCACTCCACAATCAGTGCCGGACCCCCGTCTGACCCGGCATCAGAACCGATCTTAGCGCCGCCCCGTGGCCCGCAGGGGTGCAGGTTCAGCCATACGCCGCGAGGAAGCACGCGGACGTCAGAACGTCATAGTTCCTGTCATTGACGTCCTTTATCGTGGCGGCCAATGCGGGCACACAGGCGACAAAGGCGTTCTCCGCGTTGACGAAGGCGGCGACAGCGGTCGTGTTGCAGATGATGATCCGCGTCGTCGTGGCCGCGTAACCCCACTGCGTGAGCGTGCTGATGCAGGAGTTCGGGTTGGCGTCGGGCTTCACCTGCGCCGCGGGCGCGCCGGCAGGGGCCGTGGCGGCGGAGGCGGCAGGCGCCATCGCCAGACCACAGCCCGCGAGAGCGACCGCGGACAGCGCGGCGGCGGCGAGGCGGCGGCCGGAGAGCGGCTTTCTCATCTGTTACCCCGTTTCGTGGGAAAAGGTACTGATGGTACGGACGGTGTCCGTCAACAGACGGACGACGACCTTGGACAGGGGACTTCCTTCGACGGTGGGCTTTCGTCGACAGGGGGACTCAGGTGGCCACGTCGAAGACGAGCCACGCCTGGTATCCCGAGTCCTGGGACGTTCCATTGCACGGATAGCCGCGCAGGCCGTACTGGAGGGAGAGATCGGCGCACATGTTGGCGTGGTCTTCCTGGTACCGCCCGTTCTGGAGCACGACCTGGGTGATGCCGTGAGCCTGGCGGGTGACGAGCCGCCACTCCTGCCATCCCCCGGTGTAGCTGGTGTTGTAGCAGGGGAAACCGCGCAATCCGTATTCCTGGGAGTAGTCGAGGCAGTTGCCGCTGCCCACGTTCTCGAGGTTCGCCCAGCCGTTGGCGTTGATGACGACCTGCCACCGGTACGACGTGTCGTAGAGATCGCACGGAGCGTTGCGGACCCAGTCGACCGGATGCCCGTGATAGGTGGTCAACTCGCGGGAGTCCTGCATGCAGGTGTTGCCCGCGTCCGGCGACAACGATTCGAGCCGGTAGATGTGGCCGGTCTGCCACGACCAGGCGGGCGCGGCGTCGGCGGATCCCGTGGTGGCCATCGGGAAGCGCCGCTGATGTCGCCGCGTGCGGCGCGCCGGACCCGGACCCGGTGCCGGACCCCTGGCCGGCGCCGGACCCCTGCCCGGTGTCGGACCCCTGGCCGGTGCCGGACCCAGCCGCGGCCCCGGGCCTCAGGGTTCGACGAGGCCGGCCCGGATCGCGTACCGGGTGAGGTCGATCCGGTCGCGCATGCCGAGCTTCTGGAGGATGTTCGCCCGGTGCCGGTCGACGGTCTTCACGCTGATCACCAGCGTCTCGGCGATCTCCTTCGCCGAATTCCCCTCGGCGATCAGCTTGGTGACCTCCTCCTCCCGCGGCGTGAGGATGCTCTCCGGCAGCTTCTCGCCCTGCCTGGCCCGATGCAGGTAGTCCCGGATCAGCGCGGTGATCGCGCCGGGATAGAGGAACGGCTCGCCGCGCATCGCCGACCTGACCGCCTCCAGCAGGTCCCGGTCGGCGACCGACTTGAGCACGTATCCGGACGCGCCGGCCCGGAGCGCCTCGAAGAAGTACTGCTCGTTGTCGTGCATCGAGAGCATCAGGATGCGTACGCCGGGGGCTCGCCGGGAGATCTCACGGGCCGCTTGCAGGCCGGTCATCCGCGGCATCGCGATGTCCAGAATCGCCAGGTCGATCTCGGACCCGCGGATCATCTCCACCGCTTCCGCCCCGTCGGCGGCCTCGGCGACCACCGTCATGTCGGGCTCGGCGTCGAGAATCAGTCGCAGGCCCCGCCGGACCAGTGCGTGGTCGTCCGCCAGCATGATCCGGGTCTTGGTCGTGGACACGCTTACCCCCGCTTCCTCTCCGCCGCCGACGGAATCGGGCCGTCGGCGGGAACGGTCAGCC
Organism: Streptomyces sp. NPDC093221; assembly: GCF_044753885.1. Taxonomy (NCBI): domain Bacteria; kingdom Bacillati; phylum Actinomycetota; class Actinomycetes; order Kitasatosporales; family Streptomycetaceae; genus Streptomyces; species Streptomyces sp. NPDC093221. The sequence continues at coordinate 593,498 of NZ_JBIVOA010000003.1, read as the reverse complement.
GGACCTCGGTGCCGGTGCCGGGCACGGCGGTGATGGACAGCCGCGCGTCGATCAGCAGCGCCCGTTCCCGCATTCCCCGGATGCCGGCACCTTCCCGGCTCACCTCGCCGAGGCCGTCGTCGGCGACCCGCAGCACGACCGTGTCCGCCTCGGGCCGCAGCGACAGCTCGACCCGGCCGGCCCGGGCGTGCCGGGCCACGTTGGTCAGGCTCTCCTGGGCGATCCGGTAGATCACCAGTTCCTTCTCCGTGCTCAGCGCGGGCAGGTCCGGCTTCGCCCGCCGCACCACCGGCACCCCGCTGATCTGCGAGAACTCCGTCGCCAGCGCGTTCATCGCGCTGAGCAGCCCGAGATCCTCCAGCACGTCCGGGCGGAGCCTGCGGGCCACCCGTCCCACCTCGTCGAGGCTGGACCGCACCGTCTCCTGCACGGCGTGCAGGTCGTCGCGCAGGTCGTCCGGGGCCCGGTCCACGGCCCGCTTGAGGCCGAGCAAGACCACCGTGAGACTCTGCCCGATCTCGTCGTGCAGTTCCCGCGCGATCCGCTGCCGCTCCGCCTCCTGGGCGGCGAGCGCGTCGGCGCTGCTGGCGCTGCGTTCGGCCCCCAGCCGGTCCAGCATCGCGTTGAAGGTCGCGATCAGGTCCGCCAGGTCACCGTTGCCGGAGTCCGCCAGTCGGTCCCCGCCGCGCAGCAGGTCCACCCGGCGCATCAGCGCGGTCAGCGCTTCGAGCGGGGCCAGGCTGGCCCGCAACAGCAGGGCGTTCACCGTCAGGATGAGCGCCAGTCCGACGATCAGCACCGGGATCTCGGCCAGCCGTACCCGTGAGGAGACGGTGGCCGGTGAGAGCGCGAGCACGAGCGTACCGATCGTGAAGACCAGGCCGTTCAGCACGACCAGGCGGCGGAACAACGCCTGGGCAGGTGCCCTGCGGCCGGGCTCGTCCCGGCGCCCGTCCTTGCCTCGGCGGTCGGCTTCTTCTCGGTGCCCGGGCTCCTCTCGGCGGCCGGGCTCGGGGATGGCTGCCCGGTCAGCGGAATTGGTCACCGTGCCAGCCTCGCTCGGGAGCGGCCCGTTTGTCCATCGGGTCGCTCACCCATCCACAACCCCTTTCACCTGCATGTTCCGCGCGGGCAGAGATGGGTGTCGGACCCCATGGCCGGGTCGGCCGAATTCCCGAAACGTAGAGGGGGACCAGCCTCCCTTGCTCGAATGACCCGAAGGAGCCCTCAGTGGAGATCACCCGCACCAGTGTTTTCGGCGTCGGCGTCGTCAACCACTTCTCGACCCGTGAAGGGCAGCGCTTCGGCGTACTTGTGCATCAGTCCGGACGCCGATCGCTGCTCTGTTACGGCGCGGGCGATCCGGACGTACCGGTCAACCAGATCGAACTGGACCTCGACGAGGCCGACCAGGTCGCCGAGGTGCTGCACAGCGTCTCGGTCGCCGACCGGCTGGCGAGCCTGGAACGCCGGCTCGCCGAGCTCCAGGGCGGGTTCGCGTGATCAGGACGTATCCGAAGGTTGGTCCAGGCCAGGGGAGTTGGTGGAATGCAGGCACAGCAGATCGCCGTGACCGTACCGACGGTGACCGTTCGGGACTCCGTGGCCCACGCGGTCCGGTTGATGGCGCTACGCCGGTTGCCCGGCATGATCGTGGTGGACGACCGGGGCCGACCGCGTACGGTGCTGCCGGGCACGCAGGTGCTGCGGATGGCGGTGCCCGACAGCTACCGGGCGGACCGGGCGTTGGCCCGGGCCATCGACGAGGCGCACGCGGATCACTACTGGGACGAACTCGGCGACCTGACCGTGGGCGACTGCCTGCACCAGGGGCTGGCCCGGGTGGTCACGGTCGGCCTGGACGGGACGCTGCTGGAAGTGGCCGCCCTGATGGCCGGGCAGCGCAGCCCGCTGGTGGCGGTGGTCGACCACGCCGGTGTGCTGGTCGGGGCGATCACGCTGGAGCGGGTGATCGCCGAATTCGCGGTGGCCCACCCGGACGTCTGATCGCGCCCGGAAGTCTGATTACGCCCGGACGGCTGATCACGCCCGGACGTCTGCTCCCGCCGGGACGGCTGAGTCCGGCTGGACGTCTCATGGCGCCGGGACGGCTGATCCCGTCGTGCGGCGGCGCGAGCCGGTCGGGGGGTGACCGGTGAGCGCCGTCGTCGCGCTGGCCATCTTCTCGGTGGCGTTCTTCTTCATCGCCACCGAGAAGGTCGACAAGGTCAAAGTCGTACTGGTCGCGGCCGCCGTGATGCTGGTGTTCGGCCTCGCGCCCGGAGCCGAGGTGTGGTTCTCCCAGCACGCCGGGGTCGACTGGGAGGTCATCCTCCTGCTGCTCGGGATGATGATCATCGTCGGGGTGCTGAAGCAGACCGGCCTCTTCGACTACCTCGCCATCTGGTCCGCGAAGCGGTCGGGCGGCCGGCCGTACCGGCTGATGGTCATGCTGATGCTGATCACCGCTGTCGCGTCGCCGTTCCTGGACAACGTCACCACGATCATGCTGGTCGCCCCGGTGACCGTGGTGGTCTGCAACCGGCTGCACATTCCCGCGCAGCCGTACCTGATCGCGGAGATCCTGGCCTCCAACATCGGCGGCGCCGCGACCCTGATCGGCGATCCGCCGAACATCATCATCGGCAGCCGCGCCGGGCTGACCTTCACGGACTTCCTGGTGCACATGGCCCCGATCGTCGTCGTGATCTTCGCGGTCTTCGTGCTCTTCACCCGGGTGCTGTTCCGCAAGTCGTTCCGGTACAACCCGGAGCACGTCAACGCGGTCCTGGCGTTGCAGGAGCGGCGGGCGATCACGGACGTACGGCTGCTGGTGCGCTGCCTGGCCGTACTCGCGCTGGTGGTGGTCGCCTTCTCGCTGCACTCCGTACTGCACCTCGACCCTTCGGTGGTGGCGCTGGTCGGCGCCGGGCTGATGCTGCTGGTCTCCCGGATGGACGTCACCGAGGTGCTCAACGAGGTCGAGTGGCCCACCCTGGTCTTCTTCATGGGCCTGTTCGTGATGGTCGCCGGTCTGGGGCACACCGGGGTGATCAGCACGTTCGGCGATTGGGTGGTCGGCCAGGTGGACGGCAACTTCTTCGGCGCCGCGACCGCCCTGCTGTTCGGTTCGGCGATCCTGGGGGCCTTCTTCGACAACATCCCGTACGTCGCCTCCATGGCCCCGGTGGTCGAAGGGCTGGTGGCCGAGGCGCCCGACGAGCGCACCGGTCAGGCGATCTGGTGGGCCTTCGCCCTCGGCGCGGACTTCGGCGGCAACGGCACGGCGGTGGCGGCCAGCGCCAACGTGGTGGCGATCGGCATCGCCGCCCGCAGCGGCCACCGCATCTCGTTCTGGCAGTTCACCCGTTACGGCATCATCGTGACGACCATGAGCTGCGTGATCGCCTGGCTCTACATCTGGCTCCGCTACTTCCTCTGAGCGGGCCGAGGCTTCTCCGAGCGGGCCGAAGCTTCTCCGAGCAGGCCGCATTCCCTCCGAGCGAGCCCGCCGACCGGGCAGGACATCCCGTCCTGCCCGGTCGGCGCGCTGCCGCGCGGCCGACCGACCGCGGTCTCACCTCGCCCCGGCGTCTCGCGCCCCGGTGTCCCCGGCAGCCCCTCCCGCCATCCTCCGACGCCCCTGACGCATCACTGAACTCACTTCTTTTCAGGCTGAGTTACGGAAATTTCTTTCACTTGCCCGGCTTATTGCGCGACTGTGTCGCCGAACCTACGATCGGTGGCGCGCGGTGACCCCGCCCCGTCCCACGGATGCTGCTTCCGGCTCGTTCCGCTCCCCCCGCCCACCGAAGGGACAACGACCTGTGAGAAAGCTCCGTCTGACCGCCGCCGCGTGTACCGCGGCCCTGGCCGCCCTGCTGGTACCGGGCGCCGCCACCGCGTCCGCGAGCACCACGGACTGGCCCAGCGGCTGCCAGTACTACACCGACTTCGACTTCATCTACGGCCAGCTCTCGATCTACAACAGCAAGGTCTGCAACGGCGTCAGCCAGCCCGCCTACGCCGTGATCGAGAAGGTCAGCAGTACGGGCACGATCACCGCGGTGGCGTACGGCGTCGGCATCGTCCGCTACACCTGCCAGGGCACCGCCGTGAACACCTTCCGCTTCGACGGTGACCTCAGCCACCAGGTGACCCTGACCCCGGGGGCGCTTCCCTGCGGCTGACCACCGCGCACCCGTCCGCCGCCTCCCCCTCCGGCCGACGGTGAAGACGGGTCCTGTCACGGCGGTGGCAGGACCCGTCCACCGGCGGGCGCCCGCGCGGAGCCGGTGATCCCATGGGCTCACAGGCCGTGGCAGACGTGCGGGGCCGCCGACGGCCTGCCATGATCCGCAGGAAGAGGCAGCGCGTCGCCGAATCCGCGTTGCCCGTCGCGGGGCGGGAGGCTCGAATGACACGCGGAGCGAGTGAAGGCGCCGTCGACGTGGTGGTCGTCGGCGCGGGTGTGGCGGGGCTGGCCTGCGCGCAGGACCTGGTGGCCGCGGGGCTGCGCGTGCGAGTGCTGGAAGCGTCGGACGCGGCGGGCGGCAGGATGCGTACCGACGTACGCGACGGGTTCCGCTTCGACCGCGGCTTCCAGGTGGTCAACACCTCCTACCCGCAGTTGCGCCGTCGCCTGCGGCTGAGCGAGCTGCGTCTGCGGCCGTTCACGCCGGGCCTTCTGGTGCACACCCCTCAGGGGAAGCTCCGCCTGGGCGACCCGACGCGTCACCCGCGGATGGCGGCCGACCTGCGGCCCGGGCGGTTGGCCACGCTGCGTGATCTCGCCGGACTCGCCATGATGAGCGGCCGCGACCTGCTGGCACCGCCCCGCGTCCTCAAACGCCAGACGGACCGCACGACCCGCACCGCGCTCGCGCAGGCGGGCATCGGCGACGAACTGGTCGAAACCCTGTTCCGCCCGTTCCTGTCGGGAGTCTTCCTGGAGGACGAGCTGGAGACCTCCAGCCGGTTCTTCCATCTGGTGTGGCGCTCCATGCTGCGCGGCACGCTGTGCCTGCCCGCTCGGGGAGTCGCCGCGGTGCCCGAGCTGATGGCGGCCACGCTGCCGGACGGCACCGTCACCTTCGACGTCCCCGTGGAACGGCTCACCGACGACGGGGTGCTGACGGCCCGCGGTGACGAACTGGCCGCGCCCGCGGTGGTCGTCGCCGCCGGCCCGGCCGCCGCGGCCTCACTCGTACCCGGCCTGCGCGTACCGGCGACGCGATCGGTCACCACGTACTACCACGCGGCTCCTGAACGACCGCGCGCCGAACCGACGCTCATCGTGGACACCGCACGGCGCGTGCTCAACACCGTCGTGCTCAGCGAGGTCAGTCCCACCTACGCGCCGCCCGGCCGGGCCCTGGTCTCCACCTCCGTGCTCGGAGTCGACGAGACCGAGGGCGCCGAGGCGGAGGTGCGCCGGGTACTGGCCGAGCTCTACGAGGCCGACACCACGACGTGGGAGCCGGTGGCCGCCTACCGCGTCGCCGAAGCGCTGCCCGCCATGCCGCCGCCGTGGCCGCTCAGCCGTACCACGCGGGTCTCGCCCGGCCGCTACGTCTGCGGCGATCACCGGGCCACCGGCTCGGTCCAGGGGGCGATGGCCTCCGGCGCCCGCGCGGCTCGCGAGCTGCTCGCCGATCGCTGAGACCGTTCGATAGGTGAGGCCGTTCGATCTCTGAGGTCGTTCGGGCGTTGAGGTCGTTCGGGCGGGCGAGTCGGGGCCTGAGGTGTGGGCGCGGGGCGGGCGGGCACGCGACCGTCTGAGTACGCGTCACCGGCGAGCAGATGCCGCGACGGCATTCTCGTCACTCGGGGCGCGACGTTTCCGATGGAGGAGCCGCGACATGAGGGACAACATCTGGGGCTATCAGCACACCACCGGCCATACGGCGGGGACCGACCTGATCGGTTACCAGGTCGAGGCGACGGACGGTCACATCGGCAAGGTCGACAAGCACTCCGACGACTTCGACTCGGCGTATCTGGTCGTCGATACCGGTGTGTGGATCTTCGGCAAGCACGTACTGCTCCCCGCGGGCACCGTACGGTCGATCGACACGGCGGACCAGAAGATCTTCGTCGATCTCACGAAGGACCAGATCAAGAGCTCCCCGGAGTTCGTCGTGGACGAGCACACCGGTGATACCCACTACCGCGAGCTGGTGGCTCGGTACTACGAGAACCACTACAACATCTGACCCGCCGTCGGGGCGGCGGGGCCGGGCGGGGCGACCGCGGCCGTCCATCCCCGGTCGAGCAGGAGCATCGCCTGGTCGATCGCGGCGACGGGATCGGGACGGGAACCGGCGAAGGCGAGGGTTTCCAGGGTGAAGCGGGCGTAGGCGGCGCAGAGCAGGTCGTCGTGGGGGCGGCCGGTCTGCTCGGCGAGGGCGACGGCCAGGGCGTTCTCGTGGCGCAGGGTCATCGCGCGCGCGTACTCGCGCAGGGCCGGGGTCTGCCGGACGAGCTCCTGGAGGTCGGCGAAGCGCGGGTCACGCGTGTGGGGCGAGGTGGCGAAGCCCGTGAAGTGCGCGCGCAGGGCCTCGGGGATCGTCCGGTCCGCGGGGCGGTCGGTCACCGCGGCGACCAGGCGGGCCTCGTTCCCGGCGTCCTCGTCGAAGACCAGGGCCTCCTTGCCGCCGGGGAAGTAGTTGAACACCGTCGACACCGACACATCGGCGGACTCGGCGATCTCGCGGACGCTCACCTGGTCGTATCCGCGCTCCAGGAACAGCCGCAGCGCGGCGTCGGCGATCGCCTGCCGGGTGGCGGCCTTCTTGCGTTCGCGCCTTCCGGTGGGGGCGGCCCGGCCGATGGTGTCGTCCATGCGCCGACCGTATCCCGAAAGTTGTCATCGCACCATTATTGGAGTCGTTGTATGTTTGGAGGCGTTCGAATAATGTGACGGCGCCGGACATGCCTGCGGCATCGGGCCGCGGCCGTCCGGCGTCGGCGAGAGGAACCACCCATGAACCCCACGAACCCCGTAGCACCGGCCCAGGCCAGGATCAGCGTCATCGGCGCGGGACCCGGCGGCCTGACCTGCGCCCGCATCCTCCAGCGGCGCGGCCTCGCGGTCACCGTCTACGACCGCGAGGCCGGTCCCGACGTCCGCGACCAGGGCGGCTCCCTGGACCTGCACGCCGACAACGGCCAGATCGCCCTGCGCGAGGCCGGTCTGCTGGAGGAGTTCTTCGCGCTGTCCCGGCCCGAGGGCCAGGAGATGCGGCTGCTTGACCCGGACGGCACGATCACCGTCCGGCACGTCCCGGAAGCCGACGAGCTGTTCAAGCCGGAGATCGACCGCGGGGTGCTGCGCGACCTGCTCCTGCGGTCGGTCGAACCGGGAACGATCCTCTGGGGAAAGGGACTTGAGTCCGTCGGCGGTCCCGCCGAGGGACCGCGGCTGCTGCGCTTCACCGACGGCACCACCGTGGAGACCGACCTGGTCATCGGCGCCGACGGCGCCTCGTCACGCGTACGCCCGGCTGTCTCGGCCGCCGTCCCCGCGTACACGGGGGTGAGCTTCCTGGAGGCCTGGTTCGACGACGTCGACAACAGCCACCCCGAGATCGCCGAACTGGTCGGCCAGGGCATGGCCCACGCGGGCGACGGCGAACGCGCGCTGGTGGCCCAGCGCAACGGCGGCGACCACATCCGCGTCTACATCGTCCAGCAGGTCCCGGCCGACTGGATCAGCCGCGGCGGCCTGGCCGCCGACGACACCGACGCCGTCCGCGCCCTGCTCCAGGAGCGGTTCGCCCACTGGTCGGCGCCCATGCGCCGGCTCATCACCGACAACGACGGCCCCTACGTCCAGCGGCCGATCTTCGCCCTGCCGGTCCCGCACACCTGGGAGCCGCACCCCACCGTGACACTCCTGGGCGACGCCGCCCACCTCATGCCCCCGCTGGGCGTCGGCGTCAACCTCGCCATGCTCGACGCCGGTGAACTCGCCGTCGCCCTGGCCACCGAGGCCACCGTCGCCGACGCCGTCCGCGCCTACGAGAGCACCATGCTCCCTCGCTCCACCGAGACCGCCGAACTCCTCGACGGCGCCGTCGCGGACCTCCTCACCCCCGACCTCCCCGACTTCGCCGACGCCCCCGCAAGGCCCTGATCCCGCAGAGACCTCTCTCGGCCCTGAGCCGCGAGGGCGGATTCCGTCATACGAGCCCCGGCGCTCCGTCGGTGGCGGGACGGAGCGCCGCGGGCCCCGGTCAGCAGGTCGTGAAGGCGACGCGGGCGTTGTCGTAGGAGCAGACGTGGAGAACGAGGCCGGGCACCCCCCTTGCGGGCCCGGCAGACCCGTACTTCACCAGATAACGGAGCGCACCGTCAGCCCTTTGTGCAAACCGGACGCACCGTTACTCTCGGGCGCGGGAAGCGGGCGGGCGGGCGGCTGTGACGGCGGACACAGGAACTCGGCCGGTGCTGCGGAGAGTAATGAGTGTGACGCAAACAGAACCAGCGGAGCCGTTGCGTGGGCGGATCCGTGCCGGAGACCGTTCCGCGTTCGCCGAGCTGTACGAACAGAGCGCGCGGGCGGTCTACAACCATGCGCTGCGGCTGACCGGGAGTTGGCCGGAGGCCGAGGACGTGATGTCCGAGACCTTCCTGGCCGCCTGGCGCGGGCGGGAGACCGTGGAGCCGGAGGGCGGGTCCCTCACGCCATGGCTCCTGGGCATCGCCACGCACAAGGCGCACAACGCCAACCGCGGACGGTGGCGCAGGCTCGCCTTCCTCGCGCGCAGCCCGGAGCCCCGCGCGGTCGAGGACTTCGCGGAGGAGGCGATCGGCCGGATCGACGACGCGCGACGGCTGGCCGCCGTCCACGAGACGCTGCGCCGACTGCGCCGCCAGGACAGGGAGGTGATCGCCCTGTGCGTGGCGGCCGGGCTGGACTACCGGCAAGCCGCCGAGGCACTGGGCATCCCGGTCGGCACCGTGCGCTCGCGGCTCTCGCGCGCCCGCAAGCGACTGGCCGAGCTGAGCGCCGTACCGGCACGCGACACGGCGGGGGAACCGGACCGCGTTCCCGGAGAGAAAGACGGCGAGGCCGTGTTCGCGGCGCTCTTCTTGCAGGAGGAAACCCGATGAAGGCTGACAACGCGCCCGCCACCGTCCCGGCCGAGGCGGAAGAACTGCTGGCCGCCTCGGCCGCCTGGGACCACCTTTCGCCGAGCCGCCATCGGCACCTCAAGGACGTTCTGATGCGGCGGATCGACCAGGACCTCGCCCGCGGGACCCGTACGACGGCGACGACGACGACGCCGATGATGGCGCCGATGGTGGCGACGGCGGCGGCCCCACAGCGCCGCCGCCGGCAACCGCGTCCGATGATGGTGCTTCCCGTGGCGGCCGCACTGACCGCCGTGCTCGTCGTCACCGCGTCCGGCGGCGGACACGCCCCTGGGCACTTCCCCGCGGCCCCTCCGGCGCACTACAACAGCGCGTCCGCCACGCTCAGCCGCATCGCCGCCGTCGCCATGACGGGCAACGTGACGCCGGTGAAGGACGACCAGCTCGTGTATGTCGAGACGCTGACCCGGGGGAACAAGGGCGCGTTCGGCGGCCAGGTCCGGCTCGGCGCGCTGCACAAGCAGGAGTACTGGACCGTCCAGCGCCCCGGCCCCATGACGGAGGAGGGCTGGATCCGTGAATCGGGGAAGGACGCGGTGATGCCGGGGCTGGGGCCCATGGTGGCCACCTCGCCCGTGTACGCGGGACTTGACCACCCCACCTACAAGTGGCTGGCCACGCTGCCCACGGACCCCGAGGCGCTGCGCGCGCTGCTCTACGCCGAGACCGAGCCGTGGGGCACCTCCTCGCTGGACGAGACCGTCTTCTCGAACATCGGCGGGATGCTGAGCACGGCGATCATGCCCCCGGCCACCGCGTCCGCGCTGTACCAGGTCGTGGAGAAGATCCCCGGCGTCCGCGTGGTGCCCGACGCCGTCGACGCGGCGGGCCGGCACGGCTTCGGCATCACTCGCCACGACCCCGGAGCCGCCACCCGCGACACGTGGATCTTCGACAAGGCCACGCTCACGTATCTGGGCTCGCGGTCCTACATGATCGGTCACCAGGGCGACGGCACCGCCGTCGAGACGTTGTACGGCGTGAATGCCGTCATGCGGCGCGGCGTGGTCGACCGCCCTGGTGAGGTCCCCGCGAGCGTCGAGGGCTGACGACGGGCGGGCCGGCCGCCGCAGCCGGACGGTGGCCGGACGAGTCGCCGTACGAAGTGCTGGACGTATTGCCGGACGAAATGCCGGACGTATTGCCGGATGAGACCGGCACGACAGTGGAGAGCGCACCATGAAACGCAGAGTCCTCGGCGGTACGGGTATGTCGGTGAGCGAATTCGCCCTCGGGACGATGATGCTCGGCGTGATGGGCAACACCGACCACGGCGAGTCCGTGGCGATGATCCACACCGCGCTGGACGCAGGCATCAACTTCATCGACACCGCGGACGTCTATTCCGCGGGTGAGAGCGAGGAGATCGTCGGCAAGGCGCTGAAGGGGCGGCGCGACGAGGTCGTCCTCGCCACCAAATTCGGGCTGCCGATCGGATCGGACGACAACCGGCGGGGCGGATCGCGCAGGTGGATCACCCAGGCGGTGGAGGGGAGCCTGCGCCGTCTCGGCACCGACCGCATCGACCTCTACCAGATGCACCGCTGGGATCCGTTCACGGACCTCGACGAGACGCTTTCCGCGCTCTCGGACCTGATCCGGGCCGGGAAAGTACGGGCGATCGGCTCGTCGCTGTTCCACCCGGAGCAGACGGTCGAGGCGCAGTGGGCCGCCGAGCGCGGCCACCACCACCGCTTCCGGTCCGAGCAGCCGCCGTACAACGTCCTGCTGCGCGGCGTCGAGGCCACCACGCTGCCGGCCGCCCAGCGATACGGCATGGGCGTCCTCACCTTCGGCCCGCTCGGATCCGGCTGGCTCTCCGGCCGCGCCGATCCCACCGCCGGTCACCGCAACGCGGGAGCCGCCACGCCCCTGTTCGACCAGGCGGAACCGGGGAACCGGGCCAAGGCGAAGGCCGTCGGAGAGCTCACCGAACTGGCCGCCGAAGCGGGGCTGAAACTCGCCCATCTGGCCACCGCGTTCGTGCTGACCCACCCGGCGGTCACCTCGGTCCTGCTCGGTCCGCGCACCCCCGCGCAGCTCACCGATCTTCTGGCCGGCGCCGATGTCGCACTCAGCGACGACGTACTGGACCGCATCGACGAGATCGTCCCGCCGGGGGTCAACCTCAACCAGAAGGACATCCTCTTCCTGCCCTCCACCCTCGGCGACAAGCACACCCGCCGCCGCCCCCGCTGACGCCGCCCCAGGACGAGTTGCCCCCGACGACGGGCTCGGTCCCCTCCAGGTGCGCGGGGACCAGCTTGGGGCTGTTTCCTCCAGGGACGACCGATGACCCCGGGGGCCCAGCGGCACACCGGGATGGGGTCCGTACGGGCAGTGACCTGTACGGGCCACGATCTTTCGGACGGGGCCGCACCGGCACCGGGCTTGACATCGTGACGACGCGTTCGCGCGATCCTCGGGGGTAGACGACTGTCCTTGTGGCGACGGCAGTTGGGGGCGCGGATGAGCAGCGAGTACCGCCAGGACGGGGATGTGGACTGGGACGGTGAACGCCGTTGGTACGACCGCCTGTGGGTGCGTGTCGGGACGGCAGTGGCCTTCCTCGCGGTGATGTACGCCGCGCTGTGGTTCTGGCTGGGCTTCAACTTCGGCGGTTTCGCGGGCGGCTTGGGCGCCGCCACGGCGGGCTTGTGGCGGCAACGGACCTTCCGGCGACACCTCGCCGAGGAGGCCGGAATCCGGCCCCGGCAGATCCCGGTGGTCGCCCGCCGCCTGCGCAAGGGACGCGTTCCCGCGGACCCGGCCGTACGGCACGCCATGACCGTCCTTCTGCGACGCCAACGCAAGGCGGCGCGCAGCGGCCTTCGGTGGCTGCCCTGGCTCGCCGGGTTCTATCTCGTCCTCGGCGCCATCTTCCTGATCGTGGGTACCACCGGCTTCGGTGTCTTCTGCCTGACGATCGGCGTCCTCCTCGCCGCCGCCCGGGCCGCCCACAGCCGCACAACCAGACGCCTCGACCGAGCCGAAGCCCGACTCATCCCTCCGCCGCCCCCTCCCGCCACCATGGCTCCCGGCTGACGGTGACACTCTCCGTCGCGCATAGTCGCCTTCAACGAGGTGCGTCGATCCGTCAGGGGTCGGGTGGGGAATTCTGGGATGCGGCCTCCGCTCGTCGGAGCTCTGGAGATGTGTCGGCGCCGCGTAATGCGGAGATTGGGAAGCGTTGTGCTCGAATTGCTAGATGTGGTCCTGGAAACAGTGTTTGCGGAAGAAGCTCCGGACGGCGTCGTGCCGGTTTTGGCTCAAGGTGAGAGTGATACACCCATATTGCTCTCAAACGGTACCGGCTACGATTGTTGGCGTTGGGACCCTCGCACCGGTGAAATGCTCTGGAGGTTTGCGGGCGAGGATCTGATATCGACGCTTGCGGTGGCCGCCCCGACGAATGGTGATGCCGTCGTCGCGGTGGCCACGGATATCGGGGTGGTGCGGGTTGATGCTGCAAGTGGCAGGCCCGTGCCCGTTGGCGCGATGGCTGAGTTTGATGACACCGCTTGGGACGTCACCAGTGGGCCGCTGCCCGGTGGGCGAGCGTTCATCGCTGTTGCCGCGCAGTGTGAGCCGTTCATCCACTATTGGGACGCGACTACCGGCGAAGCGTTGAGCCCTCAACTGACGGGGCCGGATTATCCGCTGAAGACCATCACGTCACTGTCGCTCAAGGACGGCACGGTCCTCATCGCGGCGGAGGACGAGGCTGGAGTTGTGTATCGGTGGGTCGCCTCGACCGGCGAGCCATTCGGATCACATATTCATGGTTTTGGCGAATACAACATGAGGATGACTGCGCTGACGCATCCCGACGGCCGGGCTGTCCTGGCGTCACTCGACATGAATGGAAACTTGTCTCGGTATAACGGGGTGACTGGTGAGCCGCTGGGTCCTCCTTTGTCGATGGGATCGGACGTCGGTGCCATCGCCGCGGGCTGTTTGAATGAGTCCGCGCTTCTGTTCGTGTCTTCCGGTGCGGGCCCTGTACACATTCTCGATGCCTTCACGGGGGAAGCTGCCTATGCGCCGATCCCGGGTAACAACCCAGCGGTTCTCGAGTGTTCTGACGGCGCTATCCTGTTGGCTACGGTTCACGCATCCGACGACTATGCAACGGTGAGCCGATTGACTCACCCTTCCGGCTAGGCCGTTTCGTTCGGATCATCTGATCGTTGGTCCGGGTGTGCCGTTAAGCGACGCGCAGTGGGCGCGGATCGAGCCGTTGTTGCCGGACCGGACGCCTCGGCGGGGTGGGCGGTGGCGGGATCACCGTGAGGTGATCGATGCGATCGCCTTCAAGTTTCAGACGGGGTCTCAGTGGGTCCATCTGCCGGATAAGTACGGCAACTGGCGCGGGGTGTACAACCGGCTGCGGATGTGGGCGGTGGACGGCACCTGGGAGCGGGTCTTCACCGCGCTGATGGCCCGGGCCGACGCGGATGAGGACCTGACCTGGGCCGTCTCGGTGGACTCCACGATCGTGCGCGCGCATCAGCACGCGGCCGGGGCCCGTAAAAAGGGGTCCCGGCCGGCGAGCCGCACGACCATGCCATCGGCCGATCCCGCGGAGGACTGACCACGAAGATCCACCTGGCGTCCGACGACCGCTGCAGGCCGATGGCCTTCGTGCTGACCGCCGGGCAAGCCGGTGACGCACCCGCCTTCCCCGACGTCATGGCCCGCCTGCGCGTCCCCCGCCCGCGCGGGCGGCCCCGCACCCGACCCGATGTGGTCCTGGCCGACAAGGCGTACTCCTCCCGCGCCATCCGCGACCACCTCCGCAGACGGGGCATCCGGGCAGTCATCCCCGTCCCGGCCGACCAGCGCGGCCACCGACTCCGCCGGGGCAGCCGCGGCGGCAGACCGCCGGGCTTCGACCGTGACGCCTACAAGCAGCGCAACACCGTCGAGCGGTGCATCAACCGCTTGAAGCAGTGGCGCGGCCTCGCCACGAGATACGACAAGACCGCGACCATCTACCTCGCCGGACTCCACCTCGCCGGCATCTTCATCTGGTCCGCCCGATGATCCAAACGAAACGCCCTAGCTCGGCCACTGCGGGCGGGCCGCCGAAGTCGGCGGAACCGCCATGGGTCGGTGCTGGTCTTGGAGCCGCCCGGGAATGGATCTTCGCCCACCTGAGGTGAGCCGAGGAGGCTGCGCCGATCCGGTCGCGCGTCCGCTCGCCGGGCATCTTGCGGGTCCTCGTCCACGCCGCCGCCCGTGCGCTGTCGTCCGCTGGGCCCACGTGCGTCCCCAAGGTTCCACAGGCCGTCCAGTTCGCTTGCCTCCGGTGAGGCGCGTCCGGGCCGGCCTCTTCGTGTCTGCGGGGGCTTTCTGTTCGGAGGGGGTCGGTGCGCCGGGGTGGGATTGCATACGACCGGTGGTTCGTACCAGAGGGAGGGCGGGGGTCGGGGGGAATCGCGGGGGAGTTGGGGTCGACGGGGGCGGCGGCGCGGGCTGTGCGGGTGGGGCAGAGGGAAATTTGCTGGTCACCTCGGGGTAATACCAGTGGTTTGCTTAGGTTATCGAGCTGTAATACCAGAGGGTTGACCACTGGTTGATACCAGATCTAGCTTGAGGCAACTCACCCCGCTACACATGGCTCAGAGGTGGACGAAACTCTCATGAACGTTACTTCTCATTCACACCGCCGACGCATGGCCGTTGCGGGGGTGGCTGTAGTTGGAGCCCTCATGCTGGCCTCGTGCTCGTCGGACACATCCGACGCGACCTCCGGCTCGACCGGCGGCTCCGGCGGCGGCAAGGCCAAGGACAAGCCGATCGTGGCGCTGCTGCTCCCGGAGAACGCGACCGCCCGGTACGAGGCGCGGGACAAGCCGACCTTCGAGAAGCAGCTCGCGGAGAGCTGCCCCAAGTGTCAGCTCCGCTACTACAACGCGGCCGGGGACGCGAGCAAGCAGCTCAGCCAGGCCGAGTCCGCGCTGACCGAAGGGGCCAGCGTGCTGGTGATCGACCCCGTCGACTCCAAGGCCGCCGGGGCCGTGGTCGCCAGCGCCCGCAGGCAGGGCGCGAAGGTCATGAGCTACGACCGCGTCATCTACAACGCGGCCGTGGACTACGGGGTGAAGTTCGACAACGTCCAGCAGGGCGCCGTCGGCATGCAGTCACTGCTCGACAAGCTGAAGAAGGACGGCAAGACCTCCGGCAACGTCGTCATGATGAACGGCGACCCCGTCGACTCGGGCGCCAAGCCGGAGAAGGACGGCGCGCACAGCGTCATCGACAAGTCCGGCTTCACCGTCGCCGCCGAGTACGACACCAAGGGCTGGTCGGCGGCCAACGCGCAGAACCAGATGCAGCAGGCCATCACCAAGCTCGGCGCGTCCAAGATCGCCGGTGTCTACGCGGGCAACGACGGCATGGCCACCGGTGTCGTCGCCGCGCTGAAGAGCGCGGGCATCAAGCCGATGCCGCCCGTCACGGGCCTCGACACGCAGCTCGACGCCATCCAGAACATGGTCGCGGGCGACCTGTACGAGAGCACGTACCTGCCGGTCGAGACCGAGGCGCGGATCGGCGCCAAGGCCGCCGCCGCCCTCGCCACCGGGCAGAAGCCCTCCGGCGAACTGCTCAACGGCACCATCGACGACGGCGCGGGCAAGGTGCCCGCCTACCTGCTCGAATCCATCGCCGTGACGATGGAGAACATGAAGGAAATCCTGCTCGACAGCGGCTATCTGACCGTCGATCAGATCTGCACGGCCAACTACAAGAAGGCGTGCGTCGAGGCGGGACTCATCAAGTGACCTCCTTCTCCACCGGCGATGCCGCCCAGGTCGTCGCAGTCGACCTGGGCGGCACCACCGCCCGCGCGGCGCTCGTCGACCGCGGCGGAACCGTGACCGCCAGGCTCAAGGAGCCCGTCCGGCACGACGCGGCGCACGAGCAGGTCGCCGATCTCATGACGCGGATCGCGGCCGGTACGGACGCCGTCTCGGCGGTCGTCGGACTGCCGGGACGGGTGGACCACGTCGAGGGCCGTCTGCACGTGGCGCGCAATCTGCCGTCCACCGACCTCGGCCGCCTGTCGGCCGCGTACCTCTCCGAGGCCACCGGACTCGCCGTCGAGCTGGCCGGTGACGCCGAGTTGGCCGCGATCGGCGAGGCGTACTTCGGCGCCGGGTCCACCGCGGGGACAACGGCCTATCTGACCCTCTCGACGGGGATCGGCGCGGCGGTGGTGAGCGACGGCCGCGTGCTGTCCGGACGCGTGTCGGGGTTCCAGATCGGATTCCTGCACCTGCTCGGCGCCGGGCGCCCCATGATCGAGGACCTCGGCTCGGGACAGCGCGTACGCGAGGCCGGGCGTGAACTGGGCAGGGACGTCGACTACCGCGCCCTGACCGACCTCGCCTCAAGCGACGGCGCCCCCGGCGCCGACCCCGTACCGACCGCGCCCCACCCCCGCGCCCTGGCCGCCGCCGCCCTCACCGACATCGCCGACGCGGCGGCCGCCGCCGCGATCCTCCTGTGCCACGTCGTCTCACCCGACGTACTGGTCGTCGGCGGCGGCCTCGCCCGCGCGGCCGGCGCGCAGCTCCTCGACGAGCTCGACCGCCGCATCAGCGACACCGCGCGCTCGCACGTCTCCTGGGACGTCGACGTACGCGCCGCCGTGTGCGGCGACGACGCCGGTCTCGTCGGCGCCGGCGCGTGGCACCTCGCCCAACCGATCGCGGTCGCCACCGCGGCGGACCGACTCGGCATGAAAGGAGACCGCCGATGACAACGACCGTTGACAGGGCGGCCGACCGGGCGGGAGAACGCCCGCCGCCCGTGCTGGAACTCGAACACATCAGCAAGAGCTTCGGCGCCGTTCAGGCGCTCAGCGACGTCAGCATGACCGTCGCCGCGGGAGAGGTCGTCGCGCTCGTCGGCGACAACGGCGCGGGCAAGTCCACCCTGATCAAGACGATCGCCGGTACGCACCCCCGCGACGGCGGCACCATGGCGGTGAACGGCGAGCCGGTCTCCCCGCGCAAGCCCACGGACTCCACCCGCCTCGGCATCGCGACGGTGTACCAGGACCTCGCGCTGTGCGACAACCTCGACATCGTCGCCAACCTCTTCCTCGGCCGCGAGAAGCACCACGGCGGCTTCCTGAGCGCGCTCGACATGGAAGAGGTCGCCGTCGGGCTGCTCAAGCGGCTCTCGGTCAAGATCAAGGACCTGCGCGCGCCCGTCTCCTCGCTCTCCGGCGGGCAGCGCCAGTCGGTGGCCATCGCGCGGTCCCTGCTCGGCGATCCGCGGCTGGTCATCCTGGACGAGCCCACCGCGGCGCTCGGCGTCGAGCAGACCGCCGAAGTGCTCGAACTCATCGAGCGGCTGCGGAGCGAAGGGCACGCCGTCCTCATGGTGAGCCACAACCTGGCCGACGTCTTCGACGTGGCGGACCGCATCGTCTGCCTGCGGCTCGGGCGCAGCGTCACCGAGTTCCCCGTCGAGGGGACCACAGAAGAACAGGTCGTCGCCGCCATCACCGGCGTCGCCGACAGCAGTGCCCAAAAGCGCCGGACGCTGCGCCGCGACCGGGCTCAGGAAGGATGACCGTGACCACCAACACCGCAACCGCCCCCGCCGGGCAGAGCGTGCTGCCGCCAGGACCGCCGGCGCAGGAGAACTGGGTGCGCGAGCGCGTCCAGCGCCTGCGTACCGGCGACTTCGGGGCGCTGCCCGTCATCCTCGGCCTCGTCGTCATCTCGCTGGTCTTCCAGATCGCCAACCAGCGGTTCCTCTCGCCGCAGAACCTCTCCAACCTGAGCCTGCAGATCGCCTCGACCGGCGTCATCGCGCTCGGCATCGTGTTCGTCCTGATCATCGGCGAGATCGACCTGTCCGCCGGATCGGTGAGCGGGATCACCTCCGCCTCCATGGTGGTGCTGAGCATCAACCAGGGCTGGCCGCCGGTCCTCGCGATCGTCCTGGCCGTCGTGTTCGGCGCCGCGATCGGCCTGTTCCACGGCTTCATCTTCACCAAGCTCGGCGTTCCGTCGTTCGTGCTGACCCTGGGCGGCCTGCTCGCCTGGCAGGGCGGCCAACTCCTCGTCCTGGGCAACCAGGGCACGATCAACATCCCCTACGACGGCACCATCGCCTCGCTCGCCAACACCACGCTCCCCGCGTGGATCGGATACGTGATCGCCGCTGTCTACGCGGGCGCGGCCTTCGGCGGGACGGTCCTCACCGCCAGACGGCGACGCGAACGCGGCCTGACCGTACGGCCGCTCACCGGGGGCCTGGTGCGCGCCGGAGTGATCACGGTCCTGATCGTCGCGGCGACGACCGTCTTCGCGCGGTGGCACGGCATACCCCTGTCGCTGATCATCTTCGTCGGACTCGTGGTCCTGGTCGACCTGCTGCTGCGCGGCACGACCTTCGGCCGCAAGCTGTTCGCCGTCGGCGGCAACGCCGAGGCGGCCCGCCGGGCGGGCATCCAGGTCGGCACCGTCAAGGTCATCGCCTTCACGATCGCCTCGTCGCTCGCCGCCTTCGGCGGTGTGCTCGCGGCCTCCCGCCTGTTCGCGGTCAACCAGGCCAGCGGCGGCAGCGACATCCTGCTCAACGCGATCGCCGCCGCGGTCATCGGCGGCACCAGCCTGTTCGGCGGACGCGGCACCGCGTACTCCGCACTGCTCGGCATGCTCGTCATCGGAGCGGTGTCCAACGGCATGGATCTGCTGAACCAGACCTCCGCCGTCAAGTACGTGATCACCGGCGCCGTACTCGTGGCCGCCGTGGTGATCGATTCCCTGGCACGACGAGGAAGGGCGGCCAGCGGCCGATGAGTGTCAACGCGTTTCTGCGCCAGGGGTTCATCCCCTTCGACGAGGGCGTGCTGAGCCAGACCAGCCGGCTCACCGAGGTCGCACCGGTGCTGCGCGAGCGGGCGCTCGCCGCGGCGGGTGCGGTCGGCCGCCCCGACCAGGCCACGTTCATCGGCATCGGCGCGAGCCTCGCGGCGCTCGCCGCACCGGTCGCCCACCTGTCGGCGCGCGGCATCCCCAGCGTCCGGCTCAACGCGGCGCAGGCGGGGCCGTTCGACGAGACCACCACGCTCGTCGCGCTGTCCCAGTCGGGCCGCAGCCGCGAGACGGTCGACGTGATGCGCGCGGCCACCGGCCGCAAGCTCGCGGTCGTCAACGTCACCGACTCGCCGATGGCGGCCGCCGCCGACTCGGTGCTGACCCTCGGCGACCTGCCCGACAGCCTCGCCTCGACGATCGGGTTCACCGCCTCGGCGATGGCCGTCTCCATGCTCGCCGAGACCTGGACCGACGGCGAACCGTCGCCGACGTGGCTCAGCCTGGGGGAGCGGCTCGCCGGGTTCCTCGACGCGACCTCCGCGCAGGCCGAGGAGATCGCGGACCGGCTGTCGGCCGCGTCGATCATCGACCTGGTGGCGCCCGCGGACCAGTACGGGGTCGCCGAGAGCGGCGCGCTGCTGCTGCGCGAGGTGACGCGGGTCCCCGCGGCGTCGTTCGAGACGCGGCAGTACCTGCACGGGCTGATGGAGTCCACCCACCCCTCGACGCTGCACATCGTTCTCGACGGTCCCGACGACGGGCAGATCCTGCGCGCCCTCGGCTCGCTCGGCCGTCAGATCGTCGAACTGCGGACGGGCGCTCCCGTCGTCCACGGCGAGCGGACCCTGGTCGTGCCGGTCGAGGCGCACAACCCCCTGGAGATACCGGTGTTCGTGGCGGCGCTGCTGCAACAGGTGGCGCTGCGCTCGGCGCGGGCGCGGGGGATCGATCCGGACGAGTTCCTCTTCCTCGACACCGGAACCAAACTCGACGACGGCGAATAGCCCGGCCGGGCGGCCGTACGAGGGCGGTACGGCCGCCCTCGCACCGTGCGACACGGGCTGCTGATTACGTTCATTCCCACCAACTCCACGAGACACAATCGGGGTCATGTCTACTTCGCCAGCACTGCACCGCAAGGTGGCGCAGCACCTCAGGGAACGCATCGAATCGGGTGTGATCGAGCCCGGTTCGAGACTGCCTTCCGAGCGGGTTCTCGCTGAGCAGTTCGACGTCAGCCGGGTCACCGTCCGTCAGGCACTGAAGGATCTGGAGGCGGCCGGCCTGGTCACCGTCGTCATGGGCGCCCGGTGGGTGCGCGGGCAGACGCCCGCGCCGGCCCCGGCCCGGCCCGCGGACCAGGACGAGGCGGAGTCGATCGAGGAGGGCGCCACCGGGCTGGTGAGCTTCTCCGACCTCGCGGAGGCGAACGGCCTGACCTCCAGCTCGAAAGTGCTGAAGTGCCTGACCCGCGCCAGCTCGCTCGACGAGGCGGACCTGCTGGGTGTCGCCCCGGGCGCACCCATCGTCGACCTGGTCCGGCTGCGGTATCTCGACGGCATCCCGACCCTGATCGACTTCTCGCTCATCCCTGAGCAGTTGGCGCCGGGCCTCGGCGACCACGATTTCACCACCGCTTCCCTGTACTCCACGCTCTCCGACGAGTACGGCCTGCACGCGGTCAGAGCCGACTGCGTCATCGAGGCGCGCGGGGCCACCGCCGACATCGCCGAGAACCTCGGCCTTGCTCCGGGCGACCCCGTCCTGGGGATCGTCCAGACCACGTTCGACGAGAACCGCCGGGTCGTGCAGTGGTGCCGCAGCGTCTACCGCGGTGACCGTTATCGCTTCCGCGCCGCCCTCCAGGGCCAGGCCGGCCGCGCGCACCGCCATCAATCCGCCGCAGAGCCGACCGGCCGCGGCCCAGCCCCCCATATAGCGAGGTTGTATCCATGAGAATTTCCGCACGCGGCGCCGTCGTCGCCGGCGCCTGGGTGAAGGGCGACGTCGAGGTCGACGGCGGACGGCTGGTACGCACCGGCCTGCCCTCGACCGGCACGGGGTACGTCCTGCCCGGCCTGGTCGACCTCCAGGTCAACGGTTACGGCGGGGTCGACTTCAACGCGGCCACGGCCGAGGAGTTCGAGCGGGCGCTCGCCGCCCTCACCCGCGACGGCGTCTTCCACGTACAGCCCACCGTCATCACCGACTCCGAGGAGAACGTGGTCCGGCAGCTCGGTGTGCTGGACAAGCTCCAGGCGTCCTCGCCTCCCGGCGCGAAGGTCGTCGGCGTGCACGCCGAGGGCCCGTTCCTGTCGCCGCACCACCGGGGCGTGCACCGGCCCGAGTACCTCCGCGACCCCGACATCGGCATCGTGCGACGCTTCCTCGACGCCGGGCCGTTGCGTACGATCACCGTCGCCCCCGAACTGCCGGGCGCGCCGGAGCTGATCGCCTGGGCCGCGGGCCAGGGGGTCATCGTGCAGGCCGGGCACTCGGGCGCCGACGCGGCGACCGCGTACGCCGGTTTCGACGCGGGAGCCCGCGCGGTCACGCACCTGTTCAACGGGATGATCGCGTTCAGCCACCGCGCGCCCGGCATCGCGGGCGCCACGCTCAACCGGGAGGAGGTCGCCATCCAGCTCATCGCCGACGACATCCATCTGGCGCGGGAGACCTCACTGTTCGCGCTCAAGGCCGCCGAGCACCGCATCATGCTCGTCACCGACGCCGCGTCGCCCGCGGGGGCCGGTGACGGTGTCTTCACCGTGGGCGGTTTCACCGTCGAGGTCACCGACGGGGTGCCGCGCCTGCCCGACGGCACCCTCGCCGGCAGTACGGTGACGCTGCTCCAGCAGGTACGCAAGCTGGTCGAGCACGACTGGCCGGTCGACCGGGCGGTGAACCTGGCCAGCCGCGCGCCCGCCCGCTTCTACGGGCTCACCGGCGCGGGGGAACTCACCCTCGGCGGCCCGGCCGACCTGATCGTCACCGACGAGGACGTCGCCGTCGAGCGCGTCCTGGTCGCCGGAGAGGAGTTCGCGGCGTGAACATCCTTCCTCGCGGCCTGATCGTCTCGCTCACCCCGTCGCCCCAGTCGCCCTGGCAGAACATCGACGATGTCGTCCGGCTCGCCGCCGCCGCTCAGGCCGGTGGCGCCGTCGCCGTGAAAATGGACGGCCCGGACGCCGTACGCGCGGTGAAGCGCGCGCTCCCCGGCTTCCCCGTGCTCGCCGTGAGCATCGACGGCTCGCACGGCGGGGTCGTCCGCATCACGCCGACGCTCGACCACGCCGCCGCCCTGGTGGACGCCGGGGCCGATGTCGTGGAACTGGAAGCGGACGCGGCGGCGCGCCGACACGACGGCCAGGACCTGGCCGAACTCGTCGCGTCCTTCGTCGCGCTGGGCAAGCCGGTCAAGGCGGGCGTGCCGGGGATCGACGACGCACGCACCGCCGTGGAGGCGGGCGCCGCGATCGTCAGTTCGTCCACGATGGGCTACCCCGCCAAGGCGAACTCCGGGCCCCTGCCCGACCTGGGACTTGTGGCCACCCTCGTCGCAGGCGCCGGGGTGCCGGTCGTCGCCGAGCGCGGCTACTCCACGCCGGACGACGTACGCGCGGCCCTGGCCGCGGGCGCGCACGCCGTCGTGGTCGGCTCGGCCATCGTCGACCCCGTCTGGCTGACCGCCCGCTTCGCGGGCGTGGCCTAGGGCCCGTCCGGCCCCACGCTCCTCGCCTTCGCGGTCCGAACGCCCAAGCCGACCAGCCCCGTTGCCGCCGGGTGACGGCGTCTCCCGTCGAGGCGGGCGGGGCATCGCACGGCGGGTAGGGTGCTTCGGACCGATTCCGCGCGGGGCTGGCAGAATCGGGGTGTGAGCGCCGAGCGGAGGATGCGGGACCCTGGCGGGGCGGTTGTCGTCACGGGAAGCTCGGGCCGGGTCGGATCGGCCCTGGCCGCGGCCTTCGACGCGGCGGGCCGGGAGGTCCGCGGCGTGGACAGAGTGGCCGGCCGCTGGACGAGCGTCGTCGCCGACCTGCGGGACCCGCGCGAGCGGCGGGCGGCGCTGCGGTCGGCCGACGTCCTGGTCCACGCCGCCGCGCTGCACGCCCCGCACGTCGGGCGCGTGGCCGATGAGGAGTTCCGCGCCGTGAACGTCGGCATGACCGCGGAACTCCTCGACGACGCCGCGCGCCTCGGTGTCCGGCGCGTTCTCTACATCAGCAGTACCAGCGTCTACGGCCACGCCCTGGTGCCCGCCGACCGCGCCGTCTGGGTGGACGAGCACCTCACGCCGCTTCCCCGGGACATCTACGACGAGACCAAACTGGCCGCGGAACGGCTGGTCGCCGCCTGCGGCGTCTCCGCGGTCACGCTGCGCATCGCGCGGTGCTTTCCGGAGCCGCTGCCCGTACTCGCGCGCCATCTGCTCCACCGGGCGGTCGACGTCGCCGACGTCGCGGCGGCGGCGGGGGTCCTGGCCGTGACGCGCCCTGAGGTGACCGGCACGTTCAATGTCTCCGGCCCGCACGTGTTCCAGCGTGAGGACTGCGTCGCTCTCCACCGCGACGCGGGCGCGGTCCTCGCCGGTCGGGCTCCTGACGTGGTCGAGGCGTTCCGCGACCGGGGGTGGCCGGTGCCGGATCGTCTGGACCGCGTGTACGACTCCACCGCGGCAACGAACGCCTTCGGCTACCGCCCTGTTCGCGGAGTCCGGGAACTCTTGCGGGACGCCCGCGCGGTCTGACGGCACGCTGTCCGATCGACGGCATGCGGATCGTGGCGGATGTGACGCGGGCCGAAGCGGACGCGACGACCTCGGCGACGCTGAGCCCTGATCGAGGTCCGGTCCTGCGGATGGCGGCTCCCGGGCGGGTTCGCGCATTACCCTGGCGGCTGTCCGACAGTGGGATTCGCAGACTTCACCTTATCGGGGGACCGCGTGGCAGTTCACCAACAGCCCACCGGGGCAACGGACTTGGACGAGCTGCGGCGGCGGGCCGTCGCGGCGCCACGGCGGGAGGAGGGGCTGGTCGTCTGCGAGAACCTGGTGCGGATCTACCAGACCGAGGGCGTCGAGGTGCAGGCGCTCCAGGGCCTCGATCTCGCCGTGGCCCAGGGCGAGATGATCGCGGTGGTCGGGGCGTCCGGCTCCGGGAAATCCACCCTGCTGGGCATACTCTCCGGCCAGGACGTGCCCACCGCGGGCGCCGCCACGGTCGCCGGACACGACCTGCTGACGATGAAGCGCCGCGAGCGGCTCACCTACCGGCGGGGCACCGTGGGCTTCGTCTGGCAGCAGACCTCGCGCAATCTGCTGCCCTACCTCTCGGCGGCCGAGAACGTGATGCTTCCGATGACGTACACCGGGATCAAACGCTCCCAACGCCGGGCGCGGGCCGAGGAATTGCTCGACCTGCTGTCCGTCGGACACTGCCGGGACCGTACGCCCGACACGCTCTCCGGCGGCGAGCAGCAGCGGGTCGCAATCGCCGTGGCCAACGCCAACGAGCCGCAGGTGCTGTTCGCCGACGAACCCACCGGCGAACTCGACACCGCCACCAGCGACGAGGTGTTCGCGGCGCTGCGCCGGGCCAACGAGGACCTGGGCGTCACCGTGATCGTGGTGACCCACGACGCCCTGGTGTCCGAGCAGGTCCAGCGCACGGTGCGGATCCGCAACGGCCGCACCTCGACCGAGGTGCTGCGCCGGGTCACCACCGGCGAGGACGGCGTCGAGGTGCTCACCGCCGAGGAGTTCGCGGTACTGGACGCCAGCGGGCGGCTGCAACTGCCCGGCCAGTTCACCGAGCGCCTGCACATGCGCAAACGGGTGCGGCTGGCCCTGGAGACCGACCACATCGGCGTATGGCCGGACGAGGCCGCGCGGCGGGCGAAGTCCGCGGCGGAGAGCGCCGCGGGCGCAGGAGACACGGAGGGCGACACGGAGTCCACCGAGAGCGCCCCGTAAGCCCTGCGCTCGACGGCCGCACCCTGAGCCGCGGCCGTTCACGTGAGCCGCAGCACGGCCCCCAGCCGCCGCCGACGCGCGAGGACGGTCTCGGCCGCGGCGGCGACCAGGATCAGCGCGGTCACGGCGACGACGAGGGCGAGCGTCAGCGAGTAGTCGGTGCGCAGGGCCGGTTGGGCCGGGCCGCCGGTGAACTGCCGCAGGTCCAACGCCGGTGCCATGAGCCGCGGTTCGAGCAGCCCGAGCAGCGTGCCGCCCACCGCGGAGGCGACCGCCAGCGGCAGCAGTTGCAGGAAGTGCAGCGCCCCGGCCTCCTTGCCGCCGAGCCCGAGCGTGCGCAGGAACGAGGCGGTGCGACCGCGCTCGTGCGCGGTGAGGGTCAGTTCCAGGGCGAGCGTGAGCAGGCCGGCCAGCGCGGCCAGGATCGACGTGACGGCGTAGGCCGTGTCGAGTCCCCGCGTCAGCCCGTCCGCGCGCAGGGCGCTCAGCGTTTCGGAGCGGACGCGGATCCGGGCCAGCGGCCCGAGCGTCTGGGCCGCCGCCGACCGCAGCGCGGCGGGCGTGGCGGGGGCGGTCCCGCCGGGAGCGCCGCCCTTGAGCAGCATGACGGTGCTCCCCGAGGACTGCTCGGGCATCAGGTGCTCGGCGCCCGCCGTGGTGATCAGCAGCGGCGTCCCGGCGGGAATCCGCGCCGTGACCGGCCCGAGGAGAGGGTCGTGCAGGTCCGCGCCGGTGAGGGTGCCGACCGGCGTGAGAACCAGGTCCACCGGGCGCCGCCCGAGGATCGAGACGCTGGAGGTGAAGCCACCGGTGCGCTCGCGCGCCCGCAGGTCGGGCGAGAGGAAGGACGGCAGCGGGACGCGCGCGTCGATCCGGGTTCCCGCCGGGGTGGCCAGCCCGGACAGCAGGGCGGTGGCCAGCGGCGACTTCGGTGCGACGGCGGCCAGTTGCCGGGGGTCCACGGTGATCACGGCGACCTGCGTGATCAGCGCGCCGTCGACCTGTCCCACCAGGTCGAGGGTGTGCAGATGCTGGACGACGGTCCGTATGCCCTTGCCTGCGCCGGTCCCCGGCGCGGCGGTCCCGGTCGTGGCCCCGTTCGCGGTCCCGGCCACGATCGCGCTCGCGTCCGCGCCGGTGGTCCAGTCCGCGCCCGCGGCCAGGCCGTCGCCGATCGTGCGCTGTACGAGTCCGCCGAACACGGCCGTCCCCAAGGTCAGGACCAGGACGAACAGCGCCAGCCCGGTCGCCGGGGCGTCGTGGGCGGCCCGTGCCGCCCCGATGAAGCCCACCGCTCCCCGGGCGCGCCGGGTCCGCCGCAGCACCACGCGCAGCGCGAGCGGGGAGATCCGCAGCAGGAGCAGCACGACGGCCAGCGCCACCAGCACCGGCACCGCGCCCAGAATCCCGTCGGGCCCCTGCGAACGCAGCGCGGCCACGCCCGCCGCCGTCGCGAGCAGCACCGTCAGCTCCAGGACCACGCGGCGGCCGGTGACAGCGCGGCGGCGCGAGCGCCGCGGTCGGCCGGGCCTGCGCGGCTCGCGGACCGCGAGCCACGTCATCAGCGGCACCGTCACCATCACGACCGCGGCGGCGAGCGCGGCGGGCACCGGCTGCGGCGATCCGGACGTGCCGCCGGGAGCCAGGGCCCGACCGGCCGCCCAGCCGAGCGCAGCGCCGATCAGCACCACCGGCCAGGCCACGGCGCAGCGCAGCAGCACCAGCCGCGCGGTGGACGCGCCCCGCGCGCGCTGCAACCGCAGGTGCGCCCGCCGTCGGCGCAGCAACAGCCGTACGGCGACGGCCACGGTGGCCAGCGCGACCGCGGCCAGCGCGTCGACGGCGTACATCGCCAGCGCCCTGGCCTGATGGTCCTGAGCGGTGAACTCGGCGAGCAGCGGCGTCAGGAAGTCGGTCACCAGCAGGGACCCGGTGGCCTGACCGCGTACGTGGCAGCTGATGTCGCCGGAGATCCAGTCGGTTCCCTGGCACAGGGCGGCACTCAGGTCCGCGCCGTAGTGGGACAGCGGCCCGGCCAGCGCGCGGGCCTGGTCGAGCGCCGCTCCCGACAGGTCGGCCCGCAACTGCCAGGTCACCCGGGGCCCGACGACCCCGGCCCCTGCGAGCAGGTCGGCGGCGTCGAGGCCGACGAGGCCGCTGACGGCGAGCACCGTGCCGGCGGAGCGCTCCGCCGGGTAGCGCGTCGGCTGGTCCAACGACGCCCGCCCGGCCCAGAAGCCGTCGGCCGCGGCCGTGGTGCGGTAGACCCCGCTGACCAGCAGGTCGACCTGGGGCGGCGCGTTCCCCACCGCGGGCGTCCTGGCGAATTCCAGCGTCAGTCGGCTCCCGGTCGTGACGCCCAGGGCCCGCGCCGTGGCCTGCGACAACCCGATCTGGGGCGCGGTGCCCAGCGGTGTGCGGTCGGCCGGGGCGCGGCCACTGACGTAGCGCAGATGGGCCCGCGCGGACGGCAGGTAGCTGAGGGCCAGCTTGGTGGCGGTGTTCGCGGGGCCGGGAGGCGGCGGTGCGACCAGGGACGCCGGGTTGTAGTCGTAACCGCCGCCGACGGAGGTCAGGCGGCGCGCGCCGGTGCCGCTGAGCTGCTCGGTGAAGGTGCTTCCCGCGCCCAGCAGGGTGGCCATGTCCACCGCGGGCGGGTCGGTGTCGAAGACCTCCGGAGTGGCGCTGACGCTGATCAGCGGCGCCTCGGCCTGCGCCGCCGCGACGCGCTGCCGCAGCGCCCGGTCCTCCTGGCGGCCCACGACGGCCGGGGCCCAGGCGCACAACGCCGTCACCACGATCACCATGACCGTCAGGCAGACCAGCAGCGGGAGGTCGCCGCGGGTCTCCTGGCGTATCAGGCGCAGTGTCACCGAGGCGCCCGTACCGCCCGGCCGCCTCACCGCCGTGTCCGCTCCCGCCGATCCCGTCTCTGTCGTACCCGTTGGCCCAAGTCCCTTTCCGGTCATGCCCGTTCGCTCGGGTCTCGGCGCCGCCCCGTCCGTTGCCCCAAGTCCGTTGTCCCCCGCGCCCGTTCCCTCGGCTGGTGTCCGCCGCCCCGCGCGGTCGCGTCCGGTCCGGCTCATCGGTCCTCACCCGCTCGCAGCACGCGTACGAGGTCCACCCGGGCCAGCAGCCGGGCGAGCGCCAGCACGATCGCGCTGATGGCCACGGCGGTCGCCACCGCCGTC
The DNA here is from genome assembly GCF_044753885.1 of Streptomyces sp. NPDC093221. Taxonomy (NCBI): domain Bacteria; kingdom Bacillati; phylum Actinomycetota; class Actinomycetes; order Kitasatosporales; family Streptomycetaceae; genus Streptomyces; species Streptomyces sp. NPDC093221. The sequence continues at coordinate 565,332 of NZ_JBIVOA010000003.1, read as the reverse complement.
AGCGTCACGGTGCCCCACGGAGTGACGTTCGGCAGCGGGGGATACGGGGCGTGGCCGCTGTCGTCCACGGTGACCAGCGGCAGCACCGCCGAGGCCAGGGCCATGCCCATCAGCGCGCCCGGCACCACCGCGAACAGCGCCAGACTCAGCTGCTCGGCGCCCAACAGCGCGTACAGGCCCGTGGACCGGACGCCGATCGCCCGCAGCAGCGCGAATTCCTTGCGGCGCTGCCGGGTGGAGACCACCGCGTGCACGGTGAAGGCGATGACCGCGAAAGCGGGGGCCAGGTAGCGGACGAGTTCGAGCACCCGGCGCAGCCCGGCGCGGAACGGGTCGTCGCGCAGCGCCGCCGCGGTCCGTTCCGCTGTCGTGACCCGGCCCAGCGCGGCCCGCGCCTCGGCGGCAGCGGCCGTACGCGCGCTGTCGGTGCTGCTGATCCACCAGAACGCGGGATCTTCCTGGTCGACTCCGGCCACGGTCATCGCGGCGGCGAGCTGGCGCTGATCGGCGATCAGATGCCCCTGCCCGCGGCCCAGTCCCGGCAGCGAGTCGACCAGGCCCACGATCGTCGCGGTGATCCGGCCGCCGCCCAGATCCAGTGTGGTGGTGCTGCCCACGCTCAGGCGCGTGTCGCGCAGGGCCGCGGCGTCGGCGCGTACCGGGAGCGGCGCAGGACGGCCGGCCGGGCCCGCCACGAGGCGCACCTGGCTGCCGGGCCGGGTCTCGTAGTCGCTGTCGGCCAGGCCGCCGAAGGCGTCTCCGGTCGCGGTCGAGGCCCTGACGCCGGTGCTGACGGTGGTCCTGAGCACCTCGGAGCGGCCGGGGGCGATCGCGCACACCCCGGGAGTGCCCGGACTGTAGTCGCCCGCCGGTTTGCCTTCGCAGGCCCCGGCGGTGGCGTCGGAGGCGTGGGTCGTACCGTCGGCCCAGACCTGGCCGCCGGGAAGGCCGGTGACCCACGTGTCCGCGCTGTCCCGCGCGCCGACCCGGATCAGCTCCAGGTCGAGCCGCGCGGGCCGCGCGTTCGGCTGCGGCAGGACGTTCACGGCGGTCACCGTCAGCGGATACGCCCGCGGGTGGCCGTCGCTCAGCGCCACGTCGAGGGGGACCACGACGGTGTGCCGGGCGCCGTCGGCGGCGGGCAGGCGGGTCGCCAGCGTACTGACGAGGCCGGACGCGTCCTGCACGGTCAACTCCAGATTCGGCGCCGCGCGGCTGCCGTCGCTGCGCAGCCGCTCGTCCAGCAGCAGCGCGGTCGGACGGCCGGGGAGCGGCACCCCGAAGACGACCGGTGACGGGGTGGGGGGAGCGGGCCCGCCGACCGTGCCGACCAGGCCCTCGGTGGCGTCGCCCGGCAGGTTCACCGTCGACTGCGTCACCGGGGTCACGGCGGTCACCGCGGGCAGCGCGCGATAGGCGGCGCCCAGTACGGACGAGGGGTAGCCGCCGTCCGCCGACGGCTGGACGCGTACGTCCGCGCCGACGGTGAACGCGGCCTGCTCGGACGCCAGTCCGCCCAGGCAGGCCAGCGCGGTGGTCGCGAAGGCGCTCACGGACACGGCCAGGCACATCAGGACGACCGGTCCCGCGTTGCGCGCGGCCCGGCGGCTCAACTGCCAGCCCGCCAGCGCGAGGGCCAGGCCCCGGCTGCGACGGCCGAACGCGTCCAGGAGCAGGGAGGTCAGCGGCAGCAGGCGCAGCAGCAGGAGGGCGGCGGCCCCGGCCACCAGGGCGGGCACCAGGACCAGCACCGGGTCCGCGCCCGCGCCGCCCGTGCCGACGTCGGCGATCAGCGAATGGTGCCGCCGTAGCTCCAGATAGCCCAGGGCCGCGACGGCCAGCAGCGCCAGGTCGGCGCCCAGCCGCTGGGCGGCGGCGCGTACACCGCGGGCCGGCCGGGACCGCGTCGAGCGCAGGACGGGCAGCAGCACCGCCGCCGCGTGCACCAGCAGGGTCAGGCCCACCGCCGCCCACGCGGCGGTTCCCCGGCTGCCCGGGCGCAGCAGCCCGGCCAGAAACGGCGCGACGGCCGCGGCCGGAACGCCGGTGACCGCCCACTCGGCCGCCGCCGCGCGCAGCAGTCGCGGGGTGCCCGCGCCCCTGGCCTGCTGGAGTGCCAGTTCGTCGCGCCGGTGCTCGGTGAGCTGGCGGGCGGCCAGTACCAGGGTGGCCAGGGCGAGGACCGCCAGCAGCACGCTCGGCAGGTACAGCGAGGACCGGGCCGCCACCATCGGCACCGCCAGGCCGTCGATCGCGCCCGGCAGCCCCGAGGCCACCGTCAGGTCGTCCAGAGCGGGCTGCCGTCCGCCGAACACCGACACGCGGCTCGCGCTGCCGGAGAAGGCGCGCATCCGGTCGTGCAGTCCGGGGAGGCTGTCGGCGTCGATCCGGGCGAAGTCCGGCTGCATACTCCAGTGGGCCGTCAGATGGCTGTTCAGGACGACGCTTCCGTTGAGAGCCGACGGCGAGACCACGAGCAGGTCCTGGCTGGCGGTCTCGTCCGCCGTCACGTCGCCGGCCATCGCGGGCCAGAATCCGACGGGGCCGGTCGGCCGGAAGACGCCGGTGATCCGCAGCGTCATGGAGTGCCTGAAGCCGTCGCGCACCTGGAGGCGGGAACCGGCGGTCACTCCCAGCCGCCTGGCCAGCGCGTCCGGCAGCGCCGCGTCGACCGGGGCGGTGGACCCGGCGGCGATCGGTACGTCGGGCAGCGAGGTGAAGGCGCTCGCCGTCGCGTCCGCTGTGCCGGCCGGCCACCGTCCGGCGACCAACTGCCCGAATCTGCCCGCGTCCTGGACGGCGACCGGGTGCAATCCGGTTCCCCCGGGGCCGCGCGGCGGGCCCGTGACCCCGTCGATCCCCGTCACCGAGACCGGTGAAGAACCCAGCAGCCCCACATAGGTGTGCTGCGGCACCCCGGCGAACGTCCGGTCGGCGGCGGCCCGTACATCCCGGTCGGCGACGGCCATGCCTCCGGCGCGGAAGGGCGCGTTGACGGTCACCTGCGCGTCGAGGTCGGCGGCCAACCGCCGTACGGCGCCCGCCTGTACCGAACTCCCGGCCAGCGTCGCCAGTGCGGCGAGCGCCGTCGCGCACAGCAGGACGGTCACGGCGACGGCGGCCAGCACCAGCCCGTGCTGCGTGGCCTGCCGTACCACTGTGGGGAGCCGCCGTCGGGCCGGTCCCGGGACTCCCGGGCGTCGTCGCGGCGACGACGTGAAGGCCGTGGCGACCACATGAACCCCCGCGTTATCGAACATGTGACGGTGACGGCGCGTCACAGTCCTACCAGGGCATCCCCCAACGGGGCAAGCAGAGGCCCGGCGCGGGCCTGTGGGGAGGCCGAATCCCGGTCCCGGCGGCGCGGGCGGGGCCGCGCGCGTACCCGATGGGCCGACCCCGCACCTGTCACGGGCGCGTACTCACTCGGGCGGCTCACCGCTGCCACCGGGGTGGCGCACAGGGCCGGGCGCGGAGGGAGGCAGCCCCGGCTCCTGAGCCCGCTGTCGCCCCGTCACCACCGCCGCCCCTGGCCCGAGTACCGGCGGATCCAGGTTTGTTGACCGTGGTGGCCCACAGCGAGAACCCTTCTGCCGCATTTCGGACCTGGCGCGTTGCAGGCCCCCTCGGCGCATGGTGCTTTATGCGTAGCTTAAGCCTCATATCGGACTTGCTCGGTGCCGTCGCCGTCACCGTACGGCGCGGTCATCGAGGTTCCGTTCAGGGCTGAGCCGTCCCCGCTCTGCGCCGTCCCGCCCCCAGCCGGGGGGCGGCGGCCCCGCCTGGAAACGGATGGTCCATGCAGTCTTCCCACCCGCCCCGCCGCACGGCGGCCCGCGCCGCCGAACGCTCACTCGCCACCGCCGGCCTGCTGGCCCTGGTGTCCTCCGTCGTCCTGACCGGTCTGACGCCCGGTGTCAGCTCCGCCTCCAGCCACCGCGAGGCGCCGCTGATCGCCGGGGACCCCAAGGCGGACAACACCGACGTCTACGCCTTCACCAGCCCGGACAACCCCGACACCGTGACCCTGGTGGCGAACTGGATCCCGTTCGAGGAGCCCAACGGCGGCCCGAACTTCTACCCGTTCGCCAACGACGCCCACTACAACATCAAGATCGACGCGGACGGCGACGGCAAGGCCGACACCACGTACACCTGGTCCTTCACCGACCACTACCGGGACGAAGCCAACCAGTTCCTGTACAACACCGGGGTCGTGAAGTCGCTGGACGACACCACCTTGAACTTCCGTCAGACGTACACGCTGACGGTGACCGACGCGGAGGGCGACACCAAGACGCTCCTCAAGGACGCGCCCGCGGCCCCCTCCAACGTCGGCAAGGCGTCGATGCCGGACTACGCCTCACTGCGCAAGGAGGCCACCGTCGCCCTCCCCGACGGCGGCCAGACCTACGCCGGGCAGGCGTCCGACCCGTTCTTCCTCGACCTGCGGGTCTTCGACCTGCTCTACGGCGGCAACCTCAAGGAGACCGGCCACAACACGCTCGCCGGTTACAACGTCAACACCATCGCCCTCCAGGTGCCCAAGTCCGCGCTGGCACTGAAGGGGGACGCCACCCGCAACCCCGTCATCGGCGTCTGGTCCACCACCGACCGGCAGGGCGCGGCGGTCGCCGCGCCGTCCGGCAAGGGCGACGAGGGCATGGCGTCCCACGGCGCGGAGGGTGCCGGGGGAGCCGGGGAAACCGCGGGCGCCGGGGACTCGCAGGACGAGGGCAAGGGCGGCCCGCCGATGCCCGACAAGGGCGCCGAGTCGGGCTGGCACCAGGTCTCGCGCCTCGGCAACCCGCTGGTCAACGAGGTCGTCGTCCCGCTGAAGTACAAGGACGCCTTCAACACCCTCAACCCGGACCAGGACCACACCGTGCAGCCGGTCGTCGACAAGGTCCTGGACCCGATCGTGCCCAAGCTCATCCAGAGCATCTACGGCGTCCCGGCGCCCGCCACCCCGCGCAAGGACCTCGCCGAGATCTTCCTGTCCGGAATCTGCAAGGCGTGCGGACCGGTCCAGGCCGACCTCAACTCGCAGTTGCTCAACGCCGACGTGGACAAGGCGAAGTTCACACCGTCCGAGGAACTGCGGCTGAACATGGCCGTCGCGCCCTCCGCCAACCCCAACCGGCTCGGCGTCCTCGGCCAGGACCTGGCCGGCTTCCCCAACGGCCGGCGGCTCAACGACGACGTCGTCGACATCGAGCTCCAGGCGCTGGAAGGCGCGGCGGAGACCGGAAAGATCGTGCCCGCGCTGGCCGCGGGCGACGCCGTCGACACCCCCTACCGCCAGCCCGGTTCGACCTTCCCGTACGTGGCGCTGCCCAACACCGCCGCGGTCAACCAGGCCGACTCGCTGCACCCCGACGGCGGCGTGGGCGCCGGCTTCGGCGGCACCGCGTTCCACGGCGGCTTCCCCGCCGTTTCGGTGACGGCCCTGGGCGGCGGCGCCCTGCTGGCCACCGCCGGACTCCTGGCGCTGCGCCGCAGGCGCGCCGACCGGGTGTGACCGCCCCCGCCACCTCGGGCCGCCCGGCCTCCGCACCGGAGGCCGGGCGGCTGCGGCGCGCCCTCAGATTCCGCCCCGCCCGGCCCTGGCGCCTGATCACCGCGCTGGGCGTCCTCGCCGGTCTGGGCATGATGACGGCCGGCGGCTGCGCGCTGCTCACCGCCCGGCCGCCGAAGACCACGCAGGTCGACGTCGGCACGCTGCCGGTCCCCGCGACCGCCGGGGGCCACGCCGCCCCCGTCGCCCCCGCGGCGCCCGCCGCACGGCCGGTCCGGATCCGTATCCCCGGCATCGGCCTCGACCACCCCCTGATCGGCCTCCAGGTCCAGCAGGACGGCCACCTCGGCGTGCCCGAGGACCCCGGCCAGGTCGGCTGGTGGAGCGACGGCCCGCGCCCCGGCGACCCGGGCGCCGCCATCGTCGTCGGCCACGTCGACTCCCTCACCGGCCCGGCCGCCTTCTACGGACTGTCCACGCTGCGCCCCGGCGACCGGATCACCGTCGACCGCGCCGACCACAGCCACCTGGACTTCACCGTGCGGGCGCTGCGGCAGTACGAGAAGGACGCGTTCCCCGACGACCAGGTCTACGCGACCGCCGGTCCGCCCACGCTGCGGCTGATCACCTGCGGCGGCGCGTACGCGGGACCCGAGGGCGGCGGCTATCTCGACAACGTCGTCGTCTACGCCACGCCCGCCGACCCGAAGCCGCCGCGCCCGTCCCCCCACGCCACCCCCACGACCCCCCAACGGAGCGGGAATTGACTACGTCCGTCCGCCGGAGCCCCCGGCGTCATCTGCTGTCCGCCGCCGTCACCACCGTCCTCGGCGTGGGCCTCTTCCTCGCCGGCGGCCTCGGCCTCGCCCCCTGGCCGGTGACGGGCGCCGACCGCGCCGCGGGTCCCACGGGCGAAGCCGGGGCCCCGGCGGCCGGCGCGGACCCGCTCGCCCAGGACATCAACGGCATCCAGGCCCACCTGCGGCAGAGCCCGCGCGACGCCGTCGCGCTCGGCACCCTCGGCCTCGACTACGTCCAGCAGGCCAAGAACACCGCCGACCCGACGTACTACCCCAAGGCGGAAGCCGTCCTGAAGCGCTCGCTGTCGGTGGACGCCACGGACAACTTCACCGCGATGGGCGGCATGGCCGCCCTGGAAGCCGGGCGGCACGATTTCCGCCAGGCGCTCACCTGGTCGCGCAAGGCGGTGGCCGTCAACCCGTACAACTCGTCCCTGTACGGCACCCTGGCCGACGCCCTCACCCAGCTCGGCCGTTACGACGAGGCCGCCGACGCCGTACAGCGCATGGTCGACCTCAGGCCCGGCGCGCCCTCGCTGGCGCGCGCGTCGTACGTCGCCGAACTGCGCGGCGACATCGACACGGCCAGAACCGACATGCGCCGCGCCCTCCAGGACTCCGCGGGCCCGGCCGACCAGGCGTTCGCCCACTACTACCTCGGCGAACTCGCCTTCAACAACGGCGATCCGGCCACCGAGCTGACCGAGGCCGCCGCCGGTCTGCGCGTCGCGCCGACGTACACCTCGCTGTTCCAGGCCAAGGCCAGGGCCGAGGCCGCGCTCGGCAGGACCGACGCCGCCCTCGCCGACCTCAACCGGGCCGTCCAGCGGGTCCCGCAGCCCGAGTACGTGCTCCAGCTCGGCGAGCTGTACCAGTCCCTCGGCCGCACCGCGCAGGCCGACGAGCAGTACCAGCTCTTCCGCGCCGAGCAGAAGCTCTTCACCGCCAACGGCGTCGCCCTCGACTCCGACGCGGCCCTCTTCGAGGCCGACCACGGCGACGCCGCGCAGGCCCTCGCCATCGCCCGCCGGGGCATCGAGTCCCGCCCCTTCATGGACACCCACGACGCCCTGGCCTGGGTCCTGCACGCCAACGGCCGCGACCGCGAAGCCCTCGCCGAGAGCGACCTGGCGCTCGCCCAAGGGACCCGCAACGCCCTGTTCCGCTACCACCGCGGCATGATCGAACGGTCCCTCGGCGACACGGCGGCGGCCCGCACCGACCTCGCGACAGCCCTGTCCGTCAACCCCCACTTCAGCCCCCTGGCCGCCCCCAAGGCCCGCGCGGCCCTGACCGCCCTGACCGGCCCGTCCCGGCGCACCTGACCGTCGCGGAGTCCCGGTCCTCGGCGGCTGGGCCGGGCACCGGGGCGTTCGCGCTTCTTGACGGGGGTTCGGGTGGCGTGCCACGGTGAGGATATTACTTAGGGATGTTAAGTGATTCCTCGAGGAGCCGTATGAAGCTGAGGTTGTCGCCCGAGGACGCGGCCTTCCGTGACGGGTTGCGGCGGTTCTTCACCACGCGGGTGCCGGGGCACATTCGGGAGACGGTGGCGGCGCGCGAGGAGTTGACCAAGGAGCAGATGGTCGAGTCGATGCGGACGCTCGACGCGGCCGGGATCGCGGTGCCCAACTGGCCGGTCGAGTGGGGCGGGAGGGACTGGACGCCGCTGCGACGGCACATCTGGCACGAGGAGATGCAGGCGGCCTGCGTTCCGCCGCCGGTCACCTTCAACGCCTCGATGGTCGGCCCGGTCATCGCCGCGTTCGGCTCGCGGGAGCTCAAGGAGCGCTTCCTGCCGGCCACCCGGAACGTCGACATCTGGTGGTCGCAGGGCTTCTCCGAGCCCGACGCCGGTTCCGACCTGGCCGCTCTGCGCACCTCGGCCGTACGCGACGGCGCGCACTATGTCGTCAACGGCCAGAAGACCTGGACCTCCTACGCCCAGTACGGCGACTGGATCTTCACGCTGGTGCGCACCGATCCGGACGCCCCGCGCAAGCAGGCCGGCATCTCCTTCCTCCTGATCGACATGGCCTCGCCGGGCGTCACCGTCCGGCCGATCCAGCTCATCGACGGCGGGAGCCTGGTCAACGAGGTCTTCTTCGAGGACGTGCGCGTCCCCGTCGACAACCTCGTCGGCCAGGAGAACCACGGGTGGGACTACGCCAAATTCCTCCTCGGCAACGAGCGGGTGGGGATCGCGGGCGTGGGCGGGACCAAGTGGCTGCTGGCGCAGGCCAAGACATGGGCCGGGGACCGGCTGCGCGAGGATCCGCTGCTCGCGGCGGACTTCGCGCGGCTGGAGAACGACCTGCTGGCGGTCGAACTGACCTCGATCCGGGTCGCCGCCGACTCGGCGGACGGCAAGGCGCAGCCCGCCTCGTCCGTCCTCAAGCTCGCCGGATCCGAACTCCAGCAGGCCGTCACCGAACTCGTCCTCGGCCTCGCGGGCGAGCAGGGGCTCTCCGGCGACCCGGCCGCGGGCGCGCCACCGTGGACCCGCCCGGCCGCCGCGGCCTATCTCCACCTGCGGGCCGCGAGCATCTACGGCGGCTCCAACGAGGTGCAACGACAGATCATCGCCGGCACGATCCTGGGGCTGTGAGACATGGACTTCGACCGCACCGACGAGCAGCGCGCCCTGCGGGACGCCGTACGCGGTCTGTTGGGCACGGCCTACGCCACGGTCCAGGGCCGCCGTGACGCCACGGCCGAGGAGCCGGGATACGACGAGACCATGTGGTCCCGGCTGGCCGCGATGGGCGTCCTCGGACTGCCGTTCGCGGAAGAGGCCGGCGGCATGGGCGCGGGCCCGGTCGAAGTCGGCGTGGTGGCCGAGGAGATCGGGCGCGTACTGGCCCCCGAGCCCTTCGTCGAGGCCGTCGTCCTGTGCGGCGGCCTCCTCGCGCGGGCGGGCGGCGACGTGTCCGGCATCGCGGACGGCACCCTCCTTCCGGCGTACGTCGGCGGTCCCGGCGTCACGGCCCGGCGCGACGGCGAGCGCTGGGTGCTGGACGGCGGCGCCTCGCCCGTACTCAACGGAGCCCGTGCCGACCTGCTCGTGGTGGTCGCCGACGTCGGCGGAACACCGGCGCTCTTCACGACGGCCGGGGGCGAGCGGACCCCGTTCGGTACGTACGACGGGGGACGCGCCGCCCGGGTGACCTTCGACGCGACCGCCGCCGAGCCGCTGGGCGATCCGGCCGCCGACGCGACCGGCGTGATCGCGTACGCCCGGGCCCGCGCGCAGGTGGCGTACGCCCACGAGGCGCTCGGCGCCATGGAGCGCGCGCTGGAGATCACCCGCGACTACCTGCGCGACCGCCGCCAGTTCGGGAAACCGCTGAGCGCCTTCCAGAACCTCACCTTCCGCGCCTCCGACATGTACGTCTCGCTCGAACTCGCGCGCAGCACGGTGCTCTGGGCGTCGATGGTGCTCGCGGAAAGCGACGAGAGGGAGCGGGAGGGCGGTCAGGCGGAGAGCGGCGCGGCCGAAGGCATCGAGGCGGCGTCGCGCGCCAAACTCCGGGCCGCCGAGTCCGGGCGGCACATCGGCCAGGAGGCGATCCAGTTGCACGGCGGGATCGGCATGACGATGGAGTACCAGGTCGGGCACTACGCGATGCGGCTCACCACCATCGAGCACCTGCTGGGCGACCGGCGCCACCACCTCTCCCGCCTGGCGGCGGCGGTCGGCGACCACTGGGCCGTGAACCCACTGCAATAGCCGGCGCCCGGCCGCCGCAGGAGCTGACGAACGAGCCGGCGGACGAGTCGTCCGATGAGCCGGTGGATTCTGTCGACAATCCATTAACCATGCTAATTTATTGCGCAATCCGAAAGGGGCCCCCATGGCAGGGTCGGTCACCACACACGAAGCCCGGCTCACCCACGACGGCGCGGAACCCCTCACCGCCGGTTCGTTCGAGGTGGCCGAACGGGAACTGCCCCCGGCGGTCGACGGCGAGATCCTCGTCGAGGTCCGGTACGCCTCCCTCGATCCCTCGCAGCGGATCCGGCTCCGGTCGGAGGGCGCCGGTTTCGTCCCGCCCGCCGGAGTCGTCGGCACCGTCGTGGAGTCCCGGAGCGACGCGTTCGAGGTCGGGGACACGGTGACCGCGCCGGGCGCCTGGGCCACCGCGGTCCGCGTCCCGGCCGCGAGCGCCGAGCGGTACGACGCCCCGGAGGGTGTGGCCCTCCACCACGCGGTCGGTCTGCTCGGACTGACCGGTCTGACCGCCTACTTCGGGGTACGGCGGGTGCTCCGCCCGCGTCGCGGCGAGAAGATCGTCGTGACCGGCGCCTTCGGGGGAGTGGGCCAGGTCGCCGCGCAGCTCATCGCCGCGAGCGGCGCCGACGTCCTCGGCGTCGTGGGCGGCCCCGACAAGGCGCACGGCCTCAAGCGGCTCGGCATCACCGCCGTCGACCACCGGGCTCCGGACTGGACCGCCGAGGTCGACCGCTGGGCGCCCGAAGGGCTGCACGCGGTCTTCGACAACGTGTGGGGCGAGACGTCCGCGCGGCTGGTCGAGCGGCTGGGACCGCTCGGCCGCGTCGCCCTGTGCGGGCAGATGTCCGGCATCGGCGAGGCGGTGGTCCCGCCGCTGCCGCTGGACAACTGGTTCCGGCTGGTGACCCGTTCGCTGACCGTCCAGGGTTTCCGCGCGGCCGACTTCGCCGCGGAGAACGCCGACGCGCGCCGGGCCCTCGCGGACATGATCGCCTCGGGCGCCCTCGACCAGGAGATCCACCTGGCGCCCGGCCTGGCCGCCGCGGGCCCGGCCTTCGCCGACCTGCTCACCGGCCGCGTCGTCGGCAAGCTCGTCGTAGCGGTGCGGGAGTGAGCGACGGTGCGGGAGTCAGTGACGGTGCGGGATCACGCGGCGGTGCGGGAGTCAGTGACGGTGCGGGATCAAGCAGCGGTGCGGGAACGAGCGGAGGTACGGGCATGAGCAGCGGTACGGGCGCGGGCGCGGACGCCCTGCGGGACGACGTACTCGCCCTGCTGGCCGGGGACGGCGACAGGCTCGCGGACCCGTACCCCACCTGGAACCGGCTGCGCGAGGAGATCCCCGTCTGGAAGCAGGGCGACGTGGTGATCCTGAGCCGGCACGAGCACGTGCACCAACTGCTCGGGGACAACAACATCCTCTACAGCCGTCAGGGCACGAAGACCTCCGCGCGCTACGAGCGCGCCAAGCGGGAGTTCAGCCCGCACGGCAGCGCCGCCTTCGGCCGGGTCCTCGACCAGGAGTTCCACCAGTTGGTGCGGATGGACCCGCCGGACCACCCGCGGGTGCGGCGGGCGGTCCAGCCGCCGTTCTCGGCGCGCAATCTGGCCCGTGAGATGCAGGACAAGGTCAGCGAACGGGTGGACCGCAATCTGACCGCGCTGGCGGCGGGCGGCGGCGAGGCCGACTTCAAGAAGTTCGCGTACTCCCTTCCCCTGCAGGTGCTCGGCGACCTCCTGGGCATCCCGATCGACGACCTCGACATGGTCCACTCGTGGGCCCAGAAGATCGCCGAGAACAAGTTCAACGCCGACTCCGAGAGGGCGGCGGTCGAGGCCGACGAGGCGTACCGGCACCTGATGACGTACATCGACGTGCTCGTGGCGCGCCAGCGGGCGAGCGGCTCCGAGACCGGCCTCGTGGCCGCGCTGCTGGAATCGGAGGACAGCGGCGTGGTCTCCCACGAGGAGGCGATGGCCATGATGGCGCTGATGATCTTCGCGGGGCACGAGACGACCAGCAATCTGCTGGCCATCGGGCTGCTCGAACTGCTGCGCCATCGGGACCAGTGGGACCTGCTCGTCGCGGAGCCCGAGCGGGTCCCGGCGGCGGTGGAGGAGCTGCTGCGCTTCGTCACGCCCGCGCACTTCCTGCCGTACGTCGCGAAGGAGGGGCGGGAGGTCGACGGCGTCGCGGTCGAGGCGGGCGACACCGTCATCGGCGTGCTCGCCGCGGCCAACCGGGACCCCGCGGTCTTCGCGCGGCCGGACGAGCTGGACATCGCCCGCTCCGACAGCCGCGCGCACGTCTCGCTCGGCCTCGGGCCGCACTTCTGCCTGGGGGCCGGTCTGGCGCGGATGGAGGCGACGGCGCTGTTCGGCACGATCGCGCGCAGGTTCCCCGGCGCGCGGCCGGTCGAGGCCGATCTGCGCTGGGGCGGCCGTTCACTGCGTACGCCACTGGCCATGCCGGTCCGACTGCTGGGCTGATCGGATGCCGTGACGGCGGCCGATCCCGTGCCTTGACGGTGGCGGGCAGCACTCCTATCGTGTTATTTCACATCGCTAAATGAATGATCGGGAGGTTCCGGTGCGCTACCTCATCACGGGCGCGGGCAGTGGGATCGGACGTGCGGTGGCGACCCTGGCCGCGCGCGCGGCCGGGAGCGAAGGAGCCGGGCAGGCGCGGCTCGCGCTGCTCGACCGCGACGCCGGGGCCATCGAGGCGGTCGCCGCCGAACTCCGGGGGACCGGCGCCGAATGCCTGCCGCTGGCCGTCGACCTGAGCGACCCGGCGGCGGTCGGCAAGGCGGTGGAAGAGGCCGTCTCCGCCTTCGGCGGCCTCGACGCCCTCGTGAGCAACGCCGGGATCAGCTCGGCCGACCCGCTCGAAGACCTCAGCCTGGAGACCTTCCAGCGCACGTTCGACGTCAACACCCGCGCGACCTTCCTGCTGGCACGGGCGGCCTTCCCGGCGCTCCGCGAGTCGCGCGGTGCGATCGTCGCCACCGCGTCGATCTCCGCGACGCATCCGACACCGCCGCTCGGCATGTACAGCGCGAGCAAGGCGGCGCTGAAGATGATGGTCCAGCAGATGGCGGTGGAATGGGGCCGGTACGGAATCCGGGCCAACTGCGTCTCGCCCGGCCCGACGGACACCGGCCTGACCCGTAAATCGTTCGGCGACGCGGAGGACACGGCCGCGGCGGCGAACAGGCGCTACCGCGAAGCGGTCTCCCCCATGCGGAAGATCGCGCGCGCCGAGGACATCGCCGACGCCGTGCTCTACCTCGCGGGTCCGCGCGCCGGGCATGTCACCGGCGTGGACCTGCCCGTCGACGGCGGCCTGTCGCTGACCGTCATGCCGCTCACGGGGGGCACACCCGGATACCGACTCGACGAGATCGCGCAGGAGGCGACGTCGTGATGACCGACACCACCGCTGGGACGCTGCCCGGATTCCTCTCCTCCGAGGTCGCGGCCGACCCCGACGCCTTCTACCGGCGGCTGCGGGCCGAGGCCCCCGTGCACTGGGACGACGGCTACCGCGGCTACCTGATCAGCAAGCACGCCGACGTCGGAGCCGCCTACCGCAACCCGCTGTTCTCCACCCAGAACTACGAGGTCAGCCTCCAGCCCGTCTTCGGCCGCTCGATGCTCCAGATGGACGGCGCCGAACACAGCCGCAAGAAGGCCCTGGTCACCCCGTACTTCCGCGGCAAGGGCCTGGAGAAGTGGGCGCCGGTCATCGCGCGCAATGTCGCGACGATCCTGGACCGCTCCGTCGCGTCGGCGTCCGCGCACCTCACCCGCGGCTTCCGGCCGGGCGACACCGTCGACCTGCTGGCCGACTTCGGCTACTACCTGCCGGTCTACGTGATCACCGACATGCTCGGGCTGCCGCACAGCGACTACGACCGGTTCTTCGACTGGTACAGCAGGCACGTGGCCTTCCTCGGCAACCTCGCCCGCGACCCGGAGATCGACGAACTCGGCCGCCGGGCCACCAAGGAACTCTGGGAGTACCTCGCCCCCGTGATCGAGGACCGCCGCTCGCACCTCGGCGAGGACCTCATCTCCGGGCTGATCACCGCCGAGATCGACGGCGAGCGCCTGGACGACCTCGAAATCCTCACCCACGTCACGCAGTTGCTCAACGCCGGGTCCGAGACCACCGGCAAGGCGCTGGCCAGTATGTTCGCCTATCTGCTGCGCGAGCGGACGCTGTTCGAGGAGGTACGGGACGACCGCTCGCAGGTCATCCCCGCGATCAGCGAGACCCTGCGGATCAGCCCGCCGTCCCAGATGAACGGCCGCAAGGTCACCCAGGACGTCGAGGTCAAGGGCACCCTGCTGCCCGCGGGCACCCTGGTGATGCTCCTCATGGCCTCGGCCAACCGCGACGAGGACCGGTTCTCCGACCCGGACACCTTCGACTTCCACCGGCCCGACCTCGACCACGCCAAGACGTTCACCGCGGCCGGTGACACCTTCGCCTTCGGCTCGGGGCGGCACTTCTGCCTCGGCGCGATGCTCGCCAAGTCCGAGCTGGAGATGGCCTCGAACGTCCTGCTCGACCGGTTCCCCGGCATGCGCCTGGCCGACGGGTTCGAGCCCGCGTGGTCGGGCCTGAAGATGCGGTCGGTGGACAGGCTGACGGTGACCCTCTGAACGACCGGCCGCCGGGGCCGGGGGCGAGCGGGCGTGCCCTGTCGGCACTGCTGGTGTCCGCCGCCCTGGTCTCGGCGGCGGTCGTCACCCTCGGCGCCCCGCTCGTGCCGCGGGTCCAGCAGACCTTCGGCGTCGGCACCGAGGCGTCCCAGTGGTCGTACACGATCACCCTGCTCGTCGGCGCCACCCTGACCCCGCTGCTCGGCCGGCTCGCCGACGGACGGCGGCGAAGACCCGCGATGGTCGTGGTGTGCGCGCTGGTCACCCTCGGATGCGCGGTCTCCGCCGCCGGGACCCACTTCGGGGTCTTCCTGGCGGGACGCGCGCTCCAGGGCATCGCGGTGGCGCTGGTGGCGATGACCATCGCGTGCGCCCGCGACCTGTACTCCGGTCCCGCGACGGCCCGCCTGGTCGCGCTGCTGTCGATCACCACGGCGCTCGGCGCCGGGGCGGCCTACCCGCTCACGACGTTCGTGGCCGACCACTTCGGCCTGCGGGCGGCGTACGGCGGCGCCACGGTGCTCGCGCTGCTCGTCACGCTCGCGGTGGCCGCCGGTCTGCCGCGAACGGTGCCGGTGGGCCGCGACGCGCCGCTGGACGTGCCGGGCGCGGTGGTCCTGATCGCCGCCACGGCGTGCGCGCTGCTGGCCGTCAGCCAGGGCAACTCCTGGGGCTGGTCGAGCGCCGGGGTGCTCGTCCTCGGCGCAGCGGCCCTCTGCCTGTCGCTGTGGTGGATCCGGCTCGAACTGCGCGCCCCCCACCCCTTGGTGCAACTGCGGCTCTTCGCCCGGCGCGACGTCCTCGCCGCGCACCTCACCGGCCTGCTGATGGGCGTGAGCCTGTACAACACGCCCGTCCTCATCACCCGCATCGGTCTCGCCTCCCGCGACACGCGGTACGGCGTGGGGCTCAGCCTCAGCGCGATCGGTGTGGTGATGGTCCCCATCGCGCTGTGCAACTACCTGAGCAGCCGCACCGCGACGGCGCTGGCGCGGGCCAGGGGCCGACGGGTCGCGCTGGCGTCGGGAGGCGTCGTCGGCGCGCTCGGGCCGCTGATGCTGATCGAGGTCGACGGGCACCTGGCGCTGCTGGTGGCGGCGGTCGTCCTGACGTCCTGGGGAGCGGGGGCGACCTTCGGCACGCTGCCCGGCCTCATCGTCGACTCGGTCGAACCGGGCGAGACCGGCAGCGCCACCAGCGTCAACATCCTGCTGCGGGCGGTCGGCGGCGCGGTGGGCAGCGCGGTCACCGCGGCGCTGATCGGCGCGGCCCACGGACCGGCGGGGGAGGCGACGACGACCGGGCTGACCTGGGCCGCGCTCGCCTGCGCCGCCACCTGCGCGGCCTCGGTCGTGGTCAGCTGCTGTGTGCCGAGCCGCCGCGCGCGCCGGTCAGAGCCGCGGCCGGCCGCCGTCGAACCAGTCCCACTCCCACGGGCGGATTGACAGCATCGGCGTGCTCAGCAGGACGTGCTCCGCGTCGCCGGGCGCGCTGTCCCGCCCGATCCAGTCGGGCCGCGCGTCCTCGACGCGGGCGCTTGTCTCCAGGACGTCGCCGTCGAGGTACAGCACGCGCACCGTCAGACCGTCGTCGGCGCTCCCGGCCGGTGACCCGAACCCGCCCGCGCCCTCGGCGAACCGGTACGTCGCCGCGCCCGCGACACCGGGCACCGCGAGCACCGCCGGAATCAACTCCCGGTCCAGCGCGGCGAAACGGGCCGCGCCCGCGAGCTCGGCGGGAGCGGCCGTCCTGGACAGCGTGAGGTGGACGCCCCGGTGCGGGCGGTGCGGGAGCGCCGCCGCCGCGACGAGGACGCGCGGGGCCGCGTACTCCTTGACCGGGTGGAAGAAGCCGACCGGGCGTCGTTCGGTCCAGGGCAGTTCGGGGCGGCGGCCCCACCACAGCGCGCGCTGGTTGAGGTCGGTCCACTCCCGCAGCGCGGACTCCAGCGGGGCACGGAACCCGTAGGCGACGGCGTACTGGACGGGTGCGTAGGCGTCGTCGCCGACATGGCCGGCCGCCGCGCACCGCGGGGTGCGGACCCAGCGGTCCCCCCAGGCGACGCCGGGGAGCAGCGCGTTCTCCGGCAGGTGGTCGAGCTGGTGCCACGCGTTGTACTCGGCGTGCCGGGTGGCGTCGTTGAGGTGCGTGAAGGTGAGGAAGAGCCGGTCGGTGCTCATATCGGGCGGCTTTCGGCCCGCGGCTCTTCGGCGGGCGCCCGCGACCACTCGCGCAGGACCGCGTCGTTGTCGGCGCCGCGCCGGGGCGCGGGGGCGGGCGTGTCCTGCCCCCATCCGGCCGACCGCGTGACCGGACCCGGTACGGGGAACACGCCGACGCCTGGCTGATCCACCTGGTGGAACAGGTCGTTGGCGGTCACGAGCGGATCGCGGACGAATTCGCCGACGGTCCGGTAGTCGCCCCACAGGACGTGCCCGGCGTCGAGCGCGGCGACGGCCTCGGTGTGGGTGTGCGCGGAGAACCACGGCGCGAGGATCGCCGAGATCAGGTCCCGGTGCTCGTACCGTGCCGCCTCGTCGCCGAAGTCCACGCCGAGCGTGCGCTGAAGGCTGTCGAGGACGGTACGTGTGCCGGTCAGTCCGACGAGCTTGTCCCAGTGCCTGGCGGTCAGGGCGACGACCATCACCCGGCGGCCGTCGCCGGTCGCGAAGTCGCAACCGTAGCTGCCGTAGAGGTAGTTGCCGTCGCGCAGCCGTCCCGCGCCGTTCACCACCGCGTCGGCGACGAAGCCGAGGTGGGCCATGGTCGCGGCGGCGACGTCCGCGAGGTTGACCTCGACGAGCCGGCCGCGGCCGGTGGCGGCGCGTTCGGTGTGCGCCGCGAGCAGGGCCAGCGCCACGTGCAGACCGGTGAGCAGGTCCCAGGCGGGCAGGACGTGGTTGACCGGGAGCGAGGAGTCCACGGGTCCGGTGAGCCAGGGCAGGCCCACCTCGGAGTTGATCGTGTAGTCGACCGCCGGACGTCCGTCGCCGCGCCCGCCGATGTGGGCGACGATGACATCGGGCCTGACGCGGCGCAGTTCCTGGTAGTCCAGCCACGACTGGCCGACCGCGTTGGTGACCAGCAGGCCGTGGCCGCCGCCCGGTGCGGCCAGCAGTTCGCGCACCACGTCGCGCCCGGACTCCGACCGCAGATCGACCTCGACCGAGCGCTTGCCCTTGTTGAGCCCTGCCCAGTACAGGCTGGTGCCGTCCGCGCCGCGCGGCAGCCGCCGGGTGTCCGTGGCGCCGCCGACGGGGTCCACCCGTACGACGTCCGCGCCGAGTTGGGCGAGCGTCATCGTCGCGGAGGGGCCCGCGACGTACGTCGACAGGTCGAGGACGTGGAGTCCGGTCAGCGGCCCGCTCATGCGAACGGGGAGACGTACGGGATGTTCTTGGCGGCGGCGGCCTCGGCGATCCAGCCGTCGATCTGCTCGGCCACCTCGTGCGAGACCAACTCGATCCACATGCCGGGGGATTCGGGGTTGTAGTGGAAGGTGGCGCGGCCGATGCCGCCGTCCTCGGCGACGCCGTTCAGCTCGCGCCGGTATCCCCTGGCCTCCAGCGCCGCCGCCGCGGCGCGCAGGTCGTCGGTGTAGTAGCCGAGGTGGTGGACCCTGCGCCCGCCCGTCACGTTGAGGTACGGCGCCGGGTCGATCTGCTCCAGCAGCTCGATGAAGTGCGGGCCCTGGAGCGAGTAGGTGAAGCGGACCTCGCGCCCGACGACGCCGTCGGGGCACTCCAGCGGAACGGTCGAGGTCAGCGGCGGTGCCCAGTCCAGGCGCAGGGCGTCGCCCATGGCCGCCATCGCCTTGTCGAGGCTGTCCACGATCATGCCGGTGTGGTACAGCCGGAGCAGCGGCTCGGTGCTCATGAAGGGCCCCTCTCTGTGGTCGGGCGACGAACGTTACATCATGCTAAGTAAATCCGGCAGTGTCGGTGCGAGCCGACGCGGAAGGTTTCCGACGACCCCTTGACAGGGATGATCCGCGACCTCAGTCTCATAGCAGTTAGCCATGTGAAAGATTCTGGTGCGGACCGTTCCTGGGCACAAGGGAGTGCGCAATGATCTCGCTGGTCGTGACCGGCCTCTCGCAGGCGGCGGTGCTGATTCCGCTGGTCCTGGCGGTGAGTCTGGTGTTCCGTGTGAGCGGAGTCGTCAACTTCGGCGCCGGGAACTTCTGCGTCTTCGCCGGTGCCGCGTGCGCCTCCTGGGGGGCCGGCAACAGCGGTCTCGGCGTCGTCCTGACGATCGTGGTCGGCGGTGTCCTGGGCGCCGCCTGCTACGCGATCGCGATCGTGCCCGCGCAGCGCAAGAAGGTGCCGGTGATCGGCCTGACCCTCGCCACCCTCGGCTTCGGACTCCTGCTCAACTTCCTGACCCGCACGTGGTTCGGCGGCGAGCCCTCGATCGTGCAGCCCTGGATCCACGGCTCGGTCTCGATCGGCAGTTACGAGACCTCCAAGCAACGGCTGCTGGTCATCGGCCTGTCGCTCCTCCTGCTGCTCGTGATGTGGTTCCTGTTCGACCGGACGCTCATCGGGCACCACCTGTCCGCCGTCTCCTTCGACCACGAACTGGCGCAGGTCTACGGCGTCCGCACGATGCGGTTCGAACTGCTCGCCTGGGTGGTCTCGGGCGCCTGCCTGGTCATCGGCGGCATCTTCCAGGCCTCGCTCGGCAGCGTCTCGGTCGACGTCGCGCCCACCCTCCTCGTCCTGAGCCTGGTCGGCGCCGTCATCGGCGGCCTCGGAAGTCTCTTCGGCGCGGTGGGCGGCGCCGTCGTGGCCGGTTTCGTGATGACCTTCACCGACCAGCACATCGCCGCCAGTTACCACCTGACCTCACTCTTCGTGATCCTGTCCCTGGTGCTGCTCGTGCGGCCGACAGGGCTGTTCACCTTCCGCGGAACGGCTGAGCGCGTATGAGCACCATCGGACTGGACAAGGCCGCACCGCGCGAGGTGAGCGGCGCCCCGAAGAAACCCGAAGGAATACGCAGGGCACTGACCTCGGTCTGGGCCAAACACGTCGCGGGCCCACTGGTCCTGGTGATCGTCGGACTCGTCGCCAGCGGCAACGACTACTACGTCCACCTGGCGTCCGCCGGAGTCATCGCGTACATCCTCACGACGGCCTTCAACATCGTCTACGGCTACGCGGGCATCTTCAATCTCTCGGTCGTCATCACCTACGGCGTCGGGGCCTTCACCAGCGTCTATCTCGAAGTCCGGTTCGGAATGCCGTTCTGGCCCGCGCTGCTGATCTCCGTCGCGGTCACCACCGTGCTCTCCGTTCTCGTGGCGGTTCCCACCCGAGGGCTCAACGAGCTGTTCCTCGCCATCCAGACGCTCGCCTTCGCGCTCGCGCTCGCCGAAGTCATGGTGAACTGGCACGAGTTCAGCGGCGGCACGATCGGCATCTACTCGATTCCGCTGCCCACGTTCTTCGGCCACCAGCTCATCAGCGGCTATCTCTCGTACTACTGGCTCGCCGCTTTCTTCGCGTGGCTCACGTACGAACTCGTCCTGCGCATCCACCTGTCGGCGATGCGGCGCAAACTGACCGCGCTGCGCGAGGGGCCGCGCGTCCTCGCCTCGGTGGGGGTCTCGCCCGACTCGACGCGGCTGGTCGCCTTCGCGATCTCCGGCGGCCTCGCCGGACTCGCCGGGGTGCTCTTCGCCCACTTCCAGCTCGTGATCGACCTGGAGACCTTCAGCTTCACCCGCCTGGTCGCGCTGCTGCTCGCCGCGATCCTCGGCGGAAGCGGCTACTTCCTCGGCCCGGTGTTCGGCGTCGTCGCCATCCTGGTGATGGACGAGCTGTCGCTGGCCACCAGCCAGGCCCAGGACCTGGTCTACGGCGTGGGCATCCTGGTGCTCGTCGTGCTCACCCGCGGCGGCATCGCGGGCGGCCTGGACAACCTCGTGAAGTGGCTGATCAGGCGCCGACGGCCGGACGAAGCGGCAGAGCCCACCGGCGAGTTGGAGCCGCGGGAACCGGGCCTCGCCGTCGCCGAGACGGTGACCCAGGTGACCCACCGCCTGGCGGACTCGGTCAGGGCCGTGCACCGGGACGCACGGGTCGAGGTGCGCGGAGTGTCGGTCGCCTTCGGCGGCAACACCGCGGTCAACGATGTCTCGCTCTCCTTCGCGACCGGTGAGGTCATCGGACTCATCGGCCCCAACGGCGCGGGCAAGACCACGCTCCTGAACGCGATCACCGGGGACGTCCGGGCGACCGGCTCCGTGCGCCTCGGCGACGACGAGATCCTCGGCACGCCCGCGCAGAACCTCGTACGGGCGGGCATCGGCCGGACGTTCCAGAGCCCGAAGGTCATCCCCGAACTGACCCTGCTGGAGAACGTCATGCTCGCCGGGGACGGCATCGGCAAGGTCGGCTGGCTCCGCCAGTCGCTGCTGAGCCCGGCCGCCCGCAAGCAGGCGCTGGCCGGACGCGACCGGGCGATGACCCTGCTCACCGACCTCGCCCTCGCCGACCGCGCCAGGAGCCTGGCCGCGGACCAGCCGTACGGCGTGCTCCGCCTGGTCGAGATCGCCCGCAATCTGATGCTCGACCCGGCGTTCCTGCTGCTGGACGAACCCGGCGCGGGACTCACCGAGTTCGAACGCCAGGAGATCGCCGCGACCGTCCGCGCGCTCGGCGCCCGCGACCTCGGGGTGGTCCTGGTCGACCACAATCTTCCGCTGATCACCAGCGCCTGCGACCGCGTCTACGTCCTGGACCACGGCCAGGTCATCGCGGAGGGCCCGCCCGACGAGGTCTTCGCACAGCAAGAGGTCATCTCCGCCTACCTGGGGGTTCCCGGATGAGCACGCCGCTTCTCGACGTCACCGGCCTGACGGCCGGCTACGGCGACCACCAACCCGTACTCCACGACGTCTCCTTCACCCTCGCCGAGGGCGAACTGCTCGGCCTGGTCGGGATGAACGGCGCGGGCAAGACGACCCTGATGCGCGCCCTCAGCGGCGGCCTCAAGCCCCGGTCGGGGGAGGTCTCCTTCCAGGGCGAGCGGATGAACGGATTCTCGACGGCCGCCAGCGTCCGCAAGGGGATCGTGATCGTGCCGGAGGGGCACCGCGTCCTGCGCCCGCTCACGGTCGAGGAGAATCTGCAGATCTCCGCGATGCGGCTGAGCAGGCGCGCCGTGCGGCGCGCGATCGCCGAGAAGCAGGCCCTGGTCTACGAGTTGTTCCCGATCCTGGCGGAGCGCCGCACGCAGCTCGCGGGCCTGCTCTCGGGCGGGGAGCAGCAGATGCTCTCCCTGGCCCGCGCCGTCATCCAGCGGCCCAGACTGCTGCTCCTGGACGAGCCGTCGCTGGGGCTCGCCCCGGTCGTGATCGAGAAGATCTACGCGTCCCTGCGGGCCCTCCAGGCCGAGGGCATCTCGATGCTGGTCGTCGAGCAGAACAGCGACCGCCTGGCCAGGGCCAGCGAACGGCTGATCGTCCTGCGCGACGGCCGGATCGCCGCCACCGGCACGCCGTCCTCCCTCCAGGGAGCCGAGCTCAACGCCGCCTACTTCGGCTGAGCGGCCGGGTCGCCCAGGTGTCCGGCCGCAGGGCCATGGGCGATACTTTACGTGGCTAAATAAATCGCCCCACGTCCTTCGCCCACGTCCTTCGCGCGACGTCCCTTCGCCCGGGCTTCCCCGCCCGAATCCCCGCCCGAATCCCACGGTCCGATCTCCATCGCCCGACTCCCGAGGAGTTACGCCCCATGCTCACCGTTGACTACGCGGCACGACGCTCGATCGTCGAGCCGGACAGGCTGCGCCGCTTCTTCGGCGCCCGCAGTATCGCGGTCGTGGGAGCATCGCCGAGCTCCAGCTGGGCGCGCAATCTCCTCAACGCCCTCGAACTCGGCGGCGGGGTGCGGGATGTGCGCTTCGTCCACCCCAAGTACGACGAGGTGTTCGGCAAACCGACCGTCCCGACGCTGCGGGACCTCGAAAAGCCCGTCGACATGGCCTACATCATGGTCGGCCCGAGCCGGGTCGACGCCATCCTCGAGGACGCCGCCGCGGCGGGTATCAAGAACGCGGTCATCCTCGCCTCCGGATACGGGGAGTCCGGAGCCGACGGACGCGACCGGCAGCGGCGGCTGGCGCGGAGCGCGGTCGATCTCGACCTGACGCTCATGGGCCCGAACACCATCGGATTCATCAACGCGGTGGACGGGGTGGTGCCCTGGGCCGTCGCCACCGAGTCCGCCCCCGTGGCCGGTCCGGTCGGCGCCGTCTTCGAGAGCGGTTCGATGGCGCGGGCGACGTATCAGTTCGCCCAGGCGCACGGCGTGGGCTCCACGCTGTGGGCGTCGGTGGGCAACTCGGCCGTACTGACCAGCCTGGACGTCCTCGACTACCTGATCGAGGACGAGAGCACCCGCGCCATCGCCCTGTTCCTGGAGACCGTGCGCGAGCCGGACCGGCTCTTCGAACTCGGCACGAAGGCGCTGCGGGCGGGCAAGCCGATCGTGGTCTACAAGGCCGGGCGGAGCGAGGAGGGCATGCGCTCCGCCATGGCGCACACCGGCGCCATGGCCACCGACGACGCCGTCGTGGACGCGGCGTTCCGGCAGGCGGGCATGGTCCGCGTCGAGAGCGTCGAGGAACTGGTCGCGACCGCCGGGGTGTTCGGCTACAGCCCGCGGCTCCCGGACGGCCGCCGCATGGGCGTCGTGACCTCGTCCGGCGGCGGCTGCAACATCATCGCCGACCTCGCCTCGGTCAACGGCCTGGCCCTGCCCGGCTGGCAGGAGGACACCGGCGCCAAACTGGCCGCGCACCTGCCGGAGTTCGCCTCGATCCTCAACCCCCTCGACACCACCGGCTTCGGCCACGCCCGCGCCAGACCCCGGCCGACGAAGGCCGAGGACGACCTCATGGAGATCGCGGTCGAGGACTCCGGGATCGACTTCATGTTCTCGATGATGACGCCGCTGCCGGACGAGCGCCCCGAGGACCCGACGTTCATCGAGAGCCGGATGAAGATCATCGGCGAGATCGTGGCCGCCTCGCCCATACCGGTCTTCCTCTCGTCCAACACCTGCCTGGACATCTCGCCGTACGCCCTGTCGCTGCTCTCCGAGAACAAGCTGTTCCTGCTGCCCGGCGTCGACCTCGCGATCACCTCCCTCGGGCATGTGGCCCGGTGGGTCGAGCAGCGCGACGCGCTTCGGGTGACGGCGAGCGGGACCGGGGAAGTGCCGCCCGCCGCGGTCGGCGACGGGCCGACGGCCGGCACCTGGGCGGAGGACGAGGGGCGGGCCCTGCTGGAGGCGGCCGGTGTGCCGATCGTCCCGGCCGTGCTCGTCCACTCCGCGGCCGAGGCGGCGGGCGCGGCGGCCAAGGCCGGCGGCCCGGTGGCGATGAAGATCTGCTCGCGGGCCGTCGCGCACAAGTCCGACGTCGGCGGAGTCGTCCTCGGCGTCGAGGGCGCCGGGGCCGCGGCGACGGCGTACGACTCGATCACGGCGACGGTGGCGCGGAACGTCCCCGGCGCCGACCTGCGCGGTGTGCTCGTCTCGCCGATGCGGGAGCCGGGACAGGAACTCCTCGTCGGCGTCACGGTCGACTCGACCTTCGGGCCGGTGCTCGCGGTGGGCCTCGGCGGCATCTGGGTGGAGGTCATGAAGGACACCAGCCTGCGGGTGCTGCCCGTCGACGCCCGCGAAGTGCGCCGGATGCTGGGGGAGTTGAAGGGCGCCGCCCTGCTGCGCGGCGCACGCGGCAGCACGGCCGCCGACCTCGACGCGCTGAGCGAGGCGATCGTGGCGATCAGCCGGGCCGCCCTGTCGGTCGGACCCAGCCTGGACACCCTGGAGGTCAACCCCCTGCGCGTCAACGGCAGTCGGGTCGAAGCGCTCGACGTACTCGTCACGGCCACGGTGGGGGAGGACGCATGACCGCGCCCGACATCGAGCGCGCGACCGCGCCTGTGGACGGAACCGGCGTCGAGCGTACGACCGCGCCTGTGGTCACCACGGACACCGCGCCCCGGCCCGCGCCCGGCGCGCCCGAATTCCTCGCCGGAGCGCTCGACGGGATCAAGGTCCTCGACCTCACCCGCTTCCTCCAGGGCCCCTACGCGACCCGCATCCTCGCCGACCTCGGCGCGGAGGTCGTCAAGGTGGAGCGGCCGGGCGGCGAGTGGGACCGGCGGCTGCGCCAGGCCCCGGACGGATACGCCGGGTTCTTCACCGGCCTCAACCGCGGCAAGAAGTCGATCGCCGTCGACATCACCACTCCCGAGGGCCGCGACATCGTCAAGGCCCTCGCCCGCGAGTGCGACGTCGTCGTGGAGAACTTCCGGCTCGGCGTCATGGAGAAGCTGGGCCTGGGCTACGACACCCTGCGCCAGGAGAATCCGGGCATCGTCTACGCCGCCGCGTCCGGCTACGGCCCCCTGGGCCCGCGCGCCAAGGAGCCGATGTTCGACATGGTCGCGCAGGCCGTCTCCGGCCTCTCGGACTTCGTCCGCACCCCGGACGGGGCGCCCCGGCTCGCCAGCCGCGGGATGGCCGACTCGGCCGGCGCCGTCTTCCTCGCGATGGGCATCCTGACCGCGCTCCTGGCCAAGGAGCGCACCGGGCGGGGCCAGCGCGTGGACGGCTCGCTCGTCGGCTCCTGCCTGGCCATGCACACCGCCGAGGTCACCATCGCGCTGCACGGCGACGAGGTGAAGCGCACCCAGGGCCGTGTGACGTCGACCTCGGGCGCGTTCCGCTGCGGGGACGACCGCTGGATCGTCATCGGCGCCACCGACCAGAAGGTGTGGCACGGGCTGACCGCGGCCCTTGGCCGGCCCGACCTGCGCGACGATCCGCGGTTCGAGAAGAGCAGGATCCGCGAGCGGCACCGCGACGTCCTGGAGCCGGTCCTGGAGGAGATCTTCCTGACCGCCGACCGGGACACCTGGGTCGAGCGGATGCGGGACAACGGCGTACCCGTGGCTCCCGTCAACACCTTCGTCGAGGCCGCCCGCGACCCCGACGTCCTCGCGAACGGCTTCGTCGTCGAGCAGCCGGACGCGACCTGGGGGACCGTCCGCACCGTGGGCAGCCCGTTCCTGCTCAGCGCCACCCCCGCGCGGGTCGGCGACTGGACACCGGAGCTGGGCGCCGACACCCGCGACGTGCTCGCGCGCCTCGGCGTCCCGCAGGACCGTATCGACGCGCTCGTCGCGGACGGCGTGGTCGAGCAGGCGCGGCCCGCGCACGCACCGTCGGAATCACCCCGAGCAACGGAAGAGGTGGGCAAGGCGTGAAGTACGGAACCCCGGAGAGCATCGCCGCCGCGGCGCGACAGGTGCTGTACGAGGCCGACCCGGCGTCCGGCATCGCGTATCTGACGCTGAACCGGCCGGAGAAGCACAACGCCATGAGCGTGCCCATGCGCGACCGAATCATCGAGCTGATGGCGCTTGCCGGGGACGACCCGACGGTGCGGGTCATCGTGATCCGGGGCAACGGGAAGTCGTTCTGCAGCGGCAACGAGATCAACGAGCAGTGGGGCCAGAAGCGCCCGCACGAGCGGCGCCGCACCCTGACGGTCGGCTACCGGTACGGCGCGGACATGGCGTGGGGCCGACTGGGCTTCAGCCAGGCGATCTCCCGCTCGCCGAAGGTCACCGTCGCCCAACTGCACGGCTACTGCGCCGCGGCGGCCTACTTCATGATCGCGTGCAAGGCCGACGTGGTGACGGCCGCCGAGGACAGCAGGATCGGCGCGCTCGAAGCGCGCTTCCTGGGCCCGGCGGGCGCGGTCGCCAGCGTGCACATCAACCGCATCCTGGGCATGAAGGCCGCCCGCCGCACCGGCTTCACCGCGATGCCGATGAGCGGGACCGAGGCGCACCACCTCGGCCTCGTCGACACCGTCACCCCGGCCGCCGAACTCGCCGCGGCCACACGGACGATCGCGGCCGACCTCGCCGCCCGGCCCCCCGGCCACCTGCTGTACCTGAAGTCGCGGCTGCGCGCCGCCGAGGGCGTGATGGACACCAGCGTCCCCTCGATCACGGGGCTGTTGGTCTCGCACTTCCTCCAATCGGGCCCGGACGAGATGGACTTCTGGAAGACCGCGAGGGACGTCGGCGTCGGCGGCGCGCTCGACGCCGACAAGAAACGCAAAGGCGCGGCCGACCCCCGCCTGGGGGTGAAGGGATGAGCGCCGTCGACCTCCGCGTGGCCGACGGCCGCGCGTACATCGAGGTGGAGAGCTTCGCCCCGCTGACGGCCCATGACCCCGCCTTCGCCGCCGAGTTGGCCGCGGCCGTCGTCGAGGCGTCGGACGACGACCACGTCAAGGCGATCGTGCTGCGCACCACGGGGCCCGACTTCGCGCCGGAGGCGGCCACCGGATTCCCGTCCGCGGCCGAGGCGCCGACCACCTGGCACCGCGCCTTCGCCGCGTCGACCGCGGTCTACCAGGCGACCTGCTTCGCGAAGAAGGTCGTGATCGCCGAGGTGCGCGGGGCGTGCCACGGGGCGGGCACCGCGCTCCTGCTCTGTACCGACCTGGCCGTCGCGAGCGAGGACGCCGTGTTCGGCTCGCCCTTCCTCGACGTGCCCGAGGCGAATTTCGTCCTGGCCGCGCTGACGGTCCGGCTCAACCGCGCCAAGTCGTGGCTGCTCAGGGGGACCGTCCACGACGCGGCCACCGCCGGGCGGATCGGGCTGGTCAACCGGGTCGTCCCGGACGGCCGGCTCCGCGCGGAGGTCGTGTCGATGACCGCCGCCGTCATCGGCATGCCGCTGGACGGCATGACGATGTCGAAGATGCTCCAGCAGGCCGTCTACGACGCGCACGGCGTGGGCCGGGAGTTCGACCTGGCCGACCACTACGCGATCCACCGCGCGGCGGTCGGGTCCGGTCTCACGGAGGAGAGCGCATGAGCGAGGGCCGGGTCGAACTGGGCAAGGACCACGAGAACCACATCGCGACCGTCACCGTACGGCGTCCCGCGACGGGCAACCTCATGACCCGCGCCATGGCCGAGCAGTTCGCGGCCCACCTCGCGGACGTCGACCGGGACGACGACGTGAAGGCCGTCCTGATCCGCGGCGAGGGCGACGACCTGTGCGCGGGCTGGGACCCGGCCGACGCCTGGGACCAGTACGTGGAGGCGCCCGGCGGATCGGTGCGCAAGCACCCGAGCCAGCGGGCGCGGCTGATCGCGCTGGACGAGGCGTGGTGGGGGAGTACGGGCCTGTACAGCCGGCTGCTGCGCTGCCGGAAGGTGACGGTCGTCGAGGCGCGTGGCCGCTGCTGGGACACCGGCCTCTACCTGGCGCTCTGCGCGGACCTGGTGGTCGCGGGCGAGGACGCGACCTTCGGTTCCCCCCGGTGGCACAACGTCGGGGTGGACGGCGACATGTCGCTGCTGTTCGCGACGGTCGGCCTCAAGCGGGCCAAGGAGTTGATGTACTGCAACGTGGCCTGGTCGGCGCGGACCGCGCTCGACTACGGTCTGGTCGACCGCGTCGCCGAGGACGCGCCACGGGGGGCGGCCGAACTCGCCGCCATGTGCGCGTCGATCATGCGGGACGGCATCGTCACCGAGAAGTACGCCGTCTTCGCCTCGCTGGAGAAGCTGGGCGTCGGGCTCTCGTTCGCCGCGACCACCGTCGTCGGCGCCTCGCTGAGCAACATCCACTTCCAGCCGGGCGAGTTCAACTTCCTGCGGGAGGTGCGTCGCGAGGGCGCCGAGGCGGCCCTGGCGCGCTCACGCGAGGAGGTCGAGATCCGCTGACCGCCGCCTACGGCCGGTGCCCGCCGGCCGCCGCGGGCCGGGGGACGTCAGGGGCGGCGCGGCAGCTCGGGGTCGCAGAGCCGCTCCAGGGCGGGCAGCGCGGTGAGCAGGCTCTCCAGCTCCGTGTCGTCCAGCCGTCCCAGGTGCTCCTCCAGCCAGACCTCGCGGCTCTTGAGCACCTGCTCCCGCTCGTCGGCGCCGCTGGGCGTCAGCTCGATCAGCGCCGCCCTGCGGTCGGCGGGGTCGGCGGTACGGGAGACGTAGCCGAGTTCGATGAGGCGGTTGAGCGACCTGGTCACCGACGGCGGGGAGACCCTTTCCGACGCCGCCAGCTCGCCCGCGGAGACGGGCTGGTTGCGGCCGATGTTGAAGAGCAGCGAAATGAGGGCATAGCTCAGACCGTCGTCATTCTGCTGCCGCAATACCCGTCCGAGGCGACCGAGCGTCATCCGCAGGCGCGTCAGATCCTCGCGCCGGATGGCGTGCTCGTGCTTGACGCGGTCGACAGAGCCGTTAGTGGTCGTGGTCATCCTTACCCCGAATCTGGGCGTTCGCCTCATCAACTTCGCGCTGCTAAGTATGCGCCCGGCGGGCTTCCCGACGCCACGTGCCCACGCCGTAGATCTGTCAGGGCCATGTCCAGAAACCCCGTTTCATCGGGGGTTTGCGTACATCTGCGCTGATTCGCCGAACACCCTTGCGGGTGTCGGATTCAGCCATTAGTTTACATGGTTAGATAAATTGTGGCGACCGTCACACGGAGATCCCGTATCCCTGAGGAGGGAAAATGAAGGACTTCAGGCCGGAGCTGACGTACACCAGCTTCGAGGCGCACATGCACAAGGCCAAAACACCTCTGCAGCTCAAGCATCTCGAGACGGTTGTCCACCACTCGAAGGGCGAGGTGCTGGCCGACCTCGACATGGTCCTGCCGACGCTCTCGGACGACCCGCAGTACCACGAGTACGGCGTCCTGGGGAACGTCAAGGGGGACACCGGCCCGAAGGGCATCGAGCAGGTTCGAGCCAACTACACCGAGATGGTGAACAACGGCTCGTACGTCATCGAGTCGAAGAAGACCCGTGTGGTGGTCGGCGACTACGACATCGTCACCGAGGGCACCTTCCGGCAGATCCTGACCGCCGCGGTCGCCCGCAAGATGGGCTTCGTGGACGACACCTCGCCCGCGAGCCCCTTCTACGTGCTGTCGGCCAGGACCGTCGTCTTCTGGGAGTTCGACGAGAACGACAAGGCCAGGGGCGAGGACCGCTACGTCCTGGACCACCACATCGTCCCGCTGGCCGAGGAGGACCTGCCGGACGACTACCCCGACAAGTTCCGCACCGCGCCGAAGGCCGAGGTCTGAGCACATGACGACACGCACCGAGGGCCGGTCGCTGGAGCAGCGGATCGACGAGCTGGAGGGCCGGGCGGAGTTCGCCGACATCGTCGCGGGCTACTGCGAGGGCACCGACCGCCGCGACATCGACCGCTTCATGAGCATCTGGCACGACGACGCCGAGTACCTGATCCCCGGCGGGCGCGGCGACTTCCACGGCACGGACGAGATCTGCCGCTCGCAGGAGGTCATCGGGAAGGTGTGGAAGGAGACCTACCACTGGACCACCAACCACACGGCCCGCTTCGAGACCCCCGACCGCGCGACCGGCCGCAGCGACGCCATCGCCGTCTGCGTCCACCCGGACGGCAGGATCAGTTGGGTGAGCTGCACCTACCACGACGTCTACGAGCGCCGCGCGGGCGCCTGGAAGCTCGCCCGGCGCCTGGTCGAGCGCTACTTCGTGAGCGCGCCGCAGGACGTCGAACTGCTTCCGCCCTTCTGACCGCAGGACCGCCGACACGGGCCCCATCGTCAAGGAGACGAGATGAGTGCTGGACGAGTGCTGGTGGCCGGGGCCAGCGGGCTCATAGGGGCCGCGGCGATCACCGCCTTCGCCGCCGAGGGGTGGGACGTGGTCGCCTTCTCACGACGCCCGCCCGAGGCGGACGGATCCGTACGGTGCCGGCACGTGCCGGTGGACCTCACGGACGGGTCCGCGACCCGCGAGGCCGTCGCCGCGCTGGCACCCCGGCCGACCCACCTGGTCTACGCGGCGGCGTACGAAAAACCGGACCTGGTCGCCGGGTGGTCCGACCCGCGGCAGATGGCGACCAACGAGGCGATGCTCGGCAACGTCCTCGGGCCGCTGGCCGAGGAGGGCGCGCTGCGGCACGCCACCGTCATGCAGGGGACGAAGGCGTACGGCGCCCACCTGCACCCGATCCCGGTCCCGGCGCGGGAGCGGGCGCCGCGCGACAACCACGAGAACTTCTACTGGCGCCAGGAGGACCTGCTCAGGGAGCTGGCCGACCGCCACGCGTTCGACTGGACCATTCTGCGGCCGGTCCAGGTCGTGGGACCGGCGTACGGCGTCTCCTACTGCACACCGCCGGTGATCGGCGCCTTCGCCGCGCTCAGTGCCGCGACGGGCATCCCGTTCGGCTTCCCCGGCGGCACCGTCCACCCGGTCCGCCAGGTGGTGGACGCGCGGCTGGTCGCGGGCGCCCTGGTGTGGGCGGCGACCTCGCCCGCGGCTCGGGGCGAGCACTTCAACCTGACGAACGGCGAGGTGTTCTCCTGGCAGGAGCTCTGGCCGTCCCTGGCCGACGCGATGGGCGTGCCGTGCGCGCCGCCCCGTCCGATGAGTCTGACCGAGGAGCTGCCCCGGCTGGCCGGGGTCTGGCAGGAGCTCGTGACCAAGCACGGGCTCCGCCCGCTCTCCCTGCTCGACGTCCTCGGCCGGTCGCATCAGTACGCCGACTACACCTTCGGATACGGCCTGACGACGATGCCGCCGCCCGCGCTCGTCAGCACGGTCAAGGTGAAACAGGCCGGCTACACCCGGGTCCACGACACCGAGGCGACCTTCCGCGACGCGCTGCGGACGCTGGTCGAGCGCCGCGTGCTGCCCGACCTGACGGGAGCCGCCGGGTGAACGCGCCGCCCGCGGCGCGCGAGCCCCGGCTGGTCCTGGCCTGGGGCACCGTGCGCGACGCGTCGTTCCCCGACCGCGTCGCCGCGGCCCGCCGGGCCGGGTACGAGGGGATCGGGCTCGCGATCCCGTACTACCGGGACCTGCTCGCGCGGGGATGGAAGGACCGCGACCTCGCCGCGGTGCTCGCCGAGTGGGACGTGCGGATCAACGAGGTCGAGGTGCTGTTCGGCTTCCACGGCGCGCCGGGCCGACCGGCGGGCGTCGCCGGCCGTCCTGGTCTGGTCTACGCCGACCCGGAGCTGGAGAGGACCGCCTTCCACCTGGCCGACACCTTCGGGGTGCCCTTCGCGCAGACCGTCGGCACCTTCGACGCCCGGCCGATCGGACCTGAAGTGGTGGACGCCTTCGGGGAGTTGTGCGACCGGGCGGCGGCGCACGGGCTGAGGGTGGCGCTGGAATTCGTGCCGTACAGCAGCATCCCCGACCTGGCGTCCGGGCTGGCCGTCGTGGCCGGGGCGGACCGTGGCAACGGCGGTCTGTGCGTGGACAGTTGGCACTTCTTCCGCGGTGACCCGGACCTGGGGCTGCTGCGTACGGCGCCGCCGGAGCGCGTGTTCATGGTGCAGTTCAACGACGGCCCGGTGCCGCCGGTCGACCCCGACCGCATGGTGGACGCCGTCCACCACCGGGTCCTGCCCGGCGAGGGCGACTTCGACCTGCGCGCGTTCGTGGCGGCCCTCGACCGGCCGGGCGTCGAGGCGCCGTTCTCGGTCGAGGTCTACTGCGACGCGCTGCGGTCGCGGCCGACGTCCGAGGTGGCGCGGCGGGCGGCGGACGCCACGCGCGCGGTCGTCGCGTCCGTGCCGCGAACCCTCTGAAACGACCCGTGGTGTGACCGTTGACACGTATTGCTTCGCCTGGTTAAGTACACATGGCTAAGCAATGGTGGGGATGAGGAGCAGATGAACCCTTACCGTGTCGCCGTCGTCGGTTCGGGACCGGCGGGCGTCTACGCGACCGACGCTCTCGTGCGCGGCGCGCTCGATGTGTCGGTCGACGTCTACGACCGGCTGCCCACGCCGTACGGCCTGGTGCGGTACGGCGTCGCGCCCGACCACCCGAGGATCAAGTCCATCGTGGTCGCCCTGCGGAAGGTGCTCGAACGCGACGGGGTCCGCTTTCTCGGTGACGTCCACGTCGGCCGCGACGTGACGACGCGGGAACTCGCGGAGCTGTACGACGCGGTGGTGTTCGCGACCGGCGCCTCCGTCGGCCGCAGGCTCGCCGTACCGGGGGAGGAGCTGGCCGGGGTCTGCTCGGCCACCGACTTCGTCGCCTGGTACAGCGGCCATCCCGACCACGCCCGCGCGGGGGAGTCCTTCCCGCTGGAGGCGGAGTCGGTGGCCGTCGTCGGCGCGGGCAACGTGGCGCTCGACGTGGCGCGCCTGCTGGTGAAGTCGGCGGCGGACCTGGCGCGGACCGACATGCCGCCGCACGTCCTGGACCGGCTCGCGCGCAGCCGTGTCCGCGACGTCCACCTCGTCTGCCGCCGCGGGCCGGAGCACGCGAAGTTCACCGCGAAGGAACTGCGTGAACTGCTCGAACTCCACGATGTCGCGACCGAGTTGGACGCCGGGCTGCTGCCCGCCGGGTCGAAGGACCCGCTGACCGCGGCCAACCTCAAGGTCTTCGCCGACCTCGCCTCCCGTGAGGTGCCCGCCGTCCGGCGCACCCTGCGCTTCCACTTCTGGTCCCGCCCCGTGGAGCTGTTGGGCGAGGGCGGCGCCGTCACCGCCGTGCGCCTGGAAAGGACGCGGGAGGCCGGCGGCGCGGTCGTGGCGACCGGCGAGGTCACCGATCTCACGGCCGGCATGGTCGTCCGGTCGGTCGGCTACCACAGCACACAGGTCGGCGCCCTGCCGTTCGACGAGGACCTGGGCCGCGTCCCGCACGACGCCGGCCGGGTGCTGGGCCCCGACGGCCGGGCGCTCGACGGTCACTACGTCGCCGGGTGGGCCAAACGCGGGCCGTCCGGGGTCGTCGGCACGAACCGGGCCTGCGCCGCCGACACGGTGGCCGGTCTCGTCGCGGACCTG
This sequence comes from Streptomyces sp. NPDC093221, assembly GCF_044753885.1. Classification (NCBI taxonomy): domain Bacteria; kingdom Bacillati; phylum Actinomycetota; class Actinomycetes; order Kitasatosporales; family Streptomycetaceae; genus Streptomyces; species Streptomyces sp. NPDC093221. Next base: position 531,741 of record NZ_JBIVOA010000003.1, on the reverse strand, counting down.
GCGGCCCGGCCGCCCCGCGGCGCCGGGCCCGACGAGGTCGACCGGGTGCTCGCCGAGCGCGGCGTCAGGCCCGTCACGTACGACGGCTGGCTGTCGATCGACGCGGAGGAGGAGAGCCGCGGCCGGAACCTCGGCCGGGCGCGTACCAAGATCCCCGACTGGGAGACCCTGCGGCACGTCGCCGCGGCGGACGCCGACCGGCCGGACCGGGGCGCGGCCTGACGCGCGGGCGCCCACGACCGCCCGAACCCCGGGCGCACCGCAGGCCGTTCATCACCGCCCGAACCGGCGGGCGTTCACCACTGTCCCTCTCAACCAGGAAGTCGGCATTCCCATGGCCTACGTCATCCACGGCGCCTGCATCGACGTGCTCGACCGGAGCTGCGTCGAGGTCTGCCCGGTCGACTGCATCTACGAGGGCTCGCGCAAGGCGTACATCCACCCCGACGAGTGCGTGGACTGCGGTGCCTGCGAGCCGGTCTGTCCCGTCACGGCCATCAAGTACCGCGACGAAGTACCCGAGGGCCAGGCCGACTTCGTGGAGGACAACGCCCGCTTCTTCCTCGAACCCCTTCCGGGGCGCGACGAGCCGCTGGGCCACCCCGGCGGCTCGGCCGACCTCGGACCCACCGGTGTCGACACCGCTCTGGTGTCCCACCGCCCGGCGTCGTCGGGCGGCGCCTGACCCCATCCACCTCGGAGGCCCAACCCGCCATGGAGAGCCTGAAGGAAGCACGCGACCAAGACCCGTATCCCTTCTTCGCCGACCGACTCGCCCGCGGTCCCGTCCACTGGGACGAGGGCATGAACGCCTGGATCGTCGTCGGCTACGAGGAGTGCCGGTACATCCAGCTCAACGAGGATCTCTTCGCCCACCCGTACTTCGAACTCAAGGGCGCGGCGGACGTCTACGGGGGACCCAAGGGAGTGCTGCTCCTCCAGGGCGAGCAGCACCACCGCGTCCACAACTTCCTCCTCCAGCACTTCACGCCGACGACGGTCCGCAAGTACCGCACCGCCTTCATCGCGGAGCTGGTGAGCGCCCGGCTCGACGCGATCGAGGGGCGCACCCATGTCGACCTCGCCGCCGAGTTCGCCTCGGTGGTGCCCAGCGACGTCATCGCCGCGCTGCTCGGACTCGACTGGCGCGACGAGGAGTTGATGGCCAAGTGCCGTCGCTGGAACTCCACGATGTTCCGCTGGACCGAGACCTTCGGCGAGGACGAGGAGGCGTACGCGGAGGCGGCCGCCGCGGCCTCCGCCCTCAACGAGGTGCTGCTCCCGGTCATCAGGGCGCGCCGGGACGAGCCGCGCGACGACCTGATCTCGGTGCTGTGGGAGCAGGGGCAGGGCGTGCTGGAGCAGTGGGGCGAGGAGGAGATCCTGGCGCAGGCGCGGGTGCTGTTCTTCGCCGGTACCGACACCACCGCGCACTTCCTGAAGAACGCCATCCACACGCTGCTGAACCACCCCGAGTTGCAGGACCGCATCCGCGGGGACGAGCGGCAGATCGTGGCCTTCGGCGAGGAGGTGCTGCGCTACCTGGCGCCCGTGCAGTTCCGGGTGCGCGTGGCGACCCGTGACGTGGAGGTGGCGGGACGGCTGATCGCCAAGGGCGACCGGGTGCACCCGGTCAACGGGGCCGCGAACCGGGACCCCCGGCAGTTCCACCACCCCGAGACCGTCGACCTGGACCGCGGCAATCTCAAGACGCATGTCGCGTTCAACGTCGGCCCGCGCTACTGCGTCGGCGCCGCCCTCTCGCGCGGCGAGGAGGTCGAGGTGATCTCGCAGTTGCTCGACCGCTACGGGACGCTGCGCTGGGACCGCGACGCGGAACCGGCGCGCTACCGCGGCTACATGCCGCGCTCGTTCAGCCCGCTCAACGCCGTGGTGGCCCCGGCCGAAGAGGCCGCCCCGGCCACTGCCACCGCCACCGCCACCGCCACCGTCAGCGCGGACGCGGACGCCTGCGTGGGCGCGGGGAACTGCGTCCTGGTGGCGCCCTCGGTCTTCGGCCTGGACGACGACGGGGCCGTGGCCGTGCTGCGGGAGCGGATCGGCGCCGCCGACCGCGCCGCGGCGGACGCGGCGGCGGCCGGGTGTCCGGCGGCGGCGATCATCGTGGAGGACTGACGACGCGGACAGCGAAAAGGTGGCCGGGCCCCGAGGGCCCGGCCACCGTCGTACGCGGCTGACGTACGGTCAGATCGCGGCCACGCGGCCCGATCGCGCGGAAGCCTCGGCGAAGTCCACGACGGTCGTGTCCCGGACCGAGCCGAGACGGTCCCGCCGGGCGATGATGTCGTCCAGCCGCAGCGCCGTGCTCCCGGTGATCTCGTCGGCGGGCGTCCACTCCCGCATGCGGGACACCGTCGGGCCGTGGACGACGAAGACCTGGCCGGTGATCCCCCGCGAGTGCGCGCAGCCGAGGAAGGCCGTGAGCGCGGCGACGCTCTCGGGGTCCCACTCGTCGGCCGCGCCCTCGGCGGGCGCCATGCCCTCGACGACGCCTTCGGTCATGCCGGTCCGGGCGCGCGGGCAGATGGAGTTGGCGCGTACGCCGTAGCGTGCCAGCTCGCGCGCCGCGACCTGGGTGAGGGCGACGATGCCCGCCTTGGCGGCCGAGTAGTTGACCTGCCCGAAATTGCCGTAGAGCCCGGCCTCCGAGGACGTGGTCACCACGGCGGCGTCGACCGGCTCGCCGGACGCCTGGTGCAGCGCCTTCCAGTGGGCGGCGGCGAAGTGCAGGGGACCGGCGTGGCCCTTGAGGTGGACGGCCATCACCGCGTCCCACTCGGCCTCGGAGATGTTGACGATGGTGCGGTCCCGGATGATGCCCGCGTTGCAGACGAGGAAGTCGAGCTTTCCCCGGACGCCGGCCGCCTGGGCGATCAGCCGCTCCGCGCCGTCCCAGGTGGAGATGTCGTCCCCGTTGGCCTCGGCGCTGCCCCCGGCCGCGCTGATCTCCTCGACGGCCTCGTCGGCGGCCGGCCGGCCCTCCGGTGTACGGCCCACGTCGTTGACCACCACATGCGCGCCCGCCCGTGCGAGCGCCCGCGCCTCGGCGCGCCCGATGCCCTGGCCGGCCCCCGTGACGACGGCGACCTTCCCCTTCAGCTCGTCCATTTCTCGCCCTTCTCCTCCGTGCTCGTGCGGCTCGGTCCGCGAGATGTGCCCCCGGGTGATCAGCGTGAACAGCGTGATCAGGAGGCACTGAAACACATTTGCTTAGCCAGGTAAAGAGATTGACGCGATCCATTGCGCTCGGTTTAAGACGATGTTACACATGGCTAACCACTTCCCGTGAACGGCCTCCGCTTCGCCGTCCGCACAGTTCGCGACGAGAGGAAAGAGCATGGCCGCTGCTCCCGCGCCGACGACGAGGACCGACCGCGAGGCGTACTACCGCGAGCACGGATACTGGACCTCCGAGCGCCTCGGATGGTGGGTGTTCGACGTCGCCGAGCGCACCCCGGACCGCGAATTCCTGGTGATCGGCGATCTTCGGCTGACGTACGGCGAATTCGCCGCGTGGGCCGATGTGCTCGCCGCGCACTTGGTCGAGGCGGGAGTCGTACGCGGCGACCGCGTCATGATCCAGCTGCCGAATCTGGCGGAGGCGCTGCTTGGCCAGGTCGCCGCCTTCCGGATCGGCGCGGTCAACGTCCCGGTCGTGCCGATCTACCGCGAGCACGAGATGGCGCACATCGTCAACGACTGCAAGCCGCGCGCGGTGATCTCGATCGCGGAGAACCGCGGCAGGCGCCCCGCCGAGGAGCTGGACGGCATCCTGGAGGGCGCGACCTGGGGACCGGTCGCCCGCTTCTGCGTGGACCTGGAGGAGCCGCGGCCCGGCTGGCGCGCCTTCCCCGGCCGGGACGACCGGCGGCCCGCCGTCTCGCTCCCCGACCCGCTCGAACCCGACCGGTGCTGCCTGATGCTCTACACCTCGGGGACGACCTCCGCGCCCAAGGGCGTCGAGCTGACGGGCCAGGGATTCGTGTCCAACGCGCGCAGCATCCGGCACACCATGTCGCTGAGCGCCAAGGACGTCTTCTTCTGCGCCTCGCCCCTGTCCCACCTGGCCGGTTTCAACGCCGGGGTCGTCTGGCCCGCGTCCATGGGCGCCAAGATCGTCGTGATGCCGGTCTGGAACGGCGCGGAGGCGGCCCGGATCATCGAACGCGAACGGTGCACCTTCACCACCGCAGCCTCGGTGTTCCTCCACGACCTGGTCGCGGCCCACCGCGAGGGCATCGGCGCCGGCCACCCGATCTCGGTGTTCATGTCCGGCGGCGCGGCGACCGTACCCGACCTGATCCGGGAGGCGGGCGAGGTCGGGATCACCGCGCTGCGCGGCTACGGCATGACGGAGACCGGCGGGGGAGTCTCCTGGGTCGCCCCCACCGAACCGCTCGACATCAGGGCCGAGTACGACGGCGCCGTCGTCCCCGGCAGCGAGATCCAGGCCGTCGACGCCGAGCGCCGGCCGCTCCCGCCCGGCGCGGAGGGCGAACTGCGGATCAGGGGTCCGCAGGCCCTCATCGGCTACACCGACCCGGCCCTCACCCGCGAACAGCTCGACGAGGAGGGCTGGTTCTACACCGGCGACCTCGGCCGGGTCGACACGCGCGGTCTGGTCCGCATCACCGGCCGTACCAAGGACATCATCAACCGCGCGGGCGAGAAGTTCTCCGCCCGCGACATCGAGGAACTCATCCAGCGGCACCCGGCCGTCGACATGGCGGCCGTGGTCGGACTGCCCGACCCGCGGCTCGGCGAGGTCGTCGGCGCCTTCGTCACCCTGGCCTCGGGCCAGAAGTGGCCGGGCGACGCCGAGATGACGGCGTACCTGGACCGGGCCAAGCTCGCCAAGCAGAAGATCCCCACCTCGTGGCAGGTGCTCCCCGAGCTGCCCAGAACCGCCTCGGGCAAGATCCAGAAACACGAACTGCGCCACACGAACTCCACGACGAACAGGAGGAGTTGAGCCGTGACCCGCCCCGACCGCACCCCGGTCATCGCCGCCGTCGGACTGTCCGACGGTCCCAAGGCGCCCCATCTCGACGCGCTCGGCCACCAGGCCCAGGCGATGCAACGCGCGCTGGCCGACTCCGGCCTGCGCAAGGACGACATCGACGGCTTCGGCTGCGCCGAGGCGTGGATCCCCGGCGTCCCCGGCGTCGACCTCCCCGAGACCGCGGAGTACCTGGGCCTCGACCCGCGGTGGATCGAGGGCACGTACACCGGAGGATCGGCCTACGAGTTCCAGATCCAGCACGCCGAGGCCGCGATCCGGTCCGGCATGGCGGACACGATCCTCCTCACCTACGGCAGCGACCTGCTGACCCGGATGGGCCGGAGCCTCGGCACGGCGTACGGCCGCAGGCCCGTCGGCGGCGCGGCGTACGAGGAGCCGTACGGCAAGACGACGGTCGCCGCGTACGCGATGGCCGCCCGGCGCCATATGTACGAGTACGGCACCACGCCGGAACAGCTCGCCAGCGTCGCCGTCGCGGTCCGCGAACACGCGGCCCACAATCCGCAGGCCATATACCGCAAGCCGCTGACCGTGGACGACGTCCTCGGCTCCCGGATGATCGCCGACCCGCTGCACCTGTTCGACTGCTGCGCGATCACCGACGGCGGCGGCGCCGTCATCGTCACCACCGAGGAGCGCGCCCGCGACCTCAGGCAGCCGTACGTCTCGATCCTGGGCACGGCCGCCCGCCAGAACCACTGGAACATCTCGCAGGCGCCGGACGTGACCACCACGGCGGGCGCCCGCTCCGGCCCCGACGCCTTCGCGCGCGCCGGACTGACCCCGGCCGACGTGGACATGGCCATGCTCTACGACAGCTTCACCATCACGGTCATCCTGCTGCTGGAGAGCCTGGGCTTCTGCGAGCCGGGCGAGGGCGGCCCCTTCGCCGAGGAGGGCAACCTCCGGCTCGGCGGGAAGCTGCCCGTCAACACCGACGGCGGCGGCCTGTCCGCCTGCCATCCGGGACTGCGCGGGATCTTCCTGCTGATCGAGGCGGTCAGACAACTGCGCGGCCAGGCCGGTGAGGTGCAGGTGCCGGACTGCGAGGTGGCGCTCGCGGCCGGCTCCGGCGGCTGGTTCTCCACGATCGGCGTCACCATCCTCGGGAAAGGCAGATGAGGCAGATGGCAACCGAGAACATCCGCGGCCCACAGGGGACCCTCGACGTCATCGACGTGGCCGACACCTGGGCGAAGCCGGTCCCCGAACTCGACCCGGTCAGCGCCACCTACTTCCGCGCCGCACAGGAAGGCACGCTGCTGATCCAGCGCTGCCCGTCCTGTCACGCCACGCAGCACTACCCGCGGCTGATCTGCCGCGTCTGTGCGGCGACGCCCGAGTGGGAGGCGGCGAGCGGGCGGGGCACCGTCTACACCTACACCGTCGTCCGGCAGGCGGGCATGCCCGGATTCGACGAGGACGCGCCGTACGTGATCGCGCTGGTCGACCTCGACGAGGGGCCGCGCATGATGGGGAACATCACCGACTGCCCCGTGGACGAGGTCCGCGTCGGCCAGCGCGTCCAGGCGTATCAGTTGCGGATCGCCGACGGGATCGGCCTGCCCCAGTGGCGGCCCGAGGCCACCTCCGGCTGAGACCGCGCCACGCGACCGAGGCCGGGTCCGGCCGAGGCCGCACCCTACCGAGAGCACCTCCGGCTGAGCCCGCTCGCGGCTGAGCCCGCCCACCCTCCCCGTGACGCGCGTACGCGCCGTCGCCGGCGATCCATCATTTCACTTCGTTAAGGAGCCTGTTGTGCACAGATCCCTCTTCGGCGTCGGCGTCCTGGCGCTCGCCGCCACGATGTCGCTCGCCGCCTGCGGCTCCAACGGCGGGGGCAGCACCTCCGGCGGTGGCGGCGGCAAGACCCTGGTCATCGGCTTCGCCGCCCCGCTCACCAGCGGCAACGCGGCAGTGGCCGAGCAGATGGTCAACACGGCCAAACTGGCCGTGAAGACGATCAACGCGGACGGCGGCGCGGGCGGCCGGAAGCTCTCCCTCAAGGTCTACGACGACAAGCTCACCGCCGACGAGTCGGCCAAGGTCGCCCAGCGGGCCATCACGGTCGACAAGGCCGGGGTCATGATGGGCGGCTACACCAGCATCGAGGGACTGGCGATCCGCAAGATCGTCGAGCCGCGCAAGATCGTCTTCATCAACTCCTCGACGATCTCACCCGCCCTGATGGACGGCGCGAAGTACACCTTCCGCACCACCGTCGACCAGAGCGACTACCCGGTCCAGATGATCGACCTGCTCAAGTCGCTCGGCTACAAGCACCCGGTGGTGACCGCGGACGACGGCCCGACCGGATCGACGCTGTGGAAGCCGATCGTCGACCAGGCGAAGCAGGCGGGCATGGACCCGGGCGACACCGTGCACTACACGCTGGGCGCGACCGACCTGACCTCGGCCGTGACCAAGCTGAAGGGCGAGCACCCGGACGCCGTCGTCCACATCGGCTCCGCGGCGGCCGACGCGGGACTCATGCTCAAGACGATGGCGGAGGCCGGGGTCAACGTGCCCGTCGTCGGCTTCGGCTCGCTCATCGCGCCGGACGCCCTGAAGATCGGCGGCGACGCGTACACCAAGCTCCCGGCGATCTACACGCTGGCCAACCAGCAGCCGTCCAAGCCGGAGTACCAGGACTTCGTCAAGGCGTACGCCACCGAGTACGGCGGCAGCGCGGACGCGCTCGCGCTGGGCCTGGCGGAGCAGGCGGGCGCCACCTGGGACGCCTTCACCGTCCTGAAGAAGGGGCTCGACGCCACCAACGGCGACACCGACGGGGACAAGCTCGCCAAGGCGATCGACGCGATCACGCCCTTCGCGGGCGCCGCGGGCAAGGACGGCTCGCTGATCAACTTCGGTGACGGGCGCGACGGATTCAGCAAGTCGCTCGTGGCCTTCCAGTTCGTCGGCGGCAAGCCCAAGGAACTGGCGAAGCAGCCCTCGTGACCCGGCGCGACCCGGTCGACGCGCCGGGCCCCACACCCCGGGGCCCGGCGCTCGACGCCCAGGACGTCCGGCGGATCACCGCCCTGCTCACCGCGTACTGCGACAGCGTGGACACCGGTGACTTCGCGCGCTTCGCCCGCCTCTTCCGCGACGGCACCTGGCTGGGAATGCCCGGCGCCGACGTCGAGGACTGGATGCGGGAGAACGTCCTCACCTACGACGGCGCCACGCACACCCGGCACCGCGTGCACGACATCAGCCTGGCACCCGGCGGTTCGCGGGACGAGGCGTACGGGACCTGCGGCATCGAGGTCACCCAGCGGTTCCCCGGTGAGCGGGCCCTGCTCGTCACCCGCAACACCTACGCCGACCGGTTCCGCCGCGTGGACGGCCGGTGGCGGTTCGACTCCCGGACGATCACGCGGCGGCAGCCCGGCGACGACTCCCGGCACCGGCGCCGGGGGAGCGGCCGGGACGACAACCAGAAGGGACGAGGCACGTGCGGATCTTCGACGGCCTGACGGATCTGGCCGACTCCGGAGGCGAGGACCTGGGGGCCAGCGACTGGATCGCGGTCGACCAGAAGCGCATCGACGCCTTCGCCGACGTGACCGGGGACCACCAGTGGATCCACGTCGACCCGGACCGCGCGGCCTCCGGCCCCTTCGGGCGGACGGTCGCCCACGGCTACCTGACCCTGTCGCTGCTCGCCGAACTCACCACCCGGCTCTACCGCGTCGACAACGTCTCCTTCGCGGTCAACTACGGCCTGGACCGAGTCCGGTTCGTCACGCCCGTGCTCGAAGGCTCCCGCATCCGCGCCACGGCGCGGCTCGCGGAGGCCGCACGCCTGGACGCGGCCGTCCAGGTGAGGCTGGAGAGCACCATCGAGATCGAAGGGTCACGGCGCCCGGCCGCGGTCGTCACCTCACTCGCCCGCTACATCGCCTGAGCCGGGCAGCGTACGAGGCGCGGCGGACCGGGACAGGACATCGCGATGGACCTGCGCGTCGCGCCGCACCGGCTGTGCCCCTTCTGCGACCGGCGGCGGGAACTGCCGGGCGGCCGGTGATCCGGGGGCGCTCTCTGCGGAGCGCCCCCGGATCACCGCGGCTCTACGGCTGTACGGCTCTACGGCTGTACGGCTCTACGGCTGTACGGCTTCGGCTACGGCCTACGGCTCGACCGTCTCGATCGCCTGCGCCGGGCAGCCCACTTCGGCCTCGCGGACGTCGTCCCACGTCGCCTCGGGCGGCTCGTCGGCCAGCAGCCGCACGATGCCGTCCTCGTCGCGCTGGTCGAAGACGCCCGGCGCGGTCAGGACGCACATGCCGGAGCCGCAGCACTTGTCGGTGTCGACGTGGACACGCATGAGGCGTTCCTTTCGTTGCGGAGCGGCGGGGGTCACCAGGCGAGCGGGAGCGCGTGCAGCCCGTAGACGGCCATCTCGTGGCGGAAGCGCAGCTCTTCGAAGGGGACGGCCAGGCGCAGGCCGGGGAACCTCTGGAGTACGGCGGGCAGCGCGACGCGCAGTTCGAGGCGGGCGAGCGGCTGGCCGAGGCACTGGTGGACGCCGAAGCCGAAGGCCAGGTGACGGCGGGCGCCGGGGCGGCCGAGGTCGAGCAGGCCGCCCTCGGGGAAGGCGTCCTCGTCCCGGTTGGCGGCGCCGATCATGCACAGGACGCCCTCGCCCGCCCGTATCCGCGTGCCGCTGACCTCCACGTCCTCGACGGCGACCCGGCCGATCCCGTTGTGGACCACCGTCATGTAGCGCAGCAGCTCCTCGACGGCGGTGTCGAGGGCGGAGCCGTCGCCGTCCTCGTCGAGCCGGGCCGCCTCGTGCAGCCGCGCGGCCTGGGCGGGCTCGCGCAGCAGGGCGAGGACCGACAGGGAGGTCATGTTGGCGGTGGTCTCGTGCCCGGCCACCAGCAGCAGCCGGCCCATCGACGCGATCTCGTCGTCGTCCAGGACGTCCTGCTCGGCGAGGCGGCTGATGATGCTGTCGTCCGGCGCGGCCCGCTTGGCGCGCGCCAACCCGGCGAGATAGGCGCCCAGTTCGTCCTGCGCCGCGGCGACCTCCCGCGGCGGCGCGTCGGTGCGCAGCATCGTGCTGCTGCACTGCTGGAAGAAGGCGTGGTCGGCGTAGGGGACGCCCAGCAGCAGGCAGATGACCATGGAGGGCAGCGGCAGCGCGAAGTCGGCGACCAGGTCCGCGGTGCGGTCGGCGCGGGCGGCCATCCGGTCCAGCAGGTCGTCGGTGACCTGGCGTACGGCCGGTCGCATCTCGGCGACCTTGCGGATCATGAAGTCGGCGGTGAGCATGCGGCGCAGCCGGGCGTGGTCCGGGTCGTCCATCCGGATGAAGGTCGGCCGGTCGGTGGCGAGCGTCCGCAGGCCCGCCGAGAGGAACGGGAAGCCGGGCCGCCTCGCGTCCGAGCTGAAGCTCCGGTCCCGCAGGACGGAGCGGATGTCCCCGTGCCGGGTCACCATCCAGCACGACGTGCCGTCCCACAGCCGGACGCGGCTCAACCCCTCCTCGCCTCGGGCCTGTTCATACGCGGGCGGTGGGGCGAAGGGGCACGTCCCTCGGGCGGCGGGGGCGGTGACGGCAACGGGCGGGTGCGCGGCGGTGGCCATGACGGACACTCCTGTCTTGCCGGTGCGGAAGGTGCCAGAGCGGTGCCAGAGGCAGCAGAGGTCAGTGCCTGTAGCACTAAGTGCCGTAGGCAACTAACTTGGTGTCGAGGCTAGTTCGCTCTCCGCACTCGCCGGTAGGGCGGATTCGGGCCGTTTCACGCCGATGCGACCCGGTGGTCACGCCTTCGGTGACGGGACGTCACGCCCCGAACGGGGCGCCCGCTTGAGGTCGGCGCCGCGGCCCCGACCGGCGACGCCGCGCCGTGCCGTCGCGCACCCGCGCGCGTCGCGCCGACCGCCGCCCGGCGCCGTCCGAAACGCATCGGTACGCGGTCGGGTGCGGCCATTCGGTGTGGCTGCCGTCCGTGGTCGCCGTGCGTAGGCGCCGGGCGTAGGCGCCGTGCGTGGCCGCCGTCACTCCGGGAGCGTGCGCCGCCGGACGTGGGTCACCAGAACCGTCGTGGCCAGGGCCGCGCGATGGGCGGGCGGGGCCGCGAGGGGGGTGAGGTGGAGCGGGGCGCGGGGCCAGTCCCGCACGGTCGGCGCCGTGGCCAGCGCAGTGCTGACGTCGATCGCCGCGGGAGGAGCCGACAGGCCGTGGCCGGTCAGCTTCATCGCCGCCTCCTTGCGCACCCAGGCGTCGAGGAACGCCTCCGGGCGCGCGCCGGGCGGGAGTTGGTCGTACGCGGCGCGCTCGGCGGGGGTCAGGGTGAGCGCCGCGAGGCCGTCCGCGTCACGGTTCGCGTCGAGTTGGTCGAGATCCGCGCCGATCAGGCCGCTGCCGACGACCGCGATCAGCAGCCACTCGCGGGTGTGCGAGACGGAGAAGTCGAAGGCGGCGTCCGCCACTCGGGGGCGGCCGTGCCGGGGCGCGCCGCACAGTGCGCAACCCCGCTCGACGGCCACCTCGGCCGGTGGCACGCCCAAGTAGCGTCCTACGACGAGCCGTTGGGCCGCCCGCGAGGTCAGCAGCGTATCGGCCGCCGCGCCCCCACCGAGCACCTGCCACCGCTCCCGCTCCTCGGCGCCGAGCAGACCGGCCCACGCCGCGCGCCGCCGCACCGGCACCAGCCACACCTCGCAGGTCCCGGCGACGGGCGGGGCGAGGGCCCCTCCGGCCGCGACCGGCCCGGCCGCAAAGGGGCTCGTCGCCAGAGGCGTGGGGACGAGCGGTCCGGCCGCGGCCCGCCCCGCCACCTCCGGCCGGCTCATCCGCCGCTCCGTCCCGTCGCGGCGCCGACGGCCCCGGCGTCGACCGCCCCGGCGTCGGCCGGTGCGAGGTCCATGCCGGACCCGTCCGTCGACGCCGGTGCCGGCAGCACCGTCAGCAGATGCGTCACCGCCGTCGCCAACTGCGCGTCCAGGCCGGGCTGCGGCCCCGCAGGGACCACGGCGACCGTGATGTCCGGCTCGACCCCGCGGTTCTCCAGCCCCGCCCCGACCCCGCGGAAGTAGTAGCAGAATTCGGGCTGGGTGGTCACCGTGCCGTCGACCAGCCCGTGCCGCGGCCAGGTGGCGATCGTGCCGCCCCACGTCCGCGTGCCCACCAGCGTGCCCAGGCCGCGCTCGCGGAACATATGGCCGAAGATCTCGCCGTCGGAGCCGGTCTGTTCGTTGATCAGCGCCGCCATCGGACCGCGCGGCGACTCCAGCGGATACGGCACCGCGCCGCTCCACCGGCCGTGCTCGGTACCCGTGCGGCTGCGCGCGAGCCGGTCGAGGAGCAGCGGAGAGACATGGCCGCCGCCGTTGAACCGCACGTCGACCACCAGCCCCTCCCGGTCCAGACCGCCGAGGAACTGCCGTACGAAGTCCGCGTATCCGGTCCTGAACATGTCCGGCACGTGCAGATACGCGAGCCTGCCGTCGGAGACGGTGTCCACGTACGCGCTGTTGCGGGCCACCCAGTCCAGGTAGCGGGCGCGCGCCTCGCTGCGGGCCGCGCGGACCACCACCCGGCGCGGGACGGCGCCGCCGCGCAGCACGGTCAGTTCGACCTCGCGGCCCGCGAGACCGGTGAGCAGTTCCGCCGGGCCGCCCGGCCCCACGAGGTGCCCGTCGACCGCGGCGATCTCGTCGCCCGGCCGGATGTCGACGCCCGGCCGGTCGCAGGGCGACGTGGCGTCGGGGTTCCACGGGTCGCCGCGCAGCACGTGCGCGATCCGCCACCGGCCCTCGGCCTGCGGCGCGGGCTCCCAGTCCACACCGAGGAAACCCTGCGCCTCACCGCTCGGCGCGCCGTAGTCGCCGCCGCGCTCGTACGCGTGCGAGGTCGCCAGCTCGCCGTGCAACTCCCAGACCAGGTCCGAGAGTTCGGCGCGGGTCGCGACCCGGTCGAGCAGCGGCAGATAGCACCGGTGCACCGCGTCCCAGTCGATCCCCGACATGTCGGCGTTCCAGAAGCTCTCGCGCTGGAGCCGCCACGCCTCCCGGAACATCTGCCGCCACTCCGCGGCAGGGACGAACGGGATCTTGACCCGGTCCAGGTCGACCCAGCCGGTGGGCCGCCCCGGCGGGGCGATGGGCGAGTCGAAGTCCTCCACGGCCTCCTTGGGTGCGCCCGCGGGCACCACGCGCAGCCGGTGGTTGTGCCGGTAGAGCAGCGCCGTGCCGGTGCGGTCGGTGCTGATCTCGTCGACCGGCCCGAGATAGTCCTCGGTCACGTCGCCGGTCGCCAGGTCCACCAGGGTGACGCTGCCCTCCTGTTGCTGCTGCGGGTCGTCCGGCTCGGGCGCGCTGAGCGGTACCGACAGCAGCAGCACGCAGTCGGGCAGACCCAGCACCGCCGCGTACCGGCCCTCGGGGACCGGCAGCGGGACCAGGCGCCGTTCGATACCGGTGAAGTCGATGGCGACCGGCCCTTCCGGATCGCCCTCGTCGTACCCGTCGGGGGAGTACGCGCCGCCCGCCGACTGCTGCGGCGGAGCGAACGGCGGCTGCCGGTCGGCGGTCAGCGGCACCGCGTACGGCCGGGCGCCGAAGGGGAAGCCGATCTCGAACTGGACCTGGTCGTGCTCGGGCGTCAGGTCGCGCTGTCCGACGAAGTACAGATAGCGGCCCGCCGGGTCGAAGGACGGCAGCGCGTCCCGCAGCACCGGTCGGGTGATCCGCGAGGTGCGTCCGGTGTCCACCTCGGCGACCTTGATGGCCGTGCTCCTGGGCGTGTCCGGATAGGTGTAGGCGAGCCAGCGGCCGTCGGGCGACCAGGCCAGATCCTCGATCCGCTCATGGGCGCTGGTGTCGAGCAGCCGCGGCTCCAGCTTCGGCCGGTCGGTGTCGACGCTCCACAGCTCCTGCCGGTTGGTGGCGAAGGCGACCTGCCCGGTGGCGGGCGAGGCGGCCAGCGCGGTGACATAGCCCAGGTCGGCCAGCGGCACGCCGAGCAGCTCCGCGCCGCCCTCCGCGGGCAGCAGCACCAGCCGCTCACCGGGCCCCGAGTCGCCCGCGACCGCGACCAGCCGCTCGCCGTCGGCGAGCCAGTTCAGCAGCCGGTAGCGGACACCGTCCGGGCGCCCGTGCCGCCGTACCGGACCCGACCAGGGCGCGAGCGTGAACGCCTTGCCGCGGGCGGTGACCGCGAGGGTCTGCCCGTCGGGGCCGATCCGCGCGCCGTCCAGGAAACCGGTGGCCGACACGATACGGCGCTGGTGCTGGACGCCCGAGGGGCCCAGCTCCACCCGCAGCCGCCGGGTGCCGCCGCGCGCCGGGTCCAGCACGTGCAGGACCGCGCCGCTGTGGTAGACCAGCCGGCGGCCGTCGCTGGACAGACCGCGCGCGTAGTACTCGTCGTGGTCGGTGTGCCGGGTCAGACCCGTGCCGTCGGAGTGGCAGGAGTAGACGTTGCCGGTGCCCTCGTGGTCGCTGATGAAGTAGATCCGGTTGCCGACCCAGCAGGGGTCCGCCGGATTGCCCGCGGGCAGCGCGAGCCGCCGGTACGCGCCGGATCCGTCGTCGTCCACCCAGAGTTCACCGGCCGCGCCGCCGCGGTAGCGCTTGCGGCGCGCCGGGTCGGCGATGCTCCGGCCGATCACCGAACCGCCGCCGGGCCCGTACGATACGGACGCGGCGGGGCCCGCCTCGACCAGCCGCGGCGGGCCGCCGTCGGGGTGCACGGCGAACAGCCGGAAGCCGAAGCCCTCGGGCTGGCCCGCGGTGCTCGCGTACAGGATCTCGCCGGTCAGCGGGTGCCAGCCGGTGACCGTGCACCGGCCCGCCTGGTGGGTCAGCCGGCGGACGGGACCGCCGGAGACCGAGGTCAGGCAGACCTCGGTGAGGCCGTCGGGGGAGCCGGTGAAGGCGACCTGGCGGCCGTCGGGCGAGAGCCGGGGGCCCGCGCACGCGGTCGTGCCCGCGGTGAGCCGCCGCGCGGTGCCGCCTTCGGCGGACACCGTCCACAGGTCGTCCTCGCACACGAAGACCACGGTGTCGCCCACGATCGTCGCGTGGTGCAGATAGCCGCCTTCCGCGGCGCGGGCGCTCATGACGGCTGGGACGACGTGGAGCGGATACGGGCGGCGATCGCACGGCGCCGGTCGGCGACCTGCTCGCGCCGGCGGTGCACGTCCTGCTCGCTCTCGGTCCAGTAGCAGGCGGTGCGCCACTCGCCGACGGTGTAGGAGTCGTACGCGCAGCGCACCCGGCGCTGCTCGGTGAGTTCACCGGACGACACCAGCATCGTGTTGTGCTCCAGGACCTGGTTGACGACCACCCGCATGTTCAACTCCGCGCGGATGTACGCGTGCGCGGCGGTCACGGCGGTCGCGCCGTACGGGCCCCGGCACTCCGGCAGCACGCCGAAGGACAGCTCACAGGTCTGGCCGGGCCAGTCGATCGAGGTGATCCAGGCGAAGCCGACGGTCGCGCCGCGGGAGTCGCACATGGTGAACATCCGCTTGACGTCGTGCTCACGCGTGAGGGTGCGGCGCTGGTTGGCGGTGAGGGCGTCGTCGTCGCTGACGACCGCGAAGTCGGTGAGATTCGCCTGGAAGCGCGACTCGCGCAACAGGGCGGTACGCGTGGGGATGTCGTCCTCGGTGAAATGCCGGACGGTCACGAACGGCATGGGTCAGCCCTCCTCGGTGGCGCAGTAGACCAGCACGTCGTGGTAGCCGCCGGTGTGGAAGACATGGCCGGGCAGCCGGCCGGCGCCGGTGAAGCCGCAGGCTTCGAGCGCGGGCACGGCCGGTGAGCCGTCGGGGACCTCGGCGACATACGACGTGCACCGGCGGTAGGTGCGCAGGAAGGCGAGCAGGGCGGCCAGCGGCTCCGGGTCGGCGGACGTGGTCGCGACCCAACCCTGGCGCGGCTGCGCGGGGTTGGGCACGTATCCCAGCAGCACGTCCCCGGCCTGGAGCACCTGCGCTCCGGTACGGGCCAGCTCGCGGGCGAGCAGCGGGCCGTTCTGGGTGACCGGGTCGAGGCCGAGGAAGCCGCGGGCGGCCTGCGGCGCGGCGCTCAGCCGCGCGGCGGCCTCGGCGGTGCCGAGCAGGGTCAGGTCAGCCATGGCGGGTCGCTCCCCAGATCTGTCGGGCCACCGGGCGGCCGTCCAGCCACAGCGCCCGCGGGATGTCGGCCTCCGGGCTCAGCCCCGCGTCACGCAGCAGGGCGTCGCGCGGGAGCCCGTCGGGCAGCGGCACGGCCGGGGTGACCCAGCCGAAGACCCGGCTCAGGCCGAGCACCCGGAAGGCGTGGTCGAGGGCGGCCTTCAGCAGCGGCTCCGCGCTGGTCTCCGCGCCGGAGCGCAGACCGATCTCCAGCCGCGCCCTGCGGTGCACCCAGTCCAGGGCGGCGAGCCGGACGAAGCCGGTGCCGGGCACGACGCACAACTCGTCGTCCTGGCCCGGCGCTCCGTCCTCGCCGGGACCTTCCGGCGCCGGCACCCGGGCCGGTTCCGCCAGGACGGGCCTGCCGGGCACGGACAGGCCGAGCAGCTCGCCCGGCAGCCAGTGGCCGGTGAGCAGGGGCAGGTCGGCGCCCCGGTATCCGCGCAGCATCATGACGTGGGCTCCCAGATCCGGGAGAGGAAGACGGAACCGCGGCGGTGTCCGTCGTGGACGACGTGTCCGGTCAGGACGCCTTCCTCGGTGAAGCCCGCCAGGCGGGCGGCGGTCAGGCCCCGGTCGTCGAACTCGTGCACGACGACGGCCAGTCGGACCACCTCGCGCTGCCAGCGCAGCGCCCGGACCAGCTCGCGGTACGCCGACGCCCAGGCGTCCGTGCGCAGCCGTGAGGTCAGCCGCAGGTGCAGCACGTAGTGGCAGGCGTGCTCGGCGCCCATCGCCTCCAGGGCGTACAGGCCCACGGGCCGTCCGTCGGCGCTCAGCAGCCGGGTGTCCTCGTCCAGCAGCGCGAGGATCTCCCACTGCGGGCGGGTGGCGGGGCGGGCGGTGCGGAAGTAGAAGTCGGACTCGGTGAAGAGGTCGAGTACGGCGTCGTGGTCGGCCTCCGTGACCGGCCGGGCGGACCACGCGAAGGACGCGGGCGCGGGAGCTGTCGCGGGGGCGGGGACGGACGCCGTGGCCGGGCGCGCCGTCAGGTCCGTGGCGGTCATGTCCGTCCCTTCCGCGCAGCCAGGTCGTGGGTGATGTGCAGCCGCTGGATGTTGCTGGTGCCCTCCATGAACTCGAAGGCGAGCACGTCCCGGCTCCACTTCTCCAGCAGCGGGTGCTCGATCAGCGCGCCGGGGCCGAGCGCCCGGGCCGCCCAGTGCGTGGTGCGCACCGCCAGATCGGTGGTGTGCAGCTTCGCCATGGACGGCGGCCGTACGACGTCGGGCTGGAGGTCGACGGCCGCCGCGGACTCGTACAGCAGCGCCGTGGCCGCGTCGAGCCGGGCGGAGACCACCTCGTGCCCCGACCAGCCGGGACGCTGCTCGGTCACGTAGTCGCGGGTGCCGAGAGCGGTGCCCAGGGCCAGCGCGGCGATCTGGAGCCGCATCGCGTTGAAGGTCCTGCTGATCCCCCACAGACCGCGCCGGGAGGCGGGCAGGTGGGCGCCGAGCAGCATCTCGCGCGGCACGGGCACCTCGTCGAGGTCCAGCCGGCAGATCCGCGCGCCGCGCAGACCGATCATGTCCAGCGGCTCGCCGTGGAAGCCGGGCGCGGGCTGCCGGATCAGCGCGCCGCGGATGGAGAGCGGGCTGCGGCCGGTCCTGGCGAAGACCACGCCGATCGCGCCCCGGGAGGCGTTGCCGACATAGCGCTTGGAGCCGGAGAGCAGGTAACCGTCGGCGGGGTCGCCCGCCGCGTCGAACCTGCTCTCCATCGCCGTGGCGTCGGTGCCGTGCTCCGGTTCCGTCATGCCGAAGAAGGTCCAGGCGCGACCGTCGGCGATGGTGTCGTAGAACAGTTCGCGCTGTGCCTCGTTGCCCAGGGTGTCGACAGCGACGCCGGCCAGGGAGGGACCGGTGTTGGCGCTGAGCACCCCCGCGTCGCCGCGCGCCAGTTCGACGCTGGCGACCACGCGGGACAGGCAGGTGTCGGAGTAGCCGCCGTCGTCCACGGCGGAGCCGGTGCGGTAGTCCTTGGGGGTGGAGGCGGACCTGACCAGCGCCATGACGGGCAGGTCGAGGTGGGCCGTGCCGGCCGGGTCGGCGTCGACGGCCAGGGCGTGGGCGCGCAGTTCCCGGCCCGCTTCCCGGCACTGTTCGCGCAGCTCCCGCAGCGGGGTGTCGAGGGGGATCATGGCTGTACGTCCTCCCGGTCGGTCCAGCAGTCCGCCGCGAGCCGGCCGACGTACGCGGCGCGCACCGGTCCGTCGGCGAGGTAACCGGAGGCCCCGAAGAGCTTGGCGGTGTCCCAGTCGAGCGCGGTGATCCGGTCGTGCGCGTCGGCCACGGCCGCGGGGACGCGGTGGGCGACGAGCAGGAGTTGGCGTACGGCGTCGAGTGCGGTCATGACGTCGGCGACGGTGCCGAGCACGAGTTGTTTGCGGATCAGGGGCTCGCCGCCGCCCACCCGTCCGGACAGGTGGGCGACCGCGTCGTCGAGGAGCCTGCGGGACACGCCCACCCGTACCGCGCCGAGCAGCGCGGCGAATACGGTGCGGCGGTCGTCGGGCCCGTCGTACGAGGCCGGTGCGGCGGATTCTGCGGGCCGGTGGGGCCACGCCACGAAGGCGACGCCCTCCATTTCCGCGAGGCGGTGCGGCACGACCTCGGCGCCCGTGGGCACCCGGCCCGCCGGGAAAGCGGCGACGCGTCCCGCGGGAGCGCCGACCTCCACCGTGCGCAGCGCCAGCTCCAGGCCGGGCGTGAACCCGCCGTCATGGGCCGCCGCTTCACACGCCACGAGCGTGTCCCTCATCGAATCCTCCGTTGGGCCGTGCCGTGTTCGGCTAACCGGCGACCCGCGTGAGGTCCAGCCGGATTTTGATGTAGTCGGCAAAGGAGCCTGCGGACTGGAATACCTCGGGTTCGAGAGTGTCGGGGTCGACTTCGAGGCCGATGGTGTCCTCAAGGCTCATGAGGAGTTCGACAAAACGCATGGAGTCGATCTCCAGGTCTTCGAGAATCCTGGTATCCGCGCTGAATTCGGGGAGCGGCCGGTCCAGGATCACGGAGAGGGAATGCTGAAGGTGCTCGATAATCTCGGCGTGTTCCACCGGACTTTCCCCTTCCCTGGGAGAAGTGGGCCCGAGCGGTCGGCCGTCCGGCCCTGGGGGAGGGCTGCCCGCCGGCAGGGCGCCGGCCGCCTGATGGCGGACGCGGCGCCTTGCCGGCGACGGACGTCACACGGCCGTGAGCTCAGACATGTTGCAGGTCCGAGATCAGGCGGCCTTGGACGCGGCCTTCACCGCGGCCTTGACGGCCGCCTTCGACGCGGCCTTGCTCGCAGCCTTGCTGGCCGCCTTGGACGCGGCCTTGGTCGCCGACTTGTCAGCGGCCTTGACGGCAGCCTTGCTGGCGGCCTTGGACGCGGCCTTGACGGCGGCCTTCACGGCGGTCTTGGACAAAGGAACCACACCTTCCATGTAAGGAAATTCGGGACCCGAGTGGGCCCCGGATGCCGGATCTGGTTTCTCCGACACCATGAGATTCCCGGACGGCGCAACTCCCGTCAACCCTTGCCGGGTTGCACCGGGTCGAATCCCGATGGCAGCTTTTTGCCGTCAACAAGCGGCCACCGTGAAACGCTGCCGTTATTCCCGTTCGGGCCCGATGCTGGGAGGTGATTCACGGGCCCGCGCGAATGCGGCCGGGCCGGTCCCACTCACGGTTTGGAAGGAGGGCGGGATGCCCGAGGTGAGAAGCGCGGACCTCTGCTGGGGGCAGCGGTACCACTGGCTGAGGTACCAGCAGGTGCCCGCGGGCGCTCGTCACGACGCGCACATCGTCACCAACTACCCGCTGCCGCAGGGACTCTCCCTGACGGGCCTGCGGTCCGCGCTGGCCTATCTGGTGCGCAGGCACGAGGGGCTGCGCACGGTCTTCGACGCACACGCCAGGCCGGGCCCGAGACAGCGGGTCGAGCCGCCGGGGCCGATGCCGCTGCTGGTGGCCGCCACCGAGCAGGACGGCACGCCGGGACCCGCGGCGGTCATCGCCGAGATGTCCACCACCGAGTTCGACCCGGAACGCGAGTGGCCGATCAGGGCCTGCGCGGTCACCACGGGCGGAGTGCCGCGCACGCTGGCGCTCGTCCTCAACCACACGGCCTTCGACGACTGGAGCATGCAGCTCTTCCAGCGCGACTTCGAGGCACTGCTCGGCACGCTCGCCACCGGCCGCCGGGCGCAGTTGGGGCCGGTCGCGTACCAGCCCGCCGACCTCGCCGCCATCGAGGCGCGGCCGTCGCCGGAGCGGGCGCAGATGCTGCGCTATTGGCGGCGGGCGGTGCCCGAGCTGCCCGCCGACATGTTCGTACGGCGCCGTGAGCCGGCCGTGCCCGACGGCGTCGCCGCCTTCGGGGCGACGCTCACCTCGCCCGCGCTGCTCCCCGCCGTCCGCAAGATCGCCGCCCGGCTGCGGGTGTGGCCCTCCGCGGTGCACCTGGCGGCGTACGCGGTGGCCATGGCCACGTACACCGGCGAGCGGACGGTCACCCACCGCTGGCTGACCAGCCACCGCCAGGACGGACCCCGGATGTCCGTGCTGACGTGCATGTTCTCGCCGGCGCTCGTCTCGGTCGACCTCGGCGGCGACCCCGGATTCGCCGAGGTGGTCGCGCGGGTCGCCGCCGCGCTGGAGACGGCGCAGGAGCACGCGTACGCGCCGTACGACGAGATCGTGGAGCTGGTCGCCCAGGACGCCTTCCGGCGCGGCGCGCCGATCAGGACCTCCTCCGAGGTCAACTTCCTCAACCACGGGACCAAGAGCTGCGGCACCCGAAAGGAACGCCTCCTGCGGACACCGGAGCCGACCGCGTGGGCGCTGTCCGAGACCGACACCTATCTGCGGGTCGGGGAGTGGGACGACGGGGTCACCGTCGGCCTCAACGCGCGGGCGGACGTGATGGACGCGGCGGCCGTCGAGCACTTCCTGCGCGGGTACGGGCGGCTGCTGGAGGCGCACCGCGACGCGGCCGTCGACCTGCGGCTCGACGAGGCCGCCGCGCTCTTCGACTTCACCGCCCCCGCCCCGCGCCGCCTGGCCCGGCTCGGACCCGACGCGGTGGACCTGGACGCGACCGAGCGCGTGCTGCTGGCGCATCCGGCGGTACGGTCCGCGCGGGTGTCCGTGGAAGACGGCCGGCTGCTCGCCGAGGTCACCACGGAACGGCCCCTGGACGAGCGGGAGTTGCGGCTGCACTGCCTGGACACCGGCTCCGCGCTGCCCGGTGCGCGCCGCCCCGACCTCTTCCGGGTGACGGCCGGGGAGGGTGCCCGCGCGGCGCGTACGGAAGCGGTGGCCGCGGACGCGCTGGCCGCCGTCGTCGCCGAGGTCAACGGACTGGCCGCCGTGGACCTCGACGCCTCCTACACGGTGGCGGGCGGCCGGATGCTGCGCGCGCCGCGGGTCCTGACCGAGCTGCGCGCCCGCGGCTGGGAGGGCGCCGATCTGACACAGCTCGGCGGCACCCGGCCCCTGTCGGGCCTGGCCCACGGACTGACCCCGGTCCAGGAGCCGACCCCGGAGTTGACCCCGGCCTGACACCCTTCCGCCCGGCCGCTGTCGACCGCGCCGCCCTCGCCACGGACCACCCGCGGCGAGGGCGGCGCGGCCATGCCGGGACCGTACCGCCGTACCGCTCGCGGCCATGTCGGGACCGCTCCGCCGTACCGCCGTTCCGCGCGCCGCCGTACCGCGCCCGTGACATCCGGGACCGGCCCGCGCACGCCGCCCCCGCAACCCACGGCGGCGGCCGACCCCGGTGGGGGTCGGCCGCCGCCGTGCGGGTCGGGGACGGGTGTGCGGGGGGCGGGTTCAGGCGGCCTCCTCCAGGGACAGGCGCTGGGCGATCTGGACGCCGGCCTGGAAGCGGCTGACCGAGCCCAGGCTGCGCAGCAGGGCCGCGATGTGGCGGCGGCAGGTGCGGACCGACATGTCCAGGCGGCGGGCCACGACCTCGTCGGTGAGGCCCTGGGCCATCAGCCGGGCGATGGAGCGCTGGAGGTCGTCGTTGATGTCCTCCGCGTAGCCCGCCTCCTCCATCGCGAAGGGCGCGGCGCCGTCCCACAGCAGGTCGAACATGTCGACCATGCACCGGATCATCGTCTCGTCGCGGACCTGCCGCGCGGTGGGCGGTCCGCCCGCCTCGCCCGCGGTGACCACCACGGCCAGCGCGCGGTCGAAGACCACCGCCGTCTGCGGCACGGAGCGGATGGTGCGGATCGACGCGCCGCGTTCCGTCAGCTTCTTGGCGCGGGCGCGGGAGGCGAAGTCGGCGCGGTCGCGGTGCGGCGAGAGCACCCGTACGTCGATCTCCGTGCCGAGCGTGTCGTAGCAGGCGTCGAAGAGGTCGTCCGGGGCGATCCGCGCGTCGTGACCGGGGCGCAGGACGATCGCCTCCGTGGCGCAGTCACCGGCCGCAAGCCGCAGCAGGCCGCGGATCTCGGCCTCGCCCTCGACGGTGTCGATGACGCCGAGCGGCCCTTCCGCGCCGCCCGGACCGCCCGCGATGGAGTCGATCCTGGCGCGCAACCGGTCGGCCAGCTCGCGCTGTTGGAGGATGGCCCGCTCGATCGGCGAGGTGAGCTGGGTCGCCGCGGAGTGCGGGTCCACCGGTACGAGACCGGTGCCGGTCGTCTCGTCGGTGCGCAGCAGCCGCAGTTCCACCAGCCGTGCGGCGGCGGCGAACACCTCCCCCGCGGACAGGCCGAGTTCGAGCGCCACCAGGTCGATCGAGCCGGGGGTGACGGCGCCGCTGCGGGTCGCGTACTGGTAGACCGCGACGAGATCGCCGCTGTCGTGGCCGCCGGCCGGGTGCCGGTCGTATCCCGCGGGACGCGGGTGTTCCGGCGGGCGGTCCGGTGTCGGCGCGAGGTCGGATATCCCCGTGAGCATGGAGGGTGCCTCCCCTTCGTGGATCAATGCGGTGCCGCGGCGGGTCAGGTTCCGTTCGTGCTCCGCCCATGGTGCGTCGGGCCGCCATCACGCCGCCCTCGTTCCGCTCACCGCCCCCTGATACCGGCTCCCGGCGCGCTATCGATCCGCTATCGGCCCACTGTCCGGGGACCGCCGCCGGGGGCCGCGCCATCGCCCCGGGAACCCGCGTCACCTCGTCCGAGGGGCCGGGCGAGAGCGCTGCGATGGCGGTTCGAGAGCGGCCGGCGGTCAAGTGACATCTGTGCGCGGGTGGGTCCCGCGCCCCGGACGAAGACGAAGACCGGACGAAGACAAGGGGACCGATCACCATGGCCGAGACGACGCGGGAGATACCGCGCACCTTTCAGGACGTCCTGCTGCCCCGCCTGCCGTACGCGGAGGGCGACGAGCTGACGGCGGACGCCGATCTGGCCGCGCTGGGGCTGGACTCGATGGGCGTCGTGCAGCTTCTCGCGGACCTGGAGGACCACTTCGGGGTGGAGCTGGACGACGAGCTGCTGACCGAGGAGACCTTCGCCACGGTCGGCTCGCTGTGGGCGACCGTCGCCGACTTCGTCACGCCGGAACTCGCGGCCGGCCATGAGTGAGCCGACGGTGAGCGCGTCGGCGGTGAGCGAACCGACGACGGGCCGGACGACAGCACACGGCACGGCGACGAACGGCACGGCGAACGGCACGGCGACAAGTGCGCCGTCCACGAACGGCACGGCGCCCCACGGGGCGGCGGTGGCCGCCCGCCGGGTCGCCGCGCCGCTGACCCGCCTGGACCGGCTGATCGCGCGCGGCGCGACCCACCGACCGGCGCTGACCTTCAAGGACCGCACCGTCAGCTACGGCGAACTCGCCGAGCAGGTCGCCGAAGTCGCCTACGGCCTGCACCGGTTGGGCGTGCGGCGCGGCGACCGCGTCGCGGTCTACGCGGAAAAGCGCGTCGAGACCGTCGTGTCGATGCTCGCGGTCTCCGCGGCCGGGGCCGTCTTCGTCCCGGTCAACCCGCTCTTCAAGGGCCGCCACCTGGCCGGTATCACCACCGACTGCGCGGTCACCGCGCTGGTCACCACCGCCGAGCGGCTGGAGACCGTACGCGCGGCGCTGCCGCCGGACACCACCGTCCGCCACCTGGTGCTGATCGGCGACACCGGCACCGTACTCCCGGCCGACGACCGCTGGACCGCGGTGCCGTGGGAGCGGCTGCGCGAGCACGGGCCGCTGCCGGTGCCCGGCGCCGACGCCGTCGTGGACGGCGACGTCGCGGCCGTCTTCTACACCTCGGGCAGCACCGGCGGCCCCAAGGGCGTGGTGCTCTCGCACCGCAATCTGCTCGCCGGGGCCGAGAGCGTCGCCTCCTACCTCGGGCACACCGAGGACGACGTGGTGCTGGCCGCGCTGCCGTTCAGCTTCGACGCCGGTTTCAGCCAGCTCACCACCACCCTGATCGCCGGGGCCCACCTGGTGCTCACCAACTACCTGCTGCCGCGCGAGGTGGTACGGCTCTGCGCCCGCCACGGCGTCACCGCGCTCACCTGCGTACCACCGCTGTGGCTGCAACTGGCCGCCCAGCAGTGGCCGCGGGAGGCGACCGCGCGGCTGCGGTACTTCGCCAACACCGGCGGCCGGATGCCCCGCGCCACCCTGGGCCGGCTCCGCGAGATCTTCCCGCAGGCCCGGCCGTATCTGATGTACGGGCTCACGGAGGCGTTCCGCTCCACCTACCTCGACCCGGACGAGACCGACCGCCGTCCCGACTCGATCGGCAAGGCCATCCCCAACGCCGAGATCCTGGTGCTCCGCCCCGACGGCACCCCGTGCGTGCCCGGCGAGCACGGCGAACTGGTGCACCGCGGCGCGCTGGTGGCCCTCGGCTACTGGAACGACCCCGAGCGCACCGCCGAACGCTTCCGCCCGGTGCCGGGCGCCGTCCCGTACGGCGGCACCGAGTTGGCGGTCTGGTCGGGCGACACCGTCTACAGCGACGAGGCCGGTTTTCTGTACTTCGTCGGCCGCACCGACGACATGATCAAGTCGTCGGGCTACCGGATCAGCCCCACCGAGATCGAGGAGGCCGTGTACGCCAGCGGCCTGGTCACCGAGGCGGTCGCGCTCGGCGTCGGCGACGAACGGCTCGGCCAGCACGTGGTCCTGGTCGTCGCGGGCGCCTGCGACACCGCCCGGCTGCACCAGGCGCTCGCCCGCGAGCTGCCGCCGTACATGCTGCCGCGCCGCACGGTCGTCCTGGACGAACTGCCGCGTTCGGTGAACGGGAAATTCGACCGGGTCGAGCTGCGCAGGACCGTGGAGGGCAACCGATGAGCGGCGCGGCACCGGGTCAGGGCGCGGAGGGCGCCGACGCTTTCGGCGGCTTCGGCCGGCACGGCCGGTTCACCGTCGTGGACGGCGAGTTGGCCGTCGGCGGGGTGCCCGCGGGGCGGCTGGCCGAACGCGTCGGCTCCACCCCCTTCTTCGCCTACGACCGTTCCCTGCTCAGCCGCCGCGTCGCGGAACTGCGGGCGGCGCTGCCCGACGGCGTGGAGCTGAACTACGCCGTCAAGGCCAATCCGATGCCCGCGCTGCTGCACCACATGAGCACGCTGGTCGACGGCCTCGACGTGGCGTCGGCCGGTGAGATGCTCACCGCGCTCGACACCACCGTCCCGGCCGAGCGGATCGGCTTCGCCGGACCCGGCAAGACCTCGATCGAGATCCGGCAGGCCGTCGCCGCGGGCGTCATCGTGGAACTGGAGTCGGCCACGGAACTGGCCCGGGTCCGGCTCGCGGGCGAACAGCTCGGCATCACCGCCCGCGTCGCCCTGCGCGTCAACCCGCCCTTCGCGGTGCGCGGTTCGGGCATGCGGCTGGGCGGCGGACCGCAGCAGTTCGGGGTGGACGCCGAACAGGCGCCGGAACTGCTCGCCGGGATCGGCGCGGCCGGGCTGGACTTCCAGGGCTTCCACGTCTTCGCCGGATCGCAGAACCTCGACGCCGAGAGCATCTGCGCCGCCCAGCGCGGCACCGTGGAACTGGTCACGGAACTGGCCGAGCACGCGCCGGGACCGGTGCGCTACCTCAACCTCGGCGGCGGCTTCGGCATCCCCTACGCCGCCCGTGACCGCGCCCTGGACCTGGGGCCGATCGGCGAGAACCTCGCCAAGCTCCTCGACACCGTCATCCGCCCCGCGCTCCCGCAGGCGCGCACCGTCATCGAACTCGGCCGCTATCTGGTCGGCGAGGCCGGTGTCTATCTGACCAGGGTCGTGGACCGCAAGATCTCCCGCGGCACCACCTTCCTCGTGGTGGACGGCGGTCTGCACCACCAGCTCGCGGCCACCGGCAATCTGGGCCGCGCGATCCGGCGCAACTACCCCATCGCGGTGGTGGGTTCCGCCGTCGCCCCGGCCACCGAGACGGTCGACGTGGTCGGCTGCCTCTGCACCCCGCTCGACCTGCTCGGCAAGGACGTGTCACTGCCCCACGCGGAGATCGGCGACCTCATCGCGGTGTTCCAGGCGGGCGCCTACGGCCTGACGGCCAGTCCGGTCGGCTTCCTCGGCCATCCGGCACCGCACGAAGTCCTGATCTGAACCCACCCGCCGCGGCGGCACCGGGCCCCGCGAGCCTCACGTTGCAAGGAAGGCTGACGGACATGGCGATCGCATCACCCCTCCCCGCCAGAGCCACGGCGGACCCCACGCCGGACCCGGCTGCGAACCCGCCCGCGGACTCGACATCGGACTCGACAACGGACCTGACGGGTGAGCCCACCGTGGACGGGCAGGCGCCCGCCGCCCCGGTGGGCACCGCGGTCCGGTTCCGGGTACTCGGCTCCCTCGAGGTGCGCGGCTCGCAGCAGGTGGCGGTCACGGCGCGGCGGCAGCAGATCGTGCTGGCGCTGCTGCTGCTGGAGACCGGCCGCGGTGTGGGACTCGAAACGATGGTGAACGCGGTCTGGGGCGGCGCCCCGCCCGCGACCGCCCGCTCCCAGGTGCAGACCGCCGTGTCGGCGCTGCGCCAGCGGATGGAGCGCGCCGGGCTCGGCAAGCGCATCCGCATGCACGGCCTCGGCTACACCCTCGACCTCGCCCCCGGCGAGCTGGACCTGCACGTCTTCGACGAGCTGGCGGCCCGCGGCCGGGCCGCCGCGGCCGACGGGCGGCCCGCCGCCGCCCGCGCCGCCTTCCGCGAGGCGCTCGACCTGTGGAACGGCGACCCGCTGCCCGAGGTCGACAGCCCCGTGGTGCAGACGAAGCTGGTACGGATCTCCGAGCGCCGCTTCGAGGTGCTGGAGGAGTGCCTGGACGCCGAGCTGCGTCTGGGCCTGCACCACGAGGTGCTGGGCGAGATCAGCGCGCTGGCCGCCGAATTCCCGCTGCGCGAGCGCCCCGCCGTGCAGCTCATGACCGCGCTGTACCGCTGCGGGCGGCAGGCCGAGGCACTGGCCGCGTACCACCAGGTGCGGCGCACCTTCATCGAGGAGCTGGGCATCGAGCCGGGGCCGGTGCTGCTCAAGCTGGAGCTGGCCATCCTCAACGGCTCCGGCGACCTGGACCTCCCGCAGACCGCCGCCCCCGCCACCGTCAACGCGACCGCGCCGCTGCCGCTGCCGCGGATGCTCCCGGCCCGGATCACCGACTTCACCGGCCACGCCGACGTCCTGGCGGAACTGACCGACCGGCTGTCCGCGCCCTCGGCGCCGATGGCCGTGATCACCGGCTGCGCGGGCGTCGGCAAGTCCGCGCTCGCCGTCGAGGCCGCGCACGCCCTCGCCCCGGCCTTCGCCGACGGCCAGTTGTACGCGAGGCTGCCGGTCGGCGCAGGTCCCCGCGAGGTCTCCGACGTCCTGGAACGCTTCCTGCGGGCGCTCGGCTTCACCGCCGCCGCCGTACCCGAGTCCCTGGACGGCCGCTCCGCGCTCTACCGCAGCGCGCTGGCCGAGCGCCGGATGCTGGTGGTCGTCGAGGACGCCGCCGACGTCACGCTGCTGCGCCCCCTGGTGCCCGGCACCCCCACCTGCGGTCTGCTCGTCACCAGCCGCGCCAGGCTGTCGGCGCCCGCCGACACGTACACCGTCGAGCTGGAAGTGCCGCAGATCCCCGAGGCCGTGGAACTGCTCGCGGCGATGACCGGCCGCGAGCGGGTGGCGGCCGAGCCCAGCGAGGCGATCGAACTGGCCGAGCTGTGCGACGGGCTGCCGCTGGCACTGCGCGCCGCCGCCGCCCGGCTGTCCGCCCGCCCGCACTGGAGCCTGGCCCAGCTCACCGCGCGGCTGCGCGACGAACGCCGCCGGCTGGACGAGCTGTTCCACCAGGGCCTGGACGTACGGGCCGCGCTGCGCGGCACCTACGAGCAACTGGCCGCGCCCGCACGGCAGCTCTTCGCCCGGCTCGGCGGACTGCCCACGGCGGAGTTCCCCGCGTGGGCCGCGGCCCCGCTGCTCGACGTGGCGACCGCGTCGGCCGTGGACGTGCTGGAGACGCTGGTCGACGCCCGGCTGGTCGACCCGGTCGGCGGCAGCGGCGTCACCGCCCGCTACCGGCTGCGCGGCCTGACCCGGCTGCACGCCGCCGAGTGCCTGGCGGAACTGGCCGAGGACCAGGACGAGTCGGCCCCGCGGCGGCGGCTGCTCGGCGCGTGGCTGACGCTGGCCGACGAGGCGCTGCTGCGCCAGGGCGGCACCCCGGCCGCCGAACTCCACCACCCCACCCGCTGGCCGATGGAACTGCCCATGCTCCGGGCCGTGTTGAGCGACCCCGGCGAGTGGTACGGCACCGAGCGCGAGTCGCTGCTGGCCGCCGTACGGCAGGCGGCCGACGTCCACGAGACCGAGGCGTGCTGGCACCTGGCGGTCGCGGTCGGTGCGCTGGCCGCGGTCCAGCGGGCCCACGACGACTGGCGGGCCGCGGGCACCGACGCGCTGCGCGCCACGCAGCGCGCCGGGGACTCCCTCGGCGAGGCCGCCATCTTGTTCTCGCTCGGCACGCTCGACCTGCGCGAGCGCCGGTACGAGCAGGCCACCGCCCGGCTGCGGGGCGCGCTCGGCGCCTTCGAACGGCTCGGCGCCGACTCCTGGCGCGAGGCGGCGGGCAAGGCGCTGGAGCGGCTGGCCCGCGAGACCGGGGCAGCGGCCGACGGCAGGACCCCGCGTCCCGGCCGCGGCGGCGCGGGCTCGGCGCCCGCGACGCCGGTCGAGACCTCCGCCTGGGGCGTCCCGGCCACCCAGCGCCGCTACGGCCTGGCCGCCAGCACCGGCGGCTCCGGCACCCCCGCGGCCCGTACCACCCCGGCCCCCCGCTCCACGGCCCCCCGTCACCGCCCGGCGGCCTCCTTCCCCACCCGCCGGCGTACCGAATCGGTGGAGGAGCAGTGACGCGGGCGCCCCACCCCGTGTGGTACGGGTGCCCCGCCCCGGCGCCCACCGGTCCTGACCACCGCGTTCTGCACTGGCAGCACACCGATTCCCAGGAGGAGCAATGAGCTTGAGGACCCCCTCGCCGCCGGCGGGAGTGCGGGACGAACCGTCGCGGAAGCCGGACCGGCAGGCCGCCAGGAGCGGTGAGGACAGCGACCGGGCCATGCTCGAAGTGACCGGACTCAGCAAGCGCTACGGCGAGGTCCAGGCGCTCGACGGCTTCGAACTGACCGCGCACCGCGGCGAGATCGTCGGACTGGTCGGCCACAACGGCGCGGGCAAGTCGACCTTCGTCGAGATCGTCTCCGGGCTCATCAGGGCCGACTCCGGCGGCGTCCGCATCGGCGGCGAGGAGCCCACCAAGGCGCGCGGGCGGATCGGCGTCTCCCCGCAGAACATCGCCCTCTACCCGCCGCTGTCCGTCCGCGAGCACATGAAGTTCTTCGGCGGCCTGTCCGGACTGCGCCGCCGCGCCCTCACGTCCGCCATCGACGAACTGTCCGCCGCGCTGCGGCTGACCGAATTCCTCGACCGCCCGGCCGGTGTGCTCTCCGGCGGCCAGCAGCGCCGTACGCAGGCGGCCGTCGCCATGATCCACCGCCCCGACCTGCTGCTGCTCGACGAGCCCACCGCGGGCGCCGACCCGGAGACCCGCCAGGCGCTGCTCGACACCGTCAAGCTCCGCGCCGCCGACGGCGCCGCCGTCGTCTACACCACCCACTACCTGACCGAACTCACCGAACTGGCCGCGACCATCGCCGTCGCCAAGCGCGGCCGGGTGGTCGCCCGCGGCACCAGCGCGCAGCTCCTGGAGGGCCTGCCCGGCGAGGTCCGCGTGGTCCTGGCCGACGGCAGCGAACTCCACGAGTCCACCACCGACCCGACCGCCGCCCTGGTGCGGCTGCTCCACGAGGCGCGGCAGCCGGTCACCTCCGTCGACGTCCGCAAGCCCGACCTCGACGACCTCTACCGATCCCTGGCGGTGCTCGATGTCGACTGAATCCCTCTACCGGTCCGGCCTGATGGCCAAGTACAACGCCCTGCTGCGGCTGCGCGACCCCGGACAGCTCATCAGCTACATCGCGATGCCGATGCTGCTGATGCTGGTCTTCAAACCGCTGTACGTGACCGCGCTCAAGACCGGCACGCTCCAGGCGGTCACCGGGCCGCTGGTGATGTTCTCGGTCTTCGCGCTCTCCATCGTGGGCAACTCGATCATGGTCGAGCGCGAGTGGCGCACCTGGGACCGGCTGCGCGTCACCCGCGCCTCACGGGCCCAGCTCCTGCTGGGCAAGGCCGTACCGGCCTTCGTGATCCTGCTGCTCCAGCAGAGCGTGCTGCTGATCTTCGGCTGCCTGGTGATCGGGCTGCCGGTCCCGCCGACCCTGGGCTGGATCATGCTGGCCGTCGCGGTGTGGGGCTTCACCCTGCTCGCCCTCGGCACGGCGCTCGCCACGGTCGTCCGCAGCCGCGGCGACCTCGGCATGGTCTCCGACCTGGGCGCGATGCTGGTCAGCGCGCTCGGCGGCGCCCTGGTGCCGGTCAGCCTGATGCCCGCCTGGGCCCAGCACATCGCCCCGGCCTCGCCCGGCTACTGGGCGATGTCCCTGCTGCACGCCGCCATCGACGGCGACGCCTCGCGGATGCTGCGCCCGGCGCTGGTCTGCCTGGCGATCGGCGTGGCCTGCGGCGCCTTCGCCACCTACCGGCTCTCTCGCGGCTGGGGCCGCAGCCACCTGCTGTGAGGAGACATCGTGTCTGACATACCCGACGAGACGGACGAGACCGACGAGGCGTACGACGCCTACGATTCCGCGGTGGCCCTGGTCGGCATGGCCGGCCGCTTCCCCGGCGCCCCGGACGTGGCCACGCTGTGGCGCAACGCGCTGGCCGGTGTCAGCGGCCTGCGCGAGATCACCGACGAGGAACTGGCCGCGGCGGGCGTCTCCGCGCGGACCGCCGCCGACCCCCACTACGTACGGGTCGGCGGGCCGGTCGACGGCATCGCCGACTTCGACGCCGCCGCGTTCGGCTTCTCGCCGCGCGAGGCGGAGACGATGGGCCCGCAGCACCGGCTCTTCCTGGAGTGCTCCTGGGAAGCGCTGGAGAACGCCGGTTACCCGCCGGTGGCCCCGCCGGGACAGGTCGGCGTCTTCGGCGGTTCCGCCTTCCCCGACTACCTGCTCGACAACGTCGCGCACGTCATGGACGAACCCGGCGGCGGCCAGTTGGTCGCGGTCGGCAACGAACGGGACTCGCTCACCAGCCTGGTGGCGTACAAGCTCGGCCTGCGCGGTCCGAGCCTGAGTGTGCAGACCTTCTGCTCGACGTCGCTGGTCGCGGTGCACCTGGCCTGCCAGAGCCTGCTGACCTTCGAGAGCGATCTGGCCCTGGCCGGCGGCGCCTTCCTGCCGCTGCCGCAGCCGACCGGGTACATGTACCACCCGGGCGGCATCACCTCGCCGCAGGGCACGGTCCGCAGCTTCGACGCGGCGGCCGACGGAACGGTGATGGGCGCGGCCGTCGGCGTGGTCGCGCTGCGCAGGATGACCGACGCGCTCGCCGACGGCGACGTGATCCACGCGGTCATCCTGGGCTCCGCGGTCAACAACGACGGTCAGGAACGCGTCGGTTACTCCGCACCGGGCGTCGAGGGACAGGCCGCGGTGATCCGTACCGCGCTGAACGTCGCCGACGTCAAGCCCGAGTCCGTCGGCTACGTGGAGTGCCACGCCACCGGCACCGCGCTCGGCGACGGCATCGAACTGACCGCGCTGTCACGGGTGTTCCAGACGACACCGCAGACACCGATCGTGCTGGGCTCGGCCAAACCGGCCGTCGGCCACCTGGACCGGGCCTCCGGCGTCACCGGCCTGATCCGGGCCGCGCTCGGCGTCCGCGACGGCGTACGGCTGGCCATCCCCGGCTTCGAGAAGCCCAACCCCGCGCTGGCCGCCGCCTCCGACCGCTTCACCGTACTGCCGCACAATCAGCCGTGGCCGGCCGGACCCGAGCCGCGCCGGGCCGGAGTCAGCTCCTTCGGCATGGGCGGCACCAACGCGCACGTCGTCATCGAGCAGGCCCCGCCGCGTACCGCCCGCGCCGCCGTCCCCGGACCGCACCTGCTGGCCTTCTCCGCGGGCGACCAGGACGCGCTCGACGAGGTCACCGAGCGGCTGCGCGGCCACCTGGCCGCGCACCCCGAACTGGACCCGGCCGACGTCGCCTACACCCTCCAGGTCTCGCGCGGGCACTTCG
The DNA here is from genome assembly GCF_044753885.1 of Streptomyces sp. NPDC093221. NCBI lineage: Bacteria > Bacillati > Actinomycetota > Actinomycetes > Kitasatosporales > Streptomycetaceae > Streptomyces > Streptomyces sp. NPDC093221. The sequence continues at coordinate 498,954 of NZ_JBIVOA010000003.1, read as the reverse complement.
CACTGCGCCGCTTCGTGGTCTGCGACGACCTCCAGGACGCGGTCGCCGCGCTCGGCGACCCCGGCCGCTGGGTGGACGGCGAGACCACCCGGCACGACCCGGCCGTGGTGCTGGCCGAGGAGGAGCGGGCACCGGCCGACTGGCGGTCCCAACTGGCCGCCGCGGCGGCCTCGTTGCTGCCGGGAACCCCCGAGGGCGGCGCTTCCCCTGCCGTCTCCGCCGTCCTGGAACAGGGACTGCGGGCGATCGGCGTGCGGATCAGGGCCGCCGGTGACACCGGGACCGGGCACGTCGAGACCGTCACCGTCGCCCCCGAGGCCGACGCTCCCTCCGGGTCGGCGGCGCGCTGGCTCGTGACCACCATCGGCCGACTGTGGCTGGCGGGCGCCGCGATCGACTGGGCCGCACTGCACAGGGGCGAGGGACGGCGGGCCGAACTGCCCACCTACCCCTTCCGCCGCACCCGCCACTGGGTGGAGGCGCGGCCGGGAGCCCGCGGTGAGAAGCCGCCGGCCGAGGGCCGTGTCGACGACCTCGCGCAGTGGTCGTATCTGCCCGCGTGGCGGCAACGCCCGCTGCCCACCCGCGATCTGGACGAGCGGCTGCGCGCGGCCGGGCCGTGGCTGGTGCTGGCCGCCGAGGAGCGCGCCGAGGCGCTGGTACGCCGACTGGCGGTGGCCGGCGCCGAGGTCGTCACGGCGAGGCCCGGCGGGGAGTTCGGGCAGGACGCGGCGGGGGACTTCACCGTACGCGTCGAACACCCGGAGGATCTGGGAGAGTTGCTGGCCCTGCAATTCGTCGCGCCCCGCACGCTCGTGCACGGCTTCTCGCTCGCCTCACCCGAGGGCGACGGCGCCGGGCACTTCACCGCGGAGCAGGAGCGGGGAACGCACTCCGCGCTCGGCCTGGTCGGCGTGCTGGCCGCCGAATCCGAGCCCGCGCAGGCCGAGTTGACCCTGCTGACCGCCGGGGCCGTCTCCGTGACCGGCACCGATCTGCGGCATCCGGAGCACGCTGCGCTCGCCGCGCTGGCCCCCACCATCGGCCAGGAGAACGCGCATCTGTCGTGCCGTCACCTCGACCTGGACCCGGCGGAGGGCGCCGGCACACCGTCGGCGGTCGACCAGACGCTGGCCGCGATCGTCCACCCGCACCAAGGGCCTTCGGCCGTCCGGGCCGGCGACCTGTGGGCGCGGACCTATCAGCCGCACCCGCTGGAGGAGACCGACCCCGCTCGTCCGGTGTTCGGCGACGGCGAGACGGTGCTGATCACCGGCGGTCTCGGCGACGTCGGCCTGGCCCTGGCCCGGCACCTGGCGGAGAGCCACGGCTGCCGTCTGGTGCTGACCTCGCGCGGCGGACTCCCGCCGCGTGAGCGCTGGCCGGAGCTGTCGGCCGGTGACGACCGGGTCGCCCGGCACATCAGGAACGTGCTGGATCTGGAAGCGCGCGGCGCCGAGGTGATCGCCATGGGCGCGGACGTCGGCGACCAGGAGGCGATGCGGGCCGTCGTCCGGGCGGCCGACGAGCGGTTCGGCGGCATCGACGCGGTGGTGCACGCGGCCGGTACGCGGGACCCGAGCCAGTTCGAGATCGCCCACCTGTCCGACCGGGAGAACCGCGCCGCGCACCTGCACCCCAAGGTGGCCGGCTTCCACACCCTCCAGGCGGTCCTCGGGGACCGCGCCAAGGACCGCAGGATCACCGTGTCCTCGCTGTCCGCGGTGCTCGGCGGCGTCACGTTCGGTCCGCACGCCGCAGCCAACGCGGCGCTGGACGCGTACGCCCGCAGGGCCCGGCTGCGCGGCGAGGGCCGCTGGATCACCGTCGACTGGGACACCTGGGCGACCGACGCGGAGCGCCGTGAGGCGCACGGCGATCCGGCCGCCGGGGCCTACGAGATGACGGTGCCGGAGGGCCTGACCCTGCTGGAGCGCGCGCTGGCGGCGGCCGACCGGCTCGCCCACGTGGTGATCTCCTCCGGGCCGCTCGCCCCGCGGCTCGCCCAGTGGGTCACCGGCGACGGCACGTCGGCGGAGCAGCGGGCCGCCGACGACGGGCAGCGCCACGCGCGGCCGAAGCTGCGCACCCCGTACGCCGAGCCCGCCGAGGGCACGGAGGCGGCGCTGGCGGAGATCTGGGGCCAGGTCCTGGCGGTGGAGGGAATCGGCGCGGATGACGGCTTCTTCGAACTGGGCGGTCACTCGCTCGTCGCCGTCGAGCTCTCGGCGCGCATCCGCGCGGCCCTCTCGTGCGACCTCGCCCCGACCGACCTGCTGGAGCACTTCACCGTCCGCCGTCTGGCGTCCTTCGTGGAGGGCTGACACCGGCACGTACCGGCACCCGTACCGCCAGGGGCGGCCGTCGCGGACCTTCCGCGTCGGCCGCTCCGCGCGTGCTGTCCGCGCGGTGGTCCCGTGCGGCACGCCCGGCTCCGCCACCCGGTGGCGGGGCGCCGTCACCGGGTGGCCGCCGCGGCGCGCGCCGTGAGGGCCTTGCGGTCGATCTTGCGGTTGGCGTTGAGCGGGAACTCCTCGACCTGGACGAAGCGGCGGGGGACCAGGGCGCGCGGCAGGAAGGCCGCCAGCTCCTCGGCCAGGGCCGCCTGAGGCCGCCGCTCACCGAGCAGGAATGCTGTCAACTCGCCGTCCACGGCGACCGCGACGGCCTCCTTCACACCCTCGACGCGGCGCAACGCCCACTCCACCTCGGCCAGTTCGACGCGCACCCCGTGGATCTTCACCTGGTGGTCGCGCCGGCCCAGATACGCGAAGGCGTCGCCGGGCAGCCGCCGTACCAAGTCGCCCGTGCGGTACCAGCGTTCGCCGCCGTGCTCCAGGAACCGGCCCTCGTCGTCGGCCGGGTCGAGATAGCCGGGGAACATCTGGTCGCCGGTGACGCACAGTTCACCGTCGCCGTCCTCGGTGGGCTCGTGCAGCAGCGCCCGCATACCGGGGTGCAGACGGCCGATCGACACCACGTCGTTGACGCACGACGACGGGGAGGTGACCGGGTCCCAGCGGTGCACACTGCACGAGATGGTCAGCTCGGTCGGGCCGTAGAGATTCTCGACCACCGAGCCGGGCGCCGCAGCGCCCCACTCCCGCGCGTCGTGGGCCAGCAGCGGCTCCCCGCAGAACAGGCTCCAGCGCAGGCTCGGCATGCTGCCCGCGGGCAGCCCCCGGGGCCGCCGCCGCAGCAGCGACACCAGGCTCGGCGCGGAGAACCACACCGTGATGCCCTGCTCGGCGACGAACCGCTCCAGCGAGGCGTACGCGGTCGGCGGCACGCTCACCACGGTGCCGCCGCTGCCCCAGCCGGTGAACAGGTCGAACATCGCCAGGTCGAAGGTGAGATCGAAGGTCTGCGAGAACACGTCCCCGCTGTGGAAGCCGTACCGGCCGTGCACGAAGCGCAGATAGGCGTCGACATTGCGGTGCAGCACGGGCACCCCCTTGGGCGTGCCCGTGGAGCCCGAGGTGAACAGGATGTACGCGATGTCGTCGGGCGTCGTCGGCAGCGGCTGCTCCAACGGCTCCCCGACCGGCTCCCCGACGACGGGGACGCCGTCGAGGACCCCGGCCAGCTCCGGCAGCACGGCGGCGCCGCGCTCGTCCACGATCAGCGCGTCCAGACCGGCCGCGGTGATCATCCGGGCGGTGCGGTCGGCGGGGAAGCCGGGGTGCAGCGGCACGACGGCCGCGCCCGCGAACTGCGCGGCCAGCAGACCGGCGTAGGCGGTCACGGTACGGGAGGCCAGCAGGCCGACCCGCCGGGGCCGCCCGCCGGGGACCGCCGCGACGACGGTCCCGGCGAGCGCCCGCGCGGCGGCGTCCAGCCGTGTGTAGTCGACGGCGGTGGAGCCGACGCGCAGCGCCTCGGCCCCGCCGTCGAGCGCCAGGCCGTGCCGGAACCAGTCGGTGAGGGTCCGGCCCGCCGGGACCGCGGCGCCCGCGGTCCCCGGCGGCCGGTCCCCGGCCTCCCGTCGCGGCCCGCCCGGCCGCGACGGCAGGCGCGCGGGTTCAGTGGTGAACAACGGATGCCTCCTGCGGGTGGATGGGCGCGAGGCCCGGAAGCTGCGGGCCCCAGGTGCCGCGCAGCGCCCGGTCGATGTACCGGTGGGTGACCGCGGCCTGCTCCAGCACCGCGAAGTGCCCGCCGGTCAGGGTGTGCGAGGTGAAGCGCCCGGTGGTCTGGTCGCGCCACCCCGCCACGTCGGCGATGCCCGCGCGCGGGTCGTCGGTGGCCGCGAGCGCCGTGATCGGCACGCTCAGCGGAGCCTGCGGCCGGTACTCGTAGGAGTCCCTGACCCCGAAGTCCGCGCGGAACGGCGGCAGGATCATCCGCAGCACCGTCGGGTCGGTCAGCATCCACTCCGGGGTGCCGCCGATCCGCCGCAGCAGCGCCACGACCTCGTCCTGCGTCATCCCCGCCACCGGCGGGTCGCCGTCGTCGGGCGAGCCGGGCGCCGCGCACCCGGAGACGAACAGGTGCACCGGCATGGGCCCGCCGCGGCGCCGGATCTCCCGCACCAGCTCGAAGCCGACCAGCGCCCCGAGGCTGTGCCCGTACACCGCGTACGGCCGCGTCTCCCCCTCCGGGGAGGTGTCGGCCAGCACGGCGTCCGCGAGGTCCGGCACCAGCCGGTCCATCCGGTCGTACGGGGTGTCGCGCAGCCGGGTCTCCCGGCCGGGCGGCTGGACCGGTCGCACCGACACCGGGCCCAGCCTGCCGAACCAGGAACGGTACGCCGAGGCCGAACCCCCGGCGTGCGGCAGGCAGTACAGCCGCACGCCGGCGCAGCCGGGCTGCTCCGCGAAGGGCAGCCACGAGGCGGCGGGCGCCGCCTCCAGCACGGTCGTCATCGCGTCACCTCGACCTCGACATAGCCGGGCAGCGGCTGGATCTGGTCCAGGTCGGCCCCCAGCACCAGCCGGTCGCCCTCCCTGGCCACCTCGCGGAAGCCGCTGAAGGCGTAGGTGATCTGCATCATCCGGTTGCGGCCGGTCTCCACGAAGTCCGCGCGCAGGCCCGCACCGGCCTCCCGCGCCCGCTCCATGATGTGGCTGAGCAGCACCGAGCCGACCCCGCGGGACATCACCCGGCACGACATCAGCATCATGTGGAGCTGCCAGTTCGGGTCGCCGGTCTCCACCAGCGCCAGGCCGATCTTGCCGTACGAGCCGAACCGGTCGGTGAGGGTGGCCACCAGCAGCAGGTGGTCGGGCGACTCGCGCAGCGCGTCCAGCTCGTCGTACGAGTACGTGCGGCCCGTCGAGTTGAGCTGGTTGGTGCGGATGGTCAGTTCCTCCGCGCGCTGGAGGTCCTCGCGGGCCGCCGGGGCGATGGTGAACGTCATGCCCAGGCTGGCCAGGAACTCCTCGTTGGTGCCGACGAAATCGCTCTCGATCTCGTCCCGCGCGAGCTGGCTGTGGTACATCGCCCGGCGCTGCGCCGACTCGTCGGAGACGAACCGCGGCCGGAACTCGATCCGGTTCAGCTCGGTGTCGATGTCGAGCGCGTTGACCCGGGTGACCTCGGGGACGGAGAACTCCATCTCGGCCAGCTCGAAGTCCTGGTCGTCGACGAAGGCGAACGCGTCGAGCCCCAGATTGAGCTTGGCGGAGATCTGCCGGACCGACTCCGACTTGGCGTTCCAGCCGATCCGCGGGTACAGGAACAGGTCCTCAAGGCCCAGTTCGCGCAGCTTCGCCATGGCCGTGTCGTGGTCGTTCTTGCTCGCCACGGAGTGCAGGACGCCCAGCGCGTCCAGCCGGCGGATGTGCTCCACCACACCGGGGCGCAGGGTGACCTCGCCGTCCTCCAGCAGCACCCCGTCCCACAGCGTGTTGTCCAGGTCCCACACCACGCACTTGATCTTGCCCTGCGCGGGCTTGCGGTACGGACCGTCCGGCGGCGACGCCGGGCCGGTGGCCGGCGCGGTGGCCGGCGGTTGCGTCAGCGTGCTCACAGTGCCCACTCCCGGTATGCCTCGTCAGCGATCGTGATCCGCTGGATCTCGTTGCTGCCCTCGATGATTTCCATGACCTTCGCGTCCCGGTACAGCCGTGCGACCGGGAAGTCGGCGCTCATTCCGTTGGCGCCGTGGATCTGTACGGCCTCCGTGGAGTGCCGGGCCGCCGCGGTGGACGCGAAGTACTTCGCCACCCAGGTGGCCATGATGGTCGCCGGGTCCCCGGCATCCTTGAGCACACCGGCCTGGTGGCACAGCAGCCTGGCCGCCCGCACATCGGTGACCATGTCCGACAACTTCGCCCGGATGAGCTGGAGTTCACGGAGCTTGCTGCCGCCGACCGTGCGCTGCGCGGTGTAGTACGCCGACGCCTCCAGGCACGCCTGGACGATTCCGACGGAACCGGAGGCGACCGAGAACCGGCCCAGGTCGAGGGTTCCGCTGAGCACCATGCCGGAGGCGAACGAACTGGGCCCCAACAGCGCGTCGGAATCGAGCCGCACATCGTCGAACTCCAGCTCGGCGATGAGCGAGGCCCGGGTGCCGAGCACGTCCTCCACCGGTATCACCCGCACGCCGGGTGACCGGCGTGGTACGAGCAGGGCGATCACGCTGGACTCGGTGCGGGCGAACACCAGGAACAGGTCCGCCCGTTGGCCACCGGTGATCCACTTCTTGCGGCCGTTGAGCCGCCACCCGCCGTTCTCCTGGACGGCGGTGGTACGGATGCCCGCGGTGTCGCTGCCGCCACCTGCGGGCTCCGACAGGCAGAAGGCGCCGCGCACCGCGCCGGTGGCCAGCGACGGCGCCCACTGCTCGATCTGGGCGGGGCTGCCCCAGCGGAGCAGCGCCCACGACAGCATGGTGTGCACGGTGAGCAGGGACCTGACCGAGGAACATCCCCGGCCCACCTCCTCGTGCACCTGACCGAGCGTCACCAGGTCAAGGTCCTGGCCGCCCAGCGCGGCCGGGTAGAAGGGGGCCCACAGGCCCGCCTCGCCGATCCGCTCCTGCAACTCCTCGGGGACCGCGCCCCGCCGGTCGTACACGTCGGCCACCGGCATGATGTGGGTGTCGACGAACGCGCGTGCCGAGTCCCGGGTGATCCGGGCCCCCGCCGGCGCCGCCGCGAGGGGCGGCGCCGTGGTCAAGCTCGTCATGGTCTGGCTCCTCAGTCGACGGAGACGGGGACGCTCCGGCGGGCGACGAGGTCCGCCATGGCCTCGACGGTGCGGAAGTTGTCGATGCGCAGTTCGTCGTTGGGGATGGTGAGGCCGAAGGTCTTCTCGATGAACATCACCAGCTCCATCGCGAAGAGCGAGTTGATGTAGCCGAGCGAGAAGATGTCCTGGTCGGTGGCGATGCTGGCCTGCGGGAAGCGGGCCTCGATGAAGGAGAGGATGCTGGTCTGGGCGGTGGTGTTCTCGGACATGGTCGTCATCCCTTGTTGTCGTAGGTGTAGAAGCCACGGCCGGTCTTCCGGCCGTGCAGTCCGGCGTCGGTCATCTGCTTGAGCAGCGGGCAGGGCCGGTACTTGCTGTCGGCGTAGTGCTCGTAGAGCACCTCGACGCTGTAGAGGATCGTGTCGACGCCGATCAGGTCGGCGGTCTCCAGCGGACCCATCGGGTGCCCGAAGCACCCGCGGAACACCTCGTCCACCGACTCCGCGGTGGCGACGCCCTCGTGGACGAGGAAGGCGGCCTCGTTGACGGTCAGCATGAGCACCCGGTTGGAGACGAAGCCGGAGGCGTCCTTGACGTCCACCGCCTTCTTGCCCATGCCGCTGAGGAGCTGGCGGGTGACCTCGACGGTCTCCTGCGCGGTGTGGAAGCCGGGGATCAGCTCCACGACCGGCTTGGCCGGCACCGGGTTCATGAAGTGCACCCCGACGACCCGCTCCGGGTGCGTGCCGACCGCGGCGACGCGGGTGATCGGGATCGCGGAGGTGTTGACGATCACGACCGCCTCGGGGGAGAGCACGCGGTCCAGCTCGGCGTGCACCTCGCGCTTGATCTCCCAGTTCTCGGTGACGTTCTCGATCACGAAGTCGGCCTTGGCGAGGGCCTCGACGCCGACAGCGGTGGTGATCCGGCCCAGGATCTCGTCGGGGTCCAGGGCCGGTCCGCCCATCAGGCGGCTGAGCCGGCAGTTGCGGCTGATGGCCGCCTTGGCGTCGGTGAGAATCCGCTCGTCGATGTCGACGAGGACGGTCTCGTAACCGGACTGGGCCAGATTGTGCGCGACTCCGATGCCCATGACCCCGGCACCGACAACTCCTACGACGGTCATGATCTCTCCGATTCCTTGGTGGGTGGTGCTGGCTGTTGTGGGTGTGCTGAACCACGCCTGGGGCGTGGGGTGTCGCGTGGTGCGGAGTGCCGCTGACGCGGGATCAGCTCCTGCGCCGCCGGGCGGCGGTCTTGAGGCCGGACCTGCGCAGTCGCGCCTGCTCCTGGCCGTCGGGCTCCGGGACGGGCGCCGCGTCCGCGGCGGGTCCGTCCACGACCTTGGCGAGGGCCTCGACGGTCGGGGCCTCGTAGAGGATGTGCGGGGGGAGCTCGGCGTCCTGGAAGGCCCGGCGCAGGGCCGCGAGCAGGGCGATGCCGAGCAGTGAGTTGCCGCCGAGTTCGAAGAAGTTGTCACGGGCGCCGACCCGTTCGAGCTTGAGCATGTCGCCCCAGACCTCGGCCAGCCGCTCCTCGACGGGGCCCGAGGGCTCCCGGTAGGGGGTGAGGAGTTCGGGCCGCGGGTGCCGGTCGGCGGAGCCGGAGCCGCCGCCCGCCGGGGCCATGACGGCCTCGACGGTGAAGCCGGTGCTGTAGCTCACCATCGTCGGCAGGTCCTGCGTGGAGACCACGACCCGCGACTCGCCGGAGGCCAGGGCCCGCAGCAGCGAGCGCCAGCCCTCCGCGAAGGTGATGCCGAAGGCTTCCCGGTGCGAGCGGAAGAAGGCCTGCAAGCCCTCGTCGTAGCCCGACAGACCGGAGTCCCAGGCGTTCCAGGTCCACTCGCCCCAGTCGACCGACAGGACCCGGCGGCCGGTGGCCGCCTGCCGTGCCGCGTAGCCGTCGAGGTAGGCGTTGCCCGCGCAGTAGTCGACCTGGCCCGGGCCGCCGCCGGTGGCCGCGGTGATCGAGGAGAACAGCACCAGGAAGTCCAGCGCGGTCTCATCAGCGTGGCCGATTCGCAGTGCTTTGTCCAGGGCCTGTACGCCGGCAACTTTGGGCGCGAGAACGAGCTCGGAGTCGTCGGACTGCTTGAACTGGATCAGACCCGTTCCGGGCACGCCCGCGGTGTGCAGGATGCCGTGCAGGGCGCCGAAACGCTCCTGCGCCAGGTCGATGGCGCGCCGGACGTCGGGCGCGCTCGCCACGTCACCCGTGACGATCTCGACCTCCGCGCCCAGCTCCACGATGCCCAGGACACGGCTCACCCTGGCCCGCAGCGCCTCGTCGGCCGCCTCGGTGCCCGCGGCGATGCCCTCCCACCGCTCACGCGGCGGCAGCCCGCGGCGGCCGAAGAGCACCAGCCGGGCGCCGACCTGCCGTGCGAGGTGTTCCGCCATGCCCAGACCGATGCCGCCCAGACCGCCGGTGATCAGATAGACCCCGTGCTCGCGCAGCACCGCCGCGGCGCTCTCGTCGTCCGCCGCCGGGAGCATGTCGTAACCGCACACCCAGCGCCTGCTGCCGCGCAGGGCGACGGCCGCGTCGGTCCGCGGTCGGCGCAGTTCGGCGGCGACGGCGGCGGCCGGGGTGTCCGGCTCGACGTCGAGCAGCCGGGTGGTGACGTTGGGGTACTCCAGCGGCACCACGAGCGTCGGGCCGATGAGCGTGGCGGCGTCGGGCCGTACCTCCGAACCGTCGAGCACCTGGTGGGCGCCCGCGGTGACCATGTCCAACTGCCAGTCGCCCGAGCCCAGTTCACCGGCCGCACGGGCCAGTGCCACCAGGGTGTGCAGACCGAACGCGATCGACTCGTCGTCGGGCCGCTCCGCGAGCGTCCACAGATGGACCACCCGTTCCAGCGCGAGCCCGCGCTTGCGCAAGTCGCGCAGGACCGCCTGGGCGTCGCCCGAGTGGCCCGGCCGTACGGTGTAGCCGGTCGCCGGGTCGGCGCTCCAGCCGCCGCCGGGACGGACCGCGGTCACGGTCGCGCCGTCGGCCGCCGCCGCGCGCACCAACTCGTCGAGCACACCGTCGGCCTCCGACCCGTCGGCGTAGACCAGCCAGCTCGCGGGCTGCGCGCCCGCCGTCGCCGGGGACGCGGTCTGCCGCCACACCGGCTGCCAGACCCACTGCTCCTCCGGCAGCTTCGGGACCCGGTCGATGTCCTCGAAGCTGGCGGGCACACCCGGTGTGCCCGGCGCCGTCGCAGCCGCGGGCGCGGCCGGCTTGGCGCCGATCAGCGGGGTCTGCTCGATCCAGTAGCGCTGCCGCTGGAAGGGGTACGTGGGCAGCGGCACCCTGCCGGGCGCGAAGCCCCGGTGCAGCTCGGCGGTCCGCTCGGCGCGGCCGTGGTAGGCCGCCCAGTCCAGGTCGACACCGGTCAGCCACAGCCGCGACAGGGCCTCGGTCAGGACTCGGTCGGCCGGACGCGGGTCGCTCTGCGCGGGCAGCGTCGCGGTGATCGTCGCCCAGCGCTGCGGAGCGCAGCCCGCGCCGCGCACCATCGTGCCCAGCGACTGTCCGGGACCGATCTCCACCATCGCCAGCTCGGGGTCGGCCAGCAGCGTCTCGACGGCCGCCGCGAACTGCACGGGACGGCACATGTGCTCCGCCCAGTAGGCGGGGTCCCGCACCAGCCGGGCGTCGGCGACACCGCCGGTGACGTTCGACAGGTACGGCAGCCGCGGCGGGTTGAGCCGGATGTTCTCCGCGACCCACGAGGTCAGCTCGTCCGCGAGCGGGGCGAGCATCCGGGAGTGGAAGGCGTGCGTGGTGCGCAGCCCCCGGCTGGGGACGCCGTCGCGCTCCAGGTCGGCGGCGAGGCCGGCCAGCGCGTCGGCGGGACCGGCGACCACCACGGTCTGCGGGCCGTTGACCGCGGCGATGTCCAGGCCGCGCGCCTGAAGTCCGTAGCGGTCGCGCAGGTCGTCGGGCCCGAGCGGCACCGCGGCCATGGAACCCGTCTCGACCCCGGAGATCAGCCGGGCCCGGTGCACCACCAGCGCCAGCGCGTCCTCCAGCGACAGCACCCCGGCCAGGCAGGCCGCGACGTACTCGCCGAGGCTGTAGCCGAGCATCAGCGACGGCTGCACGCCCCACACCATCAGCGTCGAGGCCAGCGCGTAGTCCACCGCGAACAGCAGCGGCTGGACGATCTCGGTGCGCTCCAGCTCCGCCTCCCGGTCGTCGGCCGCGCCGGTCGCCCGGCCCAGCAGCGCCGCCAGGTCCATGCCGCCGCCGGGACGGTCCCCGGTCAGCAGCCCCGTCAGGTCGGTGTCCGGCAGGTGCGCGGCCAACAGGCCCAGGCAGTGGTCGAGTTCGGCGCGGAAGACCGGCTCGTGCCGGTAGAGGTCGCCGACCAGACCCGGATACTGCTCGCCGACCCCGGCGAAGAGGAAGGCGACGGGACGGCCGTGCGCGGTCTCCACCCGCGCCGACAGCGGCGCGTCCTCGTCCGTACCGGCCAGCGAGGCCACGGCCTGCTCACCGCTGGAGACCACGGTGGCGCGGCGGTGCTCGAAGGTCTTGCGGCCGACCTGGAGGGTGTAGGCGACATCGGCGACGCTCGCCCCCGAAGTCGCGGCCAGGTGCTCGGCGAGGTTGCTCACGGCCTGGTCGGCGGCGTCGGAGGTTCGGGCCGAGACCGGCAGGAAGTGGTGCCGCCTGCCGCCCTGCGGGGTGTCGGGGCCGGCCCTGCGGGCCGGCGGCTCTTCGACGACGACGTGCACGTTGGTGCCTCCCATGCCCAGCGAGTTGAGTCCGGCGATCCGCGGCCTGCCGTCCTCGGCCGGCCACTCGGTCAGCCGGGTGTTGACGTAGAAGGGGCTGTCGGCGAAGTCGATCTGCGGGTTGGGGGCGGTGAAGTGCAAGGTCGCGGGGACCATCCGCTCGCGGACGGTGAGGACCGTCTTGATCAGGCCCGCGGTGCCCGAAGCGTGGTTGAGGTGACCGATGTTGGTCTTCACCGCGCCGATCGGGATGCTGCCGGGACCGCCCGCCGTGCCGAACGCCCGGCTCAGCGCGGTGACTTCGATCGGGTCGCCGATCGGGGTGGCCGTGCCGTGCGCCTCGATGTAGCCGAAGTCCTCCGGCCTCACCCGAGCGTCGGCCATCGCGTCCTGCACCACACGGGCCTGCCCGGCGACGCTGGGCGCGGTGTAACCGACCTTCAGGGCACCGTCGTTGTTGATCGCCGAGCCGCGGATGACCGCGTGCACGGTGTCGCCGTCGCGCAGCGCGTCCGAGAGCCGCTTGAGGACCACGACGGTCGCGCCGTCGCCGAACATCGAACCGCTGGCCTGCGCGTCGAAGGTCCGCACATGGCCGTCGTGCGACTCCATGCCGCCCTGCTGGCGGCGGTGGCCGACCCGGTCCGGGACGCTGATGGACACACCGCCCGCCAGCGCCATCTCGCACTCGCCGCCGCGCAGGCTCTGCACCGCCAGGTGCACACCGACCAGCGACGTCGAGCAGAAGGTCTGCACCGCGACGCTCGGTCCGCGCAGGTCGAACAGGTAGGAGACGGACGTGGTCAGCGCGTCCTTGTCGTTGCTCATGATGATCTCGTACGGGCTGATGTCACCCGCGGCGAGCTGCGAGGTCATCCCGAACAGATACGTGGACAGGTTGGAGCCGCCGAAGACGCCGATCCGGTCGCGGTACGCCTCGTTGGCGTACCCCGCGTGCTCCAGACCCTCCCAGCAGACCTCAAGGAAGAGCCGCTGCTGCGGGTCGGTGAGCGCCGCCATCCGCGGGCTCATCCCGAAGAATCCGGCGTCGAAGCCGCTGATGTCGTCCAGCACGGCGCGCGCGGGCACGTACTCCGGGTCCTGGACCATGTCCGGGTCGACGCCCGCCTCGATCAGCTCCTCGGGGGTGAAGAAGCGGATCGACTCCACGCCCTCGCACAGATTCCGCCAGAAGCCGGCCACATCGCCCGCGCCGGGGAAGCGGCCCGCCATGCCGACGATGGCGATCCGCCGGTCGAGTTCGGTGCTCTCCGGTTCGGTGTTCTCGGCGCGCTCGGTGTGCTGGGTGACCGCGCTGACGGCCGGGGTCGCGGCCACGGCCGGACGCGGCGCCGGAGCGGCGACGGGTACGGGCGCGGGGGCGGGCCGGGGCGCGGGGACGACGGTCGCCGCGGGGGTACGGGGCGCCGCCGGGGCGCGGACCGGTGCCGGGCTCGGCCCTCCGGCGGCCTTGGGCTTCTGCTCGTCCAGGACGGCCGCCAGCCGGTGCACGGTCGGCGCCTCGAAGAGCGTGACCGTCGGCACCGTCACACCGAAGCGCGACTTCACGGTGGCCAGCATCTGGAGGGCGAAGAGCGAACTGCCGCCCAGGTCGAAGAAGTTGTCACGGGTACCGACCGGGTCGACACCGAGGGTGTCGGTCCACAGCGCGCACAGCTCGCGCTCCGTGGCGGTCAGCGGCGCCGTGTACGGCTGCGGCAGGTCGGGCCGCGGGAAGGACGCCACAGGGGACGTGCTCCCGCCGCCCGCCGGGACCGCCTGCGGACGGCTCGGGAGCCGGCCCGCCAGACCGCCGGCCACCACGACCACCGCGGGCAGCGGCTGCGTCACCGCGCGGTCGAGTGCGGTCAGCGACTGCTCGGCGGTCATCGCGTGCGCGGCCATCGAGGCGCCGGTCCTGGCGTCGACCTTGGCCAGCGTCGGCGCCCAGGTGTCCCAGGCGGCCGAGGTCCAGCGGGTCTGCGCGGTGCCGTCGTCCGGGCCCGCCCCGGCGAGCGCGGCCAGCGCGGCGTTGGCCGCCGCGTAGCTGCCGAAGGCCAGTCCGCCCAGGTGCGCGGAGGTCGAGGAGAACAGCAGGCCCCAACGCGGCGCCTGGTCCCCGGCGAGCCCGCCGACGGCGTCGCGCAGCACGCGAGCGCCCTCGTACTTGGCCGCGAAGTGCCGTGCGACGGTGCTCTCCTGGAGCGCGCCCAGCGGCAGGAAGGTGTCCTCCGAGGTGTCGGCCGCCGCGTGCACCAGGCCGTCGAAGCGCTCCGCGCCGAACAGGGCGCGTACGGCGGCGGCGTCGGTGACGTCCAGCGCGGGCGCCTCGACGTCCGCGCCGAGCGCGCGCAGCCGGACGACCGCCTGGCGGCGCGGGTCCGCCGGGTCGGCGGGCAGTCCGGTACGGCTGGCGAGCACGACGCGCCCGGCGCCGCCGCGGATCAGGTGCTCCGCGACCATCAGGCCCACGTCGCCCAGGCCGCCGGTGACGAGGTAGCTCTCGCCGGGCAGGACCACGGGCAGTTCGTCGGTGTGCGCCTTGGGCGCGTCGATCGGGCGGTACCGCGGGGTGAGGCGGCTGCCCGCGCGGAAGGCGGTGAGCACCGGCCCCTCGGCGGCGGCCAGTTCGGCGGCGAGCAGGGCGGCGGAGGCCGCCGTGTCGGCCGCAGGGTCCAGGTCGACGCCGCGGGCGTCGAGGCCCGGGTACTCCTGGCCCGCGACGACCGGCAGGACGGCGACCGCGGCCTGCGCCGGGAGGCTCCGCTCGGCGGCCGTGACGCTCTGGCCGCCGCGGGTGACCACGACGACACCCCCGGTCCCGGCCCGGTCGCCCCACGCCGACACGGCGCGGGAGACGTCGAGGACGGCCTGGGCCGGGTCCGCGTCGGGCCCGTCCGCGTCCAGCGCGGACAGCACGACCACGGTCAGCGGCCCGTCGCCGGGCACCTCGGCGGTGTCGGGCGCGTCCGTCGGCCGTACGGTGACGGCCTCGGCGCCCGCGCCGCGCAGCCGCTCGGCCAGCGCGTCGCCGACCCCGGAGGCGTCGGCGTACAGCAGGAACCGGCCGGTGGCCGTACCCGTGCCGCCGTTCGCGTCCGGGCTCCACACCCGGCTCATGACCTGTACGTGCTCCTCGGCGCCGGAGTTGGCGGACTCCGTTGCCGCGGAGGGGAGTTCGGGCTTGGCGGCGGCGGGCGCGTCGATCCAGTAGCGGGAGCGCTGGAAGGGGTATCCGGGCAGCTTCGTGCGCAGGACGTCACGGCCGTGCTGGTAGCCGGACCAGTCGATGTCGACGCCGGTCAGCCACAGGCGGCCCACGGCCTCGGTGAGGACCGTGCCCGCCTCGCGCGGGTCGTCGTCGCCGGGCAGCGCGGGGATCAGCAGGTCCGCGTGCCCTTCGGTGAGGGCGCGGTGGGCGCCGAGGGCGCCGTCGCCGATCTCCAGCAGGGCGTGGTTCCCGGACTCCAGCAGCGCGCCGAGCGCGGTGCCGGGGTCGGCGGGCGGGCCGGTGAGGGCCGCGGTCCAGTGCGCGGGGTCGGTGGCCTCGGCCGCCGTCAGCCGGCCGCCGGTCGCGGCGGAGTACAGGACGGTTCCGGGCTCGCCGAAGGTGATGTGGCCCGCCGCCCAGTCGGTCAGCGGCTGTCCCTCGGTCTCCGTGCGGCGGTGCAGCAGCGCGAAGGCGTCCTTGAGGGAGAAGACCCCGGCCAGGCACCCGGCGACGTACTCGCCGACGCCGTGCCCGAGGAGGGCGTCCGGCTGGATGCCCCAGGAGCGCAGGAGCGTGCCGAGCGCGTATCCGAAGGCGAAGGCGCGGTGCCCGTGCTGGTCGTGGCCGCTGGTGCGGTCGGGGGAGAGCAGTCCGGCCAGCGGGGCGCCGCCGACGGCCTGGGCGGCGGCGCGGCACTCGTCGAGCGCGGTACGGAACGCCGGTTCCGCGTCGTAGAGTTCGGCCGCCGCGGCGGGGTACGGCTCCGCGGCGCCGGTCAGCAGGAAGGCGACCGGCCGGGAGGCGGTGCCGTCGGCGCGGCCGAGGGCGGACCCGGCGCGCAGCTCGCGCGCCGCGCCGCTCAGCGAGTCCGCGACCAGGGCGCGCCGGTGGCTGAAGAGCCGGCGGCCGCTCTGGAGGGTGTAGGCGACGTCGGAGATGCCCGCGCCGACCGTGGTGTCCGCGTCGTCCATGGTGTCCAGGTGCGCGGCGAGATTGGCGGTGGCCTCGTCGGCGGCGGCCTCGGTGCGGGCGGACCACACCAGCAGTTCGCTGCGGCGGCCCGAGCCGGTGCTGCGGGCGGCGACCGGCGGGGCCTCCTCCAGGATCACGTGGGCGTTGGTGCCGCCGATGCCGAAGGCGCTGACCCCGGCGCGGCGCGGACGGTCGCCGCGCGGCCACGGGTGCCGCTCGGTGAGGACCGTCAACCGGGCGTCGCCGGACTCCAGTTGGGGATTGGGCGCGGTGTAGTTGCGGGTCGCGGGGATCTCGCCGTGGTGCAGCGACAGGGCGGTCTTGATCAGACCGGTCACGCCGGCCGCGCGGTCCAGGTGGCCGAGGTTGGTCTTGACCGAACCGATCATGACCTCCTTGCCGTCGAACACCTGCTGGAGCGCGGCGAGTTCGGCGGCGTCGCCGAGCGCGGTGCCGGTACCGTGCGCCTCGATGTAGTCGATGTCCTCGGGCTCGAGACCGGTCGCGGCGAGCGCCTCGGCGATCACCTCGGCCTGGCCGCTGACACCCGGCGCGGTGAAGCCGACCTTGCGGCCCGCGTCGTTGTTGACGGCCCAGCCGCGGATCACCGCGTACACCTGGTCGCCGTCGGCGAGCGCGTCGACCAGGCGGCGCAGCGCGACCACGCCGACGCCGTTGCCGACCAGGCTGCCCCGGCCGGAGGCGTCGAAGGCGCGGCACTCGCCGTCGGGCGAGCTGATGCCGCCCGGCTGGTAGAGGTAGCCGGTGTCGTCCGGGACCGCGATGGCGGCGCCGCCCGCGAGGGCCAGGTCGCACTCGAAACCGGCCAGGCTGGTGGCCGCGGCGCAGACCGCGACCAGGGACGTCGAGCAGTAGCTCTGGATGCCGTACGCGGGCCCTGACAGGCCCAGCGTGTGGGCGACGCGCAGGGTCAGCGAGTCCTTGTCGTTGGCCAGGCCCACGGTCAGCTCGCCGACGCTGCGGCCGATCCCGGACGGGGCGACGTTACGCGTCAGATAGGTGCTGATCGCGCAGCCCGCGAAGACACCGATCGAGCCGTCGAAGCTCGCCGGGTCGCAGCCCGCGTCCTCCAGCGCGTGCCAACTGTGCTCCAGGAAGAGCCGGTGCTGCGGGTCGAGGATCTGCGCCTCCTTCGGGTTGATCCCGAAGAAGTCGGCGTCGAAGCGGTCGATCCCGTCGATCACCGCGCCCGCCTTCACATACGCGGGGTCGTCGATCAGTTCGTCGGGCACGCCCGCGGCGCGCAGTTGGTCGTCGGTGAAGCGGGTGATGCCCGAGCGGCCGTCGCGGAGCGCCGACCACAGCTCCGTGGCATCGGTGGCGCCGGGGAAGCGCCCGGCGAGGCCGACGATGGCGATGTCCATCGGTGACACCTCGGTGGGTATGCGCGGCATGAATCCGTCCTCCTAGTTCCGGGTGATGGAAGGCTGGGCACCGCGGGCGCGGCGCCGTCTCTCGCCCCGGGCGAGGCCGGAGTCGCGTGCTGTGGTGGTGGCGGTCCCGGCGGGACCGCCGTCGAGCGCCGCCGCGAAGGCGGCGACGGTCGGGTGCTCGAACAGGACGGCCGGGGCGATCCTGCGGTCGAGCCGCTTCTCGATGTCGGCGACCATGGACATCCCGACCAGGGAGTTGCCGCCCAGGTCGAAGAACGGGTCGTGGACGCCGATGCCGTCGATGCCGAGGTGCCGGCCCCAGCTGTCGGCGATGACCGTCTCCAACTCGGTGCGCGGGGCCGCGTATTCGGTACGCAGCAACGGCCGGGGGAAGCGCGGCCGTTCGCTGTCGGCGGGGGCGCCGGCCGCGACGAGCGCGTCCAGGTCGGTCAGCGCCGCCCACTCGCGCAGCCCCTCGGCCATCGGCATCCGCACCGCCAGCAGGCTGCCGCGGGCGGCGCCCGCCAGCCTGCCCAGCAGCGCGTTGCCGCCGGACTCGGAGAAGCCGTAGCGGGCGCGGTGCTCGCGGACCCGGTCGGCCAGCGCGCCGCCGGACGCCTCGGCCTGCCAGTCGTCGTGCTGCCACGGGCCCCAGGCCACGCTCAGCACCTTGGTGGTGGCCGCGGCGGCATCGGCCAGCGCCGCGCCGTACGCGTCCAGGACGGTGTTGGCGGCGCTGTAGTCGCCCTCGCCCAGGCCGCCGAAGACGCTGACCGCCGAGGAGTACAGGACCAGCAGCTCCGGCCGGTCGGCCTCCGGGGTGCCGGGGCCGACGAGTTCGGCGAGCGGGCCCATGGCGAGCACCTTCGGCGCGAGCACCGTACGGGCCGTGCCTGGCGTCAGGCGGACGGCCATGCCGCCCGCGGGGACGCCCGCCGCGTGCAGGACGCCGGTCAGCGTTCCGAACCGCTCCCGGCAGTCGCGCAGCGCGCGCCGCAGGTCCTCCGGTACGCCGACGTCGGCGGTGAGCAGCAGCACCTCGGCGCCTGACGCCTCCAACGCGGCGATGTCGCGCAGGCTTTGGGCGGCCCGCCCCTCGGGGTCGGCGGCAGCCGCGGCGTTCAGATCGGTCCTGCCGACCAGGGCCAGCCGCCGCGCCCCGGAGCGTACGAGTTCCCGTGCGAGCCCGAGGCCGAGACCGCGGGTGCCGCCGGTGACCAGATACGCGCCGTCGGGGCGTACGGGGAAGCCGGTCGCGCCGTCGGCCGCGGGGAGCGGCACCAGGCGCCAGTCCTTGAGCAGGCGGCGTCCCGCGCGCCAGGCGATCAGCGCGGGGGTGGCGGCCGGGTCGTCGTGCTGCCAGGCGCGGTGGCCGATCTCCTCCGCGAGGTGGGCGGCGCAGGTATCAGCGGGCGCCGACGGGTCCAGGTCGACACCGCGCCAGGCCGTACCCGGCTGCTCGGCGTGGGCGATCCGCGCGAAGCCGTGGGCCAGCGCCCGGTCGGGGGCCGTGCAGTCGCCGCCGTGCACCTGGGCGGCGCCCGCGGTCACGGTCAGCAGCTTCACGCCGCGTTCGGCCGCCGCCGAGGCGAGCGACTGGACGGTGAGCAGCAGGCTGTCGAAGCCCAGCCGGACCGCCCTGACCAGCTCGGCGTCCTCGGCGAACAGCGGGGTGCGGGCCGGGTCGCGCAGGCTCCACAGGTGGGCGACGCGCAGCGGTCCCGCGGTCCCGGCCAGCGCTTCCGCGACGACCCTGCGGTAGTGCTCGGGGTCGGCGGGGTCGATGACGACCCGCCGTCCGTCGCGCCGCCAGGCGCCGCCGGGCACGACCTCGGTGACGGGTGCGCCGCAGGCCGCGGCCAGCTCGGCCAGCCGGGTCCCGACACCGTCGCCGTCGGCGAACACCACCAGGGGCGCGGCCGGTTCCACGGCGGTCGGCGCGGGCAGGGTGACGTCCTGCTGCCACGCGGGGGCGTAGCAGAAGTCGTCGGGCTGGACGGCGCCGCCCGTGGAGCCGGTGCCGGTCGCGGCGGCCGTCCCCGTGCCCGTGCGCGGCCAGTAGCGGGTCCGCTGGAAGGGGTAGGCGGGCAGTTCCGTGAGCGTGCCGGGGCGTGCGCCGCGCAGCGACGTCCAGTCGAGGTCGGCGCCCAGTTCCCAGAGCCGGCCGAAGGTCTCCAGCAGCCGGGAGCGGCCGTCGGTGGGGCCGGCCGCCGCCCACTGCGCGGGGACGGTGCCGAGCACGGTGGGGTTGGCGCCGCTGCGGTCGTTCTGCCGGAGCAGGCCGCCCAGGGTCTGGCCGGGGCCCAGCTCCACATAGCCGTCCACGCCCAGATCCGCGCAGGCCGCCAGACCGTCGGCGAACCGCACCGGGCTGGTCAGGTGGTCGGCCCAGTAGCCGGGGTCGGTGGCCTGCTCGGCGGTCAGCGGCGCGCCGGTGACGTTGGAGACGACCGGGATGCGCGGCTCGTGCCGGGGCACCGCGGCCACGGCCTCGGCCAGCTCCGCGCGGGCCGGGGCGAGCAGCGCCGAGTGGAAGGGGTGCGCGGAGCGCAACTGCCGTGCCGCCAGGCCCTGTTCGGCCAGGTGGGCGGCGGCGGTCGCCACGGCGTCCGGCGCTCCGCTGACCACGGTCATGGCCGGGCCGTTGACGGCGGCGATGTCCACCGCCGCGCCGCACGCGGCCAGTTCGGCGCGCACCCGGTCGGCGTCGGCGGCGACCGCCAGCATCCGGCCCTCGGGCGCCGCCTCGATCAGCCGGGCGCGCCGCGCCACCAGCCACAGGGCGTCGGGCAGTTCGAAGACACCGGCCAGGGTCGCGGCCACGTACTCGCCGAGGCTGTAGCCGATCAGCAGGTCGGGCGTGACGCCGTGCGTGGCCAGCAGCCTGGCCAGCGCGTACTCGACGGTGAACAGCGACAGGTGCGCGATCTCCGCGTGGCTGTCCGGGTCGTCCGCCAGGTCAGCCCCGCTGCCGGGCCTGGCCAGAAAGCCCGCCCCCGCGTCGGCCGGCGCCTGCGCGGGCTCACCGAGCAGCGTGTCCCGCAGGTCGATGCCGCAGCGCTCCTCGGCGACGGCCAGGCACGTCTCGACGGCCTCGGCGAACGCCGGTTCCGTACGGTGCAGATCGCGCGCCATGCCCCGGTAGTGGTCGCCCGTGCCCGGCAGCAGATACGCCAGCTTGGGGAGGCCCTTGACCGTACGGACCCCGGTGGCCCGCGCCGCGGTCGCCAGCGCGGCGGCAGCGTCCTCGGGGTCGGCGGCCACCACCGCGCGCCTGAACTCCAGCGCCGCGCGGCCGCTTTGCAGCGTGTACGCCAGGTCGTCGAGGCCGGTGCGTCCGGCGACCGCGGCCAGCGCGTCCAGCCGCGCCGTCAGCGCGCCGTCGTCGGCGGCGGAGACGGGCAGCAGTTCGGCCCTGCCGGGCGCCGGGGCGGCTTCGACGGAACCTTCGGCGGCGCCGTCGGCCGAGGTGCCTCCCGTGGTGGCGAGACCGGCGCGGACCGGGCCGCCGACGCCCGCCGCCGTGCCCGTCCCAGCCGCCGCGGGCGACGGCGCCGCCAGGACGACATGGGCGTTGGTGCCGCACCAGCCGAAGGAGCTGACGCCCACGAGCTGCGGCGACGCCTCGTCGGTCGGGAGGGGGCGGGACTCGGAGGCCGGGCGGACGGCGCCCGCGGCGAGGGCGGTCTCCGAGGGCTCGGTCATGTTCAGATTCGGCGGCACCGTGCGGTGCTTGACGGCCAGGACGGCCTTGATGAGACCGGCCATCCCGGCCGCGGCCTGGGTGTGGCCGATGTTGGTCTTCACCGCGCCCACGTGCAGCGGCCTTTCCTCGCTGCGGCGCCCGAACACATCGGTGAGCGCGCCCAGTTCGATGGCGTCGCCGAGCTTGGTGCCGGAGCCGTGCGCCTCGACGTACGCGATGTCGTCGGGGGTCGCCCCGGCAGCGGACACCGCGCGGCGGATGACGTCGGCCTGGGCGCTGCGGCTGGGCGCGGTCAGGCCGTTGCTGCGGCCGTCCTGGTTGACGGCCGTGCCGCGGATGACCGCGTGCACCCGGTGGCCGCGCCGTACCGCGTCGGAGAGCCGCTCCAGGACGACCACCCCGGCGCCCTCGCCCAGCACATAGCCGTCGGCGCGGGCGTCGAAGGTCTTGCACAGGCCGTCGGGGGACAGCATCGAGGTGGAGCAGGCGTTGACGTACATGTCGGTGTGCATCAGCAGGAAGGCGCCGCCCGCCACCGCGAGGTCGCACTCGCCGCGGCGCAGCGCCGTACCGGCGAGGTGGACGGCCACCAGCGAGGACGAGCAGGCGGTGTCCAGGGTCAGCGCGGGGCCGCGCAGGTCGTAGTGGTACGCGAGCCGGCCCGCGACGACGCTGGCGGAACCGCCCTGGCCGCCGTACGGGTCGTGCAGCACGCCCAGACCTTCCTCGGCCTGCTCCAGGCGCAGGTACTGGAGGACGTCGGAGAAGCCGATCATCACTCCGGTACGGCTGCCCGCCAGGCTCGGCGGCGGCGTACCGGAGTCCTCCAGCGCCTCCCAGGTCAGCTCCATGAGCAGCCGCTGCTGCGGGTCCATCCGCAGCGCCTCCTGCGGGGAGCTGCCGAAGAACCGGGCGTCCCAGCCCGCCACGTCGTCGAGGAAGGCGCCGCGGGTGGTGTAGACCCCGTCGTTCTCGACGTGCGGGGCGAGGTCGAACCGGCCGCCCGGCACCTCGTCGAGGACCGCGGACCTGCCCTGGTCGAGCAGGTCCCAGTAGGCGTCGACGGAACCGGCGCCGGGGAAGCGGCACGACATGCCGACGACTGCGATCGGCTCGTGCGTCTGTGCCTGGGCCTCGGCCAGCTTGCGCCTGGCGTCACCCAGGTCGACCGTGGCCTTCTTCAGGTATTCGCGGAGTCTGTCCTCGCCTGCCATCTTCCTGCCCTCTGCCGATTCGTGGTGTGGTGACGGACTGCCCGGTGCCGGGAGCCGGTGGTGCCGGTGATGTGCGCCGGCGATGTGCCGGGGGAGTGCCGGTGGGAGTGCCGGGGAGTCGCTGTACCTCGGTGGCCGGGCCGTGCGCCCGGCGCGGGATTACGCCTGGGCGTCGATGAAGGCGAAGATCTCCTCGTCGGAGGCCTCGTCGAGCACCGCGGTGGGGGAGTCCATCGGGACTCCGAGTCGGTTGAGGGCGTCCTGCAGGGCCACGACCATGCGGTCCCGCAGCGCGGGTGCGGACGAGCTGAGTTCGCCGGTGATCCGGGCGAGGGCTTCTTCCATGGTGGTCACGTCATCCTTCGGGGCCGGGACCAGCGCGATGGCCAGGTGCTCCGCCAGGGCGCCGATGGTCGGGTGATCGAAGACGAGCGTCGGGGCCAGGTCGAGACCGGAGTCCGTCTGGAGCCGATTGCGCAGTTCGACCGCCGTCAGCGAGTCGAATCCGAGGTCGATGAAGGGCAGGTCGGGGTCGAGCGCTTCGGGCGCTCCATGGGCCAGTACCGCGGCCACGTGGTGGCGTACGGCGGTGTCGACCGCGGACTTCGCGGCGTCACCGGTGAGTCCTTCGAGCTTCTTGGCCAGGCCGCCCGCGGCGTTGGCGCCGGACTGCCGGGCGCCGCCGCCTTCCGCGGTCCGCCGCCCCGCGCGGACCAGGCCGCGCAGGATCTGCGGAATCCGCTCGCCGCTGTCCTGCGCGCCGCGCAGGCCGCTCAGGCTCCAGCGGGAGGCCACGACCGCGGCCTCGACGTCGGGGTCGGTCAGCACCGTGTCCAGCAGCCCGAGGCCCTGCCGCTCGTCGAGCGGCGCGACCCCGATCCTGGCCAGCCGCGCCTCGTCGGCCGCGGTCAGCGTCGAGCCCATGCCCGCCGTCGACCACAGGCCCCAGGCCACCGAGACCGCGGGCAGACCCGCCGCCCTGCGGTGGACGGCCAGCGCGTCCAGGAAGGTGTTGGCGGCTCCGTACGTGGTCTGCCCGGCGTTGCCGAGCACGCCCGCGACGGAGGAGAACAGGACGAAGGCGGCCAGCGGCAGGTCCGCGGTCAGCTCGTGCAGCAGCCAGGCCGCGTCCGCCTTCGGCCGCAGCACGTCCGCCAGGCGCTGCGGCGACTGGCCCGCGAGCAGCCCGTCATCCAGGACACCGGCGGCGTGCAGCACACCGGTCAGCGGGTGCTCCGGCGGCACCGAGGCCAGCAGCGCCGACAGCTCGCCGCGGTCGGCGGCGTCGCACGCCTCGATCCGTACGGTGGCGCCGGGTCCGGCGGCCTCGGTCAGCTCGTCGGCCAGCTCCCGCGCCCCGGGGGCCGCGAGACCGCGCCGCGAGGTCAGCAACAGGTGCCGTACGCCGAAGCGTTCGACCAGCCGCCGGGCGACCAGCGCGCCGAGCGCCCCGGTGCCGCCGGTGACCAGGACCGTGCCGTCGCCGAAGGCCGGCTCGACGGCGGGTGCGGGCACCCGGCGGGCGACCCGCGGCAGCAGCGTACGGCCGTCCTCCAGCAGCACCTGCGGCTCGTCCGCCTCGGCCGCGGCGGCGAGCAGCGCCACCGCCCTGCCGGGACCCGCGAGGGCCGCGCTGATGCCGCCGCGGGCGCCCACCAGCAGGAACCGGCCGGGGTGTTCGGCCTGCGCCGCCCGCACCAGGCCCCAAACCCCTGCCGTGCGGAGCGAGTCGGGGTCGGTGGCGATCACGAGCCGGGAGGCGGCGAAGGCCGCGTCGTCGGCCCACCGCTGGAGCAGGCCGAGCACCTGGCCGGTCAACTCGCTGACGCTCTGCGGGAGTTCGGCGCCCTCGGCGGTGTCCAGTGCCTCGGTGTCGAGCAGGACGTAGTCGGGCCGGACGCCGGACGCGGCGAGCGCGTCGGGGCCGGTGTGGAAGGGGAGCGCGGCGACCGGGGTGCCGAGCGCGGCCCAACTGCCGGGGCTCACCGCGGGAAGCGTCGTCTCGGTCCACTCCAGGCCGTAGTAGCCCTCGGGTGAGGCCGCGCTTCCGGCGAGCGCCCGCATGGCCGCGGCCGGCACCGCCCTGACCCGCATGTCGCGGGCGTCCAGGACCAGTCCGCCGTTTTCGTCCGCCGCGGTCAGCGACAACTGGTCGGCGCCCTCGGTCACGATCCTGACCCGCAGGGCGGACGCGCCGACCGCGGTCAGCCGCACCCCGCGGAAGACGAACGGCAGCCGCAGCTCGTCCCCTTCGCCCTCGGCGGCGTACGGGTGGAAGGCCGAGTCGAGCAGCACCGGGTGGAGCCCGAAGCCGTCGTTCTCCGCGCCCTCGGGCACCTCGACCTCGGCGAACAGCTCACCGTCGGTGCGCCAGGCGCCGCGCAGCCCGCGGAAGGCCGGGCCGTAGCCGTAGCCGCGCTCCGTCAGCCGCTCGTAGACCGCGTCCAGGTCGACCGGTGCGGCCCCCTGCGGCGGCCACGTGGCGGCCCACGCGCAGCCGTCGGGCTCCGCGGGGCCCGCGGCCAGGCTGCCCGACGCGTGCCGGGTCCAGCTCTCCTCGCCGCCGCGCCGGGCGTGCACCCCGACGGAGCCGTCGCCGCCGATGGCGACCTGGAGGTCGAGCGACCCGGTCACCGGCAGCGGCATCGGCGCCTCGAACGTCAGCTCCTCGACCCGGTCGTAACCGGCCTGCGCCGCCGCCTCGACGACCATGTCGAGCAGGGCGGTGCCGGGCACGATCGCCGCGCCGCCCACGGAGTGGTCGGCCAGCCAGGGCAGGTCGTCCGCGGTCAGCCTGCCGGTGGCGACCAGTCCGCCGTCGGCGACGGCGACCGCCGCGCCCAGCAGCGGGTGCCGCAGCTCGGTCAGGCCGAGCGCGTCGGCGTCGCCGCGCGGCGGGGTCCGCAGCAGCCAGTAGCGCGTGTGGTCGAAGGCGTACGTGGGCAGTTCGACGGGCTGTCCGCCGGGCGCCGCGGCGCTCCAGTCGGCGGACGCGCCGGCCGCGTACGCCTCGGCGAGCGCGGTCAGCAGCCCCTCGGGCTCGGCCAGCGTGCGCCGGGACACGGCGGTCACGACGGCCTTGGCGTCCGGCAGGCAGGCGCGGACCATCCCGGAGAGCACCGGGCGCGGCCCGATCTCCAGATAGACGTCCGTGCCCGCCGCGTCCAGCCGCGCGGTCATGTCGGCGAAGCCCACGGCCTGGCGGACCTGGTCGGCCCAGTAGCCGGGGTCGGTCCAGCTCCGGTCGGCGCCGAGGTTGACGGCGCTGTCCAGCGTCGGCTGACGGAAGGTCAGCGCGGCCAGTTCGGCGCCGAAGGCGTCGAGCATCGGTTCCATCAGCGGCGAGTGGAAGGCGTGGCTGACGGTGAGGCGCTTGGTGCGGCGGCCCTGCTCCGCCCAGTGGGCGGCGACGGCGGCGCAGGTCTCCTCGTCACCGGAGACCACCACGTCCGCGGGGCTGTTGACGGCGGCGACCTGCGCCAGGCTCTCCTTGCCCGCCAGCGTGACGGCGACTTCCCGCGCCGTGGCGGAGATCGCGAACATCGCGCCGCCGGAGGGGAGTCGCTGCATCAGCCGGGCGCGGGCGGTGATCATCCGGGCCGCGTCGGCCAGGTCCCAGACACCGGCCACATGGGCGGCGGCGATCTCGCCGACGCTGTGCCCGGCGACCTTGTCGGGGACCAGACCGAGCGAGCCGAGCAGCCGGAAGGCGGCGACCTGGTAGGCGAAGAGCGCGGGCTGCGTGTAGTAGGTGCGGTCCAGCTCCGCGGCCTCGGGCGTGCCGGGCTCCGCCCACATCACCTCGCGCAGCGGCCGGTCGAGATGCGGGTCGAGCGCGTCGCACACCTCGTCCAGGGCGGCGGCGAAGACGGGGAAGGCGGCGTGCAGTTGACGCCCCATGCCGGGCTGCTGCCCGCCCTGTCCGGTGAACAGGAAGACGGTCCTGGCCGTACCGGACGCCACGCCGGTGGTCACCGGGGAGCCGTCCCTGCCCTGCGCGAAACCGTCGAGCCGGTCGAGGAGTTCGGCGCGGTCGCGGCCGACGACGACCGCGCGGTGGTCGAAGCGGGCGCGGGTGGCGGCCAGCGACCAGGCGATGTCCACCGGGCGCAGCGCCGGTTGAGCGGCGACGCGGCGGCCGAGCCGGTCGGCCTGGCCGCGCAGGGCGTCGGCGCTGCGGGCGCTGAGCACCCAGGCGAGCGGGGCCTTGCCGGTGTCGGACGCGATGTCGGACGCGGCGCCGGTCCCGGTGTCGGAGCCGGTGTCGGTCCCGGTCTCGGAACCCGTCCCGGTCTCCAACTCCGTTGCGGCGGGGGCCGGTCGCGGCTCCTCCAGGATCACGTGCGCGTTGGTGCCGCTGATCCCGAAGGACGAGACGGCGGCCCGGCGCGGCGCGTCCTCGCGCGACTCCCAGGGCTCCTCTTCGGTCAACAGCCGTACGGTGCCCGCCGACCAGTCGACCCGCGAGGTCGGGGTGCCGATGTGCAGGGTGCGCGGCAGCTTGCCGTGCCGCATCGCCTGCATCATCTTGATCATTCCGGCGATGCCCGCGGCGGCCTGCGTGTGCCCGATGTTGGACTTGATCGTGCCGAGCAGCAACGGCCGCTCCGGCGTGTGGTCCTTGCCGTAGGCGGACAGGATCGCGTTGGCCTCGATCGGGTCGCCGAGCGGCGTGGCCGTGCCGTGCGCCTCGACCGCGTCGATGTCACGGGGCGTCAGGCGGGCGTCGGCCAGCGCCTGGGCGATCACCCGCTCCTGCGCCTTGCCGTTGGGCGCGGTCTGCCCGTTGCTCGCGCCGTCCTGGTTGACAGCCGTGCCGCGGATCACGCCGTAGATCGGCCGGCCGTTGCGCTGAGCGTCCGAGAGGCGTTCCAGCAGCAGGACACCGCAGCCCTCGCCCCACACCGTGCCGTCGGCGTCGGCGGAGAACGGCTTGCAGCGCCCGTCGGGGGCCAGACCGCGCTGCCGCGAGAACTCCGCGAACATGTCGGGCTCCGCCATGACGGTCACCCCGCCCGCCACCGCGAGCGTGCACTCGCCGCTGCGCAGGGAGCGTACGGCCTGGTGGACCGCGACCAGCGAGGACGAGCAGGCGGTGTCGAGGGTCACCGAGGGACCTTCGAGACCGAAGCTGTAGGAGACCCGGCCGGACAGCATGCTCGGGGTGCTGGCGACCAGGAGGGTGCCGTCGACGTCCTCGGGAACGGCGCCGAGGAAACGCGCCGAGTAGAACTCGTACATCATCCCGGCCCACACGCCCGTGCTGCTGCCGCGCAGCGTCGCCGGGTCGATGCCGGCCCGCTCGAAGGACTCCCAGGCCGCTTCGAGGAAGAGCCGGTGGTGCGGGTCGGTGCTCACCGCGTGCCGGGGGCTGATCCGGAAGAAGGGGGCGTCGAAGTCGCCCGCGTCGTGCACGAAGGCGCCGCGCCGGGTGTAGCTGGTGCCGGGGGTGTCGGGGTCCGGGTCGTACAGCTTCTCCAGGTCCCAGCCGCGGTCGGTCGGGAACGGGCTGGTCGCGTCGGTGCCGGAGTCCACCAGCTCCCACAGGTCGTCAGGTGCCTCGACCCCGCCGGGGTAGCGGCAGCCGATGCCGACCACGGCCACCGCCTCGTGCTCGCGGTCATCGGCCTCGCTCAGCTTGCGCCGGGCGTCGGTCAGGTCGCCGACCACCCTCTTCAGATATTCGCGAAGCCGCTCTTCGCTCGTCATAGCCGTGTCCTCCAGTACGAAGTCGGGTTGTCGCGAATGTCAGAGTTGGTTGTCGATGAAGTCGAAGAGGTCCTCGTCCGAGACGGTTTCGAGGCCGCCGCCGGGCAGTGCCGGGCTCAGGAGCCGCCCCGGTCCCTCGCCGCCGTCGCGCAGCCGGCTCAGCGCCGCCTGGAGCAGCGCCTCGGTGCGGTCGCGCTCGTCGGGGTCGGCCGGGCCCTCGGCCGCGGCGCCGCCGTCGAGCAGCGCGGACAGCGCGTCGCCGAGGGTGCCCCACAGCCGGTCGCCCACCGGTACGGGCTCGACCGGCGCGAAGTCCGCGGCGAGCCGGGCCGCCACGTCCGCGACGGTCGGGTGGTCGAAGGTCAGCGTCGCCGGGAGCGGCACGCCGGTCATCCGGCCGAGGCCCTCCTGGAGTTCCACCGCGGCCAGCGAGTCGAAGCCCAGCTCCGTGAAGGGCCGGTCGACCTCGATCCGGTCGGCCCTGTCGTGCCCGAGGACGAGCGCGGCGCGCTCCCTGACCAGGTCGAGCAGCACCGCGTGCGCCGCCTCCCGGTCGAGCCCCGCCAGCTTCCCGGCGAGTCCGCCCTGACCCGCGGCGGGCGCGGGTGCCGTCGCACCGGACGCGGCGGGCCGGACGGAGGCCGTCCGGCGGGCCGGGCGCGGCGCCGGCACCAGGCCGCGCAGCAGCGGCGGTACGGGTGACCCGCTGGAGGCCGCGCGGGCCCGCAGCCCGGTCAGGTCCCAACGGGCCGCCACCGTACGGCCGCCCGCCAGGTCGGCGGCCAGCGCCGCGTCGAAGAGCGCCAGACCCTCCTCCTGGCCGAGCGGCAGCGTGCCGATCCGTGCCAGCCGCGCCTGGTCCACCGCGCTCAGTGCCGTGGCCATCCCGGCCTCCGCGGACCACAGGCCCCACGCGACCGAGGTCGCGGGCAGCCCCGCCGCCCTGCGGTGGACGGCCAGCGCGTCCAGGAAGCCGTTGGCGGCGGCGTAACCCGCCTGCCCCGCCGTCCCGAGCACGCCCGCCACGGACGAGTACAGGACGAACGCCGCCAGCGGCAGGTCCGCCGTCGCCTCGTGCAACAGCCACGCCGCGTCCGCCTTGGGCCGCAGCACGTTCCCCAGCCGCTCACCGTCGAGCCGCGCGACCACGCCGTCGTCGAGCACGCCCGCGGTGTGCACCACCGCGGTCAGCGGCTTGTCGTCCGCGATCGAGTCCAGCACCGCGGTCAGCGCCGCCCGGTCCGCGACGTCGCAGGCCGCGACCCGTACGGCCGCGCCGCGCGCTTCGAGCGCGGCGACCAGCTCGTCGGCCCCTTCGGCCGCCGGGCCGCGCCGCGAGACCAGGAGCAGGTCCCGCACGCCGTGCCGTGCCACGAGGTGCGCGGCGAGGCGCGCGCCGAGTCCGCCGGTACCGCCGGTGACCAGGACCGTGCCGGTGCCGAGGGCGCTTCCGGCGTCCGGGGTGTCCACGGTCCGCGCGCCGTCGACCGGCTCGGTGCCGGTGCTGGTGCTGGTGCTGGTGTGGGTGTGGGTGTGGGTCTCGGTCTCGCGGAGGGTGAGCCGGGGGACCAGCAGAGCGCCGTCGCGGACGGCCGTCTGCGGCTCCGCCTGGTGCAACGCGGCTGCCAGCAGCGGCCATTCGTCCGGCGCCGTACCGCTCGCGTCGGCCAGGGCGAAGGCGTCAGGGTGCTCGGTCTGCGCCGACCTGATCAGGCCCCAGAGCGGGCCGCCGGTCAGCGAGTCGGGGTCGGCGAGGAAGAGCAGCCGGGTACCGGCCAGTTCGGGGTCGGCGACGCGTCGCCGTACGAGGTCGAGGGTGTCCGCGAGGACGCGGCGCACGGTCGAGGGGAGGCCGCCGGACGCTGCCGGTTCCTCGGACGTCGGGCCGTCGGATGTCGGGCCCTCGGGCGTCGGGTCCTCGGGCGTCGGGTCCTCGGGTGCCGGGATGACCAGGACGGCCGGGGCCGCGCCCGTACGGGGGGTGTCGAGGTCGGCGAGTACCGAGGCGGGACGGCCGGAGGAGCGCAGGGCCGCGGCCACGGGTTCGGCGGCGGCGGAGCCGAGCACCGCCCAGGGCGCTGAGTCCTCGGAGGACGGGGCCGGGGACGCGGCGGCCGGGACCCAGGCGATGTCGTACAGGCCGATGTCCTTGGGGGCCGAGGTCGCCGTGAGGCCGAAGCCCTCAGGGGCGTTGCGCATGCTCACCGTCACCTCGCCCACCGGGCGTCCCGCCGTGTCGCACAGGGACATCCGGGTGCCGTCGCCGGAGGCGTCGCTCGCGGTGAGCCGTACGCGCAGGGCGTCGGTTCCGGGCGCGGGGACGGTGACGGACGTGAAGGAGAAGGGGACAGGGCGGCCCGCCGACGAGGCGTTCCTGGCCTCCAGGACGAGGATGTGCAGGGCGGCGTCGAGCAGGGCCGGGTGCACGGCGAAGTCGGCCGCGGCGGACCGTACGCCCTCGGGCAGCCGGACCTCCGCGTAGAGGTCGTCACCCGCACGCCAGGCGCCGGTGAGGCCCTGGAAGGCGGGGCCGTAGCCGTAACCCGCGGCGGCGAGCCGCCCGTACACGTCGGTGAGGTCGACCGCCTCGGCTCCGGCCGGCGGCCAGACCGCGGCCCAGCCGTCGTCGGGGGCGGCGTCCGCCGAGGCCGTCAGGTGGCCGGTGGCGTGCGCCGTCCACGGCGCGTCGGTGTCGTCGGCGGGCCTGGCGTGGACGGTCAGCGCGCGCCGCCCGTCCGCGTCCTCGCCGCCGACGGCGACCTGGACCTCGACCGCGCCCAGTGGCGGCAGGACCAGCGGGGTGAGCAGGGTGAGTCCGCCGACCGCCTCGGCCCCGGCCAACTCCGCCGCCTGGAGGGCGCATTCGACCAGCGCCGTACCGGGAACGACGGCGGTGCCGCCGATGGCGTGGTCGGCCAGCCACGGCGTGGAGCGCAGCGAGAGCCGTCCGCCGAGCAGGTGGCCGCCGTCGGCCGCGACGGTGGTCGCGCGGCGCAGCAGCGAGGTGCGGGCGGTCGAGCCCGCGTCGGGCCCCGCGTCGGTGAGCCAGAACCGGCGCCGGTCGAAGGCGTAGGTGGGCAGCTCGGTACGGGCGCCGTCCGCCGCGGTGGCGGCCCAGTCGACGGTGGCTCCGGCGGCGAACGCCTCGGCCAGGCCCCGCAGGAGCGCGTCCTGTTCGTCCCGGCCGCGCCGGACCAGCGGTACGACGCTGCCGGGCCGCCCGGCCACGCTCTCGCGGGCCATCGGGGTGAGCACCGCCTGCGGTCCGACCTCGAACAGCACGCCGGTACCGGCGGCGGCCAGCCGGTCCACGACCGGCGCGAAGAGCACCGTCTCCCGGATCTGGTCCACCCAGTAGGCGGGGTCGGTCCAGGAGCGGTCCGCGCCCAGGGCGGCCTCGTAGGGGAGTTGGGGTTCGGCGAGGGTGGACGCGGCGATCTCCCGCCGGAAGGCGTCGAGCATCGGGTCCATCAGCGGCGAGTGGAAGGCGTGGCTGACGGTGAGCCGCTTGGTACGGCGGCCCGCGTCGGCCCACTGCCGCGCGATGGCCTCGCAGGTCTGCTCCTCGCCGGAGATCACGCAGCTCAGCGGGCCGTTGACGGCGGCCAGGCCCACGGCCCGCGCCGCGTACCGCGGCTCCGCCAGCGTGCCGCGGATCTCCTCCTCGCTCGCTGCGACGGCGAACATCGCTCCGCCGCGCGGGAGTTCCTGCATCAGCCGGCCGCGCGCGGCCACCAGCCGTACGGCGTCGGCCGGTTGCCACACCCCGGCCGCGCAGGCCGCCGCGTACTCGCCGACCGAGTGCCCCGCCACGACGTCGGCCTCGACGCCGAGGGAGCGCAGCAGCCGCCACGCGGCCGTCTCGAAGGCGAAGAGCGCGGGCTGGGTGTAGCGGGTCTCGTCCAGCAGGACCGCGTCGGGTCCGTCGGGCTCGGCCCACAGCACCTCGCGCAGCGGGCGGTCGAGGTAGGGGTCGAAGGCCGCGCAGATCTCGTCGTACGCCGCCGCGAAAACCGGGAAGGCGGCGTGCAGTTCGCGTCCCATGCCGAGCCGCTGACCGCCCTGCCCGGTGAAGAGCAGCGCCGTCCGGGCGCGGCCCCTGGCCGCACCGGAGACGGTGCCGGGCCCGGCCGGGTCGCCGTCGGCGAGGGCGCGCAGCCCCGCGATCAGCTCGTCGGTTCCGGCGCCGAGGACGACGGCGCGCTGCTCGAAGACGGTACGGGCGGCCAGCGTGCGGGCGACGTCCTCGGGACGCCTGTCGGCGACGGCGCCGGTCAGCCGCTGGGCCTGGTGCCGCAGCGCATCGGGGGTGCGGGCGGTGACCGGCCAGGCCAACAGGCCGTGTGCGGAACCTCCCTGACGGTCCGTCCGTTCGGCGGGAAGGTCGGCCGCGGCCGGTTCCTCCACGACCACGTGGGCGTTGGTGCCGCTGATGCCGAAGGAGGAGACGGCGGCCCTGCGGACCCGCTCCCCGCGCGGCCAGGCCCGCTGCTCGGTGAGCAGCCTGATCCGTCCGGCGTCCCAGTCGGCGCGCGGCGTGGGCTCGTCGGCGTGGAGCGTGCGCGGCAGCGTCTCGTGGCGCAGCGCCTGCACCATCTTGATGACGCCCGCCACACCCGCGGCGGCCTGCGTGTGACCGATGTTGGCCTTCACCGAGCCGAGCCAGACCGGTCGCGCGGCGGCGGGGTCGCCGCCGCCCGGCGCGCTGCCGTAGGTGTCGATCAGCGCGTTGGCCTCGACGGGGTCGCCGAGGGAGGTGCCGGTGCCGTGCGCCTCGATGGCGTCGACGTCGTCGGCCGTGAGGCGCGCGTCGGCCAACGCCTGCCGTACGAGGACGCGTTGGGCCTGTCCGTCGGGTGCGGTGAGGCCGTTGCTCGCACCGTCCTGATTGACGGCGGTGCCGCGGATGACGGCGAGCACCGGGTGGCCGTTGCGGCGGGCGTCGGAGAGCTTCTCCAGCAGCAGCACCCCCGCGCCCTCGGAGAAGGACGTGCCGTCCGCGTCGGCCGAGAACGCCTTGGCCCGGCCGTCCGCGGCGAGTCCGTGCTGCCTGCTGAACTCCACCAGATTGCCGGGCGTCGACATCACCGTCACGCCGCCCGCCAGCGCCATCGGGCACTCGCCGCCGCGCAGGGCGCGGACCGCCAGGTGCAGGGCGACCAGGGAGGACGAGCAGGCCGTGTCGACGGTCAGCGCGGGGCCGCGCAGGCCGAGGGTGTACGCGACCCGGCCGGAGATGACGCTGAGCGCCGTACCGGTGAGCAGGTGGCCGTCACCGCCGCCGTTCGGCCGGTGCAGCGGGGGGCCGTAGTCGGAGGCCATCGAGCCGAAGAAGACGCCGACCGGCTGCCCGGCGAGCGTGGCCGGGTCGATGCCCGCCCGCTCGACGGCCTCCCACGACGTCTCCAGCAGCAGCCGCTGCTGCGGGTCCATCGCGAGCGCCTCGCGGGGGCTGATGCCGAAGAAGGCGGCGTCGAACTCCGGTGCCTCGTGCAGGAATCCGCCGCCGACGGTGGTCAGGGCGCCGGGCCGGTCGGGGCCCGCGCCGAGCAGTGCGTCCAGGTCCCAGCCGCGGTCGGCGGGCAGCCCGGTGACCGCGTCGGTGCCGTCCGCGACGAGCTGCCACAGCTCCTCCGGGGTACTGACCCCGCCGGGGTAGCGGCAGCTCATGGCGACGACGGCGATCGGCTCGGGCGCGTCGGGGTCGACGCTGGAACCGGCGGACGTACCGGTGTCGGCGGCGGTGTCGGCGGAAGTGCCGTCGCTGGTCACGCTGTTGGGGGCGGGCCGCACGCCCGCGCCGTCCGCCTCGGGCGTCTGCGGCGTCAACTGCGCTGTCAGCTCCGCCAGTCGCTCGGCCAGCCGCTTCGGCGTCGGGAACTCGAAGAGCAGCGTCGTCGGCAGCTTCAGACCGGTGGCGTCCTTGAGCCGGTTGCGCAGCTCGACGGTGCCCTGCGAGTCCAGGCCGAGGTCCTTGAAGCTGCGGCGCGGGTCGATCGCGCTGCCGTCCGCGTGCCCGAGGACCGCGGCGGTGCTCGCGGTGACCAGATCGCGTACGGCCTCGGGAGTGCGGACCGCCACGGGTGCCGGGGCCTGGTCCGAGGGTCCCGCGGTGCCGGCGGCACCGGGACCGGCCGCCGCGCCGAGGATCGGCGCCCCGCCCAGCCAGTGCCGCTCGCGCTGGAAGGCGTACGTGGGCAGGTCCGTCGTACGGGCTCCCGGTACGGCCGCGACGGGCGCCCAGTCGACGTCGGCGCCGTGTACGTAGGCACCGGCGAGGGCGCGCAGCACCTGCGCGGGGCCGCCCTCCTCGCGGCGCAGGGTGGGCACGGAGGCGGCCTCGTGGCCCGCCTCCTCCGCGGTCTCCTCGATCGCGTGCCGCAGCACCGGGTGCGGGCTGCACTCGACGAACAGGCCGTTGCCGTCGGCGAGCGCGGAGCGGGTGGCGTCGGTGAAGCGGACGGCGTGGCGCAGATTGCGGTACCAGAAGTCGCCGTCGAGCTCCGAGGTGTCCTCGACCCGGCCGCCGGTCAGCGAGGAGTAGAAGGGGGTGTCGACGGCGACCGGCCGGACCGGTGCGAGCACGTCGAGCACCTGCTCGCGGATGACTTCCACGGCGGGGGAGTGCGAGGCGTAGTCGATCTTGAGGACCTTGGTGCGGAAGCCGTCGGCGTCGAAGCTCGCGGCCAGCTCGGTGAGCGTGTCCAGGGGGCCGGAGACGACCGCGGAGGTGGGGCTGTTGAGCACGCTGAGGGTCGCCGCTCCGTAGGCCGCCAGCCGTTCCTCGACCATGGCGAGCGGCGCGGACACCGACAGCATCCGGCCGCCGGTGACCTGGAGCAGCACCTGGCTGCGCAGGGCCACCACACGGGCCCCGTCGTCCAGGGAGAGCGCGCCGATGACGGTCGCGGCGGCGATCTCGCCCTGCGAGTGGCCGATGACGAAGTCCGGTTCGACCCCGGCCGCGCGCCACACCTCGGCGAGCGAGACCATCACGGCCCACAGCGCGGGCTGCACCACGTCGAGCCGCTCGAAGCCGGGCGCGCCGGGCGCACCGCGCACCACGTCCAGCAAGTCGTAGTCGGTGTACGGGGCCAGCGCGCGGGCGCACTCGGTGATCCGGTCGGCGAACGGGCCGTCGATCTCCAGCAGTTCGCGCGCCATGCCCCACCACTGGGAGCCCTGGCCCGGGAAGACGAATCCCACGCCGCCGGTCGCGGTGTGCCCGGTGATGACCTCGCTGTGGGGTCGGCCCGCCGCCAACTCGCCGAGCAGTGTGTCCAGTTCGGGGCGTCCCGCGCCGAGGACGACGGCGCGGTGGTCGAAGGCCGAGCGGGTGCGCAGCAGGGACAGCGCGACGTCCCGCGCCGGTACGTCGGGGCGCGTGGCGAGGTGGGCGGCGAGCCGGTCCGCCTGGGCGGTCAGGCCGCGCGGGGAGCGGGCCGACAGGAGCCAGGGGGTGGCCGGGGCCGCGTCGGCGTCGCAGTCGCGGCGGACCTCGGGGCTGTCGTCCGCGACGGTCTCGTTCGGCGTGGTCTCGTTCGGCACGGTCCGGGGCGCCGCAGTCCCGTTCGGCGCGGTCTCGGGCGCCGCCGCCAGGATCAGGTGGCAGTTGGTGCCGCCCATACCGAAGGCGCTGACGCCCGCGGTCGGGCGGCTGTCGGGGGAGCCGGGCCACGGACGGGCGGCGGTGACCACCTCGATGCCCTGCTGCTCGGCCGCGATGGCCGGGTGGAGCGAGGTGAAGTTCAGGCTGGGCGGGAGCGTGCGGTGGCCGATGCTGAGCGCCACCTTCAGCAGACCGACGATGCCGGCCGCGCCCTCCAGGTGGCCGACGTTGGTCTTGGCCGAGCCGACCAGCAGCGGCGGGGCGCCGTGCGCCACCCGGGACTCGGTCTCCAGCGAGGCCCCGAGACCGGCCGCCTCGATCGGGTCGCCGACCGCCGTACCGGTGCCGTGCAGCTCCACGTAGGCGATCTCGGCGGGCGCGACTCCCGCGTCGCGGCAGGCCAGCCGGACGACCTCGCGCTGCGCCTCGGGGTCGGGAACGGTCAGGTGCTCTCCTGTGCCGCTGTTGACGGCGCCGCCGAGGATGACGCAGTGCACGGTGTCGCCGTCGGCGAGCGCGGCCGACAGCGGCTTGAGGAGCACCACACCGCCGCCCTCGCCGCGTACGTAACCGTTGGCCCGGCCGTCGAAGGTGTGGCAGCGGCCGTCGGGGGACAGGGCGCCGAAGCGCTCCAGGGCCCGGTCGCTCTCGCCGAGCAGATTCAGGTTCACCCCGCCCGCCAGCGCCGTCCGCGCGGTGCCGCGACGCAGCTCCTCGCAGGCCAGCCGCACGGCGACCAGGGCGGAGGACTGGCCGGAGTCGACGGTGAGGCTGGGGCCGCGCAGGCCGAGCAGGTGCGAGACCCGGTTGGCGATGATGCTGCGGTGGGTGCCGGTGACGCTGTGCCTGCTGATCCCCTGGCCGCCGAGCCGGTCGTGGACCAGCGCGTAGTCGCCGGTGATGGCGCCGATGAAGACTCCGGCCGCCGTGCCGTGCAGGGTCGAGGGGACGATCCGGGCGTGCTCGATCGCCTCCCACGCCAGCTCCAGGACGAGCCGCTGCTGCGGGTCCATCGCCGCGGCCTCGGCCGGGGAGAGGCCGAAGAAGGCGGCGTCGAAACGGTCCACGTCGGCGATGTATCCGCCGCGCCTGGCCCGGCCGGCGCCGTCCGCCGTCGATCCCGCCGTACCGTCCGTCTGGCGCCGGTCCGCCGGGGCCTCGCCGACCGCTTCGCGGCCTTCGCTCAGCAGCCGCCAGAACTCCTCGGGGCTCTTCGCGCCGGGCAGCCGGCAGGACATGCCGATGACGGCGACCGGCTCCGCGGCCGTGGACCGTTCAGTCAGAGCGGACATGACCCACCTTTCGAGGATTGGCTGTTCCAGAACGCATCGCCCGGCATCGCACGCACTGCGGCGCATTGCCGTGAATTTCTTCTTCGTGTTTCTCTTCGCGGGCCCTGACGGTTCGGTAAACGCATTCCGCTGCTCAGGACCGGGAAATACGACCGGGGCGGCCGGCGTGGTCTTCACCGGTGGCCCCGGCTGTTCCGGGCATGGCAGAAGCGTGGACTCCACGGCCCTGGCGGGTCAAGGAATTTCGCCCCGAACGCGGTGGCAGGGAATACCGCGAACTTGATGCCAACGCGCGCGTATGGACAAGGAGAAGCGACCCATGAATAAGTGTGTGATGCGGCGAAAGGGCCGCCGGAAAACCGTCAGGAGCGAGGTGCGGGAGGAGGTGAAGCAAATGCGCAAGGTGGTCTGTACGCGGGTGGTCTGCACCCGGGTCGTCTGCACGGCCGTGAGCCACGCGCGCGGCACCGTCTGTCGCTGAGCCGTCGCGTTCCACGCGCCGCGCGGCTCGTCACCTTCCTCCCCGCGCCGACGGGCGCGGGGGGAGGGGCCGTACGGCCGTACGCGAACCCGTAGCGCGGCCCGGAGCCAGCAGCCCGCCGACCACCGATCACCGATCGCTTTTCGGCGCACGACCGCCGCACGACCGCCGCACGCCTGCCGCGTGACCGCCGTCCGACCGCCACCCCGAAACCCCGTCGGCGCCTCACCTCGCGCCGCGCCACCGCCTCACGCCACGCCTCGTGCCCCACCTCATGCCACGGAGGGACCATGCCCGTCGACGCCCCGCTCACCTTCGGCCAGTTGTCGACCTGGCGATCGATAGAAACCTTCGCCACCGACCGGCTGATGGAGGTGAACGTCCCCGCCCTGTGGGACGTCGAGGGACTTCAGGCGCCCGCGATCGACCGTGCCCTGCGCGTCCTGACGTACCGTCACGACAGCCTGCGGACGACGTTCCACACCGATGCCGACGGCCGGCCCTTCCAGCGCGTCCACCCCGAAGTCCCGCTCCGGATGGACCGGTTGGACCTGCCGTCGGTGACCCCGCAGGACGGCGCGCGGGTGCTGCGCGAGCTGTACGCGCGGCCCTTCCCCGTCGTCGGCGACCCCGGCTGGCACGGCACGCTGATATGCGCCGCGGGCCGCCCCCGCTATCTGGCCGTGTCGATGTCGCACATGGTGGTGGACGTCTGGGCGATCCGCGAACTGGAAAGGCAGCTCAAGGAGTTGGCGGCCAGGGGCGGAGGGGACCCGGCGGCCGACGGCCGGCCGGGGCCCGCGCCGCGCGAGCTGGCCGTCCTCCAGCACGGCGACGCCTGGGCGGGCCACCGCCGCGGCGCCGAGAAGTACTGGAAGAAGATCCTGGCGGGCGGCCCGCTGAGCAATCTGCCCGCCCGGACGCCCGGTTCCGACGAGCGCCGCATCCAGGCGACGTTGCGCTCCCCGCGGCTCGCCGCGCTGGTCGCGGACGCCGCCTCCGCACACCGGGTGTCGCCGCAGAGCGTTCTGACCGCGCTGACCGGCGCGGCCCTTTCCGGAGTGCTGTCCCGGAACCGGATCATGCTGAGCCTGATGTGCGCCAACCGCTTCGACCCGCTGTGGCAGCCCGTCGTCAGCACCATGAACCAACTGGTGCCGCTGCTCTGCGCGGTGGACCCGGACGCGCCGCTGTCCGGCTTCCTCAAGCGCGCGCATCTCAGCTCGCTGCTGGCCTACCGCCACGGCAGTTACGACGTCGACGCGGCGGCGCGGCTGGCCGCCGAGGCACCGGGGCCGGACGGCTCGCTCTTCGTCCACGACTGCTGGTTCAACTACGTGGCGGAATCGGAGCCGTCCGCCGACGTACCGTCGGCATCGTCACCGCCGCCCGTACCGGCGCGGGACCGGGCCGATGTCCCGTCCGGCGCGTCCCTGACCTGGACGCCCCCGGCCCGCGAGGCGGGTCACCCGTTCTATCTCCGGGTCAACGCCGAAGGGGCTCACCAGGTGGAGCTGACGCTGCGGTCCGACCCCGACGTGCTCGGTGAGGAGGATGTCACCGCCGTCCTGCGGACCATCGCGCTCGGGGCGCTGCGCGCGGCCACCGAGCCGGAGGCCACGGTCGGCGCCCTGTTGGACGACGGACGGGCGAGGGGGGAGCTGGGAGCCGATCTGTTCCCGCGTCAACCGGCCCTCGCCAAGGGGTAGTCGTGGTGCCTCAGGCGCCGCGGTAGCTCAGGAAGGAGTGCGTGGAGACCACGATCGGCAGGTGGATGTCCGCGTCGGACTCGGTCACCCGGAACTCGACGATGGCCCGGGGATGCAGGGGCAGCGAGCCGAGGACGGCGTAGTACGCGTCCAGGTCGCAGACCACCTGGTAGATGCCCGGCTGGATGTTCCGGTCACCGAGCATCGCCAGCCGGCCGTCCTGACCGGTGCGCCCGCGCACCAGCTCACGCCAGTCGTCTCCGGCGGGCTGGCGCAGCAGGACGTCGACGTCCGCTGCCGGTACGCCGAACGCACTGTCCACGATGTGCACGCAAAGACTCACGGGGTCCCGCCTCCGGGTTCGGGCGCGCCTTTTGCGGTGTCGCGCCTGGGTGGCCACGACGTTGGGGGATGCCCCTATCGTTCCGCCATCGCTCCGGCGGCCCGGGACGATAGGACCGGCGGCCCCCGACGATAGCGAAACGAGGGCGGGGCGAGAGCCGGACCGCCGCGCCGAGCCCCGCGCCGACCTGCGGCGGTCGGGTGAGAGCGCCGTGATAGCGACCGTGATAGCCGGGCGAGGACGGACCGAAAGCGGTCCACCGAACCATGAAGTCATCGAGCCACCGGGACACCTGAACCGGCGGCCCCACAGACTTGGAGATGGCATCATGACGGTTCGCGCCTTCCGCCGCAGCATCACCGCCGCCGCCCTGCTCGTCACCCTCACGGGCGGCGTCGCCGTCGCGGTCACCTCGACGCACTCGTCCACGAACGGCCACACCTCGGTCGTACGTGTCGACGGCGGAACGCCGAAGCCGACCCCCACCCCCACCGCCTCCACGGACAACACCATCTGGGACTGACCTCCGCCGCGGCCCTCGCGGCCCGGCACCCCGTACCACCGCACCGCGCACCACCGCTTCCCCAGCTCCACCCCACGACGACCGCCGCTCGGTCGGCCGGATGAGCCCTCTCTCACGGCGCCCCGGTTCGATCCGGCGAATCGTCTCCCCACGAAGCCCGTGCCGACACGGGCATCCCGCACCGTCGGAGATCCGGCACCCCCACCCGCCCGCGCTCTCGGGTACCTCCGCACCATGACGCCCGTGACCCTGGGCCGCCCACACGGCTGGGCGCCTTCCACCCCGTGACACCCGGTGCTACCGGCTGCCCGGATTCTCCCTGCCCGCACCGGCGGGCGCCCCCGCTCCACGACGCCCGGTCGGCCGCACCTTCACGCCGACCGGAAACACCGCCGACCCGGCAGGCCCCCTGCCGGGAGCTGGCGTTCCCCCAACTCCCCGGCGACTCCTAAGCCGTTCAGCTGTGCAGCTCGGCCTCCGCCGGAAGCTGCGCCGCCGCGACACCCGCGTCGGCGCCCCCGTCGGCCAGCGTACGCAGCAGCCGCCGCACCTCCTCGACCAGCGCGACACCGCCCTTGTCCGTCCGCAGCCCGGTCAGCATGCCCGCCGCCGCCTGCCAGTCGGCACGCGCGCCCTGCGGACGGCCGGACGCCGCGTGCACCCGGCCGCGCAGCACCATCGCGCGCGCCTTGTCCAACGTCGCGCCGATCGCCTCGAAGCCGGTCAGCGCGCGCTCGACGTACTCCGGCGCCGCCTCGACGTCCGAGGTGAGCAGCGCCTCGGCGAGCGCCAGCGCGATCCGGCTCTCCACCATGCGGGCGCCGGCCTGTACCGCCAGTTCGAGCGCCTCGGTCAGCATCGCCCGCGCGGAACCCGGCTCGCCGCGGCGCAGGTCGACCGTCGCCAGACCCAGCAGCGCGTAGCACTCGCCGACCTTGTCGCCGGTCACCCGCACACTGTCCAGCACACGCGTGTAGGCGACATGCGCGTCGTCCAGCCGCCCGACCCGCAGGTGCAGCGCGCCCAGCCGGTTCTGCACCTGAGCGGTGACCCGGCGGTTGCCGACCTCGTGGCAGATCGCCTCGGCGCGCTCCAACAGCCGCAGCGCCGTAGCCGTTTCACCGCAGTCCACGTGCACCTGGGCCATGTTGTGCAGGACGTGCGCCTCGGCGATCCGGTCGCCGGTGACCTGGAAGACGCCCAGCGCCTCCTCCCACCGCTCCTGCGCCGACGCGATGTCACCGGTCAGCCGGTCCAGATAGGCCATGTTGCGCAGTACGAGCGCCGCGCCGTGCTCGTCGCCGAGTTCGTGGTAGAGCGTGTGCGCCCGCTCGAACTGCCGCATCGCCGGGTCCGTGCTCTGCTCGAACATGTGCAGCGAGCCCAGCGAGTAGCGCATCGCCGCCTCGCCGTGCTGATCGCCCGCCCGGCAGGCCGCCTTGAGCGCGATCTCGTGCGTCTCGCGCCAGTTGCCGAAGTACGAGTACGCCTCGAAGAGCGTCACCGAGCTGAGCGCCAGGTCCCAGCAGTGCTCGACCAGTCCGGCCGCCGACGCCTGCCGCACGGCCGCCACGATCGACGTACGCTCCTGCTCGTACCAGGCCAGCGGGTCGGACAGCAGCCGCTCCACCAGCCGGTCGGGCAGCCGC
The DNA here is from genome assembly GCF_044753885.1 of Streptomyces sp. NPDC093221. NCBI lineage: Bacteria > Bacillati > Actinomycetota > Actinomycetes > Kitasatosporales > Streptomycetaceae > Streptomyces > Streptomyces sp. NPDC093221. The sequence goes on along the minus strand of NZ_JBIVOA010000003.1, from coordinate 457,272 downwards.
CAGCGCTCCGCCGAACTGCGCCGTTCCAGATAGCCGCCCGCGTACTCGCGGCGGTGCGCCTCACCGGTCAGCGACAGCAGCGCGCCGAGCCAGCGCTCCAGCGCGCCCAGCCGCTCCTCGGAACTCTCCTCCGCCAGCCGCTCCTGCGCGAAGGGCCGCATGATGTCGTGGAAGCTGTAGCGGACATGGCCGCCGGGACCGGGCGTGGCGTCGATCAGATACGCCTCCGCGAGGACTTCGAGCGCCTCCTGCGCGCGCAACACGTCGACCTGGAGCAGCGGGGAGCCCACCCAGGCCGCGAAGTTGGGCACGTCGAGCAGGGCGAGACGGCGGAAGAGCAGCCGGGCGTCGTCCGGCAGGCTGTCGTACGTCAGCGAGATGCTGGCCCTGACCTGCATCTCACCGTGGTTCAACTCGTCCAGCCTGCGGGACTCGTCGAGCAGCCGGTCGACGAGGTCGGCGACGCTCCAGTGCGGACGGGCCGCCAGCCGCGCCGCCGAGATCCGTAACGCCAGCGGCAACCGGCCGCAGAGCTGGGAGAGTTCGCTGACGCTCTCCGCCTCCGCGACCACCCGCGCCTCACCGATGTAGCGGGCGAGCAGCGCGGCGGCCCCGCTCTCGCTGAGCGCGCCGATCTCCACCCGGCCCGCGGTGGGCAGTCCGGTGAGCCGCTGACGGCTCGTCACGATCACCGAGCAGTCGGCGCTTCCGGGCAGCAGCCAGGTGACCTGACGCTCCGTCATGGCGTCGTCCAGCACGACCAGTACGTGCCGCCCGCTGACCAGGTCGCGGAAGAGCTCGGCGCGTTCCTCAAGGGACTTGGGCAGGCTGGGGCCGACGACACCGAGCGCCCGCAGGAAGCGCTCCAGGATGTCGGACGGGTTCGCCGGACGGTCGCCGACCCGCAGGTGCGCGAAGAGCTGGCCGTCGGGGAAGTCCTGGGTGAGCAGGTGCGCGACATGCACGGCCAGCGTCGTCTTGCCCGCGCCGCCCTGTCCGACGATCACGCAGACGGGCACCGCCTGGTCGCTGCGGTGGCGCTGGTCGCCGCCGATCTGCCGCACGATGTCGTTCACGGTCTCGCTGCGGCTGGTGAAGTCCGGGATGTCGGCGGGCAGCAGGCTCGGCGCGCGCCGCTTGGGCTCCTCGGCCGGCGGCTGGTGCGGCGACTGCCCTTCGGCCTGGCCGCGCGCCTGGTCCGAGGCGCCCTCCGGGTCGGCGCGGGCGCCGGGCATGGGGGCGCCCGCCGAAGTGGGCGGCCGGGCCGACTCCGCGGGCGCGCTGCCCGTCGGATCGTCCCGGTCTCCGTACCGGTCGTCGCGGTCCCGCTCCATGCGGTCCCACGGATCGCGGCGGGGTTCGTCGCGCCGGTGTTCGTCCGCGTGGTAGTCGTCACGGCGCGGGTCGTCCCGCCCGTGTTCGTCCCGCCCGTGTTCGTCGCGGCGCTGCTCGTCGCGTCGGCGTTCGTCCCGGCGGTAGTCGTCCCGGCGGGGGTCGTCGCGCCTTTGATCGTCGCGCCGCTGGTCGGCCCGGCGCTGTTCGTCGCGCCGCTGGTCCTCCCGCCGCTGGTCGTCCCGGTGTTGGTCGTCGCGCCGCTGGTCTTCGCGGTGCTGCGGCTGACGCCCCTGACCGTCGTGGTCCCGGCTGTCCCGGCTCGTCGAACGCCCCGACGTCGTCTCGTCCGGCTCCGCGCCCGGCAGCGAGAACGTACCGGCGAGCATCGCCCGGTGCAGGCCGCGCAGTTCACTGCCCGGGTCGATGCCCAGTTCGCTCTGCAATTCCTCACGCACCTTGCGGTACGCGTCCAGCGCCTCCGCCTGCCGCCCCGCCGCGTAGAGCGCGATCATCAGGAGCGCCCTGAAGTGCTCGTGCAGCGGATACTCGGCCGCGAGGGACGTCAACTCGCCGATCAGCCGGTGCTGTTCACCCGCGATCAGCCCGGACTTCAGGCTCTCGCCGAGCACGGCGAGCCGCCGCTCGTTGAGCCGCCCCACTCCCTGCTGCACCAGCGTGCTGTCCACGTCGGCGAGCGCGGGACCGCGCCACAGTTGCAGCGCGTCCCGCAGGATGCGGGCCGACCCGGCCGGGTCCCCGGCCGCCAACGCCGCCTGCCCTTCGTGGACTTCGGCCTCGAACCGGTGCAGGTCGAGCGTGCCCGCGGGGACCCGCAGCAGATAGCCGGGCCGTCGGGTCTCGATCAGGTCCTCGCCGCCGCCCGCGAGGATGCGCCGCCGCAGGTTGGAGATACAGATCTGGATCTGCCCACGCGAGGTCGCCGGCGGGTCGTCGCCCCACACGGCGTCGATGAGCCGTTCCACCGGGATCACATGACCGGCCTCGATGAGCAGCATCGCCAGTACCGTCCGCTCGCGGGCACCGCCGAGTTGCACCGGGCGCCCGTTCGCCGAGACTTCGAGGTGCCCGAGTATGCAGAACTCCAACGATTTACCCCCGGCTACTGTCGGTAACGGAGCGGGTGAGTGCGCTGTCCCGCCGCGCGAGGCCCCGGTGTGCGCGGCGGGCCTCTATTGCGTGTACTCCGTGCCGCTCAATTGGACGAATTCTCATTCATGACGCAGCACAAATCAAGATGTCCATAGCAGCATGGTTGATTTCGAAGAGAGCCACTGGGGTGAGTGGGGCGCGTGTGACATGAGTGCGTCATCGACTTCCTCCCGGGGCCGCACTTCGGCGCCGATCCCCGCCGCGCGCCGACCCGCCGCCTTGTGTCGCGACACTCCCCGTAAGTAGCGTCCTGTCCGTCTTTCCCCGTCACATACGGCGACGTTCCGGCTGCGAATCCGGTATGTCCGCCCGTGGGGTATCGGTCATGCGCTGTCCCCCCTGCCCGCCCGGCCCGCGGCCCTCGGCCGGACCCGCCGGAGACCCTATTGGCCGCCTCCGGATCAATGTTCAGAACACCCGGATGGTGTGAGAATGAATGAATTCACGCCGTCATTCCCTTGAATCCTGTACGAGTTTCCCGAATGGGTCCTTTACTGGCTCTTCGCAACCGTGTACTGCCACTTCGGGAATCCGCGGCCATTGGGCATATGCGCCGGTCCTGTTCCCCGGCCCCGCTCCTCTGGCCGCTCACAGCCCCCGCGACGGCGGTCGGGGACCCCGCCGGGAGGCGGGCGGTCCGCTTTTCGCGATCATCATAAACGCCCCCGCCCGCGTCGGCCGACGTCCCCCGGTCGGACCGTTGTCGCGGGCCGCGCGGACGGGGGCGTGTTTCGATGACGAGAGCAGCGGGCGCACGGATCGGGCAGCCGACGGGCGCGGGCCGGGCGGCGGACGGGCATGCGGGTCGAGCGGAGCCGGGAGGTGGGACATGGCGGTCGAGGCGGCGGTGGAGCGGACGGGCCCCGGCGGCGGACGGCCCCCGGTGATCCGTACGGTCGGGCTCACCAAGCGGTATCCCAAAGCGCCCGTCATGGCGGTCGACGGCCTCGACCTCGAGGTCTACGCCGGGGAGTTCTTCGGACTCCTCGGACCCAACGGCGCGGGGAAGACCACCACCATCGGCATGCTCGCCACGCGCGTGGTCCCCACCGGCGGGAAGGCGTACGTCGGGGACATCGACGTCGTCGCGCAGCCCGCGCTGGCCAAGCAGGTCATCGCGGTCGTGACGCAGCAGAACACCCTGGACCGCTCGCTGACGGTGTGGGAGAACCTCTACTACCACGGGCTGCTGTTCGGGATCTCCGCCGGACGGTCGCGCGAACTGGCCGACGAGTCGTTGGAACGCTTCAGTCTGTCGCGCTGGGCCGCCTCTCCTGTGGGCAACCTGTCGGGCGGCATGGCGCAGCGGCTGCTGGTGGCGCGCGCGATCATGCACCGCCCGGCCGTCCTCTTCCTGGACGAACCGACGGCCGGTCTCGATCCGCAGAGCAGGCTCGCGCTGTGGGAGATCCTGGCCGGGCTCATCGCCGACGGCCAGACCATCGTGCTCACCACGCACAACATGGAAGAGGCCGACCAGCTCTGCGACCGGGTGGCGATCATCGACCACGGGAAGATCCTCGCCCTCGACACACCGGAAGCCCTCAAGCAGGGAGTCGGCGCCGACACCATCGTCACCGTACTGGCCAGTGGCGACCACGAAGCCCTCGCCGCCCGCCTCACCCGGGACATCGAGGGCGCCGTCCGCACCCGGCTGGTCGACGGCGGCGTCGAACTCCAGGTCCAGGGCGACGAACGCCTGCTGCCGCGCGTGGTCGCCAGCACCGAGCGGGGCGGCTTCGAACTGGTCGACCTGTCGATCGTGCGCAGCTCCCTGGAGACCGTGTTCATCAGCCTCACCGGCAAGGAGCTGAGGGAATGACCGCACCACCGGCCGGACCCTCGCAGCCGCTGTCCCCGACGCACCGCCCGGTCACCGTACGGCCGAGCCGTTCCGTGGCCGCCGCCAGCCGTACCGCCCTCGGCGCGCTCGTCCGGCGGGACCTGCGGGTGCTGTGGAAGAGCTTCGGGCAGTTCGTCGCCCGGACACTGGTCCAGCCGTTCCTGCTGGTCTTCGTCTTCCTCTACGTCTTCCCCACCATTGGGCAGGGCATCGGCGGCGCCGGGGGATCGACGGGCGAGTCGGACTTCGCCACCGTCCTCGTGCCCGGTGTCGTCGCCATCAGCATCATGTTCCAGGGCATCCAGTCCGTCGCGATCCAGATGTCACAGGAGTTCGGCTACACCCGCGAGATCGAGGACCGGGTGCAGGCGCCCTGCCCGATCTGGCTGGTCGCCGTCGCCCGCGTGCTGTCCGGCGCCGTCCAGGCCCTGATCTCGGCGGTCATCGTCTTCCCGATCGCCGCGGTCGTCCACGCGCCCGGCGTCCACGCCCATCTCACCGTCCACTGGTGGATCGTGGTCACCCTGATCCCGCTCGCCTGCGTCGCCATGACCTCGCTCGGCCTGATGCTCGGCACCACCTTCCAGCCGCAGAACATCGGCGTCATGTTCGGCTTCGTCGTCCTGCCCCTGGTCTTCCTCGGCGGCACCTACTACCAGTGGACGAAGCTCTCCCTCGTCCACCTCGGCGGCTTCCACTGGCTCCAGATCCTGGTCCTGGTCAACCCGCTCATCTACATCACCGAGGGCATGCGCGCCGCCTTCACCGAGTCCACCCACATGTCGCTCTTCGCCGTCTACCCGGTCCTGATCGCCGCCTGCGCCGTCTTCCTCACCCTGGGCCTGCGCAACTTCCGGCACCGCGTGCTGTCCTGACCCACGGACGGACGGGCGGACGGGCTCACGGACCCACGGGTTCACGGGTTCACGGGCTCACGGGCGTACGGGTTTACCGACCCGCGAGCCGCGGCCGGTGCGGCCCGCGCGGCCGGTAAATCAGTCGGCACGTTCGGGGCACGTGGCTATGCTGACGATCGACAACAGCACCTCCCGGTGCGCAGGTCGCGGTTACTTCTTTGTGGTAGAACCACTTCGGTGGGCGGGGTTCGAACCCCGCAGAACCGCGGCCGTCCTGATCTCGGGGGGCGCAGCATCGGCGGTGTCCGGTGCGCGGACAACGGGTACTTCCACTGTTCATGGTGAGACGTGGGTTCGAATCCCACCGGGCGTGAAACCCCGTAGCTCAGCGGCCCAGAGCGCATTGTTCCCGTCGTCGACCCCTGATCTCGGACACCGCCCCGCTGGGCTTCCCCTCCGACGCGGGGGGACTCTTCCATGTCTCGTTTCAATCAGCGCGGCGTCAAGCCGCGGGTCACGTCGCCCGTGACCACGTCCGGCGCGCGGACCGTGACGGCGGAGGGCGGCTCCGGCCACCTGCGCGACCCGCGGTCCGAGCTCTTCCTGCTCGCGATATCCAACGTCGTGGGCACCGACACCTTCTACGAGAAGGGCGGCGACCGCGACGACCGGTACCAGCGGCTGGTCCGCCGACTGGCGATCGAGGACCCGCGGTGGACGGCCGCGCTCCTGGCCTGGCTGCGCGGTGACGGCAACATGCGCACGGCGGCGCTGGTCGGCGCCGCGGAGTTCACCGCCGAGCGGCTGCGCAACGACGCGCCCGGCTACTCCCGGCAGGTCGTCGACTCGGTGCTCCAACGGCCCGACGAGCCCGGCGAGTTCCTCGCCTACTGGACCTCGACGTTCGGCCGCCGGCTTCCCAAGCCCGTCAAGCGCGGTGTCGCCGACGCCGTACAACGTCTCTACAGCGAGCGGTCGTTGCTGAAGTACGACACCGAGTCCAAGGGTTACCGCTTCGGTGACGTCCTCGAACTCGTCCATCCCTCGCCTGCCGCCGACAAGCCCTGGCAGGGCGACCTGTTCAAGCACGCCATCGACCGGCGGCACGGCCGCGGCGACGACATCCCGGCCGCGCTGCGGATCGTCCGCAGCCGGGCCGAGCTGATGGCCGTGCCGGTCGGGAACCGCCGCGGCCTCCTCGGGAGCGGTGGCGGTGACCGGACCGACGGCACCGACGGCAGCAGCCGTATCGCCGCAGCGGGCATGACGTGGGAAGCGCTGGCGGGCTGGCTCCAGGGCCCGATGGACAAGGCCGCGTGGGAGACGGTCATCCCGTCGATGGGTGTCTTCGCGCTGGTCCGCAACCTGCGGAATTTCGACCGCGCCGGGGTGTCCGACGAGGCCGCGGCGCAGGTCGCGGCCACGATCTGCGACCCGGAGCGGGTGGCGCGCTCGCGCATGCTCCCGTTCCGGTTCTGGGCGGCCCACAAGCACGTCGAATCGCTGCGCTGGGGCCACGCGCTGGACAAGGCGCTGAACCTCTCGCTCGCCAACGTGCCCGCGCTGCCCGGCCGCACGCTGATCCTGGCCGACCGCTCGCCGTCGATGTTCCCCGGCTTCGGCTTCTCCACGCCGAACAGCTCGGACATCACCCTGGCCGAGCAGGCCGCGGTCTTCGGCGCCGCCCTGGCGGTACGCGCCGCCGACCCGACCCTGGTCGAGTTCGGCATGCGCAGCAGGCCGGTCGCCGTGCCGAAGGGCGGCAGTGTCCTGCGCCTGATCGAGAAGTTCGGCCGGATCGACGGCACCGACATCCCGTCGGCGGTCAAGGCCCACTTCCGCGGCCACGACCGGATCGTCGTGGTCACCGACGAGCAGACCAGACCCGGCTGGTTCCCGTCCAACGCCAGTGGCCACGGCGGCATGCGCGAAACGGAGATCGACGCTCTCGTCCCGAAGAACGTGCCGGTCTACATGTGGAACATGGCCGGCTACAAGGCGGGCGCCATGCCCTCGGGCACCGGCAACCGCCACACTTTCGGCGGCCTCACCGACCACGCCTTCGGCATGATCCCCCTCCTGGAGTCCGGCCGCTCCGCGTCCTGGCCCTGGGAGCGCTGACGCCGCCTCACCGCACCCCGACCGGGCGGGCTGTGCTGACCCCGCCTCACCGCACCCCGAGCGGGCGGCCTGCGCTGACCCCGCCTCACCGCACCCCGAGCGGATGGGCGAAGCCCGAGCCCGGCAGCGCACCGACTCGATCGTGAACGAACACAGCCGAAGGCGCGCCAAAGGCGAGCCCGCCCGGCGGTTTCGACGGCCACCCGAGCCGAAGAAGGCCGCCGGGCGGCCCTCCCCTCGGCGTCGACGGCCATTCGACCCCCACTGAATCGATTCCCCGCACCCCGAGCCCCCGCCCGCGAGCACGCGGTGCCCCGACTCCTTGACCGGCGCATACGCCCACCGGCCCCCGGCGTCAGGAGTCTTGACACACCCGTTCACGCGTCCGTAACGTCACTAGCAGATGAAGTGAAACGATTCAATCCCCTTCCGTGGACGGACTGTGACGATGCGTCGAAGACTGGTGTCCCTCTTGGCCACGGCCTCGGCCGTCGCGGCCCTGGTCCTGGTCCAGCCGCTGGCCGGACCCGCGAGCGCCGCGCCGCCGGGCGCGCCGGGCCCGGGGCAGCAGGCAGGTGTGGGGAACAGCGGCGCGCCCTCCCACCTGACGGTCGGATCGCTGTCCGCTCCCGTGGACGTCGATCCCGCCGGCACCGTCGGCTTCGGCTGGCAGTCCGGGGTCGGCCGCCAGACCGGCTACGAACTCCGCGTCACCGAGGGCGAGTCGGGCCGCGGCCGGGTCGTGTGGGACAGCGCGAAGGTCGCCTCGGCCGCCGCGACCGCGATCCCGTACGGCGGCGCCGCCCTGCGCACCGCCGAGCGCTACTCCTGGTCGGTGCGGGTCTGGGACGAGCGCGGCAGGGCCACCGCGTGGTCGGCCCCCGCGACCTTCGGCACCGGACCCGGCGCCACCTGGGGCACGAGCGCGCCGATCTGGTCCGCGCCGCCCGCCGTCGACACCTGGACCGACTACCGCCTCGACGTGAAGCTGACCGTGACCAAGGTCGCGCTCGGGGTGAGGTTCCGCTCGCCCGACGTCCGCAACGGCTACATGTGGCAGTTCAGGGCGTCGGACACCAGCAACCCCAACACCCTTGTCCCGCACGTCGAGACCAACGGCACTTTCCGCGCGGGCACGCCCGTACCGCTGAACACCACGCTCGCCGTCGGCACCACGCACGACGTCCGCGTCGAGGCGGTCGGCTCGACGCTCACCACCTTCCTCGACGGCAAGGTCGTCGACACCAGGACCGACACCGCCTTCGCCGAGGGCGGCATCGGATTCCGTACCGGCGGCACCGAGACGGGCACCGCGGACGACGTCACGGTCACCAGCCTGGCGGCGGCCGACAGCGGAAAGACCCTCTACGCCAACGACTTCGGCGCGACCGGCGCGCCCTTCCCGTGCGGCACCGTGCAGAACGGCGCGCTCGCCGTGGGCACCAGCACGGACTGCCTCAGCTCCCACGCCACCAACGACTGGGCGCTGCTGCGCCACGACTTCACGCTCGACAAGAGCGGGAAGCGGACCAAGCAGGTCGCCTGGGCCACCGTCTTCGCGACCGGCTCCTCCTTCGACGCGGCCAAGCAGTACGTCTACAAGCTGTATCTCGACGGCCGGTTCGTGGGTCTCGGCCCGACCGAGGCGCTGGACAAGGAGACCCGCTATGACGGCTTCGACGTGACGGCCGCGCTGCGGTCCGGCGGCGAGCACGCGCTGTCGGCGGTCGCGTACACCACCAAGGACCAGCGTTTCCAGGCGTATCTGGTGATCCGCTACACCGACGGCAGCACGAGCACGGTCGGCACAGGACCCGGCTGGAGGAGCATGTCAGGGGCGGACATCTGGCCGTCCGCGAAGTCCACCGGGACCAGCTACTGGAACATGCCGCAGGAGGACATCACGATGAGCCGCTACCCGGACGGCTTCGGCCGCTTCGGGTACGACGACTCCGCGTGGCCCGCCGCCACCGCGAAGACCGCGTTCGCCGACCTGCGGCCGACCCCGTTCGGCAAGGTCCGGGAACAGCTCAGGCGGCCCGTGAAGATCACCGACAAGGGCAGCGGGAACTACCTCGTCGACTTCGGCCAGACCTGGCAGGGCGGCGTCCACCTCACCCTGCCCGGCACGGCGGGACGCAAGGTCACCCTCCGCTACGGCGAGGAACTGTCCGACCCGACGACCGTGCGCTACAAGCTGCGCGCGGGCAACGAGTACCAGGACGTCGTCACCCTGCGCGGCGGCACCCAGAGCGTCGACACCTGGGGCATGCGCGTCTTCCGCTACCTCGACGTCCTCAACTCGCCCGTCCCCGTCACGGCCGACAATCTCCAGGCCCTCGCCATGGTCTACCCGTTCGACGAGAGCGGCGCCCAGCTCACCTCGTCCGACCCCGACCTCGTCTCGGTCTGGCAGCTCGCCAAGAACACCGTGGAGACCACCAACCAGAACTTCTACGTCGACTCCTGGACCCGCGAGCGCGGACCGTACGAATCCGACAACTACATCCACCAGTTGGCGAGCCTCTACCTCAGCGACGACCCGACACTCGGCGTCTACTCGATGGACTACTTCGCCAACCACCGCACCTGGCCGCAGGAATGGCCGCTCTACGTGATCACGTCCGTCTACGACAACTGGCGGCAGACCGGCTCCACCGACCAGGTCAAGCGGATGTACGACGCGCTCGTGCCCAAGCTGCTCAGCAAGGACTACAACGCGGCGCTCGGCACCATCGACCAGTCGGACGCCATCGTGGACTGGCCGGAGGGCAGCCGTGACGGCTATGTCTTCGCCGCGAAGAACACCATCCTGGGCGCCCTGTCGTACAGCAACTTCTCGCAGATGGCGGTCCTGGCCGCCTCCCTCGGCAAGAGCGCCGACGCGGCGAACTTCACCGTGATCGCCGACCGGCTGCGCACCACCCTCAACTCGGCGTTCTACAACGCGGGCAAGGGCGCGTACGACGACGGGCTCAGCGCCGACATGAAGCCGACCGGGCACTTCGCGGTCCAGGCGACCGCGTTCCCCGCCGCCTTCGGCGTCCCCGTGAGCCGGAAGCAGTACGACGCGGTCGCGTCGTACCTCACCTCGCGCGGCATGGCGTGCAGCGTCTACTGCTCGGGCTTCCTGCTCCAGGGGCTGTACAACGCGGGCCACGCGCAGGAAGCGCTCGACCTGCTCACCTCGCACGGCACCAACAGTTGGCTGCACATGATCGACCTGGGCGCGGGCGCCACCGGCGAGGCGTGGGACCCGGCCGAGAAGAGCAACATGACGTGGTCGCACCCGTGGGCCACCGCCCCCTCGTACGTCATCCCGCGCGACATGTACGGCATCGCGCCGTCCACGCCGGGCTACGACACCTTCACCGTGCGTCCGCAGCCGGGCGACCAGACGTACGGCTCGGTGACGACACCGACCGTCAAGGGCACGGTCGGCGCGTCCTTCCACCGCGTCGGCGACCGTACCGACCTCGGCGTGTCGGTGCCGGGCAACTCCGTCGCCACGGTGAGCGTGCCGGTCACCGACGGATACCGGGGTACGACGGTGTACGTGGACGGCCGTGCGCGGACCGCGACCCGGCAGGACGACGGCGGGCTCGCGGTGCGCGTCAGCGTCGGCTGCCATGTGCTCAGCACCTCGGGCAGCCGGGCCGTGACCGCTGACCCGCTGCTGACGGGCGTGTGCGGCGGCGCGTACCGGGTCGGCGACACGCCCACCGGCTCGCTGGCCACCACGGCGGTGAGCGCGACACGCGGGAAGCCCATCCCGGTGACGCTCACCCTCGACCAGCAGGTCACCGGCCTGACCGCCGCCGACCTGCGGGTGTCCAACGGCACCGTCACCGGCCTCACCGCCAACGGCGTCGGCGCGGCGGGCACGACCTGGACGTTCACCGTCACCCCGCGCGGCAACGGCGAGGTGACGGTCCGGGTCCCGGCAGGCGCGGTGCACGGCACCAGCGGGCGGCCGAGCCTGGCGATCGGACCGCTGACCGTGGGCTCCGCCGGGCACGGACCCCGGGGCTGAACGCCTCTCGCCGCAGACCCTGAACCCCGCTGAATCCCCCTGAACCAAGGCCGGGTGCCACGATCAACCCGTGGCACCCGGCCTTGTCCCTGTCCTCCGCTTCCCCTCGGCCGCGCGAGCCCCCGCCCGCCCCCCGGCTACCGTTCCCCGTATGCGCATCGTCTCCCTGCTCCCCGCCGCGACCGACATCGTCGTCGAACTCGGCCTCGGCGACGCCCTCGTGGGCCGTACCCATGAGTGCGACTGGCCGCCGGAGGTGGTCGCCGACGTACCGGTGGTGACCGGCGCGGAATTCGACCCGGACGCGCTCAGCAGCCGGGAGATCTCGCGGGCCGTCGGCGGCGCCGCGCACCGGGGCTCGTCCCTCTACACCCTGGACGCCGCGCTGCTCGCCGAGTTGGCGCCCGACGTGGTCCTCACACAGGACCTCTGCCAGGTCTGCGCCGTCTCCTACGGCGCGGTCACCGACTCCGTACGCGTGCTGGACGGCGAAGGACCGCGCGTGATCAGCCTGGAGCCGAAGACCCTGCCCGACGTACTCGCCTGCGTGCGCCAGGTCGGTGACGTGCTGGGCGTTCCCGAGGCCGCGGCCCGCAGGACGGCGGAGCTGGAGGAGCGGCTGGCGGCGGTACGGGAGCGGGTGGCGGGCCGCCCCCGGCCGCGGGTGGCCGCCATCGAATGGCTGGACCCGCTGTGGCCCGCGGGGCACTGGGTCCCGGAACAGATCCGCTGCGCGGGCGGCGAACCGCTGCTCGCGCGACCGGGCGAGCACACCGCGCCCATGGAGTGGACCGCGCTGCGGGAAGCCGCGCCGGAAGCGGTCATGCTCCTGCCGTGCGGCTTCCCGCCCGAGCGCACCCTGAAGGAGGCCGGCCTGCTGACCGGCCACCCCTCATGGGCCGAACTGCCCGCCGTGCGCGACGGGCGCGTGTGGGTCCTGGACGGACCCGCCTACTTCAACCGGCCGGGACCCCGCGTCGTGCGCGGCGCCGAAGTCCTGGCCCACGCGCTCCACGGCGTCGAACCGGCGGAACCGGTCACCGCCGCGGAAGCGCGCCCGCTGGCGGGAGCCGGTCAGCTCCCGTACCGCAGGTAGACCGTGTCACCGAGGTGGACGGTCGTGCCGCGCGAGGCGGCGATCGGCGCCGAGCCGTCCAGGCTCGACTTCCACGTCGCCGTACCGGAGTTGACGGTGCCGTTGAGCGCCGTGACCGTGCCCGTGCCGGTGGCGGGCGTGACGGCGGTGACGCAGCCGCCGGGTGTCGCGGACGACGCCGCCGCGTCCAGGACCGTACCGAGCGTCGTGGTCGTACCGGTCGCCGCGACCGGCACCGAGCACACCTTCAGCGAACCGCCGTCGTTGTCCACAATGAGCGCGAGCTTGCTGGTGGAGCCGCTGGTGAAGTCGGTGGTGGCGGCCCAGGCGGGCGCGCCAGGAGTGACCGGGGCCGGGGGAGTGGCGGTGAAGCCGCCGCCCGCGACCGCGCGGACCGCGTCGATCGAGGCGTACGCCGACGGGCTCGTGTCGGTGGGCAGGTAGCGGAAGCCGCCGCCCGGACTGAACTGCTGGGCGAGCAGGAAGTCGACCGGCGTCTTGCGCGCCGCGGTGGTGAAGTCCGTGCCCTGCGCGTTGAATCCGCAGGCGTTCAGGCCGGAGACGGCCCAGCCGTTGGAGTCGGTGTTCGCGCCGAACATCGAGGTGAAGGCGCCGGTGGCGTTGACGAGTTTGCCCTTGAGGAAGTTCTTGCCCGCGACGACGGCCGTGTCGGTGTTGGGCACCCCGGCCGAGCACAGCGACGCCAGGGTCGCGCCGGTCATGTCGATGTCGCTCGCGGCGCCGAGCTGCGTCGGATCGCCCGCCGCCTTCGAGAAGTTCCAGCCGCCGTCGGTGTGCTCGTTGGCGCGCACGACCGCCACCGACGCGTCGAGCAGGGCCTGCGGCACGCGCTGCCCGCCCGATTGCGTCTTCGCCCCGGCCAGCGCCAGCAGCCCGAAGACGGTGCCGTTGAAGTTGGCGGGCGGCCCGAAGTAGCCGGGTGAGGCGGGCTGCCAGTACGAGGCGATGTCCGCGATCAGATTGCGGCCGGTGCCGACGCGGGCCGGATCGATGCCCGCCGCGTACGCGTTGAGCGCGCCGCGCTCGTAGTCCGTCACCACCGGCGACGCGGACGGCCACGCGGCGGTGGCCAGCAGATTCCGGTAGACGGTCCTGGCGTTCTTCGTGGTGTCGCCGCCGGGAGAGACGTCGGCCGCCGCGGTGCCCGCGGCGGCGAAGGCGCTGAACGCCCACTCGTTGGACAGACCGCTGCCCGCGTACGAGCCGTCGGCGGCCTGAAGCGACTTCAGATAGGCGACGCCGTTCGCCTTGGACGTGGCGATCTGCGCCGGGGTCGAGGTCGCCCGCGCGGGCGCGGTCGTGGTGAACAGCAGGGCTCCGGCCGCCAGCGGTACGGCGACGGCGAGTGCCCGGCGCCGGGCGGTGCGGGAGGGCACGGTCACAGGAACGGTCATGGGTGGAGGACTCTCCTTGGAAGGGGGCGCCTCGCGCCCCGGCACACGGCTGTCCTCACGACCGGCCCGCGCCGAGGCGGTCGCCGCCCGAACGCGTGGTCAGGCTTCCGCACGTGCTGCGTCTCCGAGCGGGTGATCGGGCTCGGACCACCGCGAAAGGCGGCCCCTACCGTTGCGCGTCAGCTCCGGACTCTCACCGGATTCCCCCAGTCGGCGACCAGCCGAGGCTAGCGCAGCACGCGCGTGACGTAAGGGTCGCGGGGGAGTGGTGAAGGCAACTGCCCGCCACGTTGACGGGGCACACGCCGACGTGGTGCTATGAAACGTATTTCCGATTCAGCAGCCAGGGGAAGCCGGTCCAAGTCCGGCGCTGACCCGCAACCGTAGGCCCTCCGAGAGGCGGGCGAGCCGGATCACCTGCGCTGAGCAGCAAGTCACGATCGCCGTCGAGGACTACGGCACGGACGACAGGACGGCCGCGTCAACCGCCAGGCCGCCTCGCCTCCGCGGCCCGCCCTCCCCGTCGGCCGACCCGGGGGGCCACCCGTGCTTCGTCTTGTCCCGCGCCGCCGTCACAGACGGCCGCGCATCGTCGTCCTGCTCACCGCGGCGGCGCTGACCTTCGGCAGCCTCACGGCCGGACTGGTCTCGGTGGCGACCCCGGCGGGCGCGGACCCGATCGGCGACTGCACACCCACCTCGGGGGCGATCGTCGCGGTGGACTACGGGCACTGGAACGGCCCGGTGCTGCGCGGCTGCGACGCGCACCCCACCACGGGCATGAATCTGCTGCACAACGCCGGATTCACCACCACCGGCACCGTGCACGACGGCCCCGGCTTCATCTGCCGGATTGGCAACGACGGCTTCGACAGCGGCACGCAGTACCCGACGACCGCCGACGAGGCGTGCGTCCTGACCCCGCCCGCGAACGCGTACTGGTCGTTCTGGATCGCGCCCGCGGGACAGGACACCTGGACGTACAGCCCGCTCGGCGCGCTCGGCGACCACCCGCAGGACGGCGAGGTCGAGGCGTGGGTGTTCGGTCCCACCGACATCGGCGGCAGCACCGGCGGTCCCTCGTTCACACCGGACTCCGTCCGCGCCCACGACACCACCACGCCGCCGACCACCCCGCCCACGACGCCGCCGACCACGCCCCCGACCGGTCCCGGCGGACAGGCCGACACGGCGGCCGCGGCCACCTGGCTGACGAGGCAACTCACCGACGGCGACCACGTCTTCGACGGCTGGGGCACCGACTTCGCCGCCACCGCGAACACCGCCATCGCACTCGCGGCGGCCGGCGGCCCCGACGCCACGATCCGCGCGATCGACGCCTTTCTGACGGCGCACGCCGACGACTACCTGCTCCCCGACTCCACGGTCACCGTGCCGAGCCCGGCCGCGGCGGCCAACCTGGCGCTGCTCACCGAGATCCTGGGCGGTGACCCCACCTCCTTCGGCGGCCACGACCTGCTCAAGGACCTGACGGACAACGTCTGCGCGGCGGCCGGAAGCCTCGGCAACTGCACCGCGGCCGGTGACTTCCACGGCGCTTTCTCGCCCGGCACCCAGGCCCGCGCCCTGCTCGCGCTGGCCCGCGGCGGCGCCACCGTGCCGCGGCCCGCCGTCGACCGGCTCACCGGGATGCAGTGCGCCGACGGCGGATTCTCCGGCTCGATGCTCTCGCCCGGCGAGCGCTGCACGTCCGACCCCGGTTCGACCGCCGACGCCGTCGTCGCCCTCAAGCACCTGCCCGGTACCGGCGACGTGCTGGACAAGGCGCGGGCGTACCTCACCAAGACGCAGTCCGCCGACGGCGGTTACCTCGCGTACGAGGGGGCGTCCTCCGGCGACACCGGTACGACCTCCTCCGCGGCCCAGGCGCTGACCGTACTGGCGCAGACCGACCGCGCCGCCGCCGCCCGCTCCTGGCTCGCCGCCCGGCAGACCGACGGCGGCGGCTTCGCCTCCGACGGCTCCGGCGGCACCGACCCGGACCTGTACGCCTCGACCGCCGCCGTCCTCGCCGTGACCTCCAGCGACCTCGGCAGCCTCACCTACGGCGACACCCCGACGAGCCCGCCGACGACGCCCCCCACCACCGCGCCGACGACCCCGCCCACGACCGCGCCGACCACCCCGCCCACGACCGGACCGACCACCCCGGCCGCGGCAACCCCCGACCTGGCCAAGGGCGTCGCGTACCTCATCAACCGCGGCAATCTCGTGGACGGCCACTACTACGAGTCCGGCGCGGGCCAGAACACCGGCTTCGCCGACTTCGGCCTGACCGTCGACGGCGTGCTCGCGCTGGCCGCGACCGGCGGCGCCGACGACACCCTCGCCGGGATCACCGACTTCCTCCAGCACGGCAGGGACGGCTCCGGCCGCGGCATCGACGACTGGACGCTGATCGGCACCTCCTACGCGCAGGGCGGCTCGCTGGCCAAGGAGGCCGTCGCGGCCGAGGTCACCGGCAACGACCCGCGCGCCTTCGGCGGCCACGACCTGATCGCCGCGCTCGACGCCACCGTCTGCGCCGCGGCCGACACCTCGGGCGGCTGCGCCGCCAGGAACAACTACGCCTACGCCACCTCGGTGTTCTCCCAGTCCCTCGGCGTCATCGCCCAACTGCGCGCGGGTGACACCGCCAAGGCGGCCGGGCCGGTCGCGTACCTGGAGAGCCTCCAGGACTCCAGCGGCGCCTGGCCGAGCCTGATCCCGGCCGCCGGCGACCAGGACGTGGACAGCACGGCGATGGCGATCATGGCCCTCGACCTGGTGCCCGGCGACGCCGCGGCCAAGGCGGTCGCCAAGGGCGCGGCCTGGATCGCGAGCAAGCAGCTCGGCGACGGCGGCTTCCGGGGCGCGGCCGGTGACTCCGTCAACTCCGCCGCCCTCGCCGTCCAGGGCCTCACCCTGGGCGGCACGGGGTACCGCGCGCAGATCGCCAAGGCGCGCGCGTTCCTGGCCGCGCAGCAGAACGCGGACGGCGGCTTCCGGGTCGCCTCCGACACCGACCAGAAGCAGTCCGACGTACGCGCCTCCACGCAGGCCGTCGGCGGCGCGGTCGGCACCTCCTTCGGCACCCTGCTGCGCGACCTCGCCGACCAGAAGGCGGCAGCCGAAGGGGCCGCGTACCTGGTCGAGCAGCTCGACGGCAGCGACCACCTGGCCAGCACCTACGGCCCCGACTACGGTCTGACCGCCGACCTCGCCCTCGCGCTCGCCTCCACCGGCGGCCAGGACCCGACGCTGACCAAGGTCACCGGCTACCTCGCGGGACACGTCGCGGACTACGCCGACCCGGCGGGCACCTCCGCCTACCCCGGCCCGTACAGCGGCGCCACCGCCAAACTCGCGGTGCTCGCCCAGGTCATGGGCCAGGACCCGCGGCACTTCGGCGGCTTCGACCTGATCGGCACGCTCAGCGGCCACGTCTGCACGGCCGCCGCCGAGGACGGCTCCTGCACCGCCCCCGGCGACTTCGACCAGGCGTACTCGACGGTCTCCCAGTCCCTCGGCGTCCTCGCCCTGGCCCGCGCGGGCCAGACCCCGCCCGCCGCCGCCGTGAACCGGCTGCTCCAACTCCAGTGCGCGGACGGCGGTTTCTCCTCCACGCTGGACGCGCCGGGCGCCGACTGCGCCTCCGACGTGGACACCACCGGCTACGCGCTCCAGGCGCTCGTCCTGGTGCCAGGACACGCGGACGCGGTCACCAAGGCGCGTACGTATCTCGTCAAGGCCCAGCAGTCCAGCGGCGGTTACCAGGGCGCGGCGGGCGTCAGCAGCAACTCCACCGCGCTCGCCGTCCAGGCGCTGCTCGCCACCGACAAGATCCGGCCCCAACAGGCGCGCGACGGGCAGAAGTTCCTGCGCACCACGCAGAACAAGGACGGCGGCTTCCGGATCACCGCCGCGGCGGGCGACTCCGACCTGCGGTCCAGCACCCAGGCCGTCCCGGCACTCGCGGGCACCCCGCTGACCACGCTCACCCACGCGCTCGCGCCCATCGCGCCCTCGGGCGGCGGCTCCACCGGCGGATCGTCCGGTTCTTCCGGCTCCGGCGGCTCGTCCGGCTCCGCGGGCGGCACGGACTCCGGCGGCAGCGGCGGCTCGCTGGCCGCCACCGGCACCGGCGTGCTCGCCGCGGCCGGTCTCGCCGCGCTGCTGCTGGCCCTGGGCAGCGCGCTGACCGTACGGCGGCGGCGCACCGCACAACAGGGCGGGAGGCACCAGTGATCCACGGCATTCGGTCGGCCCATGGCATGCGGTCAACGGCCCGGCGGGCGGCGCCCGTCGCAGGCGCGTCCTGCCATCCACGGCGGCCCGGCGCACGATCGGTCCTCGCCCGTACGGTCACCGCGCTCGCGCTGACGCTCGCCGCCGTGTGCGGCGGGCTCACCGTGGGCGCGGCGCCCGCGATGGCGACCGCGCAGCCGATGAGCGCGTGCACGACCACCAAGGGCGTCGTGCTCGCGGTGGACTTCAGCCACTGGGGCGGCCCGCTGCTGCGCTCCTGCGGCACCACGCCCACCACCGGCTACACCCTGCTGAACCAGGGCGGCTGGGCCACCACCGGCACCCAGCACGACGGTCCGGCCTTCATCTGCCGGATCGGCTACGCCGGTTACCAGGGCGGCAAGCAGTATCCGACGTCCAAGGACGCCCCCTGTGTGCTGACGCCGCCCGCGACCGCCTACTGGTCGTACTGGCACGCCGACGCGGGGCAGAACACCTGGTCCTACAGCCAGTTGGGCGCGATGAGCTACCACCCCAAGCCCGGCAGTGTGGACCTGTGGATCTTCGGCGCCACCAACGTCGCGGGCACGCAGGGCCGTCCGACGTTCTCACCCGACAGCGTCCGGGCGCACAACACCACGTCCGGCGGAGCCACTTCGGCCCCGCCGAGGCCGACCAAGCCCGCCGGTACGCACACCGCCGCGGGCTCGGCGCCCGGGAAGACCTCACGACCGGCCGCCACCACGCCGTCCGCGACCCGTACGACACCGGCCACCACCTCGGCCCCGCCCACCGCGACCCCCACCGGGACCGCGTCCGCGAGCACCGCGCCGGGCACGGGCACGGCCACGGGCGCAACGCCGTCGCCAGGGCAGCCCCGCACACAGGACGCGGAGCCGACCGCCGCCGCGAGCCATTCGTCCGGCTCGGTCCTGCCCTTCGCCCTGACCGCGGCCGTCGTGGCCGTGATCGCCGGATTCATCGTCGTCAGGACCCGGCGGCGGCGGAACGCGGAGTAGCGCGGTGTCCACCGCCCCGCCTCCGTCCCCGACCGGCGGTCCCGCGCACGCCGCCGCGGTACCGCCGCGCGCCGCCGCCTCCCCGCACACCGGGCGGCGGCTGCCGCGCACCCTGCACCCGGTCGCCTGGTGGATCTGGGGCATCGCCCTGGCCACCGCGGTCAGCCGCACCACGAACCCGCTGCTGCTCGGCCTGGTCCTGGTCGTCCTCGGCTACGTCGTCACCGAGCGCCGCACCGACGCCCCCTGGGCGAAGGGCTTCAAGTACTACCTGTACCTCGCGCTGACGGTCGTCGCGATCCGCGTCGTCTTCCGCTGCGTCTTCGCCACCGGCATCACACCCGCCGACCACATCATGTTCTCGCTGCCGCACATCCCGACTCCCCACTGGTACGCGGGAATTCAGCTCGGCGGCCCGGTGTCGCTCGAGGCCACCCTGTCCGCCGCGACCGACGGACTGCGGCTGGCCTGCCTGCTGTGCTGCATCGGCGCCGCGAACACCCTCGCCAACCCCAAGCGGGCCCTGCGCGTCCTGCCCGGCGCGCTGTACGAACTCGGCGTCGCCGTCACGGTGTCGCTGAGCGTCGCCCCCCAACTCGTCGAAAGCGTCCAGCGGGTGGCGCGCGCCCGACGGCTGCGGGCCGACCGGGCCAAGGGGCTGCGGGCGCTGCGCGGCATCCTCATCCCCGTACTGGAGGACGCGCTGGAACGCTCCCTGCACCTGGCCGCCGCCATGGACTCGCGCGGCTACGGCCGGGCCGGCACCGCGACCCGCGCCTCACGCCGTACCACCGCCGTCCTGATGCTCGGCGGCATGCTCGGCCTGTGCACCGGCATCTACGGGCTGCTGGACGGCACCACCCCGCGCGCGCTCGGACTGCCCGCCATGCTCGGCGGGTCGCTGCTGTGCTGCGCCGGACTCGCGCTCGGCGGGCGGCGGATACGGCGCACCAGCTACCGACCCGACCCCTGGCGGTCCGCGGAGTGGGTGGTCGCGCTGTGCGGCGTCGCCACCGCCGCCGTGCTGTTCCTGACCGTCGGCTACAACGCCGCCGACCTCAACCCCAGCCTGTATCCGCTGCGTTGGCCGTCACTGCCGTGGCTGCCCGCCGCCGCGATCCTGCTCGCGGGCACCGCCGCCTTCGCCGCGCCGCCCCCGCCGCGCACATCCGCCGCGAAGAGAGCGAAGAGCGCGAAGAGCGCGAAGAGCGCGAGAAGCGCCACGGCCGGGCGCTCCGCCGTGCCGCCCGGCGGAGCCGCCGCGACCGCCACCACCGCCGAAACCGCCGACAAGCCCAGCGAGGCCCTGCTGTGATCCGATTCGACCAGGTCAGCGTCGTGTACGCGGGCTCCGAGCAGCCCGTGCTGCGGGACGTGGACCTGACCTTGGAGGAAGGTGAACTGTGCCTGGTCGTCGGCAGGACCGGCGCGGGCAAGTCCACGCTGCTCGGCACGGTCAACGGCCTGGTGCCGCACTTCACCGGCGGCACACTCGCGGGCCGTGTCACCGTCGACGGCCGCGACACCGCGACGTACCCGCCGCGTGAACTCGCCGACGTGGTGGGCGTCGTGGGCCAGGACCCGCTCGCCGGATTCGTCACCGACACCGTCGAGGAGGAACTGGCCTATGTCATGGAGCAGTTGGCAGTCCCCGCCGACGTCATGCGCAAGCGCGTCGAGGAGACCCTCGATCTGATGGGCCTGGCCGACCTGCGGCACCGCGCGCTGAGCGAGCTGTCCGGCGGCCAGCAGCAGCGCGTCGCCATCGGGTCCGTCCTCACCGCCCACCCCAAGGTCCTGGTGCTGGACGAGCCCACCTCCGCGCTCGACCCGACCGCCGCCGAGGAAGTCCTCGCCGCCGTGACCCGGCTCGTGCACGACCTCGGGGTGACCGTCGTGCTCGCGGAACACCGCCTGGAGCGCGTCGTGCAGTACGCCGACCGCGTCCTGCACCTGACCGGCGACGGCACCGTCACCTCCGCCCCGCCGTCCGTCGCCTTCCGTACCGCCTCGGTCGCGCCCCCCGTGGTCGACCTCGGCCGCTTGGCCCGCTGGGAACCGCTGCCGCTGTCCGTACGCGACGCCCGCCGCGCCGCAGTTCCCTTGCGCGAACGGCTCGCCGGACGCCCGGTGCCGCCGGTCCGCGTCTCGCACGGCACGGGCACACCGCTGCTGACCGCCAGCGGGATCGTCGTGCGCTACGGAGACGTGGTCGCCGTCCGCGAGGTGGACCTGGAACTGCGGGCCGGTGAGGTCACCGCGCTGATGGGCCGCAACGGCTCGGGCAAGTCGTCCCTGCTGTGGGCGGTCCACGGCGCCGGGCCGCGACAGGGCGGAACCGTACGGTTCGCTCAGGGCGCGGACCCGGCCGCACCCGAGCCGGGGGCCTCGGCACGGCGGTTCGGCGGACGGCGTACGACGTCGGGACCTGAGCGCCGCCGCGTCGGCCTGGTCCCGCAGACCCCCACCGATTTGCTCTACCTGGAGACGGTCGGCGCCGAACTGGCCCAGGCCGACCGGGAGTCGGCCGGGGCGGCCCCGAGCGCCGCGCGGGTGATCCTCGACCGGCTCGCGCCCGGCATCCCCGACGACACCCACCCCCGCGACCTGTCGGAAGGCCAGAAGCTCTCGCTCGTGCTGGCCATCCAGCTCACCACCGCCCCCGACGTCGTCCTGCTGGACGAGCCGACCCGCGGCCTCGACTACCAGGCCAAGCAGGCCCTCATCCGGATCGTGGACGCGCTCGCCGCCGAGGGCCGCAGCGTCGTGATCTCCACGCACGACGTGGAGTTCGTCGCCGCGAGCGCCGACCGCGTGATCGTCATGGCCGAGGGCGAGACGGTCGCCGACGGCCCCACCGCCGATGTCATCGTCGCCTCACCGGCCTTCGCGCCACAGGCCGCCAAGATCCTCGCCCCGCTGCCCTACCTGACGGTCGGTCAGGTCGCGGACGCGCTCGCGGAAGCCGAGGCGAAGTGATGGCCACGGCCAGGACGGGCGCCACGCACACGGGCGGGGGCGCGGGCAACGGCAAGGGCGCGGCCGGGCGTTGGACGGGCCGTACCACCGCCGTCCGGATGCACGCGACGGCCGTCGTCACCATCGTCCTGGCCGCCTTCATCGGCCTGGTCGCCTTCTTCTGGCCCTTCGTCGTCGCCCCCGGCCGCTTCGGCACCTCCTACGCGCCGCCGCTGATCTTCGGCGTCCTGCTGATCCTCGTACTGGCCGTGGTCTTCGCCCAGATCGCCGACGGCGGCATCGACGCCAAGGCCCTGGCCATGCTCGGCGTGCTGTCCGCCGTCAACGCCGCCCTGCGCCCGCTCGGCGCGGGCACCGCGGGCATCGAGACCGTCTTCTTCGTCCTCGTGCTCGCGGGCCGCGTCTTCGGCCCCGGCTTCGGCTTCACCCTCGGCTGCACGTCCCTCTTCGCGTCCGCGCTGCTCACCGGCGGTGTCGGGCCCTGGATGCCGTACCAGATGTTCGGCTGCGCCTTCGTCGGGATGCTCGCCGGGCTCCTCCCGCGCGCCCGCGGCAGGGCCGAGATCCTGATGCTCGCGGCCTACGGCTCGGCGTCCGGCTACCTCTTCGGCTTCCTGCTCAACCTCTCCTTCTGGCCCTTCTCGCTCGACCCCGGCAGCTCCATCGCCTACCTGCCGGGCCTGCCCTTCACCGAGCAGTGGCACCGCTACCTGGCCTTCGACGTGGCGACCTCCCTCGGCTGGGACACCGGCCGCGCGGTCACCAACTTCGTCGCCATCCTGCTGGCCGGCCCCGCCGCCCTCATCACCTTCCGCCGCGCCGCCCGCCGCGCCAACTTCACCGCCCCCATCCACTTCGCCCCGCCCGCCCCGCCCTCTCCGCCCGCTGGGTCCGCTCCGGGCGCGGGCGCGGACGAGACGTAACCCGTACTGGTCTAGCCTGGCTGTCCCCGACGGACGCGCGGGACGCGGGACGTAGGACGTGGGAGAAGGGGCTGGGGGCGTGGAGCTGGTGTTCGCGGGGCGGGTCGTGGAGTGGCGCGGACCGGCGCCGTACTACTTCGTGCCCGTGCCGGAGGAGGAGTCCGCGGACATCCGCGAGGTGGCGACGACGGCCTCGTACGGGTGGGGGGTGATCCCGGTGCTGGCCCGGATCGGCGGCACCGATTTCGCGACCTCGCTCTTTCCCAAGGACGGCGGCTATCTGCTGCCGCTCAAGAACGCCGTGCGCAAACCGGAGGGGCTTTCCGAGGGGGACGACGTGACGGTGGAGATGACCGTCCGCCTCGACACGTAGGGAAGGCGATCCCGTGCCGAATCCCGCCGAATCCCCGGACCGATTCCCCGGACCGAATCCCCGGGCCGATTCCCCGGCGCCGATCCGGTACGGCACTTTTGCGCGGCCATTGCCGTGCCGACAGCGGTGAACCACTAGCGTTACGGCCTGTGAGTACGAGTATCCGGTTTTCGCCGTCCGCGGCTCCGCGCCTTGCCGGTTCGGTCGCCTTCGGGGCGGTGGTCGGGGCGTGCGTGGGGTCGTCGACCGACACGCCGCTGGGAATTCTCTCGGCCATCGCGGCCACCGAGTCGTTCTTCGTCGTGGTCGGCTGGTGCGTGCTGTGGCCGATGGACGCCGCCGCGACCCGCCACAATTCGCGGCGCGAGGACCTGCGACCGCTCGCGGAGGAGATCGTGGTCGTCGCGGTCGCGCTCTGCGGCCTCATCGGCATCGTCGTGTTCCTGCTCGGCAACTCCGACACCGCCCATGCCGCGACCGCGCTCATCGGCGTCTTCATGGCCTGGGCCGCACTGCATCTGATGTACGCGGCACGGTACGCGTATCTGTATTACGAGGAGTCCGAGGGCGGGATCGATTTCAACTCCGAGGACGAGGCCCCGGCCTACCGCGATTTCTTCTACTTCAGCTACAACCTCGGCATGACCTACCAGGTCTCCGACACCGACGTCTCCAGTTCGACGATCCGCGCGGTCGTCCTGCGGCACACACTGCTGTCGTATCTGTTCGGTACGAGCATTCTCGCGACCGCCATCAACCTCGTCGCCGGAATCTTCACGCGGTGAGCGCACGGCACTTGCCCTGGCGCCTGTCCTGATACCTGCCTGACGCCTGCAATGTCCTGACCCTGCACTGTCCTGACACCTGCGGTGCCCTGACGCCCGCACTGACACGTGCCCGGCACCGCGCGACGCCTTCCGCGCGGTGCCGGACACGTGCCGGAGGGTCAGCGGCAGCCCACTCCGTAGGTGCCATTGCCGGAGTCGGCGGCCGGGTCGCTGGAGACGGACAGCCCGACGTACGGGTGATCGCGGTCCGGGGTGAACGTGTACCGGTCCGTGAAGGTGTAGCTCTGCGCGCCCTTGGGGAACTGGGCAGTCTGCCGGGCCAGCGTGACGGCGCCCTGCGGCTTGCCCGTGGCGCTGTGCCACCACGTCAGGTGCAAGGCGCCCGCCTCGGTGCCGTCGTAGGTGACGTACACCGTGGCGGTCGCCGTGCGGCGCTTGCCGGTCGGGCAGTCGAAACCGGTGACGGCGATGGACGCCACGTGCGGCCCGGCAGCGGGCTTCCCGGTCGTCGTCGGGTCGGCCGAAGGGGTGGTCGGCGCGGTGGTGGGCGGCGTGCTCGGCGTGCCGGTGGGCGTGCTCGACACGGTCCTGCTGGGCGTGACCGCCGTCGTCGGTGTGCCGGTCGGCGAGACGTTGACCGTGGGCGACGCCGACAGGCTGACGGTGGGGGACGGGGTGGCGGGCGCGGTGGTCGGCGTCGTGGCGGTCAGCGACGTGACGGCGGTCGGCGTCGGGCCCGCCACGGGGGTGTCGTCGCTCTTGTTGCCGGTCGCCACCGCCGTGACGGTCACCGCGCCCGCGATGATCACGGCCGCCGCGACGACGGCGAGGACCTTCGCGCGTCGGCTGAAGCGGGGTGCGGGAGCCTCGGGGCCGCCCGCGGGGGCGTGGTGGGGCGCGTGCTTGGGCGGTACGGGCGGCGCGCCAGCCCCGGACGCGGCGGACGCGGCCACGGCGACCGGTACGGCGGCGGCCTGCGGCTGCTGGGCCGCTTCCGCCGCCGCATCGCCGGACGGCGCCGCCAACAGGACGACCAGCGCGGCGAGTTCACCGCGCCCGCGCTCCTCCCAGTCCTCGCCGTAGGCGGCGACGGCGACCGCCTCGGCCTCGGCGGCGAACTCGGCCGCGCTCTGCGGCCGTTCCGCCGGGTCCTTCGCCAACCCGCGTGCGAGCAGCGGCCGTACGGGCTCCGGAGCCTGCTCGGCCGGGACCGGCGCCTCGGCGTGCTGGGCCGCCGGTTCCGCAGCCGTGGCACCCGCGTACGGCGGCGCGCCGGTGAGGCTCTGGTGGAAGACGGCCGTCGCCGCGTAGACGTCGGAGGCCGCGGACGCCGGGGCGCCCGCCCACCGCTCGGGCGCGCTGTAGGGGGTGCCGGAGGGTACGGCGTCCGGCTCGGCGTTCGCCTCCGGCTGATCCGGGGCGGGAGCCGCCGGTTCGGCGTCGGTGAGCTGGACCGCGCCTTCGGGGGTGAGCAGGACGTTCTCGGGCGTGTCCGGCTCGGCGTTCGCCTCTGCCTGATCCGGGGCGGGAGCCGCCGGTTCGGCGTCGACGAGCTGGACCGTGCCTTCGGGAGTGAGCAGGACGTTCTCGGGCGCGATGTCGCCGTGGGCTCCACCGGCCTCGTGGGCTGCGGCGAGCGCGACCAGCGAGCCCTTGAGGACGACGAGCGCCGCCTCGGGCGCGAGCGCGCCCTTCTCCTGGAGGAGGGCGACAAGTCCGGTGCTGCTGACCGGAGTCGGCGTCCCGGCCGCGGGCTCCTGGGGCTCCGGGGCCTCGGCCGGGGCCTGGGACGGCACCGCCTTCGAAGCGGCCGGTGCCGTCTTCCGCCCCTTCGCCGGGGGCCTGGTCCCCGCCGCCTTCTTCGCCGCGCCCGCGGGCGGGGCCGCCGCCGCGGTCTTCCGTGTCTGCGCCGTCTTGGCCGCGGTTCTCGCGGGCGCCTTCGCGGGTGTCTTCGCGGGCGCCTTCGCCGGAGTCCCGGCCGGCGCCTTGGCCGCCGTCTTCGCGCTCTTGGCGGCCTTCACGGCGGGCTCCTCCGCCGCCTGCTTCTGTGCCGCCTTCGCCGCCGCGGCGGCCATGGGAGCGGCCTCGGGCTGCTTCTGAGGCTCCGTCACTTTGCTTGCGGTAGCGGGTACTTCGGCCGCCGCGGTCTTCACGGCGGGCTTTGCGGCAGCGCGCTTCGGCGCGGCCTTCGTGGGCTTCGCGGGCTTTGGCGCCGCCTCGGACGCGGCGGCTTCCTGAGCGCCGCCCTCGGGCTGCGCGTCCGCCACCGCCGCCGTGCCCCCTGCCGTGTCCGCTGGCGTCTCCGCTGCCGGCTCCGCTTCCGCCCGGGCGGGAGCCTGGGCGCGCTTACGGGGCTGCGCCGCAGCCTTCCGCGCCCGGGCCATGGGCCTCGGGCCCGGCTGCCGCTGTCCGGCCGGCTTGCCGTCCCCGGCCGTCGCGCCGTCCTCGCCGGGTATGCCCGTGCCGTTGTCGTCGTCCACCTGATTCCGCCCCTCGCGCTGCCCCTTGAGGAGGAGCCGCTGTGCGCGGCACCTCGACGCCCTGTTCCGTACTCGGATTTCCCACCGCCAGCCGGGCCGATCTGCCGGGGGTCACGGCTGTCCGCCCGAACTGCCCCTTCCACGGGAGGGCCGAGCGCCGAAGGCGCCGACAGGGGACCGGGGTTCGCCCGGGAACCGTGGAGGAGGTGCCGTGAGGATCAAGAGGGTACTGGTGGCCGGGCACCAAGGGGAGATCGGGGCGGCCCTCATCCCGCCCCCGCACCCCCCTTTGCCGGACAGCCAGGGGCATATGCCTCGCCGATCCCCCGCCTAAGCGTGTCCCCCGATGCGGACGGTACGCACGGGGCGGCGGCGACGACGGCGCGGGCGCGGAACAGGCGCTCGGCGCGGCCGGGTTGGGCCCTTGTCGCCGTATCGGCACTGGCACCGGCACCGGCACCGTGTCACTCGGTCCTTCAGACGACTGGCCGGATGGCGTGAGCCAGGGGGCGGGCCGTCACGCGCGTGGCACCGTCGCCGTCCGGTTCGACCGCCCGGAGGGGGCAGCCTGTGCCGACGCGGTCGGTGAGTTCGGCGCGCAGGGTGGCGAGTTCGGCCATGCGGGCGTCGAGGAGGCGGATCTTCTCCTCGAACAGCGCGGAGAGCGCCACGGCGGGGTCCGGCGCCGCGCGCAACTCCTCGCCGGTCCTGGCGATTTCGGCCAGGGAGAATCCGAGCGTCTGCGCGGTGCGGACGTAGTGCAGCCAGGCCACCGACTCGGGGGGGAAGTCGCGGTAGCCGTTGGTGAGGCGTCGGCCCGTGACGAGGCCGACCTTCTCGTAGAACCGGATCGCGTCCCTGGTCATCCCGGTCTGAGCGGCCAGCTCTCCGATACGCATGCCGCGCCTCCCCCTCGGCCGATGAGCTTGACCTTGGACCGTACTCCACTGTTTAGCGTGAGGCCGTCGCTGAGCCCCCCAACCGGCCGGAGCCTCCCCATGATCCGTTTCCACGCCCCCGCACGCCCCGCCTATCTCCGCGTCGTACGCGCGAGTGCCTGGTACGACCTCGCGGTCACCGTGGGGTTCGTCACACCGTGGACCTACGCGCGGGTGCACGACGCGCTGTCCTCGGCGGGCGACGCGCTCGGCTGGGGCGGCCTGCCCGAACTCGACGTGTGGCAGACCCTGTTCGCGAATCTGATGGGCTCTGTGGTGGTCGTCTGGGCTGCCCTCCGCATCGTACGGACCCTGCCCGAACACGGCCTGCTCGACGGCATCGCGCGCACCCTGTTCTCCGCGTGGATGGCGTACGCGCTGGCCCAAGGCGCCTCGCGGATCCTGTGGCTGTTCCTCGCCGCCGAGGCCACCTGGGGAATCGTCCAACTCACGCCCTGGCTGCGCCCCGCCGTCGACCACCGGACCGCCCGACCGGAACGCTCAGGGCTGGGTTGATCGCCAGCCGCCAGCCGCCAGCCGCCAGCCGCCAGCCACGGCGGCCCTTCGGGGCGCGGACGGCCTACGGCCTACGGCTACGGCTACGGCTGCGGCTTCGCGGTGGCGATGCGGTCGAGCCAGTCGCGCAGGAGGGCTTGTTCGGTGGCGGTGAGGGCGGAGGTCCGGGGGAGGACGGCGCGCAGGGCCACGGCGGCGGTGACGGGACCGGAGGCGGGGTCGGTGGCGGCCGGGGCGTCGGTGGTGATCGCGGCGATGACCGCTTCGCGGGCCAGGGCGGCCAGTTCCGGGTCGCGGCGGTCGGGCGGCAGGGAGATCAGCGTGTTGGTGATGCCCTGGCCCGCGGCCTGGACGAGCAGCGAGGCGCGTTCCTCGCTCACGCGCAGTCGGCCCGCCTCGGCGATCCGGCGGATGTGCCCGGCCAGCACCGCCACGCCCGCGACCTCGGCGGGCGTCGGCGGCACCGAGCCCCTGGTCCGCTCGTACATGACCTGGTAGAGCGCCGGGTTGGCGAGGCCGAAGCCGACGTGCAGGTCCCAGCCGGTCCGCAGGTCCGCCACCGGATCCGCGCCGGGCTCCAGGTCCGTCTTGCTGGCCAGGTAGGCCGCGAAGCCGTCGGCCGCGACCGCGTCGAGCAGGCCCTGCTTGTCGCCGAAGAGCCGGTAGATCGTCGGTGCCTGCACTCCGGCCGCCGCGCCGACCGCCCGGGTCGACACGGCCTCCCGGCCGCCCTCGGCGAGCAGCTTGGCGGTGGCGGCGAGGATGCGCTCGCGCGGGCCGTCCCCAGGGGCGATGTCTCCGACGCTCATGGTGTCGACGGTAACAGGAATCACGTTAGCGGCGATTCGGTATCGGTGCTAGCGTGTGAGTTGTTAGCAGTGATTCGGTGCTGCTCGTGCCGCCACTGGCACGGCGACACCTATCGGCATGTCGATCTGTCGACCGCGCGTCGCCCGTGCGCCGAGGCCGCGCAAACCCTTACCCACCTGGAGACATCTCATGATCATCGTCACCGGAGCCACCGGAAAACTCGGCCGGGCCGTCGTCGACCGGCTGCTCACCCGCGTCCCCGCCGAGGAGATCGGCGTCAGCGTCCGCGACCCCGACAAGGCGCGGGACCTGGCGGAGAAGGGCGTCCGCGTACGGCGGGGCGACTTCACGGACCCGGCGACCCTCGCGCACGCCTTCGAGGGCGCCGCGCAGGTGCTGATCGTCTCGGCCGACGTCACCGGAGAGCCCGCCCTCGCCATGCACCACGCCGCGATCGACGGAGCCAAAACAGCCGGGGCCGGCCGCATCCTCTACACCAGCCACATGGGCGCGAGCCCGACCTCCCTCTTCGCGCCCATGCCCGACCACGCCGCCACCGAGGCGGCGCTGCGCGACTCGGGCGTGCCGTGGACCTCCCTGCGCAACGGCTACTACGCCAGCTCGGCGATCATGCTGCTCGGCGCCGCCGTGCGCACGGGCGAGCTGGCCGCGCCGGAGGACGGCCCCATCTCCTGGACGGCCCACGCCGACCTCGCCGAGGCCACCGCGCGCGTGCTGACCGCCGACGACCGGTCCGTACGCCCGTCGGGTCCGACCGCGCCGCTCACCGGCTCCGAAGCGCTCGATCTCGCCGACGTCGCGGAGACCGCCGCCGAACTGTCCGGGCGCCCGGTCAAGCGCGTCGTCATCGGCGACGACGAGTACCGGGACCTCCTCGTCGGGCACGGCGCCTCACCCGCGCAGGCGGAACTGCTCCTCGGGATGTTCGCGGCCGGCAGGCAGGGCGAGTTCACCGCGGTCGACCCGGCGCTCGCCACCTTGATCGGCCGCCCGCCGACGCCGTTCAGGGACGTACTCGACGAGGCGATCACGTCCGCTGCCTGACGGCCGACGTCTCGGCCGCGTGCTCGTCAGCGCAGGAAGGCCGCCACGGTCGACACGAAACGCGCCGGGTCGTCGAGCCAGGGGAAGTGACCGGCGGCGGGCTGGACGGCCGACTCGGCGCGCGGGAACAGACCGGCGACCTCGGCCGCGGCGGAGGGCGGGGTGTTGAGGTCGACCTCCCCGGCCAGTACGAGGACGGGGGAGGTGAAACGCGCCAGGGCCGCGCGGGTGGCGGCCGGGTCGAAGGCGCCCTCGGAACCGAAGACCTCCCCGGCTTCCGCGTTCCTGCGCGCCTCGCCCGCGTCCCGGTGCGCGCGGGCCGCGTCGTCCCAACGCCCGTAGAAGAAGGGGTCGACGGCCCGGAACGTCCCGGCGTCGCCCTTGCCCGCGACGACCGCCTCCAGCGCGGCGAAAGCGGCCGGGAACCACGGCTCGCCCTCGCGCAGCAGCGCCGTCCCGCGCCGCGTGTCCCCGGTGACCGGGACATCGACCGCCCGGACGCTCGGCGTGATCAGCGCGAGCCGCCCGACGCGTTCGGGATGGCGGGCGACGTACAGCACGGCCAGATTCGTACCGGCGGAGTGCCCGAGCAGATCCGCCCGGTCAAGGCCCAGATGGACGCGGAGGGCTTCCACGTCGTCCACGAGCCGGTCGCAGCGGTAGGAGCCGGTGTCCTGGGGGACCGCCGAGTCGCCGGTGCCCCGCGGGTCCAGCAGGATCAACCGCCGGTGCGCGGCGAGACCGCCGAGGTCCCCGAGATACGCGCTGTCCTGCATCGGGCCTCCGGGCAGGCAGATCAGCGGCGGCCCCTCGCCGAGAGCGTGGTACGCGAGCCGGGTCCCGTCGGGCGCGGTGAAAGAACTCGTGGCGGTCGTGGCGGTCGCGGTGGAGTCGGCGGTCATGGCGACGACTGTGGCAGCGGCCTCGGGACGGGGGCAACCGGGTTCCGGAGGCGGCCGGGGGCCGGGGAGCGGGAGCGTCGTACGCCGCGAGCAGCGTCGGTCGGCGTGGATCTCGACGCCGTACGCACCTTCGTCGCCGTCGCCGACGCGGCACGGTTCCAGCAGGCACGCGACGGACCCGCACTCGCTGGTCTGGCGCGCCGACAACCCGCATCCGGCGCTGGCGCGGGCGCGGTCCGCGGGTCCCGGACAGGGGCCGCGCCGTGCCGAACCGGCCGGGGACGCCGTACGTCCAGGGGCCGGATGGGCCGTGCGGGCCGCACCGGGCGAGGAGCGTGCGAGGGCGGCCACCGGACCGGTGACGTACCGGCGAGGGGACGGGCCACGTACCGGCGAGAGGCGGCCACCGTACCGGCGGGAGGCGGCCACCGGACCGGCGACGGTCGGGCGCCCGGCGTATTCTGCGTCGTATGTCCTGGACCAGCCTCTTGAGGGTGCGCCGCGCGGAGGGGGAGACCTTCCTGCTGCGCCGCAAGCGGGTCCCCGGCATCGACCTGTCCTACGGCGACGCGCGGCTCGCCGAGATCCGGGCGGCGGCGCGCGAGGGCGTCGAGCAGTGGCCGCTGATCCGCGCGCGACTGGCCGCCGCGACGGACGGCGAGGACCTGACCTTCCTGCTGGAGGGCGTGCAGAGCGTCGCCGGGGTGGAGCGGTGGATCGGCGACGTGATCGCCGCCGAGCCGGACGACGCGCTGCCGCTGCTGGTCTCCGGCGCCCGGCATGTCGCCTGGGCCTGGCACGCTCGTACGGGTTTCGCGGCGCGATACGTGTCGGACGAGCAGTGGGAGCTCTTCCGGGCCCGGCTGACCGTCGCCGAGGACCACCTGCTGGAGGCGGCCGAGCGCGAGCCGACCTGGGCGGCGCCCTGGTACTTCCTCCAGATCACCGGGCGCGGTCTCGGCGTCGGATCCGATGTCGCGGAGCGCCGCTTCGCGGCGACCTGCCGCCGCTCGCCCGGCCATGTCGCCGCCCACCGGCAGCACGTGCAGCAGCTCTGCCCGAAGTGGGGCGGCTCGTGGGCCCGGACGCACGCCTTCGCCCGCGAGTCGATGCTGACGGCCCCCGCCGGGAGCCCGATGGGCCACCTCGTCGCCCAGGCCCACCTGGAGGAGTGGCTGGCACTCGGCGGCGACGCGGAGTCGCCGTATCTGGCCGACGCCGACGTGGTCCGCGCCGTGAACGAGGCCGCCGCGCGCTCGGTCTACCACCCGGACTTCGTACGCCGCCGGGACTGGCCGCTGGCCTTCAACACCTTCGCGATGACCTTCGCGCTCGCCGGGGACCTCCGCCTCGCGCGTCCGCTGTTCCAGGTCCTCGGGGACCGGGCCACCGAGATGCCCTGGATCTACCTGGACGGCCAGTCGCCCCTGGTCCCGTTCCTCGCCTGGCGCGCCCGCGCCGACCGCTGACCCCGTACGCCCGAAGGGGTACGGACCCGCGCCGGGCGAAAACCGCTGGTCGCGGCGGCTCCCTTTGCGGTAGGTCTGCGGGGGCGCGTGCCGTGGAGCGGCGCCGCCGTGCGATGCCGACGTGGAGGACGAGATGTTCGCGATTTCCCTGGGAGACGACGCCGAGCTGCGCCCGCTGGAGCCGTGGCGGGCCGAGGAGTTCCTGGCCCACATGGACCGCGGGCGCGAGTACGTCGGACAGCACATCGGCCTGGCCGACGCCACCGCCGACCTGGACTCGGCGCGGAACTGGCTCCAGTCGTACGCCGACAAGACGGCGGCCGACGCGGGCCGCCTCTACGGCATCTGGCTCGACGGACTGCTCGTCGGAGGTGTCCTGTTCAAGGTCTTCGACGCGGCGGCTGGCAACTGCGAGGTGGGCTGCTGGCTCGAACCGGCCGCCGCCGGACGGGGGTTGGTCACCCGGGCGGCCCGCGTCATCATCGACTGGGCGGTGTACGAACGCGGCATCCACCGCGTGGAGTGGATGGTGTCGCCCAAGAACACGCCGAGCGTCAACGTCGCCAAGCGGCTCGGCATGACCCGCGAAGGACTGCTGCGCGCCACCTACCTCTACCGGGGCGTACGGCAGGACGCCGAGGTCTGGTCGATCCTCGCACCGGAGTGGCGCGCCGCCGGGCGGGACACCCGCTGACCGACCGACCGACCGATCGACCGCCCGCTGATCGACCGCCTGCTGACCGCCCGCCCGCCGTCCTCGTACCGGACGCCGGGCCGGCAGCGCACCGCGGCCCCGGGGCACCCGTGGCAGACTCCCCGAATGCTCCATCCCGACGCCGCCCGCCTCACCCGCCGCTATCTGTCCGCCGCCGACCGGCTGCTGCCGGGCCGGATCACCCACTTCTACGTGGTCGGCTCGGCCGCGCTCGGGGCGTGGCGCGCGGGCGGCAGCGACATCGACGTCGTCGCGGCGGTGGACGGCGGCTTCACGGCGGGGGACCTCCGGCGGCTGCGGGCGCTGCACCCGGTCGGCAACGCCACCCCCGTCGTACGGGCGCTGCTGCGGGCGCGGGTGACGGTCCCCGGCACGGTGAACGCGGTCTACGTGTCGGCCGCCGACCTCCGCCGACCGGTGACGGCCATCCGCCCGCTGGCCTCGCACACCGGGAACTCCTTCGCGCGCGGCCGTGCCTTCGACGTCAACCCTGTGGTGTGGAAGGTGCTGCGCGAACGCGGCATCCCGCTGCGCGGCCCGGCCCCCGGCACCCTCGGGCTCGACCCGGAACCGGAACGCCTGCGCGCGTGGAATCTGGAAAATCTGCACGGCTACTGGCACCCCTGGGCCGAGAAGGCGCTGGCCGGGAAGACGCCCGGCAAGCCGCTGGTCGCGGCGCGCTCGGCGGGACGTTCGCTCACCACTTGGGGCGCACTCGGGGTGTCCCGGCTGCACCGCACGGTCGCCACCGGGGACATCGTCTCCAAGGAGGGCGCGGGGGAGTACGCCCTGGAGACCTTCGCGCCGCGCTGGCACCCGCTGATCCGCACGGCCCTCGCCCATCGCCGCGCGGAGCCGCTTCCGGCCGGGCTCGCCCGCGACCCGGACCTCGCCGACCGGGTGCGGCGGCTCCGGCTGACCGGCGCGTTCGTCATGGAAGTGATCGCGGACGCCGACCGGCTCTGAGGACCGCCGCCGCCGAGCAGCCGTCCAGCGGTCGCCCCCCCCGCCCCCTCCTGGGGGCCGTCACGACCCGGAATCCCGGCACGACCGGCCGTTAGCCCGTGCCGCGCCCTGCCGCCGTACAGGCGACCCCTGTCACCTGTCAGGAGCGGCAGGCGCGGGCCCGCTCCTACCTCGGCGCCGTGGCCCCCCAGGCGCTGGCGCAAGCGCAGGGCCAAGCGGCGCCGAGCGGCCGGTCGCATCCGTACACCGAGACGTACGCGACGGGCACAGCCGCCGGTACGACGTCCCGTACGGCCTCCGGTGCGATGTCCGGTATGGCCTCCGGTGCGCGGACTGCGTACACCGACCTCGACCGGCTGGTGCGGACTTTGAACGTGCCCGGCGGCCCGGTCAGCAGGCTGACGGACCGTCAGGGGCGGTCCAGGGTGATGGAGTTGACCGGGCCGAGGTCGTAGTGCCAGGCGCCGCCCGCCACCAGGTCGTCGACGACCTGGCCGGTGCCGTTGTAGCCCGTCCACAGCCTCGCCCGGGCGCCCCCGGACTGGTTGTTGAGCACGTCGTGCCACCCGTACTGATTGCTCAGGTTGTGGGCGCCGTAGCTCCAGTACACGAAGCTGGGGTGGTCGTTGCCCCAGTCCGTGTCGTTCGGGTAGACGCAGACGGCGCCGTACGGGCAGCCGTGGACCGTGCCGCCCGCCGCGTCGGCCTGCGCCGCGCCGACCGTCCCGACGGCCGCCACCGAAAGTGCCAGCGCCGCCACGCCCCGCATGACCTTGCCCATGTCGCTCTCCCTCTCCTCGCGGAACCGGCCCTTCGAGGCCGCCACCAGCACCGTAGGAAAGGGGAACGGCCCGCCGCTCCTGACAGATGACAGGAGCGGCGGGCCGGGACCGGACCGTCAGGACAGGCAGCCGACGCTCGCCAGGGCCTGCCGGAGCAGGACACCGCGACCGCCCGGCATCTCCTGCTGGAGCTGCGGCGAGGACGCCTCCTGCGGGGTGAACCACACCAGGTCGAGCGCGTCCTGGCGCGGGCGGCAGTCGCCCGCGACCGGTACGACGTAGGCGAGGGACACCGCGTGCTGCCGGGGGTCGTGGTACGCGGTGACCCCCTCGGTCGGGAAGTACTCGGCGACGGTGAACGGCTGCGGGGAGGCCGGGATCCGGGGCAGCGCCACCGGGCCGAGGTCCTTCTCCAGATGCCGCAGCAGGGCGTCGCGGACCCGCTCGTGGTGCAGCACCCGGCCCGACACCAGCGTGCGGCTGATCGTCCCGTCGGGCCCGATGCGCAGCAGCAGCCCGATGTGGGTGACTTCCCCGCTGTCGTCCACCCGCACCGGCACGGCGTCGACATACAGGATCGGCATACGTGCGCGCGTCAGCTCCAGTTCGTCGGGAGCCAGCCAGCCGGGCGTGGTTTCGGTCATGTCAGCCATCCGCTGATCGTACGTCGCCACCCGCCCGCGCACAGGCCCGGGAGCCGAACCGGACCCGTGCGGTCCGCTGTCCGGACCTGCGCGGTTCCCGGCCCCGCCGCGATCCGCACCCCTAGCCGCTCTTGCGGCCCACGCCCGCGTAGACCCAGAACTCCGAGGGATTGTCCGGGATTTCGTCGGCCGGATCGGGGCGCCACAGCGGGACGTAGACCAGTCCCGGCGGGACCAGGTCGAAGCCGGTGAAGAGCGCGGCGATCTGGTCGTGGGAGCGGGCGGTGACCGGAGAGGTGGCCTTCGACCGGTAGAGCTGGCCGACGGCGGCGGCGGTGCCGGGGCGGTCCTGGTCGGTCGCGTGGCTCAGCGCGAGCCAGCTCCCCTCGGGCAGCCCGTCGCGGTAGGCGGCGACCAGTCCCTCGGGGTCCTCCGCGTGCGTGATGAAGTGCAGGATCGTGATCATCAGGACGGCGACCGGCTGGTTGAAGTCGATCAGCTTCCGTAGCTGCGGCGAGTTCAGTACGTCGTCGGGCCGCCGGATGTCCGCGCTCACGATGTCGGCGTCCGGATTGTCCGCGAGCAGCGACGCGCTGTGCGCGACGGCCACCGGATCGTTGTCCACGTAGATCACCCGCGTGCCCGGCGCGATCGACTGCGCGACCTCGTGGACGTTGCCCTGCGTGGGGATGCCGGAGCCCAGATCGACGAACTGCCGGACGCCCGCGTCGACCAGATAGCGCACCGCCCGGCCCAGGAAGGCCCGGTTCGCCCGCGCCAGCGCCCGCACCTGCGGGTCGATGGCGGTGAAAGCGGCCAACGCCTCCCGGTCTATGGCGAAATTGTGCTCCCCGCCGAGCATCGCGTCGTAGATCCGCGCCACGCTCGCCTTGGCCGGATCCACGCCCTCCGGGACTTCTTTGCGTCCGGTCACCACAAGTCCCTTTCGACGGCCGCGTCTTGAACGGTCATCATAGAATCCTGGTGACGGGGCGCTGCGGGGTGCGTACGTCGCCACCGGGTGGTTTCGGCCGCCCGCCGCAACGGCTCGGCGGAAGGCACGACCCTGCGACACGAAGCGCACGAACAGCCCGAGGACAGCGCCCTCGAGGACGCGCCGGGGGCCGCTTCCGCGTTCCGCGAGAAGCCGCCGCCCCCGCGCCGCGGGCGGCTGGCGGTCGGTCCAGCGGCCGATGTCATCGGTTCCGCGCTCGATCTGCATATGACCGGAAACCATGTCGTCCACGCGATGGCGCCCGGATTCTGCGACGCCGCCTCCGTCTATCTGCTGGAGCGCTGGCTCGTCGACGAGAGCGCGGGGACGTCCGCCGATCCGCCGCAGATCGAGGCCAGACGGCTCGCGCTGCGGATGGGCGCGGCGGCGGCCGAGAGCACCGAAGGCGTCCTGCCGATCGACGAGGTGCTGGTCTTCCCGCGCCAGACCCCGTACGCCCGCGCGCTCGCCACCGGCCACGCCCAACTGCTCGACGCGGTCGACACCCACACCTTCGACCGGCTCGCCGCCTCCGGACGCGGCGACGCCCGCATCCACGACCTGTTACGCACCGCGTCCTTCCTCGTGGTCCCCATACGCCTCCAGAGCGCCGTGATCGGCTTCATCGCCTGCACCCGCGGCCCGCACCTGCCGCCGTTCGGCCTGGAGGACATGGCGGGCGTCGAGTCGCTGGCCGCGCGGGCCGGGGTCGCCCTGGACAACGCCCGCCGATACGAGCACGAGCGCCGTACCGCGCTGGCCATCCGCAGGAGCATGCTGCCCGACACCGACCGGACCTTCGAGGGCTGCCGCGTCGCCCACGACTACCGGCCCGCGGGCCCGCACGACATCATCGGCGGCGACTGGTTCGACGTCCTGCCCAGGCCCGGCGGCCGGGTCGGCCTGATCGTCGGCGACGCCATGGGACACGGCCCGGAAGCCGCCGTCGCGATGATCCAACTGCGCACCGCCGCGCGGACATTGGCCGCGCTGGACACCGATCCGCGTGAACTGCTGCACCGGCTCGACGCCCTCGCCGCCGACACCCCCGACGCCTCTTTCGCCACCTGTGTGTACGCCGAGTGGGACGCGGAACAGCACACCTGCACCCTCGTCGGCGCGGGCCACCCGCCGCCGCTGATCCGCGCACCGGGCGAGGCCGCCCGCCCCGTCCCGCTCGGCGCCGGACTGCCGCTGGGGCTCAGCGCCTGGAGCGCCGAGCCCTCCGTGCTGGAGATCCACCAGCCCACGCTGCTGCTGCTCTACAGCGACGGCCTGATCGAGAGCCGCCGCTCCGACATCGACGCCGGTATCGCCCGGCTCGCCCGCTCCCTCGACCACGGCATAGGCGAACGGGCGCCGGGCGGCCCGGTCATCGGTGCCGACGGTGCGGACCGCGCCCCAACCGGCCCCGGTACGGATCCCGTTGGCGGCGCCACCGCCCGCGCCGCCGCCGAGGCCGCCGCACTGGCCGAAGTCGACGTCGGCCAGGAGCAGTTGCAGTCCCTCTGCGACACCCTCCTCCGCGACCCGCCCGCCGACGCCACCACGGACGACCGCACGGTCCTGCTGGCAGCGCTGACACCGGGATAGGCCGCGGGCGCGCTTGCCGTGAAGGGGCGTCCGCCTGACGGTGCCTGGCGCGCGGCCGGATTCCGTGAGGCGCTTCCGGCGGTCGTGCTGACGGTCGTACCAGCGGGCTGACACGGCGGCCTGACACCGGGACACGCGCGCGGGCGCGTGCTTTACGCGAAGCGCCCGGTGGCGCCCGGCGCGCCGTCGCGCACCGGCAGGTGGCTCCACGGCGCTGCTCGGCCAGATCGCCACGGGACGGACGGCCGACGCGAGCCACGTCCGCTGCGCCGACTTCGACGGCGACGGGAAGACCGACTCCATCCTGATCGGCGCGGGCGGCGAGATCTCGGCGTGGCTGAACCGCGGCGGCGACGGCCGCGTCGCCCTGGGCCCGGTCATCGGCTGACCGCGCGCCCGAGGCCGTACGGCCGTGTGTGTGTACGCGCGGCCGTACGCGACGGGCCTGGTCGCGGGGCCCGAGGCCGTACGGCCGCGCGCGACGCCCGCTCGAAGGGGCCGGTCAGACGATGCCGCCGTTGGCGCGGACGACCTGGCCGTTGACCCAGTGACCGGCCGGGGAGGCGAGGAAGGCGACGACCTCGGCGATGTCGGCGGGGGTGCCGAGCCGCTCCAGCGGGGGCTGGGCGGCCAGGCGGGCGACGGTCTCCTCGTCCTTGCCGTCGAGGAACAGGTCGGTCGCGGTGGGGCCTGGCGCCACCGCGTTGACGGTGACGTCCCGGCCGCGCAGCTCGCGAGCGAGGATCAGCGTCACCGCCTCGACCGCGCCCTTGCTGGCGGCGTAACCGGCGTAGCCGGGGAAGGACAGGCCCAGCACGGACGTGGAGAAGGTGACCACGGCGCCGCCGGGGCGCACCCTGCGGGCGGCCTGCTGGGCGACGACGAAGGTGCCGCGGATGTTCGTGCGGTGCATCGCGTCCAGCTCGGCCAGGTCCAGCTCGGCCACGGTCGACAGCGCCATGCGCCCGGCGGCGTGCACGACGACGTCGACACCGCCGTACGCGGACTCGGCGGCGTCGAAGAGCGCCGCGGCGGCCGTCTCGTCGGCGATGTCGGCCTGGACGGCGAGCGCCTGGCCGCCGGCCGCGGTCACCTCCTCGACGGCGTCCTCGGCCAGGCCGCGGTTGCCCGCGTAGCCGATCACCACGGCGTGGCCGTCGGCGGCCAGCCGGGTCACCACCTGGCGGCCGATGCCGCGTGAGCCGCCGGTGACGACGGCGACGCGCGGCCGGGAGGGGGTTTCGGGGGTGGTCGTCATGGGGGGCTCCTGTACGGAAACGGGGGCGGTCGGGCGGGCGGACCGCCCCGGCGTTCGTACGTCCTGCCGGGGGCCGGTCCGCTTCCCACTGTCGGTCGCTTCCACGCGGTCAGCCAGGGCTGAGCCCACCCAGGGGTTGCCGTCCCCTGGCTGCGGCCTGGCCCCGCCGGGCGCGGCGAGTGACGATGGAGGGGTGAATCTTCCCGAGCTGGCGGCGTTCCTGAAGACCCGGCGCGACCGGATACGGCCGGACGCCGTGGGGCTGCCCGCCGGGCCGCGGCGGCGGGTGCCGGGGCTGCGCCGCGAGGAGGTCGCCCAGCTCGCCGGGCTCTCCGCGGACTACTACACCGAGCTGGAGCGGGGCCGCGGCGCCCAGCCCTCGGCCCAGACGCTGGCCGCGCTGGCCAGGGCGCTGCGGCTGACCACGGACGAGCGCGACCACCTGTTCCACCTCGCCGAGCGGCCCGTGCCCCCCTCCGCGCACGGCTCGGCCGCCCCCGTACAGCCCGCGCTGCTGGGCCTGCTCGACCGGCTGACCACCACCCCCGCCCAGGTCATCTCGGACCTGCACGAGACGCTGGCGCAGAACGAGCCGGCCGCCGCGCTCCTCGGCCGTCCACCCGCCGTACGCGGCCCCGCCCGCAGCTTCGTCTTCCGCTGGTTCACCGATCCGCGGGCGCGCGGGATCTACCCGCCCGAGGACCACCCGCACCACTCGCGGGTCTTCGTCTCCGACCTCCAGGCGGTCGCGGGCCAGCGCGGCCGGGACACCGAGGTCGCGCGGATGGTCGCCCATCTGCGGCGTGAGAGCGCCGAATTCGCCGCTCTGTGGGACGCCCACGACGTGGCCTTCCGCCGCACCGACCACAAGCGGATCGTCCATCCGTCGCTGGGCGTCATCGAGTTGGACTGCCACTGCCTGTTCAGCGAGGACGGCCGGCAGCGGCTGCTCTGGTTCAGCGCCGCCCCCGGCACCGAGGGCGCGGAGCAACTGGAGCTGCTCTCGGTCATCGGCACGCAGGACATGACGGCGCGGTAGGGCGGGGCGCGGCAGGGCGGGGTGCGGCAGGGCGGGGCGCGGCAGAGCGCGGGGCGCGGCAGGGCGCGCGGACGCCCTCGGCGCGAACGGCGGCGTCCCCTTCGCACGGACCGCACCTGTCTCGGGTGCCCGCGAACTCCTCCCAGCTCAGAGGGTGTTCGGCGGGCCGCTAGCGCCGGGGCAGCTGATTCGCATGGGAGTCATGTGGTTGTTGCGCGGTGTTCATCGGGGGTTCTCGGACGGTGACGACCGGCCGCCTACTGTGATCGGGAGAGCTGGCAGGCAGAAAGGGAACTGTGGTGAAACCGACACAGGATCTTCCTGACGCACTGTCAGGCGGTGAGGTCTCCGGCGAGGCGGGCGGCTTAACCGGCCCCTCCGTCGCGGGCGGTGAACTGGCCGCCGCCCGGCTGCGCGGCGAACGCGAGGCGCTGCTGCGGTACGTGGCGAAGCTGCTCGCCCCCGACCTGCGGCACGCCGAGGACGTCGTGCAGGAGACCCTGCTGCGGGCGTGGCTGAGGGCCGATCAACTGGACTGGCAGGAGCGGCCGATCAGGCCCTGGCTGTTCAGGATCGCGCACAATCTGGCCGTCGACACCTGGCGCAAGGACCGCGCGATACCCGTCGGCAGCGCGGCCGACGTCCGCCCCGACACCGCCGACTGGGACGACCTCGCCGACCGCGTGGTGGACCGGCGGTGGCTGCAACAGGCGATGCGGCGACTGCCCTACGCGCACCACGAGGTACTGGTGCACGTGCACATCTACGGACGCGGCAGCGAAGAGGTCGCCGACGTCCTCGGGATACCCCGCGGGACCGTCAAGTCCCGTACCCACCACGCGATCCGCTCGCTGCGCCGCGAGCTGGGTGTGCTGGAGAACGAGGAGACGGCCGCATGACCCGTCCGCAACCGGCCGTCGTCGAGCTGGCGGGCGGGCCCCTCCAGGTGTTCACCGACCACCGGGGCGCCATCTGCACGGTGCTGGGCGTCCTCGGCCTGGTCATCGCCGTGCTGGTCCTCACCAACCGGTCGGTCCGCCGGATCGGCGGATGGCGCGTGGTGCGCCGCTGGGTGCGCCGCGAGAGCCGCCTCACCGCGAACGCCTTCACCGCGCCGCTGCGCGGATGGGTCCGCTACCGGCGGCAACTCCGGCTGCTGGGACGCCTGTTGGACGACCC
This sequence comes from Streptomyces sp. NPDC093221, assembly GCF_044753885.1. Taxonomy (NCBI): domain Bacteria; kingdom Bacillati; phylum Actinomycetota; class Actinomycetes; order Kitasatosporales; family Streptomycetaceae; genus Streptomyces; species Streptomyces sp. NPDC093221. The sequence continues at coordinate 415,722 of NZ_JBIVOA010000003.1, read as the reverse complement.
CGGCGTCTGGCGGACCGGGGAGCGCGCGCTGCGCGCCGCCCACGCCGCCGCCCCCGACCGCTGCCGCCCGTACGGCGTGCTGGTCGGCGACGGGACCGACGCCGGTCTCGTCGGGGTCCTCGTCGCGGGCCGGGACGTCCCCGAACCGCCGCCGCCGTGGGTCGCCGACGACCGCGACCCGCGCGTGTGGTGGAGCGCGTACGAGGAGTGGCACGACCTCCAACCCGCCGGACTCGCGGGCCGGTTGGCCCTCGGGGAAGGCGCCGGCTGGGAGCAGGGGCCGGTCGCACCGCCCGTACTGATCGCTGCCGTCGGCGTCGAGGGGGACCGCGCGGTCTTCCTCGACCTCGCCTCGGGCGCGCCGGTCACCTCGCTGGACGGTGACGAACGCGTCGCCCGCCCGCTCGTCCACGCGCTCGCCGCCCAGCTCGACCGGCGGCTGCCGCCCGGCGCCGTCACCGTCGCCGACGGCGTGCACCCCCGGCACGCGGGGCCGCCCGTCGCCCAGGCGCTGCGCGACGCCGCCCGGTGGAGCGACACCCACGAAGGCCCCGCCTTCGTGGTCTGCCAGGGCCCGCTCCCCGACGCCGCCGACCTCGCGGGCGCCGCGGGGCCGCGCGTGCTGGCGTACGGCAGGACGCACGGCCGCGCCCGGCTGCTGGACGTGGACCGCGACGGACTGCTCACGGTGCACGGCACACCGCTGCGGGTCCGGGCGACATCCGTGCCGCGCGCGGTGGCCGCCGCGATCGGGTCGCTGCCGCCGTACGAACCGCCGCCGCTGGCCGCGCCCGTCCGCGCCCCGGCACCGCACGCGCACGTCGAACGGGCCGAGGAGCCGGGCCCGGTGGGCGTCTCCGCGGTATCCGCCGCGAGCGCGCCGTCCACAGAATTCGCGCGGGGCGTCGGCCACGCCCAGGTGACGCCCCGTCAACGCAGCGGTGGCGGAGCCGAGTCGGGCCCGATCGGCGTCTCGGCGTCGGCCGCCGCCGGGCCCGGATCCGGCGCGACCCCGCCGGGGGGACGCGCCCGCACCGGACCCGCCGCCGGTGAGTCCGCGGGCGGAGCCGGGACACTCGACGCCGAGTCCGTGGGCTCGGGAGCCATGACCACCGCGCCCGCCCCGCGCGGCGACTGACCGCCGACCGACCGTTGACCGCCGCCCCCGGCCGCCCCCACCACCCCGGTTGGACATCGTGAAGCTGACTCTCACCACCGTCGACGCCGTCGGCACCACCGCGGGCGCCGTGCACCGCGACCACCTGCTGGAACTCCCCGACGGCTGCACCGTGGGCGACCTGGCCGAGGCGCTGCGCGTCCGGGCCGACGGCACACCCGCCACCGCGGGCCGCCCCGGCGCGCCCGCGGCGGACCCGGCACGCCCCGACGGCCCGGCGGACCCCGACGCGGGCCCCGCCCTCCACCTCGGCGCCGCACCGCTCGCCCCCGAGGCCCCGATCCGCGACAGCGGCATCCGCGAGGGCAGCGTCCTCGGCGTCGGCGGCGCCCCGCCCGACCCCGACCCGCTCGCGGGCCGCGTCCAGCCCGCGCCCGGCGAACCCGTGCTCGCCGAGGTGCACAGCGTCTCGGGCCCCGGCGCGGGCCGCAGTTGGCAGCTCGCGCAGGGCAGTTACGAGATCGGCACGGACGCTCGCTGCGCGATCCGGGTCCGCGGCGCCGACGCGCCCGAGTACGGGCTGTGGGTGACGATCGCCGCGGACGGCAGCGCGTACTGGCACCGCGAGCGCGCCGAGGACCGGATCGACGGCGGCTCCGTACGGCTCTGCGTCCCCGTCCCGCCCTCCGACGTCGACCCGCTGACCGGCACCGCGCCCGACCGGACCACACCCGAGGAGCGGATGGACGCGGCGCGCGCCGTGGACGAGGCGGAGAAGGCGGCGCGGGCCGCGCGGAAGGCGGCCAGGAAGGCGGCGCGCGGACCGGCCGCCGACCCCCGTACCGTCGCGGCCCGTACGCCCGCGCAGGCCGACACCACCGCCCGCCGTGAGGCCGACCACCGCACCGCGTGGCCGGTGGACGTCGACCTGGCCGTCGGCACGACGCTGCTGCGCATGGTCGCCCCCGTGGAGGCGGACGCCGCGGTCGCCGACTCCGCCGACGGCATCGGCGTCGACTTCAACCGGCCGCCGCGCATCGCGCCGCACCTGGACGCCGAGTCGCTGCGCCTGCCGTCCCCGCCGGGACAGCGCGTCCGCGTGCCGTTCCCGCTGCTGATGATGTTCGCGCCGGTCGTGCTCGGCCTGGTCATGGTCGGCATCTTCCACTCGTACTTCTACCTGGTGTTCATCCTCTTCACGCCGCTGATGGCGATCTCCAACTGGGTGATGGGCCGCCGCAACAACCACAAGACGCACGTGGAGTCGCGCCGCCGCTACCGGGCCCGCCGCCGCGTGGTGGAGCGGGAGATCCGCGCGGCCGTCGTACGCGAGCGCCGGGTGCGCTGCGACACCGGACCCGACCCGGCGGCCCTCGGCCTGATCGCCACCGGACCCGGCAGCCGGCTGTGGGAACGCCGCCGCCGCGACCCCGACCACCTCGTGCTGCGGGTCGGCACCGTCGACATGCCGTCGGTGAAGGCGATCGAGGACCCGGCGCAGGACGAGAACCACCGCACCGTGCGCTGGAATCTGCCCGACATCCCGATCGGCGTGGAGATCACCGAACTCGGCGTCGTCGGCGTCGCGGGCACCGCCGCGCCCGTCCAGGCGCTGGCCCGCTGGTGCGTGGCCCAGTCCGCGGTCCTGCACAGTCCGCGCGACCTGCGGATCGTCGTGCTCACCGAGCCGTCCCGCGCGCAGGAGTGGGGCTGGGTGCGATGGCTGCCGCACCTGCGGCCGTACTCGCCCAACGGCCCGGTCGTGGCCATCGGCAACGACCCGGAGAGCGTCGCCAACCGCGTCTCGGAACTGGTCTCGCAGATCCAGGCACGGCAGCGGGCGCTCGGCTCGTCCATCGGACGCGCGATGTTCACCGCGCCCGACATCCTCGTGATCGCCGACAGCGCACGGCAGTTGCGCGACGTGCCGGGCATGGTGCAGATCCTCACCGAGGGTCCGCCGGTCCGTGTCTTCAGCCTCTGCCTCGACGAGCAGGAACGGCTGCTGCCCGAGGAGTGCGGTGCGGTCGTCACCGTCTCCGGCGCCGGTCTGACGGTCCGCAGGACTGGACTGCCCGAAGTCACCGGCGTACGGCCCGACCTGGTCGCCTCCGCCTGGTGCGAGCGGGTGGCCAGGGCGCTCGCGCCGCTGCGCGACGTCAGCCCGGACAACGACAGCGGACTGCCCGACGAGGTACGGCTGCTGGACCTGCTCGGCCAGGAACCGCCGGACGCGCGGGCGCTGGTGGACCGCTGGACCAGGCGCCCGGCGACCACCACCTTCGTACTGGGCACCGGATACGACGGGCCGATGTCGCTGGACCTGGTACGCGACGGGCCGCACGGCCTGGTCGCCGGGACCACCGGATCCGGCAAGTCCGAACTCCTCCAGTCCTTCGTCGCCTCCCTCGCCGCGGGCAACCGCCCCGACGAACTCACCTTCGTACTGGTCGACTACAAGGGCGGCAGCGCCTTCCGCGAGTGCGCCAACCTGCCGCACACCCTCGGCATGGTCACCGACCTCGACGCGCACCTCGTCCAGCGCGCCCTGGACTCGCTCGCCGCCGAACTGCGGCGCAGGGAACGGATCCTGGCCGAGCACGACGCCAAGGACCACCCCGAGTACCGGGCCAAGCGCGCCGCCGCCGCTGCCTCCGCCACCGACCCGCAACTCCCGCCGCTGCCGAGGCTGCTGCTGGTCATCGACGAATTCGCCACGCTGGTGCGCGAGGTGCCGGACTTCGTCACCGGGCTGATCAGCATCGCCCAGCGCGGCCGGTCGCTCGGCATCCACCTCATCCTCGCCACGCAGCGCCCGGCGGGCGCGGTCACCGCGGACATCAAGGCCAACACCAACCTGCGGATCGCGCTGCGCGTCACCGACATGGTCGAGAGCCAGGACATCATCGACACCGGCGACGCCGTGCACATCTCGCCGAGCACCCCGGGACGCGCGCTGGTCCGCTACGGACACCGCTCGGCCGTCCCGTTCCAGTCCGCGTGGGTCGGCGCGGAACGCCCCGCCGAAGAGAGCGAGGACCCGGACGGCCGGCCGCGCCCCGCGCTCGCCCGCCCCAAGGTCCACGCCGCGGAACTGTCCTGGACCCGGCTCGGCCGCCCCGCCGCCCTGCCCGCGGGCGACGACGACACCCCGCAGGAGCAGGGGCCGCTCGCGCCCACCGACCTCCAGGTCCTGGTGGCGGCGGTGCGCGAGGCCGCCGACCTGCTCGACGACTACGAGCCGCAGCCCAGCCCGTGGCTGCCCGCCCTGGAGCCGAAGGTGCTGCTGGAGGAGCTGCCCGCGGTCGAACGCCCCGGCGCCACCGGCCTGAAGACGCTCCCGCCGCCGTTCCCGTACGCCCTGGAGGACATCCCGCAGCTCCAGGAACGCCGGGTCGCCACCGTGGACCTGGCCACCTTCGGGCACCTCTACGTGATCGGCGCCCCGCGCTCGGGCCGCACCCAGGCGCTGCGCACCATCGCGGGCTCCGCCGCGCGCACCGCCCGCCTCAGCGACCTGCACATCTACGGGATCGACGCGGCGGGCGGCGGACTGGCCGCCGTGGCCGCGCTGCCGCACTGCGGAGCCGTGGTGTCCCGGCACGACTTCGAGCACCTGGAGCGCCTTCTCGGCCGCCTGGTAAGGGAGTTGACCGAACGTCAGGAGGCGTGCTCGGCGCGGAGCTGTTCCGGGCTCAACGAACTGCGCGACCTGCTGCCGGAGGCGGAACGGCCCGCGCACATCCTGCTGCTCGTGGACGGCTGGGACGCGCTGTCCCCGCTGATCGACGACTACGACAACGGGCGGCTGCTCGGCGACATCACCCGCCTGCTGCGCGAGGGCGCGGCCGCGGGCATCCACGTCGTCGCCACCTCGGAACGCTCCCTGATCGCGGGCCGGATCGCCGCCCACAACGACCACAAGCTGCTGCTGCGGCAGGCCGACCGCAGCGACTACAACCTCATCGGCATGCTGCCCAGCCAGGTCCCCGCGTCCGTCCCCGACGGCCGCGGCTGGCACATCGTCAGCCGCACCGAGACGCAGATCGCGCTCCTCGACGCCGACGACAGCGGCCAGGGCCAGGTCGAGGCGCTGCGCAGGATCGGCGCCGCGGCCACCCGGCGCGCGGTGAACGTCCCCGACGACCGGCGCCCGTTCCCGGTCGCCCCGCTGCCCGCGGTGGCCGACTTCTCGGAGGTCTACGAGAAGGTGCCCGCCAATCTGCGCCGCCCGATGTGGGGCCTGCTGGGCGTCGGCGGCGACGGCGCGGGCGCGGTCGGCGTGGACTTCGCGCAGGGCGCGCCGTCCTTCCTCGTCGCCGGGCCACCCGGCTCCGGGCGCAGCAACACCCTTGCCTGCCTGGCCGTTTCGCTGCTCGCGGGCGGCACCTCGCTGGTGGTGCTGACCCCGCGCGAGTCGCCGCTGCGGGCGCTCGCCCGGCACCCGCAGGTCCGGCTGCTGACCGAGCCCGACCCGTCCGCCGACGCCGTGCGCGAGGCGCTGGACGCGATGGCGGGACCGCGCGTGGTCATCGTGGACGACGCCGACCTGGTCGCGATGGGCGGCGCGGAGAAGATCCTCAAGGACATCGTGGTCTCCGGAAGGGAACGCGGCATCGGCCTGCTCGCCGCCGGTCCCGCCGACTCCCTCTCGCTGGGCCTGGGCAGTTGGCTCACCGCGGCCAAGCGGTCCCGGCGCGGCCTGGTCCTCGCCCCGCGCAACATGTCCGACGGCGACCTGATCGGCGCCCGGCTGTCCATCAGCGCCGTACGGTCGCACGCCCGCGCGGGCCGCGCCTGGACCTCGGGCCCCGGCGGCACGGCGCTCACCGTGCAGGTCCCGGTCACCACGCTCAAGACGTCCTGAAACGCACAAGCGCCGGGCTCCCGTACCAACGGGAAGCCCGGCGCGGGTGCGTGACGGGCCGTCAGCCGTTGGCGGCGTCGCGGATCTTCTTCGCCAGGTCGGCGTCGTTGTCCGCCATCGACTGCTTGATGCCGCGGAACTGCTCCGCGAAGTCCTTGATGCCCTTCACCGCGAGCAGCAGGCTGGAGTTGAACTTCTCGTACGACTCCTTCAGCGCCGCGCTGGACTGCTCGAAGACCATGCCGTCGTCCAGCAGGTTGTTCACGTCGGTGCGGAGCTGGTTGAGCATCGGGACGATGTTCTCGTTGGCGGTGTCCAGCTTGGACGAAGTGGTCTCGATCTTCTCGTAGTCGAGGGAGATGTTGGGCATCGCGGGTGTGCTCCTCGCGGGTTGACGGGCCGGGCTGACGGGCAGGTTGACGGCGCTAGTAGCCGATGTAGTCGTAACTGGGGTCGGGTTCTTCCTCGCTGTCCACCACGCCGTCGCCGTCCTCGTCGCCGACGAGCTTCCACTCCGCACCCGCCCCGGTGCGCGTGTAGTCGCTCTCCTTGCCGTCGCCGTCGGTGACGGCCATGGTGCCGCTGCCGTCCTCGTTGATGTGGACGTCGGAGTGCGCCTTGCTGCCGTCGGCGTAGACGGTGTCCGTGATGTACGACCGGTGGTCGTCCTGGTACGTGGTGGTCGAGGTGTACGTCTGACCCGCGCCGGTGGTGACGGTGGTCTTCTCCGTGACGACGTTGTAGTCGTCGTCCAGGGTCAGTTGGGTGTGTACGGTGCCGCCGTCCGCGGTGGTCAGCGTCTTGTCGGTGGGCGGCGCGCCGGGGTCGGTGGGCTCGGGCCCCGGGTCGGACGCCGAGCAGTACGCCGGGGCGGTCTCGCCCGGCGCGACCTCGCAGGAGTCCGGATTCGCCTGGTACTGCTCCCACAGGTCGTGGTCCTTGACCCACTGGTCGTGGCCCAGCCACGCCTTGTGCTTGGCGACCCAGTCGCTCAGGCCCATGTCGGCGCTCATGATGCCCGCGCCCTCGGCGATCTGCGCGTCCATGTTGAAGAAGCCGTCGGCCACCGCCCCGAAGGTGTCCCCGAGTTGCCGCAGGTCGTCCTCGGCCTTCTCCATCGGGTGCTTGGAGCGGTAGTACAGCGTGCTGAAGGCGGCGGTGAGCTGGGCGTCGCCGAACACGTCCTGCGCGTCGCCCGAGTCGTCGTTGCCGAGCGTGGCGTAGTCGCTGTTCTTGAGCGTCGGCCCGATCTTGTCGGCCAGCTCGTGCAGGTCGTTGCGGGCGGTGTGCAGAACGGTGTAGTCGAGCGCGAAGTCGACCAATGCCATCTCCTCCTTACGGGTGTCGGGCGCTGGGCGCCGGGGGCCGCCGGGGTCACCGGAACCAGCCGGTCCGACATGTTCACGTACCAGCGGTCCCCGCGGTTCACCCAGGTCCGGGACGTGGGTCCGGGACTTCCCGCAGTGAACCGCCGGGGCTCCTCGTACGTGAGACATGCGGCAGAACTTCGCGGCACACGGCGGTACGGCAGGAGAGGACCCGGAATGCCACGCCCCACGGACTGGGACGCGCTCGGTGTGAGCGGCGACCCCACGCCCGGCGACCCGGTGCGGATCCACACCGTGGCGACCTCGATCGGCGACCTGGGCAGGACCGCCCGGGAGATCGACACCGCGATGGAGACGGTCCTCAACAAGACCGGGCCTGAGGCGTTCTCGGGCGAGACCGCCGAGGCGCTGCGGGACCAGATCAGCGGGCGGCTGCGCGGCTTCGTACAGAGCATCGCCGAGGCGTTCGAGTGGTCGAGCACCGCTCTGACCACGTACGCGGACGCCATGTCGACCGCGCAGAGCAAGGCGGACGCGGCGCTCGACCAGGGGCGCGGGCTGGCCAAGGACGACCCGAATCTGGAGACGCTGGCGAGCACCGCGCACGACGCGGGTCAGACGCAGAAGGACGCGGCGAGCGCCGCCACCACCACGCTGCGCAAGGCGTCGGGCAACATCAAGTCGCCGGTGTCCGGCTGCGCGGAGTTCTGGGAGATCTTCCAGTGGATCGCCATCGCGCTGATCCTGCCCGCGCTGATCTTCGGCGGTCCGATCGCGCTGGTCGCGATGGCGGTCAACCTCACCATCTTCATCAAGACCGCAGTGGACTTCGCGCAGGGCAAGGTCGGCGCGCTCGACCTGTTCCTGTCCGCGCTCGGCATGATCGCGCCCACCACCCGCGCCGTGCCGATCTTCTCGCTGATCGCGAAGGGCTTCAAACTCGGCTGGCAGGCCATCAAGGCGGGCGGCATCGCCACCCTGACCTTCCTCAAGGACATGATGACCGGCATCGCCAAGCCGTTCGTCGCGCTGCCCTCGTTCAGTGAGCTCGCCCACCTGACCGGGAGCTGGACCAAGGCGGGCGGGCTGTGGCTGTCGGGCGTCGGCAAGGGCCTCGGCCAACTCGGCGCCAACGCCTTCAAGGTCGGCTCGCTCACCGTCCTCACCGGCATCAAGGGAATTCCCGCCTTCTTCAAGGGAGTTCCGGAATTCGTCACCAACTTCGGCAAGGGAAGTGCGACGTTCTTCAAGAACGAGTTCGGCGGCGCGAAGTGGCTGCGGGTGTTCCTGCCCGCCGAGGGCGACGAGATCGGGAAGTTCGGCGTCTTCGGCGCCATGAAGATCGCGCTCGTCGACCGCGGTGTGTTCGGCAAGTTCAAGTACGGCGCGGCGGACATCGTACGGCCCGGCGTGCAGGCCGTCGGCAGCGGCGTCAGCCACCTGCCGACGCCGGAGTTCGGCGGCGCGGGCCACTCGGCGCCCGGCCTGTTCATCCCCGACCCGCCCAAGCTCAGCCTCGACCTCGGGCCCAAATTCAGCGACTCGATCACCTTCAGCTTCCAGGCGATCATGGGCAAGGACGCGCTGCTTGACACCCCGATCACCGAACTGTCCTCGATGCACCTGGGCGAGTGGGCGAACGTCACGCACACCCCGACGGGCATCACCTTCGACGTCGGCGCAGGGGTGCACGCGCTGCCGCCGCCCGCCGCCGCGATCCTGGCTCCGCCGCCGCCGATCCACATCTCCACCACCGGCATCAACACCGCGGGCATCGGCGCGACCGGCGTGCACGCCCAGGTCGGCGCGCCCTCCTTCCACGTGCCGGGCATCGGCGCCAACGCCGTCCCCAGCCACATCGTCACGCAGGCCACCGACCTGGTCGTGCCGCCGCAGACCGTGGTCTCCTCGATCGGGGTCCCGCACATCACCCCGGCGGCCGTCGTGACCACCCCGCCCGCCGGGACCGTGCACGCCTTCACCCCGACCACCCCGGTGACCAGTGCCCATCTGACGAACCCGGCCGCGGTGATCGCCACCCCGCCGCCCGCCTCGGCCGTCAACGTCAATGTGAACGTGGCGGGCGCGGTCTCGATGCCGCCGCCCGCCGCCACCGCCGGTTTCGCCCACACGGTGCCCGCGCCCGCCCTGCCGCACCTGGCCACCAACGGCGCGGTGAACTTCCACGCGGCGACCGTGCCGGTCACCGGGCACGTCCCCGCGACCTTCACCGGCGGCGTCACGCACGTGGTCACCGACATCCACAGCGGCGGCTCCTTCAACGCGCTCGACCTGCTGCACACCCCGAACCCGGTCGCCGTGCACGCCCTGGCGCCGACCCCCAACGCGCTCATCACCGGCACCGCCGCGAACATCGCCAACAGCCACACGATGGCGACGCTCGCCCAGCACATCTCGGTGGACCTCGGCCCGGTCCACACCGTCGGGCACACCGCGAGCGACCTCACCCCGCCGCCGACCACCGCGCTGACCGCGACCCCGCCGCCCGCGTCGGTCGTCTCCGCCCCGCCGCCCGCGAGCGTCACCCACATGCCGCCGCCCGCGGCGGTCGCCCAGGTCCCGCCGTCCGCCGCGGTCACGCTCATGCCGCCGCCCGTGGCCGTCACCCACATGCCGGGTACGCCCGCGGTGACCACCTTCGACCTCGGCGGTACGGGCGCGGGGGCGGGCAAGGGCAAGGGGCCCGAAGTCCTCACGGCCAACGGCAGCGGAAGCGGCGCGGCGGGCGTGGACCTCCCGCCCGCGCACCGCTTCGACGCCGCGATGGACCTGCTCGACAACGGCTCACTCGGCCGCCCCTCGCCGCTGCCGCACCCCGCGTCCGGACACGGCACAGCTAGCCACGGCGCTTCGGGCCACGGGGCTTCGGGCCACGGCGCGGACGGCCCGGCCTTCGCCGGCACCGCCGTGCCGGGACTCGGCGACAAGGCGTTCGCGGGCGCCCCGGCGCGTTTCCCCGAACCGGCCCACGTCCCCGAACCGGCACACGTCCCAGAACCGGCCCCCGTTCCCGAACCGGCGCCCGTGCCCGCCGCGACCCCGCACACGACCGGTGACGTACGGCTCGGCGGACCGCCGCCGCGGCTGACCGCCAAGGAACTGGACCGGGCGTGGTCGGCCGACAGTGAGCGGATCGGCGCGCTGTTCGGCCCGGCGACCGACCCGTCACGGCCGCTGCGCTTCGACGCCTGGGGCGACTTCGTCCTGGCACGCCACGACCTCGGCCGCCTCGAACAGCACCTGGACGACCTGCGCGCGATGCCCGGCGGACCCTCCAGCGGCGAATCCCACGCCGTCACCGAGATCAGGACCCAACTGGCCGCCGCCCAGCAGCAGTTCAACGTCGCGGTACGCGGCCTGCGCGAGCACGGCATCAACCCGGCCGCGATGGACCAGCACATCACCGACCTCAACCTCCAGTCACTGCGCGAGCGGCCCCGGCTCCTCGGCGGCGCGGTGCCGCCGCCCGTCATCCGGGTCGAGGGCGCCGAAGGCGGGCGTCTCATCGAGGAGTCGGTGCCGCTGAGCGGCCCGACCGGCCTGCCGCACGGCCTCAGCGTCAGCATCGGCTACCACGTCAACGGCGTGGACATCAGGCTCCTCGACGGCGCGGGCAACGACCTCACCGCCACCAATCACCAGGTCGTCCAGGTCAACGGAGGCGGACTGTCCGTCCACGACGTGAACACCGGCATCCGGCAGACCTTCGACTCGCACGGATCGCTGCGCGCCGAGACCGTCCCGCTGCGCGGCCCGCAGGCCCCGCTCGGCACCGGCATCTCCGTCACCTTCGACCGGACGGGCGCGGCCACCCACCACCTGGTCACCGGTGGCACCGTGGACGCGGGCGCCACCGTCACCCGGCTGCCCGTACCCGGCGACGGCTTCCGCGTCGACCGCGCCGCGACACCCGGCACGTCCGCCACGTACCAGCTCTTCGACTCCGGCGGCCTGCACCTCGCGGACGGCCACGGGCTCCACACCGCCACCGGAGCCCCGCACTTCGTGGAATTCCCCGCGCCCGGCCGGGGCGGCGGCGCACAGCTCCTCGACGCCAACGGCGCGCCCGTGCACGGCTTCACGCCGGTCCGCGAGACCGACGCGACCGGCGCCACCGTCGCCGTGCGGATCGACCGCAACGGCGCGGACGGCGCCTTCGTCCGCCACGACATCACTGGCGGGCAGGCCGTGGAGACCGGTACGCCGCTGCGGCTGCCCGGCGGCGCGGCGGACGGGCGGCTCGTGGTGCGCCCGGTGGGCGGCGGCGCCCCGCACATCGAACTGCCCGGCGGCGTCAGGCCCGGCGGCGTCCAGGTCTTCGACCACGCGGGAGGCGGCCTGCGCGTCGAACGGCCCGGCGGCGCGGGACAGGCCATGACGTACCAGCGCTTCGGCCCCGACCACATGCTGGCCGGGGACGGCCGCCAACTCCTCGGCGCGGACGGCCGACCGAGCGGCGCCGTGGACTTCCCCGTCGGCGGCGGCGCTGCCGGGCACCTGGACGGCGCGTGGCAGCCGGTGCCGCACCACGCCGTACGCGTCGACCTCGACCCGGCCACCGGCAACCCCGCCACGATCCGCGTCACCGACACCGGCCGCGGCGACTACTGGACGCACGACCACGCGGGCGGCCACCTCGGCGACCACGCCGTGATGCTGCACGGCCCCGGCGGCGCGCCCCTGCACGAATTCGGCGTCACCCGCTATCCGGCGCCCGGCACCATGGGCGCCGCCCAGCGGCTCGCGATCGACGCCAACGGCGTACCGCTGCCGCACTTCGCGCCGCACGGCGACGGCTGGCGCGTCACGGACCGCACGGCGGGCGTACGCGGCGGCGAGTACCGGCAGTTCGGCGCGGACGGCGGCATCCACCAGCAGGCGATCAACGTCACGCGCGACGGCGTGCGCGTGCCGGGACAGCGGTTCGTCCTCACCTTCACGCCGAACGCGAAGACCTGGCAGCTCATGGACACCGTCGCGGGCGCCCCCTTCACGGGCGCCGGGCGCGGCCTGCTGCACTCCGGGACGGTCGACGTGGCCACCGACGCGGGCCACGTCAAGCTGGTCGCCAAGCCCGGCAAGAGCGCCGTGGAGGTCTTCGAACGCCGGCCGCTGGCGACCGGCGGCTTCCTCGACTCCCTCCGCCGTACCGACGCGAGCGGCTTCGGCAGGCTCTCCGGCCAGAACACCCGCTGGACGCACACCGACAACGCGGGCAACGTCACCAACTGGGGCCTGCGCAATGTCGGAACGCTGGACGGCAAGGCGTGGCGGGGCATCGACCACCACGGCACCCTGGTCCACGAGTTCCGCACCGGCATCGACGGCGGCGGCGTCCTCGGCGTCCGTGACGGCGCGGGCGACTGGTCGTGGGTGCGCTACGACGCCCACCACCGGCCGGTGCTCGGCGGCAGGCGCACGATGGACGCCGACGGCGGCTGGACCGACCGTCTGCGGCTCGGCGGCGACGACATCGTCGTGCAGCGCCAGTGGGGCCCCGCGCACCTGCCGCAGTCCCACGCCAACCACTACCGCGAGGCCGTGCTCGACCCGGCCAACGGGCACCTGCCCAAGACGGTCACCATCGACCCCAACGGGGCCAATTCCACCAGGCAGTTGTGGAAGGAGCAGTCGGAGCACGGCAAGCCGGCCGGAGCCCTGGAGAAGCTGCCGGACAACCAACTCCTGGAAGTCCGGCGCTGGTCCGAGCAGCGCCCGCCGCAGTGGGTCCGCAAGCATCTCATCGGCATCGGCGACGCCGTGTGGGACACGCACGGCTTCCTCAAGGGCGACACCCGCTTCCAGATGTCGAAGTGGACCAGGACGGATCTGGCGACCGCCGCCGAGACCCACGGCTTCCGCTTCACCGCCATGAACGACAATGTGCTGGACATCGCGGCGGACGGCACCTTGACGCGCGGCACGTTCAAGCTGGACCACGGCAACACCCTCACCGTCGGCGACTCCGTCACGCTGCCCGCGGGCGTCGCCCCCGTCGCCCACCGGATGCCGTGGACCGAGGGGGCGGGGAAGCTCTCCGGCTACCGGATCGAGACGCCCGGCGCGCCCGGCGGCCGGATCTGGGAGGACCACTTCAAGGTCGACCACAACGGGGCCTTCACCGGCGGCGACTGGTACGGCGCGGACGCCGCCCCGACCCGGGTGGCGCGCGCGGGCTACGCGGACGGCACCGTCGTGGAGTTCCAGCCGGTCCCGGCCGCCGGGACCGTCCTGGACGGCGGCCCGGGCGTGCGGGCGGGCGCCTTCGAGGGCAACGGCGGCCCGGCCCTGACCAAGAACGTGCACGGCGCGCCCATCGGCGACGTACGGACCTGGCCCGGCGCCGACCTGCGGCCCGGCCACGGACACGGCCCGACGACCGTCACCACCACCGCGCCGCGCTCCCGGCACTGGGACTGGTCGGGCTACAACGGCCGGACCGACACCCGCCATTGGGCCTGGGACGGACTCGACGGCGCGGGCAACCGCACCACCGGATTCACCGAGTTCGGCCGCGGCTTCAACGGCGCCACACCGTTCGACGACTCCTTCCGCGCGTATCTCCGCACCGACAACGGCCCGGTGGCGATCCGCGGCCGGGACATGCTCGGCGGCGGCGAGCACGTGGACTCCTGGCGCGTCACCAACCCCGACGGCAGCCACCAGTGGCGCTGGGCGAAGTACGACGCGTTCGGCAACGCCGTGGACTTCCACGGCGCCGGCACCCGCCAGTGGTGGAATCCGCGGGCGGGCGGCGGGGCCGGCGCGTACGTGGACGACTGGTTCACCGGCGCCCGGTCCTTCCGCGACCGGGTCGACCTCGACGGCGGCGCCGCGCCGATCACCGTCCGCGAGGTGCCCACCACCAGCACCACGGGACGCGTGCGCGAGTACCTGCCCGACGGCACCCGCCTCGGCCCCGGCGCCCCCAACCCCGTGAACCTGAACGTCTGGAAGGAGTTCGACCACAACGCGGCCGTCGTGGAGAGCAAGGTCGTCGGCACCAACCAGATCCTGACCACCGACGCCTGGCGCGGCCAGTGGGTACGGCACGACGGCAACGGCGTCATCCACGCCCAGGGCTCCGACAGCGGCTACATCTTCGAGGCGGACACCTTCGGACGCCTCCAACTCACCGGACGCGGCGTCGACTTCCGCGGCCCGGCGGCCGAACTGCGCGGCTGGGGACGACGGCTGCGCGAGCCCAACCGCATGCAGTGGAAGACCGACCTCAGCGGCCTGGACATCTCCCGGATCGGCGACGGCCTCTACCAGCCGCAGTGGAAGCTGGTCATGGAGAAGGCCGCCATCGAACTCTTCCAGGAATTCGTCCTGGAGTTCACCGCGAATCTCGCTGTCAACGCGATCGTCGCGGACATCCAGAACAGGCCGTTCTCCGGGAAGGACGCGCTCAAGGCGTTCGCGAACGCGAGCGTGAGCGCGGGCATCAAGACCGCCGTCGGCAGCCTCGTCCACGACAACAAGATCAGCGGGTTGCAGCGCACCGGCGACTGGCGCAACGGCCTGGCCAACACCGACAGCGGAAAGCCCTGGTACCGCAAGCCGATGAACCATGACAAGCACTGGTCCAACGAGTGGGCGGGCAACGAGGCGCCCACCCGCTGGCGCGGCGGCATGTACGACTTCGGCTACAACGCGGGCACCTCCACGCTCGCCGCCTGGGTCAACGGCAGCATGAACGCCTCGGTGTTCGGCATCACCGACGCCAATGGCGACACCGTCTACCTCAGCGGCGGAGCCGCGGCCCTGGACGGCCTGATCAACGCCGTCTCCGGTATGACCGGCGCGGTCAGCGTCGGTGCCATGAAGAACCTGTTCATCATGGGCGGCGGCAGCCGGCTCTTCCACCGGCAGGGCTTCGCCGAGTTCTTCCTCCAGTTCGGCTGGAAGCTCCCCGAGAAGGTCTTCACCTCCCAGCTCACCAACTGGTACCGCGCCGCCATCAACCCCTGGTGGTACCAGGGCGGTTACGGCGACACCGCCACCGCCGAGACCGGCACCGGCACCTCCGACACCAGCGGGGAGCCGCAGCCGTGACCACCGAGCGTACGACCGCCCACACCGTCCACGTCGCCGCCAAGGGACGCGGCGCCCACCGTACGATCGCCGCCGCCGTACGCGCCGCCCGGCCCGGCGCGACCGTCCTGGTGGAGCCCGGCGAGTACCGGGAGTCGCTGACCGTGGACCGGCCGGTGGTGCTGCGCGCCGAACACGGCGCGGGCAGCGTCACGCTGTACCCGGCGGCCGAGGGAACGCCCGCGCTGACCGTGGCCGACGCGCACTGCGCGGTGCACGGATTCACCCTGCGCGGCGTCGGCCCCGGAGAGGCGGCGGTCCGGGTGACCGACGGTTCGACGCTGGCGCTGCACGACTGCGTGGTCCTCGGCGGCCGGGTCGAGGTGACGGGCACGGACGCCGACGACGGCTCCCAAGGGATGCACGGAACAAGGGAGTTGGGCGTCCCCGACCCCGACGGCCTGGACTTCGACGCCGACCCCGACCCCGATCTGGCCCCGACCCGCGACCCGGGACCCGCGCTGCTCCTGCTGCGCTGCCGGATCGCGGGCGCGGTCGGCGCGGGCCTGCACCTGTCGGGCACCGCCCGCGCCCGCGCCGACGACCTGCGGATCGAGGCCGTCGACGGCACCGCGGTCGTCCTGTCCGGCACCGCCCGGCTCTCCGCCGAGCGGCTGCGCGTACGCGACTGCACCGGCACGGGCCTGCGGATCCGGGGCCGGGCCGCCGCCGCACTGGTGGACTGCGCGCTGGAAGGGACCGGCGGCAGCGGACTGCTCGTCGAGGACGAGGCGGCGCTCGTCGCGGGCGACACCCGCGTCACCGGCGCGGGCGCGGTCGGCATCCGCCTCACCGGCTCCGCCACCGCCGAGATCGCCGACTGCCGGATCACCGGCTCCGTCACCAGCGGTCTCGTCGCCCAGGACGCCGCGCGGCTGGCCGCCACCGGCTGCGCGGTCACCGACTCCCGCGCCAACGGCCTGCTGGTCCTCGGCGCCGCCACGGCCCGCCTCGCCGACTGCGCGATCTCCGGCACCGGCTACAGCGCCGTCCACCTCGCCGACGCCGCCAAAGCCGACCTGCTCGACTGCCGGATACGCGACAGCGCCGAGCACGGCCTGCACGCCGTCGGCACCGCGCACGCCGACCTCACCGAATGCGGCCTGTCCCGTGTCGCCATGACCGGCCTGCACACCGCGGAGACCGCGACCCTCACCGCCCGCGGCTGCCGCCTCACCGACACCGCGACCGGAGTGCACGCCGTCTCCGCCGCGGGCACCGAGTTGGAGCACTGCACGGTGCTGCGCGCCGCGAAGACCGGCGTCGAGGTCGGCGCGGGCGGCGGCGTACGGCTCTCCCACGTCCGGGTCGTCGCCGCGGGAGCGGCCGGGATCGTGGTCGACTCCGGCGGCACCGCGCGGGTCGACGGCGGCTCCGTCGAAGGCAGCGCCGGCTCCGCGATCGTCGTGTGGACCGGCGCGTTCCCCGAGGTCAGCGGGGTCTTCATCGACGCGCCCGCGAAGAACGGCATCTACCTCGCCGAGGACGCGGGCGGCACCTTCACCTCCTGCGAGGTCGCGGGCGCGGGCTTCCCCGCCCTCCACGTGGCACGCGGCGCCGCCCCGGTCTTCCGCCGCTGCCGGGTCCGCGACTGCGCCGAGGATCTGGGCCAGGACGAGGGAGCGCGGCCCGCCTTCGAGGACTGCGTCTCCTACGACGTACGGCGGCCGACGATTCCGCAGCTTGGCGGGGGAGCGGCGGGCCGGGCCGCGGGCCTGCCCGCGTCGCCGTCCGGGACGGCGACGCCCGGCGCACCCGGTGACGACGGACCGGACCCGGACGCGCCGGAGGAGGATCTGGACGACCTGCTCGCCGAACTCCACTCGCTGGTCGGCCTCGACGGCGTCAAGGGCGATGTCGGCTCGCTGGTCAAGCTGATGCGGACGGTACGGCGACGGCAGGAGGCCGGGCTGCCCGCGCCGCCGCTCAGCCGCCACCTGGTCTTCGCGGGCAACCCCGGCACCGGCAAGACCACCGTAGCCCGGCTCTACGGCCGTCTGCTCAAGGCGCTCGGCCTGCTGCGCCGCGGCCACCTGATCGAGGTCGACCGCAGCGCGCTGGTCGGCGAGTACGTCGGCCACACCGGGCCGCGTACCACCGCCGCCTTCCAACAGGCCCTGGGCGGCGTGCTGTTCATCGACGAGGCGTACGCGCTGTCGCCGCTGCACAGCGGCAACGACTTCGGCACCGAGGCCGTCTCGACGCTCGTCAAGCTCATGGAGGACCACCGCGACGACATCGTGGTGATCGCCGCGGGCTACCCCACCGAGATGGACCGCTTCGTCTCCTCCAACCCCGGCCTGTCCTCCCGCTTCAGCCGCACCCTGCACTTCGTGGACTACGACGCGGCGGAACTCGTCTCGATCGTGGAGCACCAGGCGGCCGAGCACCGCTACGAACTCACCGAGAAGGCCCGCGCGGAACTGAGCGGCTTCTTCGACCGGATGCCGCGCGGCGAGGGCTTCGGCAACGGCCGCTCCGCGCGCCAGGTGTTCCAGGAGATGACGGAACGTCAGGCGCAACGCGTCGCGGAACTGGCCGATCCGCGCGCCGAGGACCTGGTCGCCCTCGAAGCCGACGACTTGCCGCCGCAGTCCGTGGCCCTGCCCGCGGCACCCGCCGTCGCCCGCCCCGTCCTCAGACTCTGAGGAGACGCCGAGGCCCCGGCCCCGAGCGAACACCCCGCCCCCGCGCCCGACATCCCCCGGAGACCCCCCGTGCCGACGCCCGACCTCCCGCCGCCCGCCCTGGACAAGCCCGCGTCCGCGCCGCCGCCCGCCGCCTCGGACTTCTCCGCCACCTTCGCCGAGCACGCCTCCGTGCCCCGCCGCGGCCTGGTGCCCGGCGTGCGCGTGTGGGGCACGATCGGCGGCGCGGCGGCGGTGACGGCCGTCTGCGTGCTCGTCGTCCCGCTGCTCGGCGCCCTCGGCGGCGACAACGGCGGGGACGGCGGCCGTACGTCGGACACGGTGGTCGCCGCCGCGCGGACCGAGTCGCCGAGCGCGACGCCGTCGAGCACCGCCACCACCCCCGAGGCGGCGGTGACCACGACGAGCCCGCCGCCGACGACCAGGCCGCCCGCGGCCAAGCACGCCGCCGCCCCGCCCGCCGGGAACTCCAGCGGTTCCGGCGGCTCGGGGGGCTCGGCCGGATCAGGGGGTGGCGCCCCGCGCACCCAGGCGACGAAGAAGGCCACGAGCCCGGCGACCAGGCAGACCGCCAAGCCGCCGGCGAAGGCGACCAAGGCCGCCGCGCCGCCCGCTCCGGCCAGGGTCGGCGACTTCCTGGTCAGCGGCGGGTCGGGCAAGTGCCTGAACGCCTCGGCCGGTTCGGACGGCACCCACCTGCAACTGTGGACCTGCAACGGCAACGTCAACGAGCAGTGGACCTTCGCCTCCGACGGCACGATCCGCAGCAAGGGCCTGTGCATGGACGCCGCTTGGGGCAGCACGGACGACGGGACGATCGTCCAGATCGCCTATTGCAGCGGCAATCCGGCGCAGCAGTTCACGCTGAGCGGCGGCGTGATCCGCGGCGACCAGTCGGGCCTGTGCGTCGACGTATGGATGGCCGCGACCTCCGACGGCACTCCGATCAGGCTCCACCCGTGCAACGGCGGCACCAACCAGGCGTGGAAACGCAAGAGTTGACGGTCGACGGCCCCGAACTCCGGGCCCGTGCGGGCGTGCGGTGTCGGCGCGGCGGCAGCGGGGGCCGCGGCGCGACAGGGTGATACACCGTCAGATCACCCTGCCGTGCCGGAGCTCCCGCTGCCGCCGGTGCCGGAGGGCGTCCAGCGGTTCCGGCGCCAGCGACGACGGATGGTGGGCCTCCTTGACCAGGAAGTGCGGGTGCCGCTTGGTCTCGTAGGAGATCCGGCCGATGTACTCGCCGATCAGGCCGGGCATCACCATCTGGACGCCGCCCAGGCCCGCGATGATGGCGACCAGGGTGACACAACCGGGCGCGTCGACCCCGGTGACCAGCGCGTCCACCGTGACCCCGGCCGCGGAGAGCCCGCCGAGCACGGCACGGGTCTGCGCGTCGAAGCGGTCGATGACCGCCTCCTCGTCGTAACAGGGCACGACGACCGAGAGCTTCGTCATGCGCGCCTCCCGGGGCGACGGAGACCGAGGGCGGTTCCGCGGAGCGCGGACCCGTCCAAGAGCCCGTCGCGCGTGGTGCGTTGGGGGAAGAGCCGCCGTGCGAGGGTGCGTCCGGCGGTACCCGAGGAGCCGTCGCGCCCCGAGCGGTCGCGGAACCGGCCGCCGACGCCGACCGCGAGCAGCACGGCCAGGGCGAGGCCGGAGGCCGGGAGCCCGGCGTTCAGACCGGGTGTGCGGAACGAGCAGGAGACCCGCGAACCGCCGCCCAGATCCACGGCGATGAGGCCGCCGAGGGTGCGGGGGGCCGCCGAAGCCCCGCCGTCGACCGAACAGCGCCAGCCGGTCACGGCGGGCACGGCGAGGACCGCGGTGCCGTGGCCGCCCCGGCGGAAGGCGGCCGTGATCGTATGGCCGCCCGCCGTGACCTCGGCCGGGCCGGTGGCCCGCAGCTTCGTGACCGCGCGCCGCAGCGCGCCCTGGTCGAGGCAGCCGACCGGGAACCGGGGGATGTCCTGCGCGGTGGTGGTGCCCAGCGCCAGCCGGATCCGGCCGCTCGCGGGCACGGCGCCGAGCGGCATGATCCCGTTGGCGGCCAGGTCGTGGACGCCGACCGCCCGGTACTCGGCGCCGTTCGCACGGACCGGGCCGGAGAACCAGGGCGCGTACAGATACGCGAGGGTGCCCGGCGCGCAGGTCGCGGTGAACGACGTCCAGGCCGCGCCCTTGGCGTTGCCCGGCAGCCGCCAGGTGCCGTTCGGCTCGGGGACGGGCCGGGGCCCGGAGGCGGGAGAGAGCAGCGGCACGCGGTAGACCCGGGCGCCGAGCACGCGCTGCTGCCGGGCGAAGACCGAGGTGTCGCGGACGGCGCCGTCGAAGGCGGCGCCGGGCCTGAGGGTGACGATCGGGGGAGCGGGCGCGGTGTGCTGGGCGACGGCGCTCGGCGCGCCGGGCACAATGCCGAGGGAACTGCTCACTCCCATGATCGCCCGGCCCACCGGGTCGTCGAGGCCGTAGATGTGACGGCCTCTCATGGTCCAGGCGGAGCCGAGGGCCTGGAGGGTGGCCGCGGTCCGCGCGGGCAGGTAGCTGCTGTAGTACGAGCCGCCCTCGCCGCCGAGCAGCAGCGGGTCGTTGGCGGTGTACTGGTGCGGACCGGGGTCGGTGCGGGTCGCGGGCCAGTCGTCCCGCGCGCCGACCGCCGCGTGCGCGGTGAGCGACGCGGCGCTGATCGTCTCCCTCGGCGTCCACTGGGGGTTGTCGTCCCTGATCACGCTGACGGAGAAGACGCTGTAGGCGGTGGCGAGGAAGACCGAGCAGGTCAGCGCGGCGAACACGCCGATACGTACCCGGCGGTCGGTCCGGTGGCGGGCGAGCAGCAGCAGAAGGCCGAGGACGAGGGCGCTGTCGGCGAGGATCAGGATCCACTCGCCGCGCGTGAAGTAGTGACCGCCGCTCACCGCGGCGAGCAGGACCGCCAACGCGGCCGCGCCCGCGAGCAGTTCACGTGGGCGTGGCCTGCGGGAGAGCGCCAGCCAGGCGACCGCCACCAGCATGGACGTCAGTGCGATGGCGGCGCGGTAGGGGCTGCCGTTGGGCATGGCCAGGCCGTGCCACAGCAGGACCGTCGGCTTCCAGACGTACGACAGGGCCACCAGGACCAGCAGCCCGGTCCAGACCGCGCGTTCCCTGCCCGGCACCCGCCGCATGAAGGGGAAGGCGAGCACGAGCAGCAGCGGCAGCAGTCCGACGGAGATCCGCGGGGCGGACGGGTAGAGGCCGCCGGGCAGCAGGTGCGCGAGGTAGTCGAGGGCGGCGGGCGGCGTGTAGTCCTGGGGCTCGGCGGGCTGGGACGCCTTGCTGGCGGTGTAACTCACCGTCAGCACGGGCGCGGCCAGCAGCAGGCCGGTCGCGGTCGCCGCCGCGGCGCGCAGCAGTGCGCGCCAACGGTCCCGTACCGGACGGGAGTCGAGCAGCAGGCGGGCGCCGAGGACCAGACCCATGCCGAGGGTCGCCATGGCCGCGGTGTAGAAGTTCGCCGCCCAGCACAGGGTGATCACCAGCGTCGCGGGCACCCAACGGCGGCCGCGCAGACACCAGTCGTAGGCGATGCCGAGCAGCGGGAAGGACGACAGGCCCCACATCCACATGGGGTCGCCGAAGCCGTCCGAGATCGTCCAGGTGCTCACCGCGTAGCCGACCGCGAGCAGCGCGCGCAGCCACGGCGAGCCCGGCCGCAGCCTGCCGAGGTAGACCGTCATCAGGGCCGCGCCGAGTCCGATGCTCAGCACCGTGGCCGTGAAGACGGCCGCGTTGACGGCGTCGCGCGGGAAGAGCCCGACCAGCCAGGAGAACGGGTTCATCAGATAGGTGAAGAAGTCGGCGAGGAAGGGGACGCCGTATCCGCTGCCCCAGTTGACGATCAGGTCGCCGGTGGCGCGGCCGTGCATCAGGTCCCACAAGTGGGCGTGGTACGGCACGAATTGGTTGCCGAGGTCGTTGACGGCCCGCGATCTCGGTCCGAACGGGTACGTCCCGTGCACGGCCAGCGCCAGGCAGTAGGCGCCCATGGAGACGGCCGCCGCGAGCAGCGCCGCCAGCGGTGTCGCGGCGGCCCGGAGCGCCGGGCGGCACGGCGGACCGGCGGGCGGTGCCGCTGGGGGTGTGTCGATGGCCGCGGAGGAGGAGGTCAGCACCGTGTCCCGCTTGCTCGTATGCCTCGGATCGTCTCCCGGCGCATCCTACTACGTTCTTTGTAGTAGTTTTCGGCATCTCGTCGCTTCGTCGTCCTCCGGCGCCGACCGCCGGGGTTCATACCGCGGACGCCGTCGTACGCGACCGGCTCCGCAGCCGTCTCAGGGCCACGTCGAAGGCCCCGCGCGCGCCGGGTGCCAGGCGCAGCGCCAGCGAACCGCCCGCCGTCCGGTACGCCTGGATCAGCGCGACGCCGTACCGCCCGCAGGGGGTGACCGTGCGCCGCAGCCCCGAGTCCTGGGCGCGCGGCGCGAGCGGGGCCGTCACCGTGCCGTCGGCGTACCGCAGCCGCACCCGTACGTCCCAGGTCTGGGTGCCGCGACAGCCCGCGGCGGCGAGCCGGCCCACGTCGAGCGGGACGCTGGCGCGCCAGCGACCGCACTCGTCGTACGCCGTGGCCGTGGTGGTGACGGCGGGTTCCGCGCCGTCCCGCGCGATGACGTCGACCTCCACGGAGACCGGGCCGCCGACCGCGGCGAGGCGGCCGTACAGATCGCGGATTCGCAGCCGCAGGCGCCCGTGACGGCCGGTGAACAGCGTGCCGTCCACCGTCAACGGCAGTGCGTCGAGCGGGAGTTGGCCGAGCCCGTCGAGCCTGACGTCGCGCAGGCCGTCCGACCAGACGGGACCGGCCGACGTCCGCGCGTACGGCGGGGCCAGTCTGGCCGGGTCCGCCGCGAGCTGCGCGAGCCGGGCCAGGTCGCGCGGGGCGTCACCGGCCAGCACCACCGCGGCGATCCAGCGGGCGGGGGCCGCAGCCGCGGCCCGCTCGGCGTCGGTGAAGGAGGCCAGGTAGGCGCGGGCCAGTCTCCACCACGCGCGCTGGTACGCGGGGTCGCGGCCGGGCAGTTCGCGGACGTACAGGCACAGGTCGTCATCGAGGAATTTGGTGCGGCAGGCGGCGGCGAGCAGGGGGCGGCGGGCGGCGGTGAAGACGTCGACGGCCTGGCGGTGGGCGGCGACGCGGGCGGCCCAGTCGCCGATGTCCCGGCGGGCGGGCGCGACCGGCTCCCCGGCCTCGCGGCGCGCCCGCCGGACGCAGACGGTGTCGGGCACGACGGCGATCGGCGGTCCCGCGGCCAGGACGCGGGCGGTGAAGACGAAGTCCTCGTAGGCGAAGGTGCCTTCGGGGCAGCGGAGCCGGTGCCGGTCGAGGAAGGCGCGCCGGTAGAGCTTGTTGACGCACAGGGTGTCGCGCAGGAGCTCCGGATGGTCCTCGGGGGACGCGAGGACGGCGGCCTCGCGGTAGAGCGCGGGCTGCCAGCGCACCTCACGGCCGCCGGGCAGTTCGCGGCGGACGGCGACGCCGACGGTGACCGGCGTGCCGTGGGTCTCCGTGGCGGTCAGCAGCGCGCGTACGGCGCCGTCCGGCAGCACGCCGTCGCTGTCGAGGAACATCACGTACTCGGCGGTGGCGACCGCGACGCCGTCGTTGCGGGGCGTGCCGCGACCGCCGCTGTTCTCGGCGCGGTGCACGACGCGCAGCCGGGGCTCGCGGGCGGCCAGCGCGTCCAGGACGTCGGGCGTCCGGTCGCGGGAGGCGTCGTCCACCGCGACGACCTCGGTGACGGCCAGGCCCTGCGCGAGCGCGGACCGTACGGCGGCGCCGACGGTTTCCGCGTCGTCGCGGGCGATGACGACGACGCACACGCCCGGCCCTGTCATCCGCATGGCGAACGGTCCATGGCGGCCACTCCCTGTCGGCCCTCTCCCGGTCGGCGGCCCGGTGCTCCGGGACGCCGTGATGCCGGTGGTTACTACACTCCTTGTAGTAACCACCCGGAACCGGAAGCTACTACAGAACTTGTAGTAGCGTAATAAGGGGAGACGAGATCACCGATGGCCCCTCAGCGCCGGAGCCGTGGCGGTCTGGCACGCGACATCCAGGCCGTACTCGCCGCGGGCGCAGGACCGATGACCCCGGCGCAGGTCCGCGACGCGCTCGGCGGGGAGCTGGCCTACACGACGGTGATGACGGTGCTCACCCGGCTGCACGCCAAGGGCGAGGTCACCCGGCGGCAGGAGGGCCGCGGCTACGCGTACACCGCGCCCGCGCACCCGGCCGAGGTCACCGCGCAGCGCATGCAGCGGCTGCTCGACGCCGACGACGACCGCGCCGGTGTGCTGGTCCGCTTCGTCGGCACGCTCAAGGCCGCCGACGAACACCTCCTGCGCAGCCTTCTCGACCCTTCGGGCCCCGAAAGTCGCCGGGACGGCGAGGCAACCGACGGCGCGGCCGATCCGTCTGACGGACCGGAGCCGGACGGAAAGCGGTGAAGGTGCTGACAGCGGTGGACGCGACGAACGGGCGGCACGCGGCGGGCGCGACCGCCGTGCGCGGGCCGACGCCTCAGGCTTCGACCGACTCGACCGCATCGTGCGGATCGGCGCTTCAGGCTCCGACCGACTCGACCGACTCGACCGCGTCGCGCGGATCGCCGCCCCCGGACCCGACCTGCTCGACCGCGTCGCGCCGTCCGGCACCCCCGGACCGGCGGCGGGCGGCCGACACCGGGGAGGCGGCGTGACCGGAGCCGTCTGCGCGACTACCCTCGTCTGCCTGCTGTTCGCGCTCACCGCGCCCCGGCTCGGAAAGCTGCTGCCGCCCGCCACGGCCACCCGGCTGCTCGTGCCCGCCGCGCTCGCGGTGGCCGCCTCGACCCTGTTCGTCCTCGGCGAGCTGGGCTTCACCTGGCTCGGACAGGTGCCCGCGATCGCCGCGCTCGGACCGTGGTCGCCCAAGCGCCTCGACGCCCTCGACCCCGTGCCCGACCCGCTGGCCGCGGCCAGCCTCGTCCTGCTGGCCGCGGCCGTCGCGCACGCCTCGCTCACCGTCGTCCGCCGACTGCGCGCGCTGGCCGCCGTCTACCGGATCGCCCGCGGCCCCCGCACCGCCGACCCCGTGCTCGTCGTCGACAACGCGTGGCCCGACGCCTTCACCACCCCCGCCCCCGCCGCGCGCATCGTCATCACCACCGGCCTGCTCAGGGCGCTCACCCCGCAGGAGCGGCAGGTCGTCCTCGCCCACGAGCACTCCCACCTCAACCACCGGCACGTCTGGTGGATCCTCGCCGCCGAACTGGCCGCGGGCGTCAACCCGTTGCTGCGCCGTACCGCCAAGGCGGCCGGTCAGGCCGTCGAGCGCTGGGCGGACGAGGACGCCGCCCGCAGCGTCGGCGACCGGCAGCTCGTCGCCAGGACCATCGCCCGCGCGGCGCTGCTCCAGCACGACGCGCCGCACCCGGCCGCCGGAGCCGCGCCCGTCGCGGCGGCCACCGGCAGCGACGTCCCCGCGCGGGTGCACGCCCTGCTCGGCCGCCCGCCGCGCCGCCGCCCGCTGGCCCTCACGACACTGGCCGCGCTGCTGGTCGCCAGCACGGTCGCCACCGTCGCCGTCGAACGCACCGGCGAGCACCTCTTCGACCGCGCGGCCCAGCCGCCGCCCGCCACCGTGCGCGACCACGTCCATGTGCACGCGCGCGTCCCCGCGCCCCACCGCGCGCACACCCCCGCACCGGGCCGGGTCACCCGCCACCTCCACTCGTCGCTGGTGCCCGCCCTCGCACGGGACCGGGCCGACCGCGACACGGGCGGCGACCGCCTCCCGGGGTGAGCGCGGCTCGCACCGCCCTTGGCGCGCCCTGTTCCGCGCCGGTACGGACCGGCGTAGGTTCTGGGGCGGAGACCGCGGCCGCAACGGCCGCCGGGGGAGGGCTGCATGACCGTGCTCAAGGGCAAGACCGCTGTGGTCACCGGCGGTTCGCGGGGCATCGGCCGGGCGATCGTGGAACGGCTCGCACGCGACGGCGCGGACGTCGTGTTCGGCTACGCGCGCGACGCCGAGGCCGCGGCCGATGTCGTACGCACCGTCGAAGAGGCGGGCGGGACCGCGCGGGCGCTCCGGGCCGACCTCGTGGAACCCGGCGCCGCCGAGCGGCTGATGGCCACCGCCGACCGCCACCTCGGCGGCCTGGACATCCTGGTCAACAACGCCGCGCTGAGCATCACCCCCGCGCCCCTGGCCGACACCGACGAGGAGATGTACGACCGCGTGATGGCGGGCAACGCCAAGTCCACCTTCCTGACCATGCGTTACGCGGCCAGGCACCTGCGCGACGACGGCCGTGTCATCAACATCTCCACCCTCAACACGCTCCGCCCGGCGCCCGGGAACGCGCCCTACGCGGCCAGCAAGGGCGCGATCGAGCAACTGACCCGCGTGGCCTCCCGCGAGCTCGGCGCGCGCGGCATCACCGTCAACACGGTCTCGCCCGGCGCCACCGACACCGACCTCCTGCGCGAGGCCAACCCGGGTGCGGACTTCCAGCCGCTCATCGACCTCACCCCGCTCGGCCGCCTGGGCCGCCCCGCCGACATCGCGGACGTCGTCGCCTTCCTCGCCGGCCCCGCCGCCCGCTGGCTCACCGGCCAGAATCTCCGCGCGGACGGCGGCCTCAGCTAGTGGGGCCCTGCGGTCTCCCCGCCGTGTCCCCACGGTGGCCCCGCGACAGACCATCGGATTCCGGCTCCGAACGAGACCGCCGGACGACTCGCCAGACGAACACGGAGAAGACGTCATGACAGCATCCATCCTGGTCACCGGCGGTACGGGCACCCTCGGGCGGCACGTGATCCCGCTCCTGCCGGAGGCGGGCACCAAACCCCGGGTGCTGAGCCGTACGGCCCACGCGTCCGGCGACGGCGTCGAGTACGTCACCGGCGACCTGCTCACGGGCGAGGGAATCGACGCGGCGGTGGACGGCATCGAGACCGTCCTGCACCTCGCGGGCGACGCGAAGAGCGACGACAAGTCCACCCGCGCCCTGCTGACCGCCGCGTCGGCCGCGGGCGTACGGCACTTCGTCTACATCTCGGTCGTCGCGGCGGACAAGGTCCCGCTCGGCTACTTCAAGGTGAAACTGGCCGCCGAGCGGATGGTGGCCGAGTCCGGGCTGCCGTGGACGACGCTGCGCGCCGCGCAGTTCCACGAGTTCGCCTTCACCGTCATCGGGAAGATGGCCAAGCTGCCGGTGCTGCCGATCCCCGGCGTGATGCGGCTCCAGCCGGTCGACTCACGCGAAGTCGCCGCCCGCATGGTGGAGTTGGCCCTCGCCGAGCCCGCGGGGCGGGTCCCCGACATGGTGGGACCCACCGTCTACACGCTGGCCGAGGCGGCCCGCGGCTACCTCCAGGCGGTCGGCAAGCGCCGCCCGATCATGCCGGTCCCGATGCCGGGCAAGGCCGGGCGCGTGTACCGGGACGGGGAGAATCTGACGACTGAGGGCGCCACCGTCGGCGAGCGCACCTGGGAGGCGTTCCTGGCCGAACGGGCGGTCTGACCACGGTACGTGGGCACACCGCGGGCCGCCGTCCGCTCCGCGTACGAGGGGGCGGCCCTCACGTACGCGGAGGTTCGCCCCTGCCCCGGACCGGATGCTCCGGCTGCCCGGACGCGTCCCCCGGCGGGCGCGGCTCGGGTACGGGGGCGGGGGCCGCGCCGCCCGCGACCCGTGTGCTCGACCGGCGGGTACCGGTTGTCGCGTAGGCCGAATAGCGCGGCACCCAGCGCAGCAGCGCGCCCGCCGCCGCGAGGCCGACCGCGCCCATGAGGGCGATCCCGGCCGCGAGGCTGCCGAGGGCGGCGGCGGCCGAGACGGCCAGCGGACCGCCCGCCGCGCCGGAGTCCGCGCACAGCCGCCACACACCGAGGAACTGCGAGCGGGCGCGCGGCGGCGCGACATCGGCGCCGAGGGTCATGAGGATGCCGCTGCCGATCCCGTTGCCGAAGCCCATCAGCATGGCGACGACGGTCAGCGACGCCAGGCCGTGGGTCAGCGGCAGCGCGGCCTGCGCGCAGCCCAGCACCACCATGGACGGCACGGCGATCCACAGGCGGCCCGCCCGGTCCATCACCTGCCCCGACGGGTAGAAGGTCAGGGTGTCGACCAGCCCCGCGATCCCGAAGACCACACTGGTGGACGAAGGGCTCAGACCCAGATGGTCGGCCCACAGCGGCAGCACCGTCTGCCGGGTCGCGCGGACCGAGGCCACCAGCAGGACGGCCAGGCCCAGCGTCAGGAAGACCCGGCGGTGGCCGCGCAGCACCGACCGTACCGAGGCGGTCTCCCGCACGGCCCCCGCCGCCGGGTCCGCGACGTCGCGCACGGTCAGCAGCACCACGACCGTCACCGCCGTGCACAGCAGCGCCAGCCAGTAGATGTCGTGCACCGGGAACCTGGTGAGCACGGCCGCGCCGAGGAACGGCCCGACGAAGGCGCCGACGCGCGACATGCCGCCGAGTGTGGACATCGCCCGCGCGCGCAGCCCGGTGGGCACGACCTCGGTGAGATACGACTGTCTGGCCAGGATGAAGACGGCGTTGGAGGCGCCGGTGACGGTCACCGCCACCGCGAGCTGCCACACGCTGCGGGCCAGCGCGCAGCCGGACAGCGTCACCGCCGTGACCCCGGAGGCGACCAGCATCGCCTTGCGGTCGCCGAGCCGCGCCGCCAGCGCACCGGCCGGCACGTCGCCGAGGATCTGCCCGACGCCGAGCAGCGCCAGCACCAGCCCGGCGCTGCCGACGCTCGCGCCCAGCGCTCTGCCGCTGAGCGCGAGCACCGGAGCGAGGGCGCCCATGCCCGTCTCGAAGATCAGGACCGGCAGGAAGACCGCCGGTATCAGACTCCTCAGGGACACGGGACGCGCACTCACCTGTTGATTGCCTCACCTCGGGCCGGACCTCACCGGGCACGCCCTCGGTCGGCGGCGGGCCGTCCACCATTCAACAACAGCCGAGATGTCGATCCGGGCCCGACCCGTTCGTATGGACAGTGAGAGCCGGTCGGCGCACCGGCCGCAGGAACCGGGCAGGAGCCCGGTACGGACCCGGGAGGCACCCCATGCCGCAGTATCTGCTCAGCGTCTACCAGCCCGACACCGACGAGCCGCCGTCCGCCGAATTCCTCGCCCCGATCCGGCGCGACCTCGACACGCTCAACGCCGAGATGAAGGCCGCCGGGGCCTGGGTCTTCGCCGCGGGCCTGTTCCCCGCGGGCACGGCCACCGTGCTGCGGCACAAGGGCGACGACATCCTGACCACGGACGGCCCGTACGTCGAGGGCAAGGAGCACCTCGGCGGCTTCACGATCGTCGAGGCGCCCGACCTGGACGCCGCCCTCGCGTGGGGCCGCGCGCTCGCCCGCGCGACGACCCTCCCGATCGAGGTCAGGCCCCTCCGGTACGGGCCGTCCGAGTGACGTCGGCATGACGCGCGAGCCGGAGCGACGGCCACCGTACGAGGGGCCGGAGCCACGGGCGGCGTACGGGCCGCGAAAGGGGGCGGCGCCCGAGCCGGAGGTCGCCCGCGTCTTCCGCGAGCAGTACGGCCGCGCTGTCGCCGTCCTCGTCCGCTCCTTCGGCGACATCGACGTCGCCGAGGAGGCGGTCCAGGACGCGTTCACCACGGCGGTACGGCGCTGGCCGGCAGACGGGGTGCCGCCGAGCCCGGCGGGCTGGATCATCACCACGGCGCGCAACCGCGCGATCGACCGGCTGCGCCGCGAGTCCTCCCGCGCGGACCACCAGGCCCAGGCCGCGCTGCTGCGGGCCGACCGGGAACCGGCGCGAGAGGAGGGCCCCGTGCACGACGACCGGCTGCGGCTGATCTTCACCTGCTGCCACCCGGCCCTCTCGCCGGCGGCCAGGACCGCCCTGACGCTGCGGCTGCTCGGCGGGCTGACCACGGCCGAGATCGCGCGGGCCTTCCTGGTGCCCGAGCCGACCATGGCGCAGCGGCTGGTGCGGGCCAAGGGCAAGATCCGCGACGCGCGCATCCCGTACCGCGTCCCGTCCGACGCCGACCTGCCCGACCGGCTCCGCGCGGTGCTCGCCGTCGTCTATCTGATCTTCAACGAGGGCCACACGGCCGGTTCGGGCGACCGGCTGGTCCGCGCCGACCTGTGCGCCGAGGCGGTACGGCTCGGCCGCCTGCTGCACGCGCTGATGCCCGACGAGCCCGAAGTGCCCGGCCTGCTGGCGCTGATGCTGCTCACCCGGTCGCGGGAGGCGGCCCGCACCGCCGGGGACGGCGGCCTCGTCCTCCTCGCCGACCAGGACCGGAGCCGGTGGGACCGCGCCCTGATCGCGGAGGGCCAGGATCTCGTACGGCAGTGCCTGCGGCGGGGGCAGCCGGGTCCGTACCAGATCCAGGCGGCGATCAACGCCGTGCACAGCGACGCGCCGACGGCGGCGGCCACGGACTGGCCGCAGATCGTGACGCTGTACGACCAGTTGCTCGCGGTCGCCCCCGGCCCGGTCGTCGCTCTCAACCGCGCGGTCGCGGTGGCCGAGGTCCAGGGACCGGCGGCGGCGCTCGCCCTCGTCGACCGCCTCGACCTGGACGGCTACCACGTCCTGCACGCCGTCCGCGCCGACCTGTTGCGCCGCCTGGGCCGTACGCGGGAGGCCGCGGCGGCCTACGACGCGGCGCTCGGGCGGACCGACAACGCGGCCGAGCGGGCCTTTCTGCGCGGCAGGCGGCGGTCGCTCGACGGGCCGACGCCGTAGGGCCGGTGGGAGCGGCCCCTTATGCCCCTCGTCAACCGGCGCGCAGCGCGGCCAGGCGGTCGAGGAAGACGCGCTGCCCCTCCACGATCTTCTCGTGGGCCTGCGGCAGACCGAGCCAGGCCACCCGGTCGATCTCCGGGAACTCCTGGAGGCGGCCCGACCCCTTCGGCCACTCCATCGTGAAGGTGCCGGGCACGGCGAGGGCCGGGTCGAAGTCGGCGTGCAGCGCCCAGGCCGTGACGACCTTGCCGCCGGACTGCTCGGTCTCGCCGAGCGGGAGGAGTTCGCCGTCGGGCAGCGGCAGGCCGACCTCCTCCCGGAACTCGCGCCGGGCGGCGTCCACCGCGGCTTCGTCCGGCCCGTACTCGCCCTTGACGATCGACCACGCGCCCGCGTCGCGCCGGGCCCAGAAGGGCCCGCCCATGTGCCCGAGAAGGACCTCGATCCCGCCGTCCCGGTCCGCGCCGCCGACCTCGCGGAAGAGCAGGACCCCGGCGCTGCGCTTGTTCACCACACCGCCAAGTCTGGCCTCCCGGCCGAGGTTTACGGGAGAGGCGCACCAGACAGACGCCTGCCGGACCGGGCCCGCGCAAGGCCGCGTCCCCCGCGCCCCGGTCGGCACCCTCGCACGGCGCCGCTTTGGCCGCAGCCGTCGCCGTCCGCGCGGCGGGGGGATCTCCATGGCGACGTCGACCGGGTGCCACCAGGCGTCCTGGGCGGCGCGGGGCGCCGATCGGGCGCGTGGCACGATGATCGGACCGCGAACCCCCGAACCCCCGAACCCCCAAACACCCGGAGCAGCGCGTGCGCCACCTCGACTATGACGACATCCGGCAGGCGGCCGACCGCATCGACGGCCACATCAGGCCGGTGGCCGTCACCAGGGCCGACCCCGGCCTCGTCGGCGGCGGCCGGGGCGGCAAGCCCTACGAGCTGTGGTTCGCCCTGGAATACCTCCAGTTCACGGGCTCCTTCAAAGCGCGCGGCGCGCGGAATTTCCTGCTCGCGCACAGCGCCGCCGGCACCCTCCCGGCCGCGGGCGTCACCATCGCGTCCGGCGGCAACGCCGGGCTCGCCTGCGCGTGGGCGGCCAAAGCGCTCGGCGTCCCCGCCACCGTCTTCGTGCCCGAGACGGCCCCCGCGGTGAAGGTCGCGCGCCTGCGGGCGTACGGCGCGGACGTACGCCTGGTGGGCAAGGAGTACGCCGAAGCGCTCGCCGCCTGCGAGGAGTTCACCGCCACCGCGGGCGCGCTGGGCAGCCATGCCTACGACCACCCGTACATCGCCGCGGGGGCGGGCACCGTACTGGACGAGATCCGTACCGCGATTCCCGGCCTGGACACCGTCCTTGTGGCGGTCGGCGGCGGACTGTTCGCCGGGGTCGCCACCGCCGCGCGCGAGCACGGCATCCGCGCCGTCGCCGTGGAGCCGGAGAACGCCCGTACGCTGCACGCGGCCGTCGAGGCCGGCCACCCGGTCGACGTGACCGTGGACTCCGTCGCGGGCGACTCGCTCGGCGCGCGCCGCGCCACCGAGATGGCGGTCCACGCGGGCCGTCAGGACAACGCGCGGTCCGTCCTGGTGCCCGACCGGGCCATCATCGCCGCCCGCCAGACGCTCTGGGACGAGCTGAGGATCGTCACCGAGGTGGGCGGGGCCACCGCCTTCGCGCCGCTGCTGCCGACCGGGGGAGAGGACGGCGGCGGGCGGCCGTACGAGCCGCGCCCCGGCGAGAAGGTGGCGGTCCTGCTGTGCGGGGCCAACACCGACCCCGGCGATCTGGTGGCCCGCGCGGAAGGGTGAGCCGCGGCCGTTCGAGGGCGTCCCGCCGGGGCGGGGCGTTCCGAGCGGCACCGCTCAGCGCAGGACGGCCGCCAGCGCCGAGCGGCGCCGCTCAGCGCAGGACGGCCGCCAGCAGATCGGAGCCGAGCGACGTCAGATCGGGTGCGTTGAGGGTGTACCGGACGTAACGGCCGTGGCGTTGGCTCGTGAGCAGGCCCGCGCGGCGCAGGACGGCGAGGTGGCGGGAGACCTCGGGGGGCGACAGCTCCCAGGCGTGGGCCAGTTCGACGGTGGTGTGCGGGCCGCGCGCGAGGGTGCGCAGCAGCCGCAGCCGTACCGGATGCGCGAGCGCTTCCAGCCGGAGCGTGACCGTCTCCATCGGCACCTGCTCGGACGGGCCCGGCTCGGCCACCGGGTACTGCACCACCGGCCGCCACCCGGGCGCGTGCACCGCCACCAGGTGCGGGCGGCCGAAGACGCTCGGGATGAAGGTGACCCCGTCGTCGCGGGCGGCGGTCGCGCTGTCCTGGAGCTTGTCCACGACGATCCGGTCACCGCCCGGCGCCAGGGCGACCGCGCCGGAGACCGAGGCGAGCGCCGCACCGAGACCCTGCCGCTTGAGCAGGTCGTGCTTCAGGCGCAGGTCGGAGGCGATGCGTACGGCGGCCCCCGACCAGGCGGCGTCGAAGAACGCCCCGGCGCACTGTTCGAGGGTGTCGCGCACCCGCGCCCGCACGGCGGCCGGGTCCGCGAGCAGCCGTTCCGCGAACGCCTCCTGCAACGCGCCGCGCGCCTGGGCGAGGTCCAGGGCCCGTTCGCGCGCGGTCGCGTCGGTGAGCGGCGACGGGGAGCCGAAGTGGATCCGGTTGCTGCCGCAGGTGGTGACCAGCGCGGCGGTCACGTACCGGGCGTCGTCGATCCGGTCCACGTCGTCCAGTTCCTCGGCGAGGGTCGGCCGGGGCCGGGCGGGCACCAGGAAGTCGGCGCGCGAGGACCGCCACAAGAACTCCGCCTCCCGCAGCCGCTCGGCCAGCTCGGGCCGCAGCGCGGCCCACACGTCCGCGGCCCACCCGGCGAGCCGCGGATGGTGTCCGGGTTCCGCCAGGACGTGCAGCATCGCCGTCAGCTCCGCCAGCGGGGAGGCGGCGAACCGCAGCCGCTCGGGCGGCAGGCCGCCGATGTCGATCCGCAAGGTCACCCGCCCATTATGAGCAGCGCAAAAGCCCCTGGCCGCGTCAGTTGACGGTCTGCGTCAACCGACGCGGCGGGCGCGGCGGCCGAACGCACCGTTGTCGCCATGGCAACCACCACCCAGATCCGGCCCCGCGCCCTCGTCCGCGCCTTCGGAGGCCCCCGCTACGCCGTCGCCATGACCGTGGACGCGCTCGGCACCGGCCTGCTCCGGCCGTTCCTGCTGCTCTACGGGGTGACGGTGCTGAGCCTGTCCGCGCCCGCCACCGGCATCGCCATGACGGCCGGTGTCGTCGTGGGGCTGGTGTGTGTGCCCGCCGTCGGGCTGTGGCTGGACCGGGGCGCGCGCAGTACGGCCGTGGCGGCGTCGATGCTGGTGCGCGTGCTGGGCGTGGCGCTGCTGCTGGCCACCCCGGCGGGCAACGGCTGGATGTTCGCGGCGGCGGCGCTCTTCCTCGGCATCGGCAACCAGGCGTGGCCCGCCGCCCACGCCGCCGTGGTGGCCACCGTCGCTCACGGCAGGGACCGCGACACCGCGCTCGCGGCGGGCCGCGCCCTGCGCAACGCCGGTATGGGAGCGGGCGCGCTGCTCGCCACCGCGTGCCTGGCGGGCGGCGCCGCCGCGTTGCAGGTCCTGGCGGGCGTCACCGGGCTCGCGTATGTCACCGCCGCCGCCCTGGCGTGGTCGGTCCGGCTGCGCGCGGACCCGGCCGCCGCCCCCGCCGAGGGCGGCGACAGCGGTCCCGCGCCCCGGATGCGCGCGCTGCTGGCCGCCAATGTGGTCTACGTCTTCTGCCTCAACGTCCCCGAGATCGCGCTCCCGTTGGTCCTGGTGACCCAACTGCACGCGTCCCCGGTGTGGTCGGCGGCCGTCTTCGTGGCCAACACCGTGCTGGTGGTCACCCTCCAGGTCCCGGTCACCGTCCTGATGTCCCGCTTCTCCCGGCGGTCCGTGCTCGCCCTCGCCGGGGTCGTCCTCACCGCGTCCTACCTCGGCTTCCTCGCGGCCACCGAACTGCGGCACGGCTGGGGCGCCCCGGCCGTGGCCACCGTGTCCGTGGTCTGCACGCTCGGCGAGATCATCTACGCCGGAAGCGCCACCGCGCTGGTCACCGCCCTCGCGCCGGCCCACGTCCTGGGGCGCACCCTCGCCCGCTTCCAACTCTCCACCGGCTTCGGCCTCGCCGTTTCTCCCGCGGCCATCACCGCCCTCGCCCCGTACGGCTCGACCGCTCTGTGGGGCAGCCTCGCCGCCGCGACGCTCCTGTCCTCCGCCGCGGTCGCCACGGAGAAGGACCAGGGGGCACGGCTCAGCGGTTGACGCGGACGGAACGCCTCCTGCCGGACGGCCCTCCTGCCGGACGGCCCTCCTCAAAGCCGGTCTTCGCTGCTACGGTGAGAGTTCGGAAGGTTAACAAACTCAGACGGCCGGACCGGCGCTGCCGTGCTGCCCGGGCGCGCGCGGACCGCGAGGACACCGCCGCGCGGGCCGCCGTACCGCCGCGCGCCCGTACCCGAGGCGCGGCGCCACCGGGACCCGCACCGCAACACCCGTACTTCGACCAGTGCTTCGACACGGAGGCCCGTTATGCCGACCCCATCCACGCCGCGCGCCCGGGACGGCGCTCTCTTCGTCGGCGGGGCCTTCGTCCCGGCCGAGAACGGGCGTACGTCGACGGTCCTCGACAAGGCGCGCCAGGAACCGCTCGGCCGGGCGGGCTGGGCCTCGCCCGCCGACCTGGACCGCGCCGCGCGGGAGGCCGCCGTCGCCGGACGGGCCTGGGCCGCCGCGGACTTCGGCGTCCGCGCCGACGTGCTGCGCGAGGCCGCCGCCCGACTGCGCGCCCGCGCGGGGGAGTTCGCCGACCTCCTCGTCCGCGAGACCGGCTCGATCCGCGGCAAGGCCGAGTACGAGATCGCCGGAGCGGTCGAAGAACTCCACCTTGCCGCCGCGCTCGCCGGTCACATACGGGCCGAGACGCTGCCCACGCGCGCGCCCGGCCGGGAAAGCGTCGCGCAGCGCGTCCCGTTGGGCGTCGTCGGTGTGATCACCCCGTGGAACTTCCCGCTGGTGCTGGCCATGCGCGTCCTCGCGCCCGCCCTCGCCGTCGGCAACGCCGTCGTCCTCAAGCCCTCACCGCACACCCCGCTCAGCGGCGGACTGCTGATCGCCGATGTCTTCGCCGAGGCCGGACTGCCCGCGGGCGTACTCCAGGTCGTGCCCGGCGGGCAGGACACCGGCGAGGCGCTGACCGCGCACCCCGACATCGCCATGGTCCACTTCACCGGATCCAGCGCCGTCGGCCGCACCATCGCGCGGGAGGCGGGCGAGCGCCTGAAGAAGGTCTCCCTCGAACTCGGCGGCAACAACGCCCTGATCGTCCTGGACGACGCCGACCTCGACCAGGCCGGACAGATCGGCGCCTGGTCCGCCTTCCACTACCAGGGCCAGACCTGCATCACCGCGGGCCGGCACATCGTCCAGCGGCCCGTCTTCGACGCCTACGTCGCCGGTCTCGCCGCGCGTGCCGCCCGGATCACCGTCGGCGACCCGACCAGGGACGGCGTCGGCCTCGGCCCGATGATCAGCGCCGAACAGCGCGAACGGGCCCGCGAACTCCTCGCCGAGGCCGTCGCCGCGGGTGCCACCGTCGTCGAGGGCGGCGACGGCGACGGCCTCTTCCACCGGCCCACCGTCGTCACCGATGTCACCCGCGACATGGCCCTGTGGACCGAGGAGATCTTCGCCCCCATCGCCCCCGTGCTGGCCGTCGACACCGACGCCGAGGCTCTCGCCGTCGCCAACGACACCCCGTACGGCCTGGTCGACGCCGTCCTCACCTCCGACCTCGCGCGCGGTCGCCGCCTCGCCGCGGGGCTCGGCTCCGCCATGGTCCACGTCAACGACTCGACCTGCCTCGACGAGCCCCAGGCGCCCTTCGGCGGACTCGCCGCGTCCGGCCTCGGCGGCCGTTCCGGCGGTGAGTCCAACCTCCACGAATTCACCCAACTGCGGTGGCTCACCGTGCAGTCCACGCCGGTCCACTACCCGTACTGACCGGGTCGGGTGGGGCCGTTGAGGGGGAGGGGGCCGGTGGGGGATGATCGGGGGCATGAGGGCACTGGTGATCGGAGCTTCCGGAACCGTCGGGAGCGCGGTGGCCGCCGCGCTGACAGCGGCACGGCACGAGGTGGTCGCGGCCTCGCGCCGGGGTCCGCTGAAGGTGGACCTCGAAGTCCCGTCCACGATGGACACGCTCTTCGGTGAGGTCGACGGTCTGGACGCGGTCGTGTGCTGCGCCGCCAACGGCCCGCTGCTGGAGCTGGCGTCGGCCACGGACGAGGACTTCGCGACCGGGGTGCGGGCCAAACTCTGGGGCCAGGTCGCCCTGGTCCAGCGCGCGGCCCGCCATGTGCGCGACGGCGGCTCCATCACCCTGACCGGCGGCACCTTCGCCGCGCCCATGGCGGGCGGCTCGCTGGGCGCGCTCATCAACAGCGGCCTCGAGGGCTTCGTCCGCAACGCCGCGAGCGAACTCCCGCGCGGGCTGCGCCTCAACCTCGTCAGCCCCGGCTGGATCAGTGAGACCCTCCGGGCCATGTCCGCCGATCCCGCCGCGGGCACCCCCGTCCGCGAGGTCGCGGAGGTCTACGTCGGGATCGCGGAGGGGACGGTGCGGGGCCGCACCTTCCGCCCGTGAGCCGCGGGCGGGCTTTCTCTGCCTGAGCCGCGGGTCGCTGCGTCCCGTCCCTGGCGTTCCCGGCGTTCCTGGCGGTCGTCGCGTTCCCCGCGTTCTTCGCGTTCCTCACGCCTGCCGTGAGGGGCGGGCGGCCTCCCAGGCCGCCTCGATCATCGCGAAGACCTCGTCCACCGCGGCCTGCGGATCGGCCGACTCGCGGGCCAGCGAGAATGCGTCGATCACGAACCTCGCGAGCGTCCGGCAGGCCGTCGCGCTCTGCGGCAGTCCGGGATCGGCGACGAGGGACGCGGCCACCGACTCCGCGTGCCGCAGCCGCATCGACTCCTCGTACTTCCGCAGCGCGGGCGACCCGTCGATCATCCGCCAGACCGGCGCGGCGCCGTCCGCGGTGCAGTGCCGTACCAGGGCGTGTATCTCGCGGCGCAGCGCGGGCACGACCGGCTCGTCCGGCGCCCGGTCGGTGACCGCCCGCGTGAGGCGTTCCTCGAAGTCCTCGTCCTGCTCGAACACCAGCGCCTCTTTGGCGGCGAAGTGCGAGAAGAGCGTGGTGACGGCCACGTCGGCCTCGGCCGCCACGTCACGGATTCCCACCGCGTCGTAGCCGCGCTCCAGGAAGAGCCGCAGGGCGGTGTCGGCGATCTTCCGGCGGGTCGCGGCCTTCTTGCGCTCACGGCGCCCGGTCGGCACGGTCATGACTGCACACTATCAGCTACGAAACAGGAACGGTTTCAAAACGCTAACCGTTAGTGTTACGGTCCGTCGCATGAAGAAAGTGAGCTTCGCCGAGTTCGGCGGCCCCGATGTCCTGCGCCTCATCGACGCCGAGGAGCCCCACGCGGGCCCCGGCCTGATACGCGTCGCCGTACGGGCGGCCGGTGTGAACCCCGCCGACTGGCGGGTCCGCGAAGGCCAGATCCTCAAGGCCCATCCGGTCCAACTGCCCGCGGGCGTCGGGTTGGACGCCGCCGGGGTGGTGGACGAGATCGGCGAGGGCGTCGACGGTGTCGAGATCGGCGACCACGTATTCGGTGAAGGGACCAGCACCTACGCCGAGTTCGCGGTCCTCTCGGCCTGGGCCCGGATCCCCGAAGGGCTGACCTTCGAAGAGGCGGCCGGATACCCCTCCGTGGTCGAGACCGCGCTGCGGATCCTCCGCGAGGTCGGCGTCGAGCCGGGACAGACCCTGCTGGTCAGCGGCGCCTCCGGGGGCGTCGGATCAGCCGTCCTCCAGATCGCCCGCGACCGCGGCGTCACCGTCATCGGCACCGCGGGGCCCGCCAACCAGGACTACCTCCGCGAACTCGGCGCCCTCGCCACGACCTACGGCGACGGCTGGACCGACCGGGTCCGCGCCCTCGGCCCCGTCCACGCCGCGCTCGACCTCGCGGGCTCCGGCGTCGTCCCCGAACTCGTCGCCCTCACCGGCGACCCCCGCAAGGTCGTCTCCATCGCCGACCTCACCGCCCCCGACCATGGCGTCCGCTTCTCCGGCACCGCGGGCAGCGTCCCCGCCGCCCTCGCCGAGGCCGCCGCCCTCATCACCCGCCGCGCGCTCCGCATCCCCGTCGACACCTCCTACCCCCTCGCCGAGGCCGCCGCGGCCCACGCCGACAGCCAGGCTGGCCACACCCGCGGCCGCAGAGTCCTGATCGTCTGACCCACCAGCCGGACGGGACCTTGCGGAGGCCCTAGGGCCTGTCCGGCGGATCACGAACGGCCCCTTCGACCCCTGGCACGCACGCCCGCCGCGTTGCCGGAATACCCGAATAGCTCCGCTATGAGGCCATCCCGGCGCCTTGCGCTCGCACGCGCCAGGCGCCGCCTGGACCGCCCATGATCCGCCGGACAGGCCCTAGGTCATCGAGTCCAGGGCGCGGGTCAGGGCGACGTGGACGGCGCCGAGGAGGGTGGCGCGGTCGGCGAGGCCGCCGATGGTGATGTCGGTGGGCCAGGTCAGTTCGTGGACGGTGCGGCGGACCTCCAGGAGGACCAGCTGGTTCTGGCCCACGCCGCCGCCGAGGACGACGAGGCCGGGGTCGAGCAGGGCGACGACGGCGGCGACGAGGCGGCCGATGGCGGCGGCGTGTTCGTCGACGACGCGGCGGGCGGCGGCGTGGCCGGAGGCGGCGGACGCGAAGAGGGCCTTGGCGTCCAGCGGCACGGGCCCGCCGCCGGAGGCGGGCCAGGCGGCGCGGCAGCGTTCCATCAGGGCGTCGGAGCCGAGGAAGTGCTCGAGCCCGGCGCGCCGGGGCTGTTGGGACTCCGACCAGGGGAAGGGCAGCATGGCGGCCTCACCGGCGGCGCCGTTCGCACCCTGCATCAGGCGTCCGTCGAGCACGATGCCGACGCCGATCTTCACGCCGACCTGGATGTAGGCGAACATCTGCTGGTGGCGGGCGACACCGAAGCGGTGCTCGGCGACGGCGGCGCAGTTGACGTTGTTCTCGACGGTGACCGGCACGCCGTCGGGCACGGCGAGCGCGTCGGTGATCCGTACCGTGCCGTCCGGCTGAAGGCCACCGCCTCCGCGTCCCGCACCGGAAGCCCCCACATTCGGCAGCGTCGGCGCCGCGACCACCACCTCGCGCAGCGGCCCGTACCGCGCCCCGACCTCCTCGCGCACCGTACGCACCACCCCCGCCGCCGCGTCCGCCGCCTCCGGTGTGACCGTCGGCTGGTCGGAGGGCAGCCGCACCTCGGCGGTGCAGATCTCCTGCCCGTCGAGGGTGTACGCCGCCGCCCGGACCACGGTGGCGCCGATCTCGACGCCGAGGACGTGCCCGGCGGTCGGCGCGAGCGAGTAGAGGACGGCGCTGCGCCCGGTGGCGCCGCGTGAACTGCCCTGCCCCTCGACCAGCCCGAGCCGTGACAGCTCCGCCATGGCCACCGACATCGTGGGCCGGGACAGCGCGAGCGCGGTGCTGAGCTGCGGCCGGGTCGCCGGGCCGTCGGTGGCCAGCGCGCGCAGCACGGCGCGGGCGCTGGCGGGCAGTTCGAAGCGGTCGACGGCGGCGGTGGTGTCCATCAAGTCCCTTCTCGGACGGCGTCGGACGCTGCCGGACGGCGTCGGTCAGTGCCCGGACCGTGCCGGTCAGTGCCGACCAGGCCCCGGCGAAAGTCGCCCGGCCTGTGGGAGGGCGGCTCCCGATCCCAGCCCGCGGCCCACGCGGCAGGCGCGCAGGGCAAAGTTACCCGATCGACGTCACGGCCCCCCGCTGTGTTCACCCGCTTGCCCGAACACCGCCGCCCGCGCGCCCGCCGCGAGCCGTACGTGACACCGCCCCGACGCCGCGACTCCGCCTCCCGCCGAGCCGGCACTCCACCCCCCGCCGGGCCGCCGCCCCACCCCGCTCCGGGCCGCCACCCCACCCCGCCCGCGGGTACCTGACAACTCTTGACACCCTCCAACCCCGGGAGGAACATCTACAGTTGATCGTTTGACAACGTTGTCGTAAGCGATACACACGAAGGGCGGGAACCGTGTCGGACAGATCAGTGCGACCCGTGGACAGAAGGCGGTGGAAGGGTCGCGGCGTGCGCGCCGTGGCCGCGGTGGCGACGGCGGTCCTCGGCATCGGCCTGGGCCTCGGCGCCGGACCCGCCACCGCGAGTCCGGGCGCCTCCGGGGGGCATGACGCCGACCCGGCCTCGTACGTCAACCCCCTGATCGGCTCCTCGAACGCCGGCAACACCTACCCCGGCGCCGTGCTGCCGTTCGGCATGCTGGCGTGGAGCCCGCAGAATTCGACGGGCAACCAGTTCTCGACACCCGCCCCCGGCGGATACCGGTACGACGCGACGAAGATCCGCGGCTTCAGCCTGACCCACCTCAACGGCGTGGGCTGTTCCGGCGCCAACGGCGACATACCGATCATGCCGTACGTGGGCGACGTCGACTCCTCGCCGAGCGCCGACACCAAGGACGCGAAGTACGCCTCGACCTTCTCGCACGCCAACGAGACGGCGCAGCCGGGCTATTACCAGGTCGGCCTGGACAGCGGGGCCAGCGCGCGGCTGACCACCACCGAGCGCACCGGCACCGGCCAGTTCGGCTTCCCGGCCGACAAGCCCGCCAGCGTGCTGTTCCGTACATCCAACTCCGAGAGCGGCAGCGCCGCGGCGGACGTCACCGTGAACGCGGCGGCCCGTACCGTGACCGGCTCGGTCAGCGCGGGCAACTTCTGCGGACCGCAGAGCGCGAACAACCGGCACGACGTCTACACCCTCTACTTCACGGCCCACTTCGACCAGCCCTTCGCCAAGGTCGGCACCTGGACCGACGGCACCCTGACGCCCGGCTCCACGTCGGCCAGCGGCGGCACCGGCTACAACTCCAGCGGCAACGCGACCGCGGGCAAGGGCTCGGGCGCGTATGTGACCTTCGCGTCCGGCACCAAGCAGGTGCAGGCCAAGGTCGCGATCTCATACGTGAGCGCGCGCAACGCCGAGGCCAACCTGACGGCGGAGAACCCGCAGCGCGCCGGCTTCGACTCGATCAGGTCGAAGGCCACCGCCGCGTGGAACACCGCGCTGCGCAAGATCCAGGTGTCCGGCGGCTCCGCCGACCAGAACACCACCTTCTACACCGCGCTCTACCACTCGATGCTGGAGCCGACCCTCACCAGCGACGTCAACGGCCAGTATCTGGGCGGCGACCGCAAGACCCACTCGCTGGCCAGGGGACAGCACGAGCAGTACGGCACCTTCTCCGGCTGGGACCAGTACCGGGCGCAGGTGCAGTTGCTGACGCTGCTTCAGCCGAGAGTCGGCAGTGACTACGCGCAGTCGCTGTTCAACTATGCCCAGCAGCGCGACGGCGAATGGGACCGCTGGCTGCTGGAGAACGGCAAGACCAGCATCATGTCCGGCGACCCGTCCGACGCGGCGCTCGCGGGCATCTACGCCTTCGGCGGCCGGGACTTCGACGTCAGGGGCGCCCTCGCCTCGCTGGTGAAGGCGGCCACCGTGCCGACCGCCAACGACTCCGACAGCTCCGGCTGCAACGTCGAATGCGTGGGCCAGCGACCGGCGTTGGACAAGTACCTGACGCTCGGTTACGTGCCGTCCGACAACTGCCACTGCTGGGGAGGCGCCGCCGAGACCCTGGAGGACGCCGCCGCGGACTTCGGTCTCGCGGAGCTGGCGGGACAGGTCGGCGACCGAAAGAACCAGCGGAAGTTCCTCGACCGCAGCGGCAACTGGACCAACGTCTTCGATCCGAACGCGACCGCGCAGGGCGGCTACATGCGCGACCGCAAGTCCGACGGGTCGTGGGTGGGAGCCACCTTCAACCCCGCGACCGGCAGCGGCTTCGTCGAGGGCAGCAGCGCCCGCTACACATGGATGGTCTACTCCGACATCGCCGGACTGGCCAAGGCCATGGGCGGCAACGCGACCGCGATCTCCCGCCTCGACGCCTTCTTCCGGAACCCGGACGGCACCTTCGACTTCTCCGCGAAGGACGACACGCGCTACGACGCCACCAACGAGCCCGACATCAACGCGCCGTACGTGTACGACTACCTGGGCGCCCCGTACAAGACCCAGGAGACCGTGCGCGCCGAGACCGACGGCCTGTGGACCAACGCGCCCGGCGGCATCCCCGGCAACGACGACGCGGGCACGATGTCGTCCTGGTACGTCTTCTCCGCGCTCGGCATGTACCCGCAGGTGCCCAGCCGCGCCGACCTGGTGCTCTCCAGCCCGGTCTTCCCGCGCGCGGTGATCCACACCGGGCTCGGGAAGACGATCACGGTCAACGCCCCGCGGGCGTCGGCCGAGAACATCTACATCCAGGGCCTGCGCGTCAACGGCAAGAAGTCCGACCAGCCGTGGGTCCCCGCCTCGTTCGTCACCCGCGGCGGCACCCTGGACTACACCCTGGGCGGCACCGCGAACACCACGTGGGGGAGCGCGGCCAAGAACGCGCCGCCGTCCTTCCGCGACGGTGAGGCCCCGTTCTTCGCCTCAACCGACCCCGGCCAGGTGAAGATCGAGCCCGGCGGCTCCGCGGACGCCGCCGTCAAGCTGTCCACGATCCAGGACAAGAAGGTCGACGTCCGCTGGACCGCGAAGCCGCCCGCGGGTATCACGCTCAAGCCCGCGTCCGGCACGGTGACCGTCCCGAAGGGCGGCGCCACCAGCGCGAAGTTCTCCGTGTCGGTGGCCGCCGACACCAAGGCCGGGGTCTACACGGTCCCGATCACGCTCGGCTCCGCGCACGGCGGCACCGCCCCGGCGGCCTCGCTGTCGGTGACGGTCGGCGTACGCGGCACCCTCACCTGGTACGTCAACAACAACGGCAT
Source organism: Streptomyces sp. NPDC093221 (assembly GCF_044753885.1). Taxonomy (NCBI): domain Bacteria; kingdom Bacillati; phylum Actinomycetota; class Actinomycetes; order Kitasatosporales; family Streptomycetaceae; genus Streptomyces; species Streptomyces sp. NPDC093221. The sequence continues at coordinate 371,888 of NZ_JBIVOA010000003.1, read as the reverse complement.
CTCCGCCGACGACACGAATCCGTCCGCCAACTTCGACGGCGAGGGCTGGAGTTACTCGGCGGCGGCGCTCGCCGCGGCCGGTGCCGCGCCCGGCGGCACGGTGTCCTCCGGGGGCTTCGACTTCACCTGGCCCCAGGTGGCGCCCGGCGCGCCCGACAACATCGTGGTGGGCGGCGGCGACCAAGTGCTCGACGTCTCCAAGTCCGCAGCCGGTGCTACCAAGTTGAGCCTGCTCGGCAGCGCCAGCGAGGGCCAGACCACCGGCACGGTGACGCTGACGTACACCGACGGCACGACTCAGAAGGCCGACATCGGCTTCAGCGACTGGACGCTCGGCGGCGGCTCCCAGCAGCCCTCGTACGGCAACGTCGTGGCGGTGCACACCGCGTACCGCGACGTCCAGGGCGGCGGAAAGGACCCGGTGGGCACCGAGATCTTCTCCACCGCGCCGATCGCGCTCCAGGCGGGCAAGCAACTGGCCAGTGTGACGCTGCCGTCCAGCACGAACGGCGGTGACATGCACATCTTCTCCGTGGCGACCGCCTGACCCCGGCAGCCCACCGCGGAGAGCGCGGGGCGGGCGAGGACCGGCACGACCGGCCCCGCCCGCCCCGCACCCATGTCCGGCGCGAACGAACCGATCGCCGCCCGTTCAGGCCGAGTTGGCCCACGCGCTGTGGTGGCGTCGGCCCGTCAGGCCCTAGGGTCACTGCTGTCACAGGGCTGCCCCGTGCCGCGGGCGGCCCCCCACCGTCCACACCGGGGGTTCCGTTGACCGCACGCGCACTCCGTAGCCGCGCCGCCGCCCTGCTGCTCGCCACCGCGGCCCTGACCGCCGTGGGCACCTCCACCGCGCACGCCGACTCGCCCGGCGGGTGGGTGGCCGCAGGCAACACGGTGTACAGCACGCTCACCGCGGGCGAGGGCATCGCCACCCGAGCCGACGGCTCGGTCCTCACCCGCGGCCTCGGCTCGATCCCGCTGCGGCTGCGCATCGCGGGCTGGAACCACGTCGGAGACCCGGACATCGTCAACGGCTACGTCTTCGACGCCTACCAGGGCGGCGACAGCGCCACCTCTAAGATGTTCGAGGTCACCACGCCCGACGGGCACAGCTACGACTACGTGCACCCGCTGGACCAGGGCGAGTTGCTCAACAACTCCTTCGCGACCGTCTCGCCGGACGCGCGGTGGCTGGTCGAGGGGGAGTGGGGCACGGTCAACCGGCTCCAGGTCTTCCCCGCCCCGCTGACCAACCCCGCCACCCCGGCCACCGGCGGCACCCTCGCGCAGGCCGGACAGATCAGCCTCGACAAGGCCGTCACGGACGTCCAGGGCTGCGACTTCGTCTCCGCGACCCGGCTGGTCTGCGTCTCCGACAACGACGCCAAGGACGTCTTCCAGGTCGACCTGCCGCACGCGCTCGACGGCACGCCCGTCACCGGCCGGGTCGCCACCCTCTTCCAGGTGCCGCGCGTCAGCGTCTGCTCGGGCGGCTTCGAGACCGAGGGCGTCGACTACGACGCGAACGCGAAGGTGCTGCGGGTCGAGATCATCTCGCCGAGCGTGTGCGCGGTCTCCACCACCGCCTACGCCTTCCGTCCGACCACCGGCTGACCCTTCCGTATCCCCCGTCACTGTCGTCGCCGCACCACGGGCTTGGTCCAGACCTATTGACGAGTGGTTCAGACCACTTTACGATCCGGTCCACTACGGCCTGTGAGTGCGCGACGACACCACGAGGAGTACGACATGATCGGTCGGAGGGTGCGTCTGCTGGGAGTCGGCCTCGCCATGGCCTTCCTGGCGCAGATTCCGGTCGCCGCGGCGACCCACGCGGCACAACCGGCGTCGGCCGCGGCCGACACTTGCGCGACCAAGGCACGGCCCTCGGGCAAGGTGCTCCAGGGGTACTGGGAGAACTGGGACGGCGCCGCCAACGGCGTGCACCCCGGCCTCGGTTGGATCCCCATCACCGACAGCCGGATCGCCGCCCACGGCTACAACGTGATCAACGCGGCCTTCCCCGTCATCCAGTCCGACGGCACCGTGCTGTGGCAGGACGGCATGGACACCGGCGTCAAGGTCGCCACCCCGGCCGAGATGTGCCAGGCCAAGGCGGCGGGCGCCACGATCCTGATGTCCATCGGCGGGGCCGCGGCCGGCATCGACCTCAGCTCGAGCGCGGTCGCCGACCGCTTCGTCGCCACCGTCGTGCCGATCCTCCAGAAGTACAACTTCGACGGCATCGACATCGACATCGAGACCGGCCTGGTCGGCAGCGGCAACATCAACACCCTCTCCGCCTCGCAGGCCAACCTGGAGCGGATCATCGACGGCGTCCTGTCCCGGATGCCCGCGGGCTTCGGCCTGACGATGGCCCCCGAGACGGCGTACGTCACCGGCGGCAGCATCACCTACGGCTCGATCTGGGGCGCCTACCTGCCGATCGTGAAGAAGTACGCCGACAACGGCAAGCTCTGGTGGCTCAACATGCAGTACTACAACGGCAGCATGTACGGCTGCTCCGGCGACTCCTACCAGGCCGGAACGGTGGCCGGCTTCACCGCGCAGACCACCTGCCTCAACAAGGGGCTCGTCGTCCAGGGCGCCACCATCCGCGTCCCGTACGACAAGCAGGTCCCCGGTCTTCCGGCCCAACCCGGCGCGGGCGGCGGCTACATGACGACCGGTCTGGTCTCCCAGGCGTGGAACAGCTACAGCGGCGCACTCAAGGGCCTGATGACCTGGTCGCTCAACTGGGACGGCTCGAAGAACTGGACCTTCGGCAACAACGTCAAGGCGCTGCAAGGCCGTTGATCCCGCGGGAATCCGGGGCGCCCGTCCGCGGCGGGCGGGCGTCCCGGTCAACTCCGCGCGAAGAAGCGGAGACTCAGCCCTCGATCAGCACCGGAGCGAGCCTGCGCCACTCCGCCAGCGGCAACGGCCGCGCCGGATCGCCGGTGACCACCTGGACCGCGAGGTGGTCGGCGCCCGCGGCGAGGAACTCCGCCGCCCGCGCCGCGATGACGCTCTCGTCGCCCACGGCGAAGACCGCGTCCACCAGCCGGTCGCTGCCACCGCCCGCCAGGTCCTCCTCGGTGAAGCCCGAACGCAGCAGATTGCTCGTGTAGTTGGGCAGCGCCAGGTACAGCTTCAGATGGTCCCTGGCCTTGGCACGCCCCGACTCCAGATCCGTGTCCAGCACGACCTTGACCTCTGGCGCGAGCAGCGGCCCCGCACCGAGGACCGCGCGCGCCTTCGCGGTGTGCTCGGGGGTGACCAGATACGGGTGCGCGCCGCCCGCACGGTCACGGGACAGCTCCAGCATCTTCGGGCCGAGCGCCGCCAGCACCCGCCGCCCGGCGGGCACCGGCTCCGGCGCCGCGTCCAGCGCCGCCAGGTAGTCGACCATGGCGGAGTACGGCCGCGCGTAGCGCTTGACCAGCGGGCCGTGGCTGACGCCGAGCCCGAGCAGGAACCGGCCCGGATGCGTACGCTCCACCGCCGCCCACTGCGAGGCGACGTCCGCCGCCTCGTCGTTCCAGATGTTGAGGATGCCGGTCGCCACGGTCAGCCGGGTGGTGGCCTTCAGCAGCGGCTCCGCGACGGCGACGCCGGGACTCCCGCCGAGCCAGACAGCGCCGTACCCCAGCGCCTCGACCTCGGCGGCGGCCTCGTCGTACGCGCCGGTGTACGTCACTCCGGCGCCGTTCACCGCCGCCGTCCAGGCGCCGCTCCAGATCCCGATCCTGCCCAGCCGGTCGTGCTGTCCCATGTGAGCCCTTCCTCGATGCGCGCCGCGCGCCCGCCCGGTCGGCCGGGCGCGGTCCATCACCCATGCAAGCGGAACGGGCGGCCCGTCTGTTCCGCACCCGGTGAGCCGAACGGGTACGAACAGCCGGGCCGCCCGTGTGAGGCGCCCTGGGACGGCGGTCCTAGGGGGTCAGCTCCACGATCCGGGTGAAGCTGTTCTGCGCCGCTGTCACCACGACGCGGACCCGTGTGGTGGTGACGGAGCCCGCGAAGGGGATCCAGCGGTACTGGTCGGTGTTGCCGGTGAGGTCGGCCTGTGTCACCCACGCCGCGCCGTCCCAGGTCTGGACGGTGAAGGCGGTCGGGACGCCGTCGCTGTGCGAGGCGAAGCCCACGCCGTTCAGCGTGGTCGGGGCGGGCGCGGTGACGGTCAGGGTGTCGGGGTACCGGGAGTCGGTGTCGTCGTTCCAGAAGGTGCTCAGATCACCGTCGACGGCATTGCCCGCGGTGTACGTACGGGTCGCGCCGTCCACGACGTTCGGCGCGTGTTCGCTGGAGGCGGCGGCCGTGGTGCCCTGCGGCCAACTGCCGAGGACCAGCACCTCGATGGCGGCCTTGGCCGTCGTACCGTCGGACGACCGTACGGTCACGGTGACCGGATACGTACCGCTCCTCGTCCCGCTCGGCGGTGTGACCTCGACGTTCGCCAAGGTCGCGGTGGACGCCGGTGTCAGCGGGACGCGGGCGGGCGTGGACGTCACGGTCCAGCCCGCGGGGACGTCGGCGCCGACCGCCGCCGTGGCGCCGGGCGCGGTCGAGTGGCCCTCGACCACCGCGCCGATCGTCGTACCGCCGTTCCCCTTGACCAGTGCGGGCGCGGGCGCGCCCGCGGAGACCGACACCTGGGTGTACGGGGTCCGCGGCGGGCGGACGGTGAAGGTGTAGTCACCGGACCCGGCGGTCACGGTGAGCGTCGTGCCGTCCGCCGTGCCCACGCTCAGGCCGGGGTCGCTCCGGCCGCGGCGGCCGTCCGCGAAGATCGTCCGGCCGCTCTCGGTCACCGTCGACCGGGCGCCGCCGAGCAGCGGCACCTTGATGGTCGCGGTCGAGCCGACCGGCACCACCGCGTGGTAGGTCAGCGTGGACCCGTCGCGCTGCCAGGCGCTGACGACCGTGCCGCGCGCGGTCCGCTGCCGCGCGGAGACCCGGGTGAGGTCGCCGACCACGCTGGGCGCGAGGGTGAAGGCGCGGTACGCGGCGCCCGCCGGTCCCGTGTCCGGCTGGATGCCGCCGAGCTGCTGGTAGTACCACTGGCCGATCGAACCGGCGAGACCGATGTGGTCCTTGGACGAGGTGCCGTCCGCCGCCGAGGAGTTCGGCCACTTCTCCCAGATCGTGCCGGGGCCGTTGGCCACCATGTAGCCGAAGCTCGGGAAGTCGGTGCGCTCCGCGACGGCCAGCGCCACGTCGTTGCGGCCGGACATGCCGAGCGCCTGGTAGACGAAGGACGTGCCGACGAAGCCGGTCGTCACGTGATTTCCGTGCTTGGCGATGTCCTGGACGAGCCGGTCGACGGTCGCCTTCTGCTGAGCGGCCGGGACCAGACCGAGCACCAGGGGCATGGCGTAGGCCAGTTGGGTGCCGGTGCTCCACACACCGGTGTCGGCGTCGAGGAACCGCTTGGTGAAGCCCGCCCCGATCTGCCGCGCCAGGTCGGTGTAGCGCCTGGCGTCCGCGGTGTCGCCGACGACCGTGGCCATCTTCGCCAGCAGTGTGGCGTCCAGGTAGTAGTAGCCGGTCTGGAAGAAGACGTGCGGGGTGCTGACCGTCGCCACCCAGTCGTCGCCCCAGGAGCCGGGCGCGTCGGTGACGACGTGGTCGCTGTCGCTGATCGTGCCGAGGTAGTCGACCCAGCTCTTGACCTGCGCGTAATTGGCGCGCACCAGGCCCGCGTCGCCGTACTGCGTGTAGGAGTCCCAGATGATCTGCGGGTAGGCCGAGCCCCACGCGGGGTCGGTGAACCAGTCGGTGGCGCCCTGGGTGGGCGCGACCGAGGGCAGGCTGCCGTCGGGGTGGGCGCTGGTGACGACGGTCTGCGCCCACTGGTCGTAGAACGCCCGCATGTCGAAGTTGCTCATCGCCTCGACGTCGGTGTCGCCCGCGTCGCCGAGCCAGCCGTGCTTCTCTCGCGTCGGGCAGTCCAGCGGAATCGACTGGAGGTTGTTCAACTGGGTCTGCACGAGGGCGGTCTGAATGCTGTTCAGCACCTTGTTCGACGTGTCGAACTGTCCGGTTGTGGCGACGTCGGAGTGCACTTCTTGCGCGGTGACGGTGACGGCGGTGCCCGCGGGCACGCCGGTGAGCTGGGCGTACCGGAAGCCGGAGTAGTTGAAGTGCGGGGCGTAGGTCTCGGCGCCCTTGCCCGCGAAGGTGTAATGCTCGGTCTGCCGGACCGGATCGCCGTCGCCGAAGCTGATGTTGGACGTGGTGACCTGGCCGTCCGAGGCGAGGATCTCGCCCTTCTTGATGTCAACGGTGGTGCCGGACGGGGCGCTTGCCCTGATCGTCACCCAGCCGACGATGTTCTGCCCGAAGTCGTACACCTGCGACCCGGCCACCGGGTGCGTGACGGCCACCGGCTTGAGGGTTTCGACGATACGCGTCGGAGGCGTCGTGTCGGCCTGGAGCCGGGTCAGCGCGCTGAAGACGGTGGCCGGGCGGGCGCCGTACACGCCGAGTTCGGCGAGCCGGAGATTGCACCCGGAGCCGTTGCAGTACAGCTTGGTGGCCGTGACGCGCACATAACGGGCCGTCACCTCGGCCGGTATCGAAACCGACGCCGTACCGGGGTTGGGCTGGTCGGCGCCGGTACGGTCCACGAGGGTCGTCGCGGTGGCGAAGGTCGGGTCGTCACCTGCCTCGACGCGGTAGCGGACCGGGAATCCGGCGCCGGGCAGGTCGCCCGCCGGGTCGTTGGTCGGCCGGGCGGGGAAGAGTCTGACGCCCGAGAGCGGCTGCGCGGAACCGAGGTCGACCTGCACCCACTTGGCGTCGTCCGCGGTCGTCGCCACGGCCGAGTGGTAGCCCTGGGAGGCGTCCGTCGAGCCGTCGACGCCGTCGGTGAGGGCGGCGGGCGACCAGCCGCAGCAGGAGGTCGTGTCCCGCGAGGTCACCGGCCTGCCCTGCGCGAGGCTCTGCGGGTGCGTCGCGGCGGCGACCGCCACGACGGCCTTCCACGCGCTGTCGTCGAAGCCCGCGGTGTCCCAGCCGGTCACGGCCCGACGGGCGTCGTACGTCTCGCCGAGGTAGAAGTCGTCGCCGGTCACCGGCCCCGCGGTGGTGCGCCAGGCCGGTCCGGTGCCGAATGTTGCGGAGGTGCCGTCGGTGTAGGTGACGTTGAGCTGCGCGACGAAGGTCGGCTCCCCGGAGAACTGTCCCTTGCCCGCCATGAAGGCCAACGCGTTGTGTCCGCGCACCAGTTGCCGGGTGACGTCGAAGTCGCGGTAGAGCACGCGCTTGGTGTAGTCGGTCACCGTCGAGTTGAGCACCTGGCCGGGTTCGGCCACGGCGCCGTTGACGTGCGGTTCCACGATGCCCTGCGCGCCGAAGTACAGCCGGGCGCGGGCGACGGACTTGGGGAGGTCGACGCCGCCGCGCACCAGCGCGCCGTCGGCGACCCGCAGCCAGGACGCGGACCAGTCGGACGCGGAGAACAGCGCGGTGTCGAAGTGCGCGGGGGCCGACCAGGGGGAGCGGTCGCCCGCCCGGTCCCAGGTGCGCACCGACCAGGTGTAGGTGGTGTTGCTCGCCAGCGCGGGACCACCATAAGAACGATTCACCGAGTCGGCCGAACGGACGCGGCCCGAATCCCACACCTGATGCGCGTGGCCGCCCTTCCCGACGGCCGCCGCCTCGACCACGACCTGATACGCCGTCTGCGCCTCGGCACGCCGCGAGTCGTTCACCACCCACGACAACGTGGGGCGCTGACCGCCGACGACCGCGTCCGAGGACTCCCCGTCCACCTGCAAGGACGTCGGCGCGAGTGCGCCGAGGTGCCCGGACGACGCCTGGGCGGGCGTCACCGAGCCGACGGCGGGAAGCAGGGCCGCGACGGCCGCGGTCACCGCGAGGAGCGCCGAGCGGCGCCGGGGGGCGACGCGAGCGGCGGTCGTCCGGACCGGCCGCTTCACGGTGTTCTCCTGGTATGCGATCGAAACGTTTCAAGATGCATGGATAGATTCATACGGCGTGTGGCGGTGCCACGACAAGGTGTGCGACAGCGATTTCTGTGCCGGCCGAACCGGCGGTGACGCGACCCTTGACCCCCGGCGGTGCGGCCCTGCAAGAATCCGTGTGCGATTGGTTGATTCTGTTCAATGCCGGTTGTTCGCCCGTGAGTTGCCGACGCTCGGTCGAGGGCGCCGGAATGCGCGTACCTCAATGAGGAGGGATCCACCATGCCGGTCGATCGCAGGTCGTTCCTGATCGCGGGGGCGGCGGGGGCCGTCGCCGTACCCTCGCTCCCCGGTCTCACCGCAGTCGCGAGCGCCCGTTCCGGATCAACAGGAACCACCATTCCGCGGACGGTCGACCTCGCCGACGGGTGGCGTTTCGCCCTCGTCAACCCGGGCGGCATCACCGACCCGACCGGCGCCTACGCCGACGCCGCACAGCCCGGCTACGACGACTACCGCTGGCGCACCGTCCGCGTCCCGCACGACTGGAGCATCGAGCAGACCCCGACCACCGCCAACGGCACCTCGGGCGGCACCGGCTATCTGCCCGGCGGACTCGGCTGGTACCGCAAGGCGTTCACCCTGCCGCCCTCGGTCGCGGGACGCCGTGTCTCGGTCGAGTTCGACGGCGTCTACATGGACAGCAACGTCTACTGCAACGGCACACTCGTCGGCAACCACCCCTACGGCTACACAGGGTTCGCCCTCGACCTCACCGACCTGCTGCACACCGACGGCCGCACCCCCAACGTCATCGCCGTCGAGGTCCGCAACCAACTCCCCAGCAGCCGCTGGTACTCCGGCAGCGGCATCTACCGCAACGCCCGCCTGGTCATCACCGACCCCGTGCATGTCGCGCGCTGGGGCACCCATGTGACGACGCCGGGACTCGCCGACACCCTCGCCGCCTCGCACGGCAAGGGCTACGCCACCGTCCGCGCGCAGGTCTCGGTCGTCAACGAGTCGGGCGCGGCGGCCTCCGCCACCGTCGTCAACACCGTCCTCGACCGGCGCGGCCGCCAGGTGGCGAAGGCCAGTTCACCGCTGACGCTGCCCGGCGCGGGCGGAGCGCGGGACGTCACCGCCGAACTGCGCGTGGACCGCCCCGACCTCTGGTCGTTCGACACCCCGGAACACCGGTACTCCCTGCTGACCGAAGTCCGCGTCAACGGACGGACGGTGGACACGTACACCACCGGCTTCGGCATCCGCCACGTCACGATCGACCCCGACCGCGGGCTGTTCGTCAACGGGCGGTACGCCAAGCTCAAGGGCGTCGACCTGCACCACGACCAGGGCGCGCTCGGCGCCGCCGTCCACATCGACGCGGTGCGCCGCCAGATGACGATCATGCGGTCGATGGGCGTCAACGCCTTCAGGACCTCGCACAATCCGCCGTCGCCGGAGATCGTCCAGGTCTGCGAGGAACTGGGCATCGTCATGATGGTCGAGGCGTTCGACTGCTGGCGCAGCGGCAAGAACACCTACGACTACGGCCGGTTCTTCGACGCCCACAGCGCCGCCGACATCACCGAGATGGTCGACGCGGCCCGCAACTCGCCCGCCGTCATCCTGTGGTCGATCGGCAACGAGATCCCCGACTCCACCAGCACCGCGGGCCTCGGCATGGCCGACGGGCTGATCACCGCGGTCCGCGCGCGCGACACCAGCCGTCCGGTCGTCATCGGCTCCGACAAATACCGCGGCCTGCCCGCGGTCGGCTCCGCCGCCGACCTCATGCTCGCCAAACTCGACGGCCTCGGCCTCAACTACAACACCGCGGCCTCCGTGGACGCCCTGCACGCCCGCTACCCGCACCTGTTCCTCTTCGAGTCCGAGTCGTCGTCCGAGACCTCGACCCGCGGCGCCTACCAGGAGCCGGAACACCTCAACACCGGCGAGAACCACACCCCGGGCAAGCGCGCCACCTCCAGCTACGACAACAACCTCGCGTCCTGGACGATGAGCGGCGAGTACGGCCTGAAGAAGGACCGCGACCGCGCCTTCTTCGCCGGCGAATTCCTCTGGTCGGGCACCGACTACATCGGCGAACCCACGCCCTACGGCGTCTTCCCGGTGAAGGCGTCCTTCTTCGGCGCCGTCGACACCGCGGGCTTCCCCAAGGACATGTACCACCTCTTCCGCAGCCAGTGGACGAGCGAGCCGATGGTCCACCTGGTGCCCATGGACTGGACCGACCACGCGCCGGGCGAGACCGTCGAGGTCTGGGCGTACGCCAACGCGGACACCGTCGAGCTGTATCTCAACGGCCGCTCGCTCGGGGTGCGGCGCTTCGACACCAAGAAGACCGTCGACGGGCGGACGTATCTGGAGACCACCGAGGCGACCGGCGACGACAAGACGGTCACCGGCGGCCCGTACCCCGGCAGCTACACCAGCCCCAACGGCAGCGCGGGCAAGCTCCACCTGACCTGGAAAGTCCCCTTCGCACCCGGTGAGTTGAAGGCCGTCGCCCGGAAGAACGGCAGGACGGTCGCAACCGACGTGCTGCGCACCGCGGGCGAGCCGCGCGGCCTGCGCCTGACGCCGGACCGCGACTCCCTGACCGCCGACGGCGATCGCCTGGCCTTCGTCACCGCCGAGGTGATCGACGCGCACGGCACCGTCGTCCCCGGCGCCGGCCACCTGATCACCTTCAAGGCCACCGGCGGCTCCCTGGCCGGAGTCGACAACGGACAGCAGGAGAGCGCCGAGCGCTACCAGGCCACCACCAGAACCGCCTTCCACGGCAAGGCACTCGCCATCGTCCGCTCGGGCACCGAGGCGGGCCGCCTCACCCTGACCGCGAGCGCGCCGGGGCTGCACCCCGCGTCCACCTCGATACGGACCGGCCGCGCGTCGGGACCCGTCGCCACCACGCCCCCGGTCCGCTTCTCACCCGACCCGGGCCCAGGGCCCGTCAGCTACCCGCTGGCGGACGCCAGTTACTCCGGCGCGGGCAACGCGCTGCCCGCGGCGATGCTCGACGGCAACCCCGCGACCGGCTGGTCCAACGCCTTCAACAAGAGCGCCACCGCCCTGCTGCCCGCCTTCCGCGGCGCCCGCCCCGCCGACTGGGTCTCGGTCGCCTGGGCCGCGCCGCAGCGGATCGACACCCTCTCGGTCACCTTCACCGTCGACGCCACCCACTCGCTGCCCGGCGCCGTCACGCTCTCCTACTGGAACGGCGACCGCTACGTGCCCGTCAAGAACCCGGCGATCACCTGGGCGACGGCGAGCGGCGCGCCGACGGTCATCACCTTCCCCGCCGTCCGCACCCCGCGGCTGCGCCTCGACCTGACCAGCGCCGCCCCCGGCACACCCGACGGCGCCCAGCGCATCACCGACTTCACCGTCAGCGGGAGCTGACCGCGCCGCCGTCACCGTTCGGTCGTGGTCCGTACCCAGGCGCCCCCGCCTCCGGGCGCGGTCGGGGCGCCGGGCTCGGGGCAGACCGGGCAGACCGGGAAGGCCGATCCCGCCGCGGTCGGCCGGATTCTGGCCGCCCAGCCGGGCACCCGCTCCTACCTCGGCACCGGGTCGGTCGCCGCGAATTTCACGGGCGTCGCCGGGGCGACGACGGTGGTGGCGTACCAGGGCGACTCGTCCTGGGGTGCTTGTCAGATGGTCTCAGGGCGCTGGTTCACCGCGCCGGGCGAGGCGGTCGTCGCCGACCGGTTCCTGAAGGCGGCCGGGGTCCGGGTCGGCGACACCGTCACCCTGGAGCACGACGGCCGCGGCACGCCGGTCCGTATCGTCGGCGAAGCGCTCTCCGCGGGCGACTCGGGCACGCGGGTCCTAATGGACGAACGGACGCTCACCCGCGTCGGACTGGCCTTCCGACCGGACACGTTCTCCGTGCGCCTGACGGCGGGCACCGACCGCGACCGCTACCTCGCGGCCCTCGACACCGCGCTCGGCCTCGGCGTGTTCAAAGCGCTCGGCATGGCGCCGCGGCAGACCGTCGCCATGGTGCTCACCACGGCGGGCTCGGTCGGCGCGGTCGCGGGACTCGCGGGTGTGCCGCTCGGTATCGCCCTGCACGGCCATGTGCCGCCGATCATGGGCGAAGCGGCCGGTACGGGTATCCCGCACGCCGACCTCGCGGTCTACCACGCCCCGCAGATCGCCCTGCTCGCGGTGGCGGGCCTGGCCATCGCCGCGGGCGGGGCGCTGCTCCCGGCGAGCTGGGCGGCCAGGACGCGGACGGCGGTGGCGCTGCGGACCGAATGACGGGGTGACCGAAGATCCGGGTGACCGAGTGACCGAACGACGGGGTGACCGGGTGACGGGTCGGGACGGGGGCGCCGGTCGTTACGAGGCGTCCTCGTCCTCTTCCTCGTGCGGGGCCTCCGGCGGCGCGAGGAACGGGTCGTTGACCGGCGCCGGGTTGGGCACGGTGGCCGGGCGCGGGGCGGTCTGCTCCGGATTGGAGAAGAGCGAAGGCGAAGAGTCCATGAAGATCCCCCAGTGAGTGGTGATGACGGCGGTCGCCGCTGCCTCGGTCCGCCCGCGGCGGTCGTCGCCGTCATTGGTGACGGCTCCGCCCTGGTGCGTGGGAAAACGGCAGGTCGTCCTGGGACGACGGTACGCGCCGCCTATGACGGTACGCCCTGCGGGCCGCAGGACCGAACGTGGCGTTGGCCCTGGCGGGTCGGCGGGGTCCGGAGCGGGCCCGGCGCCGGCCCCGGTGCGGCCCGGCTCGGGCCTGTCGCGGCGCTGCGGCGGTCCCGTCGCGGCCCGGTCGCGGCCCGGTCCCGGTCCCGCGCGGTCAGTCGTGCGGGCGTCCGGGAGAGGGCGGACCGGGGGCGGCGGCTTCGGGCGCGCCGCGCACCAGGGCGCGGCTCGTGGCCACCGCGAGGTCCGCGGTGCCGTCGACCCCCTCCCGCGGGCTCACGCGGCTGAAGAGGCCGCCGGGGTGCAGCGTCGCGTAGCCGTGGGCGGCCGTCACGTGCTGCTCCAGGAGCGTCAGCGCGGCGGCGGGACCCTGACCGAGGGCGTCCTGGGCCAGCTCGAAGAGCTGGTCCACCAGTCGGCGGCCCGCGTCGGCGAGGTCCCGGTCCTGGAGCGCCACCAGGGGCCTGGCGAAGATCACGTCGAAACCGGCGCCGCGCGCGCCGACGTAGCGGACGTACGCCCCCGCGGTCGCCGCGAAGCGCTCGGCCGGGTCCTGGCCCGCGCCGTCGGCCGCCTGCCGGAACCGCTCGGCCAGTTCCTCGGCGGCGCGGGTCGCGACCGCGGCCAAGAGGTGGTCGCGGTCGGCGAAGTGCCGGTAGGGCGCGGCCGTGCTCACCCCGAGCCTGCGGGCGACCCGCGCGACCGAGAAGGCCGCGGGCCCCGCCTCCGCCAGCAGATCGAAGCTCGCCTCGATCAGCGCGGGGCGCAGCTCGCCGTGGTGGTAGCGGCCCCGCTGGGGGCCGCCCTGCGCGTTCCCCGACACGGGCCGCCTCCTCGCGCGCTGGACGTGATAGCCCTCTTACCGTACCGTAGTGATAGACCTCTTACATTCCTCGTGCGCGGAACTCCCCCCGCACACTCGAACCCCTCAATCCCGCAGGGACGGAAAAGTCATGACCGAAATCAAGGACAAGGTCGTCGCGATCACAGGAGCCAGCAGCGGAATCGGCGAGGCGACCGCGCTGCTGCTCGCCGAACGCGGCGCGAGAGTGGTGCTCGGCGCCCGTGGGACGGACCGGCTCGCCGCGGTCGCCGCACGGATCGGGAAAGCGGGCGGCGAGGTCGCCCACCTGCGCACCGACGTGCGCAGCCGCGCCGACGTCGCCGGGCTCGTGGGCCTGGCGACCGAGCGCTACGGGCGGCTCGACGTGCTGGTCAGCAACGCGGGGGCGATGCCGATCTCCCCGCTCGACGAACTGCGCGTCGAGGACTGGGAGGAGATGGTCGACGTCAATCTCAAAGGCGTGCTGTACGGCATCGCCGCCGCGCTTCCGGTATTCCGCGCGCAGGGCTTCGGCCATTTCGTGAACACCGCGTCCACGGCGGCCCACCGAATTGTGCCCAGCCAGTCGGTCTATTCCGGTACGAAAATGGCCGTGCGCGCCGTCTCCGAGGGCCTGCGGCAGGAAGCGGGGGGCAAACTGCGGGTGACGATCGTCTCGCCCGGCATGACGAGGACCGAATTCGCGGGCGGCATGCGGCGCCCCGAAGCGCGCGCCAAGCTGACCGAGATGGTGGAAGGGATCGCGATGCCGCCGGACGCCGTCGCCCGCGCCATCGCCTTCGCGATCGAGCAGCCCGCCGACATCGACGTCGGCGAGATCGTCGTCCGCCCGACCGCGCAGAGCTGACGGCGCGGGACCGGGGCGGCCGGTCCCGCGCCGCCGGTACGCCAACGCCGCACCTCGGACGGTCAGCGGTCAGGGGTCCGGGGTCAGCGGTCAGGAGGCGGCGGGTCTCAGGCGGTCGTGGTCGTCATCTGCCCGGTGCCGCTGTCCTGGAGCCACTGCGACCAGGACAGGTTGAAGTCGGCGTAGCCGTTGTTACCCGGGGCCTTGCCGCGCGGGGAGCCGGTGATGGTGACCGGGTCGCCCTGCTTGACGTAGTTGTAGAACCACTTGGCGTCGGTGAGCGACAGGTGGACGCAGCCGTGCGAACCGAAGCTGTGCCCCGGCTGCGGGTCCCCGGTCGAGTAGTGGATGTACGTGCCCGAATTCGTCAGGTGCACGTCCCACGGCAGGGTCAGGTCGTAGTAGTCCGGATTGCTCTTGTCGCAGGTTATGTGGACGCTGCAGGACGTCATGTGGACCTTCTCCGCCTTGTCGATGACGGCCATCGTCCCGTCCCAGGAGGGCCACGTGGGGCTGCCCGCGTCGATCGGCAGGGTCTTCACGACCTGTCCGTTGTGCGTGACCTTCATCGTGTGACCCGGCACCGACACGGTCGCCTCGTTGTCGTCGCCGACGGTGAACGCGTGGTGGTAGCCGTGCACCCCGTACCGCCCGTTGCCGTTGGGCACATCGGTCAGATTCGCGTCGACCGTGACCTTCGTGCCCGGCTTCCAGTACGACTGGGGCCGGAAGTCGACCCGGGTGGTGCTGAACCAGTGCCAGGCGCCGGTGGTCGGCACGGACGTGGTGATCTTGAGGTGCTTCTCTATGTTCGCGCGGGCCGAGGCCGCCACCGGGTTGGTGAAGAGCACCGAGACCGGCATCGCGACGCCGACCGTGGTCCCGGTCTGCGGGGTGATCGTGTCGAGCAGCATCGGCGGCCCCTTCGGGGTCGGCTTCGTCGGCGAGGGCGTGGCGCTCGGCTTCGCCGACGCCGACGCCTTCCCGTCGGCAGCGGACGAGGCGGCGTCGTGCCCGCTCCCGCCGCACGCGCTCGTGCCCGCGAGCACCGCTCCGGCCACCAGCGCGATACCCAAGCTGCCCCTGAACCGACTCATGCCCGTGCTCCACTCGTATCACTGCGTCACTTACGTCCGGTACGTACGGTCGTGTTCCGGCGCGTCCGCTACGCCTGATCACCACGGTACGTCTACTACAGACCCCTACCCGATCACGGCGGTTGCAGGGCTCACGTAAAGCGACGGCCAAGCCTGCCGGATCGCCGCGTGGCGTCTGTCACACAGGGTGATGCGGTGTCACCGGGCGTGTGCCCGGCGCCCGGACGTGCGGAATCGCCGCCCGGACATGCGGAATCCGCGCCGAGACGCGGAATCAGCGGCCGGACACGCGGAATCCGTACTCGGACCCGCGGACGGGGTGTCCGATCAGCCGGGACTCAGTGCTTGATCAGGCAGAAGGGGTGCCCCGCGGGGTCCGCGTAGACGCGCCAGCTCCGGGTCCCGGCGCCGTCGTCGAGCAGGATCGCACCCCTGGCCAGCACCTTCTCCTCGGCCTCGGCCAGATCGGGCACGCCGAAGTCGAGGTGGAACTGCTGCGGGGAGGCGGGCTCCGGCCAGCGCGGCCTGCGGTATTCGGTGACCCGCTGGAAGGCCAGCACCAGCCCGGCCGCGGTGTGCAGTGTCGCCCAGCCGTCGCTCAACGACCAGCGCGGATCGGGCCGGTCGACCGTACCGCCGAGCAACGACTTGTAGAACCTGGCGAGTTCCGCCGGATCGGAACAGTCGAGCACCACGCACTGCAATTCGGCAATCATTAACAGAGCGTAGGGGGCACGGCGGCTCCGGCGCGCGACGGCGGGGCCGAAACCGGCGGTACGGTCCCCGCACGACGGAATCTTGCGAACGGAACCTGTCTCACGCCGTCACACCTGGCGATAATGCGGGGCATGGGGTCAGTGATCACCGTGGTGTCGGTCGCGCTGGTGGTCGCGGGCGCCGCGGCGGCCCTGTTCTGGCTGGTTCGCGGGCGCAGGGGATTCGGTACGCCCGCCGACCGGGCCGCCTTCGCCACCCTGCACTCGGCGTCACTGGCCGCGCCCCCGCTGCGCAACGGCCTCGACCCCGAGTCGGCCCGCAGCGCCGCCCGCCATCTGCGGGCGCTGCTCGGCACACCCGCGCTGGCCGTCATCGGCGACGGCGAACTGCTCGCCTGGGAAGGTCCGGGCCGCAGACACGCGGCGCAGGCCGTGGAACACGCGCGGGAGGCGATGGACGCCGGGCGGCCGTGGGTGGTCCCGGCCGAGGAGATCCACTGCGGCGACGACCGGTGCCCGATCCGCAGCGCCGTCGTCGTACCGCTGGTGGTGGACGGCCTGGTCGTCGGCGCGCTGTCGGTGTACGCGCGCCAGGTGTCGGCGGGCCTGGTCAGAGCCGCGGGCGAGGTCGCGCACTGGGTCATCTCGCAGTTGGAACTCGCCGAGCTGGACCGCTCGCGCACCCGGATGATCGAAGCCGAACTGCGCGCGCTGCGGGCGCAGATCTCCCCGCACTTCGTCTACAACTCGCTGACCGCCATAGCCTCCTTCGTCCGCACCGACCCCGACCAGGCCCGTGAACTGCTCCTCGAATTCGCCGAGCTGACGCGCTACAGCCTGCGCAGGCACGGCCAGTTCTCCACCCTCGCCGAGGAGTTGCGGTCCGTCGACCGCTATCTGCGCCTGGAACGCGCCCGGTTCGGCTCCCGGCTCCGCGTCGATCTGCTCATCGCGCCCGAAGTGCTGCCGGTGGCCGTACCGTTCCTCTGCCTCCAGCCGATCGTTGAGAACGCCGTACGCCACGGACTCGGACCCAAGTCGACGCCGGGGCGCATCACCATCAGGGCCGAGGACGCGGGCGCGGAGTGCCGCATCAGTGTGGAGGACGACGGCGTGGGCATGGACCCCGAGGAGGTCAGGATGCGGCTCGCCGGGGAGGACGACGGCGACTCGCTCGGCCTGGGCAATGTCGACGAGCGGCTGCGTACGGTCTTCGGCGACGAGTACGGCCTGGTGGTGGAGACCGCCCCCGGCGCCGGGACGAAGGTCAACGTCCGGGTGCCTAAGTACCGGAACGGAGTACGCGCATCGTGAAACCGTTGCAGGTCCTGGCCGTCGACGACGAACCGCCCGCCCTGGAGGACCTGACGTATCTGCTGCGCGGCGACCGGCGGGTCGGCCGGGTGCTCAGCGCGGGCAGCAGCGACGAGGCCCTGCGGCTGCTGGAGGACGAGTCGGTCGAGGCCGTCTTCCTCGACATCCGGATGCCGGGCCTCGACGGCCTCGACCTGGTCCGCGTCCTCGGCCGCTTCGCCCGGCCGCCCGCGGTCGTCTTCGTCACCGCCTACGAGGACTTCGCCGTCGACGCCTTCGCCCTCAAGGCCTGCGACTACCTGCTCAAACCGGTCGGCAGGGAACGGCTGGCCGAGGCGGTCCGCCGCGTCGCCGCCGTCATCGAGGGCAACACACCGGGAGCCGCGCCCGCCGGCCGCTCCGACGAGCGCATCCCGGTCGACCTCGGCGGAGTCACCCGCTTCATCCGCCGCGAGGACGTCGCGTACGTCGAGGCGCAGGGGGACTACGTACGCCTGCACGCGGGCGGCCACGCGCCACTGGTCCGGATAGCGCTCGCCGTCCTGGAGGAGCGCTGGGCGCCGCACGGCTTCGTCCGCATCCACCGCGGCTACCTGGTCTCGCTCCGCCACGTGGAGGAGCTGCGCTCGGACGCCGGGCACTGGACGGTACGCGTGGCGGGCGGTGAACTCCCGGTCAGCCGACGCCACTCCAGGGAACTGCGGGACCTGCTGATGCAGTGGTCGCCCGCGCCCGGCGAGGGGCCGTCATGAGCGGTACGCAACCGCCACCGCCGCGCCGGGTCGCGGTGACCGCGCCGCGCCGCGACCGTACCGGCGGCTGGTCCGCGCGAGCCGTCGCCGAGGACCTGCACGCGCAGCCGCGCCTCGGCCAGGTCTATGTCCGCTCCCTGGTCAGGGACCAACTGCGGCTCTCGCTCGGCGTGCTGGCCGTCCTCGCGGTCGTCATCGGCGGTCTGCCCGCCGCCTTCGCGCTCGCGCCGGGGCTGCGCACGGTGGACGTCCTCGGGGTCCGGCTCGCCTGGCTGCTGCTCGGCGTCGTCGCCTACCCGCTGCTGGTGGGCGCGGCCTGGTTCCACGTACGGCACGCGGAGCGCGTCGAGCGGGACTTCACGGATCTGCTCAACGCCCCGGACGCGCCGCCGGGTTCGGGCCCGGCACCCGCGGCCCCGACGGACACCGCCCCTGACGCGGCGGCGCAGGCCGCGCCCAGCGCCCCCGGCCCGGAGGCCGGATGAATCCGGCGCTCGGCTTCACCGCCCTCGTCGTCGTCCTCGTGGCGACCGTCGTGGTCGGCTTCTACGGCCTGCGGCTGTCCCGCGCCACCTCGGACTTCTACGTCGCCTCCCGCGAGATCTCACCGCTGTGGAACGCCTCGGCGATCGGCGGCGAGTATCTGTCGGCCGCCTCCTTCCTGGGCGTCGCGGGCCTGTTGATGGCCTACGGCGTCGACATGCTGGCCTACCCGGTGGGTTACACGGCCGGATATCTGGTGCTGTTGCTGCTGGTCGCGGCGCCCCTGCGCCGCTCGGGCGCGTACACGCTGCCGGATTTCGCCGAGGAACGCCTCGGGTCCACCGCCGTGCGCCGGGTGGCGAGCGTCTTCGTCGCCGTCATCGCCTGGCTCTACCTCGTACCGCAGTTGCAGGGCGCGGGCCTGACCCTCCAGACGGTGACGGGCGCGCCGCGCTGGGTCGGCGCGGTGGTCGTGGCGGTGGCCGTCGTCGGCGTCTCGGCGGCGGGCGGCATGCGCAGCGTCACCCTCGTGCAGGGCTTCCACTTCTGGCTGAAGCTCACCGCCATCGCGGTGCCCGCCGTCTTCCTCGTCCTGGCCTGGCGGTCGGCGGGCACCCCCTCGCTGACCGCGCCCGACGTGCCGCGCTTCCCGCACACCACGGTCGTACGGCTCGACAGCCAGGTCCGCTTCGACGTGGCGACACCCGTGACGGTGACGGTCAGCGGCACCCTCGACGGCACGGCCTACGGCGCCAAGGGGGCCTCGCGCGCGGAGCGACACGGCGTGCCCGTACGGCTGGTGCGCGGCGAGCACACGGCGGAAGGCGGCACCGGCCTGACCTTCCCCGAAGGCGTCCCCGTACCGCACAAGGTCGGCCTCGCACCGGCGACCGGCGCCAGGTGGGCGAGCCCGCTGTCCGGCGCGGGCGGCAGATCGCACCCGCTGTACGCCGTCTACTCGATCCTGCTGGCCACCTTCCTCGGCACGATGGGCCTGCCGCACGTCCTCGTCCGCTTCTACACCAACCCCGACGGCCGGGCCGCCCGCCGGACGACGCTGCTCGTCCTGATCCTGCTGAGCGGCTTCTACCTGCTGCCGCCGGTCTACGGGGCGCTCGGCCGGATCTTCGCACCGCAACTGCTGCTCACCGGGCAGACCGACACCGCGGTACTGGTGCTGCCGCAGATCACCCAGGCCGGTGAGGCGGGGCGGCTGCTGGCGGCGCTGGCGACCGCGGGAGCCTTCGCCGCCTTCGTGTCGACCGCGTCGGGACTCACGGTGTCGGTGGCGGGCGTGGTCTCGCAGGATCTGCTGCGCGGCTCGACCCACGGCTTCCGCTGGGCCTCGCTCGCGGCGGCCGTACCGCCGCTGGCGATGACGGTCGCGACCCCCGGCCTGCCGGTGGCCGACGCGATCGGCCTGGCCTTCGCCGTCGCCGCCTCGTCCTTCTGCCCGTTGCTGGTGCTGGGCATCTGGTGGCGCGGACTGACCGACCTGGGCGCGCTGTTCGGCCTGGTGGCCGGGGGCGGACTCGCCGCCGTCGCGGTCGTGCTGACCAGCGTGCGCGGACCCGGCGGCGGCTGGAGCGCCGCGCTGCTCGAAGAACCCGCGGCCTGGACCGTCCCCGTGGCCTTCGCCGTCATGGTCGTCGGGTCGCTGCTGACCCGCGGCCGGATCTCGCGCGCGGACGTCGACCGGGTGATGCTGCGCATGCACCTGCCGGAGGAGGTCGGCGCGCAGCCGGAACCCGGTCAGCCCGGTCGACTCGGCGTCCCCGCGCCGCGGGAGACGCCCGGCGCGCCGGGACCCGCCGCTGAGCGGTCACCGACCGTTCGCCGTATCTGACCGACCGCTCACCGTATCTGACGGACCGTCCGTCGCCCGGACCCGACCGCTGGGCGACGCCCGCTGTGGGGCTGTGGCCCCCCGACGTCGGCGTTCCTAGCGTGGGAGCGGGCCCAGCACGGCCCGCGGCGGCGTACGTACCGCGCTTCGCGCCGCCATTCCTCACCGAGGAGGGAACCGCAGATGAGCACCCCCGTCACGACCGAACGGCCGCCCGTGGACGGCATCGCCGACCCCGGACCGCTCGGCCTCGCCGCGTTCGCCGCCACCACCTTCGTCCTGAGTTCCTTCAACGCCCACCTCATCGACCAGAATCTGCTCACGGTGGTCCTGCCGCTCGCGCTGTTCTACGGCGGACTCATGCAACTGCTCGCCGGAATGTGGGAGTTCAAGAAGGGCAACACCTTCGGTGCCACCGCCTTCGGTTCCTACGGCGCCTTCTGGCTCTCCTACGCGGCCTATGTGAAGTTCGTCGTCGGCGATCTGCCCCCGGACACGGCCAACCAGGCCACCGGCCTCTACCTGCTGATCTGGGCGATCTTCACCGTCTACATGACGGTCGCGGCCCTGCGGACCAACGCCGCGCTGTTCGCGGTCTTCGTGGCCCTGTCGGCGACCTTCATCGTGCTGACCGTCGCGGAATTCGACAAGTCCGTCACCATCACCAAGGTCGGCGGCTGGATCGGGCTGGTCACCGCCGTGTTCGCCTGGTACGCCTCCTTCGCCGTCGTCACCAACAGCACCTGGAAGCGCGCCGTCGTCCCCGTGCTCCCGCTGTCAGGACTCTCCGTCGGCCGCCGCGGCGGACCGGTGGAGGAGCCCCACTCATGACCGAGGAGACCCTCTCCAACCTGCTCAGAGAAGACCGGCGCTTCCCCCCGCCGCCCGAACTGGCCGCGCGGGCCAATGTCACCGCGGCCGCGTACGAGGAAGCCGCGGCCGACGTCGAGGCGTTCTGGGCCGCCGCCGCGGCCCGGCTGGACTGGGCCGAACCCTGGACCCGGGTACGCGACTGGAGCCGGGCGCCCTTCGCCCGCTGGTTCGTCGGCGGGAAGCTCAACGTCGCCGACAACTGCGTCGACCGGCACGTGCGCGCCGGGCTCGGCGACCGGGTCGCCTTCCACTGGGAGGGCGAGCCCGGCGACACCCGCACGCTCACCTACGCCGACCTCAAGGAACAGGTCTGCCGCGCCGCCAACGCCCTGCTCTCGCTGGGCGTGCGGGCCGGCGACCGGGTCGCGCTCTACATGCCGATGATCCCCGAGACGGTCGTGGCGATGCTGGCCTGCGCCCGTATCGGCGCACCGCACACCGTCGTCTTCGGCGGCTTCTCCGCCGACGCGCTGCGCGGCCGGATCCTCGACTGCGACGCGCGGGTGGTGATCACCGCGGACGGCGGCTACCGCAAGGGCGCCGCCTCGGCCCTGAAGCCCGCCGTGGACGAGGCCGTGGAAGGCTGCCCCGACGTCCGCAGCGTCCTGGTCGTGCGCCGTACGGGCCAGGACGTGGCGTGGACCTCGGGCCGGGACGTGTGGTGGCACGACCTGGTGGACGCGCAGTCGGCCGAGCACGAGGCCGAGGCGTTCGACAGCGAGCACCCGCTCTACATCATGTACACCTCGGGCACGACGGCCCGCCCCAAGGGCATCCTGCACACCACCGGCGGCTACCTCACCCAGGCCGCCTGGACGCACTGGGCGGTCTTCGACGTCAAGCCGGAACGGGACGTGTACTGGACGGCCGCCGACATCGGCTGGGTCACCGGCCACTCCTACATCGTCTACGGCCCCCTCGCCAACGGCGTGACCTCGGTGCTCTACGAGGGCACGCCCGACTCCCCGCACCAGGGCCGGTGGTGGGAGATCGTCGAGAAGTACAAGGTGACGATCCTGTACTGCGCGCCCACCGCGATCCGCACCTTCATGAAGTGGGGCGACACGATCCCGGGCCAGTACGACCTGACGTCGCTGCGGCTGCTCGGCTCGGTCGGCGAACCCATCAACCCCGAGGCGTGGATGTGGTACCGGCGCGCCATCGGCGGCGACCGCTGCCCGGTGGTCGACACCTGGTGGCAGACCGAGACCGGCGCGCAGATGATCAGCCCGCTGCCGGGCGTCAGCGTCTGCAAACCCGGCTCGGCGCTGCGGCCGCTGCCCGGCATCTCGGCGGAGGTCGTGGACGACACGGGCCGTCCGGTGCCGAACGGCTCCGGCGGCTACCTCGTGCTGACCGAGCCGTGGCCAGGCATGCTGCGCACCATCTGGGGCGACGAGCAGCGGTACATCGACACGTACTGGTCGCGCTTCCCCGGCTGGTACTTCGCGGGCGACGGCGCGAAGAAGGACGAGGACGGCGACATCTGGCTGCTCGGCCGGGTCGACGACGTGATGAACGTGTCGGGGCACCGGATCTCCACCACCGAGGTGGAGTCCGCGCTGGTGTCCCATCCGCTGGTCGCCGAGGCGGCCGTCGTCGGCGCCACCGACGCCACGACCGGGCAGGGCATCGTCGCCTTCGTGATCCTGCGCGCCGACGGCGAGAAGGCCGCGCGGGAGGCGGGCGGCGACGACGTGGCCAGGCGATTGCGGGCGCACGTCAGCAAGGAGATCGGGCCGATCGCCCGGCCCCGGCAGATCCTCGTCGTCGCCGAACTGCCCAAGACCCGCTCGGGCAAGATCATGCGCCGACTGCTGCGCGACATCGCCGAGCACCGCGACCTCGGCGACGTGACGACGCTGACCGACTCCACGGTGATGGACACCATCCGTGAACGGCTGCCCGGCGGCTCGTCCTCCGGCGCCCCGACGGACGAGGAGTAGCGGGGAGCGGCGTACCGCCCCGGATCCGGTCCCGGCCGGTACGCGCCGACGGCCCGCGAGGCGGTCTCCCCACCGCCCGCGGGCCGTCGTCACTCAACTCCCGTGCCGCTAGCGCGCCTTGTGCGAGACCAGCGTGTGGTGCCCGGCGCCGACCGCGTCCACGTACACGTTCACCCCGTCACCGCTCACGCGCGCGCCGCCGACCGCCCGCGTGCCGTCCCAGACGGTCCGCCCGTCCAGGGTGACCCGCACCCTCGCGCCGCCGGTCGGCACCGCGAGCCTGCCGGTGGTGCCGCGCGGCGCGTCGGTGGCCAGCGTGAAGCCGCCGCCGTCCGCGCGCCAGGACGCGCTGATCGCGCCGTGCGGCGTGGGCACCTTGCCCTGCGCCCACGTGAGGTCGCCGGGCGTGGGCACGATCGCGTACGAGGCGAAGCCCGCGCCGGTCGGCCGGATGCCCAGCACCTGGTTGGTGAGGCTGACCGTCGGCCCCGAAGCCCAGCCGTGCGCGAGGCTGGTGAACTGCGAAAGGGCGGGCTGCCCCGCCAGGTCGGCCTTCTCCCAGAAGGTGCCGCCCGGGTCCTGCGAGAGCTGGTACCCCCAGAAGGTACGGATCAGATCCAGGCCGCCGGTCTGCTGCGCGCCGCTCGCGTCGGCCAGACCCAGCCGCGCGCTCGCCTCGAAACCGCTGGGCAGCGGCTCGTAGATCGGCCCGATCGACGCGTTGGGCGTGCTCGGCGCCATCGTCAGCGCGCCGTAGGGACCCCAACTCGTCCGCCGCAGATAGTCCATCGCGCTGCTCGCCTGCCGCTGGTCGGCGACCCCGGTGAGAGCCGCCGCCGCGTTGGCGTCCTGCGGATAGGCGCCGGGGATCTCCCGCGAGAGCCGGTACGCACCGACGGCCGCGTCCCAGAGCTGGTCGTTGACCGCCTTCCTCACCACGGTCGCGCGGTCCGCGTACACCCCGGACGCGGCCTTGTCGTGCCGGGCGGTGGCCAGCTCCGCCATCTCCTGGAGATTGCGCACATACAGCGCGTTCACATACGTCTCGTGCCCGCAGTCGCTGTAGCCGTAGTGGCCGCAGGAGTTGACCGCGCCGAAGGCGATCAGCCCCTGCGGGTCCTGGGCGCGCACCGACTCCAGCCACGCGGTGGCCTTCGTCAGCGCGGGCCACCACCTGTCGAGATAGCCGCGGTCACCGGTGTAGAGCCAGTGCTGGTACTGGTTGTAGACGAACCACGTCACGTACTCGCCGTACGTGCGGATCTCGTCCTGATTGTGCGGCCCCACCAGGCTCTCGCCGGGCATGTACCCGTCCGGCAACTGCTGCGCTGCCAGCGAGGACAGCGAATTGTCCACCGCGTCCGTGTCGTTGGTGCTCAGATACGTGACCGGGACCTGCACCGCCAGGTCGCCCTGCCACACAATGCGGTCCCGCTTGGCGCCGTCGAAGATGACCTCCTTGGCGGGATCGGCGTTCGGCACCTGGCTGTCCGCGTGATCGCCCTCGCCCGTCGCGTACGGCCAGCTCTTGGCCGTGTCCGACATCCAGGTGTCGAGCTGCACGGTGTACGCGCCCGCGTACCAGATCTTGTTCAACTCGTCGTCGCTGGACAGGAACCAGCCCTGGTACGCGGCGGGCGACTTCTGCCGCGGCGCCGCGTCGAACTTCACGGACACCGCGCCGAGGTCCACCCAGCCGGGCCCGTCGAGGAACAGCGTCGCGTAGCGGAAACCGCCGCGCAGCTGAGCGTCCGTCAAGGTCGCGGGCAGCTTCGCCGTGTCCAGGGTGATGGTGTGGCTGTCGGCGTCGTAGGTGTACGGCTGGCCGGGATAGCCGTTCCAGATGTTCGCGGTGTCGCAGCCCGGCGCCTGAGCCGCCTCGCCGTTGTTGTCGCCCGGAGCGGTGGCCGCGTACTGCACCGACTCGCTGAAGCACACGTGCAGTCGAGGCGGTGTCTTGGACGCGCCCGCCACCTTGACGCTGATCCGGCCGCCGACGTCCTTGCCGAAGTCCAGTGCCAGCAGCGGGGATTGGGTGCGGTCCCCGGTGCTGACCAGCCGAACGGCCCTGCGGCCGTCGCCCAGCACCGCCTTCGGGTCGCCCTGGATCGCGCCGCCTCTCGCGGTCGCCGACAGCACGCGGACCGGGGCGACCGTGTGGCCGGCCGGCGCCAGGACGTACGGCCGCCAATCGCCGGGGCGCGGGGTGTAGCCGTCCTGCGTCCAGGGGTCGTGCGCCTTCGCCGCCGCGGTCGTCGTCGGCGCGTCGGCGCCGAAGGCCGAGCCGGGCAGCAGGCCCAGCATGACGGTCCCGGCCGCGACGGCCGCGGCAGCCGCGCGGCTCCTGCGGACATGAATGGGCATACGTCGTTCCCTCTCTGTGTCCCTCTGCGGAAGCGGGTGCGTTCCCGCGCGCGATCCCTGTGGGGCGCGGGCGGGCGGCCGGTCAGCGGCGGCGCACGGTCACCTTGCGGGTGCCCGCCGCCACGCCCGCGATCCGCACATAGCCGCCGGAGAAGGTCACCCCGGTGCGCCGCGCCGACCCCTGCCAGACCGTGCGGCCGTCGAGGCGTACGACGCAGGTGCGCGCGTCGGTCACCGGGACCGCGATCTCGTCCACGGCGCCGCCCGGCGCGCTCACCGTCAGGTCGAACTCACCGCCGCCGCGCTGCTGCCACGACGCGCCGATCACACCCTTCGCGGTGGTCAACTGGCCCTGTGCGAAACGCTGTTGGCCGGGGTGCGGCTCCACGCGGTGCCCCGCGCCCGCGTCGCCGGTGGGGGAGATGCCCAGGAAGCGGTAGGTCAGCGCCGAGGTCGGGCCCGTCGACCAGCCGTGCGCGGCGCTCATGTACGAACCGGAGTAGTCCGACGTGCCGTCGGTGCGGTAGCCCTCCCAGAACGTACTGGCCGTCCCCGTGGGGCTGTCGAGCATGAAGCCCCACTCGCGGCGGATCAGGTCGAGCGCGGTCGCGTCCTGCCCCGCGGCGAAGTGCGCGTGCACCTCCATGCCGCCGGGGAACGGGTGCACGGAGGAACCGCTCTTCTCCGGTGACAGCGCGCCCACCGCCGTCCAACGCCACGCCAGCGAGGCGCTGATGGTCCGCGCGCGGTCCGCGGAGTCCACCAGGCCGAACCACACGGCCAGCGCGTTGCCGTCCTGCGGATACAGCGAGGCGCCGCCGCCGGTCGGCTTGTCGCGGTACAGGCCCACGGCCTCGTCCCAGTAACCGCCGCTCTCCACCGCCGACTTGAGCGCGGCGGCCTTCGCCTTCCACGCGCCCGCCGAGGCCGGGTCGCCGAGCGTCGTGGCGAGCGCGCTCGCGGTCACCAGTGCCCGGTACATGATGGCGTTGGCTTCGAGGTTCTTGCCGTCGGCGTCCGAACGCGCCCAGTCCGCCGCGCTGGTGACGTTCAGCAGCCCGTCACCGTCGATCTTCGCGACGATGTACGTCACGGCCTTCTTGTACGCGTCGTACGCCGTACGCGCCCACGCGGTGTCGCCGCTGAGCTGGACGTAACTCGCCGTGCCGATGAGCGTCCACAGGTGGTAGGCGTCGGAGTTGCCGATGAAGTTCACGGCCGGCCCCGCGTACGGGAGCGCGCCGCCGGCGTCCTGGTGGTTGTAGAGCGTCTGGAGCGAGTCGCGCACGGTCACCAGGTCGCCCAGCGACACATAGTCGGTCAGGACGGAGATGCCGAGGTCGCCCGGCCACACCGTGCGGTCGCGCTTGGCGCCGTCGACCAGCACCGTGCCGCCCGCCTCGCCGACCTTCGCGCTGTTGTCCCAGCCGAGGTCCGGCGGGCCCCAGACCCGGCCCTGGTCGGCGGCGATGATGTTGGTCTGCACGGTGTAGGCGCCCGCGTACCAGACCCGGTTGAGCATGTCGTCGTCGCAGTAGAAGTAGTTGGGGTACGCCGACAGGTCGGCGGCGTTCGGCGCGAAGGTGATCCGTACCGAGACATCGGTCAGGTCCACGGAGCCCGAGGTCTCGTTGACCACCGTCAAGTAGCGGAAACCGCCGCGCAGTTGGGACGCCGGGTGCGCGGTCGCGGCGGGACCCGCGCCCGCGACCGGGGTGTCCTTGTCGGTACTGATCCGCCCGCCGGGCGTCACCGCGTACCGCACGGCGAGCTCGTTGTTGCTGCCGCCGTTGGACCCGTCGCTGGACGACGTGCTGACGAAGTTGGACAGCTCGGAGTACGTCAGCCCGACCGTCTGATTCGTTTCACCGCCCGGCCCGAAGCTGAGAGTGACGAATCCGCCGACCTCCTTGCCGAAGTCGAAGGTCACGGAGGAGCCCTTGCCGGTGATCCGGGTGACGGCCTTGGCGCCGCGCCCCTCGGTCACCAGCGCCTCGGGCCGCCGCACGACACCGGTGAGCGTGTAGACGGCGACCGGGCGCACCGTACGGTCGGCGGGGGAGAGGTTGAAGGCGTCCCACTTGCCCGAGGGCGCCTTGCCGCCGGGCCGCGAGGCGGGGACCGAGGCGCCCGCGGGCACCGCCGACGCGCCCTGCGGCGCGGCTCCCGCGGCCGGTTCCGCGGCGACGGCCCGGCCCCCGCCCGCCTCCGTCGCCGCGACGAACGCGGCGGCCAGCCCCGTCGTGACGAGTACGCGCCGTGTCGGTCCCTGCACTTCACTGTGCGGCATGTCTCTCCCGGATGAATCGTTTCAAGATCGCGGACGCGGAAACCCTCACTGATCTTCCTGGGCCGCCGAGCACACTACGTCGGTGTTTCGCGGCCCGTCCATACCCGTGCGGGGAGTTGTTGCCCGGCCGATCGCGGCGGATCCGGGCCGCGGAGCGGCCATGGGGGCTGTGACCAGGGAGGCGGTGGGGGCGGGGGAGGCGTCCCGCCCGGGAGGGAGAAGTGCCCTCTCAGCGGATCAGGCGGATCGAGTGCCGTGGCTCGTCCAGCCGGACCCTGGCACGCGGAGCTGTGGATCAACGACGAGGTCAGCGTAGAGACGTACCTGCGCACCTGGCGCACCCTGCGGGAATCCGCCGTGTACGGCGCCGACGCCCTTCGCGTCATCGGCGCGGCCCGGCGGGACCCGCGGGGGATCTGAGGGAGCCGGTCAGACCGTCGCGACCAGCAGCTCCTCGCCGTTGGAGGTGCGCAGGCCGTCCGGGCGGCCGGCGAAGTAGCGCTCGTTGAGGGCGGCGGCCGAGACGTGGCGGGCGTCGGTGAATCCGGCGGCGCGGGCCAGGGCCAGGATCTCGGCGGGGGCGTAGAAGCTGATGAACGGGGTGCCGGAGCCGCGGGCGCCGTTCTCCGCGGCCTGACGGACGGCGCGCTCGTCGGGTTCCATCAGGTCCAGCGGCGGCATGAACGTCATGACGACGGTGGAGCCGGGCGCGAGCGAGGCGAGGGTACGCAGGGTGGCGGCGTTGGCCTCCTTCGTGAGGTACATGCTGACCCCGGCGGAGGCCACCACCGCGGGCCGTCCGGCGTCGAATCCGGCCGTCCTCAGGTGATCCCACCAGGAACCGGCCGTCTCGAAGTCGACCGGCACCAGGCGCAGCCCGTCGCCGACGCCGTAGCCGAGTTCGGTCAGCCGCCGCCGCTTCCACTCCTGCGGCTCCGGCCGGTCGACCTCGAAGATCCGCAGCCGGTCGGCGAGATCCGGCCTGCGCTGCGCGAAGGTGTCGAGCCCCGCGCCCAGCAGCACGTACTGCCCGACGCCCTCGTCCAGCCGCTCGACGACCAGGTCCTCCACGAAGCGCGCGCGGGCCACGACACCCGCCCGGAAACGGCTGGTGCCCTCCGGGTGCATGTCCCCGCGCTCCCGCCAGCCCCCCTCGGGGTCGGCCAGCCGCAATCCGATCTCGTCCGCCAGCACATGCGGCGGCGGGTCGTGCAGCACATGGACCGCCCGCCACAGCGCGACCCGTACGGCGGTGCTGTCGGGCTCGGCCGCCGCGCCGTCGGCCTCCGGGACGGCGCGGCCCGCCGTCGATCGCTCGTGCCGCTCGCTCATGACGCGCTCCCTGTCGGTGCTGCCTGTCGCCTGGTGTGGTGCACGGCCCGCCGCGCGGACGGTCAGCTCTTCGCCGGGGCCTGGAGGCTCCACAGCCGGCCGTCCGGGTCCCGTACGGTCATCTCCCGCGTCCCGAAGTGGGTCTCCTCGAACGCCGTGACGACCTCGACGCCCGGCGCGGCCTCGAAGGCGTCCGCGTCGGCCACGGTCAGCACCATCCGCGGCGCCCGCGGCTCCTGGCTCTCCGGGATCTCGGCGATGAAGAGATACGGTCCTTCGCCGTTGCGCAATTGCCCCGAATTGTGATCGGTCGAGAACTCCAGCTCGTAGCCGAGCCCTTGGAAGAACTTGGCCGCCTTGCCCCAATTGTGCGTTTCCAGGAACACGGCCTCGATGCCCCGCGTCGTCATCTCAACTCTCCTTGTCACTCGCCCGCCGCCGCTGGTCGCGGGGCTCCGCCGCCTCGTCGAGATACGCGCGCAGCGCCTCGGCGACCAGCGCCGACAGCGACTTCTCCGACTCGATGGCGTGGTGCTTGACCTGCTTGATCAGCCCTATCGGCAGATACACGTTGAATTGCTTGACGTCGTCGTCGCCCACATCGCCCATGCTAGCAATCTAGTTCCCTAGGTCAAGCTTCCGGGAAAAACCACGCGACGCGCGGCGCCCGATCGTCGATACTCCGCGCGTGGCCACCATGAACATCGGCAGGACCGAACGCGCCCCGTACCTCCGCTTCTCGCCGGCCGCGCGGGCCCGACGCGGCTTCGGCGCGATCCCGCCGACGGCGCTGGTGCTGCTCGGCACCCTCAGCGTCCAACTGGGCTCGGCGGTGGCCACGCACCTGTTCAGCGCGGTGGGCAGCCTCGGTACGGTCGCGCTGCGGCTGTTCTTCGCCGCGGCCGTGCTGACGGCGCTGTGGCGGCCGTCGCTGCGGATGGACCGCCGGGCGTGGGCCGTGGTGATCGGCTACGGCGTCACGATCGGCGTGATGAACCTCTGCTTCTACCAGGCGCTGACCCGGCTCCCGCTCGGGATCGCGGTGACCACCGAATTCCTCGGACCGCTGACGGTGGCCCTGGCCGGGTCGCGGCGGTGGCTGGACGCCTTCTGGGCACTGCTCGCGGCGGCCGGTGTGCTCCTGCTGGTCGGGGGACGCGGCGACATCGACCTCGTCGGTTTCCTGTTCGCGCTCGCCGCCGCCGCGTGCTGGGCCGCGTACATCCCGGTCGGCGCGGCGCTGGGCCGGCACACCGCCCACGGCAACGGTCTCGCGCTGGGCATGGTCGTCGCGGCCCTGGTGGCCGTCCCGTTCGGTGTGGCCGGCGGCAGTACGGCGCTGGTCCACCCGTGGGTGCTGGCCGCCGGATTCGGCGTCGCGCTGCTGTCGTCGGTGGTCCCGTTCTCGCTGGAACTGGAGGCGCTGCGCAGGATCCCGCCGCGGGTCTTCGGCATCCTCATGAGCCTCGAACCGGCGATGGCCGCCCTCATCGGCCTGATCGTGCTCCAGGAGGCGCTGCGCTGGACGCAGTGGATCGCGGTGCTGTGCGTGGTGGCGGCCTCGGCGGGCGCCGCGCGCGGTGCCCGCCTCGACGTCACGGACGCCCCGTAGGGCCTGCGCGGCGGACCGCGCCGAACAGGCCCCCGGCAGGGCTCAGAGCTTGAGCAGGAAGGTGAAGTCGCCACCCGCCTTTCCGCTCAGGCGGTGCGCCGAGACGATCTTCCCCTCGTCGATCAGCCGCTTGACCTCGGCGCGTGAGACGCCGAGCCCGTCGGCGATCAGCCGGACGGGCCGGAGCGGGATGTGCGCCGCGAAGCGCACGGACACCTCCAGGGCCTCGTCGTCCGCGTGAGCGGGGCCGGTGATGTCGAGGCGCCAGGCGTCGGTCCAGTCGAGGGCGACGCCGTTGCGGTGCCGGACGGCCGGGTGCCGGAGCAGCTCGGCCGTCAGTCCGGGGTCGTTGGTGTGGAGCCTGTCCAGCAGGTCGGGGCGCAGGGAGCGCACGTTGACCCGCTCGAAGACCGTGAGCTTGGCGGTCTCCCCGCATCCTGCGCACAGGACGAGGAGCCAGACGTCGAGGGACTTGTGGTGCGCGTTGACCCGGAATCTGCCGCTCGCCCGGAAGCGATCGGACGGGCACGAGTGGCAACGGCGCACGACAAGAGGCGGGCAGGTGGGAGCGACCACCCAGGTTTGTGACACGAATGAACACCTGTTCGGTGAGAAAAACCGCAGCGAAAAGGGGCACGGCGCCCGGGGGCGACGTGCGACAGATCAGCGCCAGGGGTGTCTCAACAGGTGTACAACGGGGTTCCTTTGCCACGGCGACAGGTGCGGCAGCACGATAACCGTGCGTGGCGGCACGGTTCCACGGGTTTTCGCGGCCCGGCTCCCGAGGCATCCAGCCACACCGCGAATTCGCCCAACTCGGTACAAAATGCCCGCAAGGCGACCGCGTCCTCTGCCGAGTCGGTGCCGATTCAAGGGATTTGACAGACAAATACCCGCCATTGTGGGGGTATGCACCCCGTCCTTTGATCATCCTGCGCTGCGCCATTGACGCCAGGGGCTCTTCGGGCAAAGATTCCTGACGTCTCATTGGCATGTCCCCGTGCCTCCCACCACCTGTATCCCAGGTGTGCTCTGACAACGTTGTCAAACGAGTAGAGGACAAAATGACTCCACGGATGCCGCGTCTGCGCTCCGCGGCGCTGGCCGCGCTCACCGCGCTGCTCGCCGCGGGAGCGGCGACGCTGCCCGCGCAGACCGCGGCGGCCGACGGCGGTTCCGCCGCCGCCGGCGGCGATCTCACGCACCTGGTCAACCCTTTCATCGGCTCGCAGGACGACGGGAACACCTACCCCGGCGCCGCCGTGCCGTTCGGAATGGTGCAGCTCTCGCCCGACACCGGCCACAACACGGGTTACGACTACAACCAGGACCACATCCGCGGCTTCAGCTCCGTGCACCTGTCAGGCGTGGGCTGCGGGCTCGGCGGCGACCTGCCCGTACTGCCGACGACCGGTGCGATCACCGCCACCGACGATGCCGCCTACGCCGCGAAGTTCAGCCACGCCGATGAGACCGCTTCCCCCGGCTACTACAAGGTCGAGCTCGACACCGGCATCACCGCCGAACTGAGCGCCACCACCCGCACCGGCTGGCAGCGCTACACCTTCCCGGCGACCGACCAGGCCAATGTGCTGCTCAACAGCGGCCAGGCGCTGCACAAGGTGACCAGCAGCACGGTGACCGTGCTCGACGACCGAACGGTGCTGACCGCCATCACCGGCCGCGGCTTCTGCCAGGACACCCAGCCGTACACGGTCTACACCGAGACCCGCTTCGACCGGCCCTTCCAGTCGTACGGGACGTGGAGCGGCAAGACCGTGACGGCGGGCAGCCGTACCTCGACCTCCACCGGGCTCGGCGGCGCCTACGCGCGCTTCGACACCACGAAGGACCAGCAGGTCACCGCGGTCACCTCGCTGTCGTGGGTGAGCCAGGACGGCGCCGCGAAGAACCTCGCGGCCGAGGGGCGCGGCACCTTCGACACGACGGCCGCCGCCGCGCGGCAGTCCTGGCAGGACCGGCTCGGCCGGATCCGGGTGCGGGGCGGCAGCCAGGAGCAGCAGCGGACCTTCTACTCCTCGCTCTACCGCTCCTTCCTCGCGCCGAACGTCGGCAGCGACGTCGACGGCCGCTACACCGGCTGGGACGACAAGGTGCACCCGGCGGGCGGCATCACGTACTACCAGAACTGGTCGCTGTGGGACACCTACCGCACCCAGCAGCAACTGCTGTCGCTGCTCGCGCCGAGCGAGTCCCGCGACATGGCGCTGTCGCTGCTGCGCGTCGCGGACGAGGGCGGACAGCTCCCGCGCTGGGGGTACGCCACCGCCGAGACGAACATCATGACCGGCGACCCGGTGACCCCGTTCCTGGTGGACGCCTACCGGCAGGGCCTGCTCAAGGGCCATGAGGAGGAGGCGTACCGCGCGCTGAAGAAGCACGCGGACACCGTGCCGCCCGCCTCTTCGCCGTCCGCGGGCCGTCAGGCCGACGTCGAGTACCTGGCGAACGGCTATGTGCCGTACTACCCGGCGCGGCCCGGCAAGCCCGGTGACAACGACTTCCAGCACGGCCCGTCCGCGACGCTCGAATACGCGCTCGCCGACGCCGCCCTGGGCGGGATGGCGCGGTCGCTCGGCCACACCGCGGACGCCCGGCGCTATCTGACGCGAGGTCAGAACTACCGGAACATCCTCGACCCGAGCACCGGCTTCTTCCGGGCCAGGAACACCGACGGCGCCTTCGTCGGCCCGGCGGACCCCGCCTCCAGCGTCGGCTTCCACGAGGGCACGTCCTGGCAGTACATGTGGCTCGTCCCGCAGGACGTGCCGGGGATAGTGGATCTGATCGGCGGCAACGCGACCGCCAACGCCCGGCTCGACTCCTTCTTCGCCTACGACCAGTTGGTGAAGGACCCGGCGGGCACCGCGCGCGATGTCTGGGTCAACGGCCCGTACTCGTACTACAACCAGGACAAGTACAACCCGCAGAACGAGCCCGACCTCAGCTCCCCGTACACGTATCTGTCCACCGGGCAGCCGTGGAAGACCACCGACGTGGTGCACGCCGGGCTGACCCTCTTCACGGACGCGCCGAACGGCGTCACCGGCAACGACGACCTCGGCACCATGTCGTCGTGGCAGGTGCTCTCGGCGATCGGCATCTACCCGATGACGCCGGGCACCGACCTGTGGGGGCTGTCCACGCCGGTCTTCGACCGGGTCGACCTGACCCTCGACCGGCACTACTACCCGAGCGGCAGGATGACGATCACCGCGCCGGGCAGCACCGACACCAACCGGTACATCCAGTCCGCGCGGCTCGGCGGCAAGAGCCTGCGGACCACGTACATCAGCACCCGGGACATCAAGGCGGGCAAGGACCTCTCGCTCACCGTCGGCGCCAAGCCGTCGAGCTGGGGCACCGGCAAGAACGACGGGCCGCCCGCGCCCGCCCACGTGGCGGCGCCCGTACGGCACACCGCCGCGTCGCTCTCCCCGGCCGCGCCCGGCGTGCTCGCGGGCGGCCCCGGGACGGACGTGGACGTCTCCGCCGTCCTCACCGCGCCCGGCAAGGTCTCGGGCACCGTCACGGTCAGCGCGCCGCACGGGCTCACCGCGAGCCCGCGTACGAGCGGCTTCCGCGTGGACTCGGGGACGCTGCCCACCACCAAGGTGGTGCCGGTACGGATCTCCGCCCCGGCGGGCACCCCGGACGGCACCTACCAGGTCACCGTCAAGGTCACGCAGTCCGGCGGCCCCTCGGTGACCAGGACCGTCCCGGTCTCGGTCGCCACCTCGACCTGCCAGGGCGGCAGCGGGTACTGCCCGCAGGACCTGTCCGCGCAGTACGACGTGGACGGCGTCAGCACGGCGGGCGCGACCGGCGCCGACTTCGACGGCACCGGGACCAGCTTCCCCGCGGAACAGCTCCCGGCGCCGGGCCCCGGCGTGCTCGGCGGGCGGGCCTACACCTTCCCCGACACCACCGGCGCCGCGGCCAACTTCGCCACCGCGCACGGCCAGAGCGTCGCTCTCGTGCGGCGCTCCTACTCCGCGCTCGACGTGCTGCTCACCGCGCACCACGGCGACGTCACCGGCGCCGCCACCGTGCACTACTCGGACGGCACGTCCGCGCCCGTCACCCTGACCGCGACCGACTGGGCGGCCGGCGCCCCCCGGCTAGGCGAGGACGCCGCGATCCACGCCGACTCCCGCTACGACAAGCAGGGCGCGCCCGACGGTGTCGGGGTCGACATCTGGCACATCGCGGTCCCGCTGGACAGCGCGAAGACCGCCGTCTCCCTCACCCTGCCCGACGACGCCCGGCTGGCGCTGTACGCGATCAGCGGACGTGACGCGTGACGAGCGACGCCCCCGAATCCGTATCCGAACCCGCACCCGTACCCACAGCGGCACCCGCACCCGTAACAGAACGTCCCGGAGCACGACCCGGAGCCGCAAGCAGAAAGGCAACACCCATGAGACGTGGCCCACTTCGCCGCACCCTCACCAGAACATTGCTGGCAGGTGCGGTATCGATGACCCTGACCGTGCCCGCGTCCGCCGTGGCGCACGCGGACGCGGACGCGGCCAGGTCGGGCGGCGCCCCCGCCTTCACCACCTCCTTCGAGTCCGGCGACACGCAGCCCACGTGGAGCAGCACCGCCGAGACCGACGCCAAGGGCAACCCCCTGGTCTCCGGCGTGACCGCGGGCACCCTCCCGGTGCTGGCCGGCAGCGTCAAGGACAAGATCGCCGAGGTCACGGCCAGTTCGGACAATCCGCCGAACGAGGTCGCGAAGAACGCGGCCGACGAGGACGCCAACACCAAGTGGCTCACCTTCGCGAACACCGGCTGGCTCCAGTACAAGCTGTCCGAGGACGTGACGGTCAAGAAGTACGCGCTGACGTCCGCGAACGACTCGCCCGAGCGCGACCCGAAGGACTTCACCCTCCAGGGCTCCGACGACGGCAGCACCTGGACGACGGTGGACACCCGTAGCGGCGTGAAGTTCAGCGGCCGGTACAAGTCCAACATCTACGACGTCGCCGACCCCGCGCCGCACCGCTACTACCGGCTGAACGTCTCGGCCAACAACAGCGGCGACATCGTGCAGCTCGCGGACCTCATCCTGTCCGACGGCTCCCCGGCGCCGACGCCCGTCGCGGGCATGACCACCGAGATCGGCAAGGGCCCCGCCTCCGGGCCCAATGTGAAGCCGAGCGTCGGCTTCAGCGGCCTGAAGGCGCTCCAGTACTCGGGCACCCACACGAAGTCCGGCGCCGTGCACGCCTATAACAAGCTCTACGACGTGCGCATCCCCGTCAGCCGCAACACCCAGCTCTCGTACGACATATTCCCCGAGCTGACCGGCGGCGACCTGAAGTACCCGAGCACGTACGCCTCCATAGACCTGCACTTCACCGACGGCACGTACCTGAGCAAGCTGCGGACCCCGGCGCTCGACGAGTACGGCACCACGCTCAGCCCGCAGGGCCAGGGCGCGGGCAAGATCCTCTACGCCTCGCAGTGGAACGCCGTGGTCTCCGCGATCGGCAAGGTCGCGGCGGGTAAGACGATCGACCGGGTCCTGCTCGGCTACGACGACCCGGCCGGCAGCTCCGAGGCGGGCGCGTCCACCCAGTTCAAGGGCTGGATCGACGACCTGACGATCGGCGCCGCCCCGGCGCCCACCGCCAAGAGCTACGCCGAGCACGTCGACACCCGGCGCGGCACCAACGCCTCCGGCTCCTTCTCGCGCGGCAACAACCTGCCGCTGACCGCGGTCCCGAACGGCTTCAACTTCTTCACGCCGGTCACCGACGCGGGTTCGACGAGCTGGGAGTACAGCTACGCGGCCCAGAACAACGCCGACAACCTGCCGACGCTCCAGGCGCTCGGCATCAGCCACGAGCCCAGCCCGTGGATGGGCGACCGCGACACCTTCCAGGTGATGCCGTCCGCGGTGTCCGGCACCCCGGACCTGAACCGGAGCAAGCGGGCGCTGGCCTTCGACCACAAGGACGAGGTCGCGCAGCCGCACTACTACGGCGTCACGTTCAAGAACGGCGTGAAGGCCGAGATAGCACCGACCGACCACTCCGCCGTCTACCGCTTCACCTTCCCCGGTGACAACGGCGACCTGCTCTTCGACAACGTGAACAACAACGGCGGCCTGACCTTCGACGCCGCCAAGGGCACCCTGGACGGCTTCTCGGACGTCAACATCGGCGGCGGCGAGGCCGCGACGCGGATGTTCGTGCACGCCGAGTTCGACCGGACCCCCGGCACGGCCACCAAGGTCACCGGACAGGGCCGCGACAACGTCACCGGCTACGCG
This sequence comes from Streptomyces sp. NPDC093221, assembly GCF_044753885.1. Taxonomy (NCBI): domain Bacteria; kingdom Bacillati; phylum Actinomycetota; class Actinomycetes; order Kitasatosporales; family Streptomycetaceae; genus Streptomyces; species Streptomyces sp. NPDC093221. The sequence goes on along the minus strand of NZ_JBIVOA010000003.1, from coordinate 334,657 downwards.
CAGTTCGACACGTCCAAGAGCAAGACCGTGACGATGCGCCTGGCCACCTCGTTCATCAGCGCCGACCAGGCGAAGAAGAACCTGGACCTGGAGATCCCGCAGGGCACGTCCTTCGACAGCGTCAAGAAGAGCGCCGAGCGGCTGTGGAACGCCAAGCTGGGCAAGGTCGAGGTCCAGGGCGCCAGCGACGACCAGCTCACCACGCTGTACTCGAACCTGTACCGGATGAACCTGTACCCCAACTCCGGTTCCGAGAACACCGGTACGGCCAAGAAGCCGGTGTACAAGTACGCCAGCCCGTTCTCCAAGGCCACCGGCAGCAACACGCCCACCGAGACCGGCGCGAAGATCGTGGACGGCAAGGTCTACGTCAACAACGGCTTCTGGGACACCTACCGCACCGAGTGGCCCGCCTACTCGCTGCTGGAGTCGAAGACCGCGGGTGAACTCGCCGACGGCTTCGTGCAGCAGTACAAGGACGGCGGCTGGATCTCGCGCTGGTCCTCGCCGGGCTACGCCGACCTGATGACCGGCACCAGCTCCGACGTCGCCTTCGCGGACGCCTTCGCCAAGGGCGTGGAGAACTTCGACGCCAAGGCCGCCTACGAGGCCGCGGTCAAGAACGCCACCGTGTTCCCGACCGCGGGCGGTGTCGGCCGCAAGGGCCTGGACACCTCGGTGTTCACCGGGTACACCAACACCTCGGTCGACGGCAGCGTCTCGTGGTCGCTGGACGGCTACATCAACGACTACGGCATCGCCACCATGGCCGCCAAGCTCGCCAAGGACCCGCACACCTCCAAGGCCGACCGGCAGCGCTACCAGGAGGAGTCCGCGTACTTCCTGGGCCGCGCGCAGAACTACACCAACCTGTTCAACACCGGTGTCGGCTTCTTCGAGGGCCGCAAGGCCGACGGCTCGTGGCGCGTCCCGGACGCCCAGTACGACCCGCAGCAGTGGGGCAACGAGTACACCGAGACCAACGCCTGGAACTACGCCTTCACGGTGCCGCAGGACCCGAACGGCCTCGCCGCGCTCTACGGCGGCCAGAAGGGCCTGGAGAAGAAGCTCGACGCGTTCTTCAACACCCAGGAGACCGCCGACGGTGACGCGGGCGGCTACGGCGGCACCATCCACGAGATGCTGGAGGCTCGCGACGTCCGGATGGGTGAACTCGGCCTGAGCAACCAGCCGTCGTTCGCCATCCCCTACATGTACGACTACGCGGGCGACCCGGCCAAGACCCAGGCCGTCGTGCGCGAGGCCACCCGGCGGCTGTTCACGGGCAGCTCGATCGGCCAGGGCTTCCCCGGTGACGAGGACAACGGCGCCACCGCCACCTGGCAGATCTTCAGCGCGCTGGGCTTCTACCCGCTTCAGGTCGGCAGCGACAACTACGTGATCGGCTCCCCGCTGTTCACCAAGGCGACGGTCCACCTGGACAACGGCAAGAGCATCGTCGTCAACGCGCCGAACAACAGCAGCAGCAACATCTACGTGCAGTCGCTGAAGGTCAACGGCAAGGCGTGGAACAAGGTGTACCTGACGCAGAGCCAGCTCTCGTCCGGTGCGCGCCTGGACTTCACCATGGGCTCCAAGCCGTCCAAGTGGGGCACGGGCAAGAACGCGCTGCCCGCGTCGCTGACCCCGGCGGGCAAGGCGCCGCAGCCGCTGGCGGACCTGACAGGGCCCGACCTCGGCACCGCGACGTCCGCTGACGGCACTGATGTCGCCGCGCTCTTCGACAACACCTCGAAGACCGGGGTGACCTTCCCCGCCGCCGACCCGACGGTGCAGTACGCCTTCACCGGGAGCTCGGCGAAGAAGCAGGCCGGTTTCTACACCCTGACCTCCGGCAGCACCGCGGCCCAGGACCCGAAGAGCTGGCAGCTCCAGGGCACCACCGACGGCAAGCACTGGAGCACGCTGGACTCCAGGAGCGGCGAGAGCTTCGACAGCCGCCTCCAGACCCGGCCGTTCCAGATAGCCCACCCCGGCGCGTACTCCACGTACCGCCTGGTGGTGACCGCCAACAACGGTGCCGCGTCCACGACGCTGACCGAGGTGGAACTGCTGGCACAGCAGGGGCAGGGAGGCCACGGGCACTGACCGGCAGGTCCGTACGACCCGTGTGAGACCGGGGGCCGCGACACCATGTCGCGGCCCCCGGCCCCGGTTCTTCGGCGCCCGCATCAGGGATGTCCCGGTGGGGCTGCCCCCACCCCCGTTCGGGCGCGGGCCGCAGTGACCCGGAACCCCGCGGCGCGGGAGGGTCGTTGAAGGCGCCGCGGTCGCGGCGACCTGACCGGAGAGCGGGAGACGGGGAGTCGGACCGATGACGGATTTCACGCGGTGCACGCGACGGACGATGTTGCGCGGGGGCGCGGCGGCGGCGATCGGCGGGGCGGTCGCCCTGAGCGGCGCGGGCGTCGCCGAGGCCCGCTCGGACGGGCGGCGGACCGGGACCGGCGCCGCGCGCCGCGGCACCGTGCCCTACCCCTTCCTCAAGGGCGCGTTCGCACCGGCCACCGAGGAGGTCACCGCCTTCAACCTGCCGGTGACCGGCCGCGTCCCGGCCGCACTCGACGGCCGCTATCTGCGCAACGGCCCCAATGTGCTGGGCCTGGAGGACCCGCGGACCCACCATTGGATGCTCGGCCAGGGCATGGTGCACGGCGTACGCCTCAGGGACGGCCGCGCCGAGTGGTACCGCAACCGGTGGGTGAGGTCGGCGGGCGTCGCCGCGCAACTGGGGGAGCCCTACCACGGCCCCGTGCCCGACGACGACTTCGCCAACAACACGCACGTGATCCCGTACAAGGGCAAGCTCCTCGCGGTCCAGGAGAGCGGCCCGGCGCCGTACGAACTCGACGAGGAGCTGAACACCGTCCGCCCGTACGACTTCGGCGGCACGCTCAGCGGGGCGTTCACCGCGCACACCAAGTACGACGAGCGGGCGGACGAACTGCACGCGATCACGTACTACCCGACCTGGGACCACGTACGGCACCTGGTGATCGACCACACGGGGAAGGTCGTACGGACCACGAGGATTCCGGTCGCGGACAGCCCGATGATGCACGACTTCGCGCTCACCGAGCGGTATGTGATCATCTTCGACACCCCGGTGACCTTCGACGCGGCGGCGGCCGAGGCGGGCGCGATCGTGCCGTACGTCTGGAACGACAAGCACCCGGCGCGGGTCGGGGTGATGCCGCGCCGGGGCGGCCGGGTCCGCTGGTTCGAGGCCGACCCCGGCTCGTACTACTCGCACACGCTCAACGCCTACGACGACGGGCACTCGGTGGTCGTCGACTTCATCACCTTCCCCGCGCCGTTCTTCGCGGCGGGCCGCGGCACCCTCGGCGACGGCCCCTCGGCGCTGGGCACTCCCAGGCTCGACCGGCTGACGATCGACCTGGAGCGCGGCCGGGCCCGCCCGCGGCGGATCGACGACCGCCCGCAGGAGTTCCCCCGCATCCGCGAGAGCCTGGTCTCGCGCCGCCACCGCTACGGTTACGCCGCCACGGCCGCCGCGATGTGGACGGCGTACGAGACGCTGGACGGCGTGCCGCCCGACACCCACTTCGGCAACGCGCTCATCAAGCACGACCTGCTGCGCGGCACCACCCAGACGCACCGCTTCCCGAAGGACGCGGCCGTCAGCGAGCCGGTCTTCGTCCCCGCGCACGAGCATGCCAAGGCCGAGGACGACGGTTACGTCCTGTCCTACGTCCACAACCCCGACCGGGGCGCGGCCGACCTCGTCATCCTGTCCGCCCAGGACTTCACGGCCGCCCCGCTGGCCAGGATCCATCTCCCGGCCACCATTCCGCTCGGCCTGCACGGGAGTTGGGTGCCGACGGTCTGACGGGGGAGAGCGGCGACGGTCTGACGGGGGAGGCGGCGCGCGGTCCGCACCGCCGCCCTCGGCTGTGCCCCCATGCTGGCGTCCGCCGTCGTGCTCGGCGCGGTCGTCGGCGTCGGCAGCGGCCTCACCGTCGCCGCCTGGGGCTCCGGGGTTCTCTTCGCGGCCTTCGCCGCCGTCTGTCTTCTGGCCGCGTCCGTCGCCCTCGCCTTCACGACGCTGCGCCGCGTCGGCCTCGGGACCCCGCACGGGGTGTGATCCAACTCGCTTGTGGCGTATGCCCCCGGCCCCCGATACTGGCCGTACACGGAGCGGCACGTACAGCAGCACGCGGAGCTGTGCGCGCACGCGCAGAAGAGCACGCATACCGCACGGGCGGGTACGCGCGTGTCCCGCGCCGAGCGGGAACTGCCGCGTCGGCACCCGCGTCTTGTCCTCCAGCGGCCGGACGCACGGGCGCGCCCGCGGTGGGGTGGGGAAGCGCGACGGGCGGTGATCCCGTCCGCGCAGGAGCAGGGGGGAATTCGCCATGACCTGGGACCAGCGGGACGGAGCGGACGCCAGCGGTACGCCGGGCGGCGGCGGGAGACCGGACGGCGCCGACGCGCCGGGCGTTGACGGCACACCAGGCGCGGGCAGTACGCCGAGCGCCGGCGACACACCGAGCGGCAGCGGCACACCGGGCAACGGCGGCGCGCCGGAGGGCTTCGGGCCCCCGCCGCCGCCCGCGCCACCGGCCTGGCTGCCGCGGCAGCCCGCCGCGCCGCCCGGCATCCCGTCCGGATATCCGTCCGGCTACGCGCCCGGGTTCCCGGCCGGCCCGCCCGCACCACCGGCGCCGCCGCCCGCACCGGCGAACGCGCTGCGGGCCGTCGCCGTCGGCCTGCTCAATCTCAGCGGCCTCGGCATCGGTTACGCGCTGACCCGCCGCTGGTTGGCCACGGCGGCCTGCCTGGTCGCGACCGGCGTCCTGCTCTTCGTCGCGCTGCCCGCGACGGCGGACGGCGTGTCCGGCGGCGTCGTCGTCGCCTACGCCGTCTTCCTCGTCCTCGCGGCCGCGCACGGCGCCTATCGCGGCCTGCGCACCCCGCTGTCCTGGCCGCCGCGGACGCCCGTCGCGATCGTGCTCGGCCTCGTGCTGCTCGCCGCGCCCGTCGGCGGCGTCGTCTACTACGACGGCGCGCGCGACGAGGCCACCCAGAAGATGCTGCTCGACCGCCTCGACACCGCCGACCAGCTCGTCCAGGCGGCCAAGAGCAAGCCGTTCGACGAGGCGCGCACCGACTACACCACGGCGCTGGCCGCGTACCGCGACCTCAGCGACCACCACGGCGGCTCCCGCGCCGCCAAGCGCGTACCCGACCGGCTGACCACGTACTACACGGCGGTCGGCACGCCCTACGAGCAGAAGAGGTACTGCGACGCCATCGAGCCGCTGAAGTACCTGCGGACCGTGCCCGAGCACTTCGACAGGAAGGCCCTCGGCACGCTGACCGGATGGCCGGACGACCGCCTCGCGACCTCGCTGTACGCGTGCGGTACGGCCGACCTGGCCGACGCGAGCGGCGCGGAGGCGAAGGACGGGTACCTGAGCGACCTGCTCTCCACGTACCCCAAGTCGCCGCAGGCCGCGAAGGTCGAGCCCGCCTTCAAGTCGACCATCGACGCGGCGGCCAGGGACCTGAACGGCGGCGACCCGTGCGCGGCCACCGACAAGGTGCGCGCCCTCGGCGTGCGCGCGGGCAACCTCAAGGGCGGGGACGCGGGCGTGGCCGCGGCCTTCGACAAGGACGCCCGCCGGGCCGACACCTATGTGCAGTCGGGCAGTTACACCTGCGCCGTCCACGAGTACAAGGGCGGCGACTTCAGCAGCGCGCTGGACAAGATCCGCGACTTCGTGAAGAAGTACCCGCGCGACAAGAACACCGCGTACGCCAAGAAGCTCGCCATCGCCGCCGAGGTCGCCGTGACGGTGCCCGCCGCGGGCAAGCGCATGCCGACCGAGGACTCCGGCGGCAGCATCTCCGTGACGGTCAGCAACGACAGCCCCGACCAGGTCGAGGTGCTGTTCACCGGACCGGTGACCGGCAGCTTCACGCTCAAGGGCTGCGGCGCCTGCAAGACGTACTCCAGCCAGGCGTCGGCGCAGACCTCGGCGTGCAACAACAGCGGCAGGAACTACCCGAAGAAGACGCTGAATCTGCCGGTCGGCACCACGTACTTCCTGCACAAGTCGACCAGTTCCGGCGACTCCGCGACGCCCGGCAGCGACACGGTCAAGCTCCGCAGCGGCTACATCTACACGGAGTGCGCCTATGTGGTGCGCGATTCGGCGCTGAGTTTCTGAGGCGCGGGTTTCCGAACCAGTAGGCCGTGGGCGGTTGACGGCCCGCGACCCGCGCGGACACGGCGGGGCCCGGACGACCGGGCCCCGCCGTCGTCACTCCGCGATGCCGCGCGTCAGCAGCACGACGGTCACGAAGGTGCGGTAGAGCCGCACCGGATCCTCGTCGGTCATCCGTACCGTCACCGCGTCCGCCGGATCCCGCTCGACGCCCGTGATCCAGGTCGCCATCTCCGCCAGGTCCGGATTGCGCATCCGCACCGTCAGCGTCGCGGGCAGCGCGATGTCCGGCAGGGCCGCCGACGGCAGCCCCTCGACCGCCCTGCGGGCGGCGTCCCGGATCACCTCGCGCGCCTCCTCCGGGTGCAGGCTGTCGGCCGCGAACCGCGACACCGACGACTTCACGACCGCGCCCACCGCGCCGGGACAGAACGGCTCCAGCTCGGCGGCCGTCGTCGCGTCCCCGGTGACCAGCAGCACCGGCACCCCGTGCCCGAGCGCGACCAGCGCGTTGATCCCGCTCTCGCCCGCGACGACCCCGTTGAGCCGCACCTCGCTGATCGCCGCCGGGTTGTACGTGTGCGACAGCGTGGCCCGCTCGCCCGACATCGAGCCGTGGTACGAGACGAAGAAGACCCCGTCGTACGAGGAGTCCAGGCCCTGCATCATGTACAGCGGCTTGTGGCGGCCGGACAGATAGCGGGCCCGCCCGGCCAGTTCGTCCGGGCGCAGATTGGCCATCGTGGAGTGCGAGTCGTTGACCAGGAACGCGTTCGCGCCACCCGCTTCCGCGCCCTCGATCGAGGCGTTGACCTCCGCCTGGAGCAGCGTGCGGTAGTACGCGTACTCGGGCTGCCCAGGACGGCACTGCGACCAGTCGACGACGCCCGCCGTGCCCTCCATGTCGGAGGAGACGAAGATCTTCACAGCACGGTCCGGGGGCGGAATTCGGGCTCGGTCGACGCGTCGGTCATCAACGCGTAGACGCTGCCCTCCTGTCCGGCCGCGCCGCCGTGCCTGCCGTCGGGGGTCAGGGCCAGCGCGCGCAGCTCGGAGCGGAACTCGTCCGGCAGGGTGGCCGCGTCGGCGAGCGCGTCCCGGCACGCGTCGGACGGATCGAGCCCCGCCGCCAGCAGGTCGACGATCGTACGGGCGGTGCCGCCGCGCATGCTCAGCTCGCCGCGGCCGGTGCAGGCGGCGCCACCGGAGCGCAGATCGCACCAGTTGCCCGCGCCGGGCAGCGCGGAGTCGCCGACCCTGCCGGGGTACTTGTACGGATAGCCGGAGGTCGAGACCCCGACGCACATCTCGCCCGACGCGTCCAGCGCGATGATGTTGATCGTGCCCCAGGGGCCGTCGTGCGGGGCCAGCCGGCGGATCAGCGCGAGCGCGCTCTCCCGGTAGCGGGCGTCGCCGTCGGTCGCCGCGGTGTTCTCGCCCTCCACCGACTCCTGGGAGTCGGCGACCTGCTTGCGCCACTGCTCGCGCGAGGCGTCCGTCAGCAGGTCCGCGGTGTCGAAGCCGCACTCCCGCGCGAACAGCGCGGCGCCCTCGCCGACCAGCAGGCTGTGCTGCGGCAGTCTCTCCAGCACCGCGCGGGCCACCGAGATCGGGTTCGGGTACCCCTTGAGCGCGCCCACCGCGCCGAACTGCCGCCCGGAGCCCAGCATCAGGGAGGCGTCCAGCTCCACCACGCCCTGCGCGTTGGGCAGTCCCGCGGTGCCCACGTAATGGTCCGCCGGATTGTCCTCGCAGCGGCGCATCGCGGCCTCGACCGCGTCCAGCGCCGAGCCGCCGCGCCGCAGCACGTCCATCCCGGTCGGCAGTCCGACCTCGCTGCGCTCACTGCCGATGATCACCGCTTCGGGCATGTTCCTCCTGTCCGGTGCCTGACCGGCCGGAGCCCCCGTCGTATGGGGGTTCCCGCCGCTTCGCCCGTCCGACCTGCGTATACGCGCCCGCGTCTACGCAGCGCCGGACGTCTGCGCAGTCTGGCACCAGCCGCCCGCGCCGCGGTACCCGGCCTCGCCGGGACCGGTGAAGGGACCTTGGGCGGACCCCGGTCCCACGCTCCGCCCGCGCTCCGACCGGGGCCGCGCCGGGACCGCTCCGGTCGCTCCGACCGGGACCCCGCCGGGGCCGCCGTCCGCCGTGAAAAACCATGCGGGGCCCGCCGCGCACCGGGGGGAGACTGGGCCGCGTGGACACGATGACGCGCTTCGGCCTGGCGGTGGTGGAGTGGGCCGCGGGCGGTACGGGAGCCGCGGCGGCCGAGGCGGCGGCGCGCGAGCTGGCCGCGGCCACGCACGTGAGGACCGCGGTGCTGGTCGAGGGGACCAGCGACCAGGCGGCGGTGGAGGCGCTCGCGGTCCGGCGCGGCCGGGACCTGGCCGCCGAGGGAACGGTCGTCGTGCCGCTCGGCGGCGCCATGAGCATCGGACGCTTCCTGAGCCTGGTCGGCCCCGAAGGGCTCGACCTGGCGCTGGCGGGCCTGTGCGACGAGGCGGAGGAGGGTTACTTCCTGCGCGCCCTGGACCGCGCGGGCGTCGGCTCGCCCCGCGACCGTCCGCAGATGGAGGCGCTCGGCTTCCACGTCTGCGTCGCGGACCTGGAGGAGGAACTGATCCGGTCCCTGGGCACCGACGCGGTACGGGAGGTCGCGGCCGAACTGGGCGAGGCGCGCTCCTTCCGGATCTTCCAGAAGCAGCCCGCGCAGCGTGAGCGCCCGGTCGACCGCCAGCTCCGGCGCTTCATCGGCACCCACAGCGGACGCAAGTCGCAGTACGCGCACGCGCTGGTCGACGCGCTGGAGCCGCACCAGGTCCCGCGCCCGCTGGACAGGCTGCTCGCGCACATCTGACCGCGCACCGCTCCTGCGGACAGAGCCACGCATACGGTGACGGATTCGTCGCGTCCGCACGCCCTCCGTGCCCGCGCCCCTGGACAACCAATGTTGTCATGATGTCGATCTCCTCCCTAGGATGCGGAGCATGCCGATCCCCGTGACGGCCACCGAACCAGGCGGCCGGGAGCAGTCCGCGGCCGTCCCCGCCCCTCCCGCCGAGGCCGCGGGACCCGGTCGAGCCGCTGAGCCCACCGCTTCCGTCGAGCGGGCCATGACCGGCCTGACCGACGCCGCCGTACGCGACCTCGTCGGTGAACTGGCCGCGCGATTCGACGAGTTGGCGCCGGGCGACACGTCGTGGGGGCAGCACCCCGAGCCCGCCGCCGCGCCGCTGAACCGGCTGCGCGTGCTGGCCCATCTCATGCGTGCCGTCGACCGGTGCGCGGCGCAGGAGGCCGCGGCCGCGGTCCGGCTCGGCGCGAACTACCCGCGGCTCGGCCAGGCGTGGGGCATCACCCGGCAGGGCGCCCGGCGGCGCTGGCCAGGACTCGTCTTCACCTCGAATCCCCCCTCGAGGCCCCTCATGATCAGGAGCGACCCGATGAACGCCCTCACCCCGCGCCGCACATACAGCGTCCTGCTGGTCGAGGACGACCCCGCGGACGCCCTGCTCATCGAGGACGCGCTGTCCGAGGGCGGCATGACCCGGCAGCTCTCGCACGTCGGCGACGGCATCGAGGCGCTGGAGTACCTGCGCGACCCGGAGCACGAGCGCCCCGACCTGATCGTGCTCGACCTCAACATGCCGCGCATGAACGGCCGCGAATTCCTCGCCGTCCTGCGGGACGACGACGAATTGGGCTCCATTCCGCTGGTCGTGCTGACCACCTCGGCGGCGCCGGACGACATCGCCGACGCCTACCAGAAGCACGCCAACGCGTATGTGACGAAGCCGGTCAATCTGGACGATTTCCTTGAGGCCGTGCAGCGCATCGACGCCTTCTTCCTGGAGACCTCCGCCACGCTGCCCGCGCCCGGCGAATAACCGCTCGGACCCGTCCCGCACCCCCGCATAGGGTGCGGGAATGGCCGACACTTTCTCCCCACCCACCCCGGGGGACATCCGAAGCCCTGTCCGCTTCCTGCTGTGGCTGGTCAGAAACCAGCCCGGCCGGGTCGCGGCCGGGGCGACCCTCGGCACCGTGTGGATGCTCGGCCTGGCCGTACCGCCCTATCTGCTCTCCCGCGCCGTCGACGACGGTCTCCGACCGCGCGACCACACCGCGCTGTTCGGCTGGGCCGCGGCGATGTTCGGCGTCGGGGTGCTCAACGCGTTCATCGGCATCGCCCGGCACCGCACCATGACCAAGGTGCGGATGGACGCCTCCTTCCGCGTCGTACGCGCCACCGTCCGGCGGGCCACCGAACTGGGCGCCACGCTGCCGCACCGGATGAGCGCGGGCGAGGTGGTGGCGATCGGGATGGCCGATGTCATGGTGATCGCCCAGTCGTTGACCGTCACCGGGCCCGGAATCGGCGCGGCCGTCTCGTATCTGGCGGTCGCCGCCGTGCTGCTGTCCATCTCGCCGCTGCTCGCCCTCGTGGTGCTGGCCGGTGTGCCGATGGTCGCCGTCACCGTCGGCCCGCTGCAACGCCGCCTCCAGCGGGTCGGCACCGGCTACCGCGACGAGCAGGGCGAACTGACCGCGCTGCTGGTCGACGTGGCGACCGGGCTGCCCGTGCTCAACGGCCTCGGCGGCAAGGACGTCTACGCGGCCCGCTACCGCCGCCGCTCGCAGGCGCTGCGCGACCAGGGCTACCGGGTCGGCTCCGTCACCAGTTGGGTCGGCGCGCTCGCCGTCGGGCTGCCCGCCCTCTTCCTCGCCCTGGTCACCTGGCTCGCCGCGCGCATGGCGGCCGACGGCTCGCTCGCCATCGGCGAACTGGTCGCGGTGTACGGCTACGCGGCCATGCTCGTCGTCCCGGTCTTCTTCTTCATCGAGGGCGGCAACGACGTGGCCCGCGCGCTGGTCGCCGCCCGCCGCGTGACCGGCTTCCTCGCCCTGACGCCGGAACAGTCCGACGGCGCGCACCCGGTGGCCGCCCCGCCGTCGCCCGCCGCGCTGCGCGACCCGCTCTCCGGCGTCGTCGTCCGCCCCGGCGTCCTCACCGCGCTCGCCTCCGCCCGCCCCGCCGACACCGCCGCCGTCGTGGAACGCCTCGGCCGCTTCGCCGCCTCCGACGCCGAGTGGGGCGCCCTGCGGCTCGACACCGTCGCGCTGCGCGAGACACGCGAGCGCCTCCTGGTCGCCGACAACGATGCCGTGCTCTTCAGCGGCACCGTCCGCGAGGCCGTCTCGGGCCGCGCCGACCCGGACGACGCCGCCGTGCGCGCCGCGATCCGCACGGCCGCGGCCACCGACATCGTGGACGCGCTGCCCGCGGGCCTCGACTCCTCCCTCAGCGCGGGCGGCCGCAATCTCTCCGGCGGCCAGCGCCAGCGGCTCCGGCTGGCCCGCGCGGTCTGCGCCGACCCCGAAGTGCTGCTGGCCGTCGAACCCACCTCCGCGGTGGACACCCACACCGAGGCCGCGATGGCCACCGGGCTGCGCGCCGCGCGCACCGGCCGGACGACGGTGGTCACCACCACCTCGCCGCTGGTGCTCGACCGGGCCGACGAGGTCGTCTACCTCGTCGAAGGGCGCGCGGTCGCGGTCGGCCCGCACCACGAACTCCTGCACACCGAGCCCGGCTACCGCGCGCTGGTCTCGCGCGGCGCACAGGAAGAGGCGATCCGATGACCGCGCCGAGCGACCCGCCCGCGGCGGACACCGAGCCGTCCCGGCGGGACGGCGTCCCCGTGCCGCGCCCTGCCGCCGGTACCGAAGTCCTGACCGCGCCGGGGGAGCCGCCCGCCGGGCAGGCGCCCGCCGCCCTGTCCGCCGCGCTCCCCGTCGCCGACCGGGAGCGGGTGCGGCGCGCCGCCGTCGGCGAGCTCGCCGCCGACAAGCGCGCGTTCTCCGCGGTCCTCGGCCTCAACGCGCTGGCCGCCGCGGCCGGCCTCGTCAGCCCATGGCTGCTGGGCAGGATCGTGGACACGGTCAGGGGCTCGACCGGCCACGCCGCGGTGTCCACCGTGGACCGGCTGGCGGTGGCCATCGTGGTCGCCACGGTCGTCCAGACGGTGCTGTCGCGCTACGCGCTCAACCTCGCTGCCCAGTTCGGCGAGCGCGCCGCCGCGCGGATCCGCGAGCGCTTCGTGGACCGTACGCTCGCGCTGCCCGCCGCCGTCGTGGAACACGCGCCGACCGGCGACCTCGCGGCGCGCGGCACCACGGACATCGACGTCGTGGCGACCACGCTGCGCAGCGACGTGCCGACCGTGCTGATCGCCACCATGCAGGCGCTGTTCATCATCGTCGCCGTGCTCGCGCTCGACCCGCTGCTCGGCCTGTGCGGGCTGTCCTGCCTGCTGGTGATCGCGGTCGCCACCCGCTGGTACCTGCGCCGCGCGCGGACCGCGTACCTCGCCGAGGGCGCGGCCAACTCCGTACTCGCCGAAGTCCTCGCGGCGACCGCGGGCGGCGCCCGTACCGTCGAGGCCCTCGGCCTCCAGGAGCGGCGGATCGCCACGGCGGAGGCGGCCATCGCCGGCGCCGGACGCGCCCGCCTCGGCACCCTGTGGCTGCGCTCGGTGTACTTCCCGAGCGTCGACATCTCGTACGCGCTGCCCGTCCTCGGCGTGCTGCTCGTCGGCGGCGCGCTGTACGACCACGGCGCTGTCTCGCTCGGCACGGTTGTCGCCTCCGCGGTCTACCTGCGGCAGCTCGTCGGGCCGCTGGACACGATCTTGATGCGGGTCGAGCTGTTGCAGAGCAGCGGCGCCTCGTACGCGCGGGTCGAGGGCCTGGACATGCTGCCGCGTACGCGCACCGACGCCGACGCGGTACCGGCCGACGACCGGATCGAGGTCAGCGGCGTCCGCTACTCCTACGACCACGTCGGCGACATCCTGCACGGCGTGGACCTCGACGTGCGGCCGGGGGAGCGGCTGGCCGTCGTCGGTCCCTCGGGCGCGGGGAAGTCGACGCTCGGCCGGCTGCTGGCCGGGATCGACCGGCCGCGGGCGGGCTCGGTCACCGTGGGCGGGGTGCCGGTCGCCGACCTGCCGCCGGACCGCCTGCGCCGCCAGATCGTGCTGGTCACCCAGGACCACCACGTCTTCCGCGACACGCTGCGCGACAATCTGCTGATCGCCCGGCCCGCCGCCACCGACCAGGAGCTGCGCGCCGCGCTGGACGCGGTCGACACCGGCTGGGCCGACGACCTGCCCGACGGCCTCGACACCCGCCTGGGCGGCGACGGCCGCCACCTGGACGGCGCCAGGGCGCAGCAGCTCTCGCTGGCGCGGGTGATCCTCGCCGACCCGCACACGGTGATCCTGGACGAGGCCACCGCCCTGCTGGACCCGGCCACCGCCCGCAGCACGGAACGCGCGCTGGCGACCGTGCTGGAGGGCCGCACCGTCATCGCCATCGCCCACCGGCTCCAGACCGCCCACGACGCGGACCGCGTCGCCGTCATGGAGGCCGGGGTCGTCACCGAGCTGGGCACCCACGACGAGCTGGTCACGGCCGGCGGCGGCTACGCGGCGCTGTGGCACTCCTGGCACGGCGAGTAGCCCGCCGTCACCGGCGGGCCACTCGGGGGCGGTGTCACCAGCGCACCGGCAGCCGCTCGGGACCCCGGATGAGCAGGCCGCCGCGCCATTCGAGCCCGGCCGGGTCCGCGTCGAGCGCCAGGCCGGGGAAGCGGTCCAGCAGGCCGCGCAGCGCGATCCTGGCCTCCAGGCGGGCCAGCGGCGCGCCCAGGCAGTAGTGGATGCCGTGCCCGAAGGCGATGTGGCCCCGGGCGTCGCGGCGGATGTCGAAGCGGTCGGGGTCGGGGAAGCGCGCGGGGTCGCGGTCGGCGTCGGCGAGCGCGACCAGCACCAGGCGCCCGTCACCGGGGATCACCGTGCCGCCCACCTCGACCGGAGCGGTCGAGAAGCGGTAGGTGGGCGTCTCCACCGGGCCGTCGTAGCGCAGGATCTCCTCGACCGCGCCCTCCATCAGACCCTCCGGGTCGGCGCGCAGCGCGGCGAGCTGCTCGGGGTGGGTGAGCAGGGCCAGGACCCCGTTGGAGATCAGGTTGACCGTGGTCTCGTGGCCCGCGACCAGCAGCACCCAGGCCATGCCCAGCAGCTCCTCGGCGTTGAGCCGGTCGCCGTCCTCGTCCGCGGTGTGGATCAGGGCGCTCATCAGATCGTCGCCCGGCCGCTCGCGCTTGTCGGCGACCAGGCGGACGAGGAAGTCGTTCATCGCGTCCGCCGCGTCCGCCCTGGCCCGCGCCGACGAGGTGGACAGCGCGATGTTCGACCAGGTCCTGAACTGCTCGCGGTCCATGAAGGGCACGCCGAGCAGATCGCAGATGACCGAGATCGGCAGCGGGAAGGCCAGCGACTCCACCAGGTCGCCGCGGCGCGAGGGCTCCTTCGCCATCGCGTCCAGCATGCCGTCCGCGAGCGCCTGGACCCGCGGCGCCATCGCGTCCACCCGGCGGGGGGTGAACTCCCGCGCCACCAGTTTGCGCAGCCTGCTGTGCACCGGCGGATCGGTACTCAGCATGGACAGGCCGGACGCCACCGTCCGCACGCCCAGTTCCGGCGCCGCGTTGGACCACACCTTCGACAGCCGGGCGTCGTTGAGGAGCGCGCGGCCCGCCTCGTACCCGACGACCAGCCACGCCTCGTGGCCCTCGGGGATCACCACCCGGTGGACCGGCCCCCGCGCGCGCAGCTCCGCGTAGACCGGATACGGGTCGCGTCTGAACTCCTCGCCGAGCGCGCCGAGATCGACGACGGCGTCCGTGGTCATACGTGTCCTCCCCGGGGGACAGCGGCCGGGAGTCCGGCCGGAGGCTGGGCAGCGTGCCGAGGGGACGTTACGGCGTCACGGGCCGTCGCACCGCGTGTTCGGGGCTTCCCGCCGGGAGATCGGCGCGATCCCGCCCCTGGCCCCGGCGCGCGCCTCATCCGTATCCCGCGTATCTTCCCGCCCCACCGCTGTCCAGGATCACCGGATACGTCTGTGACGTAGGCTTTTGTCATGGGCTCGGGCTGCGGGACAGCGCCGTGCCGAACCGAAAGTGGGCCGGAATGGACGTCGTGTACGCAGGGGGGCCGAACGTATCCGGCCGCCTGCTCGCTCGCGTCGCGCGTGTCGTGCCCTCCGCCGTGCTGGTCGGAGCGGGCTCCGCCATCGTCGGCACCGCCCCCGACGGTCACTTCGGGCTGGCCCTGGCGGTCGTGCCCTTTCTGGCCGCCGCGGTGCACTCGGTCACCGTCACCGCCGTCCTCGGCGCCCTCACCGTCGCGATGTACGCCTCGCTGCGGCACTGGCTGACCGAGGGCACCGACCTGTGGCTGGTCAAGCTGGCGTTCCTCGCCGCCTCCGCCGTGGTCGCCGTCCTGATCAGCCAGGCCAGGGTCAGGGCGCAGCAGCTCACCCGCAGCCGCGACATCGCCCTGGGGCTCCAGCAGGGTCTGCTGCCGCACAAGGTGCCGCGCAACAGCGCCGTGGACGCCAGCTACCGCTACGTGCCCGCCGACACCGCGGCGGGCGTCGGCGGCGACTGGTTCGACGTGATCCCGCTGTCCGGCACACGGGTCGCGCTCGTCATGGGGGACGTGGTGGGCCACGGCATCCACGCGGCGGCGATGATGGGGCGGCTGCGTACCGCCGTGCACACCCTCGCCGACCTCGACCTCGCGCCCGACGAACTGCTCTCCCGCATGGACGACCTGGCGGTACGCCTCGCCGACGACGACGCGGACCGCGAGCTGGGCGCCACCTGCCTGTACATGGTCTACGACCCCATCTCGCGGCAGTGCACGGTGGCCAGCGCGGGCCACACCCCGCCCGCGTTCGTCCACCCGGACGGCCGGGTGGAATTCCAGCGGCTCGCGGAGAATCCGCCGCTCGGCGTCGGCGGCACGCCCTTCGAGAGCAGCACCCTCACCCTCGACGAGGGCACGGTCGTGGCGCTCTACACCGACGGCCTGCTCGACCTGCGCCACCAGGGCACCGACGCGGCCGTCGCCGCCCTCGCGCGGGCCCTGCTGCCCGCCACCGACAGCCTCGACGCGCTGTGCGACCGCGTCTGGTCGGGGCTGCCCGCGGAACACGACGACGACGTGGCGCTGCTGCTGGCCCGCACCAGGACCCTGGACGGCGCGAACGTCGCGAGCTGGGAGTACCCCGCGCTCCCGGAGAGCGTCCCGGCCGCCCGCGCCGCTGTCATGGCCCGGCTGGAGGAGTGGGGCCTGTCCGACCACGCCTTCGCCACCGAACTGGTGGTCAGCGAACTGCTCACCAACGCCGTCACCCACGCCCGCGGCCCGGTCTCGCTCCGGCTGATCAGGGACGCGGGGCTCATCTGCGAGGTCTCCGACGGCAGCGACACCTCGCCGCACATGCGGCACGCCCAACTCCTGGACGAGGGCGGGCGCGGCCTCTACCTCATCGGGCAGCTCGCCGACCGCTGGGGGACGCGCTACAGCGAGGACGGCAAGACGATCTGGGTCGAGCAGCACGTCCCAGCCCTGAGCGGGGCCTGAACGGGCAGCGCCCCCCGTCGGCCGGAAGCCGACGAGGGGCGCTGCGATCTCACGAACCGGTGCGGTCTACCAGCTCGTCAGACCGGCACCGTAGGGGTAGAGCGGATTCCCGTACGTCGTCGGCACCGTCTGACCGGCGTCGATCTTCGCCCGGATGTCGGCCCGCTCGGCCGCGGTGGCGCCGAGGTCGTAGGGCAGGTCCCACGCCTCGTTGGCGTCCGCCTGATTGTCGCCGCCACCGGGCTTGAGCACCTGGTCGAGGCTTCTGGGCAGCTGCCAGGGCAGCTTGCCGCGCGGGGTGTAGTCGCCGAAGAGCAGGCTGGCCGTCGCCGGTCCGACCTCCTCACCGCCGCGGTAGGTCACCACGATGGCGTCGGCCAGGTTGTTCCAGTCGCTCATGACGATGGGTCGGGGCAGGGTCAGCACGACCACCACCGGAATTCCCTGGTTCTTGAAATTCTGGATGAGGGCGAGCTGGTCCGCCGGGAGATACGGCTGGGTGTCGGGCCACGAGGTGGCGTGGGTGTACGACGGTTCGCCGACCGCCACGACCGCGAGCTTCGGGGCCGGTCCGGTGTCCTGGTAGACGTTGACACCGGCCGTCGCCGCTCTCGCCTTGATCGCGTCGAGCACGGTCAGCGAGCCGTAGTCCGGGTGGAAGTAGCTGGACCAGATGCAGCACGCGGCGCCGTCGGTCGCCCGCGGACCCGCGACCACGATGTTGTCACCGGAGTTGAGCCTGATCGGCAGCACACCGTTGTTCTTCAGCAGCGTGTTGGACTCCCGCGACGCCTGGTTGGCCAGCGCCGTGTAGCTCGGCTGGTGGAAGCGGTACGGGCCGTTGACCGGGTCGCCGTACGGGTGGTCGAAGATGCCCAGCTCGAACTTGAGCTTCAGGATGCGCGTGACCGCGTCGTTGATCCGGGCCAGCGGCACGCTGTTCTCGAAGCTCGCCATGGTGAAGTCGGCAGCGCCCGGGTCGGCGCCGCCCATCACGTCGGAGCCCGCGTTGGCCGCGTTGATCCAGGCCGTCGACGGCAGCCAGTCCGTGGTGATCAGACCGGTGTAGCCGAGATTCTGCCGCAGGTAGGTGAGGATCTTCGCGCTGTCGCCCGCGCCGGGACCGCCCGGGTCGAGATACGAACTGCCCGCGTAGCCGGGCATGATGTTGACCGCGCCCGCCTCCATCGCGGCCTTGAACGGGATCATGTGGTACTTGATCGTGACCCCGTCGTAGACGATGCCGGCCTCGCCGCCCGCGCCCTCACCGGGCCAGTGCTTGACGGTGGCGAGCACCGAGCCGGGGTTCAGCTCCGGGCCGCCCTGCAAACCGGCCACCAGCGCCCGCAGTTGGGCCGCCGCCACATCGGCGTTCTCGCCGCCGCCCTCCTGGATCCGCGGGTACAGCACCTTCGTGCCGACCTCGGCCAGCGGGGACAGCGTGCCGCGCGCGCCGACCTCCAGCTCCTCCTTGCGCTGCATGTCGCCGAGCTTGTAGTCGAGCGGATAGTCCTTGCCCGCCGCCAGGGTGCTCTGCAACGGATACGTGGTCTGGTAACCGGCGGTGGTGTCACCGGCCGAGACCGGCGGGATGCCCAGCCGGGTGGCCGCCGTGGACTTCAGGACGTTGTCCAGGTCGGCGGGTTGCGCCGGTCCGAAGTGCCAGCCGGACATCGGGTACGACTGGACGTTGTAGAACATCTGGAACGCCTTCTCCTCCAGCGTCATCCGCCCGAGGAGATCACCGACCCGCGTGTCGACCGGCAGCCGCCAGTCCTCGTACGGCTCGATGGAGCCGTCCTTGTTGAGGTCCCGCGCGCCGTTGATGATGCTGATGCCGTCGGCCGCCTGCTTGACGTCGGGCAGGTAGACGCTGAACGTGCGGATGTTGGACGTGGTCTTCGCGCCCGAACCGCTGACCGAGACGACGAACCACTTGTATGTCCAGCGGTCGGTGATGTCCCAACTCGGCGTGTAGGTGGTGCCGGTGGGCTCGGCGACCTTGGTGTAGAGGTCGAGCAGATTGCCCGACGCGGTGAAGTCGTAGTCGGTGCGGCTGATGTTGAGCCACACCTCGTAGTGCGCGGCGCCGCCGACGGCCGCCCAGCTCAGCGCGGGACGCCGGGTGTTGGTGACCATGGCCTTGTCGGCCGGTGCGGACAGCGCGAACTGGTTGAGCGTGGCCGGGGCCTTGGTGGGCGCCGAGAGCAGCGGCGGGGTCGCGGTGGAGTTGTCCACCGTGCCGTAGACCTGGAACTCCCAGAGCGAGTAGCCGTATCCGGTGGCGCGGGCCGTGCCGGTCAGCCGGACGTAGCGGCCCTGGCCGGTGACGGGCAGCCGCTCGATGCCGCCGGGGCCGTTGGCCGTGGTGTAGATCGGCGTCCACGCCGTGCCGTTGTCCGAGACGTCGATGTGGTAGCCCTTGCCGTACGCCGACTCCCAGTTGAGCACGATGCCGCTGATCTTGCCGATGTTGCCGAGGTCGACCTGGATCCACTCGTTGTCCGTGGAGAGGCTGGACCAGCGGGTGGTGGTACGGCCGTCGAGAGCGGCGGCCGGGGCGTTGCCGCCCTCGTACGACGAGGCCGACACCTGCTTGTAGGCGGAGATCACCGTGCCGGAGAAGTCACCGCCGCCGCCGTTGGTGGGCGGGGTGGTGGTGCCCCCGGTGCCGCCGCCGGTCCCGCCGCTCCCGGTGGTGTACACCTGGAACTCCCAGAGGGAGTAGCCGTATCCGGTGGCGCGCGCGGTGCCGTTCATCCGGACGTAGCGCCCGGTGCCGCTGACCGTGAGGTTCTGGGTGCCGCCGGTGCCGGTGGTGGTGGAGTAGACGTCGGTCCAGGTGGTGCCGTTGTCCGAGACCTGGATCTTGAAGGCGGTCGCGTAGGCCGCCTCCCAGGTGAGACCGACCTTGCAGACCGCCTGCGAGGAGCCGAGGTCGACCTGGAGCCACTGCGGGTCACCGGCCGCGCTGGACCAGCGGGTGCCCGCGTTGCCGTCGACGGCCGCGGAGGCGGGGGTGCCCGCGTTCTCCGTGGAGGACGCCGTGGCCGGGTGGTTGAGCGCGGCGTTGGCGGTGCCGCAGGTGCCGCCCGCGGCTCCGGTCGAGCCGTAGACCTGGAACTCCCAGAGGGAGTAGCCGTATCCGGTGGCGCGCGCGGTGCCGTACATCCGGACATAGCGCCCGGAAGCGTTTACGGAAAGGGTCTGCTTTCCGCCGGGTCCCGTCGTGGTCGAGTAGGCGTCGGTCCAGGTCGTGCCGGTGTCGGAGACCTGGATCTTGAAGGCGGTGGCGTACGCGGTCTCCCAGTTGAGGCTGACCGAGCTGATGGTCGCCGACGCGCCGAGGTCGACCTGGAGCCACTGCGGGTCACCGGCCGCGCTGGACCAGCGGGTGCCGACGTCGCCGTCGACGGCGGCCGAGGCGGGGGTGCCCGCGTTCTCGGTCGAGGAGGCGGTGGCGGTCTTGCCCTGGGACAGCAGGGTGTCGGCCGCGTGCGCGGTACCGGTCGTGGTGCCGATGGCACCGCCGGTCGCCAGGGCCGCCGCGAGGGCGACGGCCACCAGCGGTCTGCGCCGTCTGACGGACCTCAGAAATGTGGACAGGAGGCTCATGTGCATCTCCACGTGGGGGTGTGATGACTCTGATCACCGTGGAGGCCGTCGCCGGACGGGCGACGGGCGGCAGGCGGCGGCATCCACGGTGGCGGCTGCGAATTGCTCCGGACTCGTCGCACAATGGCCGGAGATGACGGCGGAGAGCGCTCTCCGTGGGAGTCTCTTGCAACGCCTGAACAGTGTCAATCCCCGTGACAGCGCCGGAGCCAACGCCCGTATGGATAACGGTTTTTGGGGTCGGAGTCGGCCTGTTTTCCGGATCGCGGCGGGTCCGGTTCAGCGGGCGGCGGGGTGGTTCGCGAGCTGTCCGAGGATCAACTCGGCCAGCAGGTCGGGACGTTGCTCCGGCAGCCAGTGCGTGCCGCCGACGAGCGGGTGGAAGGCGTAAGGTCCCGCCGCCCAGCGCTCGGTCAGCCACGCCGACCGCGCGCTGATCACGGCGTCCGCCGTACCCCACACGAACAGGGTGGGAACCGACACCGGCGCGGCCCGCAGCCCGCGGGCCGCCTCGCGGGGGAGCGCCCGGTACCAGCCGAGCGCGCCGGTCAGCGCGGCCCGGTCGGTCACGAACCGCCGCGCGTACCCGAGGGCCGTCGCCTCCTCCAGGCCGAGCCGGCGCAGCCAGCGCGCCCCGGTGTGCCCGCGGTCGTGGGTGATCACCGCCTCGGGCAGCCAGGGGAGTTGGAAGAAGAGCAGATACCAGGAGAGCAGGGCCTGACGGCTGGTCAGCAGCGACCGGCCCAGGGCGGCCGGGTGCGGCATCGACACGGCGGTCAGTGACGCGACCCGGTCCGGCGCCCGCTCGGCGAGCGCCCAGGCCACACTGCCTCCCCAGTCGTGCCCGACGACATGCGCGCGCTCCAGGCCCGCCGCGTCCAGCAGGCCGAGGACGTCCTCGACCAGCAGCGGCAGCCGGTAGTCGCGCGCCCGGCGCGGGCGGGCGCCGGGGGCGTACCCGCGCTGGAGCGGGGCGAGCGTCCGTACACCCGCCGCGCCCAGCGCCCGCGCGACCCGCGTCCAGCACGCCGGGCCCGCGGGGAAGCCGTGCAGCAGCACCACGGGCTCGCCGTCGCGCGGCCCCGCGTCGCCGACCGGGAACTCCCAGCCGCCGGAGCGGAACGACCTCATCGGCGCCGCCCGCCGACGGACCGGTCGGCGGCCCCGACGAGGGGCAGGCGGACCGCGGTGCTCCCGGCGGGCGCAGGGGCGGTGTCCGCCGCGTGCAGCCGGGGTCCGGCCTTGGCGAGGAAGGAGGTCATCGGCGTCACCGAGTGGTCCTCGATCAGGTCGCCGAGCACGGCGTCGGCCCGCGCGAGCCGGTCGGCGTACACCGGGTCGCGCAGCAGCGGGCCGAACACGTCGAGCCACTGGCCGAGGCCGAGCAGGTCGATGCCCGGCGGACGCCACAGCGTGGGCATCGTCAGCCGCGCGGTCCTGCGCGCGCCCGGCTCCTCCAGCAGGATCAGCGCGCAATTGCGGTAGAACTTCATGTGGTGCGACTCCTGGCGCGCGATCGCCTTCAGCAGATCGTCGAGTGCCGGATCTCCCACCAATTCGCCGATCCGCCGGTAGGTCGTCAGCGCGATGTACTCCTGCATCGCGCCCAGAACGCAGTACATCGCCTGGATGTGCGGCATGAGCAGACCGGCCGCGTACAGCGTCGGCCAGGTCACCAGTGCGCGGATGTGGCGGGTGTTGCGACGCACCGCCGACGGTTTCCTCGGAGTGCCGAGCGCCGAAGCGGCGGCGCGCAGCGCGTAACCGTGCTCGGCCTCCTCCGCCAGCCACAGGATGTTGAACTGCGCGAGCGCGTTCGCCCGGTCGCCCCGGATCGCGTGCACCTTTCTGCGCATCAGCGCGGAATCGGTCTCGACGGCCGCGAGCGCGTACAGCATCGAGGCGAAGGTGTCGTTCCCGGTACGGCGGACGGCCGCGACTCGCGAGCGCCATTGCACCGGTCCCCAGGTGAGCGCGTAGGCGTCGAAGACTTCCTGGAGCTGGTTTTCCTGGTCTTTGCGCATGAATCCCCCAGACGGATGTGGAGCGGGCTGTTCGGTGCGACCGAGTCCGTGCGAAGTGACGTCGGGCCGGTGCCAAGTGATGGCGGGCCGACGAGAAGTGACGCCTGGTCAGTACCAGACGAGGAAGAGGGAGTAGACGCCACCGGCGGTGGCGAGGAGATTCGCGGCGGCCAGCACGATGTCGCGCGGCCGGTTGAAGGGAAAGGACCGGATGTCGCGGACGCGGGCCAGGCGCCCGCTCAGCGCCTCGCACTCGGTGAAGTAGCGGCCCGCCGCCAGCAGAGCGGCGCGGTCGGCCTCCAGCCGCCGCAGCGCGATCCGCAGCCGGGCCTCCTCGCGCCGCTTGAATCCCCGGACCCAGCGCCGGGTGAGCAGCAGCGGCAGCCCGGTGTAGACGGGCAGCGCGAGCAGCCACTGGCCGACCACCGGGATCAGCACCACGACGCTGCACGGGAACGGCAGCGAGATGCCCACCGCGATCAGGGCGAAGCCGTGCAGGGCCATCGAGGTGTAGGTCGGCACCAGGACGGCGCGGGCGCGGCCCCAGCCGAAACTGCCGTCGGCGTTGGCCGGGTCGACGCCGTAGTGCAGGTCTCCGCGGAGCCGCCACAGGCACAGCAGTACGCGGCTGCCCGCGCAGTTCATGACCGCGATCCAGTAGACGCCCGCGGTGCCCACCGTGAGGTAGACGATGGCGCCGACCGGCGAGGTCTGCCAGCTCGCCCACCAGTTGGCGTACGCGGCCCTGCCCCAGGCGTGCGCCTGTCCGGCGGGCGCCAGCGCGTAGTAGATGCCCAGGCGTTTCTCGCTGAGCGAGATGACGAAGACGCAGACGAACGAACCGACGATCATGATCGGCGCCAGATTCCTTATTCGGCGAAATCGCAGATTGGTCCGGTCGATCTCGGCGTGGATCCGCGCCCGCGCGGCGGCGTTCGCCGGGACGGTGAGCGATCCGTCGCGTTCCATTCCCGGCAGCAGGTTCTCAAAGGCGGACCACTGCCGCTGGACGAGGGCCGGGGTGATCAGCAGGATGACGATCGCGCTCAGCGAGAGCAGGTCGCGCAGGAGCGGAAACCGATTTCCCGCCGACGCGTGCCGTCGGCAGTCCGGCCGGTCGAACCTGAGGAATTGGGCCAGGTCGGAACAGAGCTGCCCGCCCAGGTGCGGCATGGTCACCGCGCCGTACAGACCGGAGAACTCGAAGAGCAGGACGATGGTCACGACGGGAATTCCGCAGAGCCAGAGCCACCGGCGAGGGCTCGCGTTGATCCGTGACAGCAGAATGGGTTCCGCGGTGAAGATGTCGAATGTCTTTCCGGCAAGAGCCAGGCTGGTAGCCATGGGCGTCCCTGTCTCGGGTGGTGCGTGGCGCTTGTTGCGTGTTCCTGTGCGAAATTCCGTGCCGAATTGTCGGGTGAGGCGCTGTGCGCACAGCGTGTTCCGGGCGCGCGCCCCCTTTGTGCGCCCCGGCGATCCGGCTCGCCCTCCCGCGACTGGCCGGATTATGGCGACAGTACGGTCGGCCGGGTCTAATGTGACTGCGCGTTGCGCGGGCCGGGGGGCACTGCAATAAATACGCGACGCGTAGGGATCACCGGGGTGGCGATGGCGAACAGCACGCGTGGGCGGCCGTACGGATCGGTCGGACGGCGGCGGTCGGCCGTCCCCGCGCGTGCCCCGCTGCCGACGACCCAGGACCGCGCCGCGTGGCTGCTGCGGGTCAACCGGCTCTACGGCCGCGAACCGCGCTGGGCGAAGGGCGACTCCTTCGCCCGCTCCTTCCACGGCGGCTCCTGGCCCGCGCAGGTGAGCGTCAGCTCCATCTCCCGCTGGGAGACCGGCGTGACGAGGGTCGGCCATTCCGCGGTCCGCCGCTACGAGCAGTTACTCGGCCTGCCGCCGGGCCAGTTGACCGCCACCATCGACATCCTCCACCGGTACGCGGCCCCGTCCGCCGGAGCCGTACCGCTGCTGGCCCGCGCGCCGGGCGATCTCGGCGCGGCGGAACGGCGGGTCGACACCCTCCTGGACCGCGCCCTGGACGACGCGCCGGTCACCGGCGCCGATTGGGACGAGTTGACCGTGCTGCTCGTCCTCCACCCCCAACTGCGGCTGCGCTCACGGGACTGGACGGCCCTGGCCGAACGCCTGCTCACCGAGTCGCTGGTCTCCGACGGCCTGGCCTGGCAGCAGCGGCACGAGGCGCTGAACCGGGTGCTCGGCCACCCCTCGGGTCAGGTGGCGGCGGTCTCGGCGTGCATCGCCTGGGCGGCGGACGCCCATAACCAGGTCTTCCTCGAACCGGTCTGCCTCCTGGACTCCAGCGCGCACCCGGACGCGGCCTCTGGCGTGCTCGCCCAACTGGCCAGGCCCACCAACGACAGCGCCTTCCTCGGCGCGCTGCTGGCCTGCGTCCGCAAGGTCCGGCTCCAGCACTTCGACCGGCCGCAGTCGGCCGTGCTCGCCCGGCTGGTCAAGCAGGTGGCGTACGACGCCGACGGGCGCCAGGCGGAGGAACGCGCGCTCGCCGCGGTCGTGTCGCGCATGCTGGACGGCGCGCCGCCGTCGCTCCCGGCCCGCACCCGTACCGGTGCCGGGGAGCGGTACGGCTCCGACATCGCCGCCCGCGTCACCGCCTCCGCCCTGTCGGCCGTCTCCCGCGAGATCCCGCGCTTCACGGACCCGCTGCTGCCCCTGCTGGTCCGCGAGATGCTGCTGCACCCGGTCTTCGACATGCGCCTGTACGCGGCCATGATGGTCGCGGCCACCCCCTACCGGGCGCCGGTGGCCGCCGCGATGTCGTACGAGCTGTCCCGGCTGGCCGTCGCCCGCGATGTCACGCTCGCCGGGCGGCTGCTCGAAGCCCTGCGGATCGTCGGGGGCACGGCGGAACGGCCGCTGGTCCAGCGGCTGGCGCTCGCTCCCACCCTGCCGGAGGCGGTGGTCAGGGCCGCCACGTCGGCGCTCGCGCACATGGGCGGGGTCAGCCCGCGGTCCTTCTGGGAGAACGCGCTGGCGCTGGCCCCCGCCGCCGGCGGCGCCTCCCGCCCGGCCGGTGGGCGCGCGGCCTCCGCCGCCGTCTACGGGCTCGGCATCAGCGGCGAGACCGATCTCCTGCGGCGGGTCTCCGGCGACCTGCGCATTCCCTCCAAGACCCGCGCCGCGGCGTCCTGGTGGCTGCGGCTGCCGTCGCGGGTCAGGGCCGGCGGCGCCGCGAAGCGGGCGTGACCGCCGCCGCGACGGACGGCCGCCGCCGGGAACGGGGTTCCCGGCGGCGGCCGTTGGGGGACGGGAGCGGAAGCGTGGCCCCTGCCCGTGTGCTCAGCCCTTGCTGGAGCCCAGCGACAGACCGGCGATGAACTGCTTCTGGAGCAGGATGTAGACCACCAGCGTCGGCACCGCCGCGATCATCGCGGCGGCGGCGATGAGATTCTGGTTGGAGACGAACTGCCCCTGGAGATTGGCCAGCGCCGAGGTGACCGGGCGTTTGTCGCCCGACGACATCAAGGTGATGGCCCAGAAGAAGTCGTTGTAGATCCAGGTCGTCAGCAGCGTCGCCAGCGCCGCGAGCGCCGGACGGCACAGCGGCAGGGTGAGCTTCCAGTACCGGGTCCACAGCCCCGCGCCGTCGACCAGCGCGGCCTCGTACATCTCGTCGGGGATCGACTTCATGTAGTTGCTCAGCACGAAGACGCAGAAGCCCAGTTGGAAGGCCACGTTGATGACGATGAGGCCGAAGACCGAGTTGTACATCAGGCCGCTGCCGCTGAGGAAGCCGGGCAGCGAGATCTTCAGGTAGATCCGGTACAGCGGGGTGATGATGACCTGCTGGGGGAGCAGGTTGCCCGCCGTGAAGAGGATCAGCAGCGCGATGTTGAGCTTGACATTGACCCGGGTCAGCACGAAGGCCACACCGGACGCCAGCGCCAGCACGACGATCACCGCCGGAACGGTGATGAGCACCGAGTTCCAGAAGAAGTGCTTCATGTCCGACTGGGTCCACGCGTCGGTGAAGTTCTTGAACGTCAGGTGGTGCGGCAGCGAGACATAGCCGTACTTGCGGGTGTCTGAGTACGGGCGGACGGCCACGTACAGCGCGAAGGCGATCGGCAGCAGCCAGAGGACCGAGGCGCAGATCAGGAAGACCTGCGAGGCGATCTGGCCCCAGGGGCGCGGCTTCCCGGGGCCCGGGGGCCGCGCGGCGGGTTCGGTGTGCAGCCGCGGCAGGGTATCGGTGGTCATCGCGATTCCTCACGGCTGAACGTCTGGTACAGGAAGACGCTGATCGGCACCAGCGAGATCACCAGCAGCACCACGCCCAGCGCGGAGCCGAAGCCGACCCGTTGGGTCTCCCCGACGATGTTGGAGGTGACCAGGACCGAGAGCAGCTCCAGGCCGTTGATGCCCTTGTTGGTGATGTACACCAGGTCGAAGGCGCGCAACGACTCGATGACGGTGACCACCATGATGACGATGTTGATCGGACGCATCACGGGGAAGATCACCCGCCAGAAGGTCTGCCAGGCGTTGGCGCCGTCGACCAGGGCCGCTTCGCGCAGCGTCGGGTCCACGGCCTTGAGCCCGGCCAGGTACAGCACCATGACGTATCCGGCCTGCCGCCAGGTGGCCTCGACCAGGACCGACCACAGGTTCAGGTGTGGATTGCCGAGCCAGTCGATGGCGTTGTCGTTGCCGTTGCGCCCGATGACGGTGTTGATCAGCCCGAAGTTCTGCGAGTACATGAACTCCCAGATGATGCCGACCAGCGCCAGGGAGAGCATCACGGGCAGGAAGAGGATGCTCTGGTACATCCGGCTGCCCCGGATGCCGCGGTCGATGAGGACGGCGAAGAGCATGCCCAGCGGTGTGGCGATCAGGACGAAGACGGCCAGCCAGATCAGATTGTGCCGGACGGCGGGCCAGAACTCCGGGTAGATCGTGGCGGCCTGGTGGTAGTTCTGGACGCCGTACACACAGCCGTTGTTGAGGATCGACGGCAGATTCGGCTGGCAGGTCTTGGTGTGCAGACTGCCGACGCCGTTCCACTTGGTGAACGACAGCAGCACCGTGCCGAGCGCCGGGAACCAGACGAAGACCAGGTCGAGCAGGAGCGGTATGCCCAGCAGGAGCGCGACGACCACGCGGTCGCGCGCGCTCAGCCTGCGTATGCCCCGGCGGCGGCGGACCTTCGGCGTGGCCGTGGTTTCCGCCGCCGCCGGGGCGGGCGTCTGGGGGGAACTCATCAGGAGTAGATCGCCTTCGCCTGGGCCTCGGCGCTCTTCTGGAGGCCGGCGATGTTGCCCGTGCTCGGGTCGTCGATGAACTTCTGGATGATCGAGATCATCGCGGTGGCCATCGCCGGGTCGGCGTCGCGGTCCATGAACTGCGCCACCGCCTTGCACTTGGCGATCTCGGCGACCGACTTCTTCTGGATCGCGTTGTACGTCGGCACCTGGAGGCCGGTGGCCAGGCCGACGTCCCACTGGTCGGTCTTGAGGAAGTCCGACTCGGCCTGCCCGGTGCCGATGTACTCCAGGATCGCCTTGGCCGCATCGGGGTTCTTGGCCTTCTTGCTGAGCATGAAGCCGTCGGTCGGCGCGTCCATGTAGTCCTGGCCGTACGACGGGTTGATCGCGGGGAAGGTGAAGAAGTCCAGGTCGGCGAGGTCGGCCTTGTCCGAGACGTACTGCGCGGCCACCTGGTTGGTGCCCTGGAACATCATCCCGGCCTTCTTGGTCTCCAGGGTCTTGGCCGCGTCCTGCCAGATCCGTCCGTTGGCGCCGGTCTGCGTGTAGGGCAGGATCTCGGCCCAGTGCTGGAAGACCGTGTGCACGCCCTGGTCGGTCCACGGGATCTCGTGCTTCATCAACTTGGTGTGGTAGTCGTACCCGTTGATCCGCATGTTCAGGATGTCGAAGGTGCCGAGGGCGGGCCAGCCGTCCTTGTCGCCGAAGGCGATCGGGATGATGCCGTCGCCCTTCATCTTCTTGGCCAGCGCCACGTAGGCGTCCCAGGTGGTGGGCACGGAGTAGCCCTTGGCCGCGAACTGGCTCTTGTTGTAGAAGACCACCCACGGGTAGTTGTACAGCGGCACCAGGTACTGGTGGCCGTCGAGGCCGGTGGAGAGCTTCTTGGCCGCGTCGCCGAAGTTGCCGCCGATCTTGTCCCACACGTCGTCCAGCGGCTGGGCCAGGCCCTGCGCGGCGAAGTACTGCATGCGGTAGCCCGCGAACCAGGTGAACAGGTCGTCCGGGGTGCCCTGGAGATAGCTGGTGATGTTCTCCTGGAACGTGTTGTGGTCGACCGTGTTGATCTTGACCTGCGCCTTGGTGCTCGCGGCGGCCGCGGTGGTGAGGGCCGCGAAGGCGGCCTTCGGCGCGGAGTCGGAGTAGTTGGACCCGAAGGTCACCGTGCCGCCGACCTTGCCGCCGGAGGCGCTGGGGCTGCTCTTGTCCTTGGAGTCCTTGGAGTCGCTGCCGCAGGCCGTCAGCAGGCCGCCGGAGACGACGGCGAGACCGGCCGCGCCCGCGACGCCTCTGAGCACGTTTCTGCGCGACGGCGACGTACCGCTGTCCAGGCCGCTTCCCGCTGTGCTGCTTCCCGTTGATTCGACGTCCGACATGGTGCCTCCATGTGTGTGTGGCCGTTCCGGGTGCGGTAGGCGAGCGATGGCGGAGTGGACGTTTCTGGAGGGCCTGTAGCCTATCGATTTCCAACAGAAGTCACCAAGATGAAACGCCATCTCAACCGCAGGGGTAGTTCTACGCCAGATACCCAGGAGCGTCAACGCCCCATTACGGATGCGTTGCCGGACCGTGATGTGCAGGTAGCGTGCTGATTGGCCGCCCAATTCCGTTGCCGCCCCGCATGAGAGGGACGGTTCAGGGTAGCGGTCGGATCGTGGCAGCTCGGAGGCGGTCCGAGCACGATCGAACCGGATGGAACAACATGCACCAAAGGGGCAACGGGCCCTGAAGATCCATCTCTTCTAATGTTTGATATTGCGTGCTTCCGACGTCATGGCCGAGTCGCGGGGGCGCGCGCCCGGTGAACTCGACATCCGCGCGCCCGAATTGCCGGAGATAGCGGTAAAGTTCGGGCATCACGCGATGATCGGCAATGATCGCCAACACCGGACGAGATCGTTCCGGAAGTCCACCGGCCCGTTTTGCTCCGGTCGTGTGGCTGCCCTGTGTGGCCGGACGATGCCAGGCTGTCCCCATGATGGGCTACATCCCCGAGGAAACGACCAGCTTCGAGGGGCGACAGGAGGAGTTGGCGCGGTTGGACACCGCGCTCGCGACCCACCGGCTGGTCACACTCACCGGTGCGGGCGGCGTCGGCAAGACCCGTATCGCGCAGCGCTCCGCCGCCCGCACCGCGCAGCGGGCCGCGCCGCGGTTCCCCGACGGGGTGTGGTGGGCCGACCTGTCGGCCCTGGAGAACGCCGAGTTGCTGCTGGCCACCGTCTCGGACGCGGTCGACCTCTCCGATCACTCACCGCGCATGCCGGTGGAAGCGCTGTGCGAATGGCTCGCGGACAAGCGCCTGTTACTGGTCCTGGACTCCTGCGAGCACCTGGTCGACGAGTGCGCGCACCTGGTCGGCGAACTGCTCACCTCCGCGCCGGGGCTGACCGTACTGACCACCAGCAGGCGCCCGTTGAACCTGGTGGGCGAGGAACTGACCGAAGTGGGGCCGCTGGACGGCGACGGCGCCGACGCGCTCGCGCTGTTCACCCGGCGCGTGACCGACTCCGACCCCGACGCCCTCGCGGGCCCCGGCGCCGCCCGCGCCGCCGCAGAGATCTGCCGCCGCCTCGAAGGCATCCCGCTGGCACTGGAGTTGGCCGCGGCCCAGGTCGGCCCCTCCACCGTCGAGGACGTCTCCTCCCGGCTCGGCTTCCGCTTCGACGTGCTGGCCCGCGCCGACTTCGTCTGGCCGCCGCGGCACCGCACCCTGCGCACCACCATCGGCTGGAGCCACGAACTGTGCGCGCCGGTCGAGCGCTTGCTGTGGGCCCGGCTCACCGTCTTCCGCGGCTCCTTCGACCTCACCGCCGCGCGCGCGGTGACCTCCGGCGGCCCGCTGGCCGAACACGCGGTCGCCGCCACCCTGGAGCGCCTCGTGGCCCAGTCCGTGGTCCGCAGGGACGGCCACCGCTACCGGATGCTCGACACCATCCGTGAGTACGGCCAGGAGTGGCTGCGCGAGCTGGGCGAGGAACACGCCCTGGCCGACCGGCACGCCGGGCACTTCCTGGAACTGGCCCGGCGCGCCGACGCCCTGTGGTCGAGCAGCGAACAGGCCCGCTGCTACCGGCAGATAGACGACGTCCACACCGACCTGCGCACCGCGCTCGACCACCTGCTGGCCACCGAGCCCGCCCGCGCCGCCGAACTCGCCGGACTGCTCTGCTTCTTCTGGACCTGCTGCGGCCATCTCAAGGAAGCTCGCGGCTACTTGGAGCGCGCGCTGATGGCGCACGACACCCAGGGCCCCGAACGCACCCGCGCGCTGTGCGCGCTGGGAGTGACCATCACCCTCCAGGGCGACTACCCCTCGGCGCTCCAGGTCAGCGAACTGGCCACGCGGGCCGCCGCGTACGACGGGGACAAGGAGGCGCAGTTCGCCGCCGCGTACCTGTCCGGGCTGCTGGCCCTGCTCACCGGCCGCGCCGAGGAGGCCCGCGACACCGTGGACGCGGCGCTGGCCGCCGTACCGGGCTGGGCCTTCGACTCGCCCTCCCGGCTGCGCTGCCACCTCGTCGCGGTCTTCGCGCTCACCGGCCTCGGCCGGCTCCCCGAGGCGCGGGCGCGGGCCCGCGAACTGCGCCAGCACTGCGCCCAGCTCGGCGAGGTCTGGACGCTGTCCTACCTGGAGTACCAACTCGCGCTGATCGCGCTGTTCCAGTCGGCGCCGCACGAGGCCGCGGGACACGCCCGCACCATGCTGGAGAGCAAGCGGCTGCTCGGCGACGCCTTCGGGATCGCGCTCGGCCTCGACCTGCTGGCCGCCGCGCTGGCCGCCGAGGGCAGGGGCGAGCAGGCGGCCACCGTCTACGGCGTCGGCGAGTCGTACTGGCGCAGCGTCGGGCACCCGCAGCGCGGCACGCCGGAGTTGCGCGGGGTGCGCGAGCAGTGCGAGGCGACCGCCCGCGCTCTGGTCGGCGACGCCGCCTACGACAGGGCGTACCGGCGCGGCGCCACGGAGTACGGCCGCACCGCGCTGGCCGCCGCTCTCGCCGAGGAGCCCCCGGCGCAACGCTGACCGCCGTGACCCGGCGGGTGTGACGCGTGACACGGGTCGCCGCCGTGGAGACGCCGCGTTGGC
This sequence comes from Streptomyces sp. NPDC093221, assembly GCF_044753885.1. Classification (NCBI taxonomy): domain Bacteria; kingdom Bacillati; phylum Actinomycetota; class Actinomycetes; order Kitasatosporales; family Streptomycetaceae; genus Streptomyces; species Streptomyces sp. NPDC093221. Next base: position 302,968 of record NZ_JBIVOA010000003.1, on the reverse strand, counting down.
CGATACTGATCGGTAACGAATATCGTGTGTTCCCGGAGCCGACTCCGGCGCTTCACGTTATCGCATTGATGTCAATTGCCCTTTCGGCGGAACCACTGTGCGCCTTTTGCCGTTTACCGTACGGGATTAGATCCGCAGGACGCGCCGCAAGGGGGGTGATCCGGCCGTGCGAGTGACGGCGCCGAAGCGGGCTCGGACGGAGAAGCCGCAGGTCGGGGCGGTTGGTCTCGGACAGGTGTGCCATACCTGCGTCGATTCCAGGCCACCTCTCGGCGTGGAGGAAGGATTGGTCTTCTTTCCTGCTGAATCGCGGGATCATTCGTATGGCGACCCTGCGTTGAGCGACGTACACCACGTCGAGGACGATGGGTCACTGCCTGATGCAAGGTCTGACCCCCATCCATGGCCGATGGCCTGAAAGGCTCCCATGAAAGCTGAGATCGCCGTGCCCGACGGCGCACGGCACACCCGAATTCTCGGTGTCGGCGCGTATCGCCCCCGGTCGGTCGTCGACAACGCCGAAGTATGTCGATACATCGACTCCTCGGACGAATGGATCCGCTCCAGAACCGGCATCGTGACCCGCCGCTGGGCCGGTCCCGACGAAACCCTGGGCGTGATGGCGGAGCAGGCCGCCAGCAAGGCCATCGCGGCAGCCGGGCTCACCCCGGACCGCATCACCTGCGTGATCGCCGCCACCTTCACCCACCTCATGCAGACACCCGCGGTCGCCACGGAGATCGCCCACCGGATCGGCGCCACCGAGGCCGCGGCCTTCGACATCACCGCGGGCTGCGCCGGATTCGTCCACGGCGTGGTGCTCGCCTCCGACGCCGTGCGCGCCAGAGGCGGCCACGTCCTGGTCGTCGGCGTGGAGCGGATGACCGATCTGCTCGACCTCAGCGACCGTTCGACGGCATTCATCTTCGGCGACGGCGCGGGGGCCGTCGTAATCGGCCCGTCGGACACACCGGGCATCGGCCCGGTGGTCTGGGGCGCGGACGGCTCGCAGGCCGACGCGATCGAGCAGACGGCACCCTGGGACGTGCTCAAGGACGACCCCGGCCACGCGTTCCCCGCACTGCGCCAGGACGGGCAGCGGGTCTTCCGCTGGGCGGTCTACGAGATGGCCAAGGTGGCCAAGCAGGCGCTGGACGTGGCGGGCGTCGGCCCGGCCGACCTCGACACGTTCATCCCGCACCAGGCGAACGAGCGCATCATCGACAGCATGGCCAAGTCCATCGGCCTGCCGCCCGAAGTCACCGTCGCCAAGGACATCGTGACCAACGGCAACACCTCCGGTGCGTCCATCCCGCAGGCCATGGAAGCGGTGCTCGCCTCCGGCGAGGCCAACTCCGGCGACACCGCACTGCTGCTCGGGTACGGCTCCGGCCTGTCCTACGCCGCGGTGGTCGCCACCCTGCCCTGACCCACCGCACTCCAGCACAGCGCGCAGCGCGACCACTTGGCACCGGCCGCCGCCCCGGCACACAGGGGCGGCGGCCGGCGCCTTTTCCGCCCGCGACACCCGCCGTTCCGAAATGAACGATCATCGGCCGTCACAGCTGCCGGAGTTAATGACTCTACGTACCAGGAGGAGAACGGGACCCGCCCGGAATCTCGCGCGACCGGGCGCGCACCGCTCTCCCTCTCCCCACTGGTGGCGTGTGACGAAGAAGGCGGGTAGCTGATGAAAGCCCTGGTCACAACGGACAACGCGGACGGCCGACTCCGGCTCGACCCGGTCGACGAGCCGGAACCGCTGCCCGGACAGGCCCTGATCGCGGTCAGCGCGGTGGCCGTCAACCGCGGCGAGCTGTCCGTGCTCGACGAGCTGCCCCCCGGCTCCCGGATCGGCTGGGACGTCGCGGGCACCGTACTGCGCCCGGCGGCCGACGGATCGGGCCCGGCCGCGGGCACCCGCGTCGTCGGCCTCGCCGACCGCGACGGCTGGGCGGAGCGCGTCGCCCTCGACACCCGCAGGCTCGCCCGGCTGCCCGACGCCGTCGACTGGGCCGCCGCGGCGGCCCTTCCCGTCGCGGGCCTCACCGCTCTCTACGCCCTCCAGCGGGCCGGCCGTCTGATCGGCCGCACCGTACTGATCACCGGCGCGGGCGGGGGAGTCGGCCGGGCCGCCGTCCAGCTCGCCGCCGCCGCGGGCGCCCACGTGATCGCCTGGGTCGGCTCCCCGGACCGCGCGACCGGTCTCGCCGCCCTCGGCGCCGATGTCGTCGCGACCTACGGCACCGACCCCGGCGTGCCCGTCGACATCCTGCTCGACAGTTGCGGCGGCTCCGTCCTGACCTGGGCCTTCGAGTCCGTCGCCCCCGGCGGCAGCGTGGTCGTCTACGGCAACACCGCGCGGGCCGAGTTACGCCTTCCCCGCGACTGGGGGCGCGCCCGGCCCGGTGTCAGCCTCCACTACGTCTTCCTCTTCGACGAGATCACCCGCCACGACGTCGGCCACGACCTGGCCTTCCTGCTCCAACTCGTCACCGAGGACCGGCTGGACCCCCAGGTCGCCCTGGTCGGCTCATGGACCGATCCGACGCCCGCGCTGCGGTGTCTGGACCGCCGTCAGGTCAACGGCAAGGTGGTGCTGGCCCTTTGACCCGGGCAGCTCCCGGATGTTCACCGCGCGGAGGGATCGTGCGACCTCCGCGCGGTGAACGCGTCAGCGCCAGGGGCTACTTGGCCCAGGGGGACTGCTTCTCGTAGCGGGGCCGCCAGGTCTTGCGGAAGAGGAAGCGGACCGGCGGCGGAACGAGCGCCAGCACCTTCTGCTCGGTCGCGGCCGGCGCCGAGTCCAGGAGCCAGGGGAAGAACGTCGCCGCCCCCTTCGTCCCCACCTGCCTGCGCTGTTCCGCCCCGAAGGCGTCCCACTGCTTGGCGGTCACCACGGCCCCCACCAGCGGCAGCCCCGCGTCCTCCTCGTGGTCGAAGTGCGACGTCAGCGCGTCCCGCAGCCGCTCCACGTCCTGGCTCAACCCGGCCGTGTCACCCGCCGCGAGCCGCGCATCGACCGCCGCGATCAGCGGATCGAGCACCGCGTGCTCGGCCTCCATCGCGTCCAGCAGCGCGACCCGCTCGGGGTCGCTTCCGATCCGCCCGCGCATGGCGGGCCACAAGGTGGTGTCCTCGGCGGTGTGGTGGATGTCCAAGTAGTAAGTGAAGTTCTTCCAGCCCTCTTTGAAGGCCCGCGGACTCCCGGCCTTGTGGTCGGCGGCCGTGACCAGCCTGCCGAGGTCGCGCCGGAAGGCGTCGTGCACCGCGTACATCATGGTGAAGTCGAGCCGGGACTGCGCATCCGACGGGGTGTAGGTACTCATGCGTGCCTCCTGATGAGTGCGTGCGCGGGTACGTGGTCAGATGGTGGCACCGACGCCTGTCACGGTGCTTCCTCCTCAGGAACCCCGAGGCCCGCGGCGGCGGCGACTTCCGCGCCGATCGGGGCGAACCCCGCGATAAGGAGGCCGACTTCGGCCGCGGCCCCTCGTCGCGGGGCCCGGCACGTCACCCCGCCGCGGTCCGCAGCGCCGCCTCCAGCCGCGGTCCCGTGTACTGCCTCACCCATGCCAGATGCTCGCCCCCGGTCCCTCGCGGCACCACCTCGACGAGCATGATCAGGAAGAGGTAGCAGCGGTACAGCGCGATCCGCCGCCGGGCCGCCGCGTCGAAGTCCGTACGCCCGCCGCCCGCGCCGTATCCGGCGAGGAAGGCGGAGTCGCGCTCGATGTCGTCGCGCCCGATCGACAGCGACGCGAAGTCCGCCAGCGGGTCGCCCCAGAACATCCGCTCGCCGTCGATGAGACCGCTGACCGTACGGGCGCCCGCGGGACCGTGGAGCAGGATGTTGCCCGGCCACAGGTCGAAGTGGACCAGCGCGGGCTCGGTGACCTCGTCGAGCACGGGCGCCGCCGTCGCCAGCGCGGCGCGGATCTCGGCGACCGGCAGCGGCAGCCAGGGTCCGTACCGCTCCGCGTCGGCCAGGACGGCGTCGGTCATCGCCGTGAAGGCGGGCCGCCAGCGGGAGTCGAGCGGGGCGAGGGTCTGCGCCGGGTAGCCGAAGGCCGGTCCGCGCACCGAGTGCAGCCGGGCCAGCAGGCCGCCGGTCTCCCGCCACAGCCGCGCGCTCTCGGCCTCGCCGACGCCCTCCGCGGCCTCTCCCGCCGCCGACCAGGTGACACCGGGGCAGTGCGTCATCAGCAGGAAGGGAGCGGCCTGTTCGCTCCCGTCGTCGTACTCGGCGTGCACCACGCGCGGCGCGGGCACCCCCGCCGTGGCGGCGCCCTCGTAGAACCGGGCCTCGCCGCACAGCAGTTCGCGTTCGTAGCCGAGCTTCGGGACCCGCGACGGCGGCGGGACCTTGAGCACGAGGACGGCGCCGTCGGTGAGTTCGACGCGGTGCATCGCGTTGTACGTGCCGCCCTGGAGCGGCGCGTGTCCGGCGATCCCGGCCGCCGGGATTCCGGCGCGCTCCAGCGCTCCGGCCACCGTGTCGTCCCGCGTCAGCGGTGCCATCCGCCCCTCCCCGTGGTCGCCTTCCGTGGGGCCGAACCCTACGCGGTCGCCAGTCCCCAGCCGAGCGCGCCCACGGCGGCGGCCGCGTAGGCCCACACGGCGGCGAGCACGATCCGCCGCCGGACGGACTCCGACCAGGGCGTACGGGCCAACAGCCAGGCCAGCGCGGGGAGTACGAGGACCGCGTGCAGGCTCACTGCGTGCAGCGGCTTGAGGGCGCCGGTCGAGTGGTACGCGGCCTGCTGGTCGCCGGTCCTGGTGTCGACGACCCCGCGGGCGATCATCGCGGCGCCCGAGAGCAGGCCGACCAGCAGCAGCGCGAATCCGGCGCGCAGCGCGAGCGGCATTCCGGCGGGTCCGGCGGGCCGGGCGCGGAAGGCGGCGACCGCGAAGGCGGTGAGGACCACGACGAGCAGCGCGCCGCCGACGGCCAGCGACATGGCGACGGCGGAGTTCACCGGCGTCTCCACGTTGAAGTGCGAGGGCACGTGCCGCCACGCCTGCACGGTGATCCCGGCGACCTCCAGGACGCAGTCGGCCGCGAAGAGGGCGAGCAGCGTGGAGCGGGTCCGCTCGCCGATCCGCACGTACGAGGTCACCCGGGCGAGCGCGATCAGGGTCAGGCCGAAGGACACCCCGAAGGTGAAGGGCTTGCGCCAGGAGACCGGGCCGTCCCACGGTCCGCCGTCCACCGCGAAGACCCCCAGGTGGAACAGGCCCGACACGATGAGCGCGGCGCCGACCGCGTACGCCGCCCGCTCGGCGCCGCGCACGGGGAGGCGGCCGGGCGGCGGGACGACTGCTGCTGCCGTGGCGGACATGGCGCGGGACTCCTGACCGAGGGGACCCCGGCGGCGCTCCCGGCCGGGGAGTCCCGGACGCGGCGCGGCCGGGACGCGCTCACGGTAGGCGGCGGACGGGGCGCGCCGCGTCGTCGCGCGGGAGGCGGTCGCGCTGCTCCCGGTGGAGTACGCGCCCGCCTTCAGGAAACCCGCACCGCTGATCGGCCGTCAGAAGGGTCCGGCGGTCGGGTGGTTCCGGGCGTGCCGCGATTGGGCTGATCGCAGAACGGTCATAGCATATGAAAATATGCTTAAAGGTCCCCCGGGTCGCGCAGGCGACAGGGGCGGTAGGAGCGAGGGCGAGGAGTGTCATGACCCAGCAGACGGGCGGCCGGATCGCGGAACCGCGCGACGGCGCCGACTCCGCGGAAGCGGCGGACGGCGGCGGACGCACGCGCCGCAGACGACTGCTGCCGTGGAAGCACAAACGGGATCTGACCCCGACGCAGCTCCGCCGCCGCCGGCTGGTCACCCGCGGCGCGCTCGGCGTCTGCGTGGTGTGCGTCGGCACCGTGGGCTGGTCGGTCGGCCAGGCGCTGACCTACCCCGGCAAGGACAGCAACGTGGCCAGGCTCGCCGAGTGGGCCCGCGACCACGAGCTGGGCTTCGTGGTCAACAAGCTGGAGGACGTCCAGTACAAGATGGACCCGCCGAAGGTCGGCGGCTCGCTGTCGGCCGACGCGCTGGCCCGGATGAAGGCCACCGCGCCCGCCACCACCGCCGCGGGCACCGCGCCGGAGGGAGCGCCCGCGGCCCCCGCGGCGCCGGTCATCCCGCTGCGCGCCCCGATGCGCCCGCTGGTCACCCCCGGCCTGCCGGGCGAGGGCGTCTTCCGCACCCTGTCCAGCGCCCACGGCCAGCCGATCGTCCAGGGGACGTACGTCAGGCCGGACGGCGACCACACCTCGTACGAGGCGGCCGTCGCCTGGATCAGCGGCAAGCACGCGCGCTTCCAGCTCCACCCCGGATTCCGCGAGCCCGGCGGCACCTTCTCCGTACCGCCCAACATCCCCAAGGGACAGCGCACCGGTCTGGTCGCCACCTGGAACGGCGGCTTCCGGGTCACCGACGGCGGCTCGCGCGGCGGCTTCTACCTCAACGGACAGACGGCGGGCGACCTGCGCGACGGCACCGCGTCCGAGGTCTTCTACAAGGACGGCTCGATCCGCATCGGGGTCTGGGGCCGCGATGTGCACATGACCAAGGACGTCGTCGGCGTACGCCAGTGCCTGGAGCTGATGGTCGACGACGGCCGGGTGGTGCCCGACATCGGCGACGACTCCAAGTGGGGTGTCACCGACCAGAGCAAGATGTTCGTCGAGCGCTCGGGCGTCGGCATCACCGCGCAGGGCGACATCATCATGGTGGTCGGCCAGGCCCTGTCCGCGCGGACCCTCGCCGAACTGATGCAGCACGCCGGGGCGGTCCGCGCCATGCCGCTGGACATGAACCGCGCGTGGCCGTCCTTCATGTCCTACGACAGCGGCAAGAATCCGGCCGACCCGAAACCCACCAACATCCTCGACTTCGAGGACCCGCCGGACCGCTACTACACCCAGGCCACCCGCGACTTCGTGGCCGTCTACGCCCGCTGACCGTACGCAAGGCGGCGGCCCGTCGGCACGGCCCGCGCGGCCGGGTACGGCGCTACGCCATCTGGTCGGCCGCCGCCGCCTCGGTGAAGGCGCGGATCCTGGCGGTGGCGCGGGACGCCCGCCACACCGGACCCCAGTCCAGCGGCGGCGTGTCGTGGAAGGGGACGTAGACGACGTCGGGGCGGGCGGGGAACCGGGTGGCGTGCGCGCCCACCGGGAAGACCCCCTGGCCCGCCCCGACCAGGGTCAGCACCTCCTGGAAGGTCGCCGCCGAGCGGCCGACCGGGATCGCCAGGCCCGCCGGGGTCTGCTGCGGCGTCCCCGGCTCGCGCCAGTAGTCGGGCAGCGAGCACGGCGCTTGCAGCACCTCGGTGCGCGCCAGATCCTCCACCGAGACCGTGCCGCGCTGGGCGAAAGGATGCGTGGCGGGGACCGCCAGCATGCGCGGCTCCGACAGCAGCACGGGACCGTTGGCCAGATCCGGGCCCGACAGCGGCAGGCAGGCGATCAGCACCTCCAGCGCGTCGGCGCGCAGCCGTTCCAGCGCCTCGGTCATCTGGACCTCGCGGATCTCCACCTCGCAGCCCGGATGCCGGGTACGGAACCGCTCGGTCGCCCTGACCAGCAGCTGACTCGCCGCCGCGCCCACGAAGCCCACCCGCAGCAGCCCGGTCACCCCGCGCCCCTCGGCCACGGCCGTCGCCAGCGCCGCCTCCAGCCGCTCGAACGCGGGCCGCAGGTCGTCGTGGAGGCGCCGCCCGATCGGGGTCAGCACCACGCTGCGGCTGGTGCGCTCGAACAGCGGCGCCCCGACACGGCGTTCGAGCTTGCTGATCACCTGGCTGACCCGGGCCGTGGTCACCCGCAGCCGCATGGCGGTCCGCCCGAAGTGCAGCTCCTCGGCGAGGGTCAGGAACGTCTCCATCTCGTACCGCTCCATGCAGGCCCCCTTCCTGGTGCCGTCGAGGCATGTGTGAGCGCGCTGTTAAATCGTACTTAACGATCATTCCATGAAGTGGAGTTGATCCTCCCGCCCGCGTCAGGGAAGTCGGTTGACACCGGCCGCCCGCGCTGCCTAGCGTCGTGCCCGTATGTGACTGCTATTCAGATGAAAGAACGCCTCGGAGTGAGGCGGAGAGCGGGGACCGTGGCAGAGCAGCAGCAGCGTCGCGTGGTGGTGTCGGGCGGCGGGACCGGAATCGGACGGGCCACCGCGGCGGCCTTCGCCGCCGACGGCGACCGGGTGACCGTCCTCGGCCGCCGCGAGGGCGTCCTGCGCGCCGCCGCCGAGGAACTGAACGAGGAGTACGGCAAGGGGCGCGTCGACCTCTTCGCCGCCGACCTCACCGAGCCGGAACAGGTGCGCGCGGCAGCCGCGTTCATCACCGCCGAGGGCCCCGTGGACGTCATCGTCACCAACGCGGGCGGCAACGCCGCCTTCGACGACGACGGCACCCTGGAGGGCATCGCCGACGGCTACCGGCGCAACTTCGCCGCCAACGTCCTGACGGCCGTCCTGCTCACCGAGGCGCTGCTGCCGTCCGTACGGCGGCCCGGCGGGCGGATCGTCCACCTGTCCTCGATCGCGGCGGTACGCGGCCCCGGCTCGTACGGCGGCGCGAAGGCGGCCGTGCACGCCTACACCTTCGAACTCGCCCAGCGGCTCGGCAAGGACGGCATCACCGTCAACGCGGTGGCGCCCGGCTTCGTCGGCGACACCGAGTTCTTCGGCGACCGCGGCACCCCGGGGTTCATCGCCTCCCGCGTCGCCCAGACGCTGACCGGCAACCCCGGCAGGCCCAGCGAGATCGCCGCCGCGATCAAGCACCTGGCCGCGCCCGAGGCCGCGTACACCACGGGACAGATCCTGCACGTCAACGGCGGTGCGATGCTGGGCCGTTGACCGCCCGGACGCGCCCGGGCGGTCACGCGGCCGAGCGGACCTTCGCCACCGGCGGTTCGTGCGACAGGTCCTCGGCCGGCAGCCGCTTGGCGATGGAGCCGGTGCCGGGCCGCGATCAGATTGAAGTTGGCGTGCCCGACCACCCGGACCAGCAGCACCACCTGCCTGACTGTCCACGCCCCCGCCGCGTCGATCGGAGCGGGCGGCGCCGCCTCCTCGGTCACGGGACCGGTCTCACCGACGGTAGTCGCACCAGCACCCTCACACTGCGCCGCGCACCCCGCACGCGCAGCCGTCCGCCCAGGTGAGCGGGAAACCAGGGGTGACGGGAGCGGACCACGTCGTAGGCTCGGAGGCATGGCTGGTGACGAGGGGAAGCCCGCGGGCGGCGGGAGCGTACGGGTGGACAGTTGGATCTGGTGCGTACGGCTGACCAAGACACGCTCGATCGCCGCCGCGGCGTGCAGGGCCGGACACGTCCGGGTGAACGGCGAGCGCGTGAAGCCCGCCCAGGCCGTACGCGTCGGCGACGAGGTACGGCTGCACCACGCGGGCCGCGAGCGGATCGTGGTCGTCTCCAAGGTGCTGAGCAAGCGGGTCGGCGCGCCCGCGGCGGCCGAGTGCTTCGTGGACAACAGCCCGCCGCCGCCCCCGCGCGAGGACGTCCTGGCGCTGGGCCTGCGCGACCGCGGCACCGGACGGCCGACCAAGCGCGACCGGCGCGAGCTGGAACGGCTGCTGCATGGCAGCGCGCGGCCCGGCGACGGCGGCCGGCCCGGCGGGACCCCGCGTCCGCGCGGCGGCGCCCGGCGTCCGGAGGACGGCTGAGGGGTGGGCGGGGTCCCGAAGACGGGTGAGGGGTTCCCGGCGTCCCGCGGACGGCTCAGCGGCGCCCGTGTGACCCGCGAGTCCTGCGTCGGACCCTGGCTGATGGCTCAGAGCGTCTGAGCGCACTGAGCGCTGCTGGGCGGCTGAGGACCCCGGCGGGACCGGCCGTACGCCGGATCAGTACGACTGGAGTTCCAGGAGGTTGCCGTCCGGGTCGCGCAGATGCGCGGTCCGCATCGACGGGCCCCACTCGGGGCGGTCGGCCGGGGGAGCGACCGGCCGTCCGCCGTGCCGCAGGCACAGCTCGTACCCGGCGGTGACGTCCGGCACCCGGCTGACCAGCACGGCCCGGTTTCGGGCGGGCGGCGGGTCGGCGGACAGGTCGGTGCCGCCCGTCACCTCGGCCATCGCGGCCCGGTCGAAGAGGGAGAGGACGCCCTCGGCGCCGACGTCCCAGCTCGCGTAGGGGCCGCTCTCGCCGCCGCGGGTCAGCGCGGCGCCGACGAGACCGGGGAGCACGGCGTCGTAGAAGCGGAAGGTGTCGGCGAACCGGCCGACGAGCAGGCGCGGGTGGAGCGCGTCCATCGGGAGACCTCACTCGGTGCGTACGGGATGATGAGTGACGGGATCATAGGTTCTGACCCATCATTGGTGCCAGCCTACAATGAGGTCCATGCACGGAACACCGCCCACCCTCGCCGCCCTCACGACGTATCTGCTGTCGAAGACCGGCAAGGCCGCGCGCGGCAGGCTGGCCGCCGAACTGTCCGACGAGGGCCTGCGGCTGTGGCACATGGCGGTGCTCGCCGCGCTCGCCGACTTCGGCCCGCAGGTGCAGCGGGAGCTGGCGGGGAGGCTGGGCGTCGACCCCAGTGACATGGTGAAGGTCGTCGACGAACTGGCCGCGTCCGGCTGCGTCGAGCGCGCCCGCGACACGGCCGACCGCCGCCGGGTCCGCGTCGCCCTCACCCCGGCGGGACGCGACCGCCTCGCCGCGCTCACCGCCCGCGCCGAGGCCGTACAGGACGACGTGCTCGCCCCGCTCGACGCGCGCGAACGGGCCCAATTGCACGCCCTGTTGCTGCGGGTGCACGACGGGCTGCCCGCCGGGGGACGGTGAGACCACGGCAACGGCGGGGCTGGGGAGTGCCGGGAGCGGCCCTCGCCCCCGTAAACTTGCGGTGCTAGTTTACGGGGGCGGTACGTACCCACACCCGGGGCCGCCCGACCCGCACCATCGGGTCCCGCCAGGAGGAGCACGCGATGCGACCTGTCCACTTCGCCGCCGCCCGCCGCACCCCCATCGGGAAGCTGCGGGGAGCGCTCTCCACGGTCCGCCCCGACGACCTGGCGGCGACCGTGCTGCGCGGTCTGCTGGACGGCGTGCCCGCGCTCGACCCCGCCAGGATCGACGACGTCTACTGGGGCGCGGCGAATCAGTCGGGCGAGGACAACCGCAATGTGGCGCGGATGGCCGTGCTGCTCGCGGGCCTGCCGGACAGCGTGCCCGGCGCCACCGTCAACCGGCTCTGCGCGTCCGGGCTCGAAGCCGTCACCGCCGCCGCCCGCATGATCGCGGCGGGCGAGGCCGACATCGTGGTCGCGGGCGGCTCCGAGTCGATGAGCCGCGCCCCCTTCGTCCTGCCCCGCCCCGACGACGCGCTGCCGCACACGATGCCGACGCACGACACCCGGCTCGGCTGGCGGCTCACCAACGACCGGATGCGCGAACTGCACGGCGTGCTGGCGATGGGGGAGACGGCGGAGGAGGTCGCCACGCGGTACGGCGTCAGCCGCGCCGACCAGGACGCCTTCGCGCTGCGCAGCCACCGCAATGCCGCCGCGGCCCGTGGGAAGGGCCTCTTCGACGCCGAGATCCTGCCCGTCACCCGGCCCGACGGCGTGGTCGTCACGCGGGACGAGTGCATCCGCGAGGACACCACGGCCGAGCGGCTGGCCGCGCTCAAGCCGGTCTTCCGCAAGGACGGCACCGGGACGGTCACCGCGGGCAACGCCTCGCCGATGAACGACGGCGCCGCCGGGCTGCTGCTGGTCAGCGAGGAGGCGCTGCGCGACCTCGGACTCGAATCCCTCGGCCGGTACGCGGCCGGGGCCAGCGCCGGAGTGCACCCGGACGTCATGGGCGTCGGGCCGGTCCCGGCGACCCGGCGCGTGCTCGCCCGGCTCGGCAGGACCGTCGACAGCGTCGAGGAGGCCGAGTTCAACGAGGCGTTCGCCGCCCAGGCGCTGGCCTCCGTGCGCGAACTCGGCGTCGACCCCGAACTGGTCAACCCCGACGGCGGCGCCATCGCCCTCGGCCACCCGCTCGGCTGCTCGGGCGCCCGTATCCTCACCACCTTGCTGCACCGGATGAACCGCACCGGCGCCCACCGGGGCCTGGCCACCATGTGCGTCGGGGTCGGCCAGGGCACGGCGGTGCTGGTCGACCGCGACTGAGCGGTGACGGACGCGCGACGGACGCGCGACGGACGCGCGCTCGATCCGTGTCGGTGCGACAGTGCCGCCGCCCGGGCGAAACGGCGGCGAGGGTGACGGGAACCACCTCCGTGACACCCGCCCGCGGACCCGAAAGCCCGGTGCCGTCCGCCGCCGTCTGGGACAATCGATCGCGTGCCTACACCACTTAGCGGACGAGTTGACGCACGTTGACCGGCCCCGACAGCGGGGCGCAGCTACTCGCGATCAGTGACCTGCACGTCGGTTACGCGGCCAACCGCCTCATCGTGGAGCAGTTGCGGCCGGGGACGGACGAGGACTGGCTGATCGTCGCCGGAGACGTCGCCGAGAACTCCGAGGACATCATCTGGGCGCTGCGCACGCTCAAGGAGCACTTCTCCACCGTCATCTGGCTGCCGGGCAACCACGAGCTGTGGACCCCGCCGGACGACCCGGTGCAACTGCGCGGCGAGGCCCGCTACCGCCACCTGGTCGAGGAGATCCGCCGCCTCGGCGTCATCACACCCGAGGACCCGTACCTCTTGTGGGAGGGCGAGCGGGGGCCGGTCGCGGTCGTGCCGATGTTCCTGCTGTACGACTACACGTGGCGCGACGGCACGCCCGGTGCCACCACCAAGGAAGAGGCGCTGGCGCACTCGCGGGACCTCGGCGTGATCTGCAACGACGAGCGGTTCCTGCACCCCGACCCGCTGCCGGGCCTCGACGACTGGTGCCGGGTCCGGGTGGCCGAGACCGAGGCGCGCCTGGAGGCGCTGGACCCGGCGCTGCCGACGGTGCTGGCCAACCACTTCCCGCTGCACCGCGACCCGACGCGCATCCTGCGCTACCCGTCGTTCGCGCTGTGGTGCGGCACCGAGCGCACCGAGCAGTGGCACACCCGCTTCCGGGCCGCCGAGGTCGTCTACGGGCATCTGCACATCCCGCGCGTGATGTGGCGCGACGGCGTCCGCTTCACCGAGGTCTCGCTCGGCTACCCGCGCGAGTGGGGGCGCCGCGACACCGGGCCCGCGGGGCCGCGGCGGATACTGGCCGGACGTCAGGGCGTCCGCCGGTGATCGAGCACCTGCTGCCCGCCGCCGTCCGCTCACGGGCCGTGTACGGCGCGGAACTCGACAGTGCGCCGCTCTTCCCCGAGGAGGCCGCGGCCGTCGCCAAGGCGGTCGCCAAGCGCCGCGCCGAGTACGCGGCGGGCCGCGCCTGCGCCCGCGCCGCGCTGGCCGGGCTCGGGATCGCGCCGGGGCCGATCCCGCGCGACCCCGACCGGGGCGCGCCGGTCTGGCCGGTCGGCGTCGTCGGCAGCATCACCCACTGCGACGGCTACCGTGCCGCGGCGGTCGCCCGTACCTCCGACGTCCACACCCTCGGCATCGACGCGGAGCCGCACGGACCGCTGCCCGAGGGGGTGCTCAAGGTCGTCACCGCCACCGACGCGGAGGCCGCCGCGCTGGAGCGGCTGGGCGAGGAAGCACCCGAAATCCACTGGGACCGGCTGCTGTTCAGCGCCAAGGAGACCGTCTACAAGGCGTGGTATCCCTTCCACCGCAAGATGCTCGGCTTCGAGGAGGCCGAACTCCTCTTCACGCGCGACCCCGACGCCCCCGACCGCGGCGGCTACACCGCCCGCCTCCTGATCCCCGGCCCCCTCCTCGCCGAGAACATCGGCCCCGACATCTTCACCGGCCGCTGGACCACCCGCAACGGCCTCGTCACCACGGCGATCGTCGTCCCCAACCCAACCGCTACGCCTGCCGCTTGACCCCCGCGACACCCCGGCCCCAGCACCTCGCGCACCGGACCCGTGCGCGGCCTGTGTCCGACCACCCCGCGAGTCCCGCGGCTGTCGGCCGAACCGGAGCGCGACCTCCCGCCGCCCCGAGACACGGCCCCCCGGCCCGGAATTCCGCCAAGGCATCTCCCGTCTGCCGAGGCAGCGCCGGAACCCCGCCGAACCCCCGACCCAATCCGCCCAACGGCCTGCGCCGCCAGGCGCACCGCCGCTGAGTTCCGTACGACAGCCGCCGGGTGGCCGAGTCCCAGCAGACGCTCAACGGGCTGCGCCGTCCGGCGGATTCGTGGTGGACGCGAGCGCCGTCCGGTGCCGGGGCGGGCCGGCTCGGCCCACCGACCTGTGCCGTGACGTGGCCTGCGGCGGAGTGTCGGTACCGAACGCCGGTGGGCGTTCAACGGGCTGCGCCGTCGGGCGGATTCGTGGCGGGCGCGGGCGCCGTCCGCTGCGGGGGCGGGCCGGACTGGCCCACCGACCGGTGCCGTCATGCGGCCTGCGGCGGAGTGTCCGTGCGACGGGTGCCGGGCGGCGAAGTCCGGGCAGACGCCCAACGGGCTGCGCCGTCAGGCGCCGCCCGGCGCAGTGCCGGTACCGAGCGCCGGTGGGCGCTCAACGGGCTGCGCCGTCGGGCGGATTCGTGGCGGGCGCGGTTGATGACCTCCGCCGTCAGGCGGATTCGCGGGGGATCAGGGTTGTTTTGAAGATCGCTGAGCGGGTCTGCTGGGCGGGGTCGTCGATGAGGGCCATCAGGAGCTTCGCCATTTCCGCGGCCATGTCCTCCACCGGCTGGCGGATGGTGGTGAGCAGGGGGCGGGAGGACAGGGCGGCGCTGCTGTCGTCGAAGCCGATGACGGCCACGTCGTCGGGCACGCGGCGGCCGTGGTCGCGCAGGACGAGAAGGGCGCCCTGGGCCATGAGGTCGTTGGCGACGAACACGCCGTCGGTGTCGGGCTGTTCGGACAGCAACTGCTTCATCGCCCGCTCGCCGCCCTCCTGCGTGAAGCTGCCCTCGACGCTGGGGACGTACGCGTAGCCGTGCTCGGCCATCGCCTCGCGGAAGCCCGCGAGGCGGTCCTGGCCCGCGGGGGAGTCGGCCGGGCCCGCGATCGTGGTGATCCGGCGGCAGCCGCGGGCCAGCAGGTGCTCGGCGGCGAGCTTCGCGCCCGCCTGCTGCGCGACGTCCACGAAGCTGATCGGGATCGGCGTGGCCGGCCGGGCGAACAGCACGGTCGGCAGCCCGGCCTCGGTGAGCAGGGACGGCAGCGGGTCGCCCGGCGCGATCGACACCAGCACCACGCCGTCGATGTGCTCCTGCCGCAGATTCGGCACCAGCGAGCGCCGCGCCTTCTCGGAGTCGGCGAGCATCAGCAAGGGGTGCACGCCGCGCGGGCGCAGCACCGTGAGCAGGCCGCCCACTATCCGGCCGAAGAACGGGTCGCTGAAGACCTGCCCGAGGAAGGGGTCGTCGGCCGCGTGGTGGTCGGGCACGGAGAAGACCAGCGCGACCGAGTCCGTACGCCGGGTGACCAGCGACCTGGCCGCGCGATTGGGGATGTACCCGGTCGCCTCGACCGCCTCCTGGACGACCTTCTGGATCTCCGGATCGACATTGCGCGTCCCGTTGACCACCCGGGACACCGTCGCCCGCGACACCCCGGCGGACCGCGCGACGTCTTCCAGTGTGGGCAGGCGGGGCCCGGCAGGACGGCTGCTCGTCATGGTCCAGTTATACCACGCACGGAGAGCGCTCTCCCTAAGTCCTGGTCGGACAACACGCAGATGGGGCGGGGTACGGCAGCCCCCCACAGGCCCGCCGCGCCCCGCCCCGGTCTCAACCGCGCGCCCCGGTCACCCGGGTCACGCGTACACCCCGAACTCGTACAGCGAGTACCCGTAGGCCGTGCCGCGCTGCGTCAGATTCAGCCGCACATAGCGGCCGGACCCGTTGACGTCGAACGTCTCCACGCCGCCGGTCGCGGTGGTCGTGCTGTAGATGTCCGTCCACGTGTTGCCGTCGTTGGACACCTGCACCTGGTACGACTTCCCGTAGGCGGACTCCCAGCCGAGTTGGATGTGCTTGATCGCGGTGTTCTGCCCGAGGTCGACCCGCAGCCACTGCGCGTCGGTCCAGTCGGTCGCCCACCGGGTGTCCCAGCGCCCGTCCGTGGTGTTCGACGGCGGGAACGGCGCCCCGTTGCCGGTCTGCTGGTACGAGGACGCGGTCGTCGGCTTGCCGAGCGCCACGTTCGTACCGCCGACCGTCGGCGCCACCACGCGGAACGACTTGGTCTCGATACCCACGTTCCCGTGCCCGTCGAAGGCGTACACGTACACCTTCCACACCCCGAGCGTCTTGGGCGCGGTCACCGTGAACCTGCCGTCGCCGGTCTGCGTGAACGTGACCTGTTGCAGACCGGTCCCGCTGTCCACGTACTTGGTGGAGTACATGAGCTGATACCGGATCAGATCGCCGTCCGGATCGGTCGCCGACGCCGAGACGTCGAAGGTGCCGCCTGCCGGGACGGAACCGCTGTTGCCGACCGTCATCGAGCTGATCACCGGCGGGGTGTTGGCCTGCGGCGTGCCGCCGTAGTCCTTCGCCACCGAGTAGTACATCATCCGGTTCCAGCTCGCCGGGCGGACGTTGAACCACACGCCGCCGAAGTCGTTCTCGTTGCCGTAGTGGAAGATCGTGGCGCCGAGCGCCACCCCGGTGTGGCCCGAGATGCAGTTCCACGCGGACAGGTACGCGTCCCGCTTCTGGATGTCCGTCGGCTCGGTGGGCACCCCGTTCGCGTCGTTCGGCACCTCCCACTCACCGGCCTCGCCGGTCTCGGTGACGATGTACGGCTTGGTGTAACCGCCGTTGATCCAGTCCTGCTTCACATTGCAGACCGCACCGTAGGAGTTGACCGCGTAGAGGTCGAGCGACGGCGTGTACTGCTTGTAGTACGGCCACGCGCCGGTCCACGCGTCCGTCGACGTCACCGGGTGGTTCGGGTCGATCGCGTGGATCGCCTGCGTCACCTGCTCGACGAACTTCGCGTAGGCGATGCGCTGTTGCTCGATCGCGGCGCCCGAGTAGTGGTCCTGCGTGGTGAGGATGACCTCGTTGCCGACGTCCCACATCAGCACGCCCGGGTGGTTCTTGTACGTCGTCACCCAGTTCTTGATGTCGTTGAGCGTGTTGGTCTTGTACGCCGTGTCGTTGACGTAGTCCGCGCCTTGGTTGAGCCAGAAGCCGTTGACCACCTTCAGACCGAACTGCGCGGCGGCGTCCAGCAGCGGCTTGGTGCCCGCGTCGGTGCCCCAGGTGCGCACGGTGTTGACGCCCATCGCCTTCAGGTCACGCATGTGCGCGTTCGCCGTGTCGTTGGACGGACCCCAGGTCATGCCCTTGACGGTGTACGGCGCCCCGTTGACGGTCAGCTTCCAGTTGCCCTGGCCGCCCGTGACGTGCACGTCGCTGGCGCCGGTCGGCACCGGGGGGTCGGTGAGCGGGGTCGGCACGGTGCCCGCGGCGATCTGGGAGACCGTCACGTTGTCGATGCTCAGCGCGCCGCCGGAGGAGGTGTCGGCGGCCGGAGAGGTGCAGCCGCAGACGGAGTTGGGGTAGGAGCCGCCGATCCGGAGGCTGAAGTCCACGAAGACGCCGTGGTGCACGGCCGCCTCCCAGGTCGCGACGCCGACCTGCGACTCGCTGACCTGCCAGATCTGCTTGCCGTCGAGGTAGTAGCGGATCTGCTCGTCGGACTTCGTGCGGTCGATGATCTCGGAGTACGTGTGGTAGCCGGTCTGGCAGCCGGAGCAGGTGGCCAGACCGCTGGTCTTGCCGTTGTACTCGTCGCAGTTGCCGCCCGGCGCGGTGCCGCAGTGCAGGGTCGCCGAGAGCTGCGAGCGGCCGTTGACGTTCTCCATGATGTCGCTCTCGCCGACGGCCGGCCACGCGCCGGGGTTGCCCCGGAAGGCGGCGCCCATCGCGCGGAAGGACGGCCAGTAGCCCAGCGCCTTGGCCGGATCCGGCTGCTTGAGCGTGGCGGAGATCTGGAGCTGGCCGCCCGCGGGCGCCGCGAAGTCGGTCCGCTTGGACTCGATCCGGCCGGACGTCCAGGCCGTACCCGACTTCAGGGCCGTCAGGTTGAGGTGGCCGTTGCCGTCGAGGCCCACGTTCGCGGGGGAGTTGGTGGCGGTGTCGACCTCGCCGGTGCCCCAGTTGGCGGGGCCGCCGGGGTAGGCGGTGCCGGTGTCCGTGATCCAGTTGGCGGCGCTGGGCGAGGTGCCGGCCGCGCCGGTGAAGTCGTCGCTCCACACCGTGGTCCAGTTGCCGGGCGGCGGCGTGCCCGTACCGCCGTTGTCACCGCCGGTCGTACCGCCCGTGCCGCCGGAGCCCGCGGTGCCGTACACCTGGAACTCCCACAGAGAGTAGCCGTAGCCGTTGTTGCGCACGGTGCCGTTGATCCGGACGTACCGGCCGGTGCCGCTGACCGTGAGGGTCTGGGTGCCGCCGGTGCCGGTGGTCGTGGAGTAGATCGTCGTCCAGCCGCCGGTGCCGGTGTCGGAGACCTGGATCTGGTACGCCGTCGCGTAGTTCTCCCAGTTCAGCACGACCTTGCTGACGGTGGAGGTGGCGCCGAGGTCGACCTGGAGCCACTGCGGGTCGCTCCAGGCGCTGGCCCAGCGGGTGCCGGCGTCGCCGTCGACCGCGGCGGAGGCCGGGTAACCGGCGCCCTCGGTGCTGGACGCGGTGGCCGGCTTGCCCTGCGAGAGCAGGGTGTCGGCGGCGTGCGCGGCCGTGGTGGGGACGGCGAGCGCGTACAGCGCGAGGCCCATGGCGAGGAGCACCAGAAGGGCCGCGCGCAGCGACGGTGGAAGGGATCTGAACCGGGCGGTCGGTGAGTGTGAGGCTCTCATGCCGATTCTCCTGCGGGGGGAGGTGAGGGAGGGAGGGTGCGGCTCTCCGGGACGGCGGGTTCCGGGGCATGGAGCATTCGGGAGAGCGCTCTCTCAGTGGGCAGATGGTTGCGTCCCGGTTTCCGGGGTGTCAAGGCATCGGACACGAGATGACGACATGTCATGCTCGTTATGCCCTCTAACATCCTGAATCGGCAGGTCTGTTCACCGTCGGAACGTGCGTATCCGGTGCGGATCGGAGTACCGGGTCTTGACACACGCCCGTGCGGGGCGTGAATGTACCGGCATTGGGAGAGCGCTCTCCAAGCGTTCTTTTCCTGCCTGCCCCGGGGTCCCTCCGGCCGCCCCGCCCGTCCGCCCAGAGACCGAGAAATCCGAGGAAGTCCCCATGAGCGACACAGGAAACAGACGCAGGACGTGGCTCGCGGGAGGGGGCGCCGTACTGGCCGCCGCGCTCCTGGCCACCGGCTGCGGAAGCGACTCGACGTCCAAGTCCGGTTCCGGCGACGACGCCGACGCCAAGACCACGCTCACCGTGAACCTGTTCTCGGACTTCGGCTACAAGGACCTCTACGCCCAGTACCACAAGCTCCACCCGAACATCACGATCAAGGAGAACCGCGCCGACCTGGGCGCCCACCACCAGAACCTGCACGCGCACCTGGTCGCGGGCAGCGGCACCGCCGACATCGAGGCGATCGAGATCGGCCAGGTCGCGGGCTTCCAGTCAGAGGCGAGCAAATTCGTCAACTTCCTGGACGAGGGCGTCGACAAGAACCAGTGGGTGCCGTCCAAGACCGCCCCCGCCTCCAGCCGGGACGGCTCCTCGCTCTTCGGCCTCGGCACCGACATGGGCGGCATGGCACTCTGCTACCGCGCCGACCTCTTCCAGAAGGCCGGGCTGCCCACCGACCGGCAGGCCGTCTCCTCGCTGGTGTCGAGCTGGGACTCCTACTTCTCCACCGGCAAGCAGTTCCTCGCCAAGAGCCCGGACAAGAAGGTCAAGTGGTTCGACGCGGGCAGCAATGTCTTCTCCGCGATGACCGCCCAGGCGCCGCAGGCGTTCTACGACGCGGACGGCAAGGTCGTCGCCGCGTCCAACCCGGCGGTCAAGCAGGCGTTCGACACGGTCGCGGGCGCCATCAAGGACGGTGAGTCGGCCGGTATCGCCGCCTTCACCCCCGCCTGGGACACCGGCTTCCGCAAGAGCCAGTTCGCCACCGTGACCTGCCCGGCCTGGATGAGCTACGAGTTCAAGGCCAACCCGCCCGCCGACGGCGGCAAGTGGGACATCGCCACCATCCCCGGCGGCGGCGGCAACTGGGGCGGCTCCTATCTGACGGTACCCAAGCAGGGCAAGCACACCAAGGCCGCCGTCGAGCTGGCCAAGTGGCTCACCGCGCCCACCCAGGAAGCCTGGCTCTTCAAGAACAAGGGCTTCTTCCCCTCCGACCAGGCGCTGTGGACCTCGCCCGACATCGCGAACCTCACCGACCCGATGTTCAACGGCGCGCCCACCGGCAAGATCTTCTCCGACTCCGCGAAGAACCTGAAGCCGCAGCCGCTCGGCCCGCACGGCGCCGACATCGGCAACATCTACGGCAACGCCCTGGTCTCGGTCGAACAGGGCAAGGCGAGCGTGGACAAGGCGTGGAGCAACGCCAACGCCGAGATCAAGAACATCGGCGAGTAGTGCCCGGCCGGCGGGCACGGGTGCCGGGCGCCGCTCGCGCCGCCCATGACCCGCCGGTCCCGGCACCACCCTTCCGGCGTCCCGGAGCCGGGCCCCGAGCCCGGACTCCCGGACCGAAGTGGCCGCCGGATCGCGGCGGGCGGCCACCGGATCCCGCCGTCCGCGCGGACCGCTGTCCCGAGCGGGCCGCGCGGACGGTGGGGCACGACGGGAGCCGGCCCCGGACGTGAGGTCCTCAGATCCTCCGGGTCCCTGACCGCCCCGAGGTTCCCGTTCCGGGCCGCTCGCGCCACTCGACGGGCCGGCGGGGGTTGCGCACCCTTCCCACTCCCCGCCCACCGCGTACCCCCCGCCGGCCACCAACCAGGAGCAGATGCATGGCCGTCTCGACCGGCACCCCGCCCGCCGCGCAGGACAATCCCTCGCCCGGAAAGACGGCGCCCGACTTCGCCCCCGCCAAGGGGGCCCGCTGGCACCGGGCCGAGCGGCGCCTGTCGCCGTACTTCTACATCTCGCCGTTCTTCCTCGTCTTCGGCGTCTTCGGCCTGTTCCCGCTGCTCTACACGGCGTATGTGTCGCTCACCGCCTGGCGGGCCGACACCGACGGCAGCAGGCACACCTTCGTCGGCCTCGACAACTACCGCACCCTGCTGCACGACCAGTTCTTCTGGAACGCGCTGCGCAACACCCTCGGCATCGGCGTGCTCTCCACCGTCCCGCAACTGCTGCTCGCGCTGGGCCTGGCCCACCTGCTCAACTACCGCCTGCGGGGCCGCACTTTCATCCGGATGGGCGTGCTGCTGCCCAACGTCACCTCGGTCGCGGCCGTCACGATCATCTTCGTCCAGCTCTTCGGCCGCGACTTCGGCCTGGTCAACTGGTTCCTCGGCCTCTTCGGCGTCCCGCACACCGACTGGCAGGCGGGCACCTGGTCCTCCTGGATCGGCATCTCCACCATCGTCACCTGGCGCTGGACCGGCTACAACGCGCTGATCTACCTCGCCGCGATGCAGGCCGTCCCCTTCGAGCTGTACGAGGCCGCCGCGATCGACGGGGCCAGCCGGTGGCGGCAGTTCAGGTCCATCACCATCCCGGTGCTGCGCCCCACCATCTTGTTCACCGTCATCACCTCGACCATCGGCGCGCTCCAGATGTTCGGCGAGCCACTGCTGTTCAGCGCGAGCCAGACCCCGATGGCGGGCGGCTCGCAGCACCAGTTCCAGACGATGGCGCTGTACTCGTACGACCAGTTCTGGGGGAAGTTCAAATACGGCTACGGCGCCGCGATCTCCTGGGCGATGTTCCTGGTCATCGTCGTGATCGTCGCCGTCAACTTCCTTCTGGCCCGCCGCATGAAGGGAGTCGAGGCCGCATGACCACCCTGCCGCTCACCAAGCGCCCCCGCCGCCGATCCGGCCGGGACCGTCAGCTCTCGGCCGGCAAGGGCGTCTACGTCGCGCTCGCCGTCGTCGTCGGACTCTCGGTCTTCCCGCTGTACTGGACGCTGGTCGCCGCCTCGCGGGACAACGCCGCGCTCAGCCAGGTGCCGCCCGCGCTGCTGCCCGGCAGCCACCTCCTGTCCAACCTGCGCCGGGCGTTCGACCAGGCCGACATGCAACTGGCCCTGGTCAACTCGCTGATCGTGGCCGGCACGGTCACCGTCTCGGTGGTGCTGACCTCTACCCTCGCCGGATTCGCCTTCGCCAAGCTTCGGTTCCCCGGCCGGAGTCCGCTGCTGGGCTCCGTGGTGGCGACGATGATGGTCCCCACCCAGCTCGGCATCATCCCGCTCTACATCATGATGGCGAACTGGCTGCACTGGGCGAACCACCTCCAGGCGCTCATCGTGCCCGCCGCCGCCAACGCCTTCGGCGTGTTCTTCATGCGGCAGTACCTGGTCACGGCCATCCCCGACGAACTGCTCGACGCGGGCCGGATGGACGGCTGCACGACCCGGGGCCTGTACTGGCACATCGCACTGCCCGCCGCCCGCCCGGCGATGGCGGTGCTCGGCATGCTCACCTTCATGGCCAGTTGGAACGACTTCTACTGGCCCAAAGTGGTCATGACCCAGCAGAACCCCACGGTGCAGCTCTCGCTGTCCGAACTGGCCAGCGGCTACATCCAGGACTACTCCCTGGTGCTCACCGGGGCGCTCGTCTCCAGCCTGCCGATCATCGCGGTCTTCCTGCTGATGGGCCGTCAAATCCTGGACGGCATCATGCAGGGGGCCATGAAGGGATGACCATGATCACTCCCGAGTCCGAGTCCCTGCCCCTTCCCGGGCCCGCGACGCTGTCCGATCCCGCGTCGGGGAACGGGTCGGGGCCCGCGCCGGGGTCCGCGTCACAGCCCGCGTCGGAGGCGGAACCCGCCCCGTCCGACGCGGAGTTGGACGCGCTCGTCGCCAAGCTCGACCTCCCCGCCAAGGTCCGGCTGCTCTCCGGCGCCAGTTCCTTCAGGACGCAGGGCGAACCGGCCGTCGGCCTGCGGGAGATGGGCGTGTCCGACGGGCCCGCGGGCGTACGCGGCGAGCGCTGGGACGAACGCGACACCGCGCTCGTCCTGCCGTCGCCGACCGCGCTCGCGGCGAGCTGGGACGAGGAACTCGTCGCCGAACTGGGCGGTCTGCTCGCCGCGGAGGCCCGCCGCAAGCGGATCGACATCATGCTCGCCCCCACCCTCAACCTGCACAGGACCCCGGCGGCCGGACGGCACTTCGAGTGCTACTCCGAGGACCCGCTGCTCACCGGACGCACGGCCGCCGCGTACATCCGCGGCGTCCAGGCCGGCGGCGTCGCGGCCACCGCCAAGCACTACGTGGCCAACGACTCGGAGACCGAACGCCTGACGCTGGACGCCCGCGTCGACGAACGCACCCTGCGCGAGGTGTACATGGCGCCCTTCGAGGCCGCGGTGCGCGCGGGCGTGTGGGTGGTGATGTCCGCGTACAACGCGGTCAACGGCGTCACCATGTCCGAGAGCCCGCTGCTGGCCGAACCGCTCAAGGGCACCTGGGGCTTCGACGGGGTCGTGGTCTCCGACTGGGGCGCGGTCCGGTCCACCGAGGAGTCGGCGCTCGCCCCGCAGGACCTCGCGATGCCGGGGCCGCACCCGCTGTGGGGCGAGCCGCTGGTGGCGGCGGTCCGCGAGGGCCGGGTGCCCGAGACGGTGATCGACGACAAGGTCCGCCGATTCCTGCGGCTCGCCGCACGGGTCGGTGCGCTGGAGGGCTTCCAGGGGACCTTGTCACCCCTGGAAGCCCACGGCGAAACACGAGCGACCCCTCCGGCGACCGCCGCGCCGGTCGTGTCCGACGACGCCCGCGCCCTGCTGCGCCGCGCGGTCGCCGCCGCGAGCGTCCTGCTGCGCAACGAGGGCGGGCTGCTGCCGCTCGACCCGGCCCCCGGACGAAGGAGCGGCCCGGAAGGTCCGGACGCCGGGCCGCCGCGGATCGCCGTACTCGGCCCGAACGCCGCCGCCGCGCGCGTCCAGGGCGGCGGCAGCGCGGGCGTCTTCCCGATCGAGGTCGTCTCGCCGCTCGACGGCATCAGGGACGCGGTCGGCGACAGCGCCGAGGTCGTGCACGCCGAGGGCGTCGTCCTCACCACCCGCCCGACCCCGCTGCACAGCGGCAACTCCCGCGACCCGCGCAGCGGCGCACCCGGCGTCCTGGTCCGCTACCTCGCCGCCGACGGCGCCGAGATCCACGCCGAGCACCGGCTCAGCGGCCGGATCCTGGAGTCGGGCGACGCGCCGGAACTCGCCGCCACCGCGGCGGCCGTCGAGGTCAGCGCCCTGGTCACACCGGATGTCACGGGAGAGTGGCGGTTCGCCGTCGTCGGCCTCGGCGCGGTCACACTGCGGGCGGACGGCGAGACGCTGATCGACACCTATGTGCGGCCCGAATCGCGGGACCCCACATATGTCCATGTCACACCGTCCTTCCGGGTGGCGTCCCGGCAGGTGACGGCGGGCGGTGAACTGCTGCTGGTCGCCACCCGGCACTGGGAGGCGGACGACGGCTTCGCGGTCGCGCTGGCCGCCGACCCGCCGCGCCGCGACGAGGACGAGTCGATCGCCGAGGCCGTGGCGCTGGCCCGCGACGCGGACGTGGCCGTCGTGGTCGTCGGCACCACCGACGAGATCGAGAGCGAGGGCTTCGACCGTACGTCGCTCGCGCTCCCCGGCCGCCAGGACGAACTCGTCGCCGCGGTCGCCGCCGCCAACCCCCGTACCGTGGTGATCGTCAACTCCGGCGGACCGGTCGAACTGCCCTGGCGGGAGAGCGTCCCCGCGGTGCTGCTGAGCTGGTTCCCCGGCCAGGAGGCCGGACACGGCCTGGCCGACGTACTGTTCGGCCACGCCGAGCCCGGCGGGCGGCTGCCCACCACCTGGGCCGGACTCGCCGAGGGCGCGCCCCTGCCGTCCACCACTCCCGCAGACGGTGTGCTGCCGTACGAGGAAGGGCCGTATATCGGCCATCGTGCGTGGCGCAGGGCGGGCGCGGAACCCGCGTACTGGTTCGGTCACGGGCTCGGCTACACCACCTGGGACTACCGGTTGCTGGACGTGCCCGAGGCGGCGGAGGAGACCTCGGGCCACGGCGAATCCGCAGGTGAGGGCGGGGAACGGGACATCGTGGTACGGGTCGCGCTGCGCAACACCGGGGCGCGTGCCGGCCGCGAGGTCGTCCAGGTCTACCTCGGCACCGGGCCCGACGGCGACTATGACAACGGTGGACCGCGACTGGCCGGATTTACCGCGGTCCGGGCCGAGCCCGGTGAGGATGTCGTGGCGGAAGTTCACGTGGCAGCACGGTCGTTCCAGCGGTGGTCACCCGCGGAAGGACGCTGGCGGAGCCGCCCGGCCCCGTACACGCTGTACGCCGGGCCCACGGCCGCCCGGCTGCCGCTCTCCGCGCCACTGGCGTTCTGAGAGAACGCACCGAGACCGGGGCGCCCCCCTCACCTGACAGTCGGGGGCGTCCCCCGGGCACACTCCGGCCCGGTCCTGATCCGGTGGAGCCTGGGGGTTCCTGAGGGATCCTGAGGGGGATTGATTGCCCGGACCGGCGAACCGTAAGGTCAACGCGTCCCGGCAACACATCCGATGTATCGTCTCGCGAGGACGCGCCCCATGCCCATGCAGCCCTGGTTCGCCGACGCCAAGCTCGGCATCTTCATCCACTACGGGATCTACGCCGTCGACGGCGTCCCCGAGTCGTGGTCCTTCTACACCGGGCAAGTCACCCGGGAGCGGTACATGAAGCAGCTCGCGGGGTTCACCGCCGCCGCGTACGAACCGGACGACTGGGCGCGGCTGTTCGCCCGCGCCGGCGCCCGCTACGCCGTGCTGACGGCCCGTCACCACGACGGCGTGGCCCTGTGGGACACCGCCCGCGAGGACGGCCTGTCCGTCACCCGCGACACCCCCGCGGGCCGCGACCTGCTCGGCGGCTACGCCGACGCGCTGCGCGCCGAAGGGCTCAAGGTCGGCTTCTACTACTCGCACTCCGACTGGTCGCACCCCGACTACCCGTCCGTCCGGCACCCCGACCCCGACCCGCTCCAGGCCGCCGTCAACGACAACCCGCTCAGCGCCCCCGCGCCGGGCGCGGAGGACCCCGCCGCCTGGCGGCGCTACCTCGGCTACCGCGACGCCCAGGTCGTGGAACTGGCCGAGCGGTACCGCCCCGACCTGCTGTGGTTCGACGGCGAGTGGGAGCGCGCCGAGGAGCAGTGGGGCATCGACACGCTGGCCGACGCCGTCCTCGCGGTCAACCCCGAGACGGTCTTCAACGCCCGGATGTTCAGCCGCGGCGACTACGCGACCCCCGAGCAGGGCGTCCCGCTCCAGGCCCCCGACGGCCCCTGGGAGCTGTGCCTGACCGTCAACGACTCCTGGGGCTACCAGGGCCACGACGACCACCAGAAGTCGGTCGGCCAGCTCGTGCGCTACTTCACCGAGACGATCGGCGCGGGCGGCAATCTGCTGCTGGACGTCGGCCCGCGCGAGGACGGCACGATCACCGCGGAGCAGGCGGCCCGCCTCGAAGGGCTCGGCGACTGGATCGCCCGGCACTCCGCCGCCGTCTACGGCACCGTCGCCGGACTCCCGGCCGGCCACCACTACGGTCCGAGCACCCTCTCCGCCGACCGCCGCACCCTCTACCTGACCTGCTTCGACGCCCCGCGTGAGACGGTCTCACTGCGCGGCCTGCGCAACGCCGTACGCCGCGTGACCGTGGTCGGCACCGGTGCCGAACTCGGCCACGAGGTCACCGGCGGCCTGCACGACGTACCGGGAGTGCTGTGGATCGACGCGCCCTCGGCGGCCGACGTGGACGAGCACGCCACCGTGCTGGCCGTGGAACTGGACGGCGAACTCGACCTCTACCGGGGGACGGGACGGGTGTGAGGAGTGGTCCAAGGACGGCCGCGGGTCGGTGGGAAGGGGTGAGTTAACCCGTAAGCATCCGATGTCTTGGTTCCTGGGGAGTGCTCCCCAAAGCGGAGAGTGGGTGATCTGGCACTATGTGCCCTGTACTGCGCTCTCCCGGGGGTGCCGTGTCCGACCGACATCGTGGAGGGAGCCCGGTGACGCGCGACGTGGGCCGGACGACGAGGGACCTGCGTCGGCACAACCGCACATCGGTGCTGACCCGGCTCTATCTGCACGGCCCCGCCAGCCGCTACGACCTGATGCGCGCCACCGGGCTCAGCTCCGCCACCGTCAGCAACGTCGTCACCGACCTGGTCGCGGACGGCCTCGTCGCCGAGGCGGGACTGCTCGACTCCGACGGCGGCCGTCCCCGCACGCTCCTCGAAGTGCGGCCCGGATACGGGCAGGTGGCCGGGGTCGACATCGGCGAGACCCACGTCCAGGTCGGGCTCTTCGACTGGACGCTCGACACCCTCGCCACCGCCACCTACCCGATGGACACCGGACGGCCCGACCCCGCGGTGCTGGCCGGGCTCGTGACGGCGGGCATCGAGGAAGTCACCGCCAAGGCGGGCGTCGACACCGGCACCCTGCTCGGCGTAGGCGTCGGCGTGCCCGGCGCCGTCCTGCCCGACGGCTCGGTCCACGCGCCGACCCTCGGCTGGTCGGACATCCCCTTCGACGCGCTGCTCAGGCCGCACATCGCCGCGCCCCTGCACCTCGACAACTGCGCCCGCACGCTCGGCCAGGCCGAGATGTGGCGCGGCGCGGGCCGGGGCGCCGAACGCGCCATCGTCGCGCTGCTCGCGGTCGGCGTCGGCGCCGCCGTCGCCACCGGCTCGCCCGGCGGCGTCACCAGCACCACCAGCGAGTGGGGCCACACCGTCGTCGAGGCGGGCGGCGCCGCGTGCCGCTGCGGCTCCCACGGCTGCCTCGAGGCGTACGTCGGCGCCGACGCCATCCTCGGCCACTACGGGCGCGTCCCCGGCGCCCCCGAACTCCCCGGCGTCGGCACCGAGGCGCGCGTCGCCGCGCTCGTCGCCGCCGCCTCCCGGCCGGGCCCGGCGGCCGACACGGTCCGCTGGACCGCGGAGTACCTGGGCATCGGTATCGCCAACCTGATCAATCTGCTCAGCCCCGACCGCGTCATCCTCTCCGGCTGGGTCAGCGGCGCCATGGGCCCGACGATGCTCCCCGCCGTACGCGACGCGATGCGCCGCCACACGCTCGACTACCTGGCGGCGGGCACGGCGGTGGAACTGGGCCGCCTGGGCCCGGAGGCGGTGGCGCTGGGGGCGGCGACGCTGCCGGTGCACGGGGTGTTGACGGGGGGGTAGGGGGGGCGGTTCGCGTCCGGTCGGTGGTGCGGGGGCGCTGCGGCGGGGAGCGGCCTTGGGTGGGGGTGCCGTGGCGGCGAACCGTGCGTGGGAGCCCTCTTGCGCAGGCGCACCGTCCTTCCCTTTTTTTGCCGCCCTCTCGCCTCCGGCGGCTTAGATCCGGTGTCGACGCTCCTCTTCGACGGTCGCTCGTTCCTCGCTCCCTGCTCATCGTCGCTTTCGACACCGGCGCCGCCTTCGGCTCGCTGGCTACCGGCGAACCCCACCGCGCAGCGGTGCCGCAGGGGCGCAGCCCCTCACGCAAACGCACCCCACCGGCGAACCCACCTGCGCAGCGGTGCCGTAGGGGCGCAGCCCCTCGCGCAGCCGCACCCAGCGGCGAACCCCGGGGCGGGGCGGTGAGCTGGTGGGGAACCGGCTGGGGGATGTGGGGCCCGGGAAAAAGTTGTGTGCGACGGATTGACCGGTGATCGGTCGCTACTTAGTTTAAGTCCAAGAAAAAGGCGGCTCATTTCGTTACCCCCTTCCTTGGAGAACGTATGCCCTCGCATCCCGGAGACGGTCGGCTGTACATCGACGGCGAGTTCGTGGCGGCGGCGTCGCGGAGGAGCGGGGTGGTGGAGGAGAAGGCGACGGGGCGGGAGATCGGGCGGTACGCGCTGGGGGCGGCGGAGGACGTGGACCGGGCGGTGGCGGCGGCGCGGGCGGCGCAGCCGGGGTGGGCGGGGCTGGCGGCGCCGGAACGGGGCCGGTATGTGCGGGAGTTGGGGCGGTATCTGGAGGACCGGTTCGGGGAGCTGGTCGAGCAGAGCATGCGGGAGACGGGCGGGGTGAGGGCGAAGGCCGAGGACGAGGTGGGGACGAGCGTGCGGCAGCTCGCCTTGTCGGCGGTGCAGGTGAGCGAGAACGCGGGGGAGATCCTGCCGCCGTACAAGGCGGGGAAGCTGTCGCTGTCGCGGGTGGTGCCGCTCGGGGTGCTGGGGCTGATCACGCCGTGGAACTACCCGATGAATCTGGCGATGCGGGCGGTGGCGCCGGGGTTGGCGTTCGGGAACACGGTGGTGCTGAAACCGGCGGAGCTGACGCCGGTGATCGGCGGGCAGGTGCTGGCGGAGGCGGCCGAGCATGTGGGGCTGCCGCGCGGGGTGTTGAACGTGGTGACGGGGGAGGGCCCGGAGGCCGGGTGGGCGTTGGCGCGGCATCAGGGGGTGGACATGCTGGACTTCACCGGGTCGCGGGAGGTGGGGCTGGCGATCAGCCGGGCGGCGGCGGGGGAGTTGCGGGACATCCGGCTGGAGTTGGGCGGCAGCAACGCGTTCGTGGTGCTGGACGACGCGGATGTGGAACTGGCCGCGGACTGCGCGATGGTGGCGTCGCTGGAGTTCCAGGGGCAGACGTGCATCAGCGCCAGTCGGCACATCGTGCAGCGGGCCGTCGCGGACGCGTATGTGGAGGCCGTGGTGCGGCGGGCGGCGGCGCTGAAGGTGGGGGACCCGTTCGACGCGGGGAACGCGTTGGGGCCGCTGATCAGCCGGGCGCAGCTCGACCGGCTGCACCGAACGATCGTGGAGCCGTCGCTGGCGATGGGCGCGCGGTTGGTGACCGGCGGCACGTACGAGGGGCTGTTCTACCGGCCGACGGTGCTGACCGGGGTGACGCCGCCGATGCCCGCGTTCCGGGAGGAGGTCTTCGGGCCGGTGATCCCGGTGACGGTGGTCGACACCGAGGAGGAGGCCGTGGCGCTGACCAACGGCCTTCCCATGCTGATGAATTCGGTCTTCACGCGGGATCTGATCCGCGGTCTGTCCGTCGCGGAGCGGCTCGCGGCGGGCGAGGTGCACGTCAACGACGCGCACGCCAGGCACGGCGCGGAGAACCAGATGCCCGGCTTCACGCGGCGGCAGTGGATCGGCATCCAGCGCACGCCGTTGAACCTTCCCGACTGGGCCACCGCGCCCGCCACCGACGAGAGCTGAGGAACCACCCCATGGGCGTGACACGGACAAGAGCCGCCGTTGTGCTGGTGGCGGCAGGGCTGCTGGTGACGACGGCGGCCTGTGGCGGCGGATCGGACAAGAAGTCCGGCCAGGAGCCGAGCGGGAAGGGCAAGGTCGAACTGTCCTTCTGGGACTGGGACCCGAACATGGACAAGGTCGTCGCCAAGTGGAACACGGCGCACCCCGAGATCCACGTGAAGCTCTCCAACCCGGCGGGCGGTGACCAGTTGGTCGCCAAGATGATCACCGCGCACGAGGCGAAGAACGGTCCGGACATCGCCAAGGTCGAGTACCAGTCGTTGCCCGCGCTGGTCTCCAAGGGCGTCGTGCGGGACATCACCGAGTACACCAAGGACACCGTCGGGAAATTCGACCAACCGACCCTGAAGAGCACGGTGTTCGAGGGCAAGGTGTACGGCGTCCCGCAGGACGTCGCCCCGCTGATGCTCTTCTACCGCGCCGACCTGTTCACGAAGTACGGCCTGGCCGTACCGACGACGTGGGACGCGTACGCGGCGGCGGCCAGGACGCTGCGGGCCAAGGCGCCCAAGGCGTATCTGACCAACTTCGACGCGGCGGACCCCGGTTGGTTCACCGGCCTCGCCCAGCAGGCGGGCGCCGACTGGTGGACCACCAGCGGAACCACCTGGAAGGTCGACATCGCGGGCGCGCCGACGGTGAAGGTCGCGGACTACTGGCAGGGCCTGGTCGACGACGGCGTGATCGCCAAGAATCCGTCGTTCAGCCCGCAGTGGAACAAGCAGATGAACGACGGGACCCTGCTCACCTGGATCTCCGGCGCCTGGGCGCCCGCGCAGATCGGCGGCATCGCGCCCGCCACCAAGGGCAAGTGGGCGGTCGCGCCGCTGCCCGCGTGGACGGCCGGAGACCCCGCCACCGGCATCTGGGGCGGCTCCGCCACCACCGTCACCAGCGACTCCCGGCACCCGGCCGAGGCCGCCGCGTTCGCGTCCTGGCTGAACACCGACGACGCGGCGGTCACCGAGCAGGTCAAGCAGATCAACGTCTATCCCGCCGCCACCGCGGGCCGCTCGCTGCCCGTGCTCCAGGCCGCGCCCGCGTTCTTCCCGAACCAGCCGGACTTCTACGCCCAGGTCAAGAAGGTCGCGCCGGCCGCGCGCAGCTTCCCGATGTGGGGACCCGACGTCACCGTGACCTTCACCGGCTACACCGACAACTTCAGCAAGGCGCTCCAGGGCGGCGGTTCGTTCAAGGGCGCGCTCGACGCCATGCAGAGCGCCACCGTCGCGGACATGAAGAAGCTCGGATTCACGGTCGGCTGATGGAGCGTCAGACGACCACCGCGCGCAGGACCGGCCGGTTCCCGTATCTGCTGGTCCTGCCCGCCGTCCTGCTCTTCGCCGCCTTCGTCGTGGCCCCCGGGGTCTACGCGCTGCTGCTCAGCTTCCAGCGCCGCAAGGTCAACGGCGGGCTGCTCGGCGGCGGCACCCACACCGTATGGGCGGGTCTGGCCAACTACCGTGACGTGCTGGGGGATTCCGACCTCTGGTCGGGTGTCACGCGGATGCTGGCGCTCGGCGCGATCACCGTGCCGGGGACGGTGTTCCTCGCGCTGCTGTTCGCGGTGCTGCTCGACATGGAACGCACCCGGCTCAAGCGGATCACCCGGCTGACGATCTTCCTGCCGTACGCGGTCCCCGGCGTGATCGCCTCGCTGATGTGGGGCTTCCTCTACCTTCCCGCCACCAGCCCGATCGGCGGCGACCACGTCGACTTCTTCGGGCGGACCGCGGTCTTCTTCTCGGTCGCCAACGTGGCGGTGTGGGGCGCGGTCGGCTTCAACATGATCGTGATCTACACGGCGCTGCGCGCGCTGCCCGCCGAACTCCACGAGTCGGCGCGGCTGGACGGCGCGACCGAGTGGCAGATCGTGCTGCGGATCAAGGTGCCGCTGGTCATGCCCGCGGTGGTGATGTGCTGCCTGTTCACGGTGCTCGCCGCGCTCCAGGTCTTCAACGAGCCCAACACCCTCAAGCCGCTGTCCAACGCCGTCTCCTCCACCTGGGTGCCGCTGATGAAGATCTACGACGACGCCTTCGGCAACTCCGACATCCACGCGGCGGCGGCCACCTCCGTCGTCCTGACCGTCGCCGCGCTCGCCGTCTCCTTCGTGACCGCGCGCGTCATCCAGTCCCGGTTCCAGCGGGAGGCCAAGTGACCACCGTGACCACCGCCCCCGCGGGCGCCCCGCCGCGCGAGCGCCAGGAGCGCGGCACCCCGGCCCCCCGCCCCCGCATCGCGTTCCTCCCCACCGCCGCGCTCGTCCTCGGCGCGCTCTACTGCGTCGTGCCCACGCTCTGGATCCTGATCGCGGCCACCAAATCCCGCACCAAACTCTTCTCCACCGCCACCTACGTCCCCTCGCCCGACCTCGGACTGCTGCGCAACATCAGAGACTTGACGGACTATCAGCACGGCATCTTCTGGCGCTGGATGCTCAACAGCTTCTTCTACGCGGCGGTCGGCGGCCTGCTCGCCTCCTTCGTCTCCGCCGCCACCGGATACGCGCTGGCCAAATACGCCTTCCGCGGCCGTACCGCGCTGTTCAACACGATCCTCGCCGGAGTTCTGCTGCCGCAGATCGTGCTCGCTGTGCCGCAGTATCTGCTGCTGTCCAAGGCCGGCATGACGGACAGTCTGATCGGCGTGCTGCTCCCGCAGTTGTTCAACCCGTACGGCATCTACCTGTGCCGGATCTACGCCGCCGCCGCGGTGCCCGACTCGCTGCTTGAGGCCGGGCGGATCGACGGCGCGGGCGAGGCCCGGCTGTTCTTCTCCGTGGGGCTGCGGCTGATGGGCCCCGGCCTGGTCACGGTGTTCCTGCTCCAGTTCATCGCGATCTGGAACAACTTCCTGCTGCCGTACGTGATGCTCACCAGCGACGACAAATTCCCGCTCACCGTGGGTCTGTACAGCCTGCTGCGGCACGGCGCCGACGAGGCGTCGCTGTACTCGCTGGTGGTGACCGGCACGCTGCTGTCGGTCGTTCCCGTGATCGCGCTCTTCCTGTCGCTCCAGCGGTTCTGGCGAATCGATCTGGTGACGGGGGCGCTCAAGTAGGGTTCCTGGCTCGCGCCTGTGCCGGGTCCCCGCTCCTGTGCGGGCTTCATTTCTTGAAGCCCGCACAGGGGATTGACGGCGCCGCGCTATGAGGAGTTAATTCCCCTAGCCGTTCATGGGAGCGCTCCCACTCAGCGTCGCCCGGACAGCGCCCGCACTCCGTCCCGCCGTACCGAGGAGTCCACCCGCATGCCCGCACGCGTCCGCGCACGTACCGCCCGTACGCTCGTCACCGCCGCCACGGCCACCGCCGCGCTGGCCGCCGTCGCCGTCGCCCCGGCGCACGCGACGACCGGTCACGGCACGAACCCCGCCCCGCGCCCGCCCGCCGCGCTCTACACCCCGCCCGCCAACGCGGACGGGAACCGGCAGATCCTGGACCTGCTGCGGCACGGGCAATTCCGGGACGCGGCAGGGGTGTTGGCGATGACCCTGACCCCGCAGGCCGTCTGGTACGGCGACGGGACACCCGCCCAGGTGGAGAGCTCGGTCCACAAGACCGTCACCGACGCCGCCCGCCGCCACGCGCTGCCGGTGCTCGCGCTCTACAACATCCCCGGCCGCGACTGCGCCCAGTACTCGGCGGGCGGCGCCGCCAACACCGCCGAGTACGAGGCGTGGATCGACGCCGTCAAGCGCGGCATCGGGGCGCCGCCCGCCACGGTGATCCTCGAACCCGACTCGCTGGCGCTGCTCCCGTCCGACTGCGGCGCCGACGACGCGCAGGGCACCCTCACGGCCGCGCGCTACGACGAAATCCACTACGCCGTCGAGGCGTTGGAGCCGCAAGCGGGCACCAAGGTCTACCTGGACGCGGGCCACAGCGGCTGGCACAACGTCAACGACATCGTCCCCCGGCTGGTGGAGGCGGGCGTCGGCGACGCCACCGGCTTCTACCTGAACATCTCCAACTACCGCTCGGACAGCGAACTCGCCTGGTACGGCAAGCTCATCTCGTCCTGCCTCGCCTACGCGGCGGGCGGCGGCGACACCGCCGCCTGCCCCAACCAGTACTGGCCGGTCAACGACGCGCAGACCTGGCTGACCGCGAACGTGCACACCGCGCCGTCCGCCATGAAGCACTTCGTCACCGACACCAGCCGCAACGGCCAGGGCCCCTGGACCCCGCCGTCCGGCGTCTACACCGACGCGCAGGACTGGTGCAAT
This sequence comes from Streptomyces sp. NPDC093221, assembly GCF_044753885.1. Lineage (NCBI taxonomy): Bacteria > Bacillati > Actinomycetota > Actinomycetes > Kitasatosporales > Streptomycetaceae > Streptomyces > Streptomyces sp. NPDC093221. Next base: position 268,364 of record NZ_JBIVOA010000003.1, on the reverse strand, counting down.
CCCCCCGGCCGTGGCCTCGGGGCAAGGCCGACCCTGAACACCGGCGACCCGCTGGCCGACGCGAAGCTCTGGGTGAAGATCCCGGGCGAGTCCGACGGCCAGTGCACCCGCGGCACCGCGGGCCCGAACGACCCGGAACGCGGCTACGCGGACCCGGCGGCGGGCGCGTGGTTCACCCAGCAGGCGCTGGAACTGGTCCGCCGGGCCAACCCGCCGCTGCTGCCGCACTGATGCCGCCGGCCGCCTTCCCCGCCACCGCGCTCTCCCCGCTCGCGGCAGGGCGGGGAAGGCGGCCGTGCGCTTTCCCGTCCCCGCCGGTCCGACCCCCGCCCGTCCGACCCCCGACCACCCGCGCCCACCCGAGCCCCCGCTCCGCCGCCGCCCGCTCCCGTGGACCGGAAGGCGACCGTCCGCCGGCCGTGGCGTGTGGGGCGCGAGTGACGCTTTCGCCGCCGTGGGCGCTGTGGGGAGTAGAGCCACGTACCGCCCACCGGGAGCGGTCGGCTCGCTGAGCGGAGGCGGTATGCACGGTCCGGCGCGCACACAGTACGGTCCGCCCCCCGGCCGCGCCCGCCGGTTCGCGGGTCCCACGGGCGCGGGCCCGGTACGCCCGCACCCGGAACGACGTACCGAGCCGTCCCGCGCCGGACGGGGTCCGCGGTGACACCTGCCGGGGCCGCGACGCTGTACCAGACGGGACGGCAACCCCGGGGGTCCGGCCGCTCCGGGGGCATGGGCACGGTGCGCGGTGCCGCGATGTACGAAGAGGACGCGGTGGTCAGGGCCGGTACGCGACGGCGCGCGGGGACGGACGGCGCGGAACTCGGCCGCGCGGTGACCCGCGCGAGAGCCGGGGACGAGGCCGCGTTCACCGTCGTCTACCGCGAGGTGCAGCCGATGCTGCTCGGCTACCTGCGCGGCCTGGTCGGCGACGACGCCGACGACATCGCCTCCGACACGTGGCACGACATCGTCCGCGACCTGCACGCCTTCCGCGGTGACGGCGCCGCCTTCCGCGGCTGGGCGGCCACCATCGCCAGGCACCGCGCCCTCGACCACATACGCCGGCTCAAGTCCCGCCCCCGCACCACCGTCCTCGACCCCGCCGCGGCCGAGCCGGTCCCCGTGCCCGACTCCGCGGGCACCGCCCTCGACAATCTGTCCACCGCCCGCGCGCTCGCCCTGATCGCCGCGCTCCCGCGCGACCAGGCCGAGGCCGTCCTGCTCCGCGTCGTGATCGGCCTGAGCGCACCCGCGGCGGCCGACGTCCTCGGCAAACGCCCCGGCGCCGTACGCACCGCCGCCTACCGCGGCCTGCGCCGCCTCGCCCAACAGCTGGGCGCCGGAGCCCGCGAGCCGCGCGGACGCGCGGTGGCGCCCGCGGAATCCGGCGGGGAGGTCGGCACTACGGACGCGGACGTCACGGACCCGGCCGGTACGGGCGCCGGAGGTAAGGACATCGCGCGTGGTGAAACCGCGCGCACGGACATCGCGTGTACGGACTCGGGCGGGCCGGCGGTCGTCGGACGCCGACGGGTCGCGGGCGCGGACGGGCCGGGGCGCGGCGGCGCCGACGAGGTGGTGGGTGACGATGCCGGGGAGGCGTGAGATGGACGACGGACGTGACGTGGGCACCTGGCCGGACCCGGTGACCGCCGAACGGCTGCTGAGCGTCGTCACCAAGGGCGAGTGCCCCGCCGAACCCGGCACCCTCCACGAGGTCGCCGACGCCCGGTTCTTCACACTGCTGCGGCTGCTGACGGCCGCGTCCGGGGACACCGAGGTCGACCCCGAGCGCGAACAGGCCGCGCTGGCCGCCTTCCGGGCCGCGCGCCGTACCGGCGGCGCCGACGAGGGACGGCGGCTGGTGGTGTCGGGGCGGTCCGCGAAGGCGCTGGCCGGGGGACTCGTCGCGGTCTTCGCGGTGAGCGGGGTGGCCGTGGCCGCCGGGACCGGCGTGCTGCCCGGGCCCTTCCGCGGCGGCGCCTTCCACGCGGGTCCCCTCGCCGCCGGTGGCGCCGGCGGGACCGCCGACGGACCGGGCGCCGCCGTACCGCGCACGACCCCCCCGCCCGCGCCCGGCACCGACGCGCCCCGCAGCGCCTCGCCGTCCCCCACCGGGGACGACGGGGGACACCGGCACGGCGACCCGCGCGCCCCGCACCACCCCGGCCCGTACAAGCCGTCGGACAGGAACCACCAGGCCGTGCTCAAGGCGCTGTGCCGCGGCTATACGCAGGCCACCCGGCACGGCGGGCACGCCGATCCGTGGCTGGTCGCCCGGCTCCAGGGGGAGGCGGGCCGCAAGGAGCGGATCGCCGACTACTGCCGCCGGGTGCTCGCGCACGGGCAGTCCGCCCCGGCCGCCACGACCGACCCCGTCGACACCGACGGCTACACCTGGCCCACCGGGGGCGCGCCGACCGGGCCGGGCACGTCCGCGCCGCCGTCGCCGGGCGCCACGGCCCCCGGCCAGGACGTCGGCTCGGGCGCGGGGTCGAATTCCGGCTCTGAGCAGGGCTCCGGCGCGGGGTCGAATTCCGGCTCGGACGACTCCTCCGGGCAGGGAAAGAGTGACGAGAACGCGACACACGACCACGGGACGACCGTGAGGTGACCTCCGGAGCGACGATCCGGCACAGTGGACGCCATGCTTACCGGGGTTCCCTCGCCGCACGATCCTCACGTGCGTCACATGCGCCAGATGTTCCTCGCGGTCGTCACCGGAAGCTTCATCTTCCTCATCCCCTGGATCGGCTACCTGCTGGCGAGCCTCCCGAGCCACCGGGTGGTCAGCCAGTGGCGCTTCGCGTGGGTCGGCTTCGACTGCGCGCTGATCCTCGCGATCGGCGTCACCGCGCTGTGCGCCTGGCGGCGGCTCCAGATCTTCATCCCGTGGGCGATCGTCACCGGCACCCTGCTGATCTGCGACGCCTGGTTCGACGTCGTCCTCGACTGGAACAGCGACGACAGGGTCGGCTCGCTGCTCACCGCCGGCCTCGCCGAACTGCCCATGGCCGCGTTGCTGTTGTACGTCGCCCGGAAGATGATCAGACTGACGATCATCATCGCCTGGCAGCGGGCGGGCCGCACCGACCCGGTGCCGCCGCTGTCCCGGCTGTCGCTGCTGATACTGACCGCGCACCAGGACCACGCCGCGCGCCGCGGTGACCACGAGGGAGACCGCCGATGACCACCGCACCGCAGGGCCGCGACGCGACGGACGCCGAGGTACGGGGCGCGGACGCGCCCGGTTCCGAAAGCCCCGGTTCCGCGAGCCCCGACTACGACGTCCTCGTGGTCGGCGGCACCGGCGTGGACACCATCGTGCGGGTCGACGACTTCGCCATCCCCGACAGCGACTCGGTCGGCGTCCCGCCGATCCGCGACTATGTCGCGCACACCGGCAACGGCGTCGCCCTCGGCTTCCACGCGCTCGGCCTGACCACCAAATTCATCGACTTCCTCGGCGACGACGCGCAGGGCCGGATGATCCTGGAGCGGTACGCGTCCGCCGGGCTCGACTTCAGCCATCTGCCCGCGCCCGCGGGCACCCCGCGCAGCGTCAACCTGGTCGACCGCGAAGGGCGGCGCTTCTCCTTCTACGACGGCCGCCACCCGGACGGCCTGCGGCTGCCGAGCGCCTTCTACCTGCCCCACCTGGCCCGCGCCCGCCATGTGCACATCTCCCGATCGCCCCTGGCCCAGGACGTGTTCGCCGACGCCGCCCGGCTGGGCCGCACCGTCTCCACCGACCTGCACGCCTGGGACGGCGAGGACGCCTCCGCCCACCCGTGGGCGTACGGCGCGGATCTCGTCTTCCTCAGCGCCGCCTCGGTGGGCGAGGGGATCGGCGCGGTGATGCTGCGGATCGTCGAGCGGGGCAGGGCCTCGCTGGTCGTCGCCACCGACGGCGCCGCGGGCTGCCACGTCCTGGCCCGCGGCGACGACCGGCCGCGGCACTTCCCCGCCGTCACCCCCGAACGCCCGGTCGTGGACAGCAACGGAGCCGGTGACGCCTTCCTCACCGCCTTCCTGCACGCCCGGTTCGCCGGGCGCGACCTGGCGGAGTGCGTGCTCGCAGGTTCGGTCTCCGGTGCCTACGCCTGCGGGAGCCACGGCACCCACGAGGAGATCATCGGCGCCGCCGACCTCGCCGCGGCCGTCGCCCGCGCGCGTGCCGCGGCCAACGGCGCGGTGGGGGCCGCCCTTTAGCCCGTGCCCGTACGGATCGACGTCCTCAGGTCGCCTCGATCCGCCGTACCGCCGTGTCCAGGGCCGCGTCCTGCGACGCGTAGACCTCGCACACCGGGTCGCCGCTCGGTGTGCGGGTGTGGTCGATCTCCCACAGGCTCACCTCGGTGCCGTCCAGCAGCAGGAACGCGTGCTCGTACAGCGACCACGACACATGGCGGCCCCGGATCAGGGCGCTGCGGCGGGTGACGATGCTGATGTCGTGCGCGATCGCGGCGCGCAGCCTGCCGCGGACGTCCTGGCCGGGCGCGTTGGCGTTGGTCGCGCGGCGCAGCAGCCGCCAGGCGTGCTCGGCGGAGTCGCCCTCGGTGTACGCGCGACGGAAGGCGTCGGGGGTGTCGGCGAGCAGCCCGGTCGCGGTCGCGGGCAACGTGTCCTCGTACGGCGACGCGGGCGCGTCCGGGGCGAGGTCGCGCGGTCCCGGGGAGCCGCCGAAGACCGCGTCGACCTCCCACTCGGCGAGCGTCAGGTCCTCGCGCTCGGTGAAGACGGCGCGGTGCACGGCGCCGTCGTCCGGCCCCGCGTTGTGTTCGAGCTCCCACACCACGCGGACGGTGCCGTCCGGCAGCAGGAAGCTGTGCCGGAAGGTGCGCCGGTTCAGCTTGCGCGGCGGGCCCTTGGTGTGACGGCACGACTGGAGGCCGCAGTAGTGCATCAGCGCGGTGCGCACCTCCGCGGCCAGGACGGGTTCCACCCGTTCCCCGTTCTCCGCACGGCGGAGTAACTGGTCGAACTGCTCCGCCGGCCGGCCGCCCGACCGTACGGGCTCCGTTCCGTTCCTAGGCTCTGCGTCCATCCGGCCCTCCCGGCTCCGCCTCGCCAACCCCGCGGCGACTCAGGGTAGTAGCGCGGTAGCCGATTGCGCCCGCGAACGCGCAGATTTGCGGCGCATGGTTGGCCCCCGCGCGCCCTCCGGCTGCGTGATCCGCCGTCAGTTCCCGTCGCCGGACGGGCCTTTCGCGGCGCACCACAGGAGCGCGCCGCGCAGGTGGGCGCGGAAGTCCGGGTCGGCGTAGGCCGTCGTGTCGTGGCCCAGCGCCGTGTAGAACGAGCGGCCCGCACCCAGGCGACGGCACCACACCAGCGGATGGTCGGCGCCCATCGTGCCGCCGGTGTAGCCCCGCTCGTCCACCGAGGCCAGCACACGTACGCCCGCGTCCGCGCCGGTGGCCCGGCCGGCATCGCGGGGACCGGCGCGGAAGTTGTACCACTCGTCGGTCCATGTCCAGCGCTCCGGCAGGTGCGCGGTCGCCGGGTGCGTACGGTCCTCGACGGTCACCTCGGCCCGCTGGATCTCCGGGTGCCCGTCGAAGCGGGCGCCGACCAGCTCTTCGTAGTACGGCCAGTGCTCCTCCGCGCAGGCGGCGGCGTGGACGCCGAGGAAACCGCCGCCGTCCGTGACGTAGGCCCGCAGGTGACGACGGGTCAGGTCGTCGAGGACGTCACCGGTGGGGGAGAGGAAGACGACGGCCGCGCAGCCGTCGAGCACGGCTGCCCCCAACTCCGCGCTGTCCTCGGTGTGGTGGACGCGCAGTCCGTGGTCCGCCGCGATCTCGGTGAGGGCGGCGGCCCCGGCCGGTATGGAGTCGTGCCGGTACGCCGCGGTGGCGCTGAAGACGAGGACGCGGTCGGGTCCGGGCATGCGGGCGGCTCTCTGCGGGCTGGGGCGGGCTGCGGGGTCAGTCGGAGGGGGAGTCGTGGTCGGTGCGGTCGGGGTGCTCGCGGGCCTGGCCCGGCCCGACGCCGTCACCCGTCGGGAACGGCGTACCGCAGCGGGCGCAGGCGCGGGCCGTCATGTCCTCGCGGAAGGCACCGCATTCGTCGCAGACGCGGTTCAGCCAGCAGACGGGGTCGCCGCCCTCGGTGTGCTCACCGGACTCACGCACGTCGTCCCCACTCCCTGTCGCGTTCCGTTTCCCTGTCCTGGCCCACCTGTTCCGCCTGGTCCGCCCGGTCCGCCCGATCCGTATGCTGCCCGGTCTCGCGCTCGCGCGCGTCCCAGCGGTTCATCGCGCGGCGCAGCGACCGGGATTCGGCGAAACCGAGGCGGGCCGCGCGCTGGGCGGAGCCGCCGCCCGCGTGCCGGGGATCGGCGGACCGTTCCCGGCGTACGGCGTCGAGTTCGGCGCGCCAGGTGGTGCCCGACTCGCCGAGACGGCGCTGGAGGGTGCGCGGGCTGACCGCGAGCCGCCGCGCCGCTTCGGCCAACGAGGGCCGTCCGTCGGGCAGTTGGGTGATGATCGCCTCGCGCAGACCGGGCACGGCGACGCCCTCGGTGTCCGCCCGTGGAACCCGTACGGTCCGCGCGGTACGCATCATGATCGCGGCGAGCGCCGGGTCCGCGGTGACCAACGGGCGTTCCAGATCGGCGCGGTGCAGTGTGATCGCGTCCGCCTCGGCGTCGAAGTCCACCGGCGCGTCGCCGAACGCCTCCCCGTAGCCGCCGTGTCCGCGTGGCCGCCGGTGGGTGAAGGAGACCCGCAGCGGGGTGAGGGCCGTCCCGGTGGCGTGGCGCAGTTGCGAGGTGACCACCGACAGGGCGAACTCCGCGACGACGCCCCGCAGTTCGTCGTCACCGCGCCGCACCGCGTACTCCACGCTCACCTCGTCGCCCGACTCAGTGCTGGTCAGCACCGAATTGCTGCTCACCAGATGGATGTACGAGGCGGCTCTGGCCAGGCCCTGGCCGACGGTGGGTGCGGTGCTCAACAGGTAGTCGAAGAGGTCGAGCAGTCCCGGCCGGTAGCCCGCGGCGGCCAGCAGCCCGGCGTCCGGCCGCTCCGTGCGGGCCAGCACCGCGCCCCAGAGGCGGTAGGTGTTCGCGGACGGCGTCCGCGCGGTCTCCGGCCCGTGCAGGACGTTCGGCAGTCCCGCCGCCCGTACGAGCTGCCGCGCCTGCGCGAGGCTCGGGGTGGCCGCGGTGGCGATGAAGCGCGGCACGACGACGCACTCCGTCAGCCGGTCGGGCTCCGTCAGCCGGTCGGGGGCGGCGGGCCCTGCCGGGCCGACGGGCGGTGTCGCGGTGGGGGGCATGACCGGCTCCTCGGGCAGTCGGCTCGTCGGGTCGGGTCGGGAGGTGTGTGTGGTGCGTGGTGCGTGGTGCATGCGAAGGGGTTCCGGCAGCTTACGCGGCATGTGGCGTGTTGGGTCCGGTGCGTGGCGCGTTATGCCCTCCCTTGGCACCTCCTGTCCGGGACATGATCGGGGGCACCGGTGCCCCTGGGCATCGTGGGTGTCCCGTGTCGGGGGAGGCGCGGGGGACAACGGGGGACGGCCGGTGCGGATGGGTCTCCATTCGCACCGGCGGCACCCCTTTCCGCGCTCCCGGACCGGCTCGTCCCGCGCTCCCGGACCGGCTCGTCCCGCGCTCCCGGACCGGCTCGCTACGCCTCCGGGTCGAGCCAGTGGGCGCGGCCGATGCTGATGACGCGCATGCGCATCCGGGCGGCGTGGATGATGCGGTCGCGCGCCGCCGGGTCGTCCGCGGGGGCCTCCAGGAAGGCCGCGGCCGTCATCACCATGTGGTCGACGTACAGCTCGGCGAGTACGCGGAGGTCGTCGGCCGGCCAGCCCGCGGAGACGGGCTGCGCGGCGAGTCCTGCGGCCACCTCGTCGGCGAAACCGTTCAGCTCCGCGGCGATGGCCTCGCGGACCCGCGCCACGCCGCCGTGCCGCTCGCGGGCGATGAAGCGGACATGTGCGCGGTGCTCCGCCACGTACGCCGCGGTGAGCGCCACCGTCCGGTCGATGAGTTCCGCGGAGTCGGCGCCCTCGGCCAGCACCGCCCGGATCACGGTGTGCAGGCTGCCCAGCGACTCGGCGACCAGGGCGACGCCGAGGTCGGCCATGTCGGGGAAGTGCCGGTAGAAGGCGGCGGGGGAGACGCCGATCTCCCGGGTCAGCTCACGCAGGCCCAGGCTGCTGAGGTTCTGGTGCTCCAGCAGCCGCAGGCCCGCGTCCAGCAGCGACTGCCGGGTCTGCTGCTTCTGTGCCTGGCGGACCCCCGGAGTGTGACTCATGTCATTCAGTAAACAACCGTTCTCCGACTTTGGCCAGCGCGGCCCGGCGCTACACTGATGAAGTCAGTGAACAAGTGTTATCTGAAACGTCAACTCCCCGGAGGTGGAGCAGACATGAGCCTCGTCGTCCTTCTGCTCGGCATGGGCGTCCTGATGGGCGCCGCCGCCCACACCACGCTGCCGGTCTTCCTCGTCGCCGCGGGCGCCATCGCCGTCTGGCTGTTCGGCTTCGCGGTCCGCGAGGGCATCGCCCGGCACCGCGGCTGAACCCACGCCGACGCGCACCCCGCACTCCGCGTGCGGCACGGGCCCCTACCGGCCCGACACCCCGGCCCACCACGACAGTTCCCGGAAGGAACACCGTGAACACCGCAGCCCACCCGGTCGCGACCGGCACACCGGCCGCGAACACCCGTGACGCCGACGGCATGGCCGTCGCGTCCTTCCTGCTCGGCCTCCCCGGCCTGCTCGTCCTCAACCTCGTGCTCGGCCCGGTCGCCATCGTGCTGGCCCTGGTCGCGATCAGCCGCGGCACCCAGCGCCGCGGGCGCGCGCTGCTTGGCTTCGCCCTCGGCGTCGCCGACCTGCTGGTCGTCCTGGTGCTGACGATCGCCCACCACGGCGTGATCTGGCAATTCAGCTAGGGCCCGGCGGGGCGGGTGACGGCTTCGCCCGCCTGCGCGCTCGTCGACGAGTGCCTGAGCCGGTGAGCGTCTGAGCCGGTGAGCGCCTGAACCGATGAGTCGATCCGTTGGTCCGTTAATACGCCTATCCGTCGAACCGTCGATCCGCCGAACAGAGCGGGCCCTCCCGCAAGGGAAGGGCCCGCTCGGCGTTCGGGGGAGTCCGGTCCAGGACCCGGTTCGGGCCGCGGGCGCTAGCTCAGGTCGATGCCCGGGTAGAGGGGGAAGCCCGCGAGCAGGTCGGTGGCGCGCTTGGCGACCTGCTCCGCCACCGCCGCGTCCAGCACGTGCTTCGCCTTCGACAGGCCGCCGCTCTTCGCGGGCGCGGCCGTCGTACCGGACAGCACCGTGTCGATCAGGCCCGCGATCTCGTCCATCTCGACCGCGCCGAGCCCGCGCGTGGTGAGCGCCGGGGTGCCGATCCGGATGCCGGAGGTGTACCAGGCGCCGTTCGGGTCCTGCGGCACCGAATTGCGGTTGGTGACGATGCCCGCGTCCAGCAGCGCGGCCTCGGCCTGGCGGCCGGTCAGCCCGTAGCCGGAGACGTCGATCAGCACGAGGTGGTTGTCGGTGCCGCCCGTCACCAGCTTCGCGCCGCGGGTCAGCAGCCCCTCGGCGAGGGAGCGCGCGTTGTCGACGACGGCCTGCGCGTAGTCGGCGAACTCCGGCCGCGCCGCCTCCGCGAGCGCCACGGCCTTCGCCGCCATGACGTGCGGCAGCGGGCCGCCCAGCACCATCGGGCAGCCGCGGTCGACGTGCTCGGCCAGCGAGTCGTCGCACAGCACCATGCCGCCGCGCGGGCCGCGCAGCGACTTGTGCGTGGTCGTCGTGACGATGCTCGCGTGCGGCACCGGGTCGAAGTCGCCGGTCAGTACCTTGCCCGCGACCAGACCGGCGAAGTGCGCCATGTCCACCATGAGCGTCGCGCCGACCTCGTCCGCGATCTCCCGCATGAGACGGAAGTTCACCAGCCGGGGGTACGCCGAGTAGCCCGCCACGATGATCATCGGACGGAATTCGCGGGCGGTGGCCCGTACCGCGTCGTAGTCCAGCAGACCGGTCGCCGGGTCGGTGCCGTAACTGCGCTGGTCGAACATCTTGCCCGAGATGTTCGGGCGGAAGCCGTGGGTCAGGTGGCCGCCCGCGTCCAGGGACATGCCGAGCATCCGCTGGTTGCCGAATTCGCGGCGCAGTTCCGCCCAGTCCCCCTCCGACAGGTCGTTGACCTGCCTGACGCCCGCCTTGGCCAGCGCCGGGCTCTCGACCCGCTGCGACAGCACCGCCCAGAAGGCCACCAGATTCGCGTCGATGCCCGAGTGCGGCTGTACGTAGGCGTGGTCGGCGCCGAACACGGTCCGCGCGTGCTCGGCGGCCAGCGACTCGACGGTGTCCACATTGCGGCAGCCCGCGTAGAAGCGGCGGCCGACGGTCCCCTCGGCGTACTTGTCGCTGAACCAGTTGCCCATCGCCAGCAGCACGGCGGGTGACGCGTAGTTCTCGCTGGCGATCAGCTTCAGCATCTCGCGCTGGTCCGTCAGCTCGTTCGCGATGGCGTCCGCGACGCGCGGTTCGACCCCGCGGATCACGTCCAGCGCGCTGCGGAAGGCGGTTGAAGCGGTTGAGGCGGTGCTGGCAGACGGCTCGGAAGCGGCCATGGGAGTCCTCCTGATCGGAACGGGACGGCCCAGGCGCACGGCACTTCATCGCTTCCAGCGCGGGCCGCTTCCCGATGGTTGAACCCATCCCAGCGCGCCAGTCACGGCCCGTCGCCGAGCGTACCAAGTCCCTCGGGGGCGCGTACCGCGCGTCGGCCTGGTGAGACGGTTCCGCACACCCCTGCCCGCCCGCGTGCCCGCCCGCCGGCGCCGGGGCCGCTCGCGCGGGGCGTCGAGAGGCGTCTGTTTGGATGGGGGTGAGGCTCCGGTGGCGGGGTCCGGAAGCCGTGGGGAGCAGCATGGATGCCGTCGGATCGCCCGTGAGGACCCGTGTGAGCGAAGGGGGCACGGGGGTGATCGAGCTGGACCGTCCGGGGGCGCTGAACGCGCTGGACCTGACGATGGTCCGGCTGATGACGCAGGCGCTGGAGGGATGGCGCGACGACGCTGCCGTACGGTCGGTCGTGGTGCGCAGCACGTCGGCCAAGGCGTTCTGCTCGGGCGGTGACATCAGGGCCGTACGGGCGGCGGCGCTCGCAGGGGACGAGACGGCGGTGAAGACGTACTTCACGGCCGAGTACGGGCTCAACGCGATGATCGCGCGGTACCCGAAGCCGTACACGGCGCTGATCGACGGTTACGCGATGGGCGGCGGCCTCGGCATCTCGGTGCACGGGTCGGCGCGGGTCGTGACCGAGCGGGCGGCGCTCGCCATGCCGGAGACGGGGATCGGCTTCTTCCCCGACATCGGCGCCAGCTACTTCCTGCCCCGGCTGCCGGGCGCGGTCGGCTGGTATCTCGGGCTGACCGGAGTGCGCGTGTCGGGCGCGGCGGCCGTGGCGTGCGGTCTCGCCACGCATTACGTGCCCGCCGCCGAACTGCCCGCGCTGGAGGCGGCGCTGACCGGCGACGACGGCACGGACCCGGCGGAGGCGCCGTTGGCGCGGTACGTCGGCGCGCCGCCGTCGGAGCTGACGGACCACCTCGCCGCGATCGAACGCTGCTTCGCGGCCCCCGACCTCGGCGAGGTGTGGGCGCGGCTGGTGGCGGAGGACGAGGACCGCGCGTGGGCGGACGACACGCTGGAGGCGCTGCGCCGCGCGTCGCCCGCGAGCCTGGCGATCACCTTCGACCTGCTGGCGCGCGGCGCCCGCGCGGAGCTTGAGGAGTGCCTGGCGGACGAGCTGGCATGGGCGTGCGCGACGGCGTTCACCCCCGACTTCGCGGAGGGCGTGCGCGCGGCGCTGGTCGACAAGGACCGCAAGCCGACCTGGTCAGCGACCCTGTAGCTCATTATGTGAGATACGGGTGTCATGATGTGGACGACGGGCGTAGCGTGACCGCTGAACTCGCCGTGCCGCGGCGGGAGCTGACGGCCCGAGGGCCGGGGAACGGAGTGCCGCGCCATGCCGAGGGAATGGGACGCCAAGACATACGACTCGCTGCCCCTGCCGCACCTCGGCTGGGGACGGCGCACGCTCGGGCGGCTGCCGCTGGCCGGTGACGAGCGGGTGCTCGACGCGGGCTGCGGCACCGGCCGCGACACGGCGGGCCTGCTCGACCTCCTGCCGCGCGGCCGGGTGGTGGCCGTGGACGGCTCCGTCCGCATGCTGGAACAGCTCCGCGAACGCCTCGCCGGACGGCTGGACCGCGTCGAGGTCGTCCACGCCGACCTGACGCGACCGCTGCCGTTCGACGGCGAGGTGGACGCCGTCTTCAGCGTCGCCGCCTTCCACTGGATCGCCGACCACGCGGCGCTCTTCACCTCGCTCGCCGGACGGCTGCGCCCCGGTGGCCGACTGGTCAGCGAATGCGGCGGCCGGGGCAACATCGCGGCCGTCAACGCGGCCGTGGCCGACGTCCTGGGCGGCGCGCCCGACGTCTGGGACTTCGCCGGGGTCGAGGACACCCGGCGGCAGCTCGCCGACGCCGGGTTCACCGGCATCGAGGTCGGCCTCCGGCCGGACCCGGCCCGCTTCGAGCCCGGCGACCAACTGGAGTCCTACCTCGCCACCGTCGTCCTCGGCGCCCACCTCGACGGCATGGCCGACGACGACCGTGAGCCCTTCGTCAAGGCCGTCGCCGCCCGGCTCGCCGAACCGGTCGTGGACTACGTACGCCTGGAGATCGCGGCGACACGGGCGTGAGGGGCGGGGCCCGGCCGGGAGGGGCCGCACACGGGCCCTGTACGCGTGTTGCGCGTGCCTCCCGGCGGCCCCCTTCGCCGGAGCCGGCGCCCCGCCACAGCCGGGCGGTACGGGACGCGGTCCGGTCGGGGGGAGCCGTGACGGGGCCGGAGCGGCGCTCGCGCGCAGGGCGCTCGAAGTCGCTGAACCGGTTGAGCGGAGCAGCCTCATAGGGCACCATGGGAGTCCGTCACACAGGGTGCGGCGACGTTTCAGCGTTGTTAAGGTGTGTGCCGATCGCATCCGAGCACGGCCCGCGCGGGCCCTGGCACCTTGAGGCCGAGTGAGCCCTGTGAAGCGTCCCACCATCGCCGACATCGCCGACGCCGCGGGCGTGTCCAAGGGCGCGGTCTCGTACGCGCTGAACGGCAAGGCCGGGGTGTCGGCGCAGACCAGGGCCCGGATTCTGGAGATCGCCGCGCGGATGGGCTGGCATCCGAGCAGCGCCGCCCGCGCGCTGTCCAACAGCCGCAGCGGCGCGATCGGACTCGTCGTGGACCGGCCCGCGTGGGTGCTGGGCATCGAGCCGTTCTTCATGCAGCTCATCTCCGGCGTCGAGGCCGGTCTCGCCGCCACCGGCACGGCGCTGCTGCTCCAGGTCACCGAGGACGCGGACGCCGAGGAGGCCGCGTACCGCCGCTGGTGGGGGGAGCGGCGGGTGGACGGCGTGCTCCTGGTCGACCTGCGCGACGACGACCACCGGCTGGGCCTGCTCAGGGAGTTGGAGCTGCCGGGCGTGGTGGTCGGCCACGCGGCGGGCGTCCCCGGCGTCCCGTCGGTGTGGCTCAACGACGCGGAGGCCGTACGGGAGACGCTGGCGTATCTGGCCGCCATGGGGCACCGGAGGATCGCCCGCGTCGCGGGGCCCGCGCATTTCGTGCACACCCGCGAGCGCGGCGAGGCGTTCGACGCGGCGGCGGCCGAACTGGGCCTGACCAGCGTGAGCTGTGTGTACACCGACTACTCCGGCGAGGACGGCGCCCGCGCCACCCGCCGCCTGCTGTCCGGCGCCGACCGGCCGACCGCGATCGTGTACGACAACGACGTGATGGCGGTCGCCGCGCTGAGCGTGACGCAGGAGATGGGCATCCCGGTCCCGGCCGAACTGTCCCTGGTGGCCTGGGACGACAGCGAGCTGTGCCGTCTGGTGCACCCGGCGCTCACCGCCGTCAGCCGGCGCGTGCCCGCGTACGGCGAGCGGGCCGCCGCCGCGCTGCTCGCGCTGGTCGACGGCCAGGAAGTGGCCGACATCCTGCTGGAGGCGCCGGTCCTGGTGCCGCGCGGAAGCACGGCGCCCGCTCGGCGCTGAGGCCGCCCGCTGAAGCCGCTCGCTGAGCCCGCCCGCTCGGCGCTGAGCCCGCCCGCTGGGCGCTGAGCCCGCCCGCTGAGGCGGCCCGCTGAGGCTGAGCCCGCTCCCTGAGGCTGAGCCCGCCGGGGGAAAGAGGTGCGTCCCCGGAGCCCGCTCCCGCGCGCCGCCGCGCTTCTTCCCGCGGTCTGGACCAATGCCGCAGGTCACACCGGCCGCCCGCACGCATTCACCGCTGTTTCATTCCGTTACAGCGATTCAGCCCATGTTCAATCCCTTGACGCCTATAGGGCGCGCGAGTTAAATCACGTCGCGATATAAGTCGTGAAACAAGTGATGAAACAAGTGGGCGCCCCACGACTGCCCACTTCGTCATGTCAGGGCCATGCCATCTCAGCCGTAGAAAGGCAACCGGACCCATGAGCGCAGCAACCCGCCCCCACGCGGGCAGACGCCGCTTGCGGCGCACACTCGTCGGGATGCTCGCCGCCGCCGCGGCGGCCGTCACCCCCATGCTGGCCGTTCCGGCCACCGCGCACGCCGCGGGCGAGAGCGTGCAGGTCTATCTGACCACCACCTCCGACTCCGGCGGACGCAACGTCGTCAAGGGCCTCGAACAGCAGACGCCGCTCACCTTCGCGACCGGCACCGGCGGCTCGGGACAGAACGTCACCGTCGACGAGAAGACCACCTACCAGCAGTTCAGCGGCGGCGGCGCCTCGTTCACCGACACCGCGGCCTGGCTGATGAACTCCAGCGGCGCGCTGTCCGCCTCGACCCGCAACACCGTGATGCAGAAGCTGTTCGACCCGGTCAACGGGATCGGCCTCGGCTTCCTGCGCAATCCGATGGGCGCCTCCGACCTGGCCCGCGGCAACTACACGTACGACGACATGCCCGCGGGGCAGACCGACCCGACGCTCGCGCACTTCAGCATCGCCCACGACCTGGCCGACGTCGTGCCGCTCACCAAGCAGGCGCGTCAGCTCAACCCCAACGTCAAGGTGATGGGCACCCCCTGGACCCCGCCGCCGTGGATGAAGGACAACGGCGCTTACAGCCAGGGCTGGTTGCAGTCGCAGTACTACGCCGCGTACGCGCAGTACTTCGTCAAGTACCTCCAGGCGTACCAGGCGCAGGGTGTGCCGATCGACTACGTCACCGTGCAGAACGAGCCCACGTGTTGCGGCGGTTACCCGTCGGCGCAGTGGAACGGCGCGGGGCTGGCGTACTTCACCAAGACCAATCTGCTGCCCGCGCTGCACGCGGCCGGACTGTCCACCAAGGTCCTCGCGCTGGACTGGAACTGGGACACGTACGACAGCTACGCCGCCCCCACCGTCACCGACGCGGCCATCCGCAACGACCCCAACTTCGGCGGTCTGGCCTGGCACGGATACGGCGGTGACGTCAGCGAGCAGACCACCGTCCACAACCAGTACCCGAATCTGCCCGCCTTCGACACCGAGCACTCCGGTGGCACCTGGATCGCCAACCAGCAGAAGGAGGACATGCACAATCTGATCGACTACACCCGCAACTGGGGCCAGAGCTGGGTCAAATGGAGCCTGGCGGTCGACCAGAACATGGGTCCGCACAACGGCGGCTGCGGCACCTGCACCGGCCTGATCACCGTGCACAACGGCGACAGCCGCAGCGGGCAGGTCGACTACACGATCGAGTACTACACGATGGGCCACCTCACGAAATTCGTGAAGCCCGGCGCGTACCGGATCGCCTCCACCGCCAACACCAGCGTGCCGAACGTCGCCTGGCGCAACCCCGACGGGTCCAAGGCGCTCATCGCCTACAACGACACGTCGTCCGCGCAGACGATCCGGGCCAACTGGGGCAACGAGAACTTCTCCTACTCGCTGCCCGCCGGCGCCTCGGCCACCTTCACCTGGAACGGCACCCAGGGCACGGGCACCGGCGGCACCGGCCACACCGGCACCATCACCGGCTACGGCGGCAAGTGCGCCGATGCCGCCAACGCCAGCAGCGCCAACGGCACCGCCGTGCAGCTCTACGACTGCAACGGCACCACCGCCCAGCAGTGGACCGCCTCCGGCACCACCTTCCAGGTGCTCGGCAAGTGCCTCGACCTGGCCAGCGGCGGCACGGCCAACGGCACCCAGGCGCAGCTCTACGACTGCAACGGCTCCGGCGCCCAGCAATGGACGCACGGCGCCAACAACACCCTGGTCAACCCGCAGTCGGGCAGATGCCTCGACGCCACGGGACCCAGCTCGGCCAACGGCACCCGGCTCCAGATCTGGGACTGCACCGGGGCCGCCAACCAGCAGTGGACCACGCCCGCCGCGTGACCCCTGCCACCACGGGCGGCCCCGGTGGCGCCCCGGTGATGTCCTGACCTCGACGTAGGCTGTCGGCAGCCACCATTCCCGCTGATCAACCGCCGATCAGCCGTCGCCGACGGAAGGCAGCCGCCGTGTTCGCTCTGCACGCCCAGTGGCGAGCGGACCGGCGGCTCGCCTTGTGGACGGAACACACACCGCCGCGCACGGCGGGCGGCACGAGCCCGCCCGCCGCCGGTGACGCACGGGCGGCGGAGCCTGCCCCTCGTAGTCGTCCCAGGACGGCGACGGGCCGGGACGCGGACGGGGAGACTCCGGCGGGCGCGCCCGCCACGCACCCCTTCGCCGTGCCCGCCGCCGAGGTCGTACGGCTGCTCTCGACGGGCGGCCCAGGACTGGGCTGGCTCGCGGGCCGCGCCGCGCGCGGGACCGCGGGCCTCGTGCTGCCCACCGCCGCCGGGCGGCCCCGGCCGTCGCCCGAACTGCGGACACCGGCCGCTCCCGGCGACGGTCGCGGCGCGCTCGCGCCCTGGACCGTACCGGCCGTCCTGTTCACCCCCGGCCAGGCCGCCCAGCTCCTCGGCGAGCTGTCGCACGCCGACCTGCCCGAGCTGCCCTACGGCGCCTCCGTGCGGTGGCTGGTCGCCGCCCACGACCTGGCGTGGCGGCTGGTCGGCCGGGGCAGGCTGCTGCCCGAACTCGTCCGCGAGGACGGCGTCCCGCACGCCCGGTGGCGCCCGGCGCCCGACGCCGCGGGCCACCAGGAGCTGGCCCGGCTGACCGCGGCCGTCCCGCCGACGCTGACCCTGGGCACGGCCGACGGCGTAGGGTCGGCGGCCGGGCTCGTCACGGACGTCATGGCCGTCCTGGTGGACAGCGAGGCGCGGGCGGCGCTGGAGGACGCGGGGCCGCTGGTGAAGGGCGGGAAGGCGGCCGGAGCGGCCGAGGCGTGGGCGGTGGCCCTCGGCGCGGCGGACGGCCGGATGCGCGCGGCCGACCCGGTCGAGACGGCCCGGCTGGGGGAGCGGCTCGCCGCCTGGAACGCGTCGGCCGCCGCGGACGACCAGCCGCTGCGGCTCTGCTTCCGGCTGACGGAACCGCGCGGCGGCGACCTCGGCGCGGGCCCGGGCGACGGGGCGGAGGACGACGGCTGGAGTCTCGACTTCCTCGTCCAGGCCGTCGACGAGCCGTCGCTCACCGTCGAGGCCGCCGAGGTGTGGACGCGCGGCCCCGCGCAGGCCGCGCTGACGCGGTACGCCGACGACCCGCCGCAGACGGTGCTCGCCGCGCTGACCCGCGCCGCCCGCACGTATCAGGCGCTGCGCACCCCGCTGGCCGGTGAGCGCCCCTCCGGGCTGCGGCTCGACCGGGCCGGGGCGCTGGCCTTTCTGCGGGAGGCGGCCCCGGCGCTGACGGAGGCGGGCTTCGGGGTGCTGGTCCCATCGTGGTGGCAGCGCAAGCCCGCGCTGGGCATGGCGCTGACCGTACGGGAGCCGCAGCCCGGCACCGTCGAGACGTCGAGCATCGCCGACCGGGACGCGATCGTGGCCTTCCGCTGGCGGGTGGCCCTCGGCGAGCATGCGCTGACCGACAAGGAACTCACCGCGCTCGCCGCCGCCCGGCAGCCGCTGGTACGCCTGCGCGGCCAGTGGACCGAGGTCGACCCGGAGCGGATCGCCGCCGTGCTGGCCTTCCTGGAACGCGCGGGCAGCGGCACCATGACCACGGGACAGGCCCTGCGGATCGCCCTCGACCCGACGGCGGCCGAGGCGGGGCTGCCCGTCACCGTGGTCACCGCCGACGACCCCGCGGACCGGCTCAGCGGCCTCGGCGCACTGCTGCGCGGCAGCGCGGAGCACCGCCCGGAACCGGTCGCCGTACCCGCCGACTTCACCGCGACCCTGCGTCCATACCAGCAACGCGGCCTGGACTGGCTCGCGTTCCTGTCCCGGCTCGGCCTCGGCGCCGTGCTCGCCGACGACATGGGCCTGGGCAAGACCGCCCAGACCCTCGCGCTGCTCGCCGTGGAACGCGGGCGGGACGGCGAGCGGGAGGGTGACCGGGACCGCGACCGGGACGGCGAGCGGGAGGGTGACCGGGACGGCGACCCGGATCGGCGCGACCCGGACCGGCGCGACCAGGGCGCGTACGGCCCGACGCTCGTCGTCTGCCCGATGTCGCTGGTCGGCAACTGGCGGCGCGAGACCGCCGCCTTCGCACCCGAGCTGCGGGTGTACGTGCACCACGGAGCGGGGCGGCTGACCGGTACGGAACTGGCCGCGGCGGTAAGAGGCGCCGACCTGGTGATCACCACTTACGGGCTGGTGCAGCGCGACCACGAGGCGCTGGCCGCCGTCACCTGGCGGCGGCTGGTCGTGGACGAGGCGCAGAGCGTCAAGAACAGCGCCACGCACCAGTACCGGGCGCTGCGCGCCCTGCCCGCCCGGCACCGGATCGCCCTCACCGGCACCCCCGTCGAGAACCGCCTCGCCGAACTGCACGCGCTGCTCGACCTGGTGAACCCCGGCCTGTTCGGTACGGCGGGCGCTTTCAAGGAGCGGTACGCGATCCCCGTCGAGCGCGACGGCGACGCGGCCGTGGCGGCCGAACTGCGCCGCCGCACCGGGCCGTTCGTGCTGCGGCGGCTCAAGTCCGATCCGGCCATCGCCCGCGAACTGCCCGCGAAGCAGCACATCAAGGTGGTGTGCAATCTGACCGCGGAGCAGGCCGCGCTCTACCGCGCGGTCGTCGCCGACATGCTCGCGCGCATGGACGAGACCCGCGGACTGCGCCGCCGCGCCCACGTGCTGGCCGCCCTCGGCAAGCTGAAGCAGGTCTGCAACCACCCCGCCCACTTCCTCGGCGACGGCTCGTCTCTGGACGGCCGTTCCGGCAAACTCGCCCGTCTGGAGGAAACGCTGGAGACCGCGCTCGCCGCGGGCGACAAGACGCTGTGCTTCACCCAATACGCGGCCTTCGGCGCCCTGTTGCGCCCGCACCTGGCCAGGCGGCTCGGCACCGAGGTGCTGTTCCTGCACGGCGGCGACCCGGCGCGGGCCCGCGAGGACATGGTGGCCCGCTTTCAGGAGACGGACGGCCCCGCCGTCTTCCTGCTCTCCCTCAAGGCGGGCGGCACCGGCCTCAACCTCACCGCGGCCAGCCAGGTCGTGCACATCGACCGCTGGTGGAATCCGGCCGTCGAGGACCAGGCCACCGACCGCGCCTTCCGGATCGGCCAGCCCCGCGACGTCCAGGTGCGCACCTTCGTCTGCGCGGGCACCGTCGAGGAGCGCGTCGACGCGATGATCGAGGCCAAGCGCACCCTCGCGGACGCCGCCGTCGGCGCCGTCGGCGCGGGCGACACCGCGGCAGCGAACTGGCTCGCGGAGCTGACCACGGCCGAACTGCGCGACGCCCTGCGGCTGTCGGAGGAAGAGGCGGTGAGCGAGTGACGCGCCTCTGCGGTCGGTGCGAGTGCGGCGTCCCGGCGGACGCCGTCGGCCCCGGTGGGCGTACGGGCGCGGCGGGGACCCGTAGCGGCGGTGAGCGAGTGACGAGCCTCTCCGGTCGGTGCGGGTGCGGCGTCCCGGCGGACGCCGTGGGCCCCGGTGGGCGTACGGGCGCGGCGGGGACCGTAGCGGGGGTGAGCGGATGACCGGGGCGGGAAGCGGCGGCCGTACGTGGGCCGCACGGCTGGACGCCCGGCTCGCGGGGCTCGGGTACGCGCGCGGCCCGGCGTCGGGGCGCGTCACCGGACTCGCGGTGGAGCCGGGGCTGGTCACCGCCCGGGTACGGGACGGCGCGCCGACGCCGTGGACGGTGCGGATCGAACTGCCGGTGCTGACCGACGCCGAGTGGCGACGGGCCGAGCGGGCCCTCGTCGCCGACTCCGACGCGCGTGAGCAACTCCTGGACGGCGAGCTGCCGCCGGACGCCGACGCCCTCTTCGCCAGGGCCGGGCTGCCGCTGCTCCCGGCCGGGGACGGCGAGCCGGTCCTGGAATGCGACTGCCCGGACTGGGCGCTGCCCTGCGCCCACCTCACCGCCGTACTCGCCGCGCTCGGCGCCGCCTTCGACGACGAACCGTTCCTGCTCACCACCTGGCGCGGCCGGGACCGCCGCGCCGTCCTGGACGCCGTACGCAACGGCCCCCCGCCCGTACCCCTGGACGACGGCCCGCCCACGGACGACGGCTTCTGGGAATGCGGCGACCTCCCCGACCGCCGCGCCGCCGCCCCGGCCCCGGCCGTCGCCGAACTGGGCCGTCCGGCGGTCAGCGTCCGCGGCCGGACCCTCACCGACACCCTCGCGCCCGCCTACGAGGCGTTCCTGACCTGGTGACCGCGCCCCGGAGGGCGCTCCGGTGGCCGGTCGGAGCCGACCCGCTGAGCGCGCGCCCCGGCGACCGTTCCGACGACCGCCGCGGTGCCATGGCGGGAACCCGCCGGTGACCTCGGCTTCCGCGCCGTCCGCCGCGCCCATGCGCGGCACTCTCCGGAGCTAATCCCGCGGCGGTGGAGAGTCACCCGACCGGGGACATGGCGACAGTCACGGTCTGCGCGCCGTTCACCGTACGCGGGCAGACTCCAGGCGTGGCCGGACCCCCAAGGCAGCCGGGAAAAGGGGCCCTTGACGGACCCTCGCCGTCGCGGCGCGCGGGTCCGACGATTGACCCGGGTGGCCCTGTGCCGGTACGACGCCGCCCCGGAAGGCACCTAGTCTGGACAAACCGTCCCACTTCCCGCACTGCTACGCGCACCGTCCCCCGGCGGCCCCGGCCGTCGTACCGCATGCGACGAGGAGTCACCGTGTCCATCGCCCGTGACGAGGGTGCGCTCTGGCAGCGCAATTCGGTGCGGTCCGCCGCCATGCTGCTGCCGGTGGCCGCGGTCGCGGCGCTCGCCGTCAGCAAGTGGCCGATGATCGGCGACAGCGCCGGGCGGCTGGGCCAGGCGGACGCCGGGTGGATGGCCGTCGCGGTCTTCGCCGCGTGCATGACGTGGGTCTGCTCGGCCGTCGCCCAGCAGGGCGCGGTCGTCATGTCGCTGCCGCCCGGCCGGCTGCTGGCCGCGCAGTTCGCGGCCTCGGCGGCCAACCACGTCCTGCCCGCGGGCGTCGGCGGCAACGCCGTCAATCTGCGCTTCCTGGTGCGGCACGGCATGACGCCGACACGGTCGCTCGCGGCGCTCGCCGTCCGCGCCTCGGCCGCCGCCATCGGCCGGGTGACGCTGCTGCTCGTCCTGCTCGCGCTCTTCCCCGACGCTCTGCAAGTGCACCGGCTGGCCCCCGACGGATTCGTGCTGCCCGCCGACCCCATGGTGATCGGCGCGGTCGCGCTGGTGCTGGTCGTGCTGGCGTTCCTGGCCTCGCGGTACGCGGGCCGCGCGCGCGACCGGGCCCGCTGCTTCCTGGCGTCGGTGGCCGACGACGTACGGACCCTGCACCGCGACCGGGCGCGCGTGGCGTGCCTGTGGGGCGGCTCGCTGGCCTTCCCCGCCATGCACGCGTCGGTGGTCGTCGCCGTGGTCAAGGCGGTCCACGCTCCGGTGCCGGTCAGCGGCATCCTGGTGGCGTACTTCTTCGCGAGCACCGCGGCGGGCTGGCTGCCGACCCCGGCGGGGCTCGGGTCGCTGGACGCGGCGCTCGCCCTCGCGCTGGTCACGGCCGGGGCCTCCGCCGTCGCCGCGACCTCCGCCGTGCTCGGCTATCGCCTGGTCACCACCTGGCTGCCGCTCATCCCCGGCGTCGTCGTGCTCGCCGTGCTCGTCAAGCGCCGCGAACTTTAAGGTACGTACCTTTGCCGGAAGCCTTGACTCCCCTCAGTCCCGCCATTTAAATCACGTCCTGAACTAAGACGTAAGGGAAGTCTCCCAGGGTGCCCCGCACCTCACTGTCTGTCAGGAGCATGCCCAAAACCGTTTTCTGACGACCCGACCGAGGAGTCCGGCAATGTCGGCATCACCCCCCACCCGACGCATACGCCCCCTCGCGCTGCTGGCCGCCGCAGGACTGCTGCTGTGCGGCTGGCTGCAACAGACCGCGTCCCCGCAAGCCACCGCGAGCAGGCTCGACACCGCCTCGGTGGCGGCCACCGCCACCTTCACCGACGACTTCAACGGCCCCGCGGGAAGCGCGGTCGACAGCTCCAAGTGGGGCTACGAGACCGGTGACAACGTCAACAACCACGAGCGCCAGTACTACACCAGCGGTACCCACAACGCGGCGCTCGACGGCCAGGGCAACCTCGTCATCACCGCCCGCAAGGAGAATCCGGCCAACTACCAGTGCTGGTACGGGTCCTGCCAGTACACCTCCGCGCGGCTGTCCACCCCGCAGAAGTTCACCCAGACGTACGGCCACTTCGAGACCCGGATGAAGCTGCCGCGCGGCCAGGGCATGTGGCCCGCCTTCTGGATGCTCGGCAACGACATCGGCTCGGTCGGCTGGCCCAACAGCGGCGAGATCGACATCATGGAGAACGTCGGCTTCGAGCCCGGCAGCGTGCACGGCACCATCCACGGCCCCGGCTACTCCGGTTCGGCCGGCATCGGCGCCGGATACACCCTCCCCGGCGGACAGAGCTTCTCCGACGCCTTCCACACCTTCGCCATCGACTGGGCGCCGAACTCCATCAAGTGGTCCGTGGACGGCAACGTCTACCAGACCCGTACGTCCGCCGACCTCGGCGGCAACCGCTGGGTGTTCGACCACCCCTTCTACCTGCTGCTCAACCTCGCGGTCGGCGGCTACTGGCCCGGCGACCCCAACTCCAGCACCACTTTCCCGCAGCAGCTCGTCGTGGACTACGTGCACGTCACCACCAGCGACAGCTCGGGACCGGGCACCGGCACGGGACACGCCATCACCGGCCTCGGCGGCAAGTGCGTCGACGTGGCCTCGGGCAGCAGCGCCAACGGCGCCGCCGTGCAGCTCTACGACTGCAACGGCTCGGCCGCGCAGTCCTGGACGGTCGGCTCCGACGGCACCATCCGCGCCCTCGGCAAGTGCATGGACATCACCGCGGCCGGGACCGCCAACGGCACACCGATCCAGCTCTACGACTGCAACGGCACCAACGCGCAGAAGTGGACCGTGAGCGCCGCCCACGACATCGTCAACCCGGCCTCCAACAGATGCCTGGACGCCTCCGGCCCCAGCTCCGCCAACGGCACCCGGCTCCAGATCTGGGACTGCGCGGGCTCCGCCAACCAGAAGTGGACCGTGACCGGCTGATGAGAGGGATCCGGCAGATGCGAAAGACCACCACGCTCCTGGCCACCGCCGCGCTCGCCGCGGGAGCCCTGACCGCCCTCGGGATCAGCCAGGCGTCCGGCGCCGACGCCACCGGCGCCGTCACCGGCTACGGCGGCAAGTGCGTCGACGTGGCCTCGGGCAGCAACGCCAACGGCGCCGCCGTGCAGCTCTACGACTGCAACGGCAGCGCCGCCCAGGCGTGGACCGTCTCCTCCGACGGCACCCTGCGCGCCCTCGGCAAGTGCATGGACGTGACCGCCGCGGGCACCGCCAACGGCACCCAGATCCAGCTCTACGACTGCAACGGCACCAACGCCCAGAAGTGGACGTCGAGCAACGGCACGCTGGTCAACGCCGGTTCAGGCCGCTGTCTGGACGCGACGGGCCCCAGCTCCGCCAACGGCACCCGGCTCCAGATCTGGGACTGCGCGGGCTCCGCCAACCAGAAGTGGACGCTGCCGACCGGCGGCGGCACCCCGCCGACCACCCCGCCGCCGTCCGGCGGCACCGGCGTCCAGGCCGTCGCGCCGTACCTCTACAACGGCTGGGGCAACCCGCCGGACCCGACGACGATCATGAACGCGACCGGCGTCAAGTGGTTCACGCTCGCTTTCGTGCTCAGCAACGGCACCTGCAACCCGCAGTGGGACGGCGGCCGGGCGCTGACCGGCGGCGTCGACCAGAACACCATCAACAAGATCAGGGCGGCGGGCGGCGACGTCGTTCCGTCCTTCGGCGGCTACAGCGGCAACAAGCTGGAAGAGTCCTGCACCAGCGCGAGTGCGCTCGCGGGCGCCTACCAGAAGGTCATCAACGCCTACGGCCTCAAGGCCATCGACATCGACATCGAGGCCAGCGCCTACAGCAACGGCACCGTCCAGCAGCGCACGGTCGACGCGCTCAAGACCATCAAGGCCAACAACCCCGGCATCGTCGAGTACGTCACCATCGGCACCGGGCAGAGCGGCCCCGACACCGGCCTGATCAACAAGGCCGCCGCCTCCGGGCTGACCGTCGACAGTTGGACGATCATGCCGTTCGACTTCGGCGGCGCGGGCCAGAACATGGGCAACCTCACCACCAAGGCCACCGACGGCCTGAAGAACGCCCTCAAGAACGCGTACGGCTACACCGACGACCAGGCGTACCGGCACAGCGGCATCTCGTCGATGAACGGCATCACCGACAACAGCGAGACCGTCACCGTCGCCGACTTCCGCACGATCCTCGCCTACGCCCAGCAGCACCACCTGGCCCGGCTGACCTTCTGGTCCGCCAACCGGGACCGGCCCTGCCCCGGCGGCTACCCGAACGACGACACCTGCTCCGGCGTCTCCCAGCAGGCGTGGGACTTCACCCGCACCTTCGCGCAGTACGGCGGGTGACACCGCCCGAGTGACCCGGGTGGAACCCCCGCCGCGACGGCGGGGGCGCCACCCCCCGATGGCTCTCCGCTCCCCGGCCGTG
This sequence comes from Streptomyces sp. NPDC093221, assembly GCF_044753885.1. Taxonomy (NCBI): domain Bacteria; kingdom Bacillati; phylum Actinomycetota; class Actinomycetes; order Kitasatosporales; family Streptomycetaceae; genus Streptomyces; species Streptomyces sp. NPDC093221. The sequence continues at coordinate 243,222 of NZ_JBIVOA010000003.1, read as the reverse complement.
TAGGCATGGTTCCCGCGATGCACCATGCGACGGCCGGGGAGCGGAGGCATGTTCCGATGACAGATCCGATGCCGCACACGAACGGCCCGGAGGCGGGCGGCGGCCCCGGTTCCGAGCCCGACCGCGGTCCCGGCCCCGGCCCCGGCCGCGTCATGGTCGTGGACGACGACGCGGCGATCCGCCGCTCACTCGGCCGCGCCCTGCGGCTGCGCGGCTTCACCGTCACCGAGGCTGACGGCGGCGCCGCCGCGCTCAACCTGCTGAGCCGTACCCCGCCCGACATCCTCGTCCTGGACATATCGATGCCCGACGTGGACGGCATCGAGGTCTGCCGGACCCTGCGGGCCGGCGGCGACGACCTGCCGGTGCTGGTGCTTTCCGCGCTCGACGAGGTCGCCGACCGGGTCGCGGGACTCCAGGCGGGCGCCGACGACTACCTCGTCAAACCCTTCGCACTCGAAGAACTCGTCCTGCGGCTGCACGCCCTGCTGCGCCGCCGGCCGCCACGCCCCGACGGCCAGGTCCGCGCCTGCGGCCTCGTCCTCGACCCGGCCGCCCGCACCGCCGCCCGCGAGGGCCGGGCGCTGGAGCTGACCCGCAGGGAGTTCGAACTCCTGGAGTTCCTCGCCCGCAACGCCGGTCTCGTGCTCACCCGCGACCAACTCCTCGACCGGGTCTGGGGATACGACTTCGAGGTCCGCACCGACGCCGTCGACACCTTCGTCAGCTATCTGCGCAAGAAGCTGGAGGCGGGTGGCAGGCCCCGCATCCTGCACACCGTGCGGGGCGTGGGATTCGTCCTGCGGGCCGACGGACGCGAACAGCGGCGAGCCGGGGTACGGGACGGCGTGTCGTGAGGCTGTCCACCCGGATCGCGCTGGCGATCACCGTCCTCGTACCGCTGCTCGTCCTCGCCTCCGGCTGGATCATGGTCCGGCTGGTCGGCCACGACGTTCACGCGCAGGCCGACGCGCACCTGCGGGACCGGGCCGCCGCCGTCCGCACCGACGCCCGCAATCTGCTGCGGGCCATGGCGAACGACCGGTCGGCCGAGGTCGAACAGGCCCGTCAGCGCAAGCTGTTCGCCGCCGCGCTCGACGTCGGCATCCGCGTGACCGGCACCGAGGGCACCGTCACCGAAGGCCCGCAGCCCGCCGACGCCCGGCCGCTGCCCGCCGCGGCGGACGCCGTACGGCCCGTCACCTTTCGTGCGGACGGCAGCAGTTGGCGGGTGCTCGCCGTACCGCTGTCCGTTGTGCGACCCGCCGCGACCGGCACCCTGTGGCTGTTCTCGCCGGACACCGCGGGCCAGGAGCAGATCAGCCGGGTGCGCCGCAGGATCGTCACCGTCGCGCTGCTCACCGCGCCGGTCGCGGGCGCCGCCGCCTGGCTCGCCGTCACCCGCGCGGCGCTCCCGCTGCGGCGGCTCCAGCGCCGCGCCGGGGGCATCGACCCGCGCACCAGCGCCGCCCGCCTCGACCACACGCCGACCCGCGTCACCGAGGTCGACGAACTCGCCCGCACGCTCCAGACCGTCCTCGCGCGCTACGACGAACAGGCCGCCCGTACGGCCGAGGCGCTGGCCACCGCGCGTTCCTTCTCCGCCGCCGCCTCCCACGAATTGCGCAACCCCCTGATGAGCATGCGCATCAACCTCGACGTCCTGGACGGCCGCCCGGAGCCCGATCCCGCGGAACGCGCCGAGATCATCGCCGACCTGCGCGGCGAACACACCAGGCTGCTCGGCCTGTTGGTGATGCTGCGGGCCCTCGCCCAGGGCGACCTGGTCGAGGCCGACGCCTTCGTGCCGGTCGACCTCGCCGACGTGCTGGACGCCGCCGTGGCCGACCTGCGGCGCGAACGCCCCGACGTACGCGTGGAGTTGACCGCGCGGCCGGGCCTGCGCGTGTACGGCTGGCCGCAGGGGCTGCGCTCGGCGGTCGACAATCTGCTGGTCAACGCGGCGGTGCACGGCGCGAGTCGGGACGGCGACGGGCGCGGGCCCGGCGGCGGCACGGGGAGCGGAGGCGGGGCGCTGATCGAGGTGACGCTCGCACCGGGGGCCGACCCGGCGGGCCCCTCTGTCGTACTGACCGTGGACGACCACGGGCCCGGAGTGCCGCCCGCCGCCCGGCGGGAGATCTTCCAGCGCTTCCGCCGCCGCCCCGACAGCCCTGGCTCCGGGCTCGGCCTCGCCCTGGTCGGGCAGCAGATCGCCCTGCACGGCGGGCGGATCACCGTCGGCGACCGGCCGGGCGGTCCCGGCGCGCGCTTCACCGTGGTGCTGCCGCTCGGCACGTCGGAGCGCCCGCTGCCCGGCGGCCGGGACTGGCTGGCGGGCGCGTCGACGGGGGAGCGGCCGTAGGTCTCGTCGCGGTCCGGCCGGTCGTCGCGGGCCTGTCGCGCGGTCACAAGGTTTCCACAAAGACGGTTCCTAACCTCCGGCTCTGACGGGCACCGCGACCGGTGCCGAAACCTTCAGGGAGGAACCCATGCGCCCCACTCGCACCGCCGTGGCGACAGCCGCCGCGCTCGCCGCCCTGCTCGCCGCGGCCGGCACCGCCGTCGCGGACGCCACGAGCCCGTCGGCCGCACCGTCTGCCGACCCGTCCTCGGCACCCGCGGCCGACCCGTCCGCCGCACCGTCGACTGACCCGTCCGCCGGGTCCAGGACACCGAAGGTCCACAAGGCCCCGACCGGGGACGGCGCCCGCGCCCTGTGCAAGCGGGTGCCGAAGATCGACGCCCGTATCGACCGCGCGCTCGCCCGGCTCAACGGCCCTGCCACGGAACGCGGTTCCGTCGCCCGGCTCCAGAAGCGGGTCGCCAACGCGAACACGGCCGGTGACACGGCGGTGGCCACGTATCTCAAGGACAAGCTGACCTTCCGCAAGTCGCTGGTGCCGACCCTCAACCGGCGCAGCACGGACCTGGACGCCGTCCGCACCTGGTGCGGGACACAGGACTTCACGGCGAAGGGCGCCACGAAGTGAGCGGCGCCGCTTCGCGAAAGGGCGGCCGTACGCGGGCCGGTGCCGTGCTGGCCGCCTGCGCGATCGCCGGGGCACTGGTGACCGGCTGCGGACACTCCGGCCGTACGTCCGCACCGGCGTCGTCGGCGGACACCTCGGCCGCCGTGTCGGCGGGCGCATCCGCGGGCAGCCACTCCTCCGCGCCCTCGGACTCCGAAATCACCCGTATGCGCAAGCTGGTGGACGACGCGGATTCCGCCGCCGCGATGGCGGAATCCGACGCGGCGGCCGACAAGTGACCCTGCCGCCGGGCTACTTGGCGTCCGCGTAGCACGCCACCGCGTGCGTCTCCAGCGGGAACGGCACCGGGGCGGAGCCGAAGACCAGGCGGCGGGCCTCGTCACCGGCCGCCGTCACCGCCGCCTCGACGGCGGGCGCGAGCTCGGTCGGGGCGTGCACGATCACCTCGTCGTGCTGGAAGAAGACCAGTTGGGGCTCCGGCCCGATCGCGGTCAGCCGGCGGCGCAGCGAGGCCAGCATGGCCAAGGCCCAGTCGGAGGCGCTGGCCTGGATGAGGAAATTGCGCGTGAAGCGGCCCCAGGACCGGGCCGCGCGGCGGTCGGGGGACGCGCCGTCGCCGGGGTCGGCGCTCTCGTCGAGGAACCGGTCGGCGGACGGCGCGGGCGACGTACGGCCCAGCCGCGACCGTACGATCCCGCCCGCCTCGCCCGTCCTGGCCGCGGCCTCCACCAGGGCGAGGGCGGCGGGGAAACGGCGGCGCATCACCGCGAGGAGCTGACCCGCCTCGCCGCTGGTCTGCCCGTACATCGCCGCGAGCAGCGCGATCTTGGCGCGCGGCCGGTCGCCGCCGAAGGCGTTCCGCGCCAGCGCCGCGTACAGATCGCCCTCCGCGGCAGCCGCCGCGAGCCCGGCGTCACCGGACATCGCGGCCAGCACCCGCGGCTCCAGCTGCCCGGCGTCGGCGACCACCAGTCGGTGCCCGGGGTCGGCGACGACCGCGGAGCGCAGCAGCCGCGGGATCTGAAGGGCGCCGCCGCCACGCGTCGCCCACCGGCCCGACACCACGCCGCCCACCACGTATTCGGCGCGGAAGCGGCCGTCGCGCACCCAGCTCTCGCGCCAGGCCCAGCCGTGCGCGGCGTGAATCCGGGACAGTTCCTTGTAGCGCAGCAGCAGCCCGGCCGCCGGATGCCCGACCTCGCGCAGCTCGTGCGAGCGGGTCGACGTCAGATGCACGCCGACGCGGGCGAAGGCGGGCAGCATCTGGGCGGGGGAGTCGGGGTTGACCGGACGTCCGAGCGCGTCCTGGATACGGGCGGCCAACTCGCCCAGCAGCGCGGGCCGTGCGCCACCCGCGGGGCGCGGGCCGAGCAGCCCGGTCAGCAGCTCGTCGTGCACCTCGGCGCTCCACGGCAGCCCGTCCCGGCCCATCTCGACCGCGGCGAGCGCGCCCGCGGACTCCGCCGCGCACAGCAGCCGGATACGGTCGGGGTGCTCGCTCGCGGCGATCCGCCGCTGCTGCGCCGCGTGCACCTCGACCAGCGCGGCCAACGGGTCGAGATCCCGCGGGAGATGACGCCGGTCGGCGGCGAACAGCACCGGCTGGTCGTCCGCGCCGGGCTCCGGGGCGTCCTCGGGCTCGGGCAGCCCGTGCAGCCGCGCCCACGCCGCCCCCAGCGACCGGGGCCTGCGGTGCCTGCCCTCCTGCCCGAGCAGCAGCGACTCGACGAGCTTCACGTCATGGCAGCGCGCGGTGCGCACCGACCCCCGGTCGAGCAGCCACGGATACACCTCGTCGGTCGCCGCCCAGACCCAGCGCGGCGCCTGCTCGATCTCCCGCCGCGCGACCTCAGCGGCCAGGTCCCGTACGACATCGACTTCCCCGACCGCCGTCCCGTCCTCCCCGAGCGCGCACAGCCGCCCGCCCGACCCCACCGGGTCGGGCACGGCGGCGATCCGCGCGACGGCGGCGATGGCTGTACCCACCATCGGAGCCTAGACGCGACCACTGACAATGCCCTGGAGGGCGGGCCCGCGGACGGTGTCGCGCACGGGCCCGGCCGCGTTACCCCGGCGGGCCGACGACACGGCAGCGCAAGGGCCGCGCTCCGGCCCGGCGGCGAATCCTTCTCGCCGCCGGGCCGGGGGCGCGGCCCCGGATGTCCCTCGCTGTCGCGTCGGTGGCGGGCGGGCCCGTCAGGAGCTCTGCTGGGCCTCCTCGACCGACTTGCGCACCTCGTCCATGTCGAGGGCGCGGGCCTGCGCGATGACGTCCTCCAGGGCGGGCTCGGGCAGCGCTCCCGGCTGCGCGAAGACCGCGACCTTGTCACGGACGATCATCAGGGTCGGGATCGACTGGATCTGGAAGGCCGCGGCCAGCTCGGGCTGCGCCTCCGTGTCGACCTTCGCGAAGACCAGGTCCTGGTGCTTCTCGGACGACTTGTCGTAGACCGGTGCGAACATCCGGCACGGCCCGCACCAGGCGGCCCAGAAGTCGATGAGGACGAAATCGTGCGACGACACGACCTCGTCGAAATTCTCCTTGGTCAGCTCCACAGTGCTCATGCCCCCACAACGGGCGGCGCCCGCCGGAAATTCCTGCCGTCGCCGCGGGTGCCGCGGACCCCGGAGAGTTCACTCATACGAGTGGTGCGGACGGGGTGTGCAGTGGCGTCCGACCCGTCGGAGTCGTTGGTCGGGCTATGGCAGCAACGCAGTGGATTCCGCAGGACGACGGCGCAGACGGCGCGGGCGACGGTCACCAGCCATGGCGCTATTCCCGTGCCGGAACGGTTCTGCAGAGCACGGAGGCACCGGTCTTCGCGGAACTCGCCGACCAGTGGCGGTCCGCGGGCCGCATGGTGCCGGGCCAGAAGGACACGGAGTGGGCCGAACTGGTCGGCCGCATCCCCCGTCTGACCGGCGTCTGACGACGGGTCCCGCTCCCGGCCCGGACTCCGGCCCCGGCCCAGGCCCCGGCCCAGCCTCCGGCCGATGCCCGGGTCTCCGCTGAGGGCGGCGTCGGCGGTCATCCGCCCGTGGGAGGCGACCGCGCGCCGTCACGGCAGCGGCTGGGGCGGCGGCGGTCCCTGGTAGGTGCCGCTGGGGCGCATCCGCAGCGGGCGCTCCTGGTACTCCTCCAGGGCATGCGCGATCCAGCCCGCCGTGCGCGCCACGGAGAAGACCGTCTCGCCCGCCTCCGCGGGCATCGCGGCGGAGACCGAGAGCACCGCGAGGGCCAGGTCGACGTTGGGGTGCAGCGGGGTGTGGCGGGCGGCCGTCGCCGCCAGGTCGCGGGCCGCGGCCAGCGCGTCGGAGGCGGCGGGCACCTGCCCGAGCAGGTGGAAGAGCAGCCGGGCGCGCGGGTCCTCGCCCTGGTAGAGGCGGTGCCCGAGGCCGGGGATCCGCTGTCCGGCGCGCAGTTGCTCGGCGACGACGGGGCCCGCGCCGCCGCGCTCCAGCACCTCGGCGAGCGTCCGGTGGGCCAGGGCGCTGGCCTGTCCGTGCAGCGGCCCGTCCAGCGCGCCGAGTCCGGCGGACACCACCGCGTAGGGGTGCGCGCGGGCCGAGGCGGCGACCCGCGCGGCCAGCGTCGAGGCGGCCAGGTCGTGGTCGACGAGCAGCGCGAGCGCCGCGTCCAGCACCCGCAGCGACGCCTCGTCGGCGGGCCGCTCGGTCAGCCGCGACCACAGCCGCCAGGCCAGGCCGCCCTCTCCCGAATGCGGCCGGCCGAGCGGCGGCAGCGCGCCGACCAGGGTCGGGATCAGGCTGCGCGCCGTGCCCAGCACGGCCTCCTCCGACAGGTCGAAGCGCAGCGGATCCGCGGTGGCCGCCGCGATGACCGCGACCCGCAGCCGGTCCATCGGACCGCAGCCCGCGGGCAGCGCGTCGCCCGCGCTGCGGGCCGCCTTCAGCAGCGGCTGCGGCGCGGTGAAGCGGACCCCGCGCCGCAGCACCCCGGTCCACAGCCACTCGGCGACCTCCTCGAAGCCGTACGCCGTGGCCAGCCCGGTCGCGTCGACCCCGCGGAAGTAGAGGCCGTCGTCCTCGATCAAGGTGACGCCGGTACGGATACGGACCCAGGCGCCGTTTCCGCCCCCGCCGCCCCCGCTGTCCGAGGGCCCGTCGGCACCGGCCGCCGCGGGCCGTGCGCGCCGGGCCAGGGCCTCGACCTCGTCCGGGTCGAAGGTGCTGCCCCTGCCGCCCTCGGCCCGTCGGCTGGCGAGCAGGCCGCGGCTGACATACGCGTACAGCGTCTCCGGCTTCACGCCGAGCCGCCGGGCGGCCTCCCGGGTGCTGATCCGGTCCGCCGGTTGATCCGTCATGGCCTCACCGTATCCATAGTGCTCAGCTCATTCACATTGATTCAATCAACATTGACAGAGTTTAAATCAATCATGGAGAGTCGAGTCAATACCCAAGGAGGACACGATGCCGACCACCGAGCAGAACGCCCCGATCGACGTACCCCGCGGGCTCAAGGGCGTGATCGTCACCGACACATCCGTCGGCGACGTCCGCGGGCTCGAAGGCTTCTACCACTACCGCGAGTACTCCGCCGTGGAGCTGGCCGAGAGCCGCGGCTTCGAGGACGTCTGGCACCTGATGTTCTACGGCGCGCTGCCCGACGCGGCCGAGCGCGCCGCGTTCACCGCGCGGACCGCCGCCCTGCGGCACCTGCCCGCCGACGTGGCGGACGCGCTCCCGGCCATCGCCCGCGCCAGCGCGCTGTCGGGACCGCTCGCGGGGCTGCGCACCGCGCTGTCGCTGACCGGCGCCTCGGCCGGATTCCGCCCGCTGTACGACCTCACGCCCGACCGCCGCCGCGCCGACGCGCTGGCCGCCTGCGCGGTGGTGCCCACCCTGCTCACCGCGCTGCACCGGCTCGCCCAGGGACTGGAGCCGGTCGAGCCGCGCGACGACCTGCCGTACGCGGCGAATTACCTCTACATGCTGACCGGCGAGGAGCCGGAGCCCGTACGCGCCCGCGCCGTCGAGCGCTATCTGATCTCGACCGTCGACCACGGCTTCAACGCCTCGACGTTCACCGCCCGCGTGATCGCCTCGACGGGGGCGGACCTGGCCGCGTGTCTGGTGGGCGCGATCGGCGCGCTGTCCGGGCCGCTGCACGGCGGCGCGCCCAGCCGCGCGCTCGACACGCTCGACGCGATCGGCACGCCCGACCGGATCGACGGCTGGCTGCGGGAGCACATCGGTGCGGGCGAGCGGATCATGGGCTTCGGCCACCCCGTGTACCGCACCGAGGACCCGCGCTCGCGGATGCTCAAGGGCATCGCGCAGAGCTTCGGCGGCGACCTGGTGGACTTCGCGGTGCAGGTGGAGGCCCGCGCGGAGGCGCTGCTCGCCGAGCTGAAGCCCGGCCGCGAGCTGCACATCAACGTCGAGTTCTTCGCGGGCGTCGTGATGGAGCTCTGCGGGCTGCCGCGCGAGATGTTCACACCCACCTTCGCCGCCGCCCGCGTCGTCGGCTGGAGCGCCAACATCCTGGAGCAGGCCGAGGACAGCAAGATCATCCGGCCGTCCGCGCGGTACGTCGGCCCGCCGCCGCCCGTGCCGGTGCCCGCCGCCTGAGCGGACCGGCGGGGATGCCGGTGCCGTGGTGGAGCGCGCGACGGAACGCGTTGCGGCGTGCCCAAGCAGTATGCCCAAGCGGTGTGCCCAAGCAGTGTGCGACATACCAACCAGTCGGTAATATCGGCGGAGCGGACACCGGGACACACCGGCGGACGCCAGGAAAGCACCCGCAGGGTGCGCCCCACCACGCTGAGGAGCCGACGTGCGCGCGATCCAGATCACCGAATTCGGCGGTCCCGAGGTGCTGCGGGAGACCGAGCTGCCCGACCCCGTGGCAGGCCCGGGCCAGCTCCTCGTGGACGTCGACTCCGCCGGGATCAACTACGCCGACACGCACACCGTCGAGGACTCCTACCTCTCGCGCTCCACGCTCCCGATGGTCCCCGGCGCCGAGGTGGTCGGCCGCACCGCGGAGGGCCGCCGGGTCGTCGCCCTCACCGACAACGGCGGCTACGCCCAGAAGGCCGTCGTCCAGGAGTACCTGGCCCACGACGTGCCCGACGAGGTCACCGACGGGCAGGCGCTCGCCCTGGTCGTGCAGGGTCTCACCGCCTGGCACCTGCTGCGCACCTCCGGACGCCTGGCCGAGGGTGAGAGCGTCGTGGTGCACGCGGCGGCCGGCGGTACGGGCTCGCTCGCCGTCCAGCTCGCCAAGACCTTCGGCGCGGGCCGGGTGATCGCCACCGCCTCGTCCGAGGACAAGCGGGACCTCGCGCTTGAACTCGGCGCCGACGTCGCCGTCGACTCCGGCCCCGAGAACCTGAAGGACCGTCTCGTCGAGGCGAACGGCGGCAAGAAGGTCGACATCGTGCTGGAGATGACCGGGGGCCCGGTCTTCGACGCCTCGCTCGCCGCGCTCGCGCCGTTCGGCCGCCTCGTCACGTACGGTCTGGCCTCCAGGACGCCCCCGACACCGGTCCAGGCCGCACAGCTCATGGCCCGCTCCCGCGCGGTCGTCGGCTTCTGGCTGACGCACTGCCTCGGCCGTCCGGGGATGTACCGCGAGCCGATGGCCGAGCTGCTGGAGATGACCGCGGCGGGCCGCCTCGTGCCCCGGCTCGGCGGGGTCTATCCGCTGTCCGAGGCGGTCAGGGCCCATGAGGAGCTGCGGGCCCGGCAAACCTTCGGCAAATTGGTGCTCGATGTGAGGGCCTGAGCGGAACCGACGGGCTCGTCGTAGTCGTTGAACAGGTGCACACTCGACAACGAGGTACGACGGACCGCCGCCAGTGGTCCGCGCCCCGCATGTCTCGGGAGGGGCCATGGACCGCAACCGCTTCGCGCCCGACCGGGGGCTGACCACGCGCATGGTGGTCACGATGTTCCTGATCGGTCTGCTCTATGTCGTCTTCGTCGGCGCGCTGCTGGCGCTGCTGCGCGGATCCTGGCCGCTGATCCTCGTGATCGCCGGAGTTCTCTTCATCGCGCAGTTCTGGTTCAGCGACCGCATCGCCGCCTTCAGCATGGGCGCCAAGGAGGTCACGCCCGAACAGGCGCCGGAGCTGCACGGCGTCGTGGACCGCATCTGCGCGCTCGCCGACATGCCCAAGCCCAAGGTCGCCATCGCCGATTCCGACGTGCCGAACGCGTTCGCCACCGGTCGCAACAAGAAGAACACCACGGTGTGCGCCACGACCGGGCTGCTGCGCCGCCTGGAGCCGGACGAGCTGGAGGGCGTCATCGCCCACGAGTTGTCCCACGTCGCCCACAAGGACGTCGCGGTCATGACGATCGCCTCCTTCCTCGGCATCCTCGCCGGTGTCATCACCCGGATCGGCCTCTACGGCGGCTTCCGCCGGGCGCGCGACCCCGGCACCGCCGTGCTCGCCGTGGCGATCCCGCTGGTCAGCGCGGTCGTCTACGCCATCAGCTTCCTGCTCACCCGGATGCTGTCGCGCTACCGCGAGCTGTCCGCCGACCGCAGCGCCGCGCTGCTCACCGGCCGCCCCTCCTCGCTGGCCTCCGCACTGACCAAGGTCACCGGGCAGATCGGCGCGATCCCCACCAAGGACCTCCGCAAGGCGGAGCCCTTCAACGCCTTCTACTTCGCGCCCGCGCTGAGCGCGAAGGGCGGAGGCTCCGCCTTCTCGAAGCTGCTGTCCACCCACCCCTCCCTTGAGCAGCGGCTGGAGCAGCTCAGCCGCATCACTCTCGAACTGGACCGCCACTGATGGGTCTGCTGGACGTCATCCTCGGCCGCAGCAAGCCGGTCAAGCCCGACCTCGATCAGCTCTTCGGCCTCACCTCGGCCGCCATCACCCTCGAAGCGGCGAGCGAGCTGCGGCCCACCGGCCTCGGCTCGGTCTGCTTCGCGGCCGTCGAGGGCGGCGCCTTCGCCGAGATCCAGCAGGACCTGCGGGCCCTGGTCGGCGCGGAGGCCAGCCAGGACTCGTACGGCTACACCTGGCTGCTGGCCCGCAAGGACCCCGCCGAGATGACCGACCTCGTCACCGATCTGCACGCGATCAACTCCGCCCTGGAAGAACGCGGCTTCGGCCCGCAACTGCTCTGCTCGCTGCTCGGTTTCAAGGACCCCGCGGGCCGCTCGGTGGCGCTGGTCTACCTCTACAAGCGCGGCTCCTTCTACCCCTTCGCCCCGCTGCCCGGCGAGAAGCGGGACAACGCGCTGGAACTCCAGGTCAGAGCCCTGGTCACCAATGACCTCCGGCTGGAGGACGACCTGTCGCGCTGGTTCCCCGTCTGGGGCGCGCCGGGCCTGTGACCGCTCCGTACGCCCTGTTTGCGGCGCGCCCGCCCTACGCTGGGTGCTACTCGAACCCTCTGGAAGGCACACACGCATGACGTCTTACGACCCCGCCGCGGTGAAGGTCAGCCCCGAGAAGTGGGTGGCCGACCAGGCCCGCCGCTACGAGGAGTCCAACGGCACCGAGGGCACCGACCTCAACGGCTCGCCCTGCCTGCTCCTCGACTACCAGGGCCGTCGCAGCGGCGCGTGGCTGCGTACCGTACTGATCTACGGCCGGGACGGCGACGACTACCTGATCGTCGCCTCCAAGGGCGGCGCCCCCGAGCACCCCCTGTGGTACCTGAGCGTCCGCGACAACCCCGAGGTCCACCTGCGGGTGCTCGGCGAGCGCTTCGCCGCCCGCGCCGAGACGCTGTCGCCGCAGGACAAGGCCCGGGTGTGGCCGCACCTGCTCGATGTGTACGCGCCGTACGCCGACTACCAGGAGAAGACCGACCGGGACATTCCCGTGGTGCGCCTCCGCCGGATCTGACGACATGTCGATCTGACGACGGGTAAGGGGCGACCACCCAGGTGGTCGCCCCTTACCCGTGCCGCCCGAGGGCTCGGCTCACCGAGCCGCCTCGCGCCGCCGGACGGCGAAGCTCAGGACCGCCAGCGCCAGTTCGAGGCCGAGCAGGAACACCAGCCCCATCCGGAAGGCGTGCGGGTAACCGCCGGGCGCGCCGTCGCCGACCGCGCCGTAGAAGATGATGCCGATCAGGGCGATGCCGAGCGCGCCGCCGATCTGCTGCGTGGTGGCCACCACGCCGGAGGCCGAGCCGACGAGCCGGGGCGGGACGGTGGCCAGCGCGTCGTGGGTGAGCGGGGCGATCACCATGCCCATCCCGACGCCGTCCATGACGAGCCCCGGCACCAGCTCCCACAGGCTGCCGGTGGTCCCGGAGCGGTGCGCCGCCTCCCACAGCAGACCGAGCCCCGCGGCCATCGCCAGCGCTCCGGCCGGGACCGTACGGCCGCCGAGCCTGGCCGCGATGCGGTGCGCGTTCGTCGAGGTCAGCAGGTAGCCGCCGCCGATCGCCAGGAAGACCGTGCCCGAGTGCAGGGCGTTCAGGCCGCGGCCCGCCTGGAGGTACAGGGCGAGGATCAGGAAGAACGAGCCCTGCCCGCTCCAGAAGACGAACTGCGCGAGGGAGCCGGGACCGAAACCGCGCTGCCGGAACAGGTCCGTGTTCAGCACCGGGTCGCCGCCTCGGCGGCCGAGCCGGTCCTGGTGGCGGACGAAGACGGTGACGAGCACGGCGGACGCGGCCAGGCACAGCCAGGTCCACAGCGGCCAGCCCGCCGCACGCCCCTGGATCAGCGGCAGCACGAGCGCGACGACAGCGGCGGTGGACAGCGCCACGCCGGTGAGGTCCAGCCGGGGCCGTTGCGGCGCCCTCGACTCGGCCAGGGCGCGCGGCACCAGCGCCAGGGCGAGCAGCCCGACCGGGAGGTTGATCAGGAAGCAGGCCCGCCAGCCGAGGCCGAGCACGTCGGCCTTGATCAGCAGACCGCCGATGAGCTGCCCGAAGACCGCGCCGACGCCCATCGTCAGCCCGTACATGCTGAAGGCGCGGGCCTGCGCCTTGCCGGTGTAGGCGGTCTGGAGGATCGACAGCACCTGCGGGCTCATCAGCGCGGCCGACAGGCCCTGGAGGACCCGCGCCGCCACCAGCGTCCCTGCGGTGGGGGCGAATCCGCACGCCGCCGAGGTGGCGGTGAACAGCGCGAGCCCGACGGCGAACATCCGTCTGCGGCCGAAGACGTCACCGAGCCGGCCCGCCGTGATCAGCCCGGTGGCCACGGCCAGGCCGAAGCCCGCCACCACCCACTGGATCGACGCGGTGCCCGCGTGCAGGTCGCTCTGCACGGAGGGGATCGCCACGTTCACGATGAAGATGTCGAGCGCGATCATGAAGGTCGCGGCCAGCAGGAGCAGCAGGCCGAGGTCTGGCCGCTTGCTGACCGGCGAGCCGTCGCGGCTCGCGGGCGGGGACGCGGCGGTGGTGGCCGAGGCCATGACGGAACTCCTGTCGCAGGGGGACGGATGTCCGGGGCGATGACGGGGTACGGGTGCGGCTCGGTGGTGACGGGGTACGGGGTACGGGCGGGGCCCTGCGCGGACCGCACCCGTACCCGTGGAGCGGTGCTCAGGCGCCGGCCGGGACCTTGTCGAGGAAGCCCTGGACGCTGTGCACCAGGCCGTCCTCGCCGATCGCGGCCACGTCGAAGCCGACCACCAGCGACTCGCCGCCCGCCGGGCCCAGCTCCCACGTGAAGCGGGCGATGTGGTGGTGCGCGTCGACCGGGCCCAGGGTGAACACGAAGCCGGGGAACTGCGCCTGCACGGCGCCGACCACCGCGTCGAAGGCGTCCCGCCCGGTGACGTCGGCCAGCGGGTCGGTGTAGCGGCCGTCGGCGGCGAAGACCTCGTCGATCAGGCGGCGCCGGGCGGCCGGGTCGGTCTCGTTCCAGGCGGCGATGTAGCGCTGGACCAGGTACAGGGTGTCGCTCATGGCTGGTGTCTCCCTACGTTGTCCGGCGCCGGGTGGCGCCGTGTTCTCGCAGGTCAAGACGGTACGGACGGGACCGCGTCCGCGAATCAGTCATCGTTGGGTACTTGTGCGGCCGGTTGTACGTCACGACCGGTCGCCATGACGTACACGCCCCGCGGGCCGGGGTCCGAACCGGCGTCTCGCACCGCCTCCCGTAGGCGTCTCGGCCAATCCGTGGTGACGTTGCGCACCGGCCGTGAGTGCCGGGAGCACCGGCCCGCGGCACCGTCCCCCGGAGCAGCCCGCACGTTCGGCCCCGGTGCGCGGTCCGCGAAGGCGGGACCGCGCACCGGGGGAAGAGGTCACCTCGTGGCGTCGAGCCGGACCTTCAGCGCGTCCAGCGTGTCCGCGATGCGCGGGGAGCCGCAGTGCCGGGACAGCCGGGCCGCCTCGCGGCCCAGCGTGCGCGCGCCCTCCAGGTCGCCGGTCAGGGCGCGGGCGGTGGCGGCGCGCGCCGAGTACAGGCAGCGGTCGCGTACGTACGAGGCGTCCTGCATCGCCAGCGCCTGCTCCAACAGGGGCCTGGCCTCGTGCGCGTGGCCCAGGTCGAGCAGCGACTGACCGGTCTGCGCGGCCAGTTCGGCCGCGTCGAACCAGTAGAGCCATGACGGACCCGACTCCCGCTCCGCCAGGTCCAGTTGGCGCTCCGCCTCGGAGACCGCGCGCCGTGAGGCGCCGTCGGCGCCGACCGCGGCGTGCGCCCGGCTCAGCCTGCTGGCGGCCAGCGCCCGGACGGCCGGGGGAGTGCCGCCCGCCGCCCGTACCCCCGCCTCCGCCGCGGCCACCGCGTCCCGCGGCTGACCCGCGATCACCGCGTGCAGCGCGAGGCCGCCCCACAGCGCGACGGCCAGCGGGCGGTCACCCGCGCTGTGGGCGAGCCGCAGACCGGTCAGATAGTGCCGCTGCGCCGCCCCGAGCCGGCCGGTGTCGGTGGCCGCCCAGCCGCCGAGCTGCGCCAGGTCGGCGGCGACCCGCAACAGCCTTGCCCCGTGGGCCCGTTCGTGCTGCCCCCGGTGCAACAGGCCGCGCACCATGCGCAGATCGGCCTCGACCCGGTGCCGTACGGCCGCGCCGCCGAGCCGGTCGTCGAGCTTGCGCAGCCCCAGCACCCCGGCTTCGAGCCAGTCGATCACCGGACCGTCCACGACGGCCGCGGCCACCGCTTTGTCGACGGCGTCGTCGCGGAACGCGGCCGCGGCGTTCGCCTGTCGCGGCACGCGTCCCGAGCGGGTGCCGGGCACCGGTTCGTCCCACCGCTCGGCCATGGCGGCCGACGCCGACCCGCGTCCCGCCGCGGGCGAGGGCGACCCGCGTCCCGCCGCGGCCGAGGGCGAACCCGCCTTCTTGTCCACGGCACGTGAACCCATGGAACCCATCGCGCCCGCCGCGCCGCCCGAGCCCGCGGAACCGGCGGCGCCCGTCGTGCCCTCCGCGCCCGCCGCGTCCCAGTCCGCGATGGCGTCGAGCAGCGCCTGCTCGTCCGCGATGGGGAAGCCGCGCGGGTCGCTCGCGCCGTTGTCGAGCAGCGCGGTGAGCGCGGTGAAACTGCCCTCGACCGTCCACGGCAGCCCGTCCGGCATGCCGCCGTGCGCCGGGAGCCAGCGCGGCCAGGGCCTCAACTCCAGTTCCCTGGAGGGGATTCCGAGCGCGCGGGCCAGCGCGCGCTGGCTGTCGGCCTCCGGCACGACCCCCCAGTGCTCCCAGCGCCAGACCTTCTCGCGGCGGGCCGCCATCGGCACCCCGAGGATCCGCGCGTTGTCGGCTATGACCCGTGCCAGGTCCTGGTAGCTCCACCCGTGTCTTCGCCGTACATAGGCGAGCGGGTGGGTGGAGGCTGCCGCACTCTGTCGTTCCCCCGCGTCCGCACCGCTCACGCTCCCGCCGTCCATGTCACCTGGTCCCCACCGCGCGATGCCGACACACCTTGATCGGCCTCTCGAATATCAGGTGTCCGGCCGATCGCGCAGCCGAACCAGCGCATCCATCCCGATCCGTGTCCCAAACCCCCGTCACCATACGGGACTACAGCGAGACAACAGGTCCGGGCTTGATGCCACCCCGTGCCGACCGGTTGGCTGTGCGTGATCACATGACGTTACGCACGCCGTGGAGGGCTGCCCGCGGATGACCCCACCGCCGCCACCCTTCCGCTTCTCGCGTGGCAAGGACGACGTGGCTTTCGACCCGGCTCTCGGTGACGAGGAGCTGGTCGCGGCTCGTGCTGCCCTGGCCCACGGCCGCTGGGCGGAGACCCGTGACCTGCTGAGCCGTACCGGGGACAACTGGGACCGCCGAGGACATCGGCTGGTCGTCCTCGGCGAGGGCAAGAGCGCCGCCGCCTGGGCGGGCGAGTGGCAACTCGCCGAGCCCGAGAGCACGGACGCCGCCGCGCTGGCCGCGTTCGCGGCCGTCTTCCGCGCGGTCGCGGGCAAGCAGAGCGCCGAGTCGGCGCGCGAACTCTGCCTGCGCGCGGCCCGGATGACCCCGCGCGACCCGTCGCCGTGGCTCGCCCTGCTGGTGCTCGCGCGCCGCACCGGCACCGACGACGAGCAGGTGCGCGCCTTCGACCAGGCGCGCGGCCGGCACCGCGGCCACCACCACGCCCACCACCTGATGACGCAGTGCCTGGCGGAGCGTCAGAAGACCGACGGCGAGGACCCGTTCCACGAGGTGTACGAATTCGCCGAGTGGGCCGCGGACGAGGCGGGACGCGGATCGCCGCTGGCCGTACTGCCGTTGGTCGCGCTGGTGGAGCGCTACCGGGTGCTCGCGTCGGCCGACGTGCTGCCCGACGTCCCCAACGGCCTTCCGTACTGGGTCAGTCCGCGCGCCCGGCAGAGCGTGCGCATGGCCTTCGACTGGTGGCTCGAATGGCAGGGCTACGACCACTCGCGGTTGCTGCTCGACCTGAACTACCTTGCGTACGGCAAATTCCACGCGGGCGACACGGTGGAAGCCGCCGCCCTGTTCAACCGGATCGGGTCGGAGGCGACACGCACCCCGTGGTCGTATCCCGACCGCGACCCGAAGAAGGCGTTCCGCGCGGCGCGCAACTACGCGCTCGGCTTCGGTTCCGCCTAGGCCCCCACGGTCGTACTCGCCCAGCAGGACACGCAGTTGGAACCACGCACGAAGAACCACGCTCGAAGACCGATCCAGTAAGACCCGAACCACGGACCACCGGAAGGACACCGCAGCATGCTGACGGGCAGTACAAGCGAGATCAGCACGTTCAAGGGCGAGCAACGCGCACTGCGCGCGGACCGGATCGGCGCACCGGCCCTCCTGCTCTCGGTCCTCGCCGCGACCGCGCCCCTGATGGTGGTGGCCGGTGTGGTGCCGACCACCTTCGCCACCATGGGTGTCGTCGGGGTGCCGCTGCTGTTCGTCATCGTCGGCCTCGTGCTGATCCTCTTCAGCTTCGGCTACGCCGAGATGAGCCGCCATGTGCACAACGCGGGCGCGCTATACGCGTACATATCCAGGGGCCTGGGCGGCACCATGGGCGCCTGCGCCTCGTACGTCGCCCTGTTCGCGTACAGCATCATGCAGGTCGGTCTCTACGGGATCTTCGGCTACGAGATCTCCAGCCAGATCGCCCAGCACTGGAACCACAACGTGGCCTGGTGGATCCCGGCGCTCGGCGGAGTCGCGATCACCGCGATCTTCGGCGCGCTGAAGATCGACCTGAACGCCAAGACGCTCGGTGTGCTGCTGCTGGTCGAGACGCTGCTGACCGTCGTCTTCGACATCAGCTTCCTGTCCGACCCCGGCCCGCAGGGCGTCTCGGTGCACGCCTTCGACCCCAGCACGCTCAGCGGCGCGGGTCTGGGCACCGCCCTGTGCTTCACCATCGCCGGCTTCGTCGGCTTCGAACAGGCCCCGGTCTACGCCGAGGAGACCAGCGACGCCCAACGCGTCGTGTCCAAGGTGATGTTCACCGCGATCGGCTTCGCCACTCTCTTCTTCGCCTTCAGCGCCTGGGCGATCACCGTCGGCACCGGCCCCGACCACGTCGTGGGCGCCGCTCAGGAGCAGGGTCCGAACCTGATCTTCTCGCTGAACCAGGCCCGCCTGGGCACCGCGTTCACCGACACCCTGAACATCTTCTTCATCACCGGCATCTTCGCCTCGATGCTGAGCTTCCACAACGTCGTCGCCCGCTACGCGTTCGCGATGGGCCGCGACGGTCTGCTGCCCTCGGCGGTCGGCCGTACCTCGAAGTCCAGCGGCGCCCCCGCCGTCGGCTCCTTCCTCCAGTCGATCGTCGCGCTGGCCGTCGTCGTGGCCTTCGCCGCCACCGACAACGGGAAGTTCGACCCGAAGTTCGGCCCGGACCCGACGGCCCCCGTGCTGCGCATGTTCACCTGGGCGGGCAACGTCGGCGCGCTCGGCATCGTGCTGCTGATGGCCACCGCGGCCATCGCCGTCATCGCCTTCTTCGTCAAGCGCGGTGCCGCCGGTGTGCAGGCATGGCGGCTGGTCACCTCGGCCGTCGCCGCTCTCGGGCTGCTGACCATCGCCGTCTACTCGGTGAAGGACTTCTCGGTGCTGCTGGGTGCCAACCCCGGCCACGGGCTGCGCTGGCTGCTGCCCGGCATCATCGCTCTGGCCGCCGCCATCGGACTGGTCTACGGTCTGATACTGCGCGCCAAGCGGCCCGAGGTGCACGCCAGGATCGGCCAGGGCAACGAGGCGTTCCAACTGGAGAAGGCCGCCGCGCAAGCGTCCTCCTGACCATCTCGCCAGGTCTCACCGCGACGGCCCGCCACACCCCACAGGGTGCGGCGGGCCGCCCGTTTTTTCCGGACCCATGTCCCGAACTGCCCGTCCCCGCAGCGTTTCTGTTTCGCCGTCAGGAGGCCCCATGACCGCGTCGGCCGCCACCACCACTCCGCATCCGCTCGACCCGCTGACCGCCGACGAGATCGACACGGCCCGCACCGTACTGGAGGCGGAGGGCCTGGTGTCCGACGCCACCCGCTTCCCGCTCGTCCTGCCCGACGAGCCCGACCGGCACGCCGCGCTCGCCCACCGCGACGGCGACGCCTTCACCCGCCGGGTGCGTGTCACGCTGCTCGACTCCGCCACCGGCCGCGCCGCCGAGGCCCTGGTCGACGTCACCTCGCGCCTGCTGCTCGCCCACCGCGACCTGGACCCGGCCGCCGACGGCCAACCGCCGCTGCTGTTCGAGGAGTACGAGACCTGCGACGAGATCGTCAAGGCCGACCCCGCCTGGCGCGCGGCGATGGCCGAGCGCGGCGTCACCGACACCTCGCTGGTGATCGCGGCGCCGCTGGCCGCGGGCAACTTCGGCATCGCCTCCGAGACCGGCCGCCGCATGCTGCGCTCGCTGACCTTCCTGCGCTGCGACGAGAGCGACAACCCGTTCGCCCACCCGGTCGGCGGCCTGGTCGCGGAGGTCGACCTGATCGAGCGGCGCGTCGTACGCCTCATCGACACCGGCGCCGTCCCCACGCCCACCCAATGCGGGCGCTACGAGGCCGAGTTCAACGGACCGGCCCGCACCGACCTGCGCCCGCTGGAGATCGGCCAGCCGGAGGGGCCGTCCTTCACGCTCGAAGGCCCGGTGCTGAGCTGGCAGAACTGGCGGCTGCGGCTGGACTTCAACGCCCGCGAGGGCCTGGTGCTGCACCGGATCACCCACCGCGACGGCGACCGCGACCGGCTCGTCCTGCACCGCGCCTCGATCGCCGAGATGGCCGTGCCGTACGCGGAGCCCGACGCGGCCCGCAACTGGGTCTGCTACCTGGACGCGGGCGAGTACCTGCTCGGCCGCAACGCCAACGCGCTGCGCCTGGGCTGCGACTGCCTCGGCGAGATCGCGTACGTGGACGCCGTGCTGGCCGACGACCTCGGCCGCCCGGAGACGCTGAGCAACGCGATCTGCGTCCACGAGGAGGACGCGGGGCTGCTGTGGAAGCACACCAACATCTTCGACAACTTCGCGGTGGACAGCCGCCGTTCGCGCCGCCTGGTGATCTCGTACATCGCCACCCTCGGCAACTACGACTACGGCTTCTACTGGTATCTCCACCAGGACGGCACGATCGCCTTCGAGGCCAAGGCCACCGGGCTCGTGCAGACGTCGGCCGCCGTGCCGGGGGAGAGCTCGCCGCACGCCACCGAGATCGCGCCGGGGCTGCTCGCGCCGTACCACCAGCATCTGTTCTGCGCCCGGCTCGACGTGGCGGTGGACGGCCCGGCCAACACGGTCGAGGAAGTGGACGTCGTACGGCTGCCGATGGGCCCGGACAATCCGAACGGCAACGCCTTCACCACGCGCGCCACCGTGGTGGCCGACAGCGGTGACGCGGGCCGGGTCGCCGACCCGGCGGCCGGGCGGCGCTGGCGGATCAGCAACCCCGGCTCGCTCAACCGGATGGGCCGCCCGGTCGCGTACACCCTGCTGCCCGACGCGGGACCGACGCTGCTCGCGCAGCCCGGCTCACCGGTCGCGGAGCGCGTCACGTACGCGACCAAGCACCTGTGGGTGACCCGCTACCGCCCCGAGCGGCACTATCCGGACGGCGACTACCCCAACCAGCACCGGGGCGGGGCCGGTGTCGGGCAGTGGTCGCGGCCGGGCGAGGCGCTGGAGGACACCGACCTCACGCTGTGGCACTCCTTCGGGCCGACGCATCTGCCGCGCCTGGAGGACTGGCCGGTGATGCCGGTGGACACCTGCGGTTTCACGCTGAGACCGACCGGCTTCTTCGACCGCAACCCCACGCTCGACCTGCCCCGGGAGAGCGGACGCGGCTCCGGCGGCCACTGCCACCTGTGACGCCGCACGCGACGGCGGCGGCCGACGGCGGGACCGAAGGCGGGACCGGAGACGGAACAGAAGGCGAGTGAACCGGCTGAGCGAGCGCTCAGTCAGCTCTTGCCAAGACTGGAACACGTTCCTAGCATCATTGATGTGACATCAGAATTGTCAAACCGGGGTGCGGCGCCCGACGGCCCGCTGGCGGGCGTGCGTGTCGTCGAACTGGCCGGGATCGGTCCGGGACCGTTCGCCGCGATGCTCCTCGCCGACCTCGGCGCCGATGTCGTACGGGTGGACCGGCCGGGCGGCGCGGGCCTCGGCGTCGCGCCCGAGCACGACCTCACCAACCGCAACAAGCGCTCGGTGCTGGTCGACCTCAAGGCGGACCGGGGACCCGCGACCGTGCTCGACCTGGCCGAGCGCGCCGACATCCTCATCGAGGGCTACCGGCCGGGCGTCGCCGAGCGGCTGGGCGTCGGCCCCGACGCGTGCCTGGCCCGCAATCCGCGGCTCGTCTACGGCCGCATGACCGGCTGGGGCCAGAGCGGCCCGCTCGCCGACACCGCGGGCCACGACATCGCCTACCTCGCCGTGACCGGCGCGCTCGGCATGACGGGACCGGCCGACGGACCGCCGGTCGCGCCCGCCAACCTCCTCGGCGACTACGCGGGCGGCTCCCTCTACCTGGTCACCGGCGTCCTCGCCGCCCTCCACCACGCCCGCGCGCACGGCGAGGGACAGGTCGTGGACGCCGCGATCGTCGACGGCGTCGCGCACCTCACCACGATGATCCACGCCATCCTCGCCACCGGCCGCTGGCAGGACAGGCGCGGCGCCAACCTCCTGGACGGCGGCACCCCCTTCTACGGCGTCTACGAGACCTCCGACGGCCGGTACATGGCGGTCGGCGCCCTGGAACAGCGCTTCTACGACGAATTCGTCCGGCTGCTGGAACTGGCGCCGCGGGACGCGGCCCTGCGCACGGAACCCGGCCGCTGGCACGACCTGCGCGCCGCCCTCGCGGCCCGCTTCCGCACCCGCACCCGCGACGAGTGGACACGCGTCTTCGACGGGACGGACGCGTGCGTGGCGCCCGTACTCTCGTTGGGTGAGGCCCCGCACCACCCGCACCTGGCCGCCCGCGGCACCTTCACCGAGGCGGCCGGGACCGTGCAGCCCGCGCCCGCGCCGCGCCTGTCCGCGACACCGGGCACCCTGCGCCGGCCGCCCGCGCCGCCCGGCGCGCACACCGCGGAGGTCGCCCGCGACTGGGACACCCCCGCACTGCTGGACTGAGACCCGTACGGCAGCACCTCCCGGACACCGCGCCGGACCAGGACACCCCGCCCCACCCTCCAGAAAGGCACGACGTTGAGCACCGAGGCCTACGTCTACGACGCCGTACGCACCCCGCGCGGGCGCGGAAAGGCGAACGGATCCCTGCACGGCACCAAGCCGATCGACCTCGTCGTCGGCCTCATCCACGAACTGCGGCGCCGCTTCCCGACCCTGGACCCGGCCGCCGTCGACGACATCGTGCTCGGCGTCGTCAGCCCGATCGGCGACCAGGGCTCGGACATCGCGCGGATCGCGGCCATCGCCGCGGGCCTGCCCGACACCGTCGCGGGCGTCCAGGAGAACCGCTTCTGCGCCTCCGGGCTCGAAGCGGTCAACCTGGCGGCGGCCAAGGTGCGTTCCGGCTGGGAGGACCTGATCCTCGCGGGCGGCGTCGAGTCCATGTCGCGCGTCGCGATGGGCTCGGACGGCGGCGCCTGGGCCATGGACCCCATGACCTCGTACGAGACCGGCTTCGTGCCGCAGGGCGTCGGCGCCGACCTGATCGCCACCCTCGGCGGCTGGACCAGGCACGACGTGGACTCCTTCGCCGCGCTCTCCCAGGAACGCGCCGCGGAGGCGTGGAAACAGGGCTACTTCGCCCGCTCCGTCGTGCCCGTGCTGGACCGCAACGGCCTCACCGTCCTGGACCACGACGAGTTCATCCGCCCCGGCACCACCCCCGAGACGCTCGCCAAGCTCAAGCCGTCCTTCGCCGACATCGGCGACCTGGGCGGCTTCGACGCCGTCGCGCTCCAGAAGTACCACTGGGTCGAGGCCATCGACCACGTCCACCACGCGGGCAACTCCTCCGGCATCGTGGACGGCGCCGCGCTCGTCGCCATCGGCAACCGCGAGATCGGCGAGCGCTACGGCCTCACCCCCCGCGCCCGGATCGTCTCGGCCGCCGTCTCCGGCTCCGAGCCGACCATCATGCTGACCGGCCCCGCCCCCGCCTCCCGCAAGGCCCTCGCCAAGGCCGGGCTGACCATCGACGACATCGACCTGATCGAGATGAACGAGGCGTTCGCCGCCGTCGTGCTGCGCTTCGCCTCCGACATGGGCGTCAGCATCGACAAGGTCAACGTCAACGGCGGCGCCATCGCGCTCGGCCACCCGCTCGGCGCGACCGGCGCGATGATCCTCGGCACCCTCATCGACGAACTGGAGCGCCGCGACCAGCGGTACGGGCTCGCCACCCTCTGCGTCGGCGGCGGCATGGGCGTCGCCACCGTCGTCGAACGTCTCTGACCCCTGCCCCCTCACGTGCCCCCTCACGGATCCAACGGAGCCCGAAGACCATGAGCGAGTCCACCACCATCCGCTGGGAGCAGGACACCGACGGCATCGTCACCCTGGTCCTGGACGACCCCGCGCAGTCCGCGAACACCATGAACGCGGCCTTCGCCGATTCCCTCGACGCCACCCTCGACCGCCTCGAAGCCGAACTCGACGGCGTGCGCGGCATCATCGTCACCTCCGCGAAGAAGACCTTCTTCGCGGGCGGCGACCTGCGCGACCTGATCCGCGCCACCCCGGAGAACGCGGCCGACGTCCTCGCCGGATCGCTGCGCATCAAGCGCCGCCTGCGCCGCCTGGAAACCCTCGGCAAGCCGGTCGTCGCGGCCATCAACGGAGCGGCGCTCGGCGGCGGTTACGAGATCGCGCTGGCCTGCCACCACCGCATCGCGCTCGACACGCCCGGCACCAAGATCGGCCTGCCCGAGGTGACGCTCGGCCTGCTGCCCGGCGGGGGCGGAGTCGTCCGCACCGTCCGGCTGCTCGGCATCGCCGACGCGCTGCTGAAGGTCCTGCTCCAGGGCCGGCAGTACGCGCCGCAGCGCGCTTTGGAGGCCGGTCTCATCCACGAGGTCGCCACCGACCGGGACGCCATGCTGGCGAGCGCGCGGGCGTACGTCCTGGCCCACCCCGACGCCCGGCAGCCCTGGGACACCCCCGGCTACAAGATCCCCGGCGGCACCCCGAAGAGTCCCGCCTTCGCGGCGAATCTGCCGGCCTTCCCCGCCAATCTGCGCAAGCAGCTCGCGGGCGCGCCCTACCCGGCGCCGCTGGCGATCCTGTCCGCCGCCGTCGAGGGCTCGCAGGTCGACATCGACACCGCCACCCTCATCGAGGCCCGCTACTTCACCGAGCTGGCCTGCGGCCGGACCTCGAAGAACATGATCCAGGCGTTCTTCTTCGACATGCAGGCCGTCAACTCCGGCGCCAGCCGCCCCGAGGGCGTCCCGGCCCGGCCGGTCACCAAGGTCGCCGTCCTCGGCGCGGGCATGATGGGCGCGGGCATCGCGTACTCCTGCGCGCGCGCCGGAATCGACGTCGTCCTCAAGGACGTCACCGCGGAGGCCGCCGAGCGCGGCAAGGCGTACTCCGTGACGCTGCTCGACAAGGCGCTGGCCAAGGGCCGCACCACCCCGCACAAGCGGGACGCGCTGCTCGCCCGGATCACCCCGACCGCCGACCCGGCGGACCTGGCGGGCTGTGACGCCGTCATCGAGGCGGTCTTCGAGGACGCCACGCTCAAGCACAAGGTCTTCCAGGAGATCGAGCACATCGTGGCGCCCGACGCGCTGCTCTGCTCCAACACCTCCACGCTGCCCATCTCGGCGCTCGCCGAAGGCGTGCGGCGGCAGGACGACTTCATCGGCCTGCACTTCTTCTCGCCGGTCGACAAGATGCCGCTGGTGGAGATCATCAAGGGCGAGCGGACCGGTGACGAGGCGCTGGCCCGCGCCTTCAACCTGGTGCGGCAGATCCGCAAGACGCCGATCGTCGTCAACGACTCGCGCGGCTTCTTCACCTCCCGCGTCATCGGCCACTTCATCAACGAGGGCGTCGCCATGGTCGGCGAGGGCGTC
Source organism: Streptomyces sp. NPDC093221 (assembly GCF_044753885.1). Taxonomy (NCBI): domain Bacteria; kingdom Bacillati; phylum Actinomycetota; class Actinomycetes; order Kitasatosporales; family Streptomycetaceae; genus Streptomyces; species Streptomyces sp. NPDC093221. Next base: position 218,329 of record NZ_JBIVOA010000003.1, on the reverse strand, counting down.
GCGGCGGCCTCCGTCGAACAGGCCGCGGCCCAGGCGGGTTACCCCGCCAAGGTGCTGTCGCTCCTCGACGAGCTGACGCTCACCCTGCCGCGCAAGATCCGCCGCGAGACGCGTACCGCGATCGAGGCGGAGGGCGGCCAGTGGCAGGAGCACCCGGCCGAGCGGGTCATCGACCGCATGGTGGACGAGTTCGAGCGGACCGGGCGCAGCGGCGGCGCGGGCTTCTACGACTACGCGGACGGCCGCCGTACCCGGCTGTGGCCCGGTCTTGCGGAGCATTTCGGTAAACCCGGCATCGAGATCCCGATGCGGGACATGCAGGAGCGGATGCTCTTCGCGGAGTCGCTGGACACGGTCCGGCTGCTCGAAGAAGGCGTCCTCACCTCGGTCGCCGACGCCAACATCGGCTCCATCCTCGGCATCGGCTTCCCCGCCTGGACCGGCGGCGTCCTTCAGTACATCAACGGCTACGAGGGCGGCGTCGCGGGCTTCACCGCCCGCGCCCGCGAACTGGCCGACACCTATGGCGAGCGTTTCGCACCGCCCGCGCTGCTGGTGGCGAAGGCCGAGAGCGGGGAGACGTTCACGGACGGGCGCTGAGGTGTAGGCGCTCAGGCGCTACGGGGAACGCTGCGGGTTCTGCTCGGGGTCCGGCTTCGGCGAGGGCACCGGCCAGGCCCGCAGCTCCTCCTTCAGCGACCGCTGAAAGGCGGTGACCAGCGCCTGTACGACCAGCGGCTGCATCTGGGCCGACAGCGACCGCATCCGCTCCGGGCGGTCCGGCTCCCCCACCTCGTCCAGGAAGATCCGGCCCAGCTCGTGGGCGGCGGCCCGCGCGTGCTCCAGCATCACCTCGCGCGCGGCCAGGACCGTCTCCACGGGGAAGGGCACGTCCAGCAGCCGCACCCCCAGGTGCAGGATGCCCGGATCCACCCGGAAGGCGTCGGGGTCGTCGGTGCGCTCCAGCACGTTCATGGCCGCGAGCCGGTCCAGGTCCGCGTCGTCCAGCGGGCGCCCCGCGCGGCGTTCGAGTCGCTCCCGGTCGATCTCCTGGCTGCCCTCCGGCAGCCAGGACGCCACCAGGGCGCGGTGGATCGCCAGGTCGTGGGCGCTGATGTCGGCGGGGAGCTGCTGGAGATAGCGCTCGATCGCCGCCAGGGTGAGGCCCTGGTGCTGCAACTCCTCGATCAGCGCCAGCCGGGACAGGTGCGCGGAGCCGTATCGGCCCACCCGGCGCGGACCGATGTCGGGCGGCGGGAGCAGGCCGCGGGCGCTGTAGAAGCGGACGGTGCGCACCGTCACCCCGGCGCGGGCGGCCAGCTCGTCGATGGTGAGAGCGGTCTGGGGCACCTGGACAGTATCGCTGTCGCACCAGCGCTGTGAAAGTCCTCGCACGCCGTACGGCGGACGCCTCCGCCCGGCCCCGAGCCTCGTACGCTGGCCCGCGTGCGCCTGTTCCCGCCGCCGCGCGCGGCCCTGCCGATCCTGCTCGCGTGCTCCTTGGCGTGCTGCCTGTCGTGCTCCGGCGGCGGCACGGCGGCCCCCGAACGTACGGCCGCCGACCGTACGGCCCCCGACCGTACGGGCCACGCCTCGGGCTCCGCCGACGTCGGGGCGCCCGGCGTCGGCGACCGGCTCTTCCCGCGGGCGGGCAACGGCGGATACGACGTCACGCACTACGGCCTCGACCTCGCGTACGACCCCGGCTCAGGAAAGCTGCGCGGCACGGCGGTCGTCACCGCCACCGCCACCCAGCCGCTCGCGCGCTTCGACCTCGACCTGTCGGGGCTCACCGTCACCCGCGTGACCGTCGACGGGCGGAGCGCCGCCGTGGACCGCGCGGACAGCGAGCTGAGGGTCACGCCCGCGACGCCGCTGCGCGACGGCGCGCGCTTCGAGACGACCGTGACGTACGAAGGCGTCCCGCCGACCCTCACCGACCCGGACGGCTCGCACGAGGGCTGGTTCCGTACCGACGACGGCGCGCTCGCCCTGGGCGAACCGGTCGGCGCCATGGCCTGGTTCCCTTCGAACAACCATCCCTCGGACAAGGCCGCCTACGACATCACCGTCACCGTCCCCCACGGTCTCACCGCCGTGTCCAACGGCGAACTGGTCGACAGCGCCGACCGCGGCGGCGAGACCGCGTTCCACTGGCGCGCCAAGGAGCCGATGGCGACGTATCTGGCCACCGTCGCCATCGGGCACTTCGACATCACGCGGTCCCGTACCGGTGGCGGGGTGCCGGTCTACGTGGCGGTCGACCCGCGCTCCGACGACCCGACGACGGCGGCGGCCCTGCGCCGTATCCCGGAGATCGTGGACTGGGAGAGCGGGCTGTTCGGGCCCTATCCCTTCTCGTCCGTCGGCGCGATCGTCGACCACCTGCCGAGCGGGCGGGTCGGGTACGCGCTGGAGGCCCAGACGAAGCCGGTCTTCCCCGGCGACGGCGGGCCGGGCGACCCCGCCGTGCCGCTGGACACCCTCGTCCACGAACTGTCCCACCAGTGGTTCGGCGACTCCGTCACGCCCGCCGCCTGGCAGGACATGTGGCTCAACGAGGGCTTCGCGACCTACGCCGAGTGGCTGTGGCAGGAGCACGAGGGCGGGCGCACCGTCGAGCGGAGCGCCGCAGCGGCCCTGGCCGACCCCGCCAACAGCGCCTTCCCGCCCGGCGCGCCGCCCGGCCCCGACCGCATCTCCGACGCCCCCGTGTACGGCGGCGGCGCCCTCGTCCTCTACCAACTCCGCGAAGCCCTCGGCCCGACCGCCTTCGCCACCCTCCTCCGCACCTGGCCCGCCGCCCGCCGCCACGGCAACGCCACCACCGCCGACTTCACCGCCTTCTGCCAACGCCTCACCCCCCACGACCTCACCCCGCTGTTCACCGCCTGGCTCCACACCACCCACCACCCGTCGTCGCTTTAAGCGCGGGCGCGTTGTCAGTGGTCGCGCTTACGGTGGCGGCATGGGGGAGATCACGTACGTGCGGGGAGACGCCACCGCACCACAGGGCAAGGGCGTCAAAGTCATCGCGCATGTCTGCAACGACCTGGGCGGCTGGGGCAAGGGCTTCGTCGTCGCCGTGTCGCGCCGCTGGCCGGAGCCCGAGGCCGCCTACCGGCGCTGGCACCGCGAGCGGGCGCGCAACGACTTCGGCCTCGGCGCACTCCAGTTGGTGCGGGTCGGCAGCTATGTGTGGGTGGCCAACCTGATCGGCCAGCGCGGCATGCGCACCGGCAGCAAGGGTGTGCCGGTGCGGTACGAGGCGATCGACGCCGCCCTCGCGGCGCTCGGCGACCGGGCGTTGGAGCTGGGCGCCTCCGTGCACATGCCGAGGATCGGCTGCGGTCTGGCAGGCGGGCGGTGGGCGCGGGTCGAGCCGCTGGTGACCGCGCGGCTCGTGGAACGCGGGGTGGCCGTCACGGTCTACGACCGCGACGGCTGAGCCGCCGGGGGTGCGGAAGGGTGGCGGCGGTGGGGAGTTCAGACGGCGGGGGAGCGCAAGGGGGCGCCCACGGAGTGCATGTGGGACAGGGCCTGGACGTAGGAGTCGATCAGACCGGTCTCGGTGTAGGGGATGGACAGACGGCGGCAGTGGGCGCGCACCAGCGGCTGGGCGAGGCGCAGGTGCGGGCGGGGGAGGCTGGGGAAGAGGTGGTGTTCGACCTGGTAGTTGAGCCCGCCGAGGAACCAGTCGGTGACCGGATTGCCGCGCACATTGCGGGAGGTGAGCACCTGACGGCGCAGATGACCCCAGCGCGAGCCCTCCTCGGGCATCTCCATGCCCTTGTGGTTGGGCGCGAAGGCACAGCCCAGGTGCAGCCCGAACAGCGCGTGGTGCACGAGGGCGAACACGACCGCCTGCCACACCGGCATCGCGAACAGCAGCAGCGCCGCGTAACCCGCCAGGTGGGCCACCAGCAGCGAGCCCTCGACCAGCCGTTGCCGCGGCTCCTGCCGCTTCAGCTCCTGGAGACTCGCCACCTTCAGGGCCAGCCCCTCCAGCAGCAGCATCGGGAAGAACAGCCGCGCCTGATGACGGGTCAGGAAGCGCGCGAAGCCCTCCCGCTCGACCGCCTGCGCCTGCGTCCACACCAGCGCGCCGACCTCGACGTCCGGATCCTTGCCCACGTGGTTCGGATTGGCGTGGTGCCGATTGTGCTTGTCGGTCCACCAGCCCGCGCCCATGCCCAGCAGCAGATTGCCGTGGACGAGCCCGATCAGCCGGTTCGTCCGACGGCTCTCGGCGATCTGGTGGTGCCCGGCGTCGTGCCCGATGAACGCGGTACGCGCCCCCAGCACCGCCGCGGGCAGAGCGAGCGCCACCACCCACCACGAACCCGTCCCGCCGACCAGCACCACCGCCGACCACACCGCGGCGACGGCCACGAGATTCAGCGCGATCGACTTCGCGTAGTGGTCCACGCGCCGCCGCAGCAGCCCGGCCGCCTTGACCTCGCGCAGCAGCGGAGCGAAATCACTGCCTGATCCCGATCCTGGTCCCGCCCCCGTACCGGCGTCCGCCCCCGTACCGGCGGAGTCCGCGTCCGGGCCCGCCGTCCCGTCGGACCGCCGTCCCGGCGCGTCGATGATCGTGCTGGTCGCTGTAGCCATGGGCGCTCCTCGGGGTCCGGCGATGGCCGGTTCGACGTCCGGTGTCTGGCCTGACCGGCCACACCTCGACGCTATGGACTGCCACTGATCCCCGACCATGGCGCCATCACCCGGTTCCCCGGGGTGGCAGACCCCGGAAAAACCTGGGGATAACCCCACCTACCCGCTGCCAGGATGTCCGGCGTGACGACGAACAACACGCACGCGACCGACTGGGCGGTCGCGCCTGTACCCATCACCGGCCCCGAGGCGGCGACGCTGCTGCGCCGCTACTACACCGAGCTGGTCAGCCGCTTTTACGGCCGTCCGACGGACGACGCCGAGGTCTCCGCCGTGCTCGCGGAGGAGCCCAGCGACGATCTCGTGCCACCCACCGGAGAATTCCTCGCCGTCCGGCTCGCCGGCGCTCCTGCCCGCGGCGTACCGGTCGGCTGTGTGGGCCTGCGCGTCCTCGACGCGCACACCATGGAGCTGACCCGGATGTATGTCGGCCCCGAAGCCCGCGGCCAGGGCGTCGCGGGCTTGCTCATCGGCGCCGCGGAAGCCCTCGCCCGCGACACCTTCCACGCGGACACGATCCGCCTGGACACGCGCGAGGACCTGGTGGAGGCCCGTGCGCTGTACGCCAAGCACGGCTACAGGGAGATCGCCCGCTACAACACGAGCCCATACGCGGACCACTGGTTCGAAAAGCGGCTGCGGTGAGCTGATTCGGCGGGGACAGGGCCTGGTGCGGGGGCCACTGTCAACAGCCTCACCGCACCCGCACAACGAGCCGGAACCGCGCATCGTTCCCGCCGCCCGCGGCCGGTCGCGGGCGGGTGACGTCTAACATGCCAGTGAACAGCCGAGCACACGAGGAGCGAGATCATCAGCGGTAACGGATCGGTCGAGCGCAGGATCGCCGAGGAACTGGGCGTACGCGAAGGGCAGGTGCGCTCCGCCGTCGAACTGCTCGACGGCGGAGCGACCGTGCCGTTCATCGCGCGGTACCGCAAGGAAGCCACCGGCACCCTGGACGACGCGCAACTGCGCGCTCTCGAGGAGCGGTTGCGCTACCTGCGCGAGCTGGACGAACGGCGCGCGGCCGTCCTGGAGTCCATCGAGTCCCAGGGCAAGCTGGACGACGCGCTGAAGGCGCAGATCATGGCCGCCGACTCCAAGGCGCGCCTGGAGGACATCTACCTGCCCTTCAAGCCCAAGCGCCGCACCAAGGCCCAGATCGCCCGCGAGGCGGGTCTGGAACCGCTGGCCGATCTGCTGCTGGCCGATCCGGAGACCGACCCGCAGGCCGAGGCCGCGAAGTACGTCTCCTCCGACAAGGGCGTGGAGGACCCGGCGGCGGCGCTCGAGGGCGCGCGCTCCATCCTCACCGAGCGCTTCTCCGAGGACGCCGACCTGGTCGGCGAGCTGCGCACCCGGATGTGGACGCGCGGCAGGCTCGTCGCGAAGGTGCGCGAGGGCAAGGAGGAGCCGGGCGCCAAATTCTCCGACTACTTCGACTTCGCCGAGCCCTTTACCAAGCTCCCCTCGCACCGCGTGCTGGCCATGCTCCGCGGCGAGAAGGAGGAGATCCTCGACCTCACCCTGGAGCCGGAGGAGCCCACCGAGGGACCGTCCAGCTTCGAGCGGCGGATCGCGCAGAACTTCGACATCGCCGACCGCGGACGCCCCGCCGACAAATGGCTCGGCGACACCGTGCGCTGGGCCTGGCGCACCCGCTTCCTGGTCCGCCTCGGGATCGACCTGCGCGTCCAGCTCCGCCAGGAGGCCGAGGACGAGGCGGTACGGGTCTTCGCCGCGAATCTCCGCGACCTGCTGCTCGCCGCGCCCGCGGGCACCCGCGCCACCATGGGCCTGGACCCCGGCCTGCGCACGGGCGTCAAGGTCGCCGTGGTCGACGACACCGGCAAGGTGGTCGCCACCGACACGATCTACCCGCACGTGCCGCGCAACAAGTGGGACGAGTCGCTGGCCACCCTCGCCCGGCTCGCGAAGGCCCACCGCGTCGACCTGATCGCCATCGGCAACGGCACGGCCTCCCGCGAGACCGACAAGCTCGCCGCCGACCTGATCAAGCTGCACCCCGATCTGAAGCTCACCAAGGCCGTCGTCTCCGAGGCGGGCGCCTCGGTCTACTCCGCCTCGGCCTACGCCTCCGCCGAACTCCCCGAGCTCGACGTGTCCCTGCGCGGCGCCGTCTCCATCGCCCGCCGCCTCCAGGACCCGCTCGCCGAACTGGTGAAGATCGACCCGCGCTCGATCGGCGTCGGCCAGTACCAGCACGACCTGTCGGAGCTGAAGCTCTCCCGCTCCCTGGACGCGGTCGTCGAGGACTGCGTCAACGGCGTCGGCGTGGACGTCAACACCGCGTCCGTACCGCTGCTGCGCCGCGTCTCGGGCATCACCGAGGGCCTGGCGGGCAACATCGTCGCCCACCGCGACGCCAACGGCCCCTTCCGTACCCGCAAGGACCTCAAGGAGGTCGCGCGGCTCGGCCCTAAGGCGTACGAGCAGTGCGCGGGCTTCCTGCGGATCGTGGACGGCGACGACCCGCTGGACGCCTCCAGCGTGCACCCCGAGTCGTATCCGGTGGTGCGGCGGATCAGCGGCACCGCGAAGACCGACATCAAGTCGCTGATCGGCAACGGCCCGGTGCTGCGGACGCTGCGCCCGCAGGACTTCGTGGACGACTCCTTCGGTCTGCCGACCGTCACCGACATCCTCGCCGAGCTGGAGAAGCCGGGCCGCGACCCGCGTCCGGCCTTCAAGACCGCCACCTTCAAGGACGGCGTCGAGGAGATGAAGGACCTCAGGCCGGGGATGATCCTCGAAGGCGTCGTCACCAATGTCGCCGCCTTCGGCGCCTTCGTGGACGTCGGTGTCCACCAGGACGGCCTGGTCCATGTCTCCGCGCTCTCCGACACCTTCGTGTCCGACCCGCGTGAGGTCGTCAAGCCCGGTGACATCGTCCGCGTGAAGGTGCTGGACGTCGACCTGCCGCGTAAGCGGATCTCGCTGACGCTGCGCCTGGACGACGAGCCGGGCGCCGGGCGCCAACAGCGCGGCGGCGGGGCCGGTGGCGGCGGTGAGCGCCGCAGCGGACCGCCCCGGCAGGGCGGCGGCCAGGGCCAGAACCGACAGGGCGGCCAGGGCCAGAACCGGCAAGGCGGCGGCCAGGGCAGGCAGGGCCAGGGCGGCGGCCAGGGCCAGGGCGGCGGACGCCGCGGCGGCGGTCAACAGCCCGCGCCCGGCGGCGCGATGGCCGACGCCCTGCGCAGGGCGGGCCTGACCGGCAACAAGTAGCCGAGGACGTACGACCGTTGAGGCGGCGGGGCCAGCACCTCCGCACACCCCCCCCTGCCGCCTCAGCCGTCCCAGGACCTTGCGTACGCCCCCTGTTGACGTGGCTTGGTCAGGCGCTAGCCTCTGGCGTGCTCTCCCTCACGCGGGCTGCCCGCTTCCAGTGGATATCCGTGGTGGTGGCGGTACTCGCCGCCCTGGCCGCCGTACTCACCGCTCCGTCCTCCGCGTACGCCGGTACCCCCGGCGGCGCAGGAGGCGGAACCGTACGGCACGGTCTCAGCCAACCCGACTACTCCTACGCCAACGCGATCCGCGAGGCCGTCTGGGTGGACACCGGTCTCGACGGTGACGGCGACGGCCGCACCGACCGGGTCGCGGTGGACATCGTCCGCCCCTCGGAGCCCGCCGCCGCCGGGCGCAAGGTCCCCGTGATCATGGACGCGAGCCCGTACTACTCCTGCTGCGGACGCGGCAACGAGAGCCAGCTCAAGACCTATGACGCCAACGGGAACATCGTCCAGGCGCCGCTGTTCTACGACAACTACTTCGTGCCCCGCGGCTACGCGACCGTCCTGGTCGACCTCGCGGGCACCGACCGCTCCGACGGCTGCGTGGACGTCGGCGGCCCCTCCGACGTGCGGTCCGCGAAGGCCGTCGTCGACTGGCTCAACGGCCGCGCCCGCGGCTACAGCGCCCGCTCCGGCGGCCGCGCGGTCTCCGCGGGCTGGACCAATGGCAATGTCGGCATGATCGGCAAGAGCTGGGACGGCACCATCGCCAACGGCGTCGCCGCCACCGGGGTGCGCGGCCTGAAGACCATCGTGCCGATCAGCTCCATCTCCTCCTGGTACGACTACTACTTCCACCAGGGCGCGGCGCTCCAGGACGGCCCCGAGTGGCTGTCGGACTACGTCGAGAGCGACAGCGCGCACGCCAACTGCGCCGCCGCCCAGCAGAAGATCATCGACGGCTCGCCGCGCAGCGGGGACTGGACGCCGTTCTGGACCGCGCGGGACTACGTGAAGGACGCGGGCAAGGTACGGGCCAGCGTCTTCGCCGTGCAGGGCATGCAGGACCTCAACGTCCGCACCAAGCACTTCGGCCAGTGGTGGCAGGCGCTCGCCGCGCACGGCGTCGAGCGCAAGGTGTGGCTGTCGCAGACCGGCCACGTCGACCCCTTCGACTACCGGCGCACCGACTGGGTCCCCACCCTCCAGCGCTGGTTCGACCACTATCTGCTGGGCGTCGACAACGGCATCCAGCGGCAGCCGATGGCCGACATCGAGCGCACCGTCGACCACTGGACCACCGACCGCGTGTGGCCGCCCGCCACGACCCGCACCACCTCGCTCAGCCTGAGCCCGACGGCCACCGACGGCCTGGGCACGCTCGGCACCCGGCACGCCGGGCCCGGCAGCACCGAGTCGTTCACCGACGACCCGAACCTGTGGGAGGAGGACTGGGCGGCGGCGGCCGACACCGCGACCGCGGCCAAGACCGTCTTCACCACCGGGACGCTCGCCAAGGACCTGCGGCTGTCCGGCGGCGGCACCTTCACCGTGACCGCCACCTCGTCCACCACCAGCGCGCACCTGTCGGCGGTCCTGGTCGACCTCGGGCCGGCCACCATCCGTGACTTCCTCGGCAACGGCGAGGGCATCGCCACCCTGGCCACCCGCTCCTGCTACGGGGAGAGCACCGCGGGCGACAGCGCCTGCTACCTCGACACCGCCGCCGACACCACGACCGTCGACCACACGGTCTTCAGCCGCGGCTGGGCCGACCTCGGGCACTACGCGTCGCTCTCCCACGGCGTGCCGCTCACCCCGGGCAAGCCGTACACCATGACCGTCCAGCTCGCGGCCACCGACCACGTCGTACCGGCGGGGCACCGGCTCGCGCTGATCGTCGCGGGCACCGACGGCGGCCTCATCCTGCCGCCCGACACGACCCCCAAGGTCACCGTCGACCTGTCGCACTCCGTGCTGAGGCTGCCGCTGGTCGGCGGTTCCGGCGCGCTGTCGACCCGTGCGGGCGCGGCGCCCCGCGGCAAGGCCGCGCTGACCGCAGTTCCGGCGCCCTCTGTGGCCCCGGCCGCCCGGCTGGGCTGACGCCCGGCCTGGTTCCCCTCGCGTCCCGGCGTTACGGTTACAGGGATACGGCCCTCGGGACGCGGGGGGAACCACGGTTGTCCGCGGCGCGTTCTCCTGGGTAGAAGCGGTGAGGGCGCGGCGCTTGCCGCCGTGAACGGAGGCGGGGAAATGTCGAATCGCGCGAAGATCGTCATCGGTGGCGTGGCGTTGGGTCTGTTCCTGTGGATCTGGATCCCCTTCTGGGCTGTCGTCCTGGTCATCGTGGGCGTGCCCGCGATCGCCTACTTCTCCCTCGACTCCTCGCAGCGGCGTCGGCTGCGGCGCGTGAGCCGTCGGCAAATAGGTCGCTGACCTGGTACGACCCCCGATAGTGTGCCGCTGCGACCAGGGCACCGAAGCCGGGCGAACACGTCCCATCCCGTGTCGCCGCGGCACGAGAGGGCCTGATCAGACGATGGCGACGGACATCCGGTCCACCCAGGACCTGCTCGACCACACCGGGGACCGGCTGAAGTATCTGTACTTCTGGGGCCACCGCCCGCAGCGCGACGGAAGCGTCGGTGTCGGCTGCCTCAGCCAGTGGTGGCCCGCGACCTTCACCGTCGACGGCGTCACCTACGCGACCGCCGAGCACTGGATGATGGCGGGCAAGGCCCGGCTCTTCGACGACCCCGACGCCGAGCGGCGGGCTGTCGCGGCGGGCCACCCGAAGACCGCCAAGAGCGTCGGCCGCACCGTCCGCGGCTTCGACCAGGCCGTGTGGGAAGCGGAGCGCTTCGGCCTGGTCATCGAAGGCAATGTCCACAAATTCCGGCAGCACCCCGACCTGCTGGCCTATCTGCTCGGCACCGGGGGCCGCGTCCTGGTCGAGGCCAGTCCGATGGACCGGGTCTGGGGCATCGGACTGGCCGCCGACGACGAGCGCGCCGCGGACCCGGCCACCTGGCGCGGGCTGAATCTGCTGGGCTTCGCCTTGATGGAGGCGAGGGCCCGGCTGGCGGCGGAGGGCTAGTCCCGTGAGCCCGGCCGGGGGGCCGGGGGCTGATCCCGTGAGCCCGGCCGGCGGCGGAGAGACCCTCCACCGCCGGCCGGGCCGGTCGGGCTACTTCAGGTACGGGCCGTCCGTACCGATCTTGCCGGGCGCCGCGTTCTTGCCGCCCAGGTCGAGCACGTACACCCGCATGTCGCCCTTGCCGGGCGCCGCGACGGTCAGCGTCCCGTCCGTCACGGTCCGCACGTCACCCGAGACGGCGTCCACGTAACGGCCGTTGGGGACGCCGCTGAAGGACGCCGCGTCCGTCACCGTCACCAGCGCGAAGCTGTCGACGCCCGACGCGGTGTCGGTGTAACGGCGCTTGAACGACATGCCGCCGCCGTTCACCCCCTCGGTGCTGTACTGGCCCATCTGCAACGCCGGAATGGCGCGCCGGATCAGATTCAGCCGTTGGAGGTGTTTGACCAAAGGCTGCGCCAAAGTGGTGGCCACCGCCCCCGAGGCACTGTCGACCTTCCCGAACTCCGAGGCCGTCACCGTGCCCGCCACATGGTCGCCGTAGTACGCGCGCCCCGTCGTCGCCAGCGGGCAACTCGGCCCGCAGTCGATCGTCTTCCCGGCCTGGAACTGGATCTCCGACCCGTAGTAGAGCGTCGGAATGCCGCGGAAGGTCCACATCAGCGCCATGTTCTCGGCCCACGCGTCCTGTCCGCCGGTGTAGCGCACCGACGACTTGTTGGGACCGTAGTCGTGGCTGTCGACATAGACGACGTTGTACGTGGCGTCGTTCGTCGAGTCGTCCGAGTCCTTGCCGTTGTTGAAGGCGTTGTGCGCGTCACCGAAATTCATGTGCATGCGCATGTCGATGATGTTCATCCCGGAGAATTTGCTGTGGTCCGGGGTGTGATACGCATTCCCTTCCAGGAAGGCGTTCGCGGACGTCGGCTGGTTTCCGGTGCCGAGCTGCTCCTCGTAGTTGTACTGCTCGATCGACGCGGTGGCGTCGTCCGCGCTGTACTCCTTTCGCTCCTTCCACGTGTAGAACTGCGCCGAGTGGTTGACCGATCCGCGGTTCCACTTGTCGTTGACGAAAGCGCCGACCTCACCGAAGACGAAGAAGTTCCGCGCCTTGTCGGGACCCCAGTCCTGAACCTCGCGCTGCTGGATCGCGGGCAGGAAACGCCGGTTCCAGGTGACGCGCGGAATGTGCACGGCGGTGTCCACGCGGAAGCCGTCCACCCCCATGTCGATGTACTTGTTGTACGCGCCGATCAGATAGTTCTGCACCTGCGCGTTCTCGGTGTTGAAGTCCGCGAGGTCGTCGGCGAGCCAGCAGGAACGCGAGTCCTCGCCCTCCCAGTTGCCGATCCAGCACTGGTGGTAGAGCGACGCGGGGAACATCTTCGACGTGGGGTTCGGCCACTGGCAGTTGTAGATCGTGTAGCCCTCGGGGCTCTTCTGCCCCGTTGGCTTGCCCCAGTTCAGGCACGTATTGCCGGACGGCTCGGCCGTGGACCACAGATCGCCGTTGTAGTACGACTTGCCGGTCTTGGGATCGATCGTCAGACCGTCGTACTCGAAGCCCTGCTCCTTCTCGTCGTAGTACCACGACCACTGCGAGTCCCTGACGCCGTAGACCGTCGGCACGAACAGCCCCTTGGCGCCCCACCGGGAACTGTGGTTGTAGACCACGTCCTGGTAGATCTTGATCCCCTTGGCGTGAGCCGCGTTGATCAGATCCTGATACGACGCCCCGGCCGATTCCAGGCGCGGGTCGACCCGGTAGAAGTCCCAGCCGTGGTAACCGTGGTAGTCGTAGTCGCTGCGGTTGAGCACCACGGGCGTGATCCAGATCGCCGAGAAACCGAGCGCCTTGATGTAGTCGAGCTTCTGCACCAGGCCCTTGAAGTCACCCCGGAACATCGGGTCGTTGTTGGCCGCGTTCCCCGACGCCACGTGCTGGTTGCCGCCGCGGTCGTTGCTCGTGTCGCCGTCGTAGAAGCGCGCGGTGAGCACGAAGTAGATCGGGTCCTTGCGCGGGTCGGTGCCGATCGGTGTGCCCGGAGTCGCGGGCGGCGGCGCGTGGCCGGTGGTCGCCCGAGCCGGAGCGGAGGCGGCGGATTTGTTGCCCGCCGCGTCCAGCGCCTGGACGGTGTACGTGTAGGCGGTGTCCGCCTCCAGGCCGGACTCGGAGAAGACCGTCGAGCCGACACTGGTGACGATCGTGCCCTTGGTGCCGCCGGTCCTGGTGACCCGGTAGCCCGTGACCCCGGTGTCGTCGGTCGACGGATTCCAGGTCACCACGATCGAGGTGTCGGTCGCGGTCGCCTTCACCGTGCCGGGGACGGTCGGCGGCGTCGTGTCGGGGACGACGGCCGCGCAGGGATCGGCCGCGTTGGCCGTGACCTTGGTGTCCTTGACGGTGCTGACGCCCTTGGACAGCGCGTAGTTGGCGCCGTTGTTGTTGTCCCAGGTGCCGTTGCCGTTGTTGAAGGTGGCGGCGAGCCCCGCGGCCGTGCCGAGGTCGACGGTCTTCTTCACCCAGCCGGTGCAGGCCGCCTCCATGCCGATGCCCGGCACGGTCGTCCACGCGCCGCCGGTCGGCGCGTAGTGCAGATTGACGGTGGTCCAGCCGACGGTCGCGGTGGAGTAGAAGACGGTGGCCGAGGTGCCGGACGGGCTGCCCGTCTCGCCGCCGCCCGGGTCCCCGCCGCTCGCGCACGGGTCGCTGTGGGCGATGGCGCCGTTGTTGACGGTGATGGTGCCGGTGCCCAGGGCGTAGTTCTTGCCGCCGTTGTTGTCCCAGGTGCCCTGGCCGTTGTTGAAGGTCGCCTGCCAGCCGGTGGCCGCGCCGAGGTCGACGGTCTTCTTCACCCAGCCGGTGCAGGCGCTCTGCATGGCGACGCCGGGCACAGTCGTCCAGGTCCCGCCGTCGGGCGCCCAGTGCAGGTTGTACGACGACCAGTTGGTCGTCGCGGTGGAGTAGTAGACGGTTGCGGTGTTCGAGCCCGCCGCCGAGGCGGCGTGCGCGGAACCGGTGGACAGGGAGGGGAGCAGGGTCGCCAGGAGTCCCAAGACGACAGCCACCACGGCTGTCAGCGGACCTGGTCGATATCTGTGGCGCGAAGCGACGGTCACGTCGTGCTCCTCGGACGGGGCCGCGAGGGCGGCCGGTGGAGGAAGCCGTACGTCCGCGCGCCACGGAACGAACGGCCGGATAAATTGCGCAAGTTGCTGCAACAAGTTGCTGCGAGAACGGTCGTGAGATTACTGGGACATGTCATGGACGTAAAGAGGTCTGACGGGGTTGCGTTCCCGGGTCCCGCCGCGCCGCCGCGTAGGGTTCCCGAGACGGGCGGGTGACGTACCCGGCCGACCGGTCGTAGAACCGTACGGATCGGACCCGGACCCCGGCCTCGGACTCCGGCGGACCGTAAGCGGAAGGGGACCCACGGAAGATGACGGAGCGTCTGGTGGTCATCGGCGGTGACGCCGCCGGGATGTCGGCCGCGTCCCAGGCCCGCCGCCGCAGAGCGGCGGACGACCTGGAGATCGTCGCGTTCGAACGCGGACGGCACACCTCGTACTCCGCCTGCGGCATCCCGTACTGGATCGGCGGCGACACCGCGGGCCCCGACGCGCTGGTCGCGCGCACCGCCGAGGAGCACCGCGAGCGCGACATCGACCTGCGGATGGGCACCGAGGTGGTCGACATCGACCTCGCCGCCGGCCGGGTGCGGGCGCGGGACGCCGACGGCCGCGAGGAGTGGACCGGCTACGACCACCTCGTCGTCGCCACCGGCGCGGAACCCGTACGGCCGCCCGTCCCCGGCATCGACGCGCCCGGCGTGCACGGCGTGCAGACCCTGGACGACGGCGAGCGCGTCCTGGCCAGCCTCGACGGGGTCGGCGTACGCCGCGCCGTGGTGGTCGGCGGCGGCTACATCGGCGTCGAGATGGCCGAGGCCCTGCTGAAGCACGGCCTCGACGTGACCCTCGTCGACCGCGCCGAGCAGCCGATGAGCACCCTCGACCCCGACATGGGACGCCTGGTGCGCGACGCGATGGAGGGACTCGGCGTCCGCGTCGTCTCCGGCGCGGCCGTCCGCGCGGTGCTCACCGGCGCCGACGGCCGGGCCCGCGCGGTCGCCACCGACGACGCCGAATACCCCGCCGACATCGTGATCCTGGGCATCGGCGTACGCCCCGGCACCGCGCTCGCCCGCGACGCGGGACTGCCGCTGGGCGCGCACGGCGGCCTGCTGACCGACCTGGCCATGCGCGTACGCGGCCAGGAGCGGGTCTGGGCGGGCGGCGACTGCGTGGAAGTCCTCAACCTCGTCTCCGGCGACCTCCAGCACATCGCCCTCGGCACCCACGCCAACAAGCACGGCCGCATCATCGGCACCAACATCGGCGGCGGCTACGCCACCTTCCCCGGGGTCGTCGGCACCGCCGTCAGCAAGGTCTGCGACGTCGAGATCGCCCGCACCGGCCTCAAGGAGTCCCAGGCGCGCCGCGCCGGACTCCACTACGTGACCGCCGTCATCGAGTCCACCAGCAGGGCCGGCTACTACCCGGACGCCGACCCGATGACCGTCAAGATGCTCGCGGAACGCGGCACCGGGCGGCTGCTCGGCCTCCAGATCGTCGGCCGCGAAGGCGCCGCCAAGCGGGTCGACGTCGGGGCCGTCGCGCTCACCGCGCGGATGACGGTCGAGGACATGGTCGCGCTCGACCTCGGCTACGCGCCGCCGTTCTCGCCCGTGTGGGACCCGGTGCTGGTCGCCGCGCGCAAGGCGGCGGACGCGGTGGCGGCGGACGTCAGAGCGGGCTGACGGCGGTTTTCGGCAGCAATATGCGGCGGTTTGCGCTTCCGGGCCCCTGGGGTGCCTTGCAGGGCTTTGCAGAGCTTGCGCGTCCTTGCGGGTTCCCGCGTGTCCTGATGGGCGTTCGCGGCTCTTCGCGCGGCTTCGCGGTCAGGACGGGGCCGCGGCCAGCTTGCTGAGGGCTTCCAGCAACGGCGGCAGGGCGGCGCCGCGGCCGACCGGCAACACCTCGCCGGGCGCGTCGTCCAACAGCACGAAGGCGATGTCGTCGGTCCTGCCCACCAGGCTCCAGCCGGGTCCGTCCGCCCGCACCGCACCATATGCGGCCCGTACGCGGCCGGGTGGCGGCGGATTGCGTACGTACTCCTCCGCGCTTTCGAGGACGCGGCGGATGCCGGTGTGCGAGATGGCCGGCGGGGCGGCCGGGTTGTGGGGTTCGGCTTCCGTCCCGGTGCCGACGGCTGTTCCGGCGTCGGTGACCGTGCCTGCGTCCGTACCCGTATCCGTATCCCTGCTCGCGTCCTCGGCCGCCTCCTGAGCCGCTTCCGTCGGTACGTCGAGTTGGTCGCGCCACTCGAACCAGCGGACCGCGATCTCGTCGGCCCCGAGGCGCCGTTGCGGCGGACCCCAGACGGAGGTGTCGGGCGGGGAGAGCGGGACACGCCCGCCCTCGTCCGTCGGGTCGTGCGGGGCGGGGATGCCGGGTACGGCGACGGCGACCGGCAGCGGCCAGCCCGGCAGCGAGGCGGCCAGGCTGTTCTCGTCGGGCGCCAGGTCGTACTCGAGTCCGCAGTCCCAGGCCGCCAGCGCGCACGCCACCGTGGCGGTGTCCGTCGTCGCCACGGTCCAGCGCGCCCCGCCGCCGTCCTGCCCGAAGACCAGGCCGTAGCCGTCGGCCAGCGGTTCGAGCCCCAACTCGGCGCAAGCGGCCGGATAGTCGTCCCCCAGGACGCCCGGGAACTGCCCCGGCGTCAGCATCGCGGCCGTCAGCACGAACAGCGCGTCGTCGTCCTCCGGGTTCTCGGCCGCGGTCATCCGTCGTTCCCTCTCGCCTCGCCCGCCGTCTCTCGTCCGCGCACCTTAACCAGCGAGTAACCTCCGCGTCGAGAGGTCGCGATGGCCGGAAATCCGCTCGGGCGGTACGGCGCCGGACGGCCGGTTTCCCGACGGTCCGCACCTGGTGATCGCCCGGAGTCGGCCCGTTCCGGCCGCGCGGTCAGCTCTTCGCGTCGAGTGCGGTCAACGTCGTTCGCAGCCAGACCAGTGCGGTGCCGCTGGTGGCACGGGCGATGGTGAGCCAGCGGTGCGACAGACGGAATGCGGACCACAGGGTGCGTACGTGCGGTGGACGAGGGAGGCGGGCGACGGGCCGGTCCGCGTCCATGTGCACGGACTGGGAGCGGCGTCGGGCGCGTACACCGTGCACATATCCGCGCATCCCGCGCTCATGAACCGCCGTACGCTCGTCGTCGACCTGCCCGGCTTCGGCGTCAGCGACCGCCCCGCGGACTTCGGCTACTCGCTGGCGGAGCACGCCGACGCGCTGGCCGCGGTCCCGGACGCCGCCGATGTGCGCGCCGCCGATGTGCGCGGCGCCGATGTGCGCGCCGCAGCCCCGAGCAGGGTCAGGCGTGTCGGACGGCCACCGCCAGGTACCGCTCCGCGGAGTCGTCCAGCGATGCCAGCTCCCAGCCGGTCGCGGCCAGCAGAGGACGCAGTTGCGGCTCGGCGCGTACGTCGTCGGCGCGCAGTTCGTGCCCGCGGCGGGCGGCGAGTGCGGCGCGGCCGATCGGATGGAAGAGCGCCAACCGGCCGCCGGACCTGGTCACCCGGGCCAATTCGCGCAGTCCGGCCGCCGGGTCCGGCAGATGGTGCACGAGTCCGGCGGCGAAGACGGCGTCGAAAGCCGCGTCCCGCAACGGAAGCTCCTCGCCGGCCGCCTCGATCAGCGCTCCGTCCCGGCCCCGGCCGAGGGCGACGGCCTCCCGCAGCATCTCCGGAGTCAGATCGACACCGACCACCGTGCCCGCCGCACCGACGACGGCCCGCATCAGCGGCAGCGCCCGCGCCGTACCGCAGCCCGCGTCCAGTGCCCGGCCGCCAGGCCGCAGCCCCAACTCGCCGACCGCCGCCGCGTAGACGGGAGTGTCGTCGGGGAACCGCTTCTCCCACCCCACGGCCTTCGCGGCGAAGAACTCCCTGACCTGGCGGCGCCCGCTCTCGAAACTGGCCATGCATCATGGTCGCATGATCACGTTCCGCTCCATCGGGCTCTTCTTGCTCGCCGCCGTCCTGGAGATCGGCGGTGCCTGGTTGATCTGGCAGGCGGTGCGCGAACACCGCGGCGTCGGTTGGGCGGGGGCCGGAATCGTCGCGCTCGGCCTCTACGGCTTCGTCGCCACACTCCAGCCCAACGCCGACTTCGGCCGGATCCTGGCGGCCTACGGCGGGGTCTTCGTGGCCGGATCTCTCCTGTGGGCGATGGCTCTCGACGGCTACCGTCCCGACCGATTCGACATCGTCGGAGCGGTCATCTGCCTGGTCGGAGTGGGTGTCATCATGTACGCGCCACGCGGCGGCTGATTTCCGCCGGTCGCCTCCTTTCACGGCTCCGGTCGGGCGCCGCCCGTCCCGAGAGGGGGTTGCCGAAGCGGGCCCGGCAGGACAGGCTCGTACCGCAGCGGAGACGGGAGGTAGGCAATGACGGTGGGCAAACCGCTCGCGTGGCTGCTCGACGACCTGACGAAGCGGGTGCCGCACGTGAAGCACGCGCTCGTACTCTCCAACGACGGGTTGGTCACGGGCGCCAGCGGCGATCTCGACCGGCCGACCGCGGAACACCTGGCCGCCGTGTCCTCGGGCTTCCACAGCCTGGCCAAGGGCGCGGGGCGGCAGTTCGCCGTCGGCGGCGTGCGCCAGACGATGGTCGAATTCGACGACGGCTTCCTCTTCGTCACCGCGGCGGGCGACGGCAGTTGCCTGTCCGTGCTCAGCGGCATGGAGGCCGATGTCGGCCAGGTCGCCTATGAGATGACGCTGCTCGTCCACCGCGTCGGCGAACACCTCGGCGTGGCTCCCCGGCAACCGGGCGCGGCACCTTCCTGAGCCGGGGCGTCCCGAAGTTATCCACAGGCTTCGAACGGGCTGTCGTCCGTACGCGATAGATTCGTCACTGTCAGTGATCGAAGTTCGCGGGGGAGTGACGACAGTGAAGACGACGAAGACGGCCAAGACAACGACGACAACGACGACAGCGACGACAGCGACGACAACGCCGAAGAAGAACGCGAAGGCGACGACGGGGACGGTGCCCGCCTCGATGCCGGGGACGGGTGCCTCGGCGGCTTCCGGGGCGAGAGCCGGAGCGGCCGGGACAAGGGCCGGAGCGAGGGCCGGGACGACGGCGGCGACGAGCGCGGGTACGGCGACCGTCGAGACGCGGCAGGTGGCGTGGACGCCCGGCGGCGGGGCGGGACAAGGGCCGGGAGGCGGGCGGGCGGCGCCGGAGACGCTGACGCTGAACCGGGCGCGGGAGGAGCTGGGCCTGGACTTCACGCTCTTCGAG
This sequence comes from Streptomyces sp. NPDC093221, assembly GCF_044753885.1. Classification (NCBI taxonomy): domain Bacteria; kingdom Bacillati; phylum Actinomycetota; class Actinomycetes; order Kitasatosporales; family Streptomycetaceae; genus Streptomyces; species Streptomyces sp. NPDC093221. The sequence continues at coordinate 198,925 of NZ_JBIVOA010000003.1, read as the reverse complement.
CTGGCGCTCCAACTCGGCGAGATCCGCACGGTCTCGCGCGGCAGCGGCCAGTGGCGGGTGCCCGTGGACGAGGTGACCCGGCTGCGGGACGCGGAAGGCCATCCACAAGCGCTGCTCGACCGGCTCCGACTGGTGACCAGCACCGAGGGCGCGGCGATGATCGGGATCAGCCGGGACCGCCTCGTACGGCTGGCGAGGCTCGGGCTGATCCGCCCGGTGCGCTGGTACGTCAACCGGTACCGGGCGCTGGTGTGGGTGTATCTCGGCCATGAGCTGAGGGAGTTCGCCGCCGCGAGCCCCGCGATGCTGAAGGGGCGGCTGCCCGCGGGACTGCGTGACGCGCTGGACGCCGGGCAGGATCAGCGGGCCCTCGGCTGGCGGTCCCGCCGGGTCGCCCAGCTCGTACGGGACTGCCATGACGCCTGGGACGAGGCCGCCGTCTGGGCCGCGCTGCTCGGTCCCGAGGTGACCGACGACGCCGTGTCCGACCCCTTCGACCGGGCCCGGCTGCGCGGAATCCGTGCGGCGCTGCCGCCGGGCCGCCCGGGACCGCTCGCCTCACCCGAGCTGACGAGAAGCCTCACGACCGCCGACCATCCGGACGAGATCGCGCTGGCCCTGGTCGCCCTCGCGGACGCGCTGGGCCGCGCCCGGACCGAACAGCCCGCACCGCACGCGGCGTTCGCCCCAGCCGACCGTTCGCCGCTCGCGCTCCCGCCTGTGGAGCGGGTGCCGCGGCAGCCTGAACGACTTCCGGAGCCGGAGCCAGAGGCAGAGGCAGAGCCGGAGTCGGAGCTGGAGTCGGAGTCGGAGTCGGAGCCGGAGCCGAGTGAGCCAGGCGGGCCGCACACGGGAGGGAGGCCCGCGCCCGAGCGGGCCCGGCACGCGGCGCCGCACCGGAAGCGGGGCGCCGCCCGGCCGCCGGGCAGGCCGGTGGGGGAGGGCAGGCGCCCGCGACGCGGGCTGCTGGGGCTGCTGCGCGGACGGGGGTCAGCCGCCGATCTTGCGGAACAGCCCTTCCTGCATCACCGAGACCAGCAGACGTCCCCGCCGGTCGAAGATCTGCCCCCGCGCCAGACCGCGGGCACCCGTCGCGACAGGTGACTCCTGCTGGTACAGGAACCACTCGTCGGCGCGGAACGGCCGGTGGAACCACATGGCGTGGTCGAGGGACGCCATGTCGAATCCCCGCGGTCCCCACAGCGGTTCGATCGGCACACGTACGGCGTCCAGCAGCATCATGTCGCTGGCGTAGGTGAGAGCGCAGGTGTGCACGAGCGGGTCGTCGCCGAGCTGCCCGACCGCGCGCATCCACACCGCGCTGCGCGGCTCGGCGCCCTCGATCTCCTCGGGCGTCCAGCGCAGCCGCTCCACATAGCGGATCTCGAAGGGCTGGCGGCGGGTCATCCGCTCCAGCGCCTCGGGGAGCACGTCCAGATGCGCACGCAGCTCATCGCCGAGTCCCGGCAGGTCGTCGGGCTCGGGCACCTCGGGCATCGGCAGTTGGTGCTCGAATCCCGGTTCCGGCTGATGGAAGGAGGCGGTCAGGTTGAAGATCGTCCGGCCCTGTTGGATCGCCACCACCCGCCGGGTGGTGAAGGAACGGCCGTCACGGACCCGTTCGACCTGGTACACGATGGGCACGCCGGGCCGACCCGGCCGCAGGAAGTACGCGTGCAACGAGTGCACCGGCCGCCCGCCGTCGGTGGTGCGGCCCGCGGCGACCAGCGCCTGCCCGGCGACCTGGCCGCCGAAAACCCGCTGCAACCGCTCCTGCGGACTCTGCCCGCGGAAGATGTCCTGCTCGATCCGCTCCAGGTCGAGCAGATCCACCAGCCTCTCGGCCGGGTTCGTCATCGCGTCCCCTTCGTCGTGCACCGGATCACAGCTCGCCGACGTCGGTCAGCCGGATCACCGCGCGGCCCTCTTCGTCGGAGGCCGCGAGGTCGACCTCGGCGGAGATCCCCCAGCCGTGGTCACCGTTGGGGTCGGCGAAGGTCTGCCGGACCCGCCACAAGCCGTGCTCCGGCTGCTCCTCGATCTGCAACAGCTTCGGGCCGCGCGCGTCGGGACCGGTGCCGAGGTCGTCGTACTCGTCCCAGTACGCGTCCATCGCCTCCGCCCAGGTGTCGGCGTCCCACCCGGCCTCGGCGTCCAACTCGCCGAGCTGGTGGTACTTCTCCAGCGCCGCCAGCTCGACCCGGCGGAACATCGCGTTGCGCACCAGCACCCGGAAGGCGCGGGAGTTGGCGGTGACCGGCTTGACTTGGTCGGCCCGCTCCGCCGCCTGCTCGGCCGTCTCCACCTCCGGATTGGCGAGCTGCTCCCACTCGTCCAGCAGGCTGGAGTCGACCTGGCGCACCAACTCGCCCAGCCACGCCGTCAGATCCTGGAAGTCCTCCGACTTCAGGTCGTCGGGCACCGTGTGCTCCAGCGCCTTGTAGGCGCCGGCCAGGTAGCGCAGCACGATGCCCTCGGTGCGGGCCAGCTCGTAGTAGGAGGTGAACTCGCCGAAGGTCATGGCGCGTTCGTACATGTCACGGACGATGGACTTGGGCGACAGCGGGTGGTCGCCGACCCACGGGTGGCTCTGGCGGTAGATGCCGTAGGCGTGCGACAGCAGCTCTTCGAGGGGCTTGGGATAGGAGACGTCCTGAAGACGCTCCATCCGCTCCTCGTACTCGACACCGTCCATCTTCATCTCGGCGACGGCCTCGCCGCGGGCCTTGTTCTGCTGGGCCGCCAGGATCTGCCGCGGGTCGTCGAGGGTGGACTCCACCACCGAGACCATGTCCAGGGCGTAGGAGGGGGAGTCCTTGTCGAGCAGTTCGAAGGAGGCCAGGGCGAAGGTGGACAGCGGCTGGTTGAGGGCGAAGTCCTGCTGGAGTTCGACGGTCAGCCGGATGATGCGGCCCTCGGCGTCCGGCTCGGGGAGGCGTTCGACCACACCGCCGTCGACCAGCGAGCGGTAGATGGCGATGGCCCGGCGGATGTGCCGCAACTGGTGGCGGCGGTCCTCGTGGTTGTCCTCCAGCAGGTGCCGCATCGCGTCGAAGGCGTTGCCGGGCCGGGCGATCACCGACAGCAGCATGGTGTGGGTGACGCGGAAGCGGGAGGTCAGCGGCTCCGGCTCGGCGGCGATCAGCTTCTCGAAGGTGAGATCCGACCAGTTGACGAAGCCCTCGGGCGGCTTCTTGCGGACCACCTTGCGGATCTTCTTCGGGTCATCCCCGGCCTTGGCGAGCGCCTTCTTGTTCTCGATGACGTGCTCGGGAGCCTGCGCCACCACGAACCCGGCGGTGTCGAAACCGGCCCGCCCGGCGCGCCCCGCGATCTGGTGGAACTCCCGCGCCCGCAGCGTCCGCACCCGCGTGCCGTCGTACTTGGTGAGCGCGGTGAACAGCACGGTGCGAATCGGCACGTTGACGCCGACCCCGAGGGTGTCGGTGCCGCAGATGACCTTCAGCAGACCCGCCTGGGCGAGCTTCTCCACCAGCCGCCGGTACTTGGGCAGCATCCCCGCGTGGTGGACGCCGATGCCGTGCTTGGCGAAGCGCGCGAGGTTGCGGCCGAAGGTGGTGGTGAAGCGGAAGTGGCCGATCAGATCGGAGATGGCGTCCTTCTCGGCCTTGGTGCACATGTTGATGCTCATCAGCGCCTGGGCCCGCTCGACGGCCGCCGCCTGCGTGAAGTGCACGATGTAGACCGGGGACTGCCGGGTCTCCAGCAGTTCGGTCAGCGTCTCCGTCAAAGGCGTCGTCACATACTCGTACGACAGCGGTACCGGCCGGGTCGCCGAGCGCACGACCGCCGTGGGGCGGCCGGTCCGGCGGGTCAGGTCCTCCTCGAAGCGCGAGACGTCACCCAGCGTCGCCGACATGAGCAGGAACTGCGCCTGGGGCAGTTCGAGGATCGGGATCTGCCAGGCCCAGCCCCGGTCCGGCTCCGCGTAGAAGTGGAACTCGTCCATCACGACCTGGCCGACGTCGGCGCTCTTGCCGTCGCGCAGCGCGATGGAGGCGAGGACCTCGGCGGTACAGCAGATCACCGGCGCGTCCGGGTTGACCGAGGCGTCACCGGTCAGCATCCCGACGTTCTCGGTGCCGAACAGCTTGCACAGGTCGAAGAACTTCTCCGACACCAGCGCCTTGATCGGCGCGGTGTAGAAGGTGACCTCGTCCCGGGCCAGCGCGGCGAAGTGCGCACCGGCCGCGACCAGGCTCTTTCCCGATCCGGTGGGGGTGGAAAGGATCACGTTCGCACCAGAGACCACCTCGATGAGCGCCTCCTCCTGCGCCGGATAGAGAGTGATCCCTTGACCCTCGGCCCACGTCGAAAACGCTTCGAAGAGGGCATCGGGGTCCGGGGCGGGAGGCATCTGATCGATAAGGGTCACCCCACCATCTTGCCTGTACCGGCGGCGCGCGGCTGAACCGGAGCGGGCCGCGGTGATCATCAACGATATGGTGTGCCGTCAACGATGCGTCAACTCCGCCTGCGGGCGGCCTTGTAGGGGGCTGAGCACCACCATGATGGGACCTGCGCACTCACTCTCGGGAGCGGCGGCCTGGCTGGCCGTCGGAGCGGTCGCGGCGGGTGTGGATCATGCCATGCCCTGGCCGACGCTCGTCGTCGGTGCGCTGATCTGTGCTGGTGCCGCGCTCGCCCCCGACCTGGACCACCAGGCGGCGACGATCTCGCGCGCGTTCGGGCCGATCTCCCGCGTGCTGTGCAAGATCATCGAGCACCTGGCGCACGCCGTCTACAAGGCCACCCGGATGCAGGGCGACCCGCGGCGTGCGGGCGGGCACCGCACCCTCACCCACACCTGGCTCTGGGCGGTCCTGATCGGCGGCGGCTTCTCGGCCGGCGCGGTCTACGGCGGGCGCTGGGTGGTGCTGGTCATCTTGTTCATACACATGGTGCTCGCCGTCGAGGGACTGCTGTGGCGGCAGGCCCGGATGTCCAGTGACGTGCTGGTGTGGCTGCTCGGCGCCACCAGCGCCTGGGTGCTCGCCGACGTGCTCGACAATCCGGGCAACGGCAAGGACTGGCTGTTCACCGACCCCGGCCAGCACTACCTGTGGATCGGGCTGCCCATCGTGCTCGGCTCGCTCGTGCACTGCGTCGGTGACGCGCTGACCGTCTCCGGCTGCCCGATCCTGTGGCCGATCCCGATCGGCCGCCGCCGCTGGTACCCGATGGGACCGCCGAAGTTCATGCGCTTCCGGGCCGGGAGCTGGGTGGAGCTGAAGGTGCTGACCCCGGTCTTCTTCCTGGCGGGCGGCGGCTGCGCGCTCGGCGCGCTGGGCGTCTTCGGCTGACGCGGGACCCCTCGCACGCGAGCGGGGCCCGGCGGCAGTGCCGCCGGGCCCCGCGCCACACCACCGCGGTCAGCTGTGCCAGGACCGCCACAGCGCCGCGTAGGCACCGTCGGCGTCCACCAACTGGTGATGGCTGCCCAGCTCGCTGATCCGGCCGTCCTCGACCACCGCGATCACGTCCGCGTCGTGCGCGGTGTGCAGCCGGTGCGCGATGGCGATCACGGTACGGCCGTCCAGCACCCGGGACAGCGAGCGTTCCAGATGGCGGGCGGCGCGCGGGTCGAGCAGCGAGGTCGCCTCGTCCAGCACCAGGGTGTGCGGGTCGGCCAGCACCAGCCGGGCCAGCGCGAGCTGCTGCGCCTGCGCCGGGGTGAGCACCGCGCCGCCCGAGCCCACCTCGGTGTCGAGACCGTCCGCCAGATTGCGGCCCCAGTCCTCGGCGTCCACCGCGCGCAGCGCCGTCCACAGCTCGTCGTCGGTGGCACCGGTCCGCGCCAGCCGCAGATTGTCGCGGAGCGTGCCGACGAAGACGTGGTGCTCCTGATTGACCAGCGCCACATGCTCGCGCACCCGCTCGGCGGGCATCCGGGCCAGCTGGGCGCCGCCCAGCGTGACCTCGCCCGCCCGCGGCGCGTAGATCCCGGCCAGCAGCCGCCCGAGCGTGGACTTGCCCGCGCCTGACGGGCCCACCAGCGCCACCCGGGTACCCGGCGGCACCGTCAGGCTCACGCCGTGCAGCACGTCGCTGCCCGCCCGGTAGCCGAACCGCACCTGGTCGGCGGCCATCTCGCGGCCGTCGGGCGAGACCGTGTGGTCCGGCTCGTCCTCGGCCACCTCGCGCACCCCGACCAGCCGGGCCAGCGACACCTGGGCGACCTGCAACTCGTCGTACCAGCGCAGGATCATGTTCACCGGGTCGACGAGCATCTGCGCGTACAGCGCGCCCGTGGTCAGCTCGCCGACCGTCATCCAGCCGTTGAGGGCGAAGCTGCCGCCGATCATCAGCACCGCGACCACGATCAGCGCGTGCGTCATGTTGATCACCGGGAACAGCACGCTGCGCAGCCACATCGTGTAGCGCTCCCACGCCACCCACTGCCCGATCCGCTGCCGCGACAGCTTCTCGCGCCGGTCGCCGAGACCGTGCGCCTCGATGGTGCGGCCGGCGTCCACGGACTCCGCCAGCGCCGCCGCCACCGCCGCGTACCCCGCCGCCTCCGAGCGGTAGGCCCCCGGGGCGCGCCGGAAGTACCAGCGGCAGCCGACCAGCAGCAGCGGCAGCGCGACCAGCACCGACAGGGCGAGCGGCGGCGAGGTCACGGTCAGCGCGCCGAGCAGCAGCCCGGCCCAGACCACGGCGATGGCCAACTCGGGCACCGCCTCGCGCATCGCGTTCGACAGCCGGTCGATGTCCGTCGTGATCCGCGACAGCAGATCGCCCGTGCCCGCCCGCTCCAGCACACCCGGCGGCAGCGACACCGACCGTACGAGGAAGTCCTCGCGCAGATCGGCCAGCATCTCCTCGCCGAGGATCGCGCCGCGCAGCCGTACCAGCCGCACGAAGTACGCCTGCACCACGAGGGCGGCCAGGAACAGGCTGACGGCCCGCCCGAGATGGATGTCCCGGTCGCCCTTCGACAGGTCCTCGACCAGACCGCCGAGCAGGTAGGGCCCCACCATCGAGGCCAGCACCGACACGGTGTTGACGGTCACCAGCAGGGCGAAGGCACCGCGATGCCGCTTCGCCAGTTCGCGCACATAGCCGCGCACGGTCGCGGGGGAGCCCACCGGCAGCGTGGCGCTCTGCTGCGGCGCGGCCGGGTCGTACTCCGGCGGTCGCAGGCCGATCATGCGGATTCCTCCATCGATGTGTGGGGTACGGTCCCGGAGCCCGCGACGGACGCGGTGACGGGGCTGTGGCCGGGATCGCGGTCGTCGGACGGCTCGCTCTCGCGGGTCACCACCGCCCGGTAGCGCGGGTCGGTGCGCAGCAGTTCGTGGTGGTCGCCGGCCGACGTCGCCGTGCCCTCGTCCACGAAGACCACCAGGTCGGCGCGGTCCAGCACGAGCGGGCTCGACGTGAGCACCACCGTCGTGCGACCCGCGCGCAGTTCCTTGAGGCCGCGCGCGATCCTGGCCTCGGTGTGCGCGTCGACCGCCGAGGTCGGCTCGTCGAGCACCAGCACCTCGGGGTCGGCGATCAGCGACCTGGCCAGTGCCAGGCGCTGCCGTTGGCCGCCGGACAGCGACCGGCCGCGCTCGGTGATCCGCGCCGACATCGGGTCGCCCGCCACCCCCGCGGGGTCGGCGGCGGACTGCGCGAGCGCGTCCAGCACGTCCGCGCACTGCGCGGCGGTGAGCGCCTGCTCCGCCGTGACCCGGCCGGAGGACGGCACACCCAGCAGTTCGGTCAGCGTTCCCGACAGCAGCACCGGGTCCTTGTCCTGGACGAGCACGGCCGCGCGGGCCGCCGCGAGCGGCAGCGCGTCCAGTGCCCGCCCGCCCAGCAGCGCCGACGCCTCGCCCTCGGCGCGGACCGGGCTGTGCCCGCCGAGCCGGTCGGCCAGTACGCCCGCCGCGTCCGGGTCGCCGCACACCACGGCGGTCAGCAGCCCGGCCGGAGCGCGCAGCCCCGACTCCGGGTCGTACATCTCCCCGGCCAGAGCGCCCGCCTCCTCGGGAGCGACGCTCCCCTCGGAGAAGACGGCCGCGCCCCCGGCGGTCTCCCGGGTCAGCGCCAGTACGCGCGCGGCCCGCTTCGCCGAGGGCCGCGAGAAGGACCAGGCCATGGCGATCTCCTCGAAATTCCGCAGCGGGAACATCAGGAAGGCCACCGAGCCGTAGACGGTCACCAGCGCGCCGACCGAGATCCGGCCGTCCATCGCCAGCCGGGCGCCGTCCCAGGCGACGGCCACCAGCAGCAGCCCCGGCAGCACCACTTGGACGGCACTGATCGCCGCCCACATCCGGGCGCTGTGCACGGCGGCGGTCCTGACCTGCTGGGACGCGCGACGGTAGCGGTCGAGGAACAGCTCCTCGCCGCCGATGCCGCGCAGCACCCGCAGTCCGGCGACGGTGTCGGAGGCCAGTTCCGTGGCCTTGCCCGCCTTCTCCCGCTGGAGGTCGGCCCGCTTGGTGGCGGCGGGAAGCAGCGGCAGTACGGCCAGCGCCAGCACCGGTACGGACGCGGCCACGATCACGCCGAGCGCGGGCTCGTAGACGACCAGCGCGACGGCCACGCCGACCGTGGCGACCAGGGCGGAGGTGAAGCGCGCCAGCGCCTCGACGAACCACCCGATCTTCTCCACGTCTCCGGTGCTGACCGCGACGACCTCGCCCGCAGCGACCCGGCGGGTGAGCACCGAGCCCAGCTCGACCGTCTTACCGGCGAGCAACTGCTGGACCCGCGCCGCGACGCTGATCCAGTTCGTGACGGCCGTACGGTGCAGCATCGTGTCGCCGAGCGCGGTGAGCACGCCGAGCAGCAGCATCAGCCCGCCCGACAGCGCCAGCCGCGACCCCGAGCGGTCCACGACCGACTGCACGGCCATTCCGACGGCCGCGGGGAACGACGCGACGGCCGTCATGTGCAGGATGCCCCACGCGGTGGCGGCTGCCAGGCCCTTCCCCTCGCGGAACGACAGCCAGAGCAGGAAGCGGAATCCCGTCCGGGCGTCGGGGACGCCCGGATCGGACAGGGGGAGCTTACGGAGGGACGGCATGGTGTCCTGAGTTCGGTGCGGGTGTGAGCGAGTGTCGGCGGACGAGGCTACGGCCGCGGGTTGCGGATACGGCCGCCGGAGGTTCGCGCGAGATGTCGGCGGGCAGCCGCGTACCTGACGACTCCGCCCGTGCGGACATCCCGCCGGAATCCGGTCGGAGAGGAGCAAGGCTCGTCTTGCGGCCCGTACCGGGTCAACAGGTTTTCCGGTGAGCGACGGGAACGAGCCGAGGTCCGCGGAGGAGTGTTTCGGCAACAACTTGCAGCAAAACAGCGAAAGTTCTTCCGCCGACATCTTGACGTGTACGCACACACGGCGGGAAGCTCCTGGGCGGAACCCGAGGGCCCCGAGGACAACGGGGCCCGCCCCCCACCCGGCGGCCAGGCGCGTGGCTGCCTTCGAGGGCAGAACTCTGCCCGTTCACCGAAGGAGCCGCCCATGAGATCCCGCGTCCTGAACGGCGCGCTGGCCGCGATCGTCGCCGCCGCCGGTCTGTTCGCCCTCTCCTCGCAACAGGCGGACGCCACGCCGCCCGGCAGCAAGGACGTCACTGCCACTCTCTTCCAGTGGAAGTTCGACTCCGTGGCGAAGGCCTGCACGGACACCCTCGGCCCCGCGGGCTACGGCTTCGTCGAGGTCTCCCCGGCCTCCGAGCAGATCCAGGGCGACCAGTGGTGGACCTCGTACCAGCCGGTCAGCTACAAGATCGCCGGACGGCTCGGCAACGAGAGCTCGTTCCAGAACATGGTCAGCACCTGCCACAGCGCGGGCGTCAAGGTCGTCGCCGACGCGGTGATCAACCACATGACGTCGGGCTCGGGCACCGGCACGGGCGGGACGACGTACAGCAAGTACAACTACCCGGGCTACTACCAGAACCAGGCCTTCCACACCTGCCGCAGTGACATCAACAACTACGGCGACCGCAACAACGTCCAGAACTGCGAGCTGGTCGGCCTCGCCGACCTCGACACCGGCAGCGACTACGTGCGCGGCACCATCGCCGCCTACCTCAACCACCTGATCGCGCTGGGCGTCGACGGCTTCCGGGTGGACGCCGCCAAGCACATGGCCGAGACCGACCTGGCCGCCATCAAGGCCAAGCTCAGCAATCCGGGCATCTACTGGGCCCAGGAGGCCATCTACGGCGCGGGCGAGGCCGTACAGCCGGGCGAGTACGTCAACACCGGTGACGTGGACGCCTTCCAGGGCGCCTTCGACCTCAAGCGCATCTTCACCGGTGACAAGCTGGCCTCCCTCAGCAACTGGGGCGCGTCGTGGGGCGCGGGCTACCTGTCGAGCGACAAGGCCCGCACCTTCGTGGACAACTGGGACACCGAGCGCAACGGCTCGACCCTCAGCTACAAGAACGGCGCCACGTACACCCTCGCCAACGTCTACCTGCTGGCCTGGCCGTACGGCTCGCCCAACGTCTACTCCGGCTACGAGTTCTCCAACAACGACGCCGGCGCGCCCAACGGCGGCACCGTCAACGCCTGCTACAGCGACGGCTGGAAGTGCCAGCACGCCTGGCCGCAGATCGCCAACATGGTCGGCTTCCGCAACGCGGTCTCCGGCACCGCCGTCACCAACTGGTGGTCCAACGGCAACAACGCCATCGCGTTCGGCCGCGGCAGCAAGGGCTATGTGGCGATCAACCACGAGGGCGGCTCGCTCACCCAGACCTTCACCACCTCACTGCCCGCCGGCTCCTACTGCGACGTCCAGCACAGCGGCACCAGCTACACCGTCGGCTCCGACGGCAAGTTCACCGCCACCATCGGCTCCAACGACGCGGTCGCGCTGTACGTCGGCGCGCCCTGCGGCAGCGGCACGACGAACGGGGGCACGACCAACGGCGGCACCACGAACGGCGGCACCACGAGCGGCAGCACCGGGGGCAGCACCAACCCGTCGTCCGCCGCGTCCTTCGCGGTGAACGCCACCACGGTCTTCGGCCAGAACATCTACGTCGTCGGCGACAACTCCACCCTCGGCAACTGGAACACCGGCAGCGCCCTGCTGCTGTCGTCGGCGAGCTACCCGGTCTGGAAGCTCAACGTGGCGATGCCCGCGGGCACCTCGTTCCAGTACAAGTACATACGGAAGGACGGAAGCGGCAACGTGACGTGGGAATCCGGCGCCAACCGGACGGCGACGGTCCCGTCGAGCGGGGCGGTCACACTCAACGACACCTGGCGTAATTGATCTGCTCATCGGCCGATTACCCCTCTGTGGTGAGGACCGGCACACTGTGGTGTTCCAATTCCTGACTACAGAGGGGACCCCCCACCCATGAGAGGCTTCCGGACGTTCCTGCTCCGCGGCAACGTCGTCGACCTCGCGGTCGGCATCGTCATCGGCGCGGCCTTCACCGCTCTGGTGACCGCCTTCGTCAAGGCGTTCCTGACGCCGCTCATCGGCCTGGCCTCCGGCGCCACGGGCAACTTCGCCACTCAGAAGTTCACGGTCTCCAGCGTGACCTTCCCCTACGGCGCCTTCATCGACGCGGTGATCAGCTTCGTGATCGTCGCCGCGGTGATCTACTTCCTGGTCGTCCTGCCGATGAACCGCATGCAGGAGAGGTTCTTCCCCAAGGCGGCGGCGGCCCCGGTCCGCGAGTGCCCCGAGTGCCTGACCGCGATACCGACCGCCGCCCGCCGGTGCAGCGCCTGCACCGCCGAGGTCGGGCCGCAGATCGGCGGCCAGACCGCCCCGGCGGACCTGGCCGAGTGAGCCCGCGGGCGCCGCTCAGCGCGACGGCCGGTGGCCGCCGCCGTGCGGCGCCTCCTCGTCGAGTACGGCCAGCAGCGCGGTGAGTGCCGCGCGCTGGCCGTCGTCGAGCGGGGCCAGCAGTTCGGCGGCGGCCGTACGGCGGGCCCCGCGCAGCTCCAGCAGCGCGGCGCCGCCCGCCTCGGTCAGCTCGATCCTGATCACCCGGCGGTTGCTCGGATCGGGCACCCGCCGTACCAGCTCCAGCCCCTCCAGCGCGTCCACCAGGGTCGTCACGGCCCGCGGCACGACCTCCAGGCGCTGGGCGAGATCGGCCATCCGCGGCGGCTCGTCGCAGTGCGCGAGGGTGCGCAGCAGCCGGGCCTGGGCCGGGGTGATCCCCAGCGGCTCCATGAGGTGGCGCTGGGACTTGTGCAGGCGGCGGCTCAGCCGGATGAGCTGGTCGGCGAGCCGCCCGGTGATCTCGTCCGGCGCGGTCGTGGCGAGGCCGGCGGTCACCGGGCCCGGCGGCACGGCTGTCGTGCGGGATTCCATGTGACGAGCGTATCAGGACCATGTCCATTGTGAGCATAGGTAACAATGACCTATACTCCCAATATCAGCATCTGCCTGAACTCTCAAGGAGTCCTTTGCGCCCCGATCACGAACGAGAACTCGCCTCCCGGTGGACACCACCGAAGAAGAAGCCCGACACCCCCGTCGACATGCGTCGCATCCTGCGGCTCTTCCGTCCCTACCGCGGCCGCCTCGCCGTCGTCGGCGCCCTGGTCGGCCTCTCCTCCCTCGTCTCGGTCGCCTCGCCGTTCCTGCTGCGGGCGATCCTCGACACCGCGATACCGCAGGGCCGCACCGGCCTGCTGAGCCTGCTCGCCCTCGGCATGATCGCCACCGCCGTCGCCACCGGCGTCTTCGGCGTGCTCCAGACCCTGATCTCCACCACCGTCGGCCAGCGCGTCATGCACGACCTGCGCACCGCCGTCTACGAACGCCTCCAGCGCATGTCGCTGGCCTTCTTCACCCGCACCCGCACCGGCGAGGTGCAGTCCAGGATCGCCAACGACATCGGCGGCATGCAGGCCACCGTCACCTCGACCGCGACCTCCCTGGTCTCCAACCTCACGGCGGTCATCGCCTCCGTCATCGCGATGCTCGCCCTCGACTGGCGGCTGACCGTCGTCTCGCTGCTGCTGCTCCCGCTCTTCGTCTGGATCGCCCGCCGGGTCGGCCGCGAACGCAAGCGGATCGCCACCAACCGGCAGCGGCAGATGGCCTCGATGTCCGCGATCGTCACCGAGTCGCTGTCCGTCAGCGGCATCCTGCTCGGCCGCACCATGGGCCGCTCCGACTCCCTGACCCGCGACTTCTCGACCGAGTCCGAGCGCCTGGTCGACCTCGAAGTGCGCTCCAGCATGTCCGGCCGCTGGCGGATGTCCACCATCGGCATCGTCATGTCGGCGATGCCCGCACTGCTCTACTGGGCCGCCGGTCTGACCATGTCCAACGGCGCGCCCGCCGTCTCCATCGGCACCCTCGTCGCCTTCGTCTCGCTCCAGCAGGGCCTCTTCCGCCCGTCCGTGTCGCTGCTGTCGACCGGCGTGGACGTCCAGACCTCGCTCGCGCTCTTCCAGCGCATCTTCGAATACCTCGACCTGCCCGTCGACATCACCGAGCGCCCCGACGCCCGGACCCTGGACCGGGTACGCGGCGACGTCCGCTTCGAGCACGTCGACTTCGCCTACGACCCCGAGTCCGGCGCGCCGACCCTGCGCGACATCGACATCACCGTCCCCGCGGGCAGCAGCCTCGCCGTCGTCGGCGCCACCGGCTCCGGCAAGAGCACCCTGAGCTACCTGGTGCCCCGGCTGTACGACGTGACCGGCGGCAAGGTGACGCTCGACGGCACCGACGTACGCGACCTCACCTTCGACACCCTCGCCGACGCGGTGGGCGTCGTCTCCCAGGAGACGTACCTCTTCCACGCCTCGGTCGCCGAGAACCTGCGCTTCGCCAAACCCGAGGCCACCGACGACGAGATCCGCGCCGCCGCGAAGGCCGCCCAGATCCACGACCACATCGCCGGGCTGCCCGACGGCTACGACACCCTCGTCGGCGAACGCGGCTACCGCTTCTCCGGCGGCGAGAAGCAGCGCCTGGCCATCGCCCGCACCATCCTCCGCGACCCGCCCGTCCTCATCCTGGACGAGGCCACCAGCGCGCTCGACACCCGGACCGAACACGACGTCCAGGAGGCGATCGACTCGCTGTCCGCGGGACGCACCACCATCACGATCGCCCACCGGCTGTCCACCGTGCGCGACGCCGACCAGATCGTGGTCCTCGACGCGGGCCGGATCATGGAGCGCGGCACGCACGACGAACTGCTCGCCCAGGACGGCCGCTACGCCGCGCTCGTACGGCGCGACTCGCAGCTCGCCACCACCGCCTCGTAACGCGGAAGGGGCCGCCGCCCCGACCTTACTCATGGGTAAGGTGAGAGTGCGGCGGGAATCGCCCGCCCGCTCAGGAGGTGCCCGGTGCCCGCACGTTCCACTCGACTGCTCGTCGGCCTGCTCGCCGGAGCCGGCGCCACCCACTTCCTCGCCCCCGGACCGTACGAGGCGATCGTGCCCGAGTCCCTTCCGGGCAGCCCCCGCGCCTGGACCCGCGCCAGCGGCGTCGCCGAACTCGCGCTGGCCGCCGCCGTCGCCCTCCCCGCGACCCGCCGCACCGGCGCCCTGGTCACCGCCGGATTCTTCGCCGCCGTCTTCCCCGCCAACGTCAAGATGGCCTACGACTGGCGGCACCGCCCCGCACCCCTGAAGGCCGCGGCCTACGCCCGGCTCCCTGTCCAGATTCCTCTGGTGGTGTGGGCGCTGAAGGTCAGCCGCTCGGCGGCGGACCCACGAGGATGACGTCCAGGGTGCGGGGGCCGTGGACGCCTTCGACGCGGTCGAGTTCGATGTCGCTGGTGGCGGAGGGGCCTGAGATCCAGGTCTGGGGCCGGGTGGGGTCCAGGCGAGGCAGAGCCAGGGGGACCGACGCGACCACCTGATCCGGTGCCCGCACGACGCAGATGTGGTGGTCGGGGACGAGCGTGAGAATCCGCCGCCCCTGGTCGGCGCCCGCGTCCAGCACGATGGTGCCGGTCTCGGCGACGGCCAGGGCGCAGCCGGTGATCACACTGTCGACCTCGTCCAACTGCGCCGCGGTCAGCGGCGGTACGTCGTCCAGCAACCGTGTCCCGCCGATCCCGGCCAGCCACTCCCTCGGGACCCCCGCCGGGACGACCGCCGTCCGCGCACCCCGCTCGGCCAGCAGCCGCGCCACCGCGGGTGCCAGCCCCGCCTGATCGGTGCGGTGGATGTGGGCCCGGTAGTCGGTGAGGTTCTCCGCGAGCAGATCGGCGGTCTCGTACGGGGTGCGGTCCGCGTGCACGGTGAGGTAGTCGCGTGCTGTGTACGTGGTGGCCGGTGCCGGGCTGTCCGACGTGGTGCCGAGGGCGTTGCGGATGCGGGTGAGGACGGTGTCGCGGGAGGTCACTGGCCGTTCTCCTTGGTCTGGGGGTGGTTGGCTGGTTGGTTTTTCTGCCACCAGTCGCGGAAGGTCTGCGGGGGGAGGGTGGGGAGGTCGCGGGTGGCGGTCCAGGCTTTGGCGGCTCCGGGGAGCCGTTGGGGGTGGAGGTGTCGGGTGCGGGTGGCGAGGCGCTGGCCCTGGCGCATGATGCCCGGGCGGTCGAGTGTCCAGCGGGCGGCGCGCATGGTGGCGCGTTCGGCGGCGTGGCCTTTGGCGGGTTTGATCGTGACGCGTTGGCCGTTGTGGGTGGTGGTGGCGCCCTGGGCGACGCGTTCGCGGAGGTGGACGAGGACTTCGGGGATGTTGATGGCGACGGGGCAGACGTCGTAGCAGGCGCCGCAGAGGGTGGAGGCGTAGGGGAGTGAGGCGTCGAGTTCGGTGGTGGTGGTGCGGAGTTGGGGGGTGAGGATGGCGCCGATGGGGCCGGGGTAGGGGGAGCCGTAGGCGTGGCCGCCGGCGCGTTCGTAGACGGGGCAGACGTTGAGGCAGGCGGAGCAGCGGATGCAGCGCAGGGCCTGGCGGCCGGTGGTGTCGGCGAGGGTGTCGGTGCGGCCGTTGTCGATGAGGACGAGGTGGAAGTTTTCGGGGCCGTCGGTGTGGGTGGTGCCGGTCCACAGGGTGGTGTAGGGGTTCATGCGTTCGGCGGTGGAGGAGCGGGGGAGGGTCTGGAGGTAGATTTCCAGGTCCTGGAAGGTGGGGATGACTTTCTCGATGCCGACAACGGAGATCAGCGTCTCGGGCAGGGTGAGGCACATGCGGCCATTGCCTTCGGATTCGACGACGACGAGGGTGCCGGTGTCGGCGATCATGAAGTTGGCGCCGGAGATCCCGACTTTCGCGCGGAGGAACTTTTCCCGCAGGTGGAGGCGGGCGGCTTCGGCGAGGTCGGCGGGGGTGTCGGTGAGGTTGTCGGGTGCGGGGCGGCCCCAGGTGGTCATCTGGGTGTGGAAGATGTCGCGGATCTGGTGGCGGTTTTTGTGGATGGCGGGGACGAGGATGTGGGAGGGGAGGTCGTTGCCGAGCTGGACGATGAGTTCGGCGAGGTCGGTTTCGTAGGCGGTGATGCCGGCGGCGGTCAGGGCGTCGTTGAGGCCGATTTCCTGGGTGGCCATGGATTTGACTTTGACGACTTCGGTTTCGCCGGTGTCCTGGACGAGGCGGGTGATGATGCGGTTGGCGTCGTCGGCGTCCAGGGCCCAGTGGACGGTGCCGCCGGCGGCGGTGATGTTCTCCTCGAGCTGGAGGAGGTAGTGGTCGAGGTGGCGCAGGGTGTGGTCCTTGACGGCGGCGCCTGCTGCGCGGAGTTGGGGCCAGTCGGCGAGTTCTGCGATGGCTCTGGCGCGTTTGTCGCGGATGGTGTGGGTGGCGTGGGTGAGGTTCGCGCGGAGCTGGGTGTCCTTCGTGGACGAGGCGGCGGCCTTCGGGAACGACGGCAGACCCAGATACGTACCACTCATCGGACCACTTCCTGCCGGTAGGGCTGTTCCTCGGTGGACGCGAGGATCTCCGCCAGATGTACGGCCCGCAGGTCGGCGTCCTGCCGCCGCAACAGACCGTCCAGGTGCATCAGGCAGGAGTTGTCCGCGCCGCACAGCACCTGCGCGCCGCTGTCGAGCGCGTGCCGCACCTTGTCCTCACCCATCGCGGCCGAGACGTCGGGATTCTTCACGGCGAAGGTGCCGCCGAAGCCGCAGCACTCCTCCGCACCCTCCAACTCCCGCAGCTCAAGCCCCTTCACAGCCTCCAAGAGCCGCCGGGGCCGCTCACCGAGCCCCAGCATCCGCAGCCCGTGACAGGACGGGTGATAGGTCACCGTGTGCGGGAAGTACGCGCCCACATCCGTCACCCCCAGCACGTCCACCAGGAACTCCGTGAGTTCGTACGTCTTCGGCACGGCGCTCGCCGCGGCCTCGGTGAGTCCCCGGTCGCGGCCCTCGGCGACGGCCTTGGCGGCGATCCGCGGGTAGTTGTCGCGCACCATGGCCGCGCAGGAGCCGGACGGCGTGACCACGTGGTCGTAGGCGTCGAAGGCGGCGGCGTAGCGGCGTACCAGCGGTTCGGTCTCGTGCCGGTAGCCGGTGTTGAACTGGGGCTGTCCGCAGCACGTTTGGGCGGCGGGGAAGTCCACCTCGACGCCGAGCCGTTCCAGCAGGGTGACGACGGCCCGCCCGGTGTCCGGGTACAGCAGGTCGTTCACGCATGTCACGAAAAGCGCTACGCGCATGTCTCCTCCGCGCCGCGCCGCGGCAGGCCGTGCGACTGACGATGACCCATGGCGCTCATACTGCCGCAACGGCGTGACGCGGGGAAGCGAGACATCCGATGTTTATCGGAATCGGTGGCCAGAGCGGCAGGCGTGCGGACGACCGGAGCGGCGGACAACGCGGAGCGCCGCCCCTCCCGGGACGGTCGGTAAGCATCACGCGTCCCGGTGGGTCAAAGGGGAC
Organism: Streptomyces sp. NPDC093221; assembly: GCF_044753885.1. NCBI lineage: Bacteria > Bacillati > Actinomycetota > Actinomycetes > Kitasatosporales > Streptomycetaceae > Streptomyces > Streptomyces sp. NPDC093221. Next base: position 181,126 of record NZ_JBIVOA010000003.1, on the reverse strand, counting down.
AACTCGCGTTCAGTGCACGCGTTCGAGCGAACGCTCGCTCGTGGGTTCGACTGTTCGGGTGGCCAGGAAGGCGCGGATCTCGCGTACGGCGCTTCGCCCCGCCCGGTTGGCGCCGATCGTGCTCGCCGACGGGCCGTAGCCGACCAGGTGGATGCGGGGGTCCTTGACCACGCGGGTGCCGTCGAGCCGGACGCCGCCGCCGGGCTCGCGCAGTTTGAGCGGGGCCAGGTGGTCGAGGGCCGCGCGGAAGCCGGTCGCCCACAAGATGACGTCGGCGTCCAGCGTGCGGCCGTCGGACCACGCGACGCCGTGCGGGGTGATCCGGTCGAAGACGGGCTCGGGCCGCAGGACCCCGCGCACCTGCGCGTCGCGGATCGCGTCGGTCGCGGCCAGCCCGGTGACGCTGACGACGCTCTGCGGCGGCAGCCCCCGGCGCACCCGGTCCTCGACGAGGGCGACCGCGGAACGTCCCCACTCCTGGTCGAAGGGCGCGCTGTGGAAGACCGGCGGGCGACGGGTCAGCCAGGTGGTGCGGGCGACCTCGGCCAGCTCCATCAGCAGTTGCACCGCCGACGTACCGCCGCCGACCACCAGGACGTGCTTCCCGGCGAATTCCGCCGATCCCCGGTACTCCGCCGTGTGCAACTGCCGCCCGAGGAAGGTCTCCTGGCCCGGGTAGTACGGCAGGAACGGCCGGTCCCAGGTGCCGGTCGCGTTGATCAGCGTCCGCGTGGACCACACACCCGCGTCGGTCTCCACCCGCAGCCGCCCCGCGACCCCCTCCCGTACGGCGGTGACGTCGACCGGCCGCCGGACATCCAGGTCGAACTCCCGCTCGTAGCGCGCGAAGTACTCGCCGACCACCTCGGCGGACGGCCGGTCGGGGTCGGCGTCGCCCAGCGGCATACCGGGCAGCTCGTGTACGCGGTGCGCCTTGCCGTAGGTGAGCGACGGCCAGCGGAACTGCCAGGCGCCGCCCGCGCCGGGGGAGTGGTCGAGGACGACGAAGTCCGTGCCGGACCGCAGCCCCGCGCGGCGCAGGAAATACCCGGCCGAGAGCCCCGCCTGCCCGGCGCCGACCACGACCGTCCGCACGTTCCGCACGCCGGACACGTCCGGCCCGTCCGCCGCGTCACCCAAGTCGTTCATGTTTCACCCAACGGTGGGGGCGAGTGAAAGCTTCCCCCGCGCGCGGGCGGCCGGGGACGCGGGAGACGTCGGTGTCCGGGCGGGCGGCGGTCTGCCAAACTGTCTGCGTCGCGCAGAGAAGCGCGACGGCACGGGCGCGGGCCTCCACGGCCGCGCGGAACCACGCAGGAGGCACCATGGCGCGGACCGACGCCCCCACCGGCCGCCGCTCCGATCTGCTGTCCGAGCTGTCCGTGGCCTCGCGCCACTACACGGCGTCGTACGCCCTGTTCAACCAGGCGCTCGCCGACTACTTCGGGCTGCACCCCACGGACGTGCAGTGCCTCAATCTGCTGAGCCTGGAGTCGCGCCCGGTCACCATCGGGCGGATCGCCGAGCTGACCGGCCTCACCACCGGCTCCGCCACCCGGCTCGTGGACCGGCTGGAACGCGCGGGTTACGTGGTCCGTGAGCGGGACACCGAGGACCGGCGCCGGGTCATGGTGACCACCGTGCCCGACCGGATGGCGGACTTCGGCCGTGTGTGGGGCGGCCTGAGCGGCGGCTGGTGGCGGATGCTCGACTCCTACGACGACGACCAACTCGCGCTCCTGCTCGCCCATATGCGCCGCACCGTCGACCTGAGCACCGCGCAGATCGCGCGGCTGCGGGCGGGTGACGTGGCCGACCCCGGCGGCGCGGGCGAGGAACACAGGGGCGCCGCCGGGGCCTGATCCGCCGTACCCGCTACGGGCGGGTGAAGGCGGCGGCGTTCTCCGCCGCCCAGGACGCGAAGGTGCGCGGCGGACGCCCGATCAGCCGTTCAAGAGTGTCGGTCACCTCCGTGGGCGTACCGTCGAGCGCCTTCCACCAGTCGAGCAGCGCCTCGGCGAACGCATCGGGCAGATGCTCCGCCGTCTCCGCCCGCCATGCCTCACGGCTTACCGGCACGGCGGCGATCGGCTGTCCCGTGGCGTCCGCGAGCACGTCGACCTGCTCGGCGAAGCTCAGCGACTCGGGCCCCGTCAGGTGGTACGTCCCGCCGCGCACACGGGAATCGGTGAGCGCGGCGCAGGCCGCCTCGGCGAGATCGGCCTCGTGCACGGGGTCGGTGTGGGCGCCGGGATACGGCAGATTCACCGCGCCTGACGCCTTGATGGGCCACGCCCACTGGAGGGCGTTGGCGGCGAAGGCGCCGGGGCGCAGCACGGTCGAGGCGATCGGTGAGGCGGCGAGCGCGGTCTCCACCTCCAGGTGGTGCCGGGCGATCGGGTCGCGCTCGGCGTCGGGCTCCATGACGCTGGCGGACGAGAGCAGCACCACGTGCCCGACCCCCGCCCGTTCCGCCTGCTCCAGGAACGCGCCGATGTGCGACGCCTCGGCGTAGAGGAACACCGAGTCGACCCCCGCGAGCGCGGCGGGGAAGCCGGACGGGTCGTCCAGGCTCAGGGCGGTGGTCCGCACCCCTTCCGGCGGTTCGACCTCCTCCGGCTTCCGCGAGGCGACGCGTACGTCGGCGCCCCGGTCGTGAAGGAGCGCGGTGAGGGCGCGGGCGACGCGCCCGCGGCTTCCGGTGATGAGGACGGTCATGGCGGTGTTCCCCGTTCGTGGAAAGGACTTGGGAGCGGGTGGCACAAAGAGCCGTGCGGCCGACGGAAGGTCGGAGGGAGCAGTCGTGGCGAAAACTATGCGCCACGAAGAATCTGTGTCACGCAGATAAATATGGGCGTCATCTCCAGGGCTGTCAAACGGATCGGTGACAGGGCGCCGGCGCGCGACGGACCCGCGCCGCCGCCGCGATCCGAGGAGCGTGCGCCGCCTCAGGGGGCCGGTGTGCGGGCCGACGGACCCGTGACCCCGGCCGGGGCGGGCATGCGCGGTTCCGAGGCCCAGCGGCGCAGCCGGGAGACGCGTTCCGCCGCCTCCTCCAGCCGGGACAGCGGCAGGTCGCCGTCGGCGACCGCGCGGGCCGCCGCCGTGTGGATCGCGTCGTGCACACCCGCGCCGCTCGCGGGGCCGAGACGTACCAGGTCGACCCCGGCGATCCAGGCGAGCACGGCCGCGCCCGGCACGCCCCAGCCGTCGACGATCGACGGCGCGTCCAGGGTGTCGCTGACCACGACCCCGCCGTAACCCAGCTCGCCGCGCAGGATGCCGGTGACGGCCGGGCCGCTGAGCGTGGCGGGCAGACCGTCCTCGCCGGGTACCGGGGAGCGTCCCGCGGTGATCGCGCGTACACCGGCCGCGGCCCCCTCGGCGAAGGGCCGCAGGCTGCCCGTACCGGTGAACGGCCCCAGCGCGGCGGCCACTCCGTGCGTCTGGAGGTCGGTCACGAAGACCCGCGTCTCGTCGGCGCGGGTGCCGGGCCGTACGGCGAGGTGCAGATTGGCACCGGCCGCCATGAGTTCGGCCGCCGCGGCGCTGCCGCCACCCGGCCGGTGCGGCTCCGGGTGACCGGTGAGGGCGTCGGGGAGCGCCGCGCGCAGCGTGTCGGACGCCTTGCGCGCCGCCTGGCCGCGCGCGTGCACCGCGACGCCGGGGGTGCCGCGTTCCAGGCCGCGCAGGATCCAGTCGGGAAGTCTCTCGTCCGCGCCGTCGACGGCGGGCAGCAGGCACGAGTCGACGAGCACGGCGAGCCGGTGCAGCGCGTTCACGTGGTGGTCCCCCTTCGGGGCGCGACAGAGGCGGATGTCCCGAGCCCCGGCGATATCCCGAGGCCCGCCGAATGGTACAGACCAATGCCCGGAGGCGGCAATCACCCCAGGTCCGCGTCCCCCCGGTGACCCCCGCGCCCACAGCCGGCCCCACGGCCGCGGACCGCTCAGCGGCCCCCGGACAGCAGCAGCGGCGCCCCGCCCGGAGCGGACGGCGGGCGGCCGTTGGCGGCGGGCACGGCGGACAGCGGCGACGGAAGGGCCTCCAGCAGACCGCGCGCGGCCAGTTCCGGCATGACGCCCTCGCCGAACCAGTACGCCTCCTCCAGGTGCGGATAGCCGGAGAAGATGAAGTGGTCGATGCCCAGCGCGTGGTACTCCTCGATCCGGTCGGCGACCTCCGCGTGGGCGCCGACCAGCGCCGTGCCGGCGCCGCCGCGCACCAGCCCGACGCCCGCCCACAGATTCGGCGAGATCTCCAGCTTGTCCCGCTGCCCGCCGTGCAGCGCCAGCATCCGCTGCTGGCCCACCGACTCGCTGCGGCCGAGCGCCTGTTGGGCCGCGGCGACCGTGTCCTCGTCGAGGTCGGCCAGCAGCCGGTCCGCGGTCGCCCACGCGTCGCGCGCCGAGTCCCGCGCGATGACGTGCAGCCGGATGCCGAATCTGACCGTACGGCCCTCGGCCTCCGCGAGCCCCCTGATCCAGTCGATCTTCCGCTTCACCTGCTCGGGCGGCTCGCCCCAGGTCAGATAGACGTCGGCGTAGCGGGCCGCGACCGGCCCGGCGGCCTGAGAGGAACCGCCGAAGAAGATGTCGGGGCGGGGCTCGGGCGGCAGCGCCACCAGCCCGCCCGCCACCTGGTAGTGCTCGCCGTCGTAGTCGAACGGCTTGCCCTCCCACACCCCGCGCACCACCGACAGGAACTCCGCGGTGCGCGCGTACCGGCTGTCGTGGTCGAGATGGTCGCCGAACCGCTTCTGCTCGGTGGAGTCGCCCCCGGTCACCACGTTGAGCAGCAGCCGCCCCCGGCTGATCCGCTGATACGTGGCCGCCATCTGCGCCGCGAGCACCGGCGAGATCACCCCGGGCCTGAAGGCGACCAGGAACTTCAGCCGCTCGGTGTGCTGGGTCAGCGCCAGCGTCGTCAGCCACGCGTCCTCGCACCACGTACCGGTCGGCGTCAGCACCCCCTCGAACCCCAACTGGTCGGCGGCGCGCGCGATCTGGGCCAGATACTCGATGTCGGGGGCGCGGATGCCGGAGACCGGCGTGATCCGGGAGCGCTTCACGCCTCCGTCGGTGTAGACGTGGCGGTCCACCAGGGTGCGGCCGTCGCCGCCGGTGGGCAGGAACCAGTGCAGGTGTACGGACATCGGGCGGACGCCTTTCGATGGGCGGGATCCGGTGCGGTCCGGCGGGATCCCGGCGCGCGGCACGGGAGGTCCGCCGGATCACCGCGGGGACGTCCCGAGGGGACCGGCGGGGCCGGAACGCGAAGAAGAGCTACGGAAGCGCGGGGGAGGGGAAGCGGCGCGAAACGTCAGCGACCGCGACAACACGCGGCAGACGCCACCCGCAGGAGGTCGATGTGACCACGCGAGGTGAGCATGCAGGGACGCGGCATACAACGACGGTAGTCACGCGTCCGTCGGCAGGTCAACGCCGTCTCACCTCGCGGATGGCGGCGGATGGCCGCGGAAAGCGGCTGATCGCGGCGCGAGCCGCCCGCCGGGCCGGAGCCCGCGCCCCGCCGCCGGGCACGGGGACCCCGGCGACCCGCCGCGCCGACACCCCCGCCGCCCCGCGGAATTGAGTGACCATGGACGTATGGCCGACAACCTCACCTCACGCGTCATCGACATCGCGACCGGCTCCAGCGAGACCGTCCACGACCTCACCGACGCCTGCGCGTCGTTCCTGCGCGAGGCGGCGGCCGGGCGCGACGGGCTGCTGAACGTCTTCGTGCCGCACGCCACCGCGGGCGTGGCCGTCATCGAGACGGGCGCGGGCAGCGACGACGACCTGCTCGCCGCGCTCCAGGACCTGCTCCCCGCCGACGACCGCTGGAGCCACCGCCACGGCAGCCGCGGGCACGGCCGCGACCACGTACTCCCCGCGCTCGTCCCGCCGCACGCCACCTTGCCGGTACTGGACGGCCGCCTGGAACTCGGCACCTGGCAGTCGGTCGTCCTGGTGGACACCAACGTCGACAATCCGCGCCGCCAGGTCCGGCTGAGCTTTCTGGGCTGACCGGCGGGCGCTCGCCGAGAAGCGCTGACCCGCACGCCGCGCCGCTCCACCTGGAGCGCCGCCACATCCCGACGCCCCGACACGCATCGCGCCAGTCATATCCGCCTTTTGCGGCGGATATGACTGGCGCGATTTCCGATATACCGCGATGTGCTGTACCTGGGCGCTCCGCTTCTTCTGACGGGATATCACGTGTGGTGTTGACCGTTGGTGAAGGCATGCGGAAAACTCGGCACGGCTAATACGGGGCGAGTAATATACGAAGGCGGTAGAAAGCGGTGCGGCGGCGACGATTCCTGGGCTTAGCGGCGGTCGGTGGCTCGATGGTGCTGGCGGTGACCACCCTCGGCGCGTGCGGGAACACCTCACCGCGGAGCAAGGCCATCACCCTGCACGTGGTCGCCACCGACTACAGCGGTCTGAAGACCGCGAGTCCGGTGGCCCAGACCTGGAACAGCCTGGCCCGCTCGTTCGAGGAGCGGAATCCGAACATCACGATCGACGTGCAGTTCGTGCCCGTCGCCGACGCCGACGCGCAGGTCGCCACCATGGTCGAGGACGGCCGGGCGCCCGATCTCGCGCAGCTCGACTCCTTCAGCGCCTTCAGCGACGGCAAGCAGCTCTACAGCGCGGACGAACTGTTCCCGATCAGCATGCAGTCCGCCTTCGTCCCGTCGCTGACGGACGCCGGTTCCGTCAACCACGTGCAGTACGGCATCCCGTGGGTCGCCTCCACCCGGATGTTCTTCTACAACAAGAAGCTCTTCGCCCGCGCGGGCATCACCCGCGCCCCGGAGACCTGGGCCGACATCAGGCGCGACGCCGTCAAGCTCAAGGAGCACGGCGTCCCGGTGCCGTACGGACTGCCGCTCGGCCCGCAGGAAGCGGAAGCCGAGACCATGATGTGGATGATCGGCAACGACGGCGGCTACACCGACAACGTCGGCTCGTACAACCTGGACTCGGTGCGCAATGTCGACGCCTTCGTCTGGCTGAAGAAGAACCTCGTCGACGCCGGTCTCGTCGGCCCCAAGGACCCGGCCAGGACGAGTGTCAGCGATGCCTTCAGCGACTTCCTCGCGGGCCGCACGGGGATGCTCAACGGCCATCTGACGCTGCTTCCCTCCGCGAAGGCGGCCGGAATCGACATCGGAGTGGCGCCGCTTCCCGGAAGGACGGGCCCCAGTTCGCAGGCGCTCGGGAACGCCGACTGGATGATGGCCTTCCGGCAGAAGGGACACCGGGAGGCCGACGCCAAGTTCCTCCAGTACATATACAGCGAAGAGAATTTGTTGAAATTCCAACAGGAGTACAAGTTGCTCCCGGTCACGGTGAAAGTCGCGGAAACGGTCAGGATGGATCCGCGGTACCGCGATCTCGTGCCATTCATGAACCTGCTGTCGGACGCGGCGTTCTATCCCGTCGCCAAGGCGTCCTGGGCCCCGGTCAGCGCCGAACTGAAGAAGGACATCGGACAGGCCGTGCACCGCGACCCCAAGGTCGTACTGGCCGGCCTCCAGCGCGACGCCCAGCGCAGCGACGGCGCCAGGTAGTCCGAGGAGCGGACGAGGGCGCCGCCGCACGGCCGGTCAGGCGCCCAGCACCTCCGCCAGGTCGTACCCCACCGGCTCCTCCAACTGCGCGTACGTGCACTCCGCGGCCTCCCGGTCCGGGCGCCAGCGGCGGAACTGCGCGGTGTGGCGGAACCGGTCACCCTGCATGTGGTCGTAGGCCACCTCGACCACCCGCTCGGGGCGCAGCGGGATCCACGACAGGTCCTTCTTGCCGGTCCACCGGCTCGGACCGCCCGGCAGCCGGTCGGCGGCCTGCGCCTCCTCGCTCGCCCACTCCTGCCACGGATGGCCCTCGACGGACGCCATCCGCAGCGACTCCAGCTCCGTCATCAGCGCCTCGCGGCGGCGCATCGGGAAGGACGCGCAGACGCCGACGTGCTGAAGCATCCCCTCGGCGTCGTACAGACCGAGCAGCAGCGAGCCGACCACGGGACCGCTCTTGTGCAGCCGCATCCCGGCCACCACGCAGTCCGCGGTGCGCTCGTGCTTGACCTTGATCATGACGCGCTCGCCCGGCCGGTACGGCAGATGCAGGGGTTTGGCGACGACCCCGTCGAGACCGGCGCCCTCGAAGCGGGAGAACCACTCCTTGGCCGTGTCGATGTCCTGCGTGGCGGGCGCGGTGAACACCGGCGCCGTCGCCTCCCGCAACGCCTCCACCAGCACCTCGCGCCGGTCCCGCTGCGGCACCGGCAGCAGCGTCTCGTCGCCCACGGCCAGCAGGTCGAAGGCGACGAAGGACGCGGGCGTCACCTCCGCCAGATGGCGGACCCGGGACTCCGCCGGATGAATCCGCTCCAGCAGCGCGTCGAAGTCCAGCCGGCCGCCCCGCACGATGACGATCTCGCCGTCCAGCACGCAGCGCGGCGGAATCCGCTCCCGCAGCGCCTCGACCAGCTCGGGAAAGTACCGGGTCAGCGGCTTGCCCGAGCGGCTGCCCAGCTCGATCTCGTCGCCGTCGCGGAAGACGATCGCCCGGAAACCGTCCCACTTGGCCTCGTAGAGCATGCCGGGCGGGACGGCCGCGGCGGACTTCGCCAGCATCGGCCGCACAGGGGGCATCACCGGAAGGTCCATGCTGGTGATTGTGCGCGGCCCCGCCCGGCGGCGCCCGCCGACGGGCGCCGCCCGGCCGTACGGCCTAGCGTGGTCGCATGGCCGAGACGCTGGAACTGACCGTCGGCGAGCGGGCCGTCCGGGTGTCCCACCCCGACAAGGTCTACTTCCCGCAGCGCGGATTCACCAAGGCCGACCTGGTGAGGTACTACCTCAGCGTCGGCGACGGCATCCTGCGCGCGGTCAGGGACCGGCCGACCACACTGGAGCGCTACATCCACGGCGTGGAGGGCGAGTCCTTCTTCCAGAAGCGGGCCCCGAAGAATCTGCCCGACTGGATCCCCACCGCCCGGATCGCCTTCCCCAGCGGCCGGTACGCCGACGAGATCTGCCCCACCGAGACCGCCGCCGTCCTGTGGGCCGCCAACCTCGGCACCTTCACCTTCCACCCCTGGCCGGTGCGCCGCGCCGACACCGACCACCCCGACGAACTGCGCATCGACCTCGACCCGCAGCCCGGCACGGACTACGGCGACGCCGTACGCGCGGCGCTCATGCTGCGCGAGGTGCTGGACGGACTCGGCCTGACCGGCTGGCCGAAGACCTCCGGCGGACGCGGCCTGCACGTCTTCGTGCCGATCGCGCCGGAGTGGACCTTCACCCAGGTACGGCGCTCGGCCATCGCGATCGGCCGCGAACTGGAGCGCCGCGCGCCCGACCGGATCACCACCGCATGGTGGAAGGAGGAGCGCGGCGAGCGGATCTTCGTCGACTACAACCAGACCGCGCGCGACCGCACGATCGCCAGCGCCTACTCCGTACGGCCGTTCCCGCACGCCCCGGTCTCGGCGCCGCTGCGCTGGGACGAGGTGAGCAGCGCCGTGCCCGAGGACTTCGACCTGGGCACCATGCCGGGGCGGTTCGCGGAGGTCGGCGACGTGCACGCCGACATGGACGAGCACGCCTTCCGGCTGGACGCGGCGCTCGAACTGGCCGACAAGGACGAGCGGGAGCACGGCCTCGGCGACCTGCCCTACCCGCCGGAGCACCCCAAGATGAAGGGCGAGCCCAAGCGGGTGCAGCCGAGCCGCGCCAAGAAGGCCGCGTCGGACAGCGACGCGGACGGGTAGCGACGCGAAGCGGTGGCCTCCGGCCGCGCGATTCAGTCGAACGTCTCGACGTACTCCTCGGTCGGCCCCAGCTCCGGCCGGTCGCGCAGCTCGACGCGGTCGCCGAAACGCTCCAGCTCCAGCACCGTGACGGTGTTCTCGCCGGCCGTCAGCAGCGGCGCGGGCACGTAGAGGGTGACCTGCGGGCCGATCTCCCAGTACCGGCCGAGCAGCGTGCCGTTCACCCAGACGAAGCCCTTGCCGAAGCCGGGAAAGGCCAGGAAGGTGTCGGCCGGGGCGTCCGCCGTGAACCGGGCGGTCGCGAAACCCGCGTCGCCGGACGGCGGGGCGACCGACGGCGCGCGCTCCACGTCGGCCGCGGGCCATTCGTCCAGCGGCAGTCCGTGGACCGACCAGTTGTGCACCAGGCGGCGCTCGACGCGGACCCCGCCGAGGATGCCCTTGCCCTGGCCGAGCAGCGGACCGTAGTTGATCCGGCCCTGGTTCTCGACCAGGAGTTCCAGCAGTACGGGCTCGCCGGCGCCCTCGACGGTGAGCGAGCCGGTCTCCCGGTCGAGCACACCGGCGGGCGCGCCGTCCACGAAGACCTGGGCGCGGTCGTGCAGCCCGTGCACGGTGATCTCCCGCGGGCCGCGCGGCAGACGGGGGCGGGCGCGGTAGAGCACCAGCCCCGAGGGCTGTTCCAGCTCCTCGAAGCTCAGCGGATGCGGGGACGCCACCGGCCGCGACAGCGCGGTGAGCGCGTCCAGCAGACCGGCGCCCCGGACCACGGGCAGCGCGCGAGCGGTGAGCGGCGGCGCGGTCGCGGGCAGCGGCCGGGAGGCTTCGGCCGCGCCGGTCACCGCGAGCAGCCGGTCGCGCAGGGCGAAGAACTTCGGGCCGAGGCCGCCGTGTTCGGCGACCGGCGCGTCCGAGTCGTAGCTGGTCACGGTCGGCTGGAGCCTGTCGCCGTCGTGGTTGGCGCCCGCCCACAGACCGAAGTTGGTGCCGCCGTGCGCCATGTAGACACTCACCGAGCCGCCCTCGTCCAGGATCTCGGCGAGCGTGGCCTCGGCGCTGTCGACGGTCCGGATGTGGTGCTTCTCGCCCCAGTGGTCGAACCAGCCGTTCCAGAACTCGGCGCAGACGAACGGCTCGCCCGTTCTGCGCGAGCGCAGCAGTTCGGCGGCCTGCGCGGCGCGGGACCCGAAGGTCGCCGTGGTCAGCGTGCCCGGCAGGGCGCCGCCGTCGAGCATCAGGTCGGTCGGGCCGTCCGCGGTGTAGAGCAGTTCGGTGATGCCCCGCTCCACCAGCGCGTCGCGCACCCACGCCACATAGCCGTGGTCGTCGCCGTAGCTGCCGTACTCGTTCTCCACCTGCACGGCGACCACCGGCCCGCCGCGGGCCGCCTGGAGCGCGGCGACGCGCGGGATCAACGCGTCGAACCAGCGCGCCACTTCGTCGAGGAAGGGCCGGTGCGAGGAGCGCAGCCGCATGCCGGGCGTCCCGGTCAGCCACGCGGGCAGGCCGCCGTTGTCCCACTCGGCGCAGATGTACGGGCCGGGGCGCACGATCACGTCCAGGCCGGTGTCCCGCGCGAGCGCGACGAACCGCTCGATGTCGCGCGGGCCGTCGAAGGACGGCCGTCCCCGGCGCGGCTCGTGGAAATTCCACGGGACGTACGTGTCCACGGTGTTGAGCCCCATGGCCGCGAGGCGTTCCAGCCGGTCGGCCCACTGCTCGGGGTGGACCCGGAAGTAGTGCAGCGACCCCGCCAGGACGCGGTGCGGCTGCCCGCCGCGCAGGAACGTGCCGTGCGGATACGACAGCAGGGGAGCGGGTCGGCCGTTGGCGTCCGCGGGTGCGGTGGTGGTCGGAAGGCTCACAGCACCGAACTGTGGCACAGATTGTTATCGATGCCAACGCGGTGCCTTCAGCCGGTCCGGGGCGGGACCACGAGCTGGAGAGCGCCCCCTTTGGGCGGGTGCGACCGCTATCATCGGCGGCAGCGGATCAGCCGGAAGGGACCCATGAAGAACCAGAGCGCGCGCGACGCCTCCCGTCCGCCCGGCATGGCGGATGTCGCACGGGTCGCCGGGGTCTCCGCGCAGACCGTCTCGCGGGCCCTGGCCGGTCACCCCAATGTGCAGGACAAGACCCGCGCCAAGGTGCTCGCCGCCGTCGACCAGCTCGGTTACCGCAGGAACAACGCGGCGCGCATGCTCTCCTCCGGCCGCAGCCGTACCATCGGCGTGGTCACCCTCCAGACCAGCTTCTACTCCCGCACCGCCCTCACCCTCGGCATCGAACGGGCCGCTCAGGAGGCCGGTTACGCGGTCAGCACCGCCACGACGGCGTCGCTGGACACCTCCGCCATCGAGAGCTCGATGCTGCGGCTGGCCGACCAGCACGTCGAGGGCGTCGTGCTCGCCGTTCCGCTGATCCATGTGAGCCGCCAGATCGAGCAGCTCACCAGCGCCGTGCCCACCATCACCGTCGACGGTTCGCGCACGTCGGCGACCGAAGTGGTCGCCGTCGACCAGTCGGCGGCGGCGCGGCTGGCCACCCGGCACCTGCTGGACCTGGGCCACGAGACGGTCTGGCACGTCGCGGGACCCGGCGAGTGGCTGGACGCGGCGAGCCGGTCGCAGGGCTGGCGCGCGGTGCTCGAAGCGGAGGGCAGGACGGTGCCGCCGGAGCTGACGGGCGACTGGTCGCCCGCCTCCGGCTACCGCAACGGCCTCATCCTCGGCCGGATCCCCGACGTCACCGCGGTCTTCGTGGCCAGTGACGAGATGGCGTTCGGCGTCATCCGCGCCCTGCACGAACTGGGCCGCAGGGTGCCGGAGGACATCTCCGTCGTGGGCGTGGACGACATCGCGCTCGCCGAGTACTGCTCGCCCTCGCTGACCACGGTGGCCCAGCCCTTCGCCGAGATGGGGGCGCTCGCGGTCTCCCACCTCATGCGGTACATCGCGGACCCGGACGCCACCTTGGAACCGGCCTCCGTGGAGCCGACGCTGGTCGTCCGCGCCAGCACGGCGCCCGCCCGCCGCTGACGGTCAGGCGCCGGCCGACGGCCTGAGGGCGTCACCGCGCGCGGGGGAGTACGTACCCCTGCCGTCCGTGCCGCCGCCTGTCCGCGTTCCCGGACCACACCGGCCGCACGACCGCCGGATGTCGGCCGCTATCACCTGTGCAAGAAGCTCTGTCGGGCTCTGGTGTTATCGATGCCATCGCCGCTACAGTCTCCACCACTCCCGACTCGCTCCCGGCTCTTCACGGCCCTAGGTGGTACAGGAATGACCTCGCGCTCGCCCCGATCACCCCACCGCGGAAGGTGGCGGCGGCAGCGGTCCGCGACCGCCGCCACCCTGCTCGCCTCGCTCGCCCTGCTGTCGGTCGGCGTCACTCCGGCGCTCGCCGACCCGCCGCAGACGTCGGCCGACACGGCCGCCGCCGCGGGCACCCCGATCGACCCCGCCCAGTACACGCTGGTCCAGGCAGACTCCGAGTCGCCCGCCTACCCCGCGCCCCCGGCCCTGGACGGCACGGCGCTCGCCGCGTTCGACAACGACCCGTCGACGCAGTGGACGGTCGCCTACGACGTGGTCGGCGGCGTCGGCGTCGCCAAGACCCCGATGCCGCACTGGATCACCCTCGACGTCGGCGGCTCCTTCACCCTCACCGGTGTCGACTACTCGGTGAAGAACCAGGCCAACGGCCCGGTCAAGGGCTACCGGATCTTCGTCACCGACGACGCGTCCGTCGCCAAGGACCCGAAGGGGAACTGGGGAGCGCCCGCCGCGACCGGCTCCTTCCACCAGCCGACGAGCAACACCGAGGTGCAGACCGTCGTCTTCGACAGGCCCGTCACCGGCCGCTATGTGAAGGTCGAGGCCGAGAGCGCCGTCAACGGGTCCGACAACGCCTCCGCCTCCGAGATCAGGGTCCGCGCCGTCGGCGACACCACGCCCGCGCCCGTCGACCCGCCGCCCCCGGCCGACCCCGCGACCCCCGTCGAGATCAGGCACGGCGCGCTCAAGGTCACGGTCGCCAAGGAATTCCCGCAGGTCATCTCGTACGCGCTGAACGGCGGCACCCTCGCGGGCCAGGCGTCCGTCCTGCACACCTTCGACATCAACGGCGCCGCGCACACCGCGACCACGAAGATGTCCGCGCACGGCGACACCGCGACGTACACCTCGACCTTCGCCGACCTGCCGAACGTCACCATCACCTCGACGATCACCGCGACGGCGAAGAAGACCGTCGTCTTCGCCGTCCGGAAGATCACCGGCAGCGCCGCCCGTACCGTCAACCAGTTCTCGATCCCCGGCCAGGCGCTGCTGTCGGTCGACTCCTCCGACCCGCACGCGAGCCTGGCCCGTACGAAGATCTCCACGGACTCCACGACGACGGCCGACCAGTTCCTCACGATCAGCGCGGCGGCCAAGCCCGACAAGGCGTCCGTCGGCACCCCGTACGGCTTCGTCAGCAACTCCACGCTCGCGGGCGGGCTGATCACCGACGCGACCGACGACGCCGCGCAGGACAACAACGACAACGGCAACACCCGGTTCCAGTCGCGGATCGTGGACGCGGGCGGCGGCGCGCGCCGCGCGGAGCTGTCCGTCGGCACCTACACCTACGCGCCCAAGGGCGCCACGGACCGCCGGGTGGCGACGTACGCGCTGCCGCGGACCACGGTCGTGCTCTCCGGTGACGCCAACGGCGACAACAAGGTGACCTGGGAGGACGGCGCGCTCGCCTACCGCGCCGCGATGACGCGCCCGCTCGGCGCGGACCGGGTGCCCGAACGCGTCGTGCAGCACATCCCGTTCAACTTCGCGAGCCAGGCCACCAACCCGTTCCTCAAGACGCTCGACAACGTCAAGCGGATCTCGCTGGCCACCGACGACCTCGGCCAGTGGGTGCTGGAGAAGGGCTACGCCAACGAGGGCCACGACTCCGCGCACCCCGACTACGGCGGCGACTACAACGTCAGGGCCGGCGGCCTCACCGACCTCGACAAGCTGGCTTCCGTGGGCGCCGACTACAACTCCGACATCGCCGTCCACGTCAATGTGACCGAGGCGTACCCGCAGGCCAAGAACTTCAGCTCGGGACTCATCCAGGGCCAGGTCAACGGCTGGGACTGGCTCAACCAGTCGTACCACATCGACCAGCGCACCGACCTCGGCAGCGGCGCCGTCCTCGACCGCTTCAAGGAACTGCGCAAGCAGGCGCCCGGCATCAAGACCGTCTACATCGACGCCTACTACTCCAGCGGCTGGCTCGCCGACGAACTGGCCCGCCAGCTCCACGCGATGGGCTTCGAGGTCGCCAGCGAGTGGGCCTACAAATTCGAGGGCGACTCGATCTGGTCGCACTGGGCGAGCGACAAGAACTACGGCGGCGCCACCAACAAGGGCATCAACTCCAACATCGTCCGCTTCATCGCCAACTCCGACCGCGACGTGTGGAACGTCGACCCGCTGCTCGGCGGCTCCGACATCAAGGAGTTCGAGGGCTGGACCGGCCAGGACGACTACAACGCCTTCTACCGGAACATCTGGACCGACAACCTGCCGACCAAATTCCTCCAGCACTACCAGCTCACCACCTGGGACTTCGGCGTCTCCGCAGACCTCACCGGCGGTGTCCACGTCGCGATGGCGGGCGGCAAGCGCCAGGTGACCATGGGCGGCGCGCTCGTCCTCGACGGCGACAGCTACCTGCTGCCGTGGGGCGAGGCCAAGCGCGGCAACGGCACCTCCTCGCCGAGCGACGCCGACAAGATGTACTACTTCAGCGCGTCCGGCGGCGCCCACACCTTCGACGTGACACGGCAGTTCGCGGGCACCAAGCGCTTCACCCTCTACAAGCTCACCGACCAGGGCCGGGTGAAGGCCGGTGACATCACCCCGACCGGCGGCAAGGTCACGATCAGCGGCGACAAGAACCAGCCGTACGTGCTCGCCCCGCAGTCCGGCAAGGCGCCGCACACCAACGTCGACTTCGGGCAGGGCACCGGTCTGAACGACCCCGGCTTCAACGCCGGCGACCTCACGGCCTGGAACGCCCGCGGCGGCGCGACCGCCGTACGCACCGCCAACGGTGACAACGTCGCCCGGCTCGGCGCCGCGGCCACCGGTATCTCGCAGCAGGTCAAGGGCCTGACGTCCGGCAAGACCTACACCCTCAGCGCCAACGTCGAGATCGCCAAGGGGCAGCGCAGGGCCACCACCCTCGCCGTCACCGGCGGCAAGCAGCCCGCCGCGAACACCTTCGACACCACGCCCGCCGCCAACCAGATGGCCGCGGACGCCAAGCAGGGCACGTACTCGCAGCGCGCGTCGGTGACCTTCACCGCGCCGTCCAACGGCAAGGTCACCGTCGCCGTCAGCGCGGTGGCGGGGGGCGCGGCCGTCACGCTGGACGACATACGCCTGATGGCCGACACCACGCTGCCGCTGCCCAAGAAGGCGGCCGGTTCTGGCGGGACCGTCCTCGCGCGGGACGACTTCGAGGGCAACCAGCCCGGCTGGGGACCCTTCGTCAAGGGCGACGCGGGCGGCGCCACCGACCCGCGCACCAGCATCAGCGACCTGCACGCCCCGTACAGCCAGAAGATCTGGAAGAACACCTACTCGCCGTACAACTCAGGGACCCTCAAGGGCCAGGCGGTGGACGACGTCATCGGCGGGAACCACTCGCTCAAGGCCCACGAGGAGAACAGCGGTCTGGTCTACCGGACGGTGCCCGCGACCGTGCCCTTCGTGGCGGGCCACACGTACGCGGTCTCCTTCCGCTACCAGACCAACCTCGACGGCCAGTGGGCCTGGGTGACCGGCGCGGACGTCGTCGGCGGCGGAAAGGTCGCCTCCAAGGACGTGACGCGCGACGTGCTCGCGCCCGCGCTCGACACGGCCACGTACTCCAAGGAGATCGTCGCGGGCTGCGGCGACACCTGGGTGGGGCTGCGCAAGCTCGGCGGCGCCAACGGCACGGACTTCGTGCTGGACGACTTCTCGGTGACCGACCTGGGCCCCGCCCCGGCGGGTCCGGCGTGCGCGAGTGTGACGACGCCGCCGACCGCCGAGCTGAGCCCCGGCGTGCCGAGCGAGTACGTGACCACCTTCACCAACAGCGAGCTGACCGACGCCACCGGCGTAGTCCAACGGCTCGACGGCCTGCCCGCCGGGTGGACCGCGGCGGTGAAGACCGAGCACGGCAACAGCTTCGCCACGGTGAAGCCCGGGGCGTCGGTGAGCACCACCTGGCTGCTGACCCCGCCCGCGGGAGCGGCGGGGACCGCCGCCTCCTGGAAGGTCGTGGCGGGCTACACCGACGACGGCGCCACCAAGTCGGTGTCGGCGGACGCCAAGGCGACCGTCGCGACCCGCGCGCTGCTCTCGCCCAGTTCGATGACGGCGACCGCGGACTCCGAGAACCTCTCCTCGGGAGCCGCGGAAGGACCGGTCTCCAACGTGCTCGACGGTGACCCCGGCACCATCTGGCACACCGACTACACCAACTCCGAGGCGCCGTACCCCCATTGGGTGACCCTCAAGCTGGGCGGCCCCGCCGACCTCGACGGCTTCGGCTACCTCGACCGCCAGACCGGCGGACAGAACGGCCGGGTGGCCGGCTACGAGGTCGCCGTCTCCGACAACGGCACTACCTGGACGACCGTCGCCCGCGGCACCCTCGTGGACTCCCCGTCGACCCAGGTCATCGCCTTCGACCGGGTCCGCGCGAGCTATGTCCGCTTCACCGCGCTCAGCGCGCTCAACGGACTGCCGTTCGCGGCGGCAGCCGAGATGCGGGCCTACGGCAGTTACGCCGACACGCCCGTCGGCTACCCGCCGGATCCCGCACCGGGCGCCTGACCACGGCCCGAACGGGCACCACGCGGGGCGCGCCCCCCTCCCTGACCGGGGAGGGGGGCGCGCCCCCTCGTTCTCGGGTCAGTTGACCAGCGGGAGGAGCTGAAGGCGCTCGGCCGCCGAGATGAGCGGGTCCACGTCGACCGGCTCCTCCGTGACGTCGTCGATGACGGACACCCGCACCGCGGGCACGGGCGCCGTGTCGATGGTCGCCGCCAGGTCGAGCGCGAACAGCACGTTCACCGGCCGCGCCCCGCGCGAGTCCTCGTGGACGCCCGCGAACCGCAGGATGCGCCAGCCCTCGTCGTCCCAGTGGTCGAGCAGGGCGGAGCGGACGACGGGAGCCGTCGCCTGCCAGGCCAGGGAGTTCTCCAGCAGCTCCACGGACGCCGCGACCGGCACCCGTTCGCCGGAACCGCTCAGCGGATGCCCGAGGACCCGCAGCCGCAGCTTGCGCAACGGCCGCAGCCACCGCTGGTCGAGGTCGGAGGACAGACCGAGCAGTACCGCCGCGGCCACCACCAGGACGACGGCCGACGGCACCGGATCCCCGCCGATCCGCGACCACCACGTACGGTCGGCGGCCACGGCGGCCAGACCGCCCACGACGACCAGACCGGCACGGGTGAAGGACCGCCAGCCGACCGGCCCCTCGTCACGGGCGCTGCACCCGCAGGACGACTCGGGCGCCGTCGCCCGCGCGTACCCCAGATACGCGGTGAAGCCCGCGCCCAGCACCGCCGTTGCCACGGCGGGCGCCACGGCCTCGGGAACGGCGAGCAGCGCCGCCGCGATCAGCAGCTCGACCGCGCCCACCGCGCGCAGTGCCCTGGTGGCGCGGTGGCCGTTGCCCAGGACCCGCACCAGGACGGTGTTCGCGGCCAGTTGGGCCGTACGGCGGCCGAAGAGCTTCGGCGCGCCGGTCACGGCGAGCAGGACCCCGCACAGCAGCGGCGCCAGACTCGGGATGACGGAGATCATCGCGCTCCCTCCTAGTGGCCGACGGTCACGCGGGCGATGTCGACGGTGTCGTCCTCGGGACGCCAGGCGCCGAGGATCTGCGCCGACTGCCCGATCCGCACCCGCGACAGGTCCGAGGTGAGCGCGCCGCCCAGGTACGAGGCGGTGGTCGTCTCGGTGACGATCCGGCCCACGACGGCGTGGTTGTTGCCGTGCGTGAGGTGCAGCCGGTCCTTGGCGATGCCCTGGATCTCGCAGAAGAGATTCACGATGTTGACCCACACCGCGTCGGCCGCGATGGTGCCGTCGGGCATGTCGACACCGCGCGCGTACAGGCCGTCGCCGACCTTGATCTCCGCCGCGGTGGTGGGGCGCAGCTTCCAGACGCTGGTGGCGTTGGTGAGCTGGATGAGGTGCTGGTCGCCGTAGGAGCCGGCGACCTCCAGCACGGTGCCGTTGATCGCGGTGATCCGGCCCTCGGCGAACGCCGACTTGGAGATCGCCGGGTCGAGCGACGGCATCGGCGCGGCGAAGGCGGCGTCCGCGTCGATACCGCCGAGCGCCGTGGCGCCGACGATGGTCGCACCGCCGAGCGCGGCGGTGGTGAGGAAGCGCCGGCGGTCCATCCGGCCGCGGCCCGCGGGATTCTGGTCGTGGCTCATGTCGGTCCTCCTCACTCGTAGATGTAGACGGGGAGCTTGCCGGAGCTGAGATTGCCGATCGCGGAGAACGCGGCCGGGGTCAGGTCGATGACCCGGTTGGTGCGGCAGACGCCGTTGCAGCACGCGGACTCGCCGCAGAAGCTCTTGGTGCGCGGTCCGCAGTCGGAGACCGTGACGCAGACCGTCGCGCCGGAGCACTGGTGCTTGACGTTCATCACCGAGCCGCAGCCGCGGCGCGCGATCGTCTCACCGCACAGGTCGGGCCGGGTGATGTCGAAGCACGCCTGGGAGGCGTTCGGCCACGCCGCCTGGTGGGCGTTGGACTGGCAGGTGCCGCAGGCACCGGTGCCGGTGCTGCCGCAGGGGCCCCAGGCGCTGCCGCAGCAGAACCAGGTGGTCTCACCTGCCCAGAGACTGGTCGATCCGCAAGCCATGTCGATTCCCTTCGCTCGCGCGCAGGCGTTGTGACCTGCGCATGACAACACAAGGTGCGTGCCGCGCCATGCGTGACACGTGACACGGGGCCGCCGGTGGGGACGGCGGCAGTGCTGGGCGTTCGGCGTCCGGGATGCGCGCGCTCGCGGGGGAGGTGGGGCGACGGGCGGGGCCGCGAGGCGGTGGGGCGGTGTGGCGTGAATCGCGCGGATGTGCGAGGTGCGTGGTGCGCTCGATGTGTGGGGGGACGGTGGGGGGTTCGGGTACTGCGAGTACTGAGGGCGGCGC
Source organism: Streptomyces sp. NPDC093221 (assembly GCF_044753885.1). Classification (NCBI taxonomy): domain Bacteria; kingdom Bacillati; phylum Actinomycetota; class Actinomycetes; order Kitasatosporales; family Streptomycetaceae; genus Streptomyces; species Streptomyces sp. NPDC093221. The sequence continues at coordinate 161,118 of NZ_JBIVOA010000003.1, read as the reverse complement.
GGGTCCTGTGGGGATTCCGGGGCATGTGGGGACGCCGGGAGAATTGCATGCCCATGACAAGGTGTGCGTCGGATGGGTCGGCAGTGATGGTGGAACACGGCCATGATGCGCGCTTCTACGCGCGTCCGCCAGAGGGCGGGAGACACGAGAGGCCCTTGGGGCGGGCGGCACGAGCCGTACGGTGCGGGGTACCGGGCGTTGGCCTCGGGCATCACGGCCGCGGCGCGCCGCGCGGACGCGTGGGCCTCTTTCGCGGGGTGCCCGGGATGTCGTGATCCAGCCAGCCGCGGCCACGGCGGCTCGCGTACGCCTACGATCTGCCGCCTGCGTATCGGGCGCGGTCGCTGGGGGTGTCGCCCGGCGGTGAAGGGCTACCGGGTCGCCCGCTGAGCGCCACCGCCTGATCCGTCGCCCGATCCGGCGCCGGGCCCCGAGGCCCCGGCCGCCCTGCCGCCCGGTCCGCCCTGGCGTCGGGTCGCCGCGCTGCGGCCCACGGCCTCCACCAGCGGCAGCACGCGGTACGGGACCCGCTCGCGCAGGGCGATCTCCGTACGGGTGCGGACCACGCCCGGCAGTTGGATCAGCCGCTGGATGATGTCCTCCAGATGGGCGTTGTCGCGGGCCGCGACCCGGGTGAGCAGATCCCCGCCGCCGGTGATCGAGAGCGCCTCGATGATCTCCGGCACGGCCGCGAGCGCTTCGCCCACGTCGTCCAGGCGCCCCTGCGTCACCTCGATCCGCACGAAGGCCAGCACCGGGTGGCCCAGCGCGGCAGGCGACACGCGTGGTCCCGCCGTGGTGATCACCCCGTCCCGCTCCAGCCGGTCGAGCCGGGCCTGGAGGGTGCCGCGGGCCACGCCGAGTATGCGGGCGTACTCACGGACGCTGGTGCGCGGCTGCTCCAGCAGCAGCCGCAGGATGCGGGTGTCCAGTGCGTCGACGGCCATGGGCCACTGGTCTCCTCATGGTCGATGACAGGACACCCTCACCGTACCAATGGCACAGCGCCGAGCGACCAGTTTGAGCCACTGCCCGCTCGGGTGCTTTCCTGGTGGTGACGATGGCGTTGCGGTCCTCCGCAACGCCTTTGCCATGTCCGGCGCCGACCGCCGCCGGGCACCCGTACCGGACAGGGGTGGAACCGCACACGTGAAGAAGTTGTTCGTCGCACCGGATCCGGGCCGCGCGCGGCTGCGCCACGCCTCCCGCGCCGTCCTCGGCATCGCGCTCGCCGTCACCGCGGCGGGCCTGGCCGGATTTCCGCTGCCCGCGATGTGCGGCGGCGGTCTCGCCGCGCTGCTCGCCTTCTTCGTCGTCGCCGACCCCCGCGTCGGCCAGCAGGCGGTCACCACCGCCCTGATGCCCCTGACCGGACTGCCGGTGCTCACCGCCGCGGCCTGGCTGCACCCGTACCCGCTCGCCCGCGACGCCGCCTTCGTCGCTGTCGTCCTCGCCGGGGTCTACGTCCGCCGCTGGGGCGCCCGCGGCCACGCGCTCGGCGTCTTCGGCTTCATGATGTTCTTCATCGCGCAGTTCCTGCACGCCGTACCGGCCGAACTCCCCGAGCTGTACGCGGCGATCGGCCTCAGCCTCGCCGTCGCCGCCACCGTCCGCTTCGGCCTGTGGTGCTACGAACGCGGCGCCGCTCCCGTACCGGCCATATCTCTTGTCCAACCGCCCGGTCTGCGCAGGCCGACCACCCGGCAGGCCGTCCAGGCCGCGACCGCCGCGGCCGGAGCCCTCGCGCTCGGCCAGGCACTGTCGCAGGACCGCTGGTACTGGGCGGTCGCCACCTCCTGGTGGATCTTCGTCAACACGGCGTCGCGCGGCGAGACCCTGGTGCGCGGCTTCCGCCGCGTGCTCGGCACCGCGCTCGGCATCGTGGCCGGATTCGCCCTCGCCCTTCCCCTGCACGGCGCCCCCGTACCGTCCGCCGTCCTCGTCGCGGTGTGCGTCTTCGGCATCTTCTACAGCGCGGCCGTCTCCTACTCCTGGATGACCTTCTTCGTCACCGTCATGGCCGGCTCCCTCTACGGGCTGCTCGGCGTCCTGCACCCGGCGCTGCTCCTGCTGCGCCTTGAGGAGACCGGGGCGGGCGCGCTCTGGGCGGCCCTCGCCGTGCTGCTGGTGCTGCCGGTCACCACGCACGCCGCCACCGACGCCTGGATCCAGCGCGCCCTGGAATCCGTACGCGACTTCACCGCGCAGGCCGCCCGGCACCTCGCCGGTGAACCCGGCGCCGACCTGGCGGGACGCGCCGCCGAACTGGACCTGGTACTCGGCCGGGTACGCGCCTGCCTGGCGCCGCTGGTGCACCCGCTGAGCCCCCTGCGGGCCCGCAGAGCGCGGGCCGGTCACGTACTGCGCCTCCTCGACGCCTGCGCCCACCAGGTGCGCGGCCTCGCCGAGGTCGTCGCCCACCCCGAAGCGGGCCACGACGAGCGGCTGTCGGCCGCCTGCCGACGGGTCGAGGACGCCGTGCGCCGCCTGGTCGTACGCGGTGTCGAGGCACCGGAACCGCGGCCGGAAACGCCCCGGGACGGCGTGGGACATCCGCACGCCGAACGCGCGCTCGGCCACCTGCGGGTCCTGGAAACGGCGCTCACCGACCTCGCCGCCCCCCTGCACGCCGACCCCCGGGCGCCGCTCGCCGCCTGACCAGTGGGACCCGGGGGCGACGCGGCCGCCGTCAGGTACTAATCTCAGCCGCCGTACAGACATCAGGCGGAAGAGGTACGGCAGTGGCCGGGCACGTTTACATCGGGTCGTTCACTTCGGCGGGCGGGCGAGGGCTCACCACGGCCGCCGTCGACCCGGACACGGGAGCGCTCACCGCGCTCGGCGACAACGCCGAGGTGCAGAATCCGTCCTTCCTCGCCCTGTCCGACGACGGGCGGACGCTCTACACGGTCGGCGAGACCGAGCCGGAGGGCACCGCCGCCGCGTTCTCGCTCGCGGACCCGGCCGCGCCCCGGCTGCTCGGCGCGCCCGTGCAGGTGCACGGCGGCTGGCCCACCCACCTCGCCGTCCACCGCGGCCACCTGCTCACGGCCAACTACGCGGAGCCCGGCAGCGTCAGCGTCCTGTCCATCGGCGAGGACGGCGCGCTCGGCGGACTGCGCTCACTGCTGGAGCACGAGGGCGACGGCCCCCACCCCGAGCGCCAGACCGGGCCGCACGCCCACGCCGTGCTGACCGACCCCAGCGGACGCTGGGCGGTCAGCGTCGACCTCGGCACCGACTCGGTGCGGGTCTGCGAACTGGACACCGACAGCGGCGAGCTGGAGATCGAGCGCGAGCTGGGACTGCGCTCCGGGATCGGCCCGCGCCACCTCACCTTCCACCCGGCCGGCCACCACGCCTATGTGATGAACGAACTCGACTCCGTCGTCACCGTCTGCCGCTGGGACCCCTCCATCGGCAGCCTGCGCCCGCTCGCCGAGGTCCGCGTGCTCCCCGACGGCACCGAAGGCGAGAACTACCCCTCGGAACTGGTCGTCTCGCCCGACGGCCGCTTCGCCTGGGCCGCCAACCGCGGCCACAACAGCATCGCGGTGCTCGCCCTGGACGAGACGGGGGAGCGGCTGGAACTGCTCGACACCGTGAGCTGCGGCGGCGACTGGCCGCGCCACCTGACCCTCGACCCGTCGGGCACCCGGCTGTACGCGGCCAACGAGCGCTCCGGCGACGTCACCTGGTTCGACGTCGACCCGGGCACCGGCATCCCCAAGCAGGCCGGTTCGCTGGCGCTGCCCGCCGTGTCCTGCGTGCTCTTCGCCCGGCCCTGACACCGCGGCGGCGGGCAGCGCGGCCCGCATGACGGGAAACGGCGCGGGCGGGCGGTCCTTCGACAGGACCGCCCGCCCGCGCCGTTGTCGTCGCCGTGTCGACGCGCCGCCTCGTTCAGTGCGAGGGCGCGCTCTCCTGCTGCTGCATCGCGATGCCCAGCGCGCCCGCGTAATGCGTGACCACCAGCTTGCCGACCGCCGGGTACGGGCCGAGCGCGTCGGCGCCCGAGCAGCCCGCCTCCGCCGCGGCGGTGTGCAGGAGCTGCGGCGCGATCTCCGGGCCGATCAGGCACGGGGCGAGCGCGAGCCGGCCGGAGCCGGAGGAGCGCAGTTGCTCCGCCGCCCGTGCGATGGAGCCGTCCTCGTCGAGCGCGGCGGCCAGCACCGGCACGGCGAGCCGCGCGGCCAGCAGCAGCCCGGTCACACCCGCGGCCTGCGCCGCCTCCTCGCCGCCGACGGTCGCCAGGATGATCCCGTCGGCCGCGGTCGCCACGGTGAACAGCCGGGCGCGGTCGGCGCGGGCCAGACCCGCCTCGGCGAGCCGGACGTGCAGCGCCTCGGCGAGCAGCGGGTGCGGACCGAGGACGTCGGTCAGCTCCACCTGCGCCTTGGTGTCGGCGATGGCCTGCCGAATCCTGCGCAGCACCGAAGCCTCGGGTCCCGCGAGCAGCGGGACGACGACGGCCGCGGTGTCCTCCCCCGACCGCTCGTCCGCGATCGCGGCCAGGACGCCGCGCAGCGCCGGGAATTCGGTCTCCGCGCCGTCCTCACCGTCGACGAAGCCGATCCGCGGATCGAGTCCCGACAGCTCGGAGCGGGCGATGCTCACGACCTCCTCCGCCAGACTGAGCGCGGCGGAGGTGGGAGTGCCGGGGACGGCCAGAACCAGCACCGGCGCGCCCTCGGGCGCGGCCAGCGCCTCCGGTCGGCGGTGACGTCCCGGCTGGCGCGGGCGCGGCATTCGAACGGGAAGGCCGGAGGCGGGCCCTGTGGCAGTGCTCATGGCGACGCATGCTAACGCCTTGGGGCGCCTGGATGTTCGGCCGGGTCGGAGCCGCGGCAGACCTGTCCTGATCTGTCCCTTTCACCGCTCACGTTCGGTCATCGAACGAGTCTGAGCTGTGCCGGAACGCGCCGCGTCGGCACCGGAACGAACCGGTGCGGTACGCGAACGGGCCGGTGCGGCACGGGAGACGAGCCGCAGCAGCGCGGGGTCGGCCGGAAGCGGCAGCGCGTCCCGGTGCAGGGCCCCCGCGATCAGCAGCGCGCCGTCCAGCGGATCACCGGCCGCCGGTACGAGCCTGGCGTCCGGCAGCATCCGCCCGGCCCGCTCACGCAGCGGCCCGAGCAGCGGCTCACCCATCTTGAACAGGCCACCGGTCAGCGCCACGTCCACCGCGGCGGCGTCCGGCCGTACGGCAGCCGCCGACTCCAGGATGTGCGTCGCGGCGGCCCGCAGGATGCCGGAGGCCACCGGATCGCCCCCCGTGGCACAGGCGGCCACGTCGGGCGCGAACGAGGCCAGCACGGCGGGCCGGTCGGGTCGCGGGTAGAGCCGCGCGGGCATCCCGTCGAGCGGCCCGAAACGGTCCTCCGCGCGGGCCAGCAGCGCCGTGGAGCCGCCCGCCCTGCCGTCGTGCGCGCGCATCGCCGCGTCCAGGCCCGCGCGGCCGATCCAGGACCCGCCGCCCGCGTCGCCCAGCAGATGGCCCCAGCCGTCCGCGCGCAGCCAGCCGCGGCCGTCGGCCGCGGTGCCGAGCGCGATCATGCCGGTCCCCGCGGCGACGACGACGCCCGGCCGCAGACCGAGCGCGCCCGCGTACGCGGTCACCGCGTCACCGGCCAGCGCCAGCGACTCCACCCCGAAGGCTGCGGCCAGGGCGTCGGGCAGCACGGCGCGCAGGTCGGTGCCGAGTGTGGCCATACCGGCCGCGCCGACGCATGCGGCGGCCAGCGTGCCGGCCCCGGCCTTGTCCAGCAGGCCGTTCACCAGGGGCACGACCTGGTCGAGCAGGCTCGCGGCGTCGATCCCGCGCTCGCCGGTCACGGCCGGGCGGGCCGAGACGGCGGGCGCGGACACCTCGGTGCCGTCGGCGCGGGCGACGGCCACCCGCACGCCGGAACCGCCGGAGTCGATCCCGAGCACCCAGTCAGCGGAAGCGGGCACGGATCAGCCGAGCCCGCGCGAGTCCTGCTTGAGCGCGGTGTCCACGGTCAGCGCCGAGGCGACGACCATGCTCAGCAGCGGGTCGGCCAGCGGCCGGTGGATCTGGAGGACGTAGTTGTCCGCCGTGGTGAACATGGTCTTGGCCAGGCCCTCCCACGTCTTGGTGATCCGGCCGATCTCCGTCTCCGTGTGGTCCACGATGGCGAAGTTCCACGCCCGCCAGTTCTCGGCCTTGATGGCACCGATCTGCTGGCCGTTGTACATGAACGCGAACTTGATCTTGCCGAAGGCGTTCTGCTGCACGATCTCGCCGAGCGGCTCACCGTTCGAGCGGTGCACCAGCACCTTGGACTTGATGAACTTCGCGGGCCGGGTGAGCACCAACTGCGGCTGCCCCTGCGCGTCCCTGACCTCCAGCTTGTGGGTCAGGAACTGGTCCACACTGGAGACGAAGCGCAGCACCTTCTTCGCCGTGCTCTGCCCGATCTCGACGACCGAGCCGAGGGTACGGCCCTGCTGGTCGAAGACGCTGTACTCGTTGACCAGCTCGATCAGCTTGGCCTTCTGGTTCACCACCAGGATCGGCTCGGTGAACAGGGTGCCGCCGCCGAACGAGGTCGGCGCTATCCCGGCCTGCTGCTGCACCTGGCGCTGGACCTTGGACGGGTCGGGGGCGCCGCTGACATTCACCTCCCACGCGTTGCCGCCGCCTTGCTGCTGCTGCGGAATCTGGCCGGGGTTCGTGTGCTCCGTCCACTGTTTGCCGTCCCAGTAGCGGAGCAGATTCGGAGTGCCTTGCGGGTCGGCGTACCAGCCCGCCGGAGTATTGGGATGCGTCGTCACCCGGGCAGAGTACCGTCAAGACATGTCAGGGAAGGAGCCAGTCGACCGGCTGCGCACCCTGCCGGACCAGCAGATCATTGGCGCGGCTGAAGGGCCGTGAGCCGAAGAAGCCGCGGTCGGCCGACATGGGGGAGGGGTGCGAGGACTCGATGGCGGGCAACTGCCCGAGCAGCGGCCGCAGATTGCGGGCGTCCCGGCCCCACAGCACGGAGACCAGCGGACGGCCCCGGGCGGCGAGCGCCCTGATCGCCTGCTCGGTGACCTCTTCCCAGCCCTTGCCGCGGTGCGCGGCGGGCCGCCGGGGAGCGGTGGTCAGCGCCCTGTTGAGCAGCAGCACACCCTGCCGGGTCCACGGCGTGAGATCCCCGTTGGACGGCCGCGGCAGCCCCAGGTCGGAGCCCAGCTCGCGGTAGATGTTCTCCAGACTGCCCGGCAGCGGCCGTACGTCCGGCGCGACGGAGAAACTGAGTCCCACCGCGTGCCCCGGGGTCGGATACGGGTCCTGCCCGACGATCAGCACCCGCACGTCGTCGAAGGGCTGCTGGAACGCGCGCAGTACGTTCGCACCGGAGGGAAGGTACGTACGCCCCGCGGCGATCTCGGCGCGGAGGAAGTCCCCCATCGCCGCGATCCGGTCCGCCACCGGTTCGAGCGCCTTCGCCCAGCCCGCTTCGACGATCTCGTTCAATGGTCGCGCTGTCACGGTCCGTCACTCTACTGGCTCAACGGCCGTGCCGCGGACGGGGATCGGACCCGCCCGCGCAACGACGCCGCCGATGACGCCGGGCAGGACCGGTCAGATACCGGCCCGGCGGAAGGCCCGCCCGTACTGCTGCGGCACCGCCACCTCGGAGCCCAGCTCACGGGCGGCGTGCAGCGGCCAGTTCGGCGTACGCAGCAGTTCGCGGCCGAGCAGGACGGCGTCGGCCTGGCCGGTGGACAGGATCGTCTCGGCCTGCCGGGGGTGGGTGATCTCGCCGACGGCCGCCACCGGCAGACCGGTCTCGGCCTTCACGCGGGCCGCGAAGGGCACCTGGTAGCCGGGGCCGAGCGGAATGTGTACGCCCGCGGCGTTCCCGCCCGTGGACACGTCGAGCAGGTCGACCCCGCGCACGAGCAGTTCCTTGGCGAAGCGGACCGTCTCGTCCGCCGTCCAGCCGCCGTCCTCCAGCCAGTCGGTGGCCGAGATGCGGAAGAACAGCGGCAGTTCCTCCGGCCAGACCTCGCGCACGGCGTCGACCGTCTCCAGCGCGAACCTGATCCGGTTCTCGAAGGCGCCGCCGTAGCCGTCGGTGCGGTGGTTGCTGTGCGGTGAGAGGAATTCGCCGATCAGATAACCGTGCGCGCCGTGCAGTTCGAGCACCTCGAAGCCCGCCGCGAGCGCGCGCCGGGCCCCGGCCACGAACTGCCCGACGACGTCCCTGATGTCCGCCTCCGACAGCTCGGTCGGCACCTTGGACTCGTCGGAGAACGCCACCGGGCTCGGCGCCACCGGCTGCCAGCCGCGCTCGTCCGCGCCCAGCGGGCCGCCACCCGCCCACGGCCGGTCCGTGGACGCCTTGCGTCCGGCGTGGCCGATCTGGATGCCGGGCACGGTGCCGTGGTCCTTGAGGAAGCGGGTGATCCGGCTGAAGGCCGCCACCTGGTGGTCGTTCCAGATGCCGAGGTCGGCGGGGCTGATCCGGCCCTCGGGGCTGACCGCGGTCGCCTCGACCAGGATCAGTCCGGCGCCGCCGACCGCCCGCGACGCGTAGTGCGCGAAGTGCCAGTCGCCGGGCGCTCCCTCGTCGGGCCCCTCGGTCGCCGCCGAGTACTGGCACATCGGCGCCATCCAGGCCCGGTTGGGAATGGTCACGGACCGCAGGGTGAAGGGCTCGAACAGCGCGCTCACGGCACTCTCCTCGTCGTCGGACTCCGTCGCGGGGCTCCACCGGTCGGGGCCTGTCGCCGCGCACTGGTGACGGCTTCTACGATAGACGCCGTAGTACGGCAGACGTCAAACTACGACGGGTATCGTAATATGACGTTCATGACACTCCCGATTACGTCCCACGCGCCACCGGCATCGGCACCGTCGTCATCGGCGCCGGCCGCGGGTGCCGACGCCCCGGCCGCCGCCGGGCGCGCGCTGGAGCACCCCGGCACCGGGGAAATCCGGCTCGAAGAGGTGCTGCACGCGCTGTCCGACCCGATGCGGCTGATCGTGGTCCGCAATCTGGCCGCGGCCCACGGTGAAGTGGCCTGCTCCGACGTGCCGTTGCCGGTCAGCAAGTCCACGACCACGCACCACTTCCGGGTGCTGCGCGAGGCGGGCGTCATCAGCCAGATCTACCGCGGCACCTCCAAGATGAACGCGCTGCGCACGGACGACCTCGAAGCGCTCTTCCCCGGTCTGCTCGACCGCGTCCTCGACGCGGCGGCCCGCCAGGCGGCCCGGCTCGACGGCTGACCGTGGGGCGTGGGGTACCTGGATCCAAAGTCTGTATCCGAGTGCCTGTATCCGAGTCCCTGGATTCGAGTGCCCGGATTCGAGTGCCCGGATTTCGAGTGGCTGGATTCGACGCGCCTCGATCCGTCCCGTCCGTGACGGGGCGTCAGGCCGGTCCCTCGGCGGGCGGCGACGACGAGTGGCCCGCCGCCGTCAACAGCCCTTCCCAGTCGGGGATCTTGACCGTCCCCCGGTCCAGGGAACGGCCCCACTCCGCCTCCGCCGCCTCGATCGCCAGCCAGCCCCGCCAGGCGACCGGCCGTACGCCCGCGGCCCGCAGCCCGGCCAGCGGATCGGCCGACAGCTCTCGCGTCAGCAGACCCGGCGCGTCGGCGATCAGCGCCGCCGCGGTCTCCTTGGCGCACGGCCGGTTGGTGCCGATCACACCGGTCGGTCCGCGCTTGATCCAGCCCGCCACGTACTCGCCGGGGGAGGGCGTACCGTCGCGCAGCACGCGGCCCGCGTCGTTCGGCACCACCGCGCCCCGAGGGTCGAAGGGCAGGCCGGGCAGCGGCACCCCTTGATAGCCGACCGAGCGCAGGACGAGTCCCGCGTCGATCTCCTCGCCGCCGCCTGTATCGGACACACCGCCGCTCCCGTCAGGACCCGTTCGGGTGAAACGGACCGCGCGCACCCGCCCGGCCTCGTCGGCGAGGAACGCGGTGGGGCGCAGGAAGAACCGCACATGGAGTCGGCGCGGCCGTCCCCGCGGCGGCTGCGCGGCCCACGAGCGCAGCACCTCCACATTGCGCCGGGCCGCAGTCGGCAGACCGGAGGAGTCGGCGTATGCCGGGTCGAGCGCCAACTCGTCCTCGCGCACGATCACATCGGTGTCGGCCAGCGCGCCCAGCTCACGCAGCTCCTTGGTGGTGAACTTCGCCTGCGAGGGCCCGCGCCGCCCCACCATGTGGATGTCGGTGACGCGGCTGTCGGCGAGCGCCCGCAGCGCCGCCTCCGGTACGTCGGTGCGCCGCAGTTCGTCCGCGCGCCGGGCCAGCACGCGCGCCACGTCGACCGCGACGTTCCCCACGCCGATGACCACGGCCGAGCGGGCCCGCAGCGCGAAGCCGTCCGGCGGCTCGTCGGGGTGCGCGCTGTACCAGGACACGAAGCGGGTCGCCGAGTAGCTGCCGGGCAACTCCTCGCCGGGCACGCCCAGTCTGCGGTCGGTCGCGGCGCCCACGCAGTAGACCACCGCGTGGTACAGACCGAGCAGCCGCTCCGGCGTCAGCGGCGCGGGCCCCACGCCGACGTTGCCGAGGAAGCGGACCCGCGGGTCCTCCAGCACCTTGCGCAGGCTGCCCTGGAGAGACTTGATCTTCTCGTGGTCGGGCGCGACACCGTATCTGACCAGGCCGTACGGGCACGGCAACCGGTCGAGCACGTCAACCGCGACATCCGGCACCGACTCCTGACGGGTGAGCGCGTCCGCGGTGTACACCCCGCTCGGACCCGAACCGACGACTGCGACGCGTAACACGACGGTGCTCCCTTCGGCGGGATGTCACCAGCATGCGCCCTCCGGACGCGTCGCGGCAGAGCGCCGCACCCGGCGCCCGGTCGAGGCGCACGGTTTCAGCCCACCGGTCGCCGGTCCCCGCCGTCCCCGCCGCCCCCGTCCCCGCCCGCGCCGGCCTTCGCGGGTGCCACCGCGCAGTCCTTCGGCGGCACCCCCAGCGTCCACTCCAGCCCGTACCGCTCGAAGAGTTCGGCCCGCAGCCGCGACAGCGGCATCGGAGCGCCCGGCAGCAGCAGCGCCACGGTCGCGCCCATCAGCAGCGCGCGCAGCAGCCGGTACTCCGCCTCCGGACCCTCGGGTCCCGACACGATTCCCGCGCCGTCCACCGCCTGGCTCAGCAGCGCCGCGAGCTTCTGCTGCTCCGGGCACTGGATGAAACCCTCCGCCTGGAGGATCGACGCCATGTGCGTACGCATCAAGGTGGTGTGCGTCTGCGTGAGGCCGAGGATCGCGTCGATGGCCCGCGCCATCCGTTCCTGGCCGTCCTCCGACCGCGGCTCGCGGTCCAGCGCGGCGGCCAGTTCCATGTGCATCAGCCGGTGCACGGCGGACTGCAACAGTTCGCGCTTTCCCGCGAAGTAGTACGAGACCAGGCCGCGTGCCGACCCGGCCCGCTGGGTGATGTCCGCCAGCGTGGTGGCCGCGTAGCCGCGTTCCTCCACCAGCTCCACGGTTGCCTGGAGCAACCGTTCCCGGGAACGCTGACGCATAGCTTCATTGACCGATGCGCTCCGAGGGGACATTATTTACTCCTGCGTTGACTGGCTGCGAGCCAATATACTCAGCGCAACCCGGCGGGCTTCGCCCTGTCCGGGAAACGGGGGATGGTGCCGGGCCCGGCGGCGCGGGGGATCGCCGGGACCGGCGCCGATCCCGAAAGCGCTTGTCATCGAGGCTCGTGTCCTGAAAGCGCTTGCCCCTTCAGCGGCCGGTTCATGAACGCTCGGCGCGTACGGTGCGCGGCGCCGCATCAGCCCAGTCGGTAGCCCAGTCGGTCCAGGACGCCGAGCAGCGCGTCGGGACGTGCCGTCACCGGCAGATGGTCCACCAGGAACACCGGGCAGCCCAGCGCGGCGGCGCCGCCGTCCGCCGCACGGCTGTCGCCCACCATCGCGACGTCCGCGGGCTCCAGTCCGAGCCCGTCGCAGGCGATCCGGAACAGCCGCTCGTCCGGCTTCTGGACGCCGTGCTCGAAGCTCAGCGCGAAGACGTCCACCAACTCGTCCAGCCCGTGCTCCCCGAAGACCGGCCGCAGATCCCATCCGATGTTGCTCACCACCGCCACCGGCACGCCCCGGTCCCGCAGGGCCCGCAGCACGCGCTCGGTGTCGGGGTACGGATTCCACGCGGCGGGCGCCATGTGCCGGTCGTAGAGCGTGTCGTGCACATCCCAGGGGAGCGCGACGGTACGGGACAGGCCGCCGTACGCCGCCCGGTGCTCGGCCGCGCTGGTGTCGCGCCGGGCCCAGGCCGCCGCCAATCGCGGCGGAATCCGCTCGGGCGGTCCGCCGCCGGGCAGCGCGCCCGCCCGCTCCAGCGTTCCGGCGTACGCCGCGACCTCGTCGTCGGTGGCCGTGACCCCCTCGGCGGTGAGCGCCGACCGCAGCCAGGACTCGGCCGCTTCGACCCGCATCAGGGTGCCGGAGAAGTCGAACATCACGCCTTTGACGGCCATGGCCCCGCCTCTCCCGCCGCCGCTCAGGTCAGCGCGCCGAGGCCGGGGCCGAAAGCGATCAGCAGCGGGACGGCCGGGACCAGCAGCGCGAAGGCCGTCATCCGCACCCGTTGGCCGAGCGGCAGCCGGGGCGCGGGATCGAGCAGCCGGTGCACGCGGCCGGGCAGTGCGGCGAGCGGCGTGGGGCAGGGGCCGAAGACACCGCGTTCCGCGTTGAGTTCGACCAGCGCGAGGGCGGTGGTGAGGCGGCCGAAGCGGCGCGAGGCGGTGTCGTCGGCCGCCAGTTCCACCAGGTGGTGCACCTGGTCACGGAAGGCGGCGAAGACCGGCACCTGCGGGAAGCCGCCCGCGAGCGCGCCCGAGCAGTGCAGCAGCACGTCGTGCCTGGCGCGTACGTGTCCCTGCTCGTGGGCCAGCACGGCGTCCAGTTGGCGGCCCTTCAGGCGGCGCAGCGCGGCCGTGGTGATGACCAGTTGGGGCTCGGCGCCGGACAGCCACCAGGCGTCGGAGCGGGCGTCCTCCAGGACCACCAGGCGCTCGCCGGGCGTGACGGTCTCGCCGGGCAGCCGGGGCGCGCGCACGCGGAGTTCCGCGCGGCGCTGCTTGCGCCGCGACCGTGTGCCGCGCACCTCGCGGGTGAGCATCGCCGCGGTCCACACCCCGCCGAGCGCGAGCAGGACGGCGATGGTCCCGGCCCAGCGGCCGTACTCGGACAGCGCGTAGGCGTCGACCACACCGCTCGGGGCGAACGCGAAGAGATTGCCGCGGACCGCGGCCCAGGCGGCCGAGGCGGAGAGCGCCATGGCCAGCACGCAGCACAGCAGTACGGCGGCGACCACACACTGCCAGACCCACAGGGCCAGCACCGGTTCGCGTTCCGGCCACTTGGCACGGGACAGCAGACGCGGCGCCATCGCCGCCGCAAGTGCGCCGAGAATCAGCAGCACGAACGGGACCGTCATGGTGATCAGCCTAGGAGGCGCGCGGTGCACGGGGGACGGACCACGACCCGATGTGACGCATGACTCACGGCAGCGAGTCCGTCACAGGGTCAGCAGCATCGCGAACATCCCCAGCGCCATCGCCACCCGGCAGGCCGCCGCGACCTCCGGCGCGTGCCGCAGCGGGACACGGTCCCGGCCGCCGCCCGCGCCTCCTTCCGCCTGGCCGGTGGATATCAGCGGGCCGCCGCCCGGCGCGCCGTGCGCCTGCGCCGGGAGCACGACCAGGGTGGTGCCGCTGCGCAGGACGTAGCCCGCGAAGTAGAGCAGCAGCAGGCCGGTGAGCAGCGGGGTGCCCGCGCCGGTGGCCGCCATGTGCTCGGCGTGGCCGCCGTGCGCCGACGCCGCCCCGCCCATCGCCACGGCCATGTAGACCATCGCGGCCGAGCACACGGAGTGGTGCAGATGGTGGCCGGGCCGCCGGACCAGCAGCAGCGCCCGTACCCCGGCCAACGCGAAGACCACGCCGAGGACGACGGCGAACAGCGGCGTCCCCCACGGCCGCGGGTCGAGGACGGACATCGGGACGGCCATCACCGCCATGCCCGCCGCCATCACCGCCTCGTCGCGCGCTTCGCGGCGCAGCAGGCACGCGACCGCGGCGACGGTGCTGAGCGCCACGAGCAGCCAGGCCACCAGCGGTGGTCCGTGCATGCCGTCCTCCCCCTCATCCTCACGCCTCTTCGGCGCGCCCCGGTCCGTGCGGTGACCCTCGGCCGGTCCGGTCCGGTCCGGTCCGTTCAGGTCCGGTCCGTGACGACCGGCCCGGTCCAGTCCGTGACGACCGGACCGCCGGACGGTTGTTCGGCGGTCCCAGGAGAACTGCCCAGGTCCGAGGGCGCACACCCGAGCGCATCGGGGTAGTCGGGGGAGCGTGTCACCGCGGCGCGCGCCGTCGCGGATCGCCGTGTGCCACGATCTCGTGCGCGTCGCCCGACCGCAACGCCTCCGGGCCGGCGTCCGGCGCCTCGGCCCCGCGCGCCCGCGCCGCGGCCCGCGACCTGCGTACTTCCCGCGCCTGCCGGGCGCCGGAGCGCTGTGTGACGGCCACGCAGACCAGTACGGCGAGCGCCGCGGGCAGTGTGGCGCGGCCCAGGTGCTCACCGAGCAGCGCGGCGGACCACACCAACGTCAGCACGGGCTGGGCGAGTTGGAGCTGGCTGGCCCTGGTCACCCCGATCGCCGCCATGCCGCGGTACCAGACCATCAGGCCGAGGAACTGCGACACCACCGAGACCCACACCAGCCCGCCGACCGACTCGCCGGTCAGCCGTACCGGCTCCAGCGACAGCGACACGACCGCGGCGGGCAGCGTGAGCGGCAGCGTACCGACCAGCGCCCAGCCGACCACCTGCCAGCCCGGCAGCACCGACGCCAGCCGCCCGCCCTCCACGTAACCGGCGGCGCAGACCAGCAGCGAGGCGAAGAGGAAGCCGTCCCCGGCGGTCGGCGCGCCGCCGCTCTCGCCGAGCGAGAAGGCGGTGACCACCGCCGCGCCCGCGACGGCCGCGATCCAGAACGTACGGGACGGCCGCGCGCCGGTGCGCACGGCCGCGAGCACCGCGGTGCACAGCGGGAGCGCGCCGACGACGACGGCGGCGTGCGAGGTGTCGGTGGTGCGCAGCGCGAGGGTGGTCAGCAGCGGGAAGCCGATGACGACACCGCAGGCGACCACGGCCAGGCCCGCCCAGTGCTCCCGGTCCGGCACCTTCGCCCGGCCCGCCGCGAGGAAGGCCCCGGCGACCGCGGTGGCCAGGACCGCCCGGACCGTCACCGCCGACCAGGCGCCGAATCCGCTCAGCGCCCAGTGGGTGGAAGGGAAGGTGAGCGAAAAGGCGGCCACACCGAGACAGGCGAGCGCGGTGCCCGCGACCGCTACTGAGGTGCAGGGAGTAGCGCTATTCTTATCCTTCATGAATGACGATAGCAGTGCCAGTGCGCTGGCAGAATCCCTCCGAGGAGAGCTGGACCGCTTCTCACCGGGAGCGAAACTGCCGTCGAGCCGGGCCCTGGTCGAGCGGTTCGGGGTCAGCCCGGTGACGGTCTCGCGGGCGCTGGCGACGCTCGCCGCGCAGGGACTGGTCGTCACCCGGCCCGGCGCGGGCACCTACCGGGCCGCCGAGGGCACGGCGACCACCACCGCCGTCGACACCTCCTGGCAGCAGGTCGCGCTCACCGCGGAGGACCCGGACGTGGCACCGCGCGTGGTCGACGCCTCCGGAGTGCTGGGCTGCCTGGTCGGCCCGCCGCAGGGCGTCATCCCCCTCAACGGCGGCTATCTGCACCCCGGCCTCCAGCCCGAGCGGGCGCTCGGCGCCGCGCTGGCCCGCGCCGCCCGCAGGCCCGGTGCCTGGGAACGGCCGCCGCTAGAAGGGCTCACCGCGCTGCGGAACTGGTTCGGCCGCGAGGCGGGAGTCCCGCCCGCCCAGGTGCTGATCACCTCCGGCGGGCAGGCCGCCCTCACCACGGCCCTGCGCGCGCTGGCCGCGCCGGGCTCCGCCGTACTCGTCGAATCACCCACCTACCCCGGCGCGCTCTCCGCCGCCCGCGCCGCGGGGCTGCGGCCGGTGCCGGTCCCGCTCGACGCGGACGGCGTCCGGCCCGATCTGCTCGCCGACGCCTTCGAGGCCAGCGGCGCGCGGGTCTTCTTCTGCCAGCCGCTCTTCCAGAATCCGACCGGCGCGGTGCTCGCCGCCGGGCGCCGCCGCCAGGTACTCGACATCGCGCGGGCGGCGGGCGCCTTCGTGGTCGAGGACGACTTCGCCCGGCGGCTCGGCCACGGCGACCCACTGCCGCCGCCCCTGGTCGCCGAGGACCCGTACGGCACCGTCGTCCACTTCGCGTCGCTCACCAAGCCGACCTCGCCCAATCTGCGCGTCGGCGCGCTGATCGCCCGCGGCCCGGTGATGGAACGGCTGCGCGCCATCCAGGTGGTCGACAGCTTCTTCGTGCCCAGGCCCCTCCAGGAGGCGACCCTGGAACTCGTCGGCGCGCCCTCCTGGCCGCGCCATCTGCGCGCCGTCACCACCGCACTGCGCGAGCGGCGCGACGCCATGCTCGCCGCGCTCCGGCACCGCCTGCCGGAACTGGTCCCCGACCCGGTGCCCACCGGCGGCTACCACCTGTGGCTGCGGCTGCCCGACGGCACCGACGAGACCGCGCTGACCGGCGCCGCGCTCCGCGCGGGCGTGGCCGTCGCCCCCGGCCGCCCCTATTTCCCCGCCGAGTCGCCCGCCCCGTACATACGGATCACCTTCGCCTACACCACGGGCGCCGTCGAGATCACCGAAGGCGTCCGGCGCTTCGAGCTGGCGCTGCGCGAGACCGCCCCCGCGCTGTGAGCACCAGCCCTGTCGCGAAGCCCTTCCGCGCGCAGCACATGTGTCCTTCCGCGCGCCGAGCACGCGCCCTTCCGCGCGCCGCACACGCGCCCTGCCCCACGTCGAACACGCGCCCCGTCGCGCGCCGACGCCGCCCGCCCGCGAAGACCTCGGCAGGACCCGTGAGCGTGGCCCGGACCTGGGGATAGCCTTGCCCGCATGGATATCGCCGCTCCCCGCTTCCGCGCCGCCACCCCCGACGACGTCCCCGTCCTGGTCGGGCTGATCGAGTCCGCCTACCGCGGCGACGCGAGCCGCGCGGGGTGGACGACGGAGGCGGACATCCTTCAGGGGCAGCGGACCGACCCCGAGGGCGTGCTGGCCGTCATCGAAGGCGCGGACAGCAGGCTGACGGTGGTGGAGTCCGGCGACGAGGTGGTGGCCTGCTGCCAGCTCGAACACCGCGGCGACCACGCGTACTTCGGGATGTTCGCCGTACGGCCCGCGCTCCAGGGCGCCGGGCTCGGCAAGGTGATCCTCGCCGAGGCCGAACGGTTCGCCCGCGAGGAGTGGGACGTCGCCGAGCTGCACATGACGGTGATCTCGGTCCGCGAGGACCTGATCGCCTGGTACGTCCGCCGCGGCTACCAGCGCACCGGGCAGACCAGCCCCTTCCCGTACGGCGAGGAGCGCTTCGGGCTGCCGACCAGGGACGACCTGGAGTTCGAGCTGCTCACGAAGAAGCTGGTCTGAGACCCGGACGCCCGCCACCCGATCCACCCGTGCCACCCGGTACCCGGCGCCCCGAACCCGGTCGCCCGGCCCCGGCCGTCACAGCCGTCCCGCCTCCGTGATCCGGCGCAGGAAGTCCCGCGTGCGCTGCTCGGCCGGGGCGCCGAACACCTCGGCGGGAGTGCCGCGCTCCAGGATCACGCCCGCGTCCAGGAAGCAGACCTGATCGGCGACATCGCGGGCGAACGCCATCTCATGGGTGGCGATCACCATCGTCATGCCCTGTTCCTTCAGGTCGCGGACCACCGACAGCACCTCGCCGACGAGCTCCGGGTCGAGCGCCGCGGTCACCTCGTCGAGAAGCAGCAGCCGCGGCCTGGTCGCGACCGCCCGCAGGATCGCCACCCGCTGCTGCTGGCCGCCGCTGAGCCGGTCCGGATACTCCGCGGCCCGGTCGGCGAGCCCCAGCCGGGCCAGCAGCTCCCGCGCCCGCTCCTCCGCCTCGCCCCGCGGCACCCCGTGCACCCGGCGCGGCGCCAGCGTGATGTTGTCCAGCACCGTCATGTGCGGGAACAGGTTGTACGCCTGGAAGACGACGCCGATCCTGCGCCGTACCGCGTCCTGGTCGGCCCGCGGGTCGGTGATGTCCTCGCCGTCCAGGAAGATCGCGCCGTCGTCGATCTCCTCCAGCAGATTCGCGCAGCGCAGCAGCGTGGACTTCCCTGAGCCGGACGCGCCGATCAGCGCCGTGACCGTGTGCGCGGGCACGTCGAGCGCGATGTCCCGCAGAACGACGGAGGAGCCGTACGTCTTGCGGACCGACTCCAGCCGCAGCACGGGCGTGTCCCGGCTCCGGTCCGTATCGGCCAGGTCCCGCGCCTGGGGCGGTACGTCCTTGGCGAGCCGGTCCCCGCCCGTGCCGCTCATACGACGCCTCCCTGCGACTGCCGCCGGTTCATCCTGGCCGTCACCCAGTCGGTGAACCGCGTCATCGGGATGGTCAGCGCGACGAAGATCAGCCCCGCGACCACGTACGGCGTGTAGTTGAAGTCGCGGCTGGCGATGATCTGCGCCGCGTACACGGCGTCCACGGCGCCCGCGATCGACACCAGGCCGGTGTCCTTCTGGAGCGACACCAGGTCGTTGAGCAGCGGCGGCACCACGCGGCGCACGGCTTGCGGCAGCACCACGTACCGCATCGTCTGCGCGCTGCTGAGGCCGAGCGAGCGGGCCGCGGCGCGCTGGCTCGGGTGGACGGTCTCGATGCCGGCCCTGAACACCTCGGCGACATAGGCGGTGTACGTCAGGCAGAGCGCCAGGCCGCCGAGGAGCACGGGGTCGTTGGTGACGCCGCTCAGCCGCAGCGCGGGCACGCCGAAGACCACCGCGAGCAGGCAGATGATCAGCGGCAGCCCGCGGAAGAAGTCCACGTACGCCGTCGCCAGGGCGCGCAGCGGGAAGAACACCGGGCCGCGCAGGGTGCGCACGACCGCCAGCAGCAGCCCCGCGACCAAGACGACGGCGCCGCACACCACCATCAGCCGCAGATTGAGCCAGAGGCCCTGGAGTACGTCCGGCAGCGCGAGCCGCGCGTAGTGCCCGTTGAGGAACGTCTCACGGGTGCGCTGCCAGCCGGGCGAACTGACGATCAGCCCGATCAGCACCCCGGCGGTCGCCAGGGTGCTGACGCTCGCCACCACCAGGGCGCGGCGGCCGCGGGCGCGTCGGTACAGCTCGCGCTCGATCCGCCGCGCGGACGGCTGGTACGTGTCGACCTGCGCGGGGTCGTCCCGCACGGTCATCCGAGCACCGGGGCGCCGACGGCGTCCGACAGCCACCGCTTCTCCAGGGCGGCCAGCGTCCCGTCGCCGTGCAGGGCGGTGACGGCCCGCGAGACGCACGCGGTCAGCTTGCTGCCCTTGTCGAGGACCAGCCCGAACTGCTCGGGCGAGGAGCCCGCCGCCGCGAACTGCCCGACCACCTTGGCATCGGTGACCTCGGCCCCGGTGATGTAGAAGGCGGTCGGCAGGTCGACCACGATCCCGTCGACCTGGCCGTTTTTGAGCGCGGCCACGGCGAGGTCGTTGCGCTGGTAGACGGCGGGCTGCTTGGCGGGCTTCACCAGGTTGTCGATGACGTCCAGGCTGGTGGTGCCCACCTGGGCGCCGAGCTTGGCGTTCTTCAGGTCCGCGACGCTGTGCGCGTTCGCGATCTTCGAGGTCTTCAGCGCGACGACGGTCTGCCGTACGTCGTAGTAGCCGGGCGAGAAGTCGACGGCCTTCTTGCGCTCGTCGTTGATCGAAACCTGGTTGATGTCGAAATCGAAGTTCTTGACACCGGGCGCGAACGCCTTGTTGAAGGCCACGGTCTGCCAGACGACCTGGTCCGGCGCGTAACCGAGCTGCTTGGCCACCGCGTACGCGACCGCCGACTCGTACCCCTTGCCGTTGGACGGCTTGTTGTCCGAGAACCAGGGGTCGTACGCCGGATTGTCGGTGCCGACGGTGATCTTGCCAGGGGTACGGGTGGCGAGCGTGCCGGGCGCGCACGACGCCGTGGTGGCGGTGGTGGTGCCGGTCGCACCGGCCGACGCCGCGGAGGACGAGGGACCGGCGTCGGTCGTGTCGTCCTGGGGCGAGCAACCGGCCAGTGCGAGGGTGAGCAGGGCAGCCGCGGCGAGCGCGGCACGGCGCGGGGACAGCGAGATCGCGGGACGCATGGCGGGACCTTGGCACCGCGCGGGCGCGTCTGTCCACGCGATTCGGCCAGTTGTCCGGATGCCGGACCTTTGTGTCCGGCACATTGCGCGGAGCCGCGGGACCGCGGCGCGCCGGGATGACGCCGGTACGGGACCGCGGGGCTACGCGATGGCCGGTTCCTCGGGGAGGTCGGTGGCGGCGCCGTCCAGCCGCAGCGCGCGGGCCAGGGCCCACTCCTGCGCGGTGTTGACGGTCCAGGCCATGACGGCGATGCCCGCGGCCTGGCAGCGCTCGACGACGTCCAGGTTCACCTGCCGCAGTTCCAGGCTGACCAGGCGGGCGCCCACCGCCTGGGCGCGGGTGACGATCTCCGGGCCGAGGTCGCTGGCGACCAGCACCGTGCGCACGTCGGGCAGCAGCGTACGGATCTCGGCCAGCGCCTCGTCGTGGAAGGACAGCACACTGACCCGGTCGGTCGCGCCGTGCGCGCTCAGGGTGTCGGCCAGCGCGCGGGCCGCCGCCACGTCCTTGATCTCGGCCTGGATCGGCCGGCCGACCGCTTCGAGGACCTCCTCGAAGACCGGTACGCGCTCGCCGAGCCCGGCGTCCAGGCCGCGGATCTCGTCCAGCGTGAGGTCGCGGACCAGGCCGGCGCCGTCGGTGGTGCGGTCGACGTCGGCGTCGTGCATGACGATCAGCGCGCCGTCCTTGCTGAGGTGCAGATCCAGCTCGATCTGGTCCAGGCCCGCCTTTTCGGCTCGGCGGAAGGACCGCAGGGTGTTCTCCGGCTCGACGCCCATGACCCCGCGGTGGCCGACGGTGAGGAAGCTCATACCGGCACCCTAGCGAGACCGGGCGACGGCGGGCCGAACACGCCGTGACGACTCGGGACCGCGTGCTCAAGCGGCCCCTATGCGCAAGTTTTAGTGACCCATCCCGGCAGACGACAGGAAGAACAGCGGCCTGTCGACCACCAGGCAGGACAATCTCCACCGGCTCCCCTTGATGGATCAACAAGGTCACGGATACGGTGTCCGGACGACAGTTTCTTTTGTGGAGGAGGGGTCATGGGCGAAGTTCTTTCGGCGAAGGTGGCGGACGGCGGCGGTACGTCCGGCGTGGGCATCGTCGGCCACCCCGCGTGGGCGGTGCTGAAGCAGGCCGTCGAAGCCATCAGGCCCTGGCAGCGCAAGGACGGCTCCATCGACTTCGATGCCGAGGGCGCGCCCAGCAAGGACGACGCCGAGCGGACCGTGCGCCGGGTGACCGAGTCGGTCGAACAGCTCTCCCCGCTCCTCCCGCACGACGCCGAGTACCACCGCGCCCTGGTCGCCGACCTGCGCCGCTGGTCCGACGACGGCTTCGGCGTCCCGGACTTCCTCGACTCGCTGCTGGCCTTCCAGCCCGCGGCCGACCGCCGCGACGGCCTGCCGCACCTGGTCGTCTTCCCGATGTACACGCAGAACGGCAACCCGGACCGCAATCTGGAGGCCGTCGCCCTGCGCGTCGTCTGGCCCGACTGGCTGGCCGAGCTGGAGCGCAATCGGTACGACAACCCGCTGTTCGTACCGATCACCTTCGAGGACTTCACCCCCGGCTACGACACCAACTCCGCGGTGCTCTTCCCGGAGACCGTCGCCGTCCGCGAGGCCCCCGAGCGCTGGACCTGGGGCGCGATCTTCTGCGACCGCGAGGCCGCCCGCTTCCGCGCGGTGACCGCCGCCGCCGTCGACACCCTCGGCCTGGAACTGCCCGAGGAGGCGGCCCGGCTGATCGCCGACCAGGACCTGGCGCAGCAGACGTACGTCCTGTGGGACATGATCCACGACCGCACGCACAGCCACGGCGACCTGCCGTTCGACCCGTTCATGATCAAGCAGCGCGCGCCGTTCTGGATGTACGGGCTGGAGGAGCTGCGCTGCGACCTGACCACGTTCAGGGAGGCCGTGAAGCTCCAGGCCGAGGGCCACCCGATGGGCCTGGGCGTGCAGTACGCGATCCTCTTCGACCGGCTCTTCCGCTTCCCGGTCACCGGTGAACGCGTCCGCAACTACGACGGACTCGGCGGACAGCTCCTCTTCGCGTACCTGCACAAGCACGACGCCGTACGCTGGACAGACAACACCCTGCACATCGACTGGGAGCGCGCACCGCAGGTCACCAACCAGCTCTGCGCCGAGATCGAGACGCTCTACCGGGACGGCATCGACCGGCCCAAGCTCGTGCACTGGTTCGCCGCCTACGACCTGGTCGCCAGCTACCTCTCCCCGCATCCCGGCTCGGTCTGGGCGAAGGGCCCCGACGCCCTCGACCTGTCCCAGCCCCCGCGCAAACTCGTGGACGACGTGCTGGCGGACGAGTTTCCGCTCAGCATGTTCTACGAGGCCCTTGCGAAGAAGCTGCGGACGGTGATCACCTCGACCAAGGGAATCACCGGCGAGAGCTCACTTCGGGGCGCCGCGTGACCGGTGCGGCCGAGGAGGCGGACATGACGACCGACACGTACACGGGTGGTCTCGACGGAGCGGTGATCGCCGTGGCGGGCGCGGGCGGCCCCGCGGGGCGGGCGGTACTGCAACGGCTCGCGCGCGAGGGCGGCCATGTGATCGCCGCCGACGCCGACCCCGAGCGGCTGGCCGAGGCCGTCGACGCGGCGCGCTACGACGCGGGCGGCGCGGACATCACCGGCGAGATCGTCGACCTGCTCGACCTGGAGGCGACCCAGGACTGGGCCGGCCGGATCGAGAAGGACCACGGCAGGGTCGACGGCCTGGTCCACCTCGTGGGCGGCTGGCGCGGCTCCGCGTCCTTCCCCGAGACCGACCTCGGCGACTGGGACGTGCTGCACAAGCTGCTGATCCGTACCGTGCAGAACACCTCGCTCGCCTTCCACGACGGCCTCATGCGCAGCCACGGCGGCCGGTACGTGCTGATCAGCGCGTCCGGCGCCACCACGCCGACCGCGGGCAACGCCGCCTACTCCGCGGCCAAGGCCGCGGCCGAGGCGTGGACGCTCGCGCTGGGCGACTCCTTCCGCAAGCTCGGCGGCGCCGACGGACCCACGGCCGCGGCCACTGTGCTGGTGATCAAGGCGTTGGTGCACGATGAGATGCGGGCCACGCGCCCGAACGCCAAATTCGCCGGCTTCACCGACGTACGCGACCTCGCCGAGGCCATCGCGGACGTCTGGGACCAGAGCCCTACGGAAGTGAACGGGACCCGACAGTGGCTGACGCCCCGACCGTGACAGAACAGCTCGCCAGCGACGCCGTGCGCCGCCACGACCCGCAGGTGCGCGGCTTCGCCAGTGACAACTACGCCGGGGTGCACCCGGAGATCCTCACCGCGCTCGCCCTCGCCAACGGCGGCCATCAGCCCGCCTACGGAGGGGACGAGTACACCGGCCACCTCCAGGAGGTCTTCCGCGGCCACTTCGGCCCGCGCGCGGAGGTCTTCCCGGTCTTCAACGGCACCGGCGCCAACGTGACGGCGCTCCAGGCCGTCACCGAGCGCTGGGGCGCGGTGATCTGCGCCGAGTCCGCGCACATCCACGTGGACGAGTGCGGCGCCCCCGAGCGGGTCGGCGGCCTCAAGCTGCTCACCGTCCCGACCCCGGACGGCAAGCTCACCCCCGAGCTGATCGACCGGCAGGCGTACGGCTTCTCCGACGAGCACCGGGCCCAGCCGCAGGTCGTCTCGATCACCCAGACCACCGAACTGGGCACCTGCTACACGCCCGAGGAGATCAAGGCGATCTGCGACCACGCGCACCAGCTCGGCATGGCCGTGCACCTGGACGGCGCGCGGATCGCCAACGCGGCGGCCGGCCTCAACGTGCCGCTGGCCCGCTTCACCACCGAGGCGGGCGTGGACATCCTCTCCTTCGGCGGCACCAAGAACGGCCTGCTGCTCGGCGAGTGCGTGGTCGTCCTCAGCCCCGAGCGGGTGCGCGCCATCGACTACCTGCGCAAGCTGTCGATGCAGCTCGCCTCCAAGATGCGGTTCGTCTCCGTGCAGTTCGAGGCGCTGCTCTCGGGCGACCTGTGGCTGCGCAGCGCCGCCCACGCCAACGCGATGGCCCGCCGCCTGGAGCAGGCCGTACAGGGGGTGGACGGGGTCACCGTGCTGCGGCCCGTGCAGTCCAACGCCGTCTTCGCGCTGCTGCCGCGCGAGGTCAGCGAGCGGCTGCAGAAGCGTTACCGCTTCTACTTCTGGGACGAGTCGACGGGCGAGGTCCGCTGGATGTGCTCCTTCGACACGACCGAGTCGGACGTGGACGGCTTCGCCGCCGCGCTCGAGGAGGAGATGCGGGCCTAGGGCCTGTCCGGCGGCCCGGAGTCGGCCGCATGAGTATGCGGTTGGCGGTAATTCGATTGATCGAGTGGTCGGCGGTTTCCTAGGCTCCCGCACATGGAGCTGATCCTGGAGACCGCCGACCTCTCGGCGTATACGGCCGCCGACGACGTCATCGACCACGGCCACCCGCGAGTGCGCGACACCGCGGCCGCGCTGCTGGCCCGTACCACCGGACCGCATGACTATGCGCGGGCCGCCTTCGTATTCGTCCGCGACACGATCCCGCACTCCTTCGACTCCGGCGACGACCGCGTCACCTGGCGGGCCTCCGACGTGCTGGAGCAGCGCACCGGCATCTGCTACGCCAAGTCGCACGCGCTGACGGCGCTGCTGCGCGCCGCGTCCATCCCCGCCGGGCTCTGCTACCAGCGGCTCACCGACGACGACGGTAAGGACCCGGTGGTCCACGGCCTGATCGCCCTGCTGCTGCCGGGGCGCGACCACTGGTCACGGCTGGACGCGCGCGGCAACAAACCCGGCGTCGACGCGCGCTTCTCGCTGGACGAGGAACGGCTCGCGTGGGCGGCGCGCCCGGAGATCGGCGAGGCCGACTATCCGCTCGTGCACACGGCGCCGCCCACGGCCGTACTGGAGGCCCTGCGCGGCGCGCGCGACCGGTCGGAACTGGCCAGGACGCTGCCCACCGAACTGCCGTGAGGACGCCGTCGCGTCCCGCGTCCGGAGGGGTCCCGCGTCCGGTTGGGGTCCCGCGCCCGCGTCCGGAGGGTCCCGCCTCAGCTCGGCTGTGGCTGCTGCTCGCGGTCCCTGGCCGCCGCTTCCTCCGGCGTCGGGGCGGTGCCGCCCAGATGCGCGGGCAGCCACCAGCGGTCGGCGGGGCCCGAGGGCCTGCCCGGATACGTACGCTGCGCGTCGTCCAGCAGCTCCTGCACCCGCAGCCGCAGCCGCCGGGTGAGCGCGCCCGCCTTCTCGTTCTCCTGCGGGCGCATCTGCTCGCCGATCCGCAGCGTGATCGGGAACTTGCTGCGGCCCAGATTGCGCGGGTGCCCCTTCGTCCACAGCCGCTGAGTGCCCCACAGCGCCATCGGCAGCAGTGGCACACCGGCCTCCATCGCCAGCCGGGCCGCACCCGACTTGAACGACTTCAACGTGAACGACTGCGAGATGGTCGCCTCGGGGAAGACTCCGATGATCTCACCGCCGCGCAGGGCGTCCAGGGCGTGCGCGTACGCGTGCATGCCCTCGGAGCGGTCCACCGGAATGTGCTTCATGGCGCGCATCAGCGGACCCGACACCTTGTGCCGGAAAACCGATTCCTTCGCCATGAAGCGCACCAGGCGCTTGGCGGGCAGCGTTGTCAGACCGCAGAAGACGAAGTCCAGATAGCCGATGTGGTTGCTGACAAGCAGGGCGCCGCCTTGGCGGGGGACGTTCTCGGTGCCCCGGATGTCGAATTTGAGCCCCTGCACCTTGAACATGGTGCGGGCACAAGCGATCACCGGTGGGTAGACGAGTTCGGCCATGTCGGGGCACCTGCTCTCTCCGGGGCGGCGCTCCCGGCGGAAGTTACGCGCCCGTAAGTTGTTCGGCCGCTGAGCGATGGTGCCCCGCCGGCGGGCCCCCTGTCATCCCGGGGACCGGTGCCAAGGCGAGATTCTTCTCACGACCTGCGGCGGAACCCATCAGGCTGCTGCCCGTTTCAGCAGCAGATACACCTCGCACCCCAGGCAGTAGGCGAAAGCGGCGTTGAGGAAGGCGGCGGCGAGCGCGCACGCGGTGGCCGCCAGACCCAGCCACTGCGGGCCCACCAGATAGCCGATGACACCGATCACGGAGAAGCCGAAACCCACCGCCTGCGCGAACCGCGGCGGGGCCGCGTCCTCGGTGCCGGGCGGCGGCCCCAGCCTGGGCCGCACCAGGGTGCGGAAAACCCAGCCATACGGTGAATTCTGCACTCCGGCCACCGCTCCCACGGCGAAGACGGCGGCCTGAACGGCCAGCAGCCAGCCGCTGCCGGTGATCAGCACGGCCGCCAGCACCACCGTGGTCAGGGACGCACCGAAGCGGGGCCCTCGTACATCGATCTCCATGACTGAAATAATGGCCGACCAGCGACGGAACGCGACCGCGGGAATCATTGCGTTCGCATGAACGCTGCACGGATCGGAAAGACGCGGGCGGGAAGCCGCCGGACGTACGACCGTGTGTGTGACCGGACGTACGACGGTGTGTGTGACCGGACGTATGACCAGGCGTGTGACCAGGCGTATGAGACGTACGAGATGTGTGAGCGGACGAGGAGCACGGCGTTGACGGGACTGGTGGTCTGCCTGGCCGTACTGCTGGCCGCGAGCGCCTACGGGCTGGTGCACCGGCGCAGGGACGGGAGAATCCGGGTGCGGACGAAGGACGGCGACGAGCGGCTGACGGCCGCTGACCTCGGCGGGCCGCTGGGGGAGCGCGCCACCCTGGTGCAGTTCTCCAGCGCCTTCTGCGCGCCCTGCCGGGCCACCCGGCGCGTGCTCGACGAGGTGGCGGGCATGGTGGACGGCGTCCGGCACGTCGAGATCGACGCCGAGGCGCACCTGGAGCTGGTCAGGCGGCTGAGCGTCCTCAAGACCCCGACCGTGTTCGTCCTCGACGCGGACGGCGCGATCGTGCGCAGGGCCGCCGGTCAGCCGCGCAAGGCGGACGTGATCGCCGCGCTGGGCGCGGCTGTCTGACGAGCCGGGCGGGCCGGCCGATCTGAGGGGCCGTCAGCCTCCGAGGGAGCGCGGTGTGACGGAAATTCCATATTCCGGGCGGGTCTTGACGTGACCCCGTCCGAATCGTCACTCTGACGTTATGTCGCACGACCACTTTCTGTACGCGTATCTGTACGCGCGCGCCGATGTCGACTTCGGTCGGCACTCCAGCGCGCGTTGTCCGAGCTGCTGAGCGCCCACGACCCGCACTCCGCCGCTCGACCGCTTCAGAAGGATCTGACCGTGACTGCCATCAGCGATCACCCCGCCGCCTTTGACTCCTCGGCCTTCGACCCCACGCCCGGCCCCGCTCTCGACCCCGCCGTCTTCCGTTCGGTCTTCCGCCGCCACGCGGCCGGAGTCGCCGTGATCACCGCCGCGGGCCCCGATCCCGTCGGCTTCACCGCCACCTCCCTGACCTCGGTGTCCGCCGAGCCGCCGCTGCTCTCCTTCGGCATCAGCCTGGGGTCGTCGAGCTGGCCGACCGTCGCCGAGGCGTCGTTCGTCGGCGTCCACATACTCGGCGAGCACCAGGAAGTGCTGGCCGGCACGTTCGCCCGCAGCGGCGCCGACCGCTTCGGCCCCGCCACCGCCTGGGCGTCCGGCCCGCACGGCGTCCCGCTGCTCGACGAGGTACCGGCCTGGCTGGTGTGCCGCGTGGTGGCGCGCATCCCGGCGGGCGACCACCGGATCGTCATCGCCCAGGCCGTCGCCGGTGACCCCCAGGGTCCCGGCCGCCCGCTCCTCTACCACCAGGGCGGCTTCAACTCACTCGGCCACTGACGGCGGCGGCGTCGGCCACATCACAGTTCAAGGTCCTTGCTAACGGGGAACCAGCTCTGTGTACTGGCGAGTAATATTTCTGTCGGGGCAGTTGCTGCGTCCCGGCGGGGAGCCGCCGCCGCGGACGCCTATGCTGCCATTCCGGGGCGGATTCCGGGGCAGTTGGACGAAGACGTTGCAACGATGCAGTAGGTAGGAGAGCTGGCGTGAGTTTGAGGATCGTAGTCGCAGTGAAGTACGTGCCCGATGCCACGGGCGACCGTCACTTCGCCGAGGACCTGACCACTGACCGCGACGCGGTGGACGGCCTGCTCTCCGAGCTGGACGAGTACGCGGTCGAGCAGGCGCTGCAGATCGCCGACGCGGCGGACGACGCGGAGATCACGGTGCTGACCGTGGGTCCCGAGGACGCGAAGGACGCGTTGCGCAAGGCGCTGTCGATGGGCGCGGACAAGGCGATCCACGTCGAGGACGACGGCCTGCACGGCACGGACATCCTCGGCACGTCGCTGGTGCTCGCCAAGGCCATCGAGCGCGCGGGCTTCGACCTCGTCGTGACCGGCATGGCCTCGACCGACGGCACCGCGGGCGTGGTGCCCGCGCTGCTGGCCGAGCGGCTGGGCGTGCCGCAGGTGACGTTCCTGTCCGAGGTGTCGGTCGAGGACGGCAAGGTGACCGGCCGCCGCGACGGCGACGCGGCCAGCGAGCGGCTGGAGGCGTCGCTTCCGGCGCTGGTCTCGGTGACCGACCAGTCGGGCGAGGCCCGTTACCCCTCGTTCAAGGGGATCATGGCGGCGAAGAAGAAGCCGGTGGAGGCCCTGGACCTGTCGGATCTGGGTCTGGACGCGGCCGAGGTGGGCCTGGCCGGAGCGTGGACGGCCGTCGAGGACGCCACGCAGCGTCCGGCGCGGACGGCGGGCACGATCGTGAAGGACGAGGGCGAGGGCGGCAAGCAGCTCGCGGAGTACCTGGCGAGCCAGAAGTTCATCTGACCGGATGCCGGGCGCCCTCCCGGACGCTGTCCCGGGCCCGCCTCCGGCCGTTCCGGTCCGTATCCGCCCCGTCAAACTTTTTCGTAGGAGTGCATTTCCATGGGTGAAGTCCTCGTCTATGTCGACCACGTGGACGGTGCCGTCCGCAAGCCGACTCTCGAACTGCTGACGCTGGCCCGCCGGATCGGTGAGCCGGTCGCGGTCCACCTCGGCCCCGGCGCCGACGCCGCCGCCTCCGTGCTGGGCGAGCACGGCGCCGTGCGGGTACTGGCCGCCGACGCGCCGGAGTTCGCCGACTACCTCGTCGTACCGAAGGTCGACGCGCTGGAGGCCGCCGCCAAGGCGGTGAGCCCGGTCGCGGTCCTGGTGCCGTCCTCCGCCGAGGGCAAGGAGATCGCCGCGCGGCTCGCGCTGCGCCTGGGCTCGGGCCTGATCACCGACGCGATCGACGTGGAGGCCGGCGCCGACGGCCCGGTGGCCACGCAGTCGGCGTTCGCCGCCGCCTTCACGACCCGCTCCCGGGTCAGCACGGGCGTCCCCGTCATCACGGTGAAGCCGAACTCCGCGCCGGTCGAGGCGGCTTCGGCGGCCGGGACGGTCGAGGCGCTGGAGGTGGCCTTCGGTGAACTGGCCACCGGCACCAAGGTCGTCTCGCGGACCCCGCGGGAGTCGACCGGGCGTCCTGAGCTGACCGAGGCCGCGATCGTGGTCTCCGGCGGTCGCGGTGTCAACGGCGCCGAGAACTTCTCGGTCATCGAGGCGCTGGCGGACTCCCTGGGCGCGGCCGTGGGCGCGTCGCGCGCGGCGGTGGACGCGGGCTGGTACCCGCACACCAACCAGGTCGGCCAGACCGGCAAGTCGGTGTCGCCGCAGCTCTACATCGCCAACGGCATCTCGGGCGCGATCCAGCACCGCGCGGGCATGCAGACGTCCAAGACGATCGTCGCGGTGAACAAGGACGCGGAGGCGCCGATCTTCGACCTCGTCGACTACGGCGTCGTCGGCGACCTCTTCCAGGTCGTCCCCCAGCTCACCGAGGAGATCAAGGCCCGCAAGGGCTGACCGACCCCTCCCGACGGCCCCCGCACGCCAGCCGCGTGCGGGGGCCGTCGTCCGTCCGGCGCCCCGCTGGTGGGGTGTTGACCTCGGCCTACGGCACGGCTAGCTTCACTTCAACGATTTGTTGAATTCCCGGGAGGGTGGCACATGGCGCAGGGCTCAGCGGGCGCGGCGGCGGCCGGTACGACACTGGCGGACGCGGTACGGGCGGACATCGGCGCCGGTCTGGCCGGCACCGACGCCGAACTGGCCCGCCGTTACCCCGGCGACCCCGGCACCCGGCAGCCCGTGCACACCGTCTACGTACCCGCCGACGCCTTCGGCCCCCGGACCGTACGCGACTGGGGCGACCAGGCGCTGGCCGCACTCGACGCCCACGCCCCGGACGCCGCCGCGCTCGCCGCCGTACTCGGCCTTCCCGCTGGGCCGTCCACCGGGCTGGCCGCCGAGGTCCACGACCGGGTGCGGGCCAAGCTGGAGCGCGAGCCCGTCGAGGACCTGCGGATCGACTTCGAGGACGGCTACGGGCCGCGTCCCGACACCGAGGAGGACGCGGCGGCCGTGGCCGCCGCCCGCACCGTGACGGCGGCCGTCGCGGACGGCAGCGCGCCGCCGTACGTCGGCATCCGGATGAAGTGCATGGAGGCGGCGGTCCGCGACCGGGGCATCCGTACGCTCGACCTCTTCCTGACCGCCCTGCTGGACGGGGGCGGTCTGCCCGACGGGCTGCTGCTGACACTGCCCAAGGTGACCTTCCCCGCGCAGGTCGCGGCGATGACGCGGCTGTGCGAGGAGTTCGAGCGGGCGGCCGGGCTGGCGCGGGGGCGGATCGGCTTCGAGATCCAGATCGAGACCACCCAGTCCATCCTCGGCCCCGACGGCACGGCGACCGTGCCGCGGCTGATCGACGCCGCCAAGGGCCGCGCCACCGGTCTGCACTACGGCACCTTCGACTACAGCGCCGCGTGCGGGGTCAGCGCCGCCCACCAGTCGATGGACCACCCGGCCGCCGACTACGCCAAGGCGGTCATGCAGGTCGCCGCGGCGGGCACCGGCGTCCGGCTGTCCGACGGCTCCACCAACGTGCTCCCCGTCGGCCCGGCCGAGCAGGTGCACGACGCCTGGCGCCTGCACTACGGCCTGGTCCGCCGCTCACTGGCCCGCGCGTACTACCAGGGCTGGGACATGCACCCCGCCCACCTGCCGACCCGCTACGCCGCCGTCTACGCCTTCTACCGCGAGGGCCTGGACGCCTCCGCCGCCCGCCTCGCCGCCTACGTCGCCAAGGCGGGCGGCGACGTCATGGACGAGCCCGCCACGGCCCGCGCCCTCAGCGGCTACCTGCTGCGCGGCCTCGACTGCGGCGCCATCGACGCCGAGGAGGTCACCGAGCGCACCGGCCTCGGCCGCGCGGAGCTGGACACGCTGGCGGGCCGTTAGGCGCCTGTCCTGCGGATCGCGGACGGCCCCTGACGCGGCGGGCGCATGCCCGCAGGACAAGGACCGATGCCGTTACGGGCCCGGCGAATGCTCAGTCGGACGGGGGGATCTCGCCGGAGCCGCGGGCGATCAGGCGGGCGGGGAGCTCCAGCCGGGCGGGAGCGGCGTCCGCGCCGCCCTCCAGGCGGCGGAAGAGCAACTGCGCCGCGCTGCGTCCGAGCCCCGGCGAGTCCTGGGCCACGACGCTGACCGGCGGGTCGAGCAGATCGGCGAGTTCGAAGTCGTCGAAGCCGACCAGGGCGACCGGGTGCGGGTGGTGGGACAGCACGCGCACCGCGGTGACGGTGACGCGGTTGTTGCCCGCGAACAGCGCGGTCACCGGCTCGGGACCGGACAGCAGGGACGCCAGGACGGCGCGGACCCGCTCGGGGTTGGTCGGGCCCATCGAGTACCACTCGGGCCTGATGGTCAGCCCCGCGTCGGCCATCGCCTCGCGGTAGCCGCGCAGTCGCTCGGCGGCGGTGTGAATGCCCGGCTGGTCACCGATGAAGCCGATCCTGCGGTGTCCGTGCGCGATCAGATGCGCGACACCGTCACGGGTGCCGCCCGCGTTGTCGGTCAGCACCATGTCCGCGTCGATCCGGCCCGCGGGGCGGTCGACGAAGACCGTGGCCACCCCGGCCTCGATCTCCGGGACCAGATACCGGTGGTCGTCACCCGCGGGCACCACGATCAGCCCGTCCACCCGGCGGGCGCAGAACGCCAGCACCAGCTCCTGCTCACGCCGCGGGTCCTCGGCGCTCGACCCGGTGAACAACAGCGCGCCGTTGGCCCGCGCCACGTCCTCGACCGCCCTGCTGAGCGGGGCGTAGAACGGGTCGGCGAGGTCTTCGAGCACCAGGCCGACGCTGGCGGTGCGGCGGGTGCGCAGCAGTCGCGCGCTGTCGTTGCGCCGGAAGCCGAGCGCGTCGATCGCCGCCTGGACGCGGGCGACCGTGTCCGGGGTGACGCCGGGCTCCTCGTTCACCACCCGCGACACCGTCTTGAGGCCGACGCCCGCTCGGGCGGCGACATCTTTCATGGTGGGCCGGGGAACTCGTCCAGAACTGTGGGTCACGATCGTAGTATTCCCTGCGGGAAGAGTTGGACAACGTTGTCAGAGTTAGGCGAGACTATCTCTGGTGCCGTTTCCGCGGAACCCCGGGCGATTCGCCAGGATATTCGTCAGGAACGTCAGGAAAGAGGAGATCCCCGAGCGATGCACCCCCAAGGCGCTACCGGTCCACTCGTGGCCGCAATCGACATCGGCGGTACGAAGATCGCCGGGGCGCTCATCGACGCGGAGGGGCGACTGCTGGCGCGGGCGCTGCGGGCGACGCCCGCGGGGGAGGACGGCGAGACGGTGGTGCGGGCGGTCACCGACGTGATCGCCGAGCTGCGGGCCACCGCCGTGTGGCCCCGCGTCGTCGCCGTCGGCATCGGCAGCGCGGGTCCCGTCGACGCCGCGCACGGCACCGTCAGCCCGGTCAACGTGCCAGGCTGGCGCGAATTCCCGCTCGTCGCGCGGGTGTCCGACGCGGTCGGCGGCCTGCCCGTCGTCCTCACCGGCGACGGGGTCGCCATGACCGCGGCCGAGCACTGGCAGGGAGCCGCCCGCGGTTACGACAACGCGCTGTGCATGGTCGTCTCCACCGGGGTCGGCGGCGGTCTGGTCCTCGGCGGCGCCCTCCTTCCCGGGCCCACCGGCAATGCCGGGCACATCGGTCACATCAGCGTCGACCTCGACGGCGATCTCTGCCCGTGCGGGTCGCGCGGCTGCGTCGAGCGGATCGCCAGCGGGCCGAACATCGCGCGCCGCGCGCTGGACGGGGGCTGGGTGCCGCCCGCCGGTGCCGCGCCCACCGCGGCGGCCGTCGCCGAGGCCGCGCGCGGCGGGGACGCCGTCGCGCTGGCCTCCTTCGACCGGGCCGCACAGGCGCTCGCGGCCGGGATCGCGGCCACCGCGACGCTCGTCGAGATCCATGTCGCCGTCATCGGCGGGGGTGTCGCGGGGGCCGGGCCGATTCTCTTCGATCCTCTCCGGGAGCACCTCGCGCGGTACGCCACGCTCTCCTTCGCCGCCGGGGTCGATGTCGTGCCCGCCAAGCTCGGGACGGATGCCGGGTTGGTCGGGGCGGCGGCGGCTGCGGCGCAGGCGCTGCGGTTGGACGCTTTTACGACGACGATCTGACGGGGCGGCTCGCCGCCGGGTCCGAGTCCGCGAGGGCGGTTCCTGCGGGGGCGGGGGCCTGCGGCGTGCTCGGCTTTTGTCGGGCCGGTGGCCCGACAATCCGAAGAGGTGACCGCCTCGCTGGTGCCGGCTGCGGTCCGCGGCTGCGCGCTGGCTGGGCGCGCAGTTCCCCGCGCCCCTCAAAAGACCTGGCGTGCCCTCTGGCGATTGGTGACCGCGGCGCACCGTGCGCGCCGAGATCTCGGTGTGCTTTCTTCCGCGAGGTGAGGGCGTCTGGGGGCGGCCCCCGAGACCTTGGCCTCCGCGCGGTGTGCTTCGCGTCGTGGACGCCACCGCGTGCCGTGTCTCGTCAGGGGGCGCGCTCTCCGGTGCCGCGCAGCCGATGACGGCGCTGATCGCCTTCAGGGCCTTTCAGGGGCCCGGCGCGGGCGGTCTCGCCGTGGGCGCCTTCTCGTTGATCGGCGCGCTGGTGCCGCCGCGGCGAGCGGGGCCGCTACCAGGACATGACCGCCTTGGTCATGGCGCTCGGCACCATCGGCGGCCCGTTGCTCGGCGGTTTCGTCACCGGCCACCTCGGCTGGCGCTGGGCCTTCTCCGTCAATCTGCCGCTCGGCCTGCTCGCGCTGGTGTGGTGCCAGGTGATGCTGCGGCTGCCCGCTGCCCGCGACCCGCGGCAAGGCCAGGACCGACTGGGTCGGCATCGTCCTCATGACCTACGCCCTCTCCTCGGTCGTGCTCGCCGGGACCTGGGCGGGCAACCGTTACGCCGGGGCCTCCTGGCGGATCGGCGCGCTGGCCGTCGCCGCCGCGCTCGGCCTGGCCGCCTTTGTCGCCTCGCAGCGCCGCGCGGCCGAACCCGTCCTGCCGTTGCGGGTGTTCGACACCCGGAACGTCCGGCTCTCGTCAATGATGATCTTCGCGGTGGGCGCCGCGATGTTCGGTGCCACGCTCGATCCGCCGCTGTACCGGCAGAGCGTCCAGGGCGCGTCAGCCACCAGCTCCGGCCGGTGCGGGGCTCGGCCTCCTGACGCGGATGCCCACCACGATCGCCCAGAACAACGTCGGGATGCGGGACATGGGCGTCGCGTCCCGCCGGCACCACGCTCTTCCCTACGGGCGGCGGCTCGCTCGGCGTGGCCGTCCTCGGCTCGCTGTTCACCCGCGCCACCGAGGGGCGTCGGCCGGGCGCGGGCGGCGCGGGACGGGACGCGTGCTTGCGT
This sequence comes from Streptomyces sp. NPDC093221, assembly GCF_044753885.1. Classification (NCBI taxonomy): domain Bacteria; kingdom Bacillati; phylum Actinomycetota; class Actinomycetes; order Kitasatosporales; family Streptomycetaceae; genus Streptomyces; species Streptomyces sp. NPDC093221. The sequence goes on along the minus strand of NZ_JBIVOA010000003.1, from coordinate 126,104 downwards.
TCCGTCGCGACGGGGACGCATTAGATCTTCATGGTCGCCGCGGCCGTCTGCGCCGCCGCCTTCCTGGCCGCGCTGTTCGCCGAGGAGGACCTGCTGCGCGGCGGACCGGGCGTCGCGCAGCGGCCTGCCCCTGCCTCCGCCGTGGCGGAGTCCCGTTGAGGGGCGGGGCGTTTCCGAGGACCGGGAGGCGGGAGCGACCCGCGCCTTCCACCGGATCGCGTGCGGCGCCCGGCTCGACGCGGCGGGCGCTGGCCGGTCCGCGGTGAGCACAGGGTGGCGGCCGCGGAGGCGGCGACGCGGCCCGGGCCGCGCTCCGACGGCCCGCACCGCGACGGTCCGGTGTCCGTCACGCTGGCCTCCCCGCGCCGACCGTTGCGGCCGGTACGCGCCGCCGCGGGCCACGGCGCGTTTGCCGCCCACGATGATCCGGGCAATTCGTAGGGGTCTACGGAAAAGGGGGCACCGTGATCATCTGGGTGAACGGGGCGTTCGGCGCGGGGAAGACCAGCGCCGCACTGGAGATGCTGGAGCTGATACCGGAAAGCACCCTGTACGACCCCGAGGTACTCGGCGGCTGTCTGCGCCAACTGCTGCCGGAAAAACGGCTCCAAGAAGTGACCGACTATCAGGACCTGGCCATATGGCGGCGATTGGTGGTCGAGACCGCCGCCGCTCTCCTCAATGAGGTGGGCGGCGTTCTGGTGGCCCCGATGACCCTGCTGCGGCAGGACTACCGCGACGAGATCTTCGGTGGCCTCGCGTCCCGTGGCATCGAGGTCCGGCACGTACTGCTGGAACCAGGAGAAACGATCCTGCGTGAACGCATCGCCACCAGGGACGACCACCCTGACCGCACCGGAACGAACGACCGGGCCCGCCGCTGGGCGCTGGACCGCATCGCCGACTACGAGAACGCCCTGCCGTGGCTCGCCCTGGACGCGCACATCCTGTCCACCGCGGGCCTGACCCCCCGTCAGACCGCGCTGCGGGTCACCGAGGCCGTCGGGCGCGGCGCCGGGGCCTGCGGGATCGTCCAGACCCCCGAACCGACCGCGGAGACCGTGGCGTCCGGCGTCCTGCTCTTCGACGACGCGGACCGCGTCCTGCTGGTCGACCCGACCTACAAACCCGGCTGGGAGTTCCCCGGCGGCGTCGTCGAACGCGGCGAGTCGCCCGCGCGCGCCGGAAACCGCGAGGTCGCCGAGGAACTGGGGCTCGAACTCGCCCGCGGCCTCGAACTCCTCGTGGTCGACTGGGAACCGCCACGCCCGCCCGGCTACGGCGGGCTCCGCCTGATCTTCGACGGCGGCCGGGTCGCGGAAGCGGACATCGGCCGCCTGCTGCTGCCCGGCGCCGAACTGCGCGGCTGGCGCTTCGTCACCGAGGACGAGGCCGCGGGACTGCTCCCACCGGCCCGCCTCGACCGGCTGCGCTGGGCGCTGCGCGCCCGCGAACAGGGCCGCCCGCTCAACCTGGAGGCCGGTCACCCGGCCGAATGACCCCGCCCCGCCCGGCCGCCGCTGCCCCCGCCGCCGCCCACCCGGCGTGGACGGCGGTGACGGCGGCCGGGTCCCGCGGGTCGGTCAGGCCGCGCCGCCCGCGGACTTGGAGGCCGCGTAGTGGCCCAGGAACAGCGCCTCCGCCAGCGACAGCCGCTCCAGCTCCCGCGGCGACACGCTCTCGTTGACCGCGTGGATCTGCGCCTCCGGCTCGCTGAGGCCGATCAGCAGGATCTCGGCTCGCGGATACAGGGTCGCCAGGGTGTTGCACAGCGGGATCGAACCGCCCTGCCCGGCCACCGCCAACTCCTCCCCGTACGCCTCCCGCATCGCGTCCGCCATCGCCGTGTACGCCGGGCTCCCGGTGTCCGCGCGGAACGGCTGACCCCTGCCGCGCTGCGTCACCTCCACCTTCGCGCCCCACGGAGCCGCCGCCCGCAGATGCGCGGTCAGCGCCTCGGCCGCCTGCTCGGCCGCGGTGCCCGGCGGGACCCGGACGCTCACCAGCGCGCCCGCGGTGGCCTGTACGGACGGGGTCGCGCCGACGACCGGCGGCGCGTCGATGCCCAGCACCGTCACCGAGGGACGCGCCCAGATCCGGTCCGCGACACTGCCCTTGCCGACCAGTTCCACACCGTCCAGCACCTTGGCGTCGCGCCGGAAGTCCTCCTCCGGGTAGCGCAGCCCCGGCCACTCGCCCGAGGCGTCGAGACCGTCGATCGTGGTCGAACCGTCCGCGTCCCGCAGCGACGCCAGGATCTGGATCAGCGCCCCCAGCGCGTCCGGTGCCGCCCCGCCGAACTGCCCCGAGTGCAGGTTGCCTTCGAGCGTCGAGACCCGCACCTCCGCCAGCACCATGCCGCGCAGCGTCGAGGTCACCGTGGGCAGCCCCACCCGGAAGTTGCCCGCGTCGCCGATCACGATCGCGTCGGCGGCCAGCAGCTCCGGGTGCTCCTCGGCGTAGCGCTCAAGACCGCCGGTGCCCTGCTCCTCGGAACCCTCCACGATCACCTTGATGTTCACCGGAGCGCCGCCGTGCTCGCGCAGCGCCCGCAGCGCGGTGAGGTGCATCAGCACGCCGCCCTTGCAGTCGGCCGCGCCACGCCCGTACCAGCGGCCGTCCCGCTCGGTCAGCTCGAAGGGCGGGGACAGCCACGCCGATTCGTCCAGCGGCGGCTGCACGTCGTAGTGCGCGTACAGCAGCACCGTCGGCGCGCCCTCGGGCCCCGGCAGCCAGCCGTACACCGACTGCGTGCCGTCGGGGGTGTCCAGCAGGGCCACCTCCTGGAAGCCCTCCGCCCGCAGCGCGTCGGCCACCCAGACGGCCGCCTTCTCGCACTCGCTCTTCGGGAACTGTCGTTCATCGGCCACCGACGCGTACGACACCAGCTCCGCCAGCTCCGTCCGGGCACGGGGAAGCAGGGCGGCGACAGTATCGGCGAGCGGGGTGCTGGACATAGGTGCTCCTAGCAGGAATCAGGTGGCAACATCGGTCGTTGGTGCACACAACGGGGTCGCTGCCGATGGTGCCACAGCGAGATGTTCCGGACGGGCGCAATAGGATGCGGCTGAACAGGGGCAACACAGCCGGACAGGCCGAGCGGGAGCGAAACAGACGTGAGCGGTGAGCAGGCGGCGCAGGACAGCGGCGCGAACGACGGCGAGGCGCTCGCGGTCTGGGACGTCGTGGTGATCGGCGCGGGCCCCGCGGGGGCCACCGCGGCCCACGCCGCGGCCGTGACGGGCCGTCGGGTCCTCCTCTTGGAGAAGTCCGAACTGCCGAGGTACAAGACCTGCGGCGGCGGCATCATCGGGTCCTCACGGGACGCCCTGCCGCCGGGATTCGAACTGCCCCTGCGCGACCGGGTGCACGCGGTCACCTTCAGCCTCAACGGCAAGCTGACGCGCACCAAGCGCTCCCGGCAGATGCTCTTCGGGCTGATCAACCGGCCCGAATTCGACAACGCCCTCGTGGAGGCCGCCTGCGAGGCGGGCGCCGAGCTGCGCACCGGAGTGACCGTCTCCCGCGTGGAGCAGCACGGTCCCGGTGTCCCCGACCGTCGCACCGTCGCCGTCGTGCTCAACGGCAGCGGCGGCCCGGCGGGCAAGGGCGTCGAGGAGACCGTCTACGCCCGCGCCGTCGTCGGCGCCGACGGCAGTGCGAGCCGGATAGGCGCTCATGTCGGCGTCAAGCTCGACCAGGTCGACCTCGGCCTGGAGGCGGAGATCCCGGTCCCCACGTCCGTCGCGGAGGACTGGGCGGGACGGGTGCTGATCGACTGGGGCCCGCTGCCCGGCAGTTACGGCTGGGTCTTCCCCAAGGGCGACTCCCTCACCGTGGGCGTGATCTCCGCCCGCGGCGACGGCAGCGCCACCAAGCGCTACCTGGACGACTTCATCGCCCGGCTCGGCCTGGCCGGGTTCGAACCCAGCGTCTCCTCCGGCCACCTCACCCGCTGCCGGGCCGACGACTCCCCTCTCTCCCGGGGCCGGGTCCTGGTCTGCGGCGACGCCGCGGGCCTGCTCGAACCCTGGACGCGCGAGGGCATCTCCTACGCGCTGCGCTCCGGCCGTCTGGCGGGGGAGTGGGCCGTGCGCATCGCCGAGTCCCACGACGCGGTGGACGCCAGGCGCCAGGCCCTCAACTACACCTTCGCGGTGAAGGCCGGGCTCGGCGTCGAGATGGGGGTCGGCCGCCGCATGCTGACCCTCTTCGAACGGCGCCCCGGAATGCTGCACGCCGTGCTCACCACATTCCCGCCCGCCTGGCGCGCCTTCGCGGGCATCACCCGCGGAAAGAGCTCGCTCGCCGAACTCGTCCGCACCCACCCGCTCGCCCGCAAGGCACTGGAGGCCGTCGACCGGGCCTGACGTCGGCCCCGGCCCGGCTCCGGGCCCTGTGCCGTACTCCCGCGCCTCACTTCCCGTCGGTGGCGTGGACCTGGAATATCGGGTGGTTGGGCGCTATCGCGCGCAGCTCCTCGTCGGTCGAATCCGGGCCCACGCCGTCGAAGAAGGCTCCGACCTCGGCCTTCCAGCGCTTGAGGTAGGCGCGCAGGATGGCGGGCTTGTCGTCGTCGGCCACCTCGGTGGCGGTGAACTCCTCGACCTTCTTGCCGAGGTGCAGTTCGCCGCCGCCGGCCACCCGCATGTTGTAGGTCCACTGGACGTGGCCGCGCGGGGCCACCAGATACCGCCGGTCCTCGAAGGTCAGCAGATTCACCGGGGTCTGCCGCCACTCACCGCTCTTGCGGCCCCGGACGGCCAGTACCCGCGAACCCCAGACGCTCAAGCCGCGCCGGGTCAGCCAGCCGACCGTGCGATTGAGGACGTTGACGGTGAACCAGCCGGGCTTCTTGACGTGTGCGACCTGCTCAGACATGGCGATCTCTCCGATTTCTCGACTGCTGTCGTGACCGCTGTTGTGAGCGGTGCTCTCGCTTGAGAACAGTGTGCCAGCGTCTCGTGAGAAAAAGCAAGAGCACTGCTCTCTTTCTTGGCTGATGCTCTTGAAGGTGGCACACTGACTGCCATGAGCGTGATCAGAGGAGCCAGGGAACGGGCGAGGATCGAAGTCACCGCGGCCATCAAGGAAGAGGCCAGACGCCAGCTCGCCGCCGAGGGAGCGGCGCGGCTCTCGCTGCGCGCGGTCGCACGCGAACTGGGCATGGTCTCATCCGCCCTCTACCGCTACTTCCCGAGCAGGGACGATCTGCTCACCGCTCTCATCATCGACGCCTACGACGCGATCGGCGCGGCGGCGGAGGACGCCCTGGCGAGCGCGGTGGAGCAGGGCGCGGCACCGGCCGACCGATGGGTCGCGATCTGCCGCGCCGCCGGCGAGTGGGCCGTCGCCCATCCGCACGAGTACGCGCTGATCTACGGCTCACCCGTACCCGGCTACACCGCGCCGCTCGACACCATCGGCCCCGCCTCCCGCGCCGCCCTGGCCCTGTTCTCCGTCGTCCGCGACGCCCACCGCGACGGCCTGCTCACGCAGCCGCCCGGCAATCCGCTCGCCGCCCCCGTCCGCGCCGACGCCGCCCGGCTCGCCGCGGAACTGGCCCCCGATCTGCCGGTGCGGACGGTCGCCGCGCTCGTCGCCGCCTGGGCGCAGCTCTTCGGGCTGATCAGCTTCGAGGTCTTCGGGCAGTTCAACCGGGTGGTCGAGGCCCGCCGTGAATTCCTCGAACTGGCAGCCGCGGGACTGGCCCGCCAAGTCGGCCTCGGCGCCCCCGCGAGCGCCTCGGCGGACACCCCTGACGACATACCCGCGGACGCGTCGGCGACGGACGGCGTACTCCCCGCGAAGTAGTCGCGGTGCCCCCGTACAGCGGACGCCGCCTCCCGGACCGCGGTCTAGCGTGGAACGCATGAGCCACGAGGAGCCGACAGGGCCGCCGCGCCACGGAATCCCGTTCGCGCGGCCCGTCTGGATCCCCGCACTCGCGCTGGCCTTCGTCCAGGTCGTCGGCACCCGCGTGGCATCGGGCCACCAGACCGGCCGGGTCGGCCTGGACTGGCTCGGCTACCTGCTGCTGCTCGCGGGCCCGGCACTCCTGCTCCTCCGCCGCCGCGCGCCGGTCGTCGTGGCCGCCGCGACCTGCGGCGCGACGCTGCTCTACATCACGCTCGGCTATCCCTACGGCCCGGTCTTCGCCAGCCTCGTCGTCGCCTTCTTCAGCGCCGTCGCCGCGGGCCACAGAAGGGCCGTGCCGGCCATCGCCCTGGTGTTCCTCGCCGGACACACGCTGATCGGCCAGTGGCTCTACCGCTACCTGCCGCCCTCCGGCGACGGCCGCGCGTCCTGGGCGGAGACCTCAGCGGCCGGTGCCTGGCTGCTCGCGGTGCTGGCCGCCGCCGAGCTGTACCGGGTACGGCGGGAGCAGATCGCCAGGGACCGCCGTGAGCGGGCCGAGGCCGAGCACCGCAGGGCCGACGAGGAGCGCATGCGGATCGCCCGCGAACTGCACGACGTGCTCGCGCACAGCATCTCGGTGATCAATGTGCAGGCGGGCGTGGCCCTCGCGTTGATGGACGAGCGGCCGGAGCAGGCGCGGACGGCGCTGGTCACCATCAAGGCCGCCAGCAAGGAAGCGCTGGGCGAGGTACGGCAGGTGCTCAGTACGCTCCGCGCCCCCGGCGAGGCACCGCGCTCGCCCGCACCGGGCCTCGACCGGCTCCCCGAACTGGTCGAACAGGCGGGCTCCGCGGGCCTGAAGGCCGAGGTCACCGTCGACGGCGCACCGGCCCCGCTGCCGCCCGGCGTCGACCTCGCCGCCTTCCGTATCGTGCAGGAGGCGCTGACGAACATCGTGCGGCACTCCGGCTCCCGCGCCGCCCGTATCCGCCTCGGCTACCGGCCCGGCAGCGTGAAAGTGACGGTCGACGACGACGGACCCGCCGTCGCGGGCGGCGAGAGCGGCGGGGGCAACGGCCTGGTCGGCATGCGCGAGCGGAGCGTCGCGCTGGGCGGCACGCTGGAGGCGGGCCCGCGCCCCGACGGCGGCTTCCGGATCCGCGCGCTGCTGCCGATCGTCGCGCCGGGCGTACCGGGCGGCGGCACCGAGGCTCCAATCGGCCCGACGCCCGGACCCTCCGCCCCGGCCGACCGGTCCGAGGGCCCGACCCCACCGGCCGCCCCGCCGACGCCACGCGCCGTACGATCGGGCACGGTCGAGCCGCCGCCGCAGGACCGCGCCGACCGGCCCACCCCCGCCGACGGAGCCGCTGAGGCGACCGAGTTCACCAAGGCCGTCGAGGCCACCGAGGAGCGTTCGTGATCCGCGTGCTGCTGGCCGACGACCAGGTGCTGGTCCGCGCCGGATTCCGCGCGCTGCTGGACGCGCAGAGCGACATCGAGGTGGTGGGGGAGGCGGCCGACGGCGAGGAGGCGCTGCGGCTGGTCCGCGACATGACCCCCGACGCCGTGCTGATGGACATCCGCATGCCGCTGACGGACGGTCTCGCCGCCACCCGCCGGATTACCGACGACCCGGCGTTGTCCGAGGTCAAGGTGGTCATCCTCACCACCTTCGAACTCGACGAATACGTCTTCGAGGCGATCCGCGCCGGAGCCTCCGGCTTCCTGGTGAAGGACACCGAGCCGGAGGAACTGCTGCGCGCGGTAAGGGCGGTGGTGGAGGGCGACGCGCTGCTGTCGCCCGGTGTGACCCGACGGCTGATCGCCGAATTCGCCGCTCGTTCCAAGGAGCCCGCGCAGGCGGTCGGCCTGGACCAACTCACCGAGCGGGAAAGGGAAGTGATGGCGCTGGTCGGCATCGGGCTGTCCAACGACGAGATCGCACGCCGCCTCGTCGTGAGCCCGCTCACCGCCAAGACGCACGTCAGCCGTGCGATGGTGAAACTCGGGGCGCGCGACCGGGCCCAACTGGTCGTGATGGCCTACGAGTCCGGGCTCGTCCGGCCCGGCTGGCTGGGCTGACTTGACGTCACCGACCCACCGCCCGAAGGCGAACGGCCGGCCGCCGTACCCCACTGCGCCCCCGTATCAGGACCGGTTCCGGCGCCCGACTCGGCGCCCGCGCCCCTCTCGGCGCCCGCGTCCGCGCCGACCGGTGCCCCGGGTAACGGAATCCGCTCGTGCAGCGCGTGCCCCCGCTGCTCGAAGCGGCGGAGCGTCAGGGCGACGCGCCCGCAGAAGGCGGCCGCGGCGACGATCACCGCGGCGGTGAACCACCCTTCGCGGGCCGTGCCGTGGGCCTCGTCCGCCATGACCGGGCTCACCACCGCCAGAAATCCGACCGCCGCCAGCACGGCGCCCGACACCATGGCGAAGACCATTTCGACTGTGATGGCGTCGCGTTCCGCTTGCGTACGGCTTCCGCGCATCCCCCGCCCCTCCCGTCGCAATCGCGATGCGGCCAAGTCTGCCATGGCACGACCGGCCCCGCGCGATGCCTTTTCGCGCGGGGCCGGTCGTCAAGTGCCCGGATCACCAAGGGAGTCGGAGGACGCCGGAAGGGACGTGGGATGGGAATCGCACAGTCGGCCGAGCGGTCGGCCGACCGGGTGATCAGTCGCGCACGGCGACCTGTTCCGATTCGTCGGCCGCCCCGGCGGAGCCCGCGGAACCGACAGACCCCGTGGCAGCCGCGGAACCGGCGGCGCCGGACCGTCCCGCGCCCCCGTTCTCGAAGTCGGCCGAGGACGCGACCAGGATGCCGTAGGACGCCTTCCTGCGGGTGAACAGCCCGGACAGGGTCAGCAGCAGGCCCACGAGACCGATGCCGGTGACGACCCACAGGCCGGGCCGGTAACTGTCCAGAATGGCCTGCTTGTTCGCCGGGTGATCGCCGCCGGCTGCGGTGACCACCGCGGTGACCACGGCCAGGAAGATGGCGCCGCCGACCTGGAAGGAGGTGTTGAGCAGTCCGGAGACCATGCCCTGCTCATGGTCCTTGACGCCGTTGGTGGCCTGGATGTTGAGGGACGGGAAGGCCAGCGCGAAGGCGGCGCCGAGCAGCAGCATCGACGGCAGGATGGCCGCCGCGTAGTTCGGGTCCAGATTGATCCGGAGGAAGAGGATGTAGCCGATGACCAGCGAGGTGAAGCCGACGGCGATCACCCGTGGCGTGCCGAACCGGTCCACGATCGGGCCCATCCGGGTGGACAGGACGGCCACCAGTGAGCCCGCGGGCAGGAAGGCGAGCGCGGTGTGCAGGGCGCTCCAGCCCAGCACGTTCTGCATGTACTGCGTGACGAGGAACTGGAAGGCGACGTACGAGCCGAAGAAGGTGGCGCCGCCGAGGTTGGCCCTGATCTGGCTGGACGAGCGCAGGACGCCGAGCCGGATCAGCGGGGACGAGGAGCGGTGTTCGATGGCGACGAAGGACGCCAGCAGGACGGCGACGGCGGCGAAGGAGACCAGCGTGCGGGCCGAGGCCCAGCCCGCCTCGGACGCCGAGACCACGGTGAACACCAGCAACAGCATCGAGGCCGTGCCGGTGACGGCGCCCGGCAGGTCGTATCCGCGGCCCTTGCCGCTCTCGCGCGGGCTCTTCGGGATGAGCTTCAGACCGGCGGCGAGGGCGATCAGCGCGACCGGCGCGGGCAGCAGCATCGTCCAGCGCCAGCCCGCCTCGGTGAGGAAGCCGGAGAGCACCAGACCCATGGAGAAGCCGGTGGCGCCGCAGCTCGAGTAGATGGTGAGGGCGCGGTTGCGGACCGGGCCCTCGGCGAAGGTCGTGGTGATGATCGACAGTCCGGCGGGCGCGGTGAACGCGGCGCTGAGGCCCTTGATGAAGCGGGTCGCGATCAGCAGTTCACCCGAGTCGACCAGGCCGCCGAGCAGTGAGGCGACGGCGAAGACGCCGAGCGCGATGAGGAAGACGCGGCGCCTGCCGAGCAGGTCGGCCGCGCGGCCGCCGAGCAGCAGCAGGCCGCCGTAGCCGAGGATGTAACCGCTGACGACCCACTGGAGCGAGGACGTGGAGAGGTCGAGGTCGTGGGCGATCGAAGGCAGCGCCACGCCGACCATCGACACATCGAGTGCGTCGAGGAAGAGCGCCGCGCAGAGCACCAGGAGCGTGCCCCACTGCAGGGCACTCCATCGCTCCTCGGTGCGGGGGACGGTAGGAGACGGAGAGGTCATGGAGGCGAGACTTACATGCGCACGCATTCAATGCAAGCGCATTTAATGTCCGTGCATGAAGGGTTCGCTTTCTGCTACCGTGCAGACATGACCGGCGACAAGGGTGAGCGGGCGCTCGTGGACGAGTGGCGGCAGATCCTTGCCGTTCACGCGCGCACGGCATGTGAACTCGACCGTGCGCTGCACCAGTACGGGCTCGGCGCCAGCGACTTCGAGGTGCTGGACCTGCTCGCCTCCGGCGACCCCCAGGACGGCGGCTGCACCTTCCGCGTCCAGGAGCTGGCCGACCGCGTCCACCTGAGCCAGAGCGCGCTGTCCCGGCTCGTCGCCCGGCTGGAGAAGGACGGTCTCGTCGACCGCGGCATCTGTAGCGAGGACCGCCGGGGCGTACGCGTCGGCCTCACCGAGACCGGCCGCGCCCGATACGAACAGGCCCGCCCCTGCCACCGCGCCGTGCTGGAACGGATGCTCGTCCAGAGCTGACCCCGTTCGTCAATCCGCGGGCCCCGGTCCGTTCGTCAGGTGATCTTCGCCGTCCGACGCCACAGCTCCACCAGCGCGTCGTCACCCGTCACCGACAGCCGCTCGTACGGCCCGCGGTTCCACAGCGCCAGATAGAGGTCGGCCGCCGAGCCGGTGACGGTGCAGTCCGCCTCACCGGGCGCGTCGCGCTCCGCGGTCGGGGCCTCGGACGAGAGCCGCAGCAGCCACTCGCGGGCGCCGCCCGGCACGTCGGCCGCCCGGACCCGCAGCGTGCGCGGCCGGTCGGTGCGGAGCCTGGCCCGCCGCCTGGCCTGGAAGCCGGTCAGCAGCTCGTCCACGCCGTCCGCCGCGAAGCCGGTGGCCACCGGGGACGGGTCGCGGCCGAGCGCCGCCTCCGCGTCGATCCGGTGGATCGTCGTCTCGTGGGCCTGGCGCCGCGCCCAGAAGGCCAGCGGCGAGGGCGCCGCCAGGAAGAACCAGCACGTCAGATCGGCGGGGGCGGCGACCAGAGCTTCCGTCAGTCGCCGATGCGTACCCCGGTACCAGTCCACCAGCTCCGGGTCGTCGGGCACCGCCGGGTCCAACGGCTCGCGCTCCATGCGGCCTTCGGCGACGTACCCGGTGGCCCAGCGGTGCACCGCGCCGGTGTGCGCCAGCAGGTCGCGCACCCGCCAGCCGGGACACGGCGGCACGGGCGCGTCGAGACCGGCGCCGCCCGCCGCGTCGGCGAGCAGCGTGCCCTCGTCGCGCAGCGTGTCGATGAACTCGGCTGTCTCCATGCTCCCCGTCCGCCTCCCCGTCCGCTGATCGCTCTCCATGCGCGGATTCTCGCAGGACGGTCACCGTGCGGGCGAGGGAGTAAACGGGGCCGGCGGCCCGCTCAGCGGGTGGGCCGGGCGCCCGTCTCCGCGGCCGTCGAGCCGTCGGCGGAGCGCTCGCCGCTGGTGTCGGCGCGGCGGCGGGCGTACCGGGCCGCGTAGCCGAGCAGTACGGCGTTGAGTGCCGCGGAGACCAGTGCGGCCACGACGGTCAGCGTCCAGCCGGACCAGCCGAAGGCGGTGCCACGGGTGTCCATGCCGCAGACCGCGGCGAAGAGCGCCCAGATCAGCGGCGTCCACGGCAGGGTCAGCAGCACCAGCAGGACGGCGGTGAGCGAGGCGTTGCGGTGCGAGAAGACCGCCGTGTCCAGCAGCATCAGCGCCAGCGCGGCGCCGACGACGTACAGATAGCCGCGGGAGATCCGTTCCCGGTGCAGCGGGCCGGTGGCGGTGGTCAGCCAGGACGGTATGCGCATCGCTCCTCCTTGCGGTTCCGAACCCGTACGGTTCCGGCCCGTGAGGCTCCGACGCCTTCGCCCCGCCCGGTCTCCGGGCCCTACGCTTCCGGCAGTGGATCTCGCGGCCGGGGACCAGCATGCCGTGATACGTGGCGGTGAGCGCCTGTTCCGTCGGTCACTTCTCGGCGCGCGCGGCGCTGTTCCGTACGCCGTAGGCGATGGCCGCCGCGACCGCGGCCAGGGCGGAGACGGTGGTCAGCGCGGTGGGCAGGCCGACGGCGTCGGTGAGGAAACCGATCGAGGGCGGGCCGAGCAGCATGCCGCCGTAGCCGAGGGTGGAGGCCGCCGCGACGCCGCCCGGGCCGGTCAGTTCGCCCGCCCTGGCCATGGCGGTGGGGAAGAGGTTGGCCAGGCCGAGCCCGGTGACGGCGAAACCGGCCACCACGACCGGGGTCGACGGCGCCAGCGCGCCGATCAGCATCCCCGCGGAGGCGGTGAGGCCGCCCAGCACCAACGCCCGTGTCTGTCCCAGACGTTCGATCAGCGCGGTACCGGAAAGGCGGCCGAGCATCATCGCGCCCGCGACCGCCGCGTAACCGGCCGCCGCGATGCTCGACCCGCCGTGCAGATCCTGCTCGATGTGCAGCGGCCCCCACTCGGCGAGCGCGCCCTCGCCGTACGCGGAACACGCCGCGATCAGCCCGAAGAGGAGGACGATCAGCCCCGTCCTGGCGGGCTTGCCGGGCGCGGTCTTCGCGGCGGGCGCGTGCACCGGGTCCGTCGCCGTCGCGGTGACCGCGTCGGCAGGTGCCGCGACCGTACGGGCCGGGCCGTCCGCGAGCGGCGGTTCCGTACGGGCCTGTACGGGTCCGGCCGTCTGGCGTGCCGCGACCGCCGACGGCTGGCGCAGCGGGTGCGCCAGCAGGACGCGTCCGGCGAGGAAGACCGTCAGCAGGCCGATCGGGGTGAGCAGCAGCAGGTGCGTGGCGGCCGACAGGTGCGGTGCCAGCAGGCCGCCTAGCCCCGCGCCGAGCAGGCCGCCCATGCTGTACGCCGCGTGGAAGCTGGACATGACCGGGCGGCGCATGGCCGCGACCAGGTCGACGGCGACGCTGTTGATCGCCACGTTCATGCCGCCGTAGGCCACCCCGAACAGCAGCAGGACGAGGCCGAGGGCGAGTGCCGAGTGCGTCCTCGGGGGCAGGGCGATGCTCAGGGAGAGGAGGATGCCGGTCAGCACCGTCACCCGGCGGCTGCCGAAGCGGCGGCAGAGCCGTCCGGTGAGCACCATCGTGGCGATGGCGCCGACGGAGACACCGAGCAGCGCGAGGCCCAACTGACCGGCGGTCGCGCCGGTCTGGGCCTTGATCGCGGGAATGCGGACGACCCACCCGGCGAAGAGGAAGCCGTCGACGGCGAAGAAGACGGTCAGGGCGACGCGCAGGCGGCGTAGGGCAGGAGAGGGTGGGGGAGTGTGGTGGGATCGGCCGAGGGCCGTCCCTATTTTGTTTAGCGTCGGCACAAAGTCAGAATAGAGGGGTGACACAGATTCGGACAAGGCTTGAGAGGGGTCGGGGCGCGCTCGGCCCGGCACTCTCCCTCGTGCACACCGGCCGCGCGGCGACCCGCGCCCTGCTGACCGCGGAGCTCGGAGTGACCCGCGCCACCGCCGGGGCGGTGGCCGCGGAGCTGGAGGCGCTGGGACTGATCCGGGTCGACACCCGGCCCACCGGCCCCTCCGGCGCGCAGGGCCGTCCCTCGCACCGGCTCGACGTGGCCCCCGGCGGACCGGTCGCGCTCGCCGCCCAGGTGCACGCCGACGGATTCCGGGCCGCGCTGGTCGGACTCGGCGGCGAGATCGTCGCCACCGCGCCCGGCTCCATGACCGTGCACGCCGATCCCGCGCATGTGCTCGCCGCGGTCGTCGAGGCCGGAGCGGAGCTGCTGAGCGCGTCGGGCCGGGTCTGCGTCGGCGCGGGCCTCGCCGTACCGTCCGCCGTCGCGGAGCCCGAGGGCACCGCACTCAACCCGCTGCACCTCGCGTGGCCCGCGGGCGCCCCCGTACGGCAGGTGTTCGCGAGCCAGATCGCCCGCGTCGGCATCACGGGACCCGACGGCGACCCCGTCCCCTCCTTCATCGGCAACGACGTCAACGTCGCCGCGCTCGCCGAACACCGGCACGGCGCGGGACGCGACGCCCAGCACCTGCTCGTCGTCGCCTCCGGACACCGCGGGGTCGGTGGCGCCCTGGTCCTCGACGGCCGTCTGCACACCGGCAGTTCAGGGCTCGCCCTGGAGGTCGGCCACCTCACCGTGCTGCCCGACGGACGCCCCTGCCACTGCGGCAGCCGAGGCTGTCTCGACGTCGAGGCCGACCCGCTGGCCTTCCTCGAAGCGGCCGGTCGCGCGCCGGGGCCCGAGGGCTCGCTGCTCCAGCAGTCCATCGACCTGCTCCGCAGGGAGTACGACGACCCGTCCGACCCTTCCGTCCGCGACGCCGCGCACACCCTCATCGACCGCCTCGGGCGCGGTCTGGCCGGACTCGTCAACGTCCTCAACCCCGATCGCATCCTTCTCGGCGGCCTGCACCGGTATCTGCTGGACGCCGATCCGGAGCGGTTGCGGGCTGTTGTCGCCGATCACAGCCTTTGGGGGCGCAGCGGTAGTGTGCCGCTGCTCGCCTGTGCTCTGGACCACAACAGCCTTGTCGGGGCGGCGGAGTTGGCGTGGCAGCCGGTGCTGGATGATCCGCTGGCGCGGCTGGGCGGGTGAGGGGTGCCCGTTGGTTTGAGGGTTCGCCGCTGCGCGGTCTGTCTTTCCCGCCCGCCCACCCGTGCGGGTGCTTTTTCGTCTGCGGGTGCCGCTTGTGCCTGGGTCGGTGCCGGTCCGGGGCACCTCCTCGGGGGACGAACGTGTCCGCACTTCGATGACGTCCAGCCCTTGTCCGTTCGTCCCCCTGCGGGGGCACCCCGGCCCGTCCCCTCCCGGTACGTCGGCGTCCGCCTGCCGGTGGGGGTGGCGGAGGGGGGTGGGTGGGTGCCGGGGCCCTGCGCCCCCCGACCTCCCGGCGGGGTGGGCGAAAGGGGGTGGGTGGGCTCGGGTACCTCGACGTCCGACGGTCCACCTGGGGCGGACGGGAAGGGGTGGGTGTGAGCCCGGCCCCCTGCGCGACCGACCGTCCAGCCGGGACGGACGGGAAGGGGTGGGTGGGCTCGGGTACGTCGGCGTCCGACGGTCCGCTGTGGTGGGGCGGAGGTGGTGGGTGGGGGTGAGGTCGTCGGCGTCCGCCTGTCCGGTGGGGGCCGGGGTGGGTGTCCAAGATTGTGAGGGTGCCCCGGGTGTCTTCCGCCCTGAGGGGGCGCTCTCCGTCGATCCCACGGTGGAGGAACGGCCGGGCGCCGTCGCCGGTCTTTGGGACTTTCCTCAGCCACAGCGGACCGTCGGACGCCGACGTGCCTGAGCCCCCGCCCACCCCCTCCCGGCCACCCCCACCGGACCGTCGGACGCCGACGTACCGGGAGGGGACGGGGCGGGGTGCCCCCGCAGAAATACGTTGACGGCCGGGTGCCGGATTCGTAAGGGCCAGGTGGTACGGATTTCGAGGAGGTGCCCCGGACCGGCACCGACCAGGCACAGGCGGCACCCGCAGACGACAAAGCACCCGCACGGGTGGGCGGGTGGGGCAAGACAGACCGCGCAGCGGCGAACCCTCAGAAGAGCGGCGGCGGGGCTTGCTTGGCCGGCGCGGTCACGGCCGTCGGGACGTCCGTTGGCGCGCCGTGCGGCGCGCGCAGCAGGGGCCAGCCCTGGGCGAGCCGGGTGTCGAGCAGCAGAAGGCGGCCCGAGTCTTCCGCCCCCTCCGGCTCCGAGACCCGCACGTAGACGTCGTAACCGGCCGCCGCCCTGACCGTCCCGGTGACCGTGCTGCCCGGCGGCAGTGCGGTGATGCGGGCGGCCGGAGGCGGGAGTTGACCGGGGGAGAGGCCGAACAGGACGGCGTGGTCGACGACTTCGCAGGGCCGAGCCCGCAAGGTGTCGGGCAGCAGGCCGGCCACCGAGGCGTGCAGGCCGCGGAGTTCGGCCGCGCGGGCCTCCGCGTCGGGCAGCGTGTGGCGGGCGGCGCGCTTGGCCGGAGCGGAGACGCGGTCGGGGACGCCGAGGGCCGCGCCCAGGATCGCCTCGGTACGGCGGGCCGTCATCAGGGGCCCCTCGCCGAGGAAGGTGAAGCAGACGGCGGCCTGCTCCCGCAGCCTGGCCGCGCCGCGTTCGGCCGCCGTGATGCCCACCTTGAGCAGTCCGGGGCCGAACCAGGCCAGATAGACGGCGTACGGCCGCGGATCGTCCGCCTTGGTGTCGGCCGCCACCGAATACGAACGGTCCAGCGCGGCGCACCGCTCGCACTGGTCGCGCCGTACGTCGGGAGGCAGCCGCGCGCCGTAAGGACACGTCACGTACCGGCCGCCGCGCCACACCCCCGCGCAGGTGCGTACCGCGTCCGCGCCGACGGCCAGGGACAGCGGTCCGCCGAGCCGCAGCGGGCTCGACCGGCCGCGGTGCACCGGATGCCACCACGTCCACTCGGGACCGCCCTGACCCCAGCCCAGTCCCGTGCAGCGCCACATGTCCCCGACCCTAGGGCAGGGGTACGACAGCGCCCGCCCTCGACCGCCGGCGCCGGTGCCCGCGCCGCCGGGAGCAGCGCCGGGAGCAGTGCCGGGGCCGCCGCGTACTGCGCGGGTGGTAGCGCGGGTGCCGCTGGCCGTACGACGACGGGCGGCCCGTGGAGGACGAGGCTCGGTGGTGTCGGAAGAAGCCTCCCGACCCGGCATCCACCGAGGAGTTGACGAGCGATGAACACCCTGGCTTGGCATGACGGCGGGCCCGGCCCGTGGATTCTGTTCCTGCCACTGATCTGGGCGGCTGTGGTCGTCACCGTGATCACCGTGCTGCGCCGCACCGTCTGGCGCGGACGCGGGCGCGGCGGCCCCTGGCGGGCGGCGCCCTGGCGGTCGGAGGCGGCCGCCGAGGCCGCGGAGAACTCGCCGGTCACCCTGCTCGGCCGCCGCTTCGCCGCGGGCGAGATCGACGAGGACGAGTACTGGCGCCGGCTGTCGGTCCTGGACGAGCGCTTCGGTCGTGACCTGCGCGAGGGCAAGGGCGGTACGGCGTGAGCGCGCTGCCCAGCGGCCCGCGCGACGGGCGGCCTGGCTGGACGTCCTGCGGGCCGTCACCACCGAGTGAGCCAGCGGGACACGGCGGCCCGGCACGACAGCGGGACACGCCAGCGGGACACGCCAGCGGGACACGCCAGCGGGACACGACAGCGGGACACGGCGGAGGAGCGCGCGCACAGACGGACCGGCCGTCGTATCCGCACGGGGGGATACGACGGCCGGTTCCGTGGCCTCGCGGATCGCCGCGCAGGCACCGTACGGGATCGCCGTGACGGGCGGCCTGCGCACCGGGTCGGTCAGGCGACCGGTACGGCGATACTGGCGGCGACGGCGGCGATGCGCTCACGCGGGGGCTCGAAGGCCACAGCGGCACGCAGCGGGACCAGCGACGGCCGCGGCATCGGTGTGCGGAGCACGAACCACACGACCTTGCCGCCGTCCTCGGGCAGCAGATCGGTGCCCCAGCTGTCGCTCACCGCCTCCACCATGGCTAGCCCGCGACCGGCGGTCGCCAGCGGCTCCGCGGCGGCCGGTGCCAGCTTCGGCAGCCTCGGGTCGTTGTCGGTGACGGCCACCGTGAGGCGGTCGGACGCGTGCGACAGACGCACCGAGCAGTGCTTGTCGGGCTTGGCGTGGCGGTGGACGTTCGCGAGCAGTTCGCTGATGCCGAGCGACGCCGCGTCGATCAGCGGGTCGAGACGCCAGTAGCGAAGCTGGGCGGACACGATGCGCCGGATCTGCTGGATCCGGTACGGATGCGCGTCGAGTTCGAGCGCACACTCTCTGTCGGTTTGGTCGGCTTGCATGATCACGGCTGCGACTCCCTCCGCGGCGGGGGCCGGAACACCGCGGGGCGGGTCCGGGACGTACGCCGCTCCGATGGGAACACCTGAGCGAAAATGCGTAGAGTGACTGCTACAGCACTCCGTGATGCGATTTCAGAGTCTCCCCAGGTGGCCGAATCCGCAACTTCCGGGACCGTCGCCCGCCTGCGCAAAGGCCGACGGGCCAGTGCTGGACCGCTTTCCGGTGGTTTAGAGGCTTATGATCCACGGCATGGACGCGAACGATTCGGACGAGACCGGCGAGCGATCGGACGGGGCGAGCGGCGCGGGAAGAACCGCCGAGGGGGCCGGAGCGGCGGGGGCGACCGGAGCGGCCGGGGCGGGTGACCGGGCGGGCGGCCGTACAGGCACGGTGGACGTCGACCGCACCGACACCGGCTACCGCGCCTGGCTGAAGGAAGCCGTCCGCAAGGTCCAGGCCGACGCCAACCGGTCCGCCGACACCCACCTGCTGCGCTTCCCGCTGCCCGAGTCGTGGGGCATCGACCTCTACCTCAAGGACGAGTCCACCCACCCGACCGGCTCGCTCAAGCACCGCCTCGCCCGCTCGCTCTTCCTCTACGGGCTGTGCAACGGCTGGATCCGCCCCGGCAAGCCGGTCATCGAGGCGTCCAGCGGCTCAACCGCCGTGTCCGAGGCCTATTTCGCGGGTCTCATCGGCGTGCCCTTCGTCGCGGTCCTCCCGCGCACCACCGCGCACGAGAAGCAGCGGCTGATCGAATTCCACGGCGGCCGGTGTCATCTCGTGGACGACCCGCGCACGGTCTACGAGGTCTCCGCGCGGCTCGCGGCCGAGACCGGCGGTCACTACATGGACCAGTTCACGTACGCCGAGCGCGCCACCGACTGGCGCGGCAACAACAACATCGCCGAGTCGATGTTCCAGCAGCTCCGCCGTGAGCGGTACCCGGACCCGGCCTGGATCGTCGCCACCGCGGGGACCGGCGGCACCTCGGCGACCATCGCCCGCTATGTGCACTACATGCAGCACGACACGCGGATCTGCGTCGCCGACCCGGAGAACTCCTGCTTCTTCGACGGCTGGCTGACCGGTGACAAGTCCGTTTCCTGCGAGCGGGGTTCACGGATCGAGGGGATCGGACGGCCGCGCATGGAGCCGAGCTTCGTGCCCGGCGCGATCGACCGCATGATGAAGGTCCCGGACGCCGCCTCGGTCGCGGCCGTACGCGCCCTCGACACGGCCATCGGCCGCAAGGCGGGCGGTTCCACCGGCACCGGGCTGTGGAGCGCCTTCAAGATCATCGCCGAGATGGTCGCGGAGGGTCGCACCGGCAGCGTCGTCACGCTGATCTGCGATCCGGGCGACCGCTACCTCGACAAGTACTACTCCGACGCCTGGCTCGCGGCGCAGGGCCTGGACATCGCGCCGTACGCGGCGGCGATCGACGCCTTTCTGGCGGACGGCAGTCGGCCGGATTGACGCCACGTCAGATACGAGGTCGGCGCGCGGTCCGGCGCCGGACCCAGTGCCTGATCAGATCGCCGCCAGCGCGTCGATCTCCACCCGGAACGCGGGGTTGACCAGCCCGGCGACCCGTACCAGGGAACACGCGGGGAGCCTCTGCGGGGCCAGGAATTCGTCCCGCACCCGCCGGAAGGCGGCGAGGTCGGCGAGATCGGTGAGGAAGACGGTGAGCTTCACGATCCGGTCCGGCGTCGCGCCCGCGGCGGCCAGCGCCGCCACGAGATTGACGAACACCTGCCGGATCTGGGCCTCGGCGTCGTCCTCGCCGACCAGCGTGCCGTCCGCGTCGAGCGGCACCTGACCCGACACCGCGACCATGCGCCCGGTGAACGCCACCGCGTGGCTGTACCCGTTGACCGGCGGCAGCCCCTCCGGCCGCTCGTAGTGCGCGATGCCCGACTGATCCTTGTCATCCATGACCGGCATGGTGGCACAGCCGGGTGCCGGTCCCCGCACCCGCACCCGCCGCGACCTCGCGGAACGCACAGCGGACGCGGATAAACGGACCCGGATGTGACGAAACTCTGACGGAGTGCCGCCGACCCTGGCCAGCGGGCCTCCGGCGTGCTCGAATCGAGGAATGGAAGACAGCACGTCCCACCCGGTGAGGTCACCGGAACCGCTTCCGCCGTCGGCAGTCCCGCACACCCCGAAATCGCCGGACACCCCCAGAACGCCGGACACCCCGCAACCGCGGGACACCCCGGACTCGCAGGACGCTCAGGACTCCCCGGAAGGCGCGGAATCGGAAGGGCGCGGCACCCCCGTGGGTCGCCGAGTCATCCTCGGCATGCTGGGACTCGGCGCCGTCGGCGTCGGCGTGGGCAGCGCCGTCCAGGGCAAGCTCGACACGATCCTGGCGTCGGTCAGCGCCAAGGACCCCACCGGGGTGACCGGACTGCTGCCCGGCGGCGGCGGTTTCCGCTTCTACTCGGTGTCCAACTCCATCCCGCACCGGGGCGAGAACGACTACCGGCTGACCGTCGGCGGCCTCGTCGACAAGCCCGTCTCGTACCGCCTCGCCGATCTGCGGGCGCTGCCGCAGGTGCGGATGGTGCACGACGTGCAGTGCGTCACCGGCTGGCGGGTGCCGAGCACCGCATTCTCCGGGGTGCGGCTGTCCACCCTGCTCGACGCGGCGGGCGTCCAGGCCAAGGGCGGGGCGATCCGCTTCAACTGTTTCGACGGCGTCTACACCGAGAGCCTCACCATGGAGCAGGCCAGGCGGCCCGACATGCTGGTGGCGCTCACCATGAACGACAAGCCCGTCACCGACGCGCACGGCGGACCCGTACGGCTCTACGCCGCGCCCATGTACTTCTACAAGTCCGCCAAGTGGCTGTCCGGAATCACGGTCACCAAGGACGTCGAACCCGGCTACTGGGAGCACTACGGCTATGACGTGGACGGATGGGTCGGCACGTCGAACGGCCGCCATGATGACCCGACTACGTGAGGCACGGGCCGTCACCGGGCTGCGCCGCTTCACCCGCGCCGAGACCTGGGTGCACCGCTCACTGGCCTGGCTGATGGGCGTGTGCGTGTTCACCGCCGCCTGTCTGTACTTCCCGCCGCTGTCGGAGATCGTCGGCCGCAGACGGCTGGTCGTCACCGTCCACGAGTGGTCCGGCATCCTGCTCCCGGTACCGGTGATCCTGGGACTGGCCTCGCGTGCCTTCCGCCGGGACGCGAGCGGGCTCGGCCGGTTCTTCCCGCACGACTGGCGCTGGCTGCGCGCCGCGCTGCGCACCCGCAGGCGCGAGCCGAGCCTGGCGGGCAAGTTCAACGCGGGCCAGAAGCTCTTCGCCGCCTTCAGCGTCGGCGCGGTGCTGGTGATGATCGGCAGCGGGCTGATCATGTGGTTCCCCCGGATGTCCCCGCTGCTCTACCGCACCGGCGCCACCTTCGTGCACGACTGGCTGGCGCTCCTGCTGGCCGCCGGGATCACCGGACACGTCTGGTTCGCCAGCAAGGACCCCGAGGCGCGGCGCGGCCTGCGCACCGGCTACGTACCGCGCTGGTGGATCAAGGAGGAACACCCGCTGTGGCAGCCGGAATCCCCGACCGAGGGTGACGGGGAGGGGAGCGGCGGCGGCCGTGCTCCGGGGAGGACGGGGAAGACGGGGAAGACCACGGCGCGCGGGCTGCGCTGAACTCCGGTGCGCCCGTGGCCGGTTCGCGGTCGCACGTACCTTTCGCGGCAGTTCTGTTACGGGCCGGACACCGGGCGGTCGCTCCGGGGCCACCGGGGTTTCGCGGGACGCGCCTAGCGTCGCCGCATGACGACGTCTCAGGTGACGCGGCCCCCGGCGGGCGACCCGCCGGCGGTGGTGGCCGTAACGGTCAGGCAACCGGAGACGATACGCGCGCCGCGGCGCGGCCTTCGACGGGGGAAGGCCGGGCCGCGGCGGCTCGGTACCAGGGCCGTGACGGCGCTGGCGCTGCTGGCCGCGCTGTGCGCCGTCGCGGTCGCCGGGGCGATCGGCGTACGGTCGGACACCGCGGGGCTGCGGGACGCGGTGACCCAACGGGCCGCCGTGGCGGGTCAGTTGCGCTTCGCCCTGGCCGACCTGGACGCCCAGCGGGCCGACACCCTCGCACCGGGCAGATCCGCCACCGACGCACAGGTCGAGGTCGGCAACCAGCTCATCGCGCTGATCACCGCGCAGCAGCGGCGCGCCGAAATCAGCGACCTGCTGCGGCAGCTCGCCGCCGACCGCTCGCAGAGCGTCCGGGTGCGGGACCTGCTCGACGGGCTCGGCCGTTACGACGACCTCGGCGGCCGGGCCGCCTACGTGGACGAGCAGCAGCCCGACCGCACCGCGGGCCACCCGCCGCCGCGCGCCGTGGCGATGAACGTCCAGGCCGGGCAGATCATGCACGACCAGCTCCTGCCCGAGGCCACGGAGCTGTCCGCCGGGTACGAGGCGAAGGCGGCGCAGTTGGAGTCCGCGGCCCACTCGGCCGCGCTGCGCTGGGCCCTGGTCATCGGTGTCGTCGGCCTGCTGACGCTCGGCTTCCTCCTGTGGTGGCAGTGGGAACTGGCCACCGACTACAGGCGGTTGTTCAACCCGGCGCTGGTCGCGGCCACCGTCGCCGCGCTGCTCGTCACCCTCGTGGGCACTCTCGCCCTCACCTCGTCCGCCGACGCCGTGACCGCGGCCGGCCGCGAAGGGCTGCGCCCCTGGTCCCGGCTGGCCGAGGCCCGCGCCACCGCCGCGCAGGCCGCCGCGAGCGAGAGCCGCTGGTTCGTCCACGACGCCGCCTACGGGGTCGCCGACCAGCGGCAGTTCGACGGTCTGGTCAAGCGACTCGACGCACTGCTCAGCCCCGACGGATACGCCACCGCGGCCGAACGCGCCGCGTACGAGGACGTTCTCACCCGCTACGGCCACTTCCTCGCCGACGACAAGCGGCTGCGGTCACTGAAGTCGCGGGGCAGGACGGACGAGGCCGCGGTTGTCCTGACCAATGTCGGACGCGGTGACGTGGCCTTCGACTTCTGGGACTTCGCCACCACCCTGGACGCCCTCGCGGGCCGTCAGCTCGACGATTTCGACACGCACGCGAGGGCCGCCCACGACGATCTGGCGGGCTGGCCCCAGATCCCGGCGGGCGCGCTCGGCGCGGCCGGTGTGCTGGTGCTCCTCGCCGTGCGCGCACGCTTCGCCGAATACCGCTGAGCCGCTGGACGGGCTGGGTCGAGTCCCTGGGCGGCCTGAGCCGAGTCCCTGGACGACCGGAGCCGAAGCCCTCTACGAACTGAGCCGAAGCCCTGAACACCCTTAGCCGGGCGGTCAGTTGTCGGCCGCGCCCGTCGAGCCCTCCGGCTCCTCGGCGACCATCAGCTCCGACAGGTGCTCGGCGATCTCCGCGCGCAGCACCTCGGGAATGCCCGCGTCCGTCACGAGAGTGTCCACGTCCTCCAGCGAGGCGAAGGAACTCAGGCCCACCGTGCCCCACTTGGTGTGGTCGGCGATCACCACGACGCGGCGGGCGGACCGTACGAACTGCCGGTTGGTCTCGGCCTCCGCGAGGTTCGGCGTCGACAGGCCCGCCTCCACGGAGATGCCGTGCACGCCGAGGAAGAGCAGGTCGAAGTGGAGGGACTGGATCGCCCGGTCCGCGACAGGGCCGACCAGCGTCTCCGACGGGGTGCGCACACCACCGGTGATGACCACGGTCGCGCTCGCCTCGCCGCTGTGGGCGCCGGTCCGCCGCTGCCCCGACTGGAAGACGTCCGCGACCCGCACCGAGTTGGTGACCACGGTCAGATCCGGCACGTCCAGCAGATGGTGGGCCAGCGCGAAGGTGGTCGTGCCGCCCGCGAGCGCGATGGCGCTGCCCGGCGTGACCAGGGTCGCCGCCGCCCGCGCGATGGCCTCCTTCGCGCCCAGCTCAAGCGCCGACTTCGCCTCGAAGCCCGGCTCGTGGCTGCTGGCCTCGACGACCGGCACCGCGCCGCCGTGCACCTTCTCCACGACACCCTGCCGGGCCAGCGCGTCGAGATCGCGCCGCACCGTCATGTCGGAGACGTTCAGCCGCCGCGTCAGCTCGTTGACCCGGACACCGCCGCGCCGCCGCACCTCGTCGAGGATCAGGGCCCGCCGCTGCTCCGCGAGCAGGTTCTGGTTGTCGCTCACCCGTGACCCCGTCCCGTCCGTCTCGTTGTCCGCGATGCCGTCCACCGACGTGCTGCGGTCATCTTTCCATGAGCGGCGACATCGCGTGTACGTCAGGTGACCGGACCGGTACGACTTCCGACCATCGACATCACGATTACGGCACGGCTGCCGGGCCTGACGGCTGCCCACGGGCCGGGCGGGCACCACCGGAGGGAACAGCGAGGGACGGGGGACGCAGTGTCACCACGAACGGGAGCGGGAGCGGAAGGCGGAACGGACGCGCGGGCGGCGG
Source organism: Streptomyces sp. NPDC093221 (assembly GCF_044753885.1). NCBI lineage: Bacteria > Bacillati > Actinomycetota > Actinomycetes > Kitasatosporales > Streptomycetaceae > Streptomyces > Streptomyces sp. NPDC093221. Next base: position 101,810 of record NZ_JBIVOA010000003.1, on the reverse strand, counting down.
AAGCGGAGGCGAGAGCCGAAGCGGAACCCGAGGCGAACACCGGACCCGAAGCCGGTACGTGCGAGACGCTCGCGCTGGAACTCCTCGTCCACGGAGTCGGCGGCACCACCCCCGCCCTCATGCTCGACGACTCCCGCATCGTCTGCGTCGCGGGCGACGACATCGCCGGAATACACCGCCGCGTCCGCGACGCCGACGCCGAGGAGCACCCCGAGGAACACCGCGACGGCCCGGTGGCCGAGGCGTACTGCTGGTCCAACCTCACCTCGGGCAACGGCAGCCGCGCGCTGTGGCTGCTGCTCCTGCCGTTCATGATCGCCAACCTTGCGCACTGGATGCGCCCGCCGTCCACCCGGCACCGGCTGCGCCGCGCCTACGACGTCCTCGTCCGGCTGATCGCGCTGACCCTCACCGTGCTGCTGGTCGCCGCCGCCTGCGAAGTCGCCCTCGACATCGTCGCGTGGCAGTGCGCGGGCCGAGCCGCCTGCGCCCGCGACAAGGCGTGGCTCGGCTTCGCGGCCGTCGAGCGCGGAGGCTGGTGGAGCGAGCCCGGCCGCCGCCTCGCCCTGGCCGCCACCGCACCGCTCGCCCTGACCTGCCTGCTGTGGTGGCTGTCCCACCGCACCTGGTACGCGTACGAGTCGCAGCGCCCGAACGACCGGCAGGCCCCGCCGCCCGGCTCCGGCACCCCCGCCCTCGCGCTGCCCGGATTCTGGTACGGCCGCCGGTCCGTCGCCCGGTTGCGCACCGCCCACACCGCCGCCGGCCTGCTCACCGTCGCCGCCGCCCTGTGCGTCCCGGCCCTGCGCTACGACCACGGGCACGGCGGGCGGGCGCTCCCGGCGGTCGGCTGGACGCTCGCCGGGCTGCTCGCTGTCCTCGGCACGGCGGCCGTCGTCGCCGCGTGCCGGGCCCGCCGTACCGAGAACGACGTGGACGACACCACCGACCGGCTCACCACGCGGGTCCTGCTCAACGGCACGGCGGCGGCACTGACCGCGGCCGTCGTCTACGGCGCCTGGCACCGGCCCGGCTGGACCTCCGCCGGACGACTGCCCGCCGCCCAGACGTTCACCGTGCTCACCGTGCTCCAGGGCGCGCTGATCGCCGCGCTCGCGGTGACGGCGCTGCTCCTGCACCGCTCGCCTCCGCCGGAGTACGCGCCGACGTCCGCGACCCCTCGCGGGTCCGCCGACGCGCCCAACGACGCGCCCGACGATTCACCTGACGACGCGCCTGACGACGTGCCTGACGACGCGCCCGACGGCCTGCCCGCCGACCGCGGGGTCGCGCTGCGCGGGCTCGCCGGGCCCGCCGTCGCGCTGCTGGCCTGCGCGATGGGCGGAGTGCTGACCGGCGGGGTGGCGCAGCGGTGCGCGGACTGGCTGGACCGGGGTCCGACGCCCGGCGAGAAGGGCAGCTCGCTGGCCGGGCCGCCCGCCGTGCTGACCTGGGAGGCGTCCGTGATCCCCGCCGTCCTCGCGGTGCTCCTGCTGTGCGCCGCCGCGGTGATGTGGCGGCTGCGGCGCCGGGAGCGGGAGCTGCGCGCGGAGGTCGAGCGGATGTACCCGGACGAGCCGCACCACAGGACCAGGACCCGGCAGATCGCCGGGACCCTCGCCCGCGCCGGGCTGACCGACAGTGCGCCGACGCTGATCGCCGTGGTGTGCGCGGCGTCGTTCGCCCTGGGCGCCGGGGCCCTCGTGGGCGCCCTGCGCTCGGGCCGCACACCGGGGGAGACCGCCGCCGGGGCGCCGGGCGTCCTCGACGCGGTCGCCGGCACCGCGCAGGCGCTCGGCTCCTGGATGGTCGGCGCCGGAGTGGTGGCGCTGATCGCGCTGGGACGGCGGGCGTACCGCGACGCCTCCGCGCGCCGCACGGTCGGCATCCTGTGGGACGTCGGCACCTTCTGGCCGCGCGCCGCGCACCCCTTCGCGCCGCCCTGCTACGCCGAGCGCGCGGTGCCCGACCTGAGCTGGCGGATCCAGACCTGGACGCGGCGCACCGGCGGCCGGATCATCCTGTCCGGCCACTCGCAGGGCAGCGTCCTGGCCGCCGCCGCGGTCTGGCAGCTCGACCCGGCCACCCGCGCCCGCGTCGCCCTGCTCACCTACGGCTGTCCGCTGGCCCGGCTCTACGGCCGCTGGTTCCCCGCCCACTTCGGGCCCGACCGGCTGCGCGCGCTGCACGACGACATGCACGCCTGGCGCAATCTGTGGCGCCGCACCGACCCGATCGGCGGCCCCGTCCACCTCGGCGCCCGCTCCAACGCACAGGGCGAGCACGGCAGTTCGGCTGCGCCGTACGTCGACCGGGGTCCGCTGCTCGACCCCGTCGCGTACGGCCGCAGTCTGTACCACCCGCTGCCGGAACCGGTGCTCGGGCACTCGGACTTCCAGGCCGACCCGGCCTTCGCCGAGGAACGCACGGCGCTGCTCGCCGAGTTGGCGCGGTCAGGGCCGGAGCGGGCCGTACGGTCCGCCCCGGCGCCGACCGCGCTGCCCGCTCAGGGCAGCTCCGGCAGATCTTCCGGGTAGAGCAACTGGAGTTCCTCGTGCGTGGGTTCCTCGACCTGCGCCAGCCGTCCCGCGTGCCGCTCGACCATCGCCTCGAACGTCTGCCGGGCCGCGCGGCCGTTGCCGAACCCCGGACCCTTCGGGATCGCGGTGAAGTACTTGAGCAGCGCCTCGCCCGCGTCGTCCGCGAGTTGGTACTCCTGCTCCAGGACCTGCGACTCCACGATCCGCAGCAGCTCCTCCGCGGTGTAGTCGCCGAAGGTGATGGTCCGTGAGAAACGCGACGCCACACCGGGGTTGGAGGCGAGGAAGCGCTCCATCTCCGCGGTGTACCCGGCGACGATCACCACCACCGCGTCCCGGTGGTCCTCCATCAGCTTCACCAGCGTGTCGATCGCCTCGCGTCCGAAGTCCCGCCCGGAGTCCTCGGGGGCCAGCGCGTACGCCTCGTCGATGAACAGCACACCGCCGCGGGCCCGTTCGAACGCCTCCTGGGTACGGATCGCCGTCGACCCGATGTGCTCGCCCACCAGGTCCACCCGCGCCACCTCGACGAGATGGCCGCGCTGGAGCACACCGAGCGACGCCAGGATCTCCCCGTACAGCCGGGCCACCGTGGTCTTGCCGGTGCCGGGGGAGCCGGTGAAGACCAGGTGGCGGCGGAGCGAGGGCGCCTTCAGCCCGGCCTCCTGGCGGCGGCGGCCGACCGCGATCAGGTCGATCAGCGTGCGCACCTCGCGCTTGACGCTGTCCAGGCCGACCAGCGCGTCCAGGTCGCCGAGCACGTCGTCGCTGTCCCGCGCGACCTGCTCGGGCGGCGCGGTCTCGGCCACCGGACGCTGCTCCGGAACACCGCCGAGCAGCCCGTACGACTGTGTCGCCGCGGCCTGCTGCACGGTCGCGGCGCCCGAGGGCACCGGCACCGGATCGGCCTCCGTCGCCGCCCGGTCGCTGGTGCAGTCCTCGGTGACCGGGCCCGGCTCGGCGAATTCGTAACCGCCGCGCGCGCAGCGCTCGGTACGGCAGCGGGTCAGCGTGGACCGGCAGCCGTCGATGATGTGGAAGCCGTAGCCGCGGCTGCCGGTGACCCGGACGGCGGTGAAGGTGCCGCGGCCCTCGGCCGAGACGTAGATGCCGGACTCGGCCGCGTTGGTGACCGTGCACCGGTCGAGCGCCGGGTCGGCGCCCTTGGTGACGATCACCCCGGTCGCGGTGTCGTCGATGGTGACCTGCGCGAGCGTGCCGCCGCTGCCGTGGTCGCGGAACCAGGCGCCGGTGGCGGCCTCCCGGATCCGGCAGTCGTCGAGCTGGACGTTCGCGCCGTCGCTCACCGACACCGCGGTGTTGCGGATCTGCGAGAAGTCGGTGTCCACGACATCGGCGCGCGAGCCCCGGTCCAGGACGAAGAGCGCGTCCGGCACGTCGTGGACCCGGCAGGAATCCAGTATGGCCACGGCGCCGTCGCTCACCCAGACCGCCGGGTAGTCGCCCGTACTGTCGTGGATCTCGCACTGGTTGGCGTCCACGCGGGTGCCCGGGTCCCACACCGACAGGCCGTTGCGGCCGAAGCGGCGGACCTGGCAGCGGGTCAGCGTCAGCACCGAACGCGCCCGCAGGTCGACCGCGTTCTCCGGGATGTCGTGGATGTCGCAGTCCGCCATCGCCAGCACCCCGTCGGTGTCCAGCGAGATGCCGTCGCCGGTCGTGCGGTGCACCTGGCAGTCGGTGAAGTGCGCGGAGGCGCGCGCGGAGACCTGCACACCGCTGCCGCGGATCTCGTACACCTCGCAGCCCACCGCCTCCAGGGCGCTGCCCTCGCCGGTCACCGACAGGCCGGAGCCCGAGGTGTTGTGCACCCGGCAGCGCTCGAGGCGCGGCGCGGCCCCGCCGCGTACGGCGATCCCGCTCTGGCCCGCGGCGACCACCTCGCACTCCTCGAACAGCCCGCCCGCGGCGTCCAGCACGCTGATCCCGAGGCCGCCCGGATTGTCCACCGTGCACTGCCGCACCGTGGGCCGGGCGCCGTCGCGCACCTCAAGGCCCACGGCGGAACGGGTGTTGATCCGCAGGCCCGTCAGCTCGGGCGCGCACGCCTCGACGAGCAGCGCGGCGGCCGAGATGTCCTGGCCCTCGACCACGAGGTCCTGGACGGTCGCGGCGGCCCGTACGGTCAGCGCCACGCCCGAGGCCGGGGCGATCCGTACCGTCCCGGCACCGTCGGCGCAGCGCAGTGTCACCGCGCGGTCCAGCACCAGATTCTCCCGGTAGGTGCCTGAACTCACCGAGAGGATGTCACCGTCCGCCGCCGCTTCGACCGCGGCGGCCAGGGACTCGTACTCGCCCGTGCGGCGGCGCCACCGCGAGCTGTTCGGATTGGTCACCTGGACCACGCCATGTGCCATCGGGCTGCTGTGCCCCCACCTCTTGCATCTGCTGACCGGGGACCCACCGTAGCGTGCGCGGAAGGCGGCTGTTGACGAACACCGGTCCGCCCGCGGTCCCGCCCGGTCGTCGCGCCGCTCAGCCGCCCGCTCCCGCGCGGCCCCAGTCCTGGCCGACGCGGGCCCAGTCCCGCTCCCAGCTCGTCAGCCGGCGGCTCATCAGCCGCCACATCACCAACTGCCGTACGATCATCAGGAATCCGGCGGCGGACGTCGCGGCCGCGGTGCCCGCCAGCACGGAGTGCGTGGCGGCGGTGGCCGAATCCAGCGGTGGCGCGACCAGTTCGCCCGAGCGGTCCGTCCACAGCCAGATACCGCCCTTGCGCCAGACCTCGATGTCGCCGGGCACCGTCGCGCTGTAGACGGATTCGCCGTCCGGGGACTTCCAGCGCAGCAGATCGCCGCGGCGCGGATCGGCGGTGCCGACCTTGTCGGCGACCGCGGGCGTCGTCGTGTCCGGCGGATCCAGCACGGTGGCGGGGACCAGCCGCCGCTGCGCGTTCTCGGTGCGCACCACCCGCTGGAGGGCCCGGTCCACCGAACTGCCCGCCCACCAGCCGAGCGCGGGGGTCGCGCAGAGCAGCACCACGGTGGCCACGCCGAGCCATGCCTCGACGAGATCGGAGCGGCGCCGCAGCGGATTGCGCCGCCACCGCCAGCCGAACTTCCTGAGCCGTGTGCGGTGACGCTGCCGACTCTGGCGATTCATGGACGGACCCCCTTCACACCCGTTCAACTACCGCAAACGGCGCGACTCATGCGTGTGGATCCGCGGGGGTCGCGGGAGCGCCGCGGCGACGCGTTACTCCACGATGGTCAACGGGTCGCCGACCCGTAGGGTTCCGGGGTTCTCGGGGATCAGATTCTGGCCGAAAACAAGACTCGAACCGATCCTGCGGTACTTGCCGAGGGTGTGCAGCGGCTCCTTGCCGCGCCCGGCGCTGCCCTGGTCGGTGGTGGTGATCACGCACCGCCCGCAGGGTTTGGGGACGCGGAAGGTGACCTCGCCGATCCGTACCCGCCGCCAGTCGTCCTCGGCCCACGCCTCGGTGCCGTCCACGACCGCGTTCGGCCTGAAGCGGTTCATCGGCAGCGGGCCCTCCTCGGCCCGCTCGCCCTGCGCGATCAGCGAGTTGAGGGCGGCGAGCGAGGCGGTCGTGGTCACCAGCAGCGGAAAGCCGTCGGCGAGGCTGACCATGTCGCCCGGCGCGGAGAAATCGGGGTCGACCGGCCGCCGGACCGCGGGGTCGTCCATGTGCATCAGCCGCACCGGGCGGCCGAGATACCCGCTGAACCAGTCGTCGGCCCCCTGCCCCGCGGGCACGACCTCGATCTTGTGGGCGAAGAGCGTCACCGTCTCCAGCGGACCCGGTTCAGGCACGGCGACATCGAGCGGCGGCAGCCCGGGACCGGTCAGCCGCAGACCGCCACCCCCCACGGGTTCGGCGGCCAGCAGCGCCATACGCGGCTGTTCCCGCTGTGTCACGGCCTTGCCCCGCTCGCGGTCGACCAGCATCCAACGGCGGTCAGCGGTGAGCCCCCACGGCTCCACGACCGCCGTCCGCATGCTGATTCCACGCAGCGACTTGACCGGGTAGATGTGCAGCGCGCTGAGGACGGTCGAGGTCATACCGCCATCCTGCCAGCACGCGCGCCGGGCCGATCGGCCCGGGAGGTACCTGATCAGCCCTGGTAGTAACCGCCGCCCCCGGCGGCCGGGGGAACACCCTGGCCGAGATTGCGCCGCGGATACTGCTCCTCCGGGTGGCCGCCGGGCGCCTGCCGCGGCGGTACGGGACGCGGCGGCACCGGCCGCGCGGCCTCGTAGCCGGAGGGGGAGGGCTGCGGCGGCTGCGCCGGGTACCCGCCGCCGTTGCTGTAACCGTTGCCGGTGCCCGTCCCGTTGGAGCCGCCGCCGTTGAAAGCGCCGCCATTGCCGCCGTTGAAGGCGTTCCCGTTGAAGCCGCCGCGCGGGGCGGCGGTCTGCTGCGGGATGTACGGCGCGGGCGGCGGCTGGTACGCGGGCGTCGGGTAGCCGTTCTGCGCGGCGGGCTGCGGCTGGGTGTACTGCGGCGAGGGGGCCGACGGCCCCGACGGCAGAGCCGGGAGGGCGGGCAGCGCGGGAAGGTTGCTGCCGGGGTAGCCGCTGTATCCGGTGCCTGTCTCGTACGGGGTGTAGGACGGCACGCGGATGGGGGCGATCTGCGGTGTGCCTCGCTCGGCCACGAGGCTGTCGTAGATCGGGGTGTCCGGGAAGGACGAGGACGAGGGGTAGTAGCCGCTGTAGCCGCCACCATAAGAACCGCGGGGGGAGCTCATGAGCCATAAGTTAAGCCCACGATGTGGTCGTTGGGGAGACCGATTAGCGGGTTGTTTGCGCTGCGTGTTGCGCGGTCCTGTCCCCAATATGAGCGAATCCGGGGAAAACGGTCAGCGTCTCATGATGTGATCAGGTAAAAGCCGTGCGTCCTTGGTGTTACCGGGCGTCTCGGCGCACGTGCGAGGGGGCATCCGATGACGCTGCGCAAGGGCGAGAACATGCCGCTGCCCACGGCTGTCCTCCAGGTGGAGTTCACCAGGCGGGCGGGTACGGGCATCCCGCGCGCCGAGGTCTGCGCGCTGCTCGTGGCGGACACCGGGGCCCGCGATGCGGACGATCTGGTGCACGCCGCCGCACCCGTGCACCCCTCCGGCGCGGTGCGCTACGCGGCTGGTGGAACGCCGGATCCGGACCCGGCCGCAGGCACGGTCACTGACACTCTTTCGGTTGACCTCACGTCCGTCGAAACGGCCGTCACCTCCGTGCTGATCGTCGCCCGCTCCGACGGCGGCACCTTCGGCCGGATCCCCGGACTGCGGCTGCGCGTCACCGACGGGGGAGCGGAGGTCGCGCGCTTCGACTGCGAGGGGGCCACGGCGGAGACGGCGTACGTCCTCGGCGAGTGTTACCGGCGCGGCGGCGGCTGGAAATTCCGGGCGGTCGGGCAGGGGTACGGCTCCGGGCTCGCGGGGCTGGGCGCCGCGTACGGGCTGCGGGCGGATCAACTGCCGGAGCGGCTGCCGGAGGTGGTGCCCGATCCCGTACCCGATCCCGTACCTGAGCCCATGGCCGAGCCCATGTCCCACCCTCTGCCCGAGGCGACGCGTGCCGTCGCTCCGGAGCCGACCGTTGTCGTACCCGTCGTACCACCCGCCCCGATGACGCCGCCCCTTCCGGCTTCGGCACCCGCGCCGGTACGGCTGTCCAAGGTCACGCTCACCAAGGACGCGCCGGCGGTCTCGCTCACCAAACAGGGCGGCGCGACGGGCGCGTTGCGGGTCAATCTGAGCTGGCGGGTCGACCCGGCCCGCGGCGGCGGGCGGTTCCGCAAGGGCGGCGGCGTCGACCTCGACCTGTGCGCGCTCTTCGAACTCTCCGACGGCAGCAAGGGTGTGGTGCAGGCCCTCGGCAACGCCTTCGGCTCGCTCTACCAGCCGCCGTTCATCCTGCTCGACGGCGACGACCGCACCGGCGGCAGCGCGTCCGGCGAGAATCTGACCGTCAACCTCGACCACACCGCCCACTTCCGGCGGATCCTCGTCTTCGTCACGATCTACGAAGGCGCCCGCAGCTTCGCGGGACTGCACGCCACCGTCACGCTCCAGCCGCAGTACGGCGCCCCGGTCGACTTCGTCCTCGACGAGTGCACCGTGCAGTCCAACGTCTGCGCCCTCGCGCTGCTGGTCCGCGAGGGCGACGACCTCGTCGTACGGCGCGAGGCGCGCTATCTGGTGCCCAGGCGCGGCGTGAGCCCGCAGCGCACGACGGACTACGCGTACGGCTGGGGCCTGAACTGGACGCCGGGCCGCAAGTGAGGCGTGGCTGAAGGGACTTGGCGCGGGCCCCGACGGGCTCCGTGCCGACGGACAGGCCCTAGACGGAGGCGTCGGGCCGCGCGTAGGTGCGGCCCTTCCAGGCGGCGCCCCGGCCGCGGTAGTGCTCGACCGCGGAGTCGACGGTCATCAGCAGATACAGCGCCGCCGTGTACGGCAGGGTCGGCGCCAGCCACCACGGCTGACCGTAGTACCGCAGCATCGGTACGTAACTGGCCGCCATCGCCGCCCACGCCGCGAGCCCCAGCGCGCACAGCGGCCAGGCCCCGGCGATCGCGCCGCCGACCGCCGCGAGCGGCGGCACCAGATAGATCAGCGCGAGGCCGAGCACGGTGCCGAGCAACACCGCCGGATTGTGCCGGAGTTGCGCGTACGCGCTGCGCGAGACCATCCGCCACAGCTCGCCCAGGTCCGGGTAGGGCCGCACGCTGTCCACGCGTTCGGCGAGCCCGAGCCAGATCCTGCCGCCCGAACGCTTCACCGCGCGGGCGAGCGCCACGTCGTCGATCACCGACTGCCGGATGGAGTCGGGCACGCGGGCGGCGGCCACGGCCGACGCGCGGATCAGCACGCAGCCGCCCGCGGCGGCGGCCGTACGGGAGCGGGCCTTGTTGATCCAGCGGAAGGGGTAGAGCTGCGCGAAGAAGTACACGAAGGCCGGGACGATGAGCTTCTCCCAGCCCGTCTCCACGCGCAGGCGTGCCATGAGCGAGACCATGTCGAGGTCGCGGGAGACCGCGGCGGCCGTCAACTCGCGCAGACTGTCCGGCCGGTGGGCGATGTCGGCGTCCGTCAGCAGCAGGTAGTCGGGGCCGCTGCGCTCGGCGGCCAGCGTGATGCCGTGCCGTACCGCCCACAGCTTGCCCGTCCAGCCGGGCGGCGGCTCGCCGGGCGAGGAGACCGTCAGCGGCAGACCTCCGTGCCGGTCGTGCAGCGCGCGGGCCAGGTCCCCGGTGCCGTCGGTGCTGCCGTCGTCGATCAGGAAGACCTCGGCGTGGCCCGGATACTCCTGGGCCAGCAGCGACGGCAGGCTCACCCCGATCACCTCGGCCTCGTCCCGCGCGGGCACGACGATCGCGATCGACGGCCACTCGTCCAGCGCGCCCCGCCGCGGCAGCCGCACATCGGTCCGCCAGAAACCCCCCTGCCCGACCACCAGCCACACCCAGGCCAGCAACGACACCCCTGCGATCACCATCAACACCGTCACGCCCCGCAGTCTGCCGCACCCACCCCCCACCACCCGCCGCGCCCCGCCCTCCCCGAAGCCCGATCGGAGCGCCTCCCTGCCCGCCGACGGCCGCCCGGCGGCTGCGGTACCCACCGCCTGCGGCGGCGACGGCCTCGGTCCGGGCCGCCGCCATGGCCCCATCCGCAGGGGCGCGGCCCCCTGCCGCCCGGCGCGCCCCGCCTTCCTCGACGCGGAGCGGGCCGACCCCCCCCGACCACCGCGCGGCGGCGGCTCCGGCGGTGCGGGGATCGGCATCGGGGCGTGGGCGGGTCGGGGGTGGCGACGCGGCGGCGGGGCGGGGGGCGTCGCTAGAGTGGCGGGGTGAAGATCGCACTGGTGGACTCCGGGATCGGACTGCTCGCGGCGGCGGCGGCCGTACGGCGGCTGCGGGTGGACGCGGATCTGGTGCTGTCGTCCGACCCCGAGGGAATGCCGTGGGGTCCGCGCGGCGCGGAGGACGTGACCGGGCGGGCGCTGGAGTGCGCGCGGGCCGCGGTCGCGCACCGGCCCGACGCGCTGATCGTCGCCTGCAACACCGCGACCGTGCACGCGCTGCCCGCGCTGCGGGCCGCCTTCGAACCGGCCGTGCCGGTCGTCGGCACCGTGCCCGCGATCAAGCCTGCGGCGGCGGCCGGCGGCTCCCTCGCAATCTGGGCGACGCCCGCGACGACGGGCAGCGCGTACCAGCGCGGACTGATCGCGGAATTCGGCAACGGCGCGCACATCACCGAGGTGCCCTGCCCCGGTCTCGCGGACGCCGTGCAGCACGGCGACACCGCGGCCGTGGCCGCCGCGGTCGCCGCCGCCGCGGCGCTGACCCCCGCCGGAGCGCGGGCCATCGTGCTCGGCTGCACGCACTACGAACTCGTCGCCGACCGGATCGCCGCGGCCGTCCCCGGCGCCGTGCTGTACGGCTCGGCGGACGCCGTCGCCGCGCAGGCGCTGCGCCGTGCGGGGTCCGCCGCCCGGGCGACCGGCGGCGGCCGGATCGAGGTCGTCCTCAACGGCCGGTCGGCCCCGCTCCCCGCGGCGGCGCTGGCGTACGCCGAAGGCGCCTCATTGGTGACACCCGCCACCGCCTGAGTGCATAGGGCTGCCTTCTGGTGGGTATCCCAGTACCCTTCACAGCATGACGCACCCTCCTCGGCCGGAGAGCGGCGCGCCCCACGTCTGGACGGGGCGGGCCCGTAACCGCATGCAATGGGTGCTCGCCGCCTGTGGCGCCGCCTGCATGGCGCTGGGCATCGAGCTGGCCGTGGAAGGCCCCGACGCCGCCTCGGGCCTGGCCCCGCTGGTGATGTCCGTGGTGGGCTGCGTGGCCGTCGGACTGCTGGTGCTGTTCGGCACGGTCGCCTTCACGCACGTCAGGGTCCGGGTCGACCACGACGCGGTCGACGTGCGCTGCGGCCACATCGGAGTGCCGCGCCGCCGTATCCCGCTGGAGCAGGTCAGCGGCGCCCAGCTCGCGCCCCTGGTCAGCCCGCGCAACTGGGGCGGCTGGGGTTACCGCTGGCGCCCTGAGGAGGGCACCGCGGTCGTCGTCCGCCGTGGCCAGGGCCTGGTCATCGACCTCGGCAGCGGTCGCCGCTTCACGGTCACCGTCGACGACGCGCAGGGCGCCGTGGACACCATCCGCGACCTGCTGACGCTGCGCACCGCCCGCCACACCTCCGGCGCCTGACCCGCGTCCCGCGGGCCGGAGACGCCCAGGCCCGCACACCCGTATCCGGGGCGGGCCCCGAGGCCGCGCCACCCGGTCAGCGCAGTGGACCGAATCCGTCGTCCGGCAGCAAGAGGCCGGACGCCGACCCGGCCACCGGCGGGCAGCCGTCGTCCGGCAGAGGGCGGGCCGTGGCCATGCCCGCCAGGAACCCGGCTCCCGCCGTGACCACGGCGTAGCTGAGCACGTGGTCGACAGTGGCGAGCAGGGCGAGCCCGGTGAGGGCGGCGCCCGCGGTGAGGACGACGGGGGTCGGGCGCGGCGAGCGCCACAGGGCGTACAGCAGCCAGCCGAAGGCGACGGCGAGCAGCGCCGCGCCCGGAATGCCCTGCTCGGCGGCGAGCTGGAGCGGCGCGGACGGCGGTGAGGCTGCGACGGCGGTGGTGGCGTCCGCGGGCGGACCGGCGTTCTCCTCGGTGAACCGCTCGGGCCCGACCCCGCGCAGCGGGTGCCGCTCGGCCAGGTCGATCGCCTCGTGCCACAGCTCGACCCGCGGCTGGGTGAGCTGGCCGGTCAGCGATTCGGACAGACCCGACGGCAGGGCGTCGACCGCGACGGCGTAGCTGCCGCCGACGGCGAGCGCGGCGGCCAGCGCCAGCCCGCACAGGCCGAGCAGCCGCCGCCGCATCCGGGCGGCGGCCAGCGAGTACAGGACGACGGCGATCCCCGCCGCGAAGCCCGCCGCCGAGCCCAGCGCGAGCGCGGTGACGGCGGCGCCCGCCGCCACGAGCCGCAGCCCGAGCCGCCACCCCTTGCCCCGGACCGACCACGCGGCGCAGCAGGCGGCGCCGACCGCGAGGACCAGCAGCGCGGCGTCGGCGTTCGGATAGCCGAGCGGCGGCGCGTCGGGGTGCGCGGACAGCCGGCTCGGCGGGACGAGGACCAGGGCGAGTACGGCCATGGCCGCGACGGCGGGCGCGAGCACCGGCAGCAGCGCGCCGAGGATGCGGCCGGCCGCGTATCCGGCGCTGACCGCGAGGATGGCGAGCAGGGTGCCCTCGGGGCGGGCGGCGCGGCCCGCGGCGGCGATCAGCGTCCAGACGCCGCAGCAGACGAGGAGGGCGATGCCGACGGCGTCGGTGGTGCCGCTGTACGGACGCGGTTCGCGCCGCGGCGGACGCGGCGCCCCGGCCGCCTTCGTACGCGTGGCGCCCGGCGTCCCGCCGGCCGTCGTGTCCATCCCCCGGTACCCCCTGCCACCCGGGCGCGACGGGGTACCGTCACACCCGCGTTCCCCGCGTGGGCGCTGTCTGTCGCCACCGTAACGGGTGACACCCCGACCTGTGGATACGTCGTACGGGAACCCGGCACCACGTGGGAAACCTGGTGCTGGTGTGGCGTTCACCGTCGTTCTCGTACGCTCTGGGCATGGCGATTCCCGAATTCATCCGAGACATCCGCGCGAAGGCGGGGGACACCCTGCTGCTCCTGCCGGGTGTGGTGACCGTCGTCTTCGACGACCGCGGCCGGATCCTGCTCAACCGCCGTACGGACACCGGAAAATGGGCGCTCATCAGTGGCATCCCCGACCCGGGCGAGCAGCCCGCCGAGGCGGCCGTCCGGGAGATCGAGGAGGAGACCGGGGTGCACGCCGTCGTCGAGAAGGTGCTGAGCGTCTTCACCAACGAGCCGGTGAGGTACGACAACGGCGACCGCGCCCAGTACATCGACATCGTGCTGCGCTGTCGGGCCGTCGGCGGCGAGGCGCGGGTGAACGACGACGAATCGCTCGACGTGCGCTGGTTCGCGCTGGACGAACTGCCGCCGCTCGGCCCGATCGCCCGCGGCCGGATCGACATGGCGCTGCGCGACGACCCCACGTGGTTCGCGCCCGCCACCGCTCCGGGAGCGGCGCACCCCGGATACCCGGCCCCGTAACAGCCGCACCGAGGACACCGGCCCGCGCGGGGGTACGAACGAGGCCCAGGTGCGGAGCCGCCCCGTGCCGGTTCCGAACCCGGGCCTCGCCCAGGGGAGGCACCGCGCGTGTCCCGGCCGTCGGCCGCCGGGACCCGAGGCGTATGCCATCGAGCCGATCTTCACGCCACACCCCCGTTGGGTGGCGGAAGACCGCCAAGCTTGTTTGCCTTCACCGCACTGATCGACTAATCAATCGACTACATCGACTACTCAACTGAAGGGCCTGGCTCAAGCATTGGGCACGGCGGCCTCAACTCGTCCTCAACTGGTCCTCATTGGAGCCCGCGGTCTATGATGCAGTTTCCGATCACAACGCCGGGCGAGCCCGGTAAGGGGGACGGCGTGAGGTTTCGGGTCCTCGGCGCCTTGGAGGCCTGGTCCGGTCGGACCCGAATATCCCTCGGCGGGCCCAGGGAACAGCGAGTCCTCGCGCTGCTTCTCCTCGAAGCCAACAGGACCGTATCGCTCAGCCACCTCGTCGACGCCCTCTGGGACGAGACTCCGCCCGCCACGGCCGGAAAGCAGATCCGCAACGCGGTGTCGCGACTGCGCTCGGCGCTGGTCGCCGCTCCCGGCGGGACCGGGGACATCACGGCCGTCGGAGACGCGGGATACCGGATGGCGGTGAGCGAAGGCGCTCTGGACAGTGCCGAATTCGACCGTCAGGTGGCCGCCGCGGAGTCGGCGCGCGTCGCGGGCGACCTCGCCGAGTGCGTGGAACTGCTGGGCGCGGCGCTGGAGTTGTGGCACGGACCCGCGCTCGCCGGGCTCTCGGGGCGGGTGATCGAGGCCAGGGCGGCGGCCTGGAACGAACGGCGGCTCGCGGTCCAGGAGACCTGTACCGACCACCAGTTGGCCCTCGGGCGGCATACGGAAGTGGTCGCCTCGCTGTCCGCGATCGTCGCCGAGTACCCGCTGCGCGAGAAGCCGGTCAGCCAGCTCATGCTCGCACTGCACCGCGGCGGCAGGCAGAGCGAGGCGCTCGCCGCCTTCCACGGGCTGCGCACCCGCCTGGCCGACGAGATGGGCCTGGACGTACCGCCCGCGCTCGACCTGCTGCACCAGCGGATTCTCGCCAATGATCCCTCGGTCGCCGCCCCCGAGAGGCCGCGCGCCACGGAGGGCGGACCGGTCGCCGCCCCGGCCCGCGTGCCCCGCCAACTCCCCGCCGCTTCACGGCACTTCACCGGCCGCCGCAGACAGCTCAAGCTCCTCGACGAACTCCTCGACCACGCCGTGCAGTTCGGCGGCACCGCCGTCATCTCGGCCATCGACGGCACCGCGGGCATCGGCAAGACGACGCTGGCCATCCACTGGGCGCAGCGCAATGCCGAGCGATTCCCCGACGGCCAGCTCCACGTCAATCTGCGCGGATTCGCTCCCGGCTCCCGCCCGTTGGCGCCGGTCGAGGCGATCCGCGGCTTCCTCGACGCGCTCGGGGTGCCCGCCGAGAGCGTCCCCGAGGAACTGGACGCCCGCGCCGCGCTCTACCGCACCCTGCTGGCGGGCCGCCGGGTCCTGATCGTCCTGGACAACGCGCGCGACACCGACCAGGTCCGGCCGCTGCTGCCCGGCAGCACCTCCTGCGCCGTGGTGATCACCAGCCGCAATCAACTGACCGGCCTGATCGCCGCCGAGGGCGCCACCCCCGTCACCCTCGACCTGCTCAGCGCGGTGGAGTCGCTGGACCTGCTGGCCCGCCGCCTCGGCCCCGAGCGCACCGCCGCGGAACCCGAGGCCGCCGCCGAACTGGTCGAGCTGTGCGCCCGGCTGCCGCTCGCCCTGAGCATCGCCGCCGCCCGCGCCCTCGTCTCGCCCCGGCTGTCGCTCGCCGACCTGGTCGCCGCGCTGCGCGACGTACGCCACCGGCTCGACACCCTCGACATCGGCGACGCCTCCACCGACCTGCGCGCGGTCTTCTCCTGGTCGTACGGGCACCTGTCGGAGTCCGCCCGGCGGATGTTCCGGCTGCTGTCGGTCCACCCGGGACCCGACATCACCGTCCCGGCCGCGGCGAGCCTGACCGGGGTGACCGTCGCCGAGGCGCGCCGCGCGCTGTACGACCTGACCCGTGCCCACCTGGTGATGGAGCATGTGCCGGGACGCTTCACCTTCCACGACCTGCTCCGCGCGTACGCCGGTGAGCTGACCGCCACGCACGACAGCGAGGCGGAGCGCCGTACGGTCCTGCTGCGGGTGCTCGACCACTACCTGCACACCGCCCACGCGGCGGCCAGGCTGCTGAGCCCGGTGCCGATCCCGCTGACGCTGGGGGACCCGGAGCCGGGCGCGGTGCCCGAGACGCTCGCCGACGCGCGGCGGGCTGCGGAGTGGATGGAGGCCGAGGAGCAGGTCCTGATGGCCACCGTCACGCAGGCCGATGTCAACGGCTTCGACGTGCACTCCGACCGGCTCGGCTGGATCCTGATGGGCGTCTGCGACCGGCGCGGCCCCAACCCGGCGTCGCCGCCCGACCCCTGGGGCCCCCGGCGCTCCGGCGTGCACCGGGGTCTCGGCACCAGCTACTCGTGGCTGGTCGCGTACCCGGCCGCCCTCACCCACCTCGAACACTGCGCCGGGGTCTACCGCGACCTCGACGACAGCACCGGTCTCGCGCACACCTACTTCGGCCTCAGCTCGGTGCTCGAACACCGGGGCCGCTACCAGGAAGCGCTCGAATACGCCCAGCAGGCAGCGGAGTTGTTCAACGTCGTCGCGCACCAGCACGGCGAGGCGCGGGCCCGTAACGCGGCGGGCTGGCTGCTGGGCAGGCTCGGCGACTTCGCCGCCTCCCTGACGCAGTGTCAGCAGGGCCTGGCGCTCTACCGCGTGCTCGGCGACCGGCCGATGCAGGCGGTCGCCTGGGACAATCTGGGCTACGCGCACCACGGGCTCGGGCAGTACGCGGAGGCCGTCGATGCCTTCGAACGGTCGCTGGAGATCACCCGGGCGTTGGGCGACCTCGCCGAGGAGGTCGTGACGCTCAGTTATCTGGGTGACACCCATCACGCCGCCGGTGACACGGCCGCCGCGGCCGAGGTCCGCCGCACCGCCCTGACCATTCTCGAAGGGCTCGAACCCCGCGAGGTCGCCGTGCTGCGCGAGGTGACCCACCTGTAGTCGCCGGTTGACGGACCAGAAGGCGTCTGTCACGGTTTTCCCAGGGGCTTGTCCTGCCCCACAACAGCCTCCGTGGGGGAACTCCCCTTCACACGGGGGCTTTTCGCCGCCCTGACCGCGCCGCGGGCGCCGGGCGAGCACACCCCCGCACCCGCGCGTTCACCTCGGCGATTCCCGCCGGTGGCCGCGCCGGTGTCACGCCTGTGATCCCTGCCTCACCGCCCGACGGCGATGTCACATCCGCTCGCGGAGGGCTCCTCTTGGGGCCGTAGAGCTGATCGTCGCCGCCTCGAACGACACACGCGACCGTGAGCGCCTGCCACGCCCACGGCAAGGAGGAATTGTGAACAAGTTGCGGGGCAACCCGTGGGCGATCCTGACGGTGCTGTCCATCGGGTTCTTCATGACACTGCTCGACCTGACGATCGTCAACATCGCCATTCCGGACATGGTGGAGCACCTGAACGCGTCACTCGACCAGATCCTGTGGATCACCAACGCGTACACCCTGGCGCTCGCCGTACTCCTGATCACCGCGGGCCGGATGGGCGATCTGACCGGCAAGAAGAACCTCTTCGTCTACGGCGTCGCGCTGTTCACCCTGGCGAGCCTGGCCTGCGGTCTGTCGCAGAACCCGTCGCAGCTCATCACCTTCCGCGCGATCCAGGGCATCGGCGCCGCGATGCTGCTGCCGCAGACCCTCTCCCTGATCATCGACGTCTTCCCGCACGAGAAGCGCGGTGTCGCGCTCGGCATCTGGGGCATCGTGGCCGGTGTGTCCGGCGCCGCGGGCCCGGCCGTCGGCGGTGTGCTCGTCACCAAGATCGACTGGCGCTGGATCTTCTTCGTCAACATCCCGCTCGGCGTCCTGGCGGTGGCCGGCGCCCTGCTGTTCATCCCCAACGCGGAACGAACGGTCAAGCACCGCTTCGACGTTCCAGGCGTCGTCCTGCTGTCGCTGACGCTCTTCCTGCTCTCCTTCGCGCTGATCGAGGGGCAGAAGTACAACTGGAACGGCTGGATCTGGACGTCGATCGCCGCCTCCGCCGTGGTCTTCGCGGTCTTCCTGGTCTACCAGCGCGGCCAGCAGGACAACGAACCCCTCGTGCCGTTCTCGCTGTTCAAGGACCGCAACTTCACGATCATGAACTTCGTCGGCATCGCGATCTCGTTCGGCATCGTGGGCCTCTTCCTCCCGATCACCGTCTACCTCCAGTCCATCCTCGGCTACAGCGCCATGAAGTCCGGCATCGTGCTGCTGCCGCTGTCCGTCGGCACCTTCGTGATGGCCGGGCCCGCGGGTGTGCTCTCCGAGAAGCTGGGCGGCAAGTACATCCTGATGACCGGCCTCGTGCTGTACGGCGGCGGCCTGCTGTGGGTGATGTCCGTGGCCGACGTCGGCCAGAGCTGGACCGGCATCGTGGCACCGCTGTTCATCATGGGCATGGGCGCGGGCTGCACCTTCACCCCGATGGCCACCGAGGTCATGCGCAATGTGCCGCCCAAGCTCACCGGCGCCGCGTCCGGCGTCAACAACGCGCTGCGGCAGGTCGGTTCCGTGCTCGCGGGCGCCGTGGTCGGCGCGGTGCTCCAGGGGCAGCTCGCCTCCTCCCTCAAGGACCAGGCGGCGCAGCGGGCCGGGAGCGTACCCGCGGACTACCGCGAGGGGTTCGTGAAGAGCTTCGACAACGCGGGCAAGCACCTCGAAGTGGCGGGCAACACCTCGGGATTGAAGCTCCCCTCGGACGTCCCCGCCGACGCGGCGCACCGCATCCAGGACGCCGGCACCGCGGTCTTCGGGCACGGCTTCATCGACGCCATGCACCCGACACTGCTGGTGTCCGTCGTGGTGATGGCGCTGGGCGCGCTGTCCTGCCTGCTCGTCAAGAAGATCGACGGCGCCTCGGCCAACCCCCACGGGCTGCCGCTCAGCGCGGACGAGATCGCCGCCGCGGAGGCCGCCGCCTCGCCCGCCGACCCGGCCCCCGCCAGGGGCTGAACCGGTACAGGGCGACAGCGGTGCGCGGGCTCCGTTCCCCGGTTCGAGGGGGAGCGGGGCCCGTTTCCCGCACCGCGCCGCCCCGCCCCGCCCCGCACCGCGCCGCCCGCGACTCGCCGCACCGTACTGCGACTCACCGCACCGCACCGCCCGCGCCCGACCCGCCGCTTCCGCGCAACCCCGAGGGGACCGTGCCCGCTATGCCCGACGCCACCCCCAGCCAAGACGACGCGTACGACAGCACGCACGACGACACGTACGACACCGCCGTCAACGAGGCCCTGGAACGGCTCGGTCACGCCGGGTTCTTCCTCGGGTCCGGCAATCAGCTGCGCGGATTCGCGCTCCACGCCCCGATGGGAGCCGAGGCGCTGGCCGCCCTCGGCCACGGCGACCAGGTGCCGGACTGGGTCGAGTGGTACGCGGGCCACCGCGGCCTCGGCGCGCCGCCCGACCTCTTCGCCCCCATCGACGCGGCGGACCCCGACTCCTGGCGCGCCGCGCTCGGCGAGGCCCGGCGGCTCGCCGACTGGGCGACGCTGTTCCGGCGCGAGATCGACGGCGCGGGCTGGCGGGAGACCCTGGTCAAGTGGTGGCCCCGGCTGACTCCCGGCATGTTCGCCGGTCTGACCCACGGGGTGATCCGTACCGCGCACGCCGTACGCGGCATCACCGCCGTCGGCGCGCCCAGCACCGTACAACTCCACGAACTGGCCAACGGCCTCGCCTTCTGGGCCGCGCTCTACCAGCCGCCGGACGGCGCCCTCGCGCGCGGCGCGAAGGCCGTGGGCGCGGTCAGGACACTCGGCCGCCGACCGAAGTCCAAGCTGTTCGCCGCCGCCGACGCGCGGCTCGAACAGTCGGTGGACGCCGCGCTCGCCGAGCTGACCGCGATCGGCGCCGGGCGCTACACCCTGATGCGGCCGGGCGGCAATCCGGTGCCTGCCATCCACGCCGTCACCGCGCCCGCCGCGGTCCGGATGACGCTGCCGCACCTGCCGCCGCAACTCGCGCTGCCCTCCTACGAAGCGGTCCGCGACGTGTCGGGAACGCTGCTCAACATCTTCACCGGACGCGGCGAACCCGACCCCGCCGCACCGGCCGTGGACGCCCACGACCCCGCGGAGCGCCGCCGGATCGTCGAGGCCGCGGTCGAACTGCGCGACGAACACGCCATCAAGATCGCCGAGGTGGCGCGGCGCGAGTACGCGACCTACGAGGACCCGCGCTGCTTCGCCGCCGCCCACCACGCCGTACGGCTGCTTGGCGGCTAGGGCCTGCCCGGCGGATCACGAAGGCGCTCGGTGAAATGTCCTGCGAAGTGCCCTGCGAAGTGCCCCGCGAAGCGCCGTGCGGAGGGCCCTCGCGCGGGTCGGAAGAACCTCCCCCAACCCCCGTCTGAGCAGCGGCCTTTGTCAGTGCTTGGCGGTAAAATCGACAGTGTTCGAGAGGGTTGGCCGACGCCTCAGGAGGATGCCGATGGCCGTTGCCGCACTGCCCCTACTGTCCTTGCCGAAGAAGCCGCTTCCCGCCGGACGACCGCGCGAGTGGTACATCGCGCACAACCGCCGGCTCAAGACGATGCGCCTGGTCATCGCCCTGCTCGACTCGGGCGTCTACGATCCGGCGCAGGCGAGCAACCGCCGGATCCACGACACCGCCGAGCGCATCGGCGTCCACCCGCCGTCCGACATCACCTGCCGCATGGTCCGCGCCCTGATCAGCTACGGACGCTGACCCGCAGCAGCCCGCGGGCCCCCGCCGTCACCCTTGTGGGACGGCGGGGGCCCGCGGTCTTCTCCGGCGCCTTAGATCACAACTTGCGGTAGGTGTACGCGTCTTCGGCCGCCGCGGCCACCGCGTCCAGGTCCGCGCCGGTCGAGGCCGTGACGACCGCGGCGACCGCGCCTTCGAGGAAGGGGGCGTTCAACAACCGGCTGCCGGAGGGCAGTTCGTCGTCCGCGAGCAGCGCCTTGACGGTGAGTACGGCGCTGCCCAGGTCCGCGATGACGGCCACCCCCGCGCCCTGGTCGACCGTACGGGCGGCCGAGACGATCAGATCGGAGCTGGTGCCGAGCCCGCCGTCCGGGCCGCCGCCGGCCGCGACGACCGGCACATCGGTCGCGCCGCCGGTCAGTCCGGTGGCGAGCGCGACGACGGAGGCCGCGACGGAGGCGCTGTGCGACACGAGCACTATGCCGACTATCGGGGTGGTCACGCGGCACCGTCCCGCGCCGTGGCGGCCAGCGCGTCGACCAGGAGGGCCGCCGAGGTCGCGCCCGGGTCCTGGTGGCCGACGCTGCGCTCGCCGAGGTAGCTGGCCCGGCCCTTGCGGGCGCGCAGCGGCGTGGTGGCCTTCGCGCCCTCGTCGGCCGCGGAGGCCGCGGCGGCCAGGCCCTCGGCCAGCGAGCCGCCCGCGTCGAGCGCGCCGGTCAGCGCGTCCACCGCCGGGAGCAGCGCGTCCAGCATCGTCTTGTCACCGGCCGACGCGCCGCCCAGCTGCGCGACCCCGTCCACCCCCGCGCGCAGCGCGTCCCGCAGCCGGTCCGCGCCCACGGCCTCCTCGTCGCCCAGCTCCTTGCCCGCCTTGCGCAGCAGCGTGCCGTACAGCGGCCCCGACGCCCCGCCGACCGTGCTGATCAGCGTCCGGCCCACCAGCACCAGCACGCCGCCGGGCGTGCCGGGCGGTTCCTGCTCGACGGCGTCGCGCGCCGCGATGAAACCGCGCCGCATATTGCTGCCGTGGTCGGCGTCGCCGATGGGCGAGTCGAGTTCGGTCAGCCGCTCTGACTCGCGGTCGACGGAGGCGGTGGCCGTGTCCAGCCAGCGCCGCACGAAGTCCGCGTCGACGGTGGAGCCGGCGGATCCGGGGGAGGGGAGGGCATTCATACGGTTGTACGGTCCTTTCGGCGGTGGCGGCCGGTGGCCGGGAGCGGTCGGTACGGCGCGGGAGAGCGGGCGCTCAGCAGCCCCAGCGCAGCGCGGGCGTCGAGACCGGCGCGTCCCACAGCCCCAGCAGCTCCTCGTCGACCTGGCAGATCGACACCGAGCAGCCCGCCATGTCGAGCGAGGTCACATAGTTACCGACCAGTGTGCGCGCGACCGGGACCTTGCGTTCGGTCAGGGCCCGGTGCACCTCGGCGTTGAAGCCGTACAGCTCCAGCAGCGGCGTCGCGCCCATCCCGTTGACCAGCACGATCACCGGTCCGTCCGGCTGTAGGTCCTCCACGACCGCGTCGACCGCCACATCGGCGATCTCGCCGGACGTCATCATGGCCCGGCGCTCGCGCCCCGGCTCGCCGTGGATGCCGATGCCCAGCTCCAGCTCGCCGCTGGGCAGGTCGAAGGTCGGGGTGCCCTTGGCGGGCGTGGTCACGGCGCTGAGCGCCACGCCGAAGCTGCGCGAGGACTCGTTGACCCGGCGGGCCACGGCCGCCACCCGGTCGAGCGGCGCTCCCGCGTCGGCCGCGGCGCCCGCCAGCTTCTCCACGAAGAGCGTCGCACCGGTACCGCGCCGTCCCGCGGTGAAGAGGCTGTCGACCACCGCCACGTCGTCGTTGACCAGGACCTTGGCGACCTGCACGCCCTCGTCCTCCGCCAGCTCGGCGGCCATGTCGAAGTTGAGCACGTCACCGGTGTAGTTCTTCACGATGAACAGCACCCCGGCCCCGCTGTCGACCGCGGCGGCGGCCCGTACCATCTGGTCCGGCACGGGCGAGGTGAAGACCTCGCCGGGACAGGCGGCGTCCAGCATCCCGCGCCCGACGAATCCGCCGTGCAGCGGCTCGTGCCCGGAACCACCGCCGGACACCAGACCGACCTTCCCCTCGTACGGCGCCCCCCGCCGCACGATCACCCGCCGCTCGACGTCGACGGTCAGCTCCGGATGCGCCGCCGCCATCCCGCGCAGCGCGTCGGCGACCACGGTCTCGGCGACGTTGATCAGCATCTTCATCAGTACCTCCTGAGAAGGTCGGCAGTGCGGCGACCGGGGGCCCTCGTCCAGGTCAAGGGGCCGGACGCGGTTCGGGGACCGCCTTGCCCGGTCGGCCCACGGCATGCTCCGGCCGGGCTGTCGCGTCTCCCCCCAGTATCGCCGCATACGCGCCGCACAGCGCGTTCCGCACCCGCGTGCTCAGGTGAGCGGGGCGGTCAGGGCGCGGAGACCGGGATCCAGGGGGTGGCGCGGAAGGCGGCGCTCGGGGTCAGGGTCTCGCCACGCACGGTGACCGCGGGTCCGGTGGCGACCCGCGCGCAGGCGGCCTTTCCGCCGGCGGTACGGCCGAAGGCGTGGGTCAGGGGCGGGGCCGGAGTCGGGCGCGGGGTGGCGGTGGCCGCCTCGCCGCCGTAGGGGTCCCGCGTCGCGTCCCCCGACGGGTCGCCGTCGTCACCACCCGTGACCCCCGCCGTGGAATCCGCGGAGTCCGTGGGGCCCGTGGCGTCCGTCGGATCGTCGGGCTTGCCGTCGATCGCCCGGGAGTCCGTGACGGTCAGCGGGAGGTCGGCCGCGATGGCGGCGAACAGGCGGCGGCCGGAGTGCGAGACGACCACGCGGTCGGGATCCTCCGGATCGGGCATGTTGGGCATGGTGACGAACGCGATCCGCGCCGACGGCACCTTGCGCAGGTCGTCGATCAGGCCGACCAGCCGGGAGACGCTCCCGAGCCGGGTGTCCACGGTCAGCGCCCGGGTGGCCGCGTCCGCGAGGTCCAGCAGCGAGGCCGGGTCGGTGAACGTGCTGTTCTCGCGCAGCCGGTGGGCGAGCGCGCCGAGGAAGAGATGCTGCGCGTCCGTACGGCCGAGGTCGCTGCCGTCGCCGAACGCGTGGCGCGAGCGCAGGAACTGGAGCGCGGCCGTGCCCTGGAGTTCGTGCCTGCCCTTGGCCAGCTTCAGGTGCGAGTAGGAGTCGTACACATTGCGGTCCACGCAGACCGGGACGCCGCCGACCGCGTCGGACATCCGGACCACGCCCGCGAAGTCGGCCATCACGAAGTGGTCGATGGGGATTCGCGTGAGCGCGTGCACGGCCGCGACCGTACAGCCGGGGCCGTAGCGCAGCGTGGAGTTGATCTGGGCGTGCCGGGGCTCGGTGACACCGCCGTGCGGGTCGCGGCAGGCGGGCAGGTCGGTCACCGTGTCGCGGGGGATGCTGAGCACCGAGGCGTGCGAGCGGTCGGCGGAGATGTGCAGCACCATGCCCACGTCCGCGTTCTGCCCCGGGCCGCAGTCGCCGCCGAGCCGGCAGTCCTCCGGGTCCGCGCGGGTGTCGGAGCCGATCACCAGCACATTGATCGGGGTCCTGCCGAAGGCGTCGGCCCGCTCGGTGCCCGCGTCGCCGCCGACGCCGCCGAACAGGGGCAGGTCGCGGATGTTGCCGTCCAGGCGGAGGTAGAGGAAGGCGCCGGTCGCGGCGGTCAGCAGGACCAGGACGGAGACGGCGAGCGCGGTCACCCGCATCGTCCGCCGCCCTCGGTGCCGCCGGACGCCGAGGGCTGTGGCGCCCGGCACGGACGGCGTGTCCTCCTCGGGGGATTCCCCGTCTTCGGCTCCCGGTTCCCCGCCTTCGGCCACCGGTACCCCGCCGGCCCCCGGCGGCCCGGTCCGGTCGTCCTCGTGGGGGTCGTCCTGCCCGTCGGCCATACGTGTGTGCGTCCCTCGCGTCCGTCCACGGACCGGTGGACACGGCGCCCACCAGCGAAATTGCAGTATCACCCACGGCGGCGGCGAATCCCGGCTGCCCGCGGGCGGGGTGTCGTGGACCGTCGCGGCACCCGGCCGCCCCCGTTCCCGCGCCGGGGTATCGGCCGTCGCCGCCCCACGCACGGCCCTTCCGAATTTCTGGAACGCGTTCTACTGTGTGCGCCGGTATCGGGGCAGCGGCCGGCACCGCCGGTGCGTCCCGACGGGAGTCCCGAAGAGTTCAGGAGGGGCCGTGGACCTGGAATACACGCCCGAACAGCGGCGGCTGCGCGCCGAGTTGCGCGACTACTTCGCCGGTCTCGTACCGGACAACGCCTACGCCCGGCACGACGACCCCGCCGCACGCAAGGACTTCTACCGGCGGACGATCCGCGAGCTCGGCGCCGACCGCTGGCTCGGGATCGGCTGGCCCACCGAGTTCGGCGGGCGCGGGATGACGCCGATGGCGCAGTTCATCTTCTTCGACGAGGCCGCGCAGGCCGGGGTGCCACTTCCGCTGATGGCACTCAACACCGTCGGTCCGACGATCATGCAGTTCGGCACCGACGAGCAGAAGGCGTACTTCCTGCCGAAGATCGTCGCGGGCGAGATCGACTTCGCCATCGGCTACTCGGAGCCCGACGCGGGCACCGACCTCGCCGCGCTCAAGACCCGCGCGGTGCGCGACGGCGACACGTACGTGGTCAACGGCCAGAAGATCTGGACCACCAACGGCGACACCGCCGACTGGGTGTGGCTCGCGGTGCGCACCGATCCGGACGCGCCGCCGCACAAGGGCATCAGCATGCTGCTGGTGCCGACCACCGACCCCGGCTACTCCTGCACGGTGATCAACACCCTGGCCTCGCACGACACGACCGCCAGCTACTACGACGACGTCCGCGTGCCCGTCACCCGCAGGGTCGGCGAGGAGAACAAGGGCTGGCGGCTGATCACCACCCAGCTCAACCACGAGCGGGTCACGCTGGCCGCGCACGGCACCATGGCGATCCGCGCCCTGCACGACGTCCAGCGCTGGGCCGCCGACACCAAGCTCGACGACGGCCGCCGCGTCATCGACCTCGGCTGGGTCCGCGGCCGGCTGGCCCGCGCGCACACCCGGCTCGACGCCATGAAGCTGCTCAACTGGCAGATGGTGGACGCCCTCCAGCGCGGCACCCTCACCCCGCAGGACGCCTCCGCGGTCAAGGTCTACGGCAGCGAGGCCCGGCGGGACGCGTACGCCTGGCTGATGGAGGTGACCGCGGCGGCCGGGCCGCTGAAGGAGGGCTCGGCGGGCGCCGTGCTCCACGGCGAGCTGGAACGCGGCTACCGCAGCGCCGTCATCTTCACCTTCGGCGGCGGCAACAACGAGATCCAGCGCGAGATCATCTCCTGGATCGGCCTGGGGATGCCGCGCGTCCGCCGCTAGGACCTGACCGGCGGGTGCCCGGCTGTTCGGCCCCCGTCGGGGCGCGTCCCCCGTGGCGGTCCGGCGGGTCGGAGCCGTCACCCGGCCGTCGGTCCTACGGGCGGGGCCCGGCGCCCGTCACCCGTCACCCGCCCGGCGGGCCCGCGGCTTCGCGAGTCCGCGGCCGTTTTGCCCTGATGCGCTGTGCCGCTTGTCGGCGGTCGCGGCCATACTGGGACCGGGGAAGCACCGAGGACCACGGGGGCGGCGGCACGCGATGGCGGCTGGACATCACGACGGACACGACCAGGGACATCCACAGGGACACGGCCAGGGACGCGAACAGACCTACCAGCAGGGGCGCGAGCAGGGACACGGACCGGGACGCGGGCAGGGGAACGGCCCCGAGGGACTGGGGACCCTCATCCAGGGGCGGTACCGGCTGCACGAACTGATCGGCCGCGGCGGCATGGGCGAGGTCTGGCGTGCGCTGGACGAGTCGCTGGGCCGCCGGGTCGCGGTGAAGTGCCTGAAACCGGTCGGCCACGCGGGCGACGCGGGATTCACCCGCATCCTCCAGGAGCGCTTCCGCCGCGAGGCGCGCGTCGCGGCGTCCCTCCAGCACCGCGGGGTCACCGTCGTGCACGACTTCGGCGAACACGACGGCGTCCTCTACCTGGTGATGGAACTGCTCGACGGCCGCAATCTGCTCCAGGTGCTGGACGACGCGCGGCGCCATCCGCTGCCGGTCCCCGACATCACCGACATCGCGGAACAGGTCGCGGACGCCCTCGCGTACACGCACACCCAGGGCATCGTGCACCGCGACCTGAAACCGGCCAACATCATGCGGCTCAGCGACGGCGCGGTGAAGATCTGCGACTTCGGCATCGCCCGGCTCGGCCACGACATCGGCTTCACCTCCCGGCTCACCGGCACCGGCATGGCGATGGGCACCCCGCACTACATGTCGCCCGAGCAGATCGGCGCGGTCTCCGAGGTCGACCAGCGCAGCGACCTCTACTCGTTGGGCTGCGTGCTGTACGAACTGGCCACCGGACGGCCGCCGTTCGACCTGGAGGACGCCTGGTCGATCCTGGTCGGCCACCGCGACACCGCGCCCGACCCGCCGCGGATGACGCGACCGGAACTCCCCGCCGAACTGGACCGGTTGATCCTCGACCTGCTCGCCAAGGACCCGGAGGACCGCCCGCAGGACGCCGCTGACGTCGGCGGCCGGCTCAAGGCCATGCGGGCGGCGGCGGGCGCGGCCGCCGCCGAGCGTCCCTCGGCGCTGCCGTCCTGGGCCAGCGGACTGACCACCGGCTCCGCCGCGCGCTCCACCCGCGCGCACCGCATCCCCGACGCGCCGCACCACGAACTCACCGGCGCCTGGTCCACCCGCGTGGTCGTCGCCGCCGCGGGCCCCGACACCCTGGCCGCGCTCGCCGCCCGGCACACCGAGGGCATCGACCTCGGCCGGGTCGGCAACTGGCGGCAGGCGTACGACCTGCACACCTCCGTCGCCGCCGCCCGCGACCGCGCGCTCGGCACCGAGCACCCCGACACCCTGGCCAGCCGCCACGAGGCCGCCTTCTGCCTGGGCAGGCTCGGCCGCACCGAGGAGTCGCTGCGGCTGTACGAGTACATCTCGGACGTACGCCGCCGGGTCCTCGGCCCCGACCACCCGGACACGCTGGTGGCCCGGCACGAGGCCGCGTACGCGCTGGGCAGCCTCGGCCGTTACCTGGAGGCCCACC
The DNA here is from genome assembly GCF_044753885.1 of Streptomyces sp. NPDC093221. NCBI lineage: Bacteria > Bacillati > Actinomycetota > Actinomycetes > Kitasatosporales > Streptomycetaceae > Streptomyces > Streptomyces sp. NPDC093221. The sequence continues at coordinate 74,140 of NZ_JBIVOA010000003.1, read as the reverse complement.
AGATCTACTCGGCCGTGCTGGCGGCGCGCGAGCGCACGGTCGGCGCGGACCACCCCGACACCCTGCACTGCAAGCACAATCTGGCCTTCAACCTGGGCCGTCTCGGCCGGACGGACGAGTCGTACGCGATGGCCGTCGAGGTCGCCGACGCCCGGGCGCGGGTGCTGGGCGCCGATCACCCCGAGACGCTGGTGACCCGCTTCGAGGTCGGCTACGCGCAGGGCCGCGCGGGCCGCTGGGCCGAGGCGCTGGCCACCTACCGCGACGTGGCCGCCGCGCGCGCCCGGGTGCTGGGCGCCGACCACTCCGACACGCTGGCCGCGCGCTACGAGACCGGCATCTGCCTCGGACGGCTCGGCCGCAGCGGCGACGCCCTCGCGCTGTACGAGGAGTTGGTCGAGGCCAGGACCAGGACCGGGGGCTCCACCGACGCCGAGACGCTGCGGGCCCGGCACGCGCTCGGGGTCAATCTGGGACGGCTCGGCCACTGGGACCGGGCGCTGGCCGAGGCGCGCGACGTGGCGGCGGTGCGCGAGCGGGTGCTGGGCGCGGAGCACCCCGACACCCTCGTCAGCAAGCGGGAGATAGCGGTGGGGCTGGGCTGGCTGGGCCGCTGGTCGACCGCGCTCGCGGTCTACCACGAGGTCGCCGAGGCGCGCGAGCGCGTGCTGGGCGCCGATCACTCCGACACCCTCACCAGTCGCAACGACGAGGCGCACTGCCTGGAACAGCTCGGCAGGACCGCCGAGGCGCAGGCCCTGTACCGCCGTGTCTCCGCCCAACAGCAGGGCGCGCCCGAGCGGTTGTGAGCGGCGGGTCCGATCCGGTCCCGGCCCCTCGGCCCCGTCCTCAGCCGATCCGGAGGGTCGCGGCGGCCTTGTAGGTGCGCAGGACCGGCGCCGTCTCGATCCGCGCGATCGGGTCGAGCGCGACCTCGCGGGTCAGATAGCGGTGCAGTTCCTCCGCGTCCCCGCACAGCGCCTGCGCGACCAGATTCGTCGGCCCGGTCGTCGCCGCGACCATCGCCAGTTCCCGGTGCCCCGCCAACTCCGTGGCGACCGCGTCCAGATGCGCGGGCTTCACCTGCATCCACAGCAGCGCCGACACGGTCACGCCCAGCACCGCCGGTTCGATGTCCACGTCGAGGAAGAGCGCGCCGCGCGTGCGCAGTTCGGCGAGTGTGCGGGCGACGGTGGGGGCCGTGGAGCCGGTCGCGGCGGCGAGTTCCGCGTAGCTGATCCGGGCGTCGTCGCGCAGCGCGTCCAGCAGGAGGCGGTCGGGGCCGGTGAGGAGATACGGCGAGGCGTCCGGCTCCTCGGCGGCGCTCTCGGCGCGCAGCCGCGCCCGCTGTGCGGCGTCCAGGACACCGACCCGTCCGTGCCAGGCGGTCGGTCCGCCGACGTAGGTGTGCAGGAGGTAGTGCGCGGACACCGCGGTGATCCCGGCGGTACGGGGGATGTCGCGCAGCAGCAGCGCGTGCGCGTCGGGGCCCGCGGGCTGGGTGTGGATGATCGCGACGATCTCGGTGCCGCCGGAGGTCAGCCGTACCCACGAGGTGTCGGGGCGCCGCGCGAGGGCGACCGCGATGTCGTGCGCGGCGCGCGTGGCGGCGGTCAGCCGTACGAACCACTGGTGGATACCGGCGCTGCGCGGCGCGGGCAGCGCGACCACCCGAAGGCCCGCGTGCGCGTACAGGCGGCGGTAGCGGCGTACGACGGTCTGGGTGGAGCAGCCGAGGACGTCCGCGACGAGCGTGAACGGCGCCCGGCCGTCCACTTGCAGGGCGTGGATCAGGCCGCGGTCCAGATCGTCGAGTGCGAGCGCCTTCGCCATATCAGCCGACCTCGATGGAAGTAATCATCGAATTCTGCCACGGAAATGGAAGCGGGTGCCGTACGGGCGGGACGGTGGTGGTCGTCGGTCACGGGGCCGGGGCGTCGCGAGACGGACCACGCGCACGGACGACGGACCGCGCACCCGTACGCAGGGGAGAGGCATGTCCCGCAGCACAGGACACGAGACGCACGACACGTACGGCGCGCCCGCCGTGACCGGGGGTCCCGGCACAGGTGAGGGACCGGCGGCCGGTTCCGTACCGCCGTCCGCGTACCCCTGGCGGTGGATCGCGCTGGCCGCCGTGCTGGTCGCGGAGGCGATGAATCTGCTGGACGCCACGATCGTGCAGGTCGCGGGCCCGGTCATCCACACCGACCTCGGCGGCGCGGCAGCGGCCATCCCGTGGTTCAGCGCCGCCTACACCCTCGCGTTCGCGCTCGGGCTGCTGACCGGCGCCCGGCTCGGCGACATCGCGGGCCGCCGCCGGGTCTTCCGGATCGGGGTGACGGCCTTCGCCGTCACGTCGCTGGCGTGCGCGCTCGCGCCGACCCCCGAGACGCTGATCGGACTGCGGGCGCTGCAAGGCGCGGCGGCGGCGCTGATCATCCCGCAGACCTTCGGCCTGATCCGCGCGATGTTCGACGGCGACGAACTGGCCAAGGCGCTGGGCACGATCGGCCCGGTGATGGGCCTGTCCGCGGTCCTCGGCCCGGTGCTCGGCGGGGTCCTGACGCACGCCGACCTGTTCGGCTCGTCCTGGCGCGCCTGCTTCATGGTCAACGTCCCGCTCGCGGTCGTCGTGCTGGCCGTCGCGCGACGGCTGCGCGAGGACCGCGCCCCGGTCCGGCCGCGCCTCGACCCGGCGGGGACGGCGCTGGCCATGGCGGGCACCGCGCTGGTGGTGTGCCCGCTGGCCACCGGCTCGCCCGGAGCGGCCGGATGGGCGGTGGCGGCCGTCGGCGCCGCCGTACTGGCGCTGTTCGTCGTCCACCAGCGGCGCACCGCGCGCGGCGGCGGGGCGCCGCTGATCGAACCGGCCCTGCTGCGCGGCCGTGCCTTCCCCGCCGCGCTCGCCACCTCCACGCTGTTCTTCGCCGTCATGAACGGCGTCATGATCACCGTGGTCCTCCATCTCGAACTGGGCCTGCGCCGCGGCCCGCTCACCGCGGGACTGACCATGCTGCCCTGGTCGCTCGGGCTGTCCGCGGGTTCGGTGGCCGCGGGCGGCCGTCTGGTCCCGCGCTACGGGACCCGCGTCATGCACGCCGGGATCGCCTTCCTCGGCGTCGGGATCGGCGGCGCGGTCCTCGCCTACCGGTCCGCCGCGCCCGACGCGTACCCGACGGCGCTGCTGTTCGCGCTCGCCGTCGCGGGCCTGGGCACCGGGCTGTTCACCCCGCCGTTCTTCACCACCGCGCTGAGCGGCGTCGGCCGCCAGGAGACCGGCTCGGCCGCCGGGCTGCTCAACGCCGTCCAGCAACTCGGCGGCACCATCGGCGTCGCCGTGATCGGCGGCGTCTACCTCGCGGGGGACGGCACGCCGCGCGCCGCCGCGCAGGCCGCCCTCGGCACGGCCGCCGCGATCCTGGCGGCGACCGCGGTCGCGGCGGCGGTGATGACGGTGCGGCGGGGCGACGAGGGCGGCGACAGCCGCTGATGTGACGGGGGGCGGCCGGGAGTGTCGCCGACGTGTGGCGCGCTCGGGCGTCGCGGCCCCGCGTGACGGGCGCGGGGTCGCAGAAATCTGACACTGCGTCAGAAAATCTCTTCCCTCTCCAGACCGGCTGCGGCATCCTGCCCCCCATGGAGACCGAGCTGAGCACACGGCTGGGCATCGAGTACCCCGTCTTCGGCTTCACGCCGTTCCCCGCGGTCGCCGCCGCGATCAGCCGCGCGGGCGGCATGGGCGTCCTGGGCGCGGTCCGCTACTCCGCCCCCGACGAACTCGCCCGCGACCTCGACTGGTTGGACGGGCACACCGACAAACTGCCGTACGGCCTCGACGTCGTGATGCCCGCGAAGAAGGTCGAGGGAGTCACCGAGGCGGACGTCGAGGCGATGATCCCGCCGGAACACCGCGCCTACGTCGAGGCGTTGCTGACCAAACACGGCGTCCCCGCACTCGCCGCCGACGAGCGCGCGGGCTGGCGGATCACCGGCTGGATGGAGAAGGTCGCCCGCGATCAGCTCGACGTCGCCTTCGACTACCCGATCAAGCTGCTCGCCAACGCGCTGGGCTCACCGCCCGCCGACGTCGTCCGCCGGGCCCACGACCACGGTGTGCTGGTCGCCGCGCTCGCCGGCAGCGCCCGGCACGCGCGGCACCACCAGGAGGCGGGCATCGACATCGTGGTCGCCCAGGGCTACGAGGCGGGCGGCCACACCGGGGAGATCGCGAGCATGGTGCTCGTCCCCGAAGTGGTGCGCGCCGTCGACCCGTTGCCGGTGCTCGCGGCAGGCGGCATCGGCACCGGCGAACAGGTCGCCGCCGGGCTGGCGTTGGGCGCGCAGGGCGTCTGGCTCGGCTCGGTCTGGCTCACCGCCGCCGAGGCCGATCTGCACTCGCCCGCCCTCACCCGCAAGCTGCTCGCTGCGGGCTCGGGCGACACCGTCCGCTCCCGCGCCCTCACCGGCAAACCCGCCCGCCAGCTCCGCACCGAGTGGACCGACGCCTGGGAGGACCCGGCAGGCCCCGGCACCCTGCCGATGCCGCTCCAGGGCCTGCTGGTCGCCGACGCCGTCTCCCGCATCCAGCGCTACGAGGTCGGCCCGCTGCTCGGCACACCGGTCGGCCAGATCGTCGGCGCGATGACCGAGGAGCGGCCCGTCCAGGCCGTCTTCGACGACCTCACGCGCGGCTTCGAGCGCGCGATGGACCGGCTGAACCGTATCGCCGGACGCGGCGCGCAGGACGGCGCCGCCCCCGGCCCAGGGCGTGACCGGCGCTGACCGCCCGCACGCGCAGGACAGATCTGCTCCGGCAGACCCGACCGCTGAGGAGGACCGGATGAGCACGTCCACGCCCAACGGCTTCTGGGCACAGGCCGAACAGGACCCCGGCCGTACCGTTCTCACCGCGCCCGACGGCGAGCAGTGGAGCGCCGAGCGGCTGCACGCGGCGTCCAACCGGCTCGTGCACGGGCTGCGCGCGGCCGGATTGGAGGCCGGCGACGCCTTCGCCGTCGTCCTGCCCAACGGCGTCGAGTTCTTCACCGCCTATCTCGCCGCCTTCCAGGCCGGTTTCTACCTGGTGCCCGTCAACCACCACTTCGTGGCCCCCGAGATCGGCTGGATACTCGCCGACTCCGGCGCCAAGGTGCTCATCGCGCACGAGCGCTTCGCCGAGGCCGCCCGCGAGGCGGCCGACGAGGCGGGGTTCGCCTCGGACCGGCGGTACGCGGTCGGCGACATCGACGGCTTCCGCCCCTTCGCCGACCTGCTCGCGGGACAGTTCGCCACCGCGCCCGACGCCAGGACCAGCGGCTGGGTCATGAACTACACCTCGGGCACCACCGGCCGCCCGCGCGGCATCCGCCGCCCGCTGTCGGGCAAGCCGCCCGAGGAGACGTATCTCGGCGGATTCCTCGGGATCTTCGGGATCAAGCCCTTCGACGGCAACGTCCACCTCGTCTGCTCACCGCTCTACCACACCGCCGTGCTCCAATTCGCGGGCGCCGCCCTGCACATCGGGCACCCGGTGGTGCTGATGGACAAGTGGACGCCGGAGGAGATGCTGCGCGTCATCGACCGCTACCACTGCACGCACACGCACATGGTCCCCACACAGTTCCACCGGCTGCTGGCCCTGCCGGAGGACGTACGGGGGCGCTACGACGTGACGTCCATGCGGCACGCGATCCACGGCGCCGCGCCCTGCCCCGACCACGTCAAGCGGGCGATGCTGGAGTGGTGGGGCCCGTGCGTGGAGGAGTACTACGCGGCCAGCGAGGGCGGCGGCACCTTCGCCACCGCGCGGGAGTGGCTGAAGAAACCCGGCACCGTGGGGCGGGCCTGGCCGATCAGCGAGATCGCCGTCCACGACGACGCCGGGAACCTCCTGCCGCCCGGCGAGGTCGGCACCGTCTACATCAACATGAAGACCGGCGGCTTCAGTTACCACAAGGACGCGGCCAAGACCCGGTCCAACCGGATCGGCGACTTCTTCACCGTCGGCGACCTCGGCTATCTCGACGAGGACGGCTACCTCTTCCTGCGCGACCGCAAGATCGACCTGATCATCTCCGGCGGCGTCAACATCTACCCCGCCGAAATCGAGGCCGCGCTCCTCACCCACCCCGCCGTCGCCGACGCCGCCGCCTTCGGCATCCCGCACGACGAGTGGGGCGAGGAGGTCAAGGCCGTGGTCGAGGCCGCACCCGGACACGAGCCGGGACCGGCGCTCGCCGACGACATCCTCGAACACTGCGGCCGGAGACTGGCCGGGTACAAGCGGCCCAAGACCGTCGACTTCGTCGCCGAGATGCCCCGCGACCCCAACGGCAAGCTCTACAAGCGACGGCTCCGCGAGCCGTATTGGGCCGAGCGCGAACGCCCGCTGTGAGCGGCCCGCGGCACCGTAGCCTCGGCGTATGGGTGAGATTCTGAACGTCGAGGCGAACGGTGTGCGGCTCGCCTACGAGGTGGCCGGTCCGGCGGACGGGCCGCCGCTCCTGCTGCTGCACGCGCTGGGCGAGGACCGTACGTCCTGGCGCGCGGTGTCGGACGCGCTGGCCGCCGACGGCTGGCGCGCGTACGCGCCCGACCTGCGCGGCCACGGCGCGAGCGAACACCCCGGCATGTACTCCTTCGAGCTGCTGCGGGACGACGTGCTCGGCTTCCTCGACGCGCTGGGACTGCGGCGGGTGACGGTGGTCAGCCACTCGCTGGGCACGTTCGCCGCGTCGCTGGCGGCCATCGCGCGGCCGGACGCCGTACGGCGGCTCGTACTGGAGGAGGGCCCGCTGCCCTTCCCCGCCGACCCGCCGCGCCCCGTCCCGACCGAAGCCCCCGAGGAGCCGACCCCGTACGACTGGCGTCTGCTGCCCGCCGTCGCGGCGCAGCGCAACGACCCCGACCCGGCCTGGTGGCGCGACCTCACCGCGATCACCGCGCCCACCTTGCTCGTCGCGGGCGGCCCGAGCAGCCACCTGCGCCAGGACCAGCTCGCCCGGGTCGCGGGCCGCATCCCCGACTGCCGCCTGGTCACCATCGAGGCCGGTCACATGATCCACGACGACCGCCCGGCTGAATTCCTGCGCGAGGTGCGGGCCTTCCTGTCCCCGGTCCCGGCCGGTCGGCCGGCGGACGGGACGCGGGGCTGAGGCCCGACGGGTACGGTCGGTGCCTTCCGGCGACGGGGGCCGCGCCGCCTGACACCGTGGCCGACGGGCGGCGTGGCCGTCGTGGGCGCCCGGTGCCGTCGTCCGGCGGCGGTCAGCCGGTGACGCGGGCGGCGATCGTACGGGCGCAGGCCAGCGACGGCGTGCGGCTGGTGTCGACCTCCAGGTCGTAGCGCACACCGCGGTGGACGAGGTCGGCCTGGGAGCGGGCCATGCCGGTGGCGCGGTCGCCGCGGGCGGCCTCGCGGGCCGCCGCCACCTCGGGGTCGCAGCGCACCCCGACCCACAGGACGTCGAGGCCGGTCAGGGCGGTGCGCCAGCGCTCCTGGGAGTCGGGCCCGCCGAGGAAAACCTCGTCCACGACGATCCTGGCCCCCGCGCGGGCCATCGCCCCGATGCCCCGCGCCCAGGCGATGTCCAGCAGCCGGAAGTCGTCGCCGACCGACACCGAGCCGTCGGGTCCGAAGCCGATGCCGCCCTCGGGGTCCTCCGAGGTGCGCATCGCGCCGGGCAGCGCGTCGACCAGGGTGTCGCAGCCGAAGGTCAGCCAGGGCCGCGGCAGCACATCTTGCAGGCAGCGGGCGATCCTGGACTTCCCGGAACTCGATCCGCCGTTGAGAATGATCACCTCAGTGGACATCCCGACACGGTAGGCGCGGTGAGGGGAACCGGCGAGTGGATATCGGCAGCGGCTCGGACACGGGCTTCGACGGCGGCTCCGGCGGCGGCTCGGGCAGCGGTTCCGGGTCGGCGGACACCACCCGCGTCATGACCTGGAATCTCTGGTGGCGGTTCGGGAACTGGCGCGAGCGGCGGGACGCGATCGTGCGGACGCTGGCCGACGTCCGGCCGGACGTCGTGGGCCTGCAGGAGGTGTGGGGGAGCGCGGACGAGAATCTGGCCGGGTGGCTGGCGGACGAGCTGGGCATGGAGTGGGCCTGGTCGCGCGCCCCGGTGCAGGACCGCTGGCACGGGCGCAACGGCGGTGACACCACCGTCGACGTCGGGGTCGCGGTGCTCAGCCGCCACCCGATCCTGGAGACCGCCGAGCGTCGGCTGCCCGCGGGCGCCGCCGCCGACGACGGCAAGACGGCGCTGCACACGCTGATCGACGCGCCCGGCGGCCCGCTGCCCTTCTTCACCACCCACCTCAACTCCGGGGCCGCCGACTCCGCGGTCCGCTGCCTCCAGGTGCGGGAGCTGGCCGCCTTCGTGGCCGAGCGGTCGACCGGCGGGCATCCGCCCGTCGTCACCGGGGACTTCAACGCGGAACCGGACTTCGACGAGATCCGGCTGATGGGCGGCTACCGGACGGCGCCCGCCGTTCCGGGGCTCGTGCTGGTCGACGCCTGGCGGTTCGCCGACCCCGCCCTGCCGAACGGCACGTGGGACATCACCCAGCAGGACGCGGCCAACTTCGGCGACCGGCCCACCTGCCTCGACTACATCTTCGTCGGCATGCCGACGGCCGGGGGCACGCGCGGCGCCGTCCAGCGCGCCCACCGGGCCGGTGACCGTCCGGTCGACGGCGTCTGGCCCTCCGACCACGCGGCCGTGGTCGCCGACCTGGCCCAGGGCGCGGCGACCGGCGGCCGACCGGACCCGCGCTAGGGCCTGTCGGCGCCCGTGGTCCCGCCCCCGTCGTGCCACTCGGCGGACAGCGCCCGCGCCGGGTTGGTCACGAAGACCGCATCGGCCGCCGCCGTGCCCAACTCTCTTTCCAGGCGCGGCCGGAGCGTACGCAGGAGGTAGGGCAGCCCCGGACCGCCGCCGGTCGAGGAGCGGGCGGCGGCCGTCGTGGTGTCGCCGCCGAGCAGGAGCTGCGCGGTGTGGCCGGCCTCGGCGAGCGCGACCATGCAGTCGATCAGCCGCCAGTCGGTGGCGTGGTTGGCGCGTGAGGGGCCGTCGAAGGCGAGGAACGCGCCGGAGGCGGCCAGTTCGCGGTGGACGCCCGGATCGGGGAAGCGGTTGAGGTGGCCGAGCAGGACGCTGGCGGTGGGCACGCCCTCTTCGCCGTGGAGTACGCCGAGGACGTCGACCGCGGCGGTCCCCAGCTCGTGGTGGACGCCGATCGGCGCACCCGTGGTGTGGTGGGCCTCGGCCGCCGCCGCCAGGACCCGCCGGGCGTGGCCGTCGAGGCCGTGGAACATCCCGGCGACCTTGATCATGCCCGCCCTCGCGGTGCCGCGCGGGCCGTCCGGGTCGTCGCTGTCGAGCAGCCCCCGGGTCAGCTCGGCGGTGAAGAAGGCGGCCAGGCCGTCCGCGCGCAGCCGCTCCACCAGCTCGGGCGCGTAGTGGGCGGCCTGGTGCAGTCCGGTCGCCGCCACGACGTGCACGCCCGAGGTCCGCGACAGCGCGGGCAGCTCGGCCGCTCGCCGCCCGAGGCCGAACGGCGTCCACTGGGCGACCGCCGCCCCGCCGAGCGCCCGGAATGCGGCCAACTCGGCCCCCGCCGCCGCCGGATCGTCCAGCTCCTGTCCGGCGAGCGCGGGCATGCGCAGGAAGAGATGGTCGTGGGCGTCGCACACCCCGAGCCGGTCGGGCGCGATGTCCCCGAGGACCGTACGCACCGCCCTCGTCCCGGACCGCCCGCTCATCGCGCACCGCCCGGCGCCGTGCCGTCGGCGTCGCCCGCGCCGCCCGCGCCGCCCGAATCGCTCGCGTCGCCCGCATCGCCCGCGCTGCCCGTGCCGTCCGCCCCGTCCGCGAAGACGCCGGCCGCCACCCGCAGCCCGGCCAACGCCCTCGGCACGCCGACGTACGGTGCGAGGTGCACCATCACCTCCACGATCTCGCGTGGGGACATGCCGATCCGCAGGCTGTTGCGGACATGGTCGTCGAGCTGCGGCTCGACCCCGCCGATCGCGGTCAGCGCCGCCAGATTGGCGATCTGCCGGTCCCGCAGGGCCAGCCCCTCGCGCTGGTAGGTGCCGCCGAAGAGGGCGGTGACGATCCAGTCGGGGAAGCCGGGGGCGAGCGAGTCGAGGCCGGTGAGGGTGGACTCGACGGTGGAGGGGCCCGCCATTTCGGCCAGCAGCCGGTAGCCCGCGTCCCGGTCGATCGCGCTCGGCGTCATCGTCGTAGGGGCCGCAGGGGCCGTAGGGGCCGTACGGGCCGTAGGGACCGTTGGGGATGTACGCGCCGTATCAGCCGTAGGGGTGCTCACCACTGCTGTCCCGTCTCGATCGTGTCCAACTCCGGTGCCGACAGACGCAGCACCTCGTACCGCTCCTCGCCGGGGGCGGGCGGGGCCGTCTGTTCCCACAGGGTGAAGCGCAGCAGCTCCCACCGCCGGGGGTCGACGGCGAGCGCGACGCTGTGCGCGCCGGGGCGTGCGGCCAGTTCCGGCAGTTCCGCGAGCGCGGCCCTGATCACGGCGGCGGGCTCGGCGCCCGGGTCCAGCGGCCACGCCTTCCTGGCCGCCGCGCGCGGAACGGCGCCGAAGGACGGTCCCCGCGCGAAGCCGAGCCCGGTCCAGTGCTCGACCACCGGCCGTCCGAAGTCGCTGACGATCCCCTGGAATCCGGGACCCCACAGGAAGCCGTTCATGCCCTGCGGGGTGTTCCACAGATAGAACGGGGCGTACTGGTTGACCGGCGAGTCCTCGACCCCGCGCTCACGTATGAGGTACGCCTTGACGCCCAGGCCGGGGAAGTCGTCCAGGAGGTGGCCGCGGGTCGCCACCCGGTGCCGGATGATCCCCATGTCGTAGTCGGCGGGCAGGGTGATGCGGTAGTTCATCGCGAGCATGGTCGGTGGCTCCCCCATGAGTGCCGCGGCGCCGCCTCGGAGCGGTGCGCCGCCGTCGTGCGGCGGGACGGGTCCTGTCAGGTGTCAGGTCGAGAAGCGGCGCAGGGCGGCGGTGGTCAGGACGCCGTACGCGCCGCCGTCAGCAGCGCCGTGGCACCCCGTACCGCCCGGTCGAACGGCTCCTGCGAGTCGGCGGCGCGGGCCAGGACGTAACCGCCCTGGACGACGGCGACTATCGCGGCGGCCGTGTCGTACGGATCCAGGCCCGGCCGCAGCTCGCCGCTGTCCATGCCGTCGGCGATGATCCCGGCGAGCCGGTCGCACAGCCAGCCGAAGGTCTCCGCCACCGGCTGTCGCAGCTCCGCGCTGTCGATGACGTCCGGGTCCATGGCCATCCGGCCGACCCGGCAGCCGCGCAGGGCGTCGCGCTCGCGCAGCAGATACGCCAGCGCCTTCTCCACGGCCGTCTCGCCGCCCGCCAGTTGCTCCTCGGCCTGCGCCCTGAGCTGCGCGGCGCTGCGCCGCATCGCCGTCACCGCCAGGTCCGGCTTGCCCCGGAAGTGGTGGTACATGCTGCCCTGCCCGGCACCCGCCCGGTCCTGTATGGCCTTCGGGCTGGTCCCGACATAGCCCCGCTCCCAGAGCAGCTCCTGGGCGCTCTCGATCAACCGCTCCGCCGTGTCCATGGAACCGAGTGTACATACTAGTAGGTACAGAAACCAGGGTGAAAAAGAAGGCGGCGGGCCACCCCGCCGCCACTCCTAGGTTCCCGAAGACCGGCGGGTTCAGCCGGGACCGGCGAATTCCACCTCCGCGGCGGAGACGACGGTGCCGAACCGGGGGAAGTCGAGGGAGACCGTCGCCCGGTGCTCGGCGGCGGTGAGGCCGGACATCGCGTCCTCGGCGAAGACCAGCCGGTAGCCGTGGTCGGCGGCGGCCCGCGCGGTGGACTCCACGCCCATGTTGGTGGCTATCCCGGCCAGGACGAGGGTGTCGATGCCGCGCTCTTGGAGCCGGTCGTGGAGGCCGGTGTCGTGGAAGGCGCCGACGGTCCGCTTCACGACGAGCAGGTCGCCGTCCCGCGCCACGCCCTCCACCAGGCCGCTGCCCGGCGGCTGTTCCGCGGGGCCGGTGCGCTGCGCGCGAATGGCGACGACCGTCGCGCCCGCGTCCCGGAAGGACGCGGCGAGGCCGCACGCGGCGGTGAGCACGTCGGGCCCGCTGTGCGGAGCCAGGGGTAACGCGACGATCCGGTCCATGAGGTCGACCAGCACCAGCGCGGTGCGGGCCGGATCGAGGCCGGGAGAGAGCGGGGACAGGGCGGAGTGCGGCGCGTGCGGCGACTCGCGGCCGGAGTTCCGCCCGGCGCCGCGTTGGTGATCATGTACGGTCATGATCGGACCCTACCCGCCGGATCCGGCCCCCTGTACGACGATCGAACGGGCCCACCGGTAGTCGGCCTTGCCGCTGGGGGAGCGCTGGATGCGGTCGGTCACCACCAGACTGCGCGGAATCTTGTACCCGGCCAGCCGCGCACGGCAGTGCGCCTGCACGTCCTCGAGGGTGAGCGGGTCCGCCCCGTCCCGCGGCTGCACCACCGCCGCCACGCGGTGGCCCCAGCGCTCGTCCGGCACCCCCGCCACCAGCGCGTCGTAGACGTCGGGATGCGCCTTGAGCGCCTCCTCGACCTCCTCCGGATAGACCTTCTCGCCACCGGTGTTGATGCACTGCGAGCCCCGCCCGAGCACCGTCACCACGCCGTCCTCGTCCACGGTGGCCATGTCGCCGAGCAGTACCCAGCGTTCGCCGTCCCGCCGGAAGAAGGTCGCCGCGGACGCGGCGGGGTCGTTGTAATAGCCGAGCGGTACGTGGCCGCGCAGCGCGATACGGCCGGGCGCCGCTCCGGTCACCGGTTCGAGCGTGGCCGGGTCGACCACCGCGATGTGCGAGTCGACCGAGATGCGGAAGCCGCGGTCGGGGCCCGCGTCGGCCGTCGCGGTGCCGTTGAAACCGGACTCCGACGAGCCGAAGTTGTTGAGGATCAGCACCCCGGGCACCAGCGACTGGAACTGGTCCCTGACTGTTTGCGACATCACCGCGCCCGAGCTGGACAGGGTGAACAGCGAGGAGCAGTCGGTGCCTTGGAGCGGTCCGGCCAGCGCGTCGGCGAGCGGCCTGAGCATCGCGTCGCCGACCAGCGAGACACTGGTGACCCGTTCCTTCGCGATGGTGCGCAGCACCTCCTCCGGCACGAACTTCCGGTGGATCACCACCTTCTGGCCGAAGTGGAAGCCGATGAAGGCGGTGAGCGTGGACGTGCCGTGCATCAGCGGCGGGGTGGGGAAGAAGACCAGGCCCTCGCCGCCGGCCGCGACCCGCTCCGCCAGCTCCTCCGGCCGTTTGACCGGCTCGCCGGTTGGGGCGCCGCCGCCCATCCCCGAGAAGAACAGGTCCTCCTGACGCCACATCACACCCTTGGGCATGCCGGTCGTGCCGCCGGTGTAGATGACGAACTGGTCGTCGGCCGACCGCGGGCCGAAGCCGCGTAAGGACGATTCCGCGGCCACCGCGTCGGCGAACTCCACCGTCTCCAGGGTGGATTCGGCGTCCTCGGCGGCGGGCGGGCCGCCCACCCGGATCAGATGCCGCAGCCGGTCAGCTTGCGGCAGGGCCGCGGCCACGCGGCCGGTGAACTCGGCGTCGAAGACCAGCGCCGCGAGGTCGGCGTCCCGGTAGAGGTAGACCAACTCCTCGGCCACATAGCGGTAGTTGACGTTGACCGGCACCAGGCGGGCCTTGAGGCAGGCGTAGGCGGTCTGGAGGTATTCGACCCCGTTGTAGAGGTGCAGTCCGACGTGTTCGCCGGGGCGCAGGCCGGCCGCGAGGAGGTGGTGGGCGAGCCGGTTGGCCGCCGCGTCGAGTTGCGCGTACGTCAGCCGCCGCTCGGATCCGGTGCCGGGGTGGTCGACGTACACCAGCGCCTCCCGGTCCGGTACGGCGTCGACGACCGACTCGAAGAGGTCGGCAAGGTTGTACTCCACGGCGTCTCCCGTCCCGCGCGGTCCCGCGTCGGTCGTCGGTGAAGGTGAAGTGGCGGTGGGCTCGCGGTCATTAGAGCGGTCCGGGCGTGCGGTGGGAAGGGCTCCCGTCCAACAAATCTGACGAGTAGTCAGAAAACCCTTGTCCCCGGCCTGCGGCTACTGCAACCTGTTCCAGTACCGGACGGAAGGAGCACCGTGATGGGCGGTACGGAACACCTCACCGTGGAGCGTGCGGGCGCCACCCTCGTCCTCACCCTGAACCGGCCGCGGGCGCGCAACGCGTTCTCGCTGCCGATGCTCGTCGGGCTGTACGACGGCTGGGTCGAGGCCGACGAGGACGACGCGATCCGCTCGATCGTGCTGACCGGAGCGGGCGGCGCCTTCTGCGCCGGGATGGACCTCAAAGCGCTGTCGCAGGGCGCCGACGAGACCGCCACGCGGGCGCGGGCCCGGCTGAAGGACGACCCCGATCTGCACTGGAAGGCGATGCTCCGGCACCACCGGCCGCGCAAACCCGTGATCGCCGCGGTCGAAGGACCGTGCGTGGCGGGCGGCACCGAGATCCTCCAGGGCACCGACATCCGGATCGCGGGACGGAGCGCGGTCTTCGGCCTGTTCGAGGTCCGTCGCGGCCTCTTCCCGATCGGCGGCTCGACCGTACGGCTCACCCGGCAGATCGCCCGCACCCACGCGCTGGAGATGCTGCTCACCGGCCGCCCGTACAGCGCCGACGAGGCCCGCGACATCGGCCTGATCGGCCATGTCGTGCCCGACGGGACCGCGTTGGACCGGGCTCTGGAGACCGCGGAGCTGATCAACGCCAACGGCCCGCTCGCCGTCGAGGCCGTCAAGGCCAGCGTCTACGACACCGCGGAGTTGCCCGAGACCGAGGGGCTGAAACTCGAACTCGAGCGCGGCTGGCCGCTGTTCGCCACCGCCGACGCGAAGGAAGGACCGCGCGCCTTCGCCGAGAAGCGGCAGCCGGTCTTCCGCCGCGCCTGAGCCCCGGTCCCTGAAGCCCGGTCCCTGAAGCCCGGCCCCTGAAGCCCGGCCCCTGAAGCCGGGCACCTGAACCCCCGGCGCCTGAACCCGGGCACCTGACCCCCCCGGCACCGGACGCCCAGCGCGCTCGGACAGCCACCGCGCACCACCCCCGACGAGCCGCCCCACCCCAGGAGGCCAGCCCATGACACCAGGCCACGCACCGGACGTGCTCAGCGCCCCGCTCGTCGTGGAATTCCCCTTCACCCGCTCGCTCGGCCCCGTGCAGAGCGCCTTCCTCACTGGGCTGCGCGAGCGCACCGTGCTCGGCGTGCGGACCGCCGAAGGCCGCGTCCTCGTACCCCCCGTCGAGTACGACCCGGTCACCGCGGCCGAGGTGCGCGACCTGGTCGAGGTCGGCGCCACCGGCACCGTCACCACCTGGGCCTGGAATCCCGACCCGCGCCCCAACCAGCCGCTGGCCACGCCCTTCGCCTGGGTCCTGGTCCGCCTCGACGGCGCCGACACCGCCCTGCTGCACGCGCTCGACGCCGCCGCGCCCGAGGACGTCAGCACCGGCATGCGCGTCGCGATCCGCTGGGCCGGGCAACGCCAGGGCGCCATCACCGACATCGCCTGCTTCGAGCCGTACGACGACGGCCGTACGCGCGGCGCGGCCACCGCCCACGACGGCGTCTTCACCGACCCCGTCACCGGCATCGTCGCCCCCGCCCGCCTCGACTACACCTACTCGCCCGGCCGCGCCCAGACCGGCTACCTGCGCGCCGCCGAGGACCGGCGGATCGTCGGCGAGCGCTGCCCGTCCTGCCGCAAGGTCTACGTCCCGCCGCGCGGCGCCTGCCCCACCTGCGGCGTCGCCACCGCGGAAGAGGTCGAGGTCGGTCCGCGCGGCACGGTCACCACCTTCTGCATCGTCAACATCAAGAGCGCCCACCTGAAGGCCATGGACATAGAAGTCCCGTACGTCTACGCGCACATCGCGCTCGACGGCGCCGACCTCCCGCTGCACGGACGGATCGCCGGAATGCCGTACGACCAGGTGCGGATGGGCCTGCGGGTGGAGGCGGTCTGGACCGAGGGCGGACGCTACCCCGACCACTACCGCCCCACCGGGGAACCGGACGCCGAATACGACACCTACCGGGAGCTGGTCTAGATGCCCGACGTCGCCATCGTCGCCTTCGCGCAGTCCCGCCACCGCGCGCGCACCGACGAGGTCTCCGAGGTCGAACTGCTGATGCCCGTCCTGCACGACGCGCTCGGGCAGACCGGACTGGCCACCAGCGAGATCGACTTCACCTGCTCGGGCTCCGCCGACTACCTCGCGGGACGCGCCTTCTCCTTCACCATGGCGCTGGACGGCGTCGGCGCCTGGCCGCCGATCTCCGAGTCCCACGTCGAGACCGACGGCGCCTGGGCGCTGTACGAGGCGTGGGTGCGGATTCTCACCGGCGAGGCCGAGACCGCGCTCGTCTACTCCTACGGCAAGTCCTCGCCCGGCGACCTGCGTTCGGTCCTCACCCGGCAGCTCGACCCGTACTACATGGCGCCGCTGTGGCCCGACTCCGTCGCGCTCGCCGCACTCCAGGCCCGGGCGCTGATCGACGCGGGAGCCACCGACGAGCGCGAGCTGGCCGGGATCGCCGCCCGCAGCCGCGCCGCCGCCCGCACCAACCCGAACGCGCAGCTCACCACCGCGCCCGCAGCCGACGACCCCTATGTCGTACGCCCGTTGCGCCGCGCCGACTGCCCGCCGGTCGGCGACGGGGCCGCGGCCGTGGTGCTCGCGGCGGGGGACACCGCCCGGCGGCTGTGCGCGCGGCCCGCCTGGATCCGGGGCATGGACCACCGCATCGAGGCGCCCTCGCTCGGCGTCCGCGACCTCACCGACTCGCCCTCGACGCGGCTCGCGGCCGAGCGGGCCGGGGCCTTCGACGCGCCCGTGGACACCGCGGAGCTGCACGCGCCCTTCACCTCGCAGGAGGTCGTCCTGCGCAGGGCGCTGCGGCTCGGCCCCGACGTGGCCGTCAACCCCTCCGGCGGGCCGCTCGCCGCCAATCCGATGATGGCCGCCGGGCTGATCAGGCTCGGCGAGGCGGCGGCCCGCATCCACCGCGGCGACTCGGACCGCGCGCTGGCCCACGCCACCTCGGGCCCCTGCCTCCAGCAGAATCTCGTGGCCGTCCTGGAAGGGGAGTAACCCATGCCCAAGGAGCCCGTGGCCGTCGTCGGCGTCGGCCAGACCAAACACGTCGCCGCGCGCCACGACGTGTCCATCGCGGGACTCGTCCGCGAGGCCGCCCGCCGCGCGCTCGACGACGCCGAACTGGACTGGGCGGACGTCGACGCCGTCGTGATCGGCAAGGCGCCCGACTTCTTCGAGGGCGTCATGATGCCGGAGCTGTATCTGGCCGACGCGCTCGGCGCGGTCGGCAAACCGATGCTGCGGGTGCACACCGCGGGTTCGGTCGGCGGCTCCACCGCGCTGGTCGCCGCAGGACTGGTCGCCGCACGCGTCCACCGCACCGTGCTGACCGTCGCGTTCGAGAAGCAGTCGGAGTCCAACGCCATGTGGGGCCTGTCGCTGCCGATCCCCTTCCAGCAGCCGCTGCTGGCGGGCGCGGGCGGCTTCTTCGCACCGCACGTGCGCGCCTACATGCGCCGTACCGGAGCGCCCGCCGCCGTCGGCTCGCTCGTCGCCTACAAGGACCGCCGCAACGCCCTGCTCAACCCCTACGCGCACCTGCACGAGACCGACATCACCCTGGAGAAGGTGCGCTCCTCGCCGATGCTCTGGGACCCGATCCGCTACTCCGAGACCTGCCCGTCCTCCGACGGCGCCTGCGCGATGGTGCTCACCGACACCGCGGGCGCGGACCGGGCGCCGCGACCGGCCGCCTGGATGCACGGCGGCGCCATGCGCAGCGAACCCACGATGTTCGCGGGCAAGGACTACGTCAGCCCGCGGGCCGGCCGGGACTGCGCGGCCGACGTCTTCCGGCAGGCCGGGATCACCGCGCCGCGCCGCGAGATCGACGCCGTCGAGATGTACGTGCCCTTCTCCTGGTACGAGCCGATGTGGCTGGAGAATCTGGGCTTCGCCGACGAGGGCGAGGGCTGGAAACTCACCGAGTCCGGCGTCACGGAGCTGGGCGGCGACCTGCCGGTCAACCCCTCGGGCGGCGTGCTGTCCACCAACCCGATCGGCGCGTCCGGCATGATCCGCTTCGCCGAAGCTGCCCTTCAGGTACGCGGCGAGGCCGGGGAGCACCAGGTCCCCGGCGCCAGGCGGGCCCTGGGACACGCCTACGGCGGCGGGTCGCAGTTCTTCTCCATGTGGGTGGTGGGCAGCGAGCCCCCCACTACCTGAAGTACACCGTGCGCCGGGTGGTTTCCGCGGACTTGTGCGGGCTCCGGATCCGGTGGATAGGCTGGAGGACGGACGACGACGTAGGAGGAGAGCGGACGTGGCCGAAAGCACCATCGGACAGCCGTTGGCCAACGGGAAGAAGCCGCAGGTCGACTTGACGGACGCGGAGTGGCTTTCCAGCAGCCAGGGCACCGGCGACGTACAGATCGCCTTTGTCGAGGGCTACATCGCGATGCGGGACGGGCGCAACCCCGACGGGCCCGCCCTGATCTTCACCCCCGCCGAGTGGCGCGCCTTCGTACTGGGCGCGCGGGACGGCGAGTTCGACCTCACCTGAGCCCAGCACGGGCGGACGGCATCGGCCGCCGCCCACCCGCGGCCGGGAGGCTTCCGCCGCCCGCCGCGGGTCACCGTGGTCAGCGGGCCCGCTACGGCCAACTGCCCAGCGTCGGCACCGGATCGCCGGTCAGCGCCCGCGGCGGCACCCGTCCGGCCAGCCAGGCCGCCAGGTCGGTCAGCCGACCCCGTACGAGCACGGGTGTGCCCTGGCCCCGTGTGAACGACCAGGTGTCGTCCGCCGCGTGCCCCGGCGTGCCGAGCGTGAGCCGTATCCCGTCCGGCACCCGCGCGGACAGGAAGTCGACCAGGTGCGTACACAACTCGGGGGACCAGTCCGCCGGGGTCGGGCCGAGCAGCGCGTCCGCCGTGTGGATCTCCAGCTCGCGCCACCAGGCGAGCCCCGCCGTGGTCACCGTGCCGTCGCGGTAGCTCACCGGCCGGTCCCAGTCGTCCGGGCCGACCGCGGCCCAGGACGCCTCGATCTCGTCCAGCGCGTCGCCGAGCGCGGCGGTCAGCACCGGTGCGGAGCGGCCGTGCCCGGCCTCGATGGCCGCGTCCCGGCCGCTGCGACCGCCGTCGTACACCTCGATCAGCTTGCCGCGCAGCGCGTAGCGCGCCTGCCGGGCCAGCGCGAGGCCGACGCCCTCGATATGCGTCAGGACATGGCCGCGGGTCCAGCCTGGCAGCGCGCTGGGGGCGCGGACGGCGGCGTCGTCGAGACCGTCGAGCAGCGTGCGCAGCCGGGTCTGCCCCGCGTCGAGCACAGCCGCGAGCGCGGGTCCTCCGGCCGTCGGGCCGGTCGTGGGTCCGGTCACGGCCACAGCAGACCTCGCTCCCAACCACCCTCGGTGCGGACGTAGTTGACTCTGGTGTGTCTGCGGTCGCGGTCGCCCTGCCAGAACTCGACGCTGTCCGCGCGCAGCGTGTGGAGCGCCCAGCCGGGGGCCACCAGGTCCGGGTCGCGCTCGATCCGCCCCGCGGCCTCCCGCACAGCCGCGTCGCGGGTGGCGAGGTCGGTCAGGGGTGCGCTCTGGCGGCCGAGCAGCGCTTCGGCGCGGGCGCCGGGGGAGCGCGCCAGGAAGTCCGCCGCGCTCGCCTCGGGGCCCGCGGTCTCGACCCGGCCGCGAATCCGCACCTGGCGGGCGAGCGGCGACCAGTAGAAGGTGAGCGCCGCCGCGGGGTGGGCGGCCAGTTCGCGGCCCTTGCGGCTGCCGGTGTCGGAGGCGAACTCCCAGCCCGCCGCCGACACGTTCTTGACGATGAGCACGCGGGCGGCGGGGTCGCCGTCGGCGCCCAGCGTGGAGACCGTCATGGCGTGCGGCTCGCGGACCCCGGCCGCGACGGCCGCCAGCAGCCACTCGATGAACAACTCATGCGGATCCGCGGGCAGTTCCGCGATGTCGAAAGGCGGCAGGTCGCCGTCGAACACATCGAGACCGCGCAGGATCTCGCGGAGGTCGGACACAGGTACCCCCTCAGTCGTTAATGGCTTATGGCGACGATAGCATTAGGGCATGACCGGTGATCATCTCGCGCTCGACCTCGCCGTCACCATCCGGCACGACGGCCACGGCGGCGTCGCCGACGACCTCGCGGACCCCGCCGGACTGACCCGGTGGGTGCGCGAGCACGCCGACGCGCTCAGCGGCGTTCTCGGTGAAGTGCCGGGCTCGGCGGCGCGGTTCACCGCCGACGAGGCCGCGCGCACCTCCGTCGTCGAGGTGCGTACGGCGGTCCGCGCGCTCTTCGCCCGCGCCGTGCTGCCCGGTCCGCCCAGCCGCGCGGACGCCGGACGACTGCCGTCGGCCCGGCAGGCGCTCGACCGGCTGAACACCGCGTCCGCCCTGGTCCCCGTCGCCCCGCGCCTGCACTGGCCGGACGGCGCGGAACCCGCGGCGGCTCACACCGTGTCCGCCGACGCGGCTCCGGCCGACCGGCTGGCCGCCGCCCTCGCCCGCGCCGCCATCGCTTTCCTCGCCGGACCCGAGCGCGTGCTGCTGCGCGCCTGCCCCGCCCCGCGCTGCGTCCGCTACTTCGTCAAGGAGCACGCCCGCCAGGAGTGGTGCAAACCGTCCTGCGGCAACCGCGCCCGCGTCGCCCGCCATCACGCGCGGCAGCGCGAGGAGCGGGCTGGGCAGGGGAGTTGACCGGAGCGAGGGGGTGACGCGCGGATCGAGCCGGTGTGCGCGCCGAGTCGAGGCCCGCGTCGAGCTGAGGCGCGGGGCGAGCTGAGGCGCGGGGCGAGCTGAGGCGCGGGACGAGTTGAGACCTGCATCGTGTGGGGCCCGCGTCGGATTGAGGCGCGCGGGGAGCCGATGAGCGAAAGACGCCGACATCCCGCGGGGGCTGACGCGCGCACGAGGGGCGTACGGCAGGACCCGCGGACGAGACGGCGCGTTACGGCGGGTAAGGGGGGCGCACATGGGGCGCACGGGTGCTCCAGTGCGGTGCGGGGACTGCGGTGCCTGGTGGGACGACCGTCTCGCGTGGCAGTCTCGCCCGTGTTGGGCGGCGGGAAGATCTCCCAGGTCGCCGCCGCTCCCGCCGTGCCGGTCACGTCCCCTGCCAGTGGCGAACCGGCACGGCCGTCCCCCTTACACAGCGGAGCCGACGGCGTACGCTGTGAGGCCACCGGTCGGCTGTCCGTCCTGCACGTCCCCGCATGTCGTGCGCCGGGCGCACACCACCGGCAGGCAGGGGGGTTGACCATGTCGCAGCGCCACTCGCGCAACCGGCGCGCGCTGCTCGAACGAGACGCCGAACTCGTCGCCGTGGACGAGGCGTTGAGCGATCTCACCGGCTTAGGCGCCGACGACGACGCCGGTACGGACGCGGGCACCGCCGCGCGCCCCGCCGAACGGCACGGCGGGCTCATCGCCTTCGCCGCGTCCGCTGGCCTCGGCAAGACCACACTGCTCACCGAAGTACGCCGCAGGGCCGCGGAACGCGGCTGCACCGTACTGTCCGCGCGCGGCGGCGACCAGGAGCAGCAGGTCGCCTTCCACGTCGCGCGGCAACTGCTGCAACCCCAGCTCGTCGGAGCCCCGGAGACGGAAATCCGCGCCAGGCTCGGCAGTTGGTACGGCATCGTCGGCCCGGCCCTCGGACTGTGCACGGCGGAAGGCGCCGCCCCCGACCCGCAGGGTCTGCGCGACGGCCTGGACTGGGTCCTCACCCACATCGCCGTCCAACGCGCGCCCGTCGTGCTGGTGTTGGACGACGCGCACTGGGCCGACCCGCAGTCGCTCAACTGGCTCGCGGCCTTCGCGCCGCGCGCCGACGAACTGGCGCTGCTCATCGTCGTCGCCTACCGGCCGGACGAACTCCCGCCGGGCGCCGAGTCGTTCCGCGGCCTGCCCGGCCGGGCGGGACACCGCCCGATCGGCCTCGAACCGCTCACCGCGACCGCCATCCGCCACCTGATCAGGGAGTCGGTCGGCGCGCACGCCGACGAGACGTTCTGCCGCGAGTGCTGGGCGGTCACCGCCGGAAACCCCTTCGAAGCCGTCGAGTTGGCCGAGAAGGTCCGCGACCGGGGGCTGCGCCCCGACGAGTCCAGCGCCCACCTGCTGCGCGACCTGGCCGCCGCGGCCAAGGGCAGCGGTCTGATCGCGCGGCTCGAACGCCTGGGCCCCTCCACCGTCCGCCTCGCCTGGGCCGCCGCCGTCCTCGGCACGGAGATCTCCCCGACGCTGGCCGCCACCGTCGCAGGACTCGGCCGCGAGGAGGCCGCCGACTGCGCCGACCGGCTGCGCTACGCCCGTATCGTCACCGGCAGCGACACCCTGGAGTTCGTCCACCCGCTGATCGCCACCGCCGTCTACCGGGCGATCCCGGACGCCGTACGCGTCGCCCTGCACGGTCAGGCCGCCTGGTCGGTGGTCGACGAGGGCCTCGGCCCGGCCGCCGCGGCCCGCCATCTGCTGGAGACCCACCCCGAGGGCGACCCCTGGGTGGTCGCCCAACTGCGCGCCGCCGCACGGGAGACGCTGCGCGCGGGCGCCCCCGAGGCGGCCCGCGCGTACCTGGGCCGCGCCCTGCGCGAACCCCCGCCGCCCGAGGACCGGGCCGCCGTGCTCTACGAACTGGGCTCCGCCTCCCAGCTCCTGGAGCCCTCGGTCACCGTCAACCACCTGCGGGCCGCGCTCGAAGAGCCGATCACCGACCCCGAACTGCGCGACGGCATCGTCTTCCGGCTCTCCCAGTCCCTCGCCCACAGCGACCGGCTCGGCGAGGCCGCCGACGTCGTCGCGCACGCCGCCCGTACCGCCACCGGCGCCCGCACCAGGCTGCGGATGCAGGCGGAACAGTTCATGTGGGACGCCTTCCGCGCCGACGAACCCGACTCGCCCAGCCGCTCCCGGCGGCTGGCCAGGCTCGCCGACCGGCTCACCGGCCGCGACCTCACCGAGCGGTACATCATCGGCCTGCGCGCCTGGGACGCCACCTTGCGCGGCGAGCCCACGACCACCGTCCTGCGCCACGCGGGCCGCGCCCTGGACGGCGGCCTGCCCTGGGCCAACGAGGGCTGGGGCTTCGAGGTCCCCGTCCTGGTCGCCATGACCTACATGTACGCCGACCAGCCGGGCCGCGCCGAGGAGCTGTTCACCACCGGCATCGCGGGCTTCGAGCGGCACGGCTGGCGCGGCGCCCACCTGTCCTTCGGCTATCTGCTGCTCGGCTACCTGCGCTACCGCCGCGGGCGGCTCGCGGAGGCCGAGGACTTCGCCCGCGACGGGCTGCGGCTGGCCGAGCGGGTCGGCCGCGGCACCCCCGTCCAGTGGTACTCGGTGGCCGTCCTCATCGAGATCCTGCTGGCCCGCGGCCGGACCGAGGAAGCCGTCGCGCTCGCCGCCGCGTACGACTTCCGGGAGCCGTTCCCCGCGGCCGTCACTTTCCCCGACGCCCAGGCCGTGCACGGCGAACTGCTGCTCGCCCAGGGGCGGTACAAAGAAGCCGTCGCCGAACTGACCGGTGTCGGCGGCAGGCTCGACCCGCGGGGGATGCGCAACCCCGCCTGGAGCCCCTGGCAACTGCACCTCGCGCTCGCCGAGGCGCACGACACCCCCGAGCGGGCCAGGGCGACCGCGCTGGACGCCGTCGCCCGCGCCCGCCAGTTCGGCGCCGCCTCCGCCGTCGGCCACGCGCTGCGGGTCGCCGCCGAGGTCACCGGCGGCCCGGACGGGCTGAAGCTGCTTCAGGAGTCCGTCGACCGGCTGGAGGAGTCGCCCTCCGCGCACCAGCTCGCCTGCTCGCTCGTCGCCCACGGCGCCGCGCTGCGCCGGGCGGGACAGCCAGAGCGAGCCGCGGAACAGCTCCACCGCGGACTCGACACCGCCCGGACGTGCGGCGCGGACGGACTGGCCGACCGGGCCGGCCAGGAGCTGGAGCTGGCCGGGCTGCGCCCGCGGCACCCGCACTCGGCCGACTCCGACGCCCTCACCGCCCGCGAGCACGCCGCCGCCCTGCGCGCCGCACAGGGCGAGGACCACCGCCGGATCGCCGCCGCCCTCGGCACCGGCGAGCGCGAGGTCGTCCGCACCCTGAACGCCGTCTACCGCAAGCTCGGCACCGACCCCACCGGGCTGCCGGAAGCCCTGCGCAAAATCCCCGCGGCGCCCGCGCCGCCGGACGACGACGCCTACGGCCGCTGACGGCCGGGGGAGCGGCCCGGGGGCGGCCCGCCGTACGGGATCGCACCGGCCGGGGCGGCACGCGACCAGGGCACGGAAGGGGTGCGGGCCCGGTCCCCGGCGGCGGTCGCTACCCGTACGATGGCGGCATGTCCTTCCTCCGCCGCCGTAGCGCAGCCACGCCCACCGGGCCGGACTTCGATGTCCTCGCGATGGACCCGGGGGACTGGCCCGGTGACCTCGGCGCCGGGCTGCTGCCCGGCCCCGACGGCAGTTGCCAGGGCATCTATCTGCGCTACGACCTGTTCGGCGGACGCGGCCCCGCGATGCTGATCGGCAACCTCCCGGTCGGCTCGCCCGCCCGCGAGCTGGACGACGGCCAGGTGCCCTTCGAGGTGGCCCAGCTCCTCGCGGCGCTCGGCAACGACGAACCGGCCGAGGTCACCGGGATCGAGGACACCCCCGTGATGCACGGCGACAGCCTGCTGATCGTGCGCCGGATCAAGATCTCCGAGTCGCGGGTCGCCTGCGCCCAGTTCGACCGCAGCGACGGCGTCCAGGTCACCATCGCCACCTGGGACCGGCCGATCACCGACGATCTGTACCAGCTTCTGAAGCCGCTGCCCGCGGAGATGTTCCAGGCGGGCTGAGACCCGGCGGACACCTCCGCGGGGCGGACGCCCAGGACGCGGACGCGACAGGACGCCCAGGACACGCACGCTTCGGCACACGCACGCTTCGGGACACGCACGCTTCGGCACGCGCACGCTTCGCGACACGGGCGCGACAGGACACGGCGAAGGGCGGCACCGGAATCCCGGTGCCGCCCTTCGCCCCGCTACTCTCGGGCCCGCCGCCGCGGGCCCGGCGGACTCAGCGCGGAGCGCCCAGCACCGACGGCAGCAAGGTCACGTCGGAGGCCATCACGTACTCCACCCGGTGGCCGAGCTGGATCTCGTAGTAGAGCTGCTTCCCGCGCACCACCTTCTGGTTGCTGGTGTCGAAGGAGGTCGAGTAGAAGTACTCGCCCGGCACCACATTGCCGACCACGTACCGCTGTCCGGCCGGGATCGCGTACGGCATCGGGAAGATGCCCTGCACCGGCACGTCCGCCGGATACGCCGCCGCCTCCGGGTACGCGCGGCCGTAGACCGGGATGCTCGCCAGCCCCTTCTTCGGGGTGATCACCAGGCCGATCGAGTTGACGGCCGTCGGCCGCGACGCCGGGTTGTGGAACCACGCCTTCTGGCCGAGGTACCACACCGCCGTCCAGTCGCCCTGCCGCTCGGCCACCGCGAACTGCTGGCCCGCGGAGGCCCGCGCGCCCACGTCGTTGACGCCCGTGGTGCTCGCGCCGGTCGCGCCGTGCAGCCCGATGTCCTTGACCAGCGGCGCGTCCTCGCTCGGCGCCGTGTACAGCCGGACCGCGTCGGAGCCGTGCGCGGGACAGACCGCCGCGGTCGTCACACAGCCGGTGTAGACCGGCTGGTTGGTGTCGTAGTCGGGGGCGATGGTGACCACGCCGCCCCAGGCGCCGGCGGTCGCGCGCAGGGGGGCGCCCATCAGCGCCATGTAGTGACCCCAGTCCCAGTACGGACCCGGGTCGGTGTGCATCCCCGAGATGTACGAGGCGGTCGGGCCCGGCACATTGTCGTGCCCGAGGATGTGCTGCCGGTCCAGCGGGATGTGGTATTTCGCCGCCAGGTACTTCACCAGCCGCGCGGACGTGCGGTACATCGACTCCGTGTACCAGGTGCCCGGATCGGTCAGGAAGCCCTCGTGCTCGATGCCGACGGACTTGGAGTTGGTGTACCAGTTGCCCGCGTGCCAGCCGACGTCCTTGGTGTTCAGGTGCTGGGCGATGTGCCCGTCGGAGGAGCGCACGGTGTAGTGCCAGGCCAGATACGTCGGGTCCTGGACGAGCTGGAGGGCGGTGTCCCAGTAGCCCTCGGTGTCGTGGATGACGATCGTGTCGATCTTCTCGGTGTTCGGCCGGTCGGCCTTGTCGTAGTTGCCGTAGTCCCCGCCGCCGGTGTCCTCGTACGGCGCCGGGATCCACTCGCAACCCAGGCCGCTCGGGCACTCCGTCCCCGCCGCGTTGACCTGCTTCAGGCCGATCCTGGCGGCCTGGCCCGCCGCGGGCCTCACCGCGGGAGCCGCGGCCAGCGTGACCCGCTGCCCGGCGTCGGTGGTCCGTGTCTGCCCCTGCTTCAGGACGTCGAAGACGTCGTCGGCGAAGGCCGCGGCCGTCGCCGTGTCGTCGGCGCCGGAGTAGCGGGCGACCGCCGCGTACCAGTCCGCGGGATCCGAACTCAGCGGCTCGCCCAGCGACTTCTGGGTGTCGGCGAGCAGCGCCGCGCCGCCCGCCACATTCGTCGCCGCGTCCTCGCGCAGCGCACCGGCCGACAGCCCGGTCAGCGTCGCCGCGCGGTCCAGCGTGGTGTACGAGGCGGGAAGCGCGGCCAGATCGGGCGCCTGCGCGGTCGCCGTACTGATCATCGGCCGGGTGTCGTCCCCGCGCCCGTCGTCCGCGCCGTCCCCCATGCCCTTGCTCGGGAAGTCCGCGAGGGCGGTACGGGTGTCGGTCAGATGCATCGGCCCGTAGCCGCCGGTCACACTCGGCATGCCCTGGTGGCCGTCCCAGCGGGACTCCAGATACGACACGCCCAGCAGCACGCTCTGCGGCACGTGGTACGCCTTGGCGGCGTCCGTGAACGCCTGTTGCAGCGAGCCCGCGGCACTCGGGCCGGGCTCGGCCGCGTGGGCGACACCGAACACCGGGAGCAGAGCGGCGGCAGCCGCGGCGGCCGTGGCCATACGCAGCGCGCGCCGTCCACGGCGTCTGTCGGACGGGGGAGCGGATCCTCGCAAAGCAGCCTCCTCCAAGAGATGCCGAACGATCGGCACCACAGAGGTATCGGCTGCCGGAACATCCGTCAACCATCCGTCAGGCATCCGGACACGAGGCCGTCTTCGCACGTCAGCGGCGTATTTCGGAAGTTTCCCCGCTGCGGCGTGCTGGCCTGCTCCTCGTCAGTGGTGTGGACCAGTGGGGCGCGCGGGACGGCGCGCGGAACTCGTGGCCGGCCGCGGTCACGGTGTACCCGTCCGGTCCGCTCCTACCGGGTGCCGACCGCGGCGCGCACCGCCCTGCGGGCCATGCCGCAGTCGTCGTGCAGGCGGCGCAGCAGCAGCCGCTGCTCCTCGCCCGCCTCGGCCGCGCCGGGCGCCACGGGTCCCACGGCCCGCATCGTGCGCTGGACGGCCGTCTCGTAGGTGCGGATCTCCCGGGTCAGCACCAGCATCAGATTGACCAGGAAGGAGTCCCGCGCCGCCGGACCCTGCGCCTGCGCCTGCTGGCTGATCTGCCGCCGCGCCGCCGGGTCGTCGCCGAGCACCGACCACAGCACCGCCAGGTCGTACCCCGGCAGATACCAGCCCGAGTGCTCCCAGTCGACCAACGAGGGACCCGCGGGCGACAGCAGCACATTCGACAACTGCGCGTCGCCGTGGCAGAACTGCCCCTGCACATGGGCCAGTCCGTGCAGAAGCTGCTGGAGGTCGCCCATGTCCCGGTCGGTCAGCAGCCCCAACTCGTGGTAGCGGTTGATGCGGACGGGATAGTCGATCGGCGCGTCGAAGGAACCGGCGGGCGGGCGCCACATGTTGACGCGCGAGTACGCCGAGAGCGCCGCCCGCACATCGCCCTTGGTCGGCGGCTGCACCGGGTGCCGCTGCGGCGACACCACCCGTCCGGGCATCCGCTCCATCACCAGCACACAGCTCTCGGGGTCCGCGGCGATCAGCCGCGGCACCCGGACCGGCGGCCGGTGCCGGACGAACGTGCGGTAGGCCGCTATCTCCTGGCGGAAACGCTCCGCCCAGGCGGGGGACTGGTCGAGCAGACACTTCGCGACGGCCGGAGCGCGCCCCGAGGTGCCGATCAGCAGCGCGGTACGGCCGCCGCGGCGCAGGAGCTGGACCGGGGCGAACTCGGGGCAGATGCGCTGCACGGCGGCGACGGCGGTGCGCAACTGGGCGCCCTGTGGGCCGGTCAAGTCGAGTCTCCCGCTGAGCGGATGGGAGCTGCCCGCGGGCCGGCCGACGCGCCGTACGGCGGTGGCCTGGCGGGGGCGGAGGGCGGATTCCGCGACGGCGGGGTACGACGGCCGGGGCGGTGCGGACACGGAGGACGATGCCGAATACATGAGGAGAAGCAGATCCCTTCGTGTGCCAACGGTTCAGGGGCGCCACGGCCGGTCCGGTACCGCACCCTGGGGAATGCGGAGACGGACCGGGGTGGCGCGTTCCTACCTGACACCCGGCCGCGGGTGGCACACCACGTAGCGGACCCTGGCGAACCCTGGCGAATAGTCGCGAGGCCATTGTCAGGGGGAATAGTGTCAATTCAGCCGAGGAACCTGGGGGCTTGACGTGGGCAATGAAGCCAACACCCGACTCGCGGACCTGTTCGGCCTCACCGGCTGGTCCAAGGGCGAACTCGCACGGTTGGTCAACCGGCAGGCGGCGGCCATGGGCCATCCGCAGCTGTCGACCGACACATCGCGCGTACGCCGTTGGATCGAGACCGGTGAGTCGCCGCGCGATCCCGTGCCGAAGGTGTTGGCCGCGCTGTTCACCGAGCGTCTCGGCCGTGTCGTGACCATCGAGGATCTCGGGTTCGACCGGCGCCGGAAGACGGGAAAAAGACAGACCGGAGACGGCCTCCCGTGGCCGCCGGAACGAACCGCCGCGGTCCTCACCGAATTCACGGGAATGGACCTCATGCTCAACCGACGCGGTCTGGTGGGCGCGGGCGCCGCGCTCGCCACCGGTTCCGTACTCAGCACCGCCATGCACGACTGGCTGCACACCGACCCGGCCCTCGCGGCCGACGCGCCAGTCCTCGACGATCCGCTCGACGCCGACCCCGCCGCCTACGACCAGTACGAGGCGGTACCGGTCGGCTCCCAGGAGATCGAGTCGCTGGAACGCTCGGTCGAGGTGTTCCGCGCCTGGGACGCCTCACGCGGCGGCGGCCTCCAGCGCAAGGCCGTGGTCGGCCAGCTCAACGAGGTGGGCGGCATGCTCTCCTACGCCCACCCCGCGCATCTCCAGCGCCGGTTGTGGGGCGTGGCCGCCAACCTCGCGGTGCTGGCGGGCTGGATGTCGCACGACGTGGGCCTGGAACCCACCGCCCAGAAGTACTTCGTGATCGCCGCACACGCCGCGCGGGAGGGCGGCGACCGGCCCAGGGCCGGCGAGGCGCTGTCCAGGGCCGCCCGCCAGATGGTGCACCTGGGGCGGCCGGACGACGCGCTGGACCTGATGAAGCTCGCCAAGTCCGGTTCCGGCGAGTCCGCGCTGCCGCGCACCCGCGCCATGCTGCGCACCATCGAGGCGTGGGCGCAGGCGTCCATGGGCCGCGGCCAGGCGATGCGGCGGACCCTCGGCGAGGCCGAGGACCTGTTCGTCTCCGACAAGGGCGATGTACCGGCGCCCAGTTGGATGCAGAATTTCGACGAGGCCGACCTGCACGGGATGCAGGCGCTCGCCTTCCGCACCCTGGCCGACCACGACCCGTCGGCCGCGGCCGAGGCGCAACTCCACGCCAAGAAGGCGCTGGTGCTGCGGGGCGGCGGCCACGAGCGGTCGATGATCTTCGACTATCTGTCGCTGGCGTCGGCCTGCTTCATCGCCGACGACCCGGAGGAGGCCGACCGCTACGCCCGGATGGCGCTGCTCACCATCGGGGAGACCTCCTCGCACCGCACCTGGGACCGGCTGCGCGAGATGTACCGGCTCACCGGCCGGTATTCCGGCTACACCAAGATCCAGGATCTGCGCACCGAGATCGAGACGGCGCTGCCGAAATCCAAGGGGAAGGGAACCACCGGGAAGACCCGCTCCGTGTGACAGCGGCCGGCCGGCCTGCCGCCGAACGGGTCGGACAGCTCGTACGACAGCACGGATGAGATCCCTGCCGGGCTCTCAAGGGTCTCGCAAAAATAGATCGCGATTCACCCGCGGAGCGCACGCGCGGAATGCCCGTACGGAATGCCGTACGGAATTCGTGCGCGCGACCTGTCCGCGGGAAAGGAAGCAGGAAAGAAGGCTCAGGCGATCCTGGCGATCAGCACACAGGCGTCGTCCTCGCGCTCCGGGGTGCCGAACTCCTCGGCGACGATCCGCACGCAGTCCTGTGCGGTCCGGGCGCGGGCGAACAGCGGTGCCATCGCCAGGAGTCGTCCCGAGCCGCTCTCGGTGTCGGTGTCCAGCGCGGAACGGCGCGGCACAAGGCCGTCGGTGTGCAGCACCAGCAGATCACCGGCGGCCAGTTGCTCGTCGGCCTGCCCGTACAGGGCGCCGGAGGTCGCTCCGAGCAGGACGCCCTCGGGGGAATCGAGCACCCGCCCCGCTCCGTCGCGGAACAGCAGCGGGGCGGGGTGGCCCGCCTGGGCCCAGCGCAGCAGCCGGGTCGAGGGCTCGTACCGGCAGCACAGGGCGCTGCCGAGCGCGGGCTGCGCCGAGGTGTCGAGCAGTTCGTTGAGCCAGCCCATCAGGGGGCCGGGCTGGAGGCCCGCGACGGCCATGCCGCGCAGCGCGCCCAGCAGCATCGCCATGCCGGAGGTGGCGGCCACCCCGTGTCCGGTGAGGTCGCCGACCGTGAGTAAGGAGGACCCGTCGGGCAACTGCATCGCGTCGTACCAGTCGCCGCCGATCAGGGCGCTGGTGCCGGACGGCAGATAATGCGCTGCCAGGTCCATCGTGGTGGGCCCCCCGTCCTGCGGGAACCGCAGGGTGCCGCGCCAGGGCGGCAGCACGGCCTCCTGCAGCTCAACCGCCAGCCGACGCTCGGTCTGCGCGATCTGCCGCTGCCGCTGGAGGGAGTCACGGGTCTCCCGGAGCGTGCGCTGGCTGCGCCGCAGGTCGCTGACGTCCCGCAACACCGCCCACATGGACACGGTGTCCCCGTCGGCGCCGAGTACCGGCTCGCCGACCATGTGCACCGTACGCACGGAGCCGTCCGCGCGCACGATACGGAATTCGCCGTCGATCGGACGGCCGTCGACCAGGCAGCCGGTCACCATCTCGGTGAGGATCTGCTGGTCCTCGGAGAACAGCCACGAGGGCAGCTCGTCCAGGGTCAGCGGACCGTCGGCGGACTCCCGGCCGAAGATCCGGTACAGCTCGTCCGACCACTGCGCGTCATCGGTGAGCAGGTCCCACTCCGCGCTGCCCGCCCGGCCCAGCGCGCTGACCGCGTCGGGCCCCGGCGGCAGGGACGTCTGCGACGGCAGGTCCACCAGCAGGTCGGCGGTCAGCGGGTCGCCGCCCGGATACCCGGTGTCCAGGCCGTCCCTGAGCTGGCCGAGGTGGGTGTCCACGTCGTCGAGCTGGTGCACGGCCAGATCGCACAGGGCGCGCTGCCAGCGCAACTGGGGGTCCTCGGCGGCGGCGGCGCTCTCGCGCAGCACCGAATCCACCTGGGTCCTGAGGCGACGCGCCTGAGAGATCAGGGCGTCCACCGCACCGGGATCCGGTGGCTGCGCGGAGTTGTGCTCCGCGTGCGTGGGGAACGGCATGACACACTCCGAACGTGTCTGCTGGCAGGCGCTGAACGGCCGTCGCGGACGGAAGGACCGGTAACGACTGTTGCACAGGGAGCGATCGGCCGTAAGGGTTTCCGCGATACCCGATACGGTGGTGCTTCTGGCATATGCCACCAGCCCAGCGGCATAACGCCACCCTCCGCGCCACCCCACCGGCCGTTCCCGCGCCACCCGTTCGACACCCGCCCGCCGCCCGGAAGCGACACGGCACACCCCGAGTCGGTAGGCTTCCGCCGCCCGTCCCCACGGAATCCCCCGTTCCCGTCAGGCATGAAACCGACGACGGCCGGTAAGGATGCCGGGCACCGGTAGCGGAAATCCCGTTGCCATGGAACCCCCCGCACCGGATGCTGACCTCATGTTCGACCCAGACATAGCGCCCAGTGGATCCCTTCTCGGCCTCCTCCAGCGAGGACGCGGAGACGGGCCACTGCATGCCCTGGCGGCGCCGCGGACGGAAGCCCTCGCCGCTTTGGAGCAGTGCGTGCTGCGCGATCCCCGGCTCGACTGGCGGGTCGAGTCGCGCTCCTTGTATTACGCGCGCCTCTACTCGGACCTGGAGAGCCCGCTCGACGGGATCGAACACCACCTCTTCCACCCGGACGACCTGGTCGCCCCGGACGAGCACCGCTGCGGCCTCGCCCTGTCCGTCCTCGGACACCTCGCCGGATACGGCCGCCGCGACGCGCTGCACCTGCTGCGGCGGTACGCGGCCACCGGCGGCTGCTGGGAATGGGCGCTCGACGAGCTGGCGGTCCGCGACGACGAGGCGGGACTGCGCGCGCTGGGCCCCGCCGTCGTCGCCCGCTTCCCGCACACCCCCGAAGGCGACGCGGAACTGGCCCGCGCCGTCCGCGAGGCCTACGAACCCCGCCCGTGGCAGCTCTGGGCCGAGGACGCCTCGCAACCGGCCACCGCGACCCGCGTGGCCAAGGCCGCGGAACAGGTCTCGTTCGACCGCTGGCAGCGCCAGATGCGCTCCGCGGGCCCGACCCCCGGCTGGAGCGTCACCGCCGTCCTCGAATGGGCGCAGCAGGGACTGACCCGCCACCCCCGCCTCGAACGCGACCAGCCCGCCGCCCGCTGCCTGGCCGCCGTCG
The DNA here is from genome assembly GCF_044753885.1 of Streptomyces sp. NPDC093221. Lineage (NCBI taxonomy): Bacteria > Bacillati > Actinomycetota > Actinomycetes > Kitasatosporales > Streptomycetaceae > Streptomyces > Streptomyces sp. NPDC093221. The sequence continues at coordinate 41,117 of NZ_JBIVOA010000003.1, read as the reverse complement.
CGGGCCCCGAGGACCACGCGGAACTGCTGGAAGCGGCCCTGCACGGCCCCTCAGCCGCCCGCGCCGCCGCGCTGCGCCACCTCACCGACCGCTGCGACCCCCGGCGCCTGGACCTGATCGAGACGGCCGCGGTCTCCACCGACGACCTCGTCGTACGCGCCGCCCTCGAATCCCTGGAACGGCTCAGGGACGACGAGGCGATGGCCCGCGCCCGCGTCTGGGCCGCCCGCACCGACCCGCTCGGCTCCGCCGCCGCCCGGCTGCTCGCCCGCCACGGCGGACCGCAGGACGCCGAGCACGTGCTGGGCGCGCTGCGCAGGACCGTACAGACCGGCGGCGCGGACGCCGATGGGCTCGACGCGCTCGTCGAGGGAGTCGGCCGGCTCTCCGCCTGCCTGGCCGCACCCGTCCTGCGGCACATCTACCGGGAGACGTCGTCCTCCCAGCTCCGCGGCACCGCCGCCGTCGCGCTCGCCGTCACCGACCCCGGTTTCGCCGCCGGTTTCGCCGTCGAGTGCCTGTGGGACTGCGAGGAGAGCACCCGCGAGCTGGCCGCGCACCGCGCGACGTCCGGTGACGTGAGGGTCCTGGCGCAGCTGCGCAGACTGGCCGCGGACCCCGCGGAAGAGGCCGAAGTACAGACCGCCGTCCGCGGCCGGCTCAGTTCCGGCGGTACGTCCAGGTAGGCGGCCGACCCGCGGGCGGACCACGGAGAACCCGGCGCGGGTCTCAGGACGTGTCCGGCGGATCACGAACGGCCCCTTCGGCACCCGGACCGCCCATGATCCGCGGGGCGGGCCCTAACGCTCATGGGGCGTTCCACTTCGGGAAAGATCCACGTGGCCCTGACAACGCTCAATGCGGCGACAACCACGGTATGCGTGTCGCCATCGTCACAGAGTCCTTCCCACCCGACGTCAACGGAGTGGCCCACTGCGCCCTGCGCACGGCCGAACACCTCGCCCGGCGCGGCCACGAACCGCTCGTGGTCGCGCCCGCGGGCCCGGCCGACCAGGACCCCGGTCCCGACCCCTGTCCCGTCATCCGCGTCCCCTCCCTCCCGCTGCCCGGCTACCCGCAGGTGCGGGTCGCGCTGCCGGGCCGCCGTACCGCCGCCGCCATCGCCGCGCACCGGACGGAGCTGGTCCACCTGGCCAGTCCCTTCGTGCTCGGCGCGCGCGGCCTGGCCGCCGCCACTCGGTTGCGTATCCCTGCCGTCGCCGTCTACCAGACCGACCTCGCCGGATACGCCAGGACGTATCTGAACGCGGGCGAGTCCGCCGCCTGGCGCCGGATCCGCGCGGTGCACTCCGCCGCTGCCCGCACCCTGGCCCCCTCCTCCGCGTCCGTCAGCGCGCTGGCGGAACAGGGCGTGCCGCGCGTCCACTTGTGGCCGCGCGGCGTCGACTCCGACCGCTTCCACCCCGCGCGCCGCGACGGGTCGCTGCGCCGCGAACTGGCCCCGAACGGCGAGCTGATCGTCGGATACGTCGGCAGGCTCGCGCCGGAGAAGCACGTCGAACTGCTCGCCGGGCTCTGCGAACTGCCCGGTGTGCGCGTGGTCGTCGTCGGCGACGGCCCCAGCGCGCCGAGCCTGCGCACCGCCCTGCCGGGCGCGGTCTTCATGGGCCGCAGGACCGGCACCGAACTCGCCCGCATCCACGCCTCCTTCGACGTCTTCTGCCACACAGGACCGTTCGAGACCTTCTGCCAGACCGTGCAGGAGGCGATGGCCAGCGGAGTCCCCGTCGTCGCCCCGGCGGCCGGCGGCCCCCTCGACCTCGTCCAGCACGGCCGCACCGGCCTGCTGGTGCCGCCGCTCGACCCGGCGGCCGTCCGCTCGGCCGTCCAGTTCCTGCTCGGCGACGACGGGTTGCGCGAGCGCTACGGGAGCGCGGCTCGCACAGCGGTCGCCGACCGTACGTGGGAGGCCGTCGGCGACCAACTCCTCGGCCACTACGACCAGGTGCTCGGCGAGCGCGAGGCGGCAGCGGCATGACCACCGACATGAGCGGCGGCGTCAACGGCGACGGCATGAGCGGCGCGGGCGACCGTACGACCACCGGTACGCGAACGGCCGGTACGGCGAGCGGCGCGCGAACCGGCGGCACCATCACAGACTTCGGCACCGACCCCACCGACGGCAGGGACCACGTCATGTACGGCCAGGACGACCTCGCGTCACCCGACGGCGGCGCCCGCACCGCCCCGCACCCCCTCGACCGCGACCCCGAGTCCGCCCTGCGCATCGTGCGGCTCGCCAACTTCGTCACGCCCGTCTCCGGCGGCCTGCGCACCGCGCTGCGCCACCTCGGCGAGGGCTACGCGGCGGCGGGCCACGAACCCGTCCTGATCGTCCCCGGCGCCACCGCCTCCGACGAACTCACCCCGCAGGGGCGGGTGATCACCCTGCCGGGCCCTGAGATCCCCGGCACCGGCGGCTACCGCGTACTGGCCCGCCGCGCCCCCGTGGAGGCCGTACTCGCCTCGCTCGCCCCCGACCGGATCGAGGTCTCCGACCGCACCACCCTGCGCTGGACGGGGGAGTGGGCCAGGCGGCACCGCGTGCCCTCCCTGATGGTGTCCCACGAGAGCGCCGACGGTGTGCTCGGCACCTGGGGCCTGCCCTCGGGACCCGCCCGCCGCGCCGCCGACGCCCTCAACCGCCGTACCGCGCTGGCCTACACGCGTGTGGTGTGCACCACGGCCTGGGCCGCCGCCGAATTCGAGCGGATCGGCGCCCGCAACGTCGTACGCGCCCCGCTCGGCGTCGACCTCGAAGGCTGCCACCCCGGTGCCCGGAACCCGCGGCTGCGCGAGACGCACGGGCACGGCGCCGCCGTGCTGCTGGTGCTCTGCTCGCGGCTCTCGCCCGAGAAGCGGCCGGGCATGGCGCTGGAGACCCTGGCCCACCTGCGCGGCTCCGGCGTCGACGCGGCGCTGGTGGTCGCGGGCGAGGGACCCCTGCGGCCCCGGCTCACCGCCCAGGCCAGGGCCGCCCGGCTGCCGGTCACCTTCCTCGGCCACGTGCCGCGGCGCGCCGACCTCGCCGCGCTGCTCGCCACCGCCGACGTGGCACTGGCACCGGGACCCGTCGAGACCTTCGGTCTGGCCGCCCTCGAAGCCCTCGCGTGCGGCACCCCCGTGGTGGCCAGCTCCCGCTCCGCGCTGCCCACCCTCATCGGACCGGCGGGCGGCTGCGCCGACACACCCGCCCAGTACGCCGCCGCCGTACAGCGAATCCTGGCCGCGCCCGAGGAGGGGCGCCGCGCCATGGCCCGCACCCGCGCCGAGCTGTACACCTGGCCCGCCGCCGTCAACGCCTTCCTCACCGCGCACCGGGCCGCCGTCGGCGCCGCCGCACCGTCCGCGCGCCGCCGGACCGCACCGGAGTCCGACGGGGTCAGGCCGTGACCGGCGCCGTGCGCTTCGCCGTACTCGGCGACTCGCTCAGCGAAGGCGTCGGCGACCCGCTGCCCGACGGCGGGTGGCGCGGCTGGGCGGCGCTGCTCGCCGACGGGCTCGCGGCGGCCCCGTACGACACCCGGACGCTCAACCTCGCCCGGAGCGGGGCCCGTTCGGGCGACGTGGCGGGTCCGCAGCTCGAAGCGGCGCTGCGGCACCGGCCGGACCTCGCGTCCGTGCTGGTCGGCGGGAACGACACGCTGCGCGGCGGCTTCGACATCCAGGCGGTGGCCGCCGAACTGCACGTCGTGATGGGCGCGTTGCGCGCCGAGGGCTGCGACGTGCTCACCGCGTGCCTGCCGGACCCCGGAACCGTGCTCGGGCTGCCGTGGCCGCTGGCCCGGCCGCTGGGCCGCAGGATGCGCGCGCTCAACGACACCGTGCACGCCCTGTCCGCGCACCACGGCGCGCACCACCTCCACGCCGCGGAGCGCCACTGGGCGACCATGCCGGGAGCGCTGAGCGCCGACCGGCTGCACCCCAGCGAGACCGGACACCGGCTGCTCGCCCGCGACTTCCACGCCCTGCTCACCGCCGCGGGCCTCGCCCAGGGGCCCGCGCCCCGCCCCGAGCCGGACGGCGCGCCGCCCGGCCGACGGGCCGCCGCGTGGTGGATGGCCACCCGCGGCACCCGGTGGATCGCCGACCGCTGCACCGACCTGCTGCCCGACCTGATCCGGCTGGCGGGCACCGAACTGCGCCACCACCGGCAGGGCGGCACAGCGGTGTTGGAGGAGGACGCGCGGCGCGCCACGGTCGCGGCGCTCGCCGCGCTCAAGGTCCCGCCGGGCCCGGCGGCGCGGCCGTATACCCCGCCGCGCCCACCGGCGCCGGGTCAGCGCGTGCTGAGCGGCACGAAGCGGACCGGCGTCCCCGGCGGTGACTGGGCGGCGGCCGGCAGCGAACCCTCGGGGACCACGCCGATGACCGGATAGCCGCCGGTGGTCGGATGGTCGGCGAGAAAGACCACAGGACAGCCGTCCGGAGGCACCTGCACAGCGCCGAGCACCATGCCCTCACTGGGCAGTTCACCGCCGCGGGCCCGGCGCAGCGCCGGGCCCCGCGTGCGCAGCCCGATCCGGTTGGACGCGGGTGAGACGGTGTAACCGCCGCCGAACAACGTACGGAAGGCGTCCGGCGCGAACCAGTCGTCACGCGGCCCGCGCGCCAACGAAAGGACCAACTCGGCTCCGGGACCGGGCAGTGCCACCACATCGCCCTCGCCGAAGAGACTGACGAAGTCTCTGTCAGAGCTCACGCCGGAGCCCCTGATGACGTCCCCGGACCGGCCGCCGACAGGCAGCACGTCACCCCTCGCGAGCGGCGCGGGACCGAGCCCCGACAGCAGGTCCGTCGACCTGCTGCCCAGCACCGGCCGTACGGCCACACCGCCGGACACCGCCAGATAGCTGCGCAGCCCCGGCTCCGCCCGCCCCACGTCGAGCACCGCCCCGCCCGGCACCCGTACCGGCGCGCCCCACGCCGCGGGACGCCCGTCGACCCGCACCGCGCACGGCGCACCCGTCACCGCCACCAGCACCGCGTGCGAGGCCCGCAGCGCGCAGCCGTCGACCGTCGTCTCCAGACCGGCGGCCTCCGCCGGATTGCCGACCAGCCGGTTCGCCGCCCGCAGCGCCGGACCGTCCAGCGCGCCGGACCGCGGCACCCCCAGATGCGCGTGGCCCGGCCGCCCGAGGTCCTGCACGGTGGTGAGCGCCCCCGCCCGTACGACGGCCAACTCGGCCTGCCCTGCCGCCGTTTCCCTCACCCCCGCACCTCCGTGAACCGCACCTCGGTGCCGGGGCTCAGCAGCGCCGCGGGCTCCCGCTCGGGGTCCCAGAGCACGGCGTCCGTCGTGCCGACCAGTTGCCAACCGCCGGGCGAGGAGCGCGGATACACCCCCGCGTACGGTCCGGCCAGCGCGACGGAGCCGGGCGGTACGGCGGTACGGGGCTCGGCCCGGCGCGGTACGCGCAGGTGCTCGGGCAGTCCGGTCAGATAGCCGAAGCCGGGCGCGAAGCCGCAGAAGGCCACACGGAAGGGCGTCGAGGTCACAGTCCCTGCCACCTCCTCGGGGGAGACCTGCCACAGCCCGGCCACCTCCGCGAGGTCGGGCCCGTCGAAGCGCACCGCGATCTCCACGGCCGCGCCCCTCCCACGCGGCACCGCGGGCACGTCCCACGCGGCCACCTCGGCGGCGAAGGCCCGCGGATCGGCGAGCCCGCACACCAGCACGGTACGGGCGGCGGGCACGATCTCCGTCACCCCGGCCAGTTCCCCGGCCGCCCGCCTGCGCAGCAACTCGGCGTGCAGCGCCTCCGTCTCCTCACCGGTCGCGGACTCCACCAGTACGGCGTCCGCCCCGGCGCGCAGCACCCGCGGCCCCGTGCCCGCCCCGGAACCCGGCCCGGAACCCGCCCGGCTCACGCGAAGGCCGCGATCCGCAGACCCGACGCCTCCAGCGACTCCCGGACGCGGGCCGCCAGCCGGGCCGCGCCCGGTGTGTCGCCGTGCACGCACAAGGACCTCGCGGCGACCGGCACCCTCTCGCCGGTGATCGCCGTCACCCGCCCGTCGCGGGCGATGCCCACCGAGCGGGCCACCACCTCGTCCTCCGACTCCAGGACCGCGCCCGGCTCGCGGCGCGGGACCAGCGTGCCGCCCGAGGTGTAGGCGCGGTCGGCGAACGCCTCGTGGACCGTGGGCAGCCCTTCGCGGGCCGCCGCGAGCAGCAACTGCGAGCCGGGCAGGCCGAGTACGGGCAGTTCCCCCGCGAGCCGCACGCCCGCGACGACGGCCACCGCCTGCTCGGCGTCGTGCACCGCCCGGTTGTAGAGGGCGCCGTGCGGCTTGACGTACGCCACCGTGGTGCCCGCCGCGCGGGCGAAGACCTCCAACGCGCCGATCTGATAGGCGACTTCGGCGGCCAGTTCCTCCGGAGGCACGTCCATCGAGCGCCGGCCGAAACCGGCGAGGTCGCGGTAGGAGACCTGCGCGCCGATCCGTACGCCCCGCTCCGCCGCCAGTTCGCACACCCGCCACATCGTCGACGGGTCGCCGGCGTGGAAGCCGCACGCGACATTCGCGCTGGTGACGACGGACAGCAGCGCCTCGTCGTCGGTCAGCCGCCAGCGGCCGAAGCCCTCGCCGAGGTCGGCGTTGAGATCGATGACCGCGCCGGGGTCGGTGTCGGGTGCCGTGCCGGGAGGTGTCCGAGGAGCCGTGCCGGGTGCCGCCCCGGTGACCGCGTCCGCCATGATGATCAGCCCGTCCTCGTATCCTCGTATCCGCCTACGAACGGCGCCGAAGGTGCTCCGCGCGCCGCCCGCCAGTCTTCCGTGCCCGTGCCGTACCTGTCGCGGGACCGATCATGGCACTCCCGCGGGCCGACGCGCCGGGTGCCCGCCCCGTGGCGATCCGTGCCGTTTCGTTCGTTGTCGGTGCCACCGCCTAATGTGTGGGGCGTGACCACCACGATCCCGTACTCGCTGCCGGGCGCCGCCCGGCCCGCCCCGGGCCCGGCCGCCGACGAGGGCCTGGCCCGCAGGCTCAAGGCGCTCGCCTGCACGGCGCCGCTGCACGACCTCGACACCCGCAAGGCCAACCTCGCGGGCGAGTACTCGGTGTACGCGATGGCGGAGATCGCGCTGGCCGCGATCGACCTGGTCACGCTCAACATGGACTTCGACACCGGCGCGGACCACGACCAGATAGTGGCCAGACTGCTGCCCCGCGTCGCCGCGCAGGCCCCCGTCCGCGGCCAGGCCGAGCACGAGCGCGTCGCCCGCTGGGTGCTGGAGAATCTGATCAATGTCGGCAGCGCCGACCGCGGATTCCGCGCCGTCTACGGCACGTTCGGCGCCGACGGCGGATATGTGCGGCGGGACTACGACTTCAAGCTGATCGAGGAAGTGCCGGGCCCCGGCGGCAGCGTCTACCTGCGCACCACCGACGAGGCGGTCAACGTCCTGGTCGGCGCGCTCGACACCGACGTCACCAGCGCGCAGATCGCCGCCGAGGTCAAGCTGGAGGTGCTGATCAGCCGCGGCAGGCTCGCCGACGCCCAACTCGCCGCGGAACAGGCCAGGTACCGCACCGTGCAGTACGCGGAGACGCTGCGCCGCACCCTGGAGGCCACCCGGCGCAACGTCCGGGCGGTCGACTGGCTGCGGACCGTCCCCGACATGATCGCCGAGGCCCTCGACCACGTCGCCGACCGCTACCGGCACGAGAACGCGATCCTCACCAACATCCGCAAGGCGCGCGACGAGGCGGAGGAGCCGGAGCACAAGCGCCGCGCCGCCGAACTGGTCGACATCGTCAAGGACTGCATCCGGCGCCACACCCAGCTCCAGTCCAGGCTGCTGGAGGCCGGACCGCTGTTCCGCGCCGAGCAGGACCGGCAGGCGTTCGCCGCGCCCCCCGCGCGCGCCGGACTCGACCTGTACGGGCAGCTCGTCGCGCCCCTGCTGCCGATCCCGGTCGAGCGCGCGTCGCGGGTCACCGACGCGTTCTTCGCCCGCGGCGCGGGCCTGCGCACCCCGTCCGCCGTACGCGTCACCGACCTGGTCGAACTGCTGCTCACCCCGCCGCTGGAGCGGGAGCACCTGGGCGCGGAGATGCCGGAGCCCGACCTGGTCGCCACCCCGGACGACAGCCGGTTCAGCGAGGAACAGCTCGAATCCGCGCTCGATCTGCTCGACCTGCCCCACGACGCGCCCCGCCGCCTGTCGGGGCTCCTGGCCGACGCCCGCCGCCGCGACCCCGAACTGCCCTATCTGCTGGCCCTGCTGGCGATCCACGCCGCCTCCCCGCCGGTCGGCACCGCCTACCGCCAGGGCGAACAGCGCCTGCTCTTCGCGGTGGACGACGGCACGCCGCTGGACGACCACGAATTCGGCGGCGCCGACCTCATCGTCGGCACCGCGCGGCTGGACGCGGCGGCGATGACGGCCGCGCGCGCGGAGCCCGCGTGAGGCCCGGCACGGCGCCCGCCCGCCGTTTCCGACCCGGCGGCGGGCGACCACGTGCGGCGGACGCGACGGTGCCGACCGGCGTCATCGCCTGGACCGAGGAGAGCGAGAAGTGAGCGAGTACCGGGAGACGGCGGCGGACACGCCCGAGGCCGCGGCGTACGAGGCCGGGAGCACCGGACCGGCGCGCACCGGGGGAGTGACGCCCGGCGACGCGGCGGACGCCGCCCGCCTCGTGGGCTTCGGGCTCCAGCCCAAGCTGCTGCCCGCCCGCGACGCGGAGTACGCGGAACTGATCCGCCGCCACCGCGAGGACCCCGCCTTCGCGCGCCTGGCCGACGCGGTCGCGGCCGGACTCGGCCTGATCGTGCTGGAGGTCTCGCCCCGCGCCGGAATGGCCCTGGCGGCGGGCGAGGACTCGGTGTTCGCCGTCCGGATGGGCGACTACGCCCGCCGCGCCGCCTCCGACTCCGGTGACCGCTTCCTGCACGGCCTGGCCCACCTCGCCGCGGCGGCGCTCGCCTTCCCGCGCCCCGAGGACCTCGCCGACGACGGCTACATCGGCCGGATCACCGTCAACGGCATCGACGCCTTCATCCGCCAGGCCTGCCGCCGCCTGGAGGAACAGGCCGACGAGACCGGTGAGAACACCGACCCGGCCAGCGACGCACCGGGACTGGAAGCCGCCTGGCGGGTCTACACCCGGCGCAGCGCGACCGGCGCCACCAAGGACGCCCGCAGACTGGCCAGTTCCACCACCGGCATCATCGGCAAGGCCGTCGCCTTCCTCGTCGACTCCGGCTTCCTCCAGCGCACCGGGGACGAGTCGGGAGGCACCTACCGCACCACCGCCCGCTACCAGTTGCAGGTCCGCGACATGGCGGGCAGCGCCGCCATGGCCGAACTGCTCGACCTCGGCATCGTCCCGGTCGGCGACGGCAGCGCCAGCCTCGTCCCGGCCGCCGCCGACGACAGCGGCCTCGACCTGGCCGCGGACGCCGGTCTGCCGTTCCACGCCCACACCTGACCGGGGCCCGCCTCCCACCCGCCACCGCCACCGCCTCCCACCCGCCCCGCCTCCCACTCGCCCCCGACCCCCCCACTCGCCCCCGACCCCCCCACTCGCCCCCGACCTCCAGTCCACTTCCGACCTGAACCACGAGCCACGAGAGTCCGCCGCATGTACGAGCTTTCCCGACTCCGCCTCTACTCCATCGGGCCCGCGGGCGCGCGCTACGCCGACACCGTCCTGGACCTGCGGGGCGTCGGCGAGCCGGTGCCGCAACCCGCCCCCGCGCAGGGCGAGTTCTTCGCCGACGAGCCCGCAGGACCGCCGCGCCGCCCGGCGCCCGCGGGCGTGCTCTTCCTGGAGAACGGCGGCGGCAAGTCGGTCCTGCTCAAGCTGATCTTCTCGGTGATGCTGCCCGGCCACCGCAACACCCTGGGCGGCGCCAGCTCCGGCGTCCTGCGGAAATTCCTGCTGGCCGAGGACTGCGGCCACGTCGCCCTGGAGTGGCAGCACACCGTCACAGGCGAGCTGGTCGTGGTCGGCAAGGTCAGCGAGTGGCGAGGCCGCCAGGTCTCCACCGACCCGCGGAAATTCGCCGAGGCGTGGTATTCGTTCCGGCCGGGACCCGGCCTCAGCCTGGACTCGCTGCCGGTCGCCGAGGCCGCCAGCGTACGGCCGCCGGTCGAGGGCATGTCCGGCGCGCGCGGCAGGCGCCGCACCATGAAGGGCTTCCGGGACGCGGTCACCGAGGCGGGCAAGGCGTACCCGCACCTGGAAGTGGTGTGGGAGGAGATCCACGACCGGTGGAACGAACACCTCGGCGACCTCGGCCTCGACCCCGAACTCTTCCGCTACCAGCGGGAGATGAACGCCGACGAGGGCGAGGCCGCGGGCCTGTTCGCCGTCAAGAAGGACTCCGACTTCACCGACCTCCTGCTGCGCGCCGTCACCGACACCCGTGACACCGACGGCCTCGCCGACCTCGTGCACGGCTTCGCCAACAAGCTCGGCCGCCGCGCGGAACTCACCGCGGAACGCGACTTCACCGCGGGCTCGCTCGACCTGCTGGAGCGGATCGTCGAGGCCGCCGCCACCCGCGACCAGGCCCGCGGCGTCCACGCCCAGTCCGAACGCCGCACCCGCGCCCTCGCCCGTCGCCTGTCCGCCCGCGCCCAGCAGGAGCGCGGCAGGACCACCGAACTGGCCGAGCACATGGCGCGCGCCGCGCACAGCGTCACCGACGCCGACCAGGCCCGCGGCGGCAGCGCCCTGATCGCCGCCGAACTTGCCTACCGGCACGCCTCGTTGGCGCTGGCCGCCGCGGACAAGAGCGCCGCGGGACTCCGCCGCGAGCTGGGCGACGCCCGTACGCTGCACGCCGCCTGGCAGGCGGCCGAGACCGTACTGCGGCAGCGCGCCGCGGGCGACCGGCTGGCCCGCGTCACCGCCGCGATCCGCGAGGCCGAACGCGACGCGGCCCCGGCGCTGGCCGCCCGCACCCGCGCCGCCGCCGATCTCGTACGCGCCCTGCACGCCGCCGCCGCACGCGCCGAGCAGCAGGCCGACGCCGAGGAGGAGCGGTCCGCCGCGCTCCAGGCGGAGTCCGAGGCCGCGCACCGCGACGCGACCGCCGCCGCCACCGAGGCGCAGCGCGCCCGCAGCGAGAGCGGACACCTCGGGCAGCGGCTCGCCGAGGTCGAGCAGGAGACCGCGGAGGCGGTCAGCGCGGGCTGGCTCGACGACACCGCACCCGACGCCGACCCGGCCCGCGCGGCCCTCGCCGCCTCCGACGCGGAACAGACCGCGGCGGCCCTGGCCCGTTCCGCCACCGACACCGCCCACAGCGCCGCCGCCCGCGCCCGCGAGGCCGCCTCCGCCGAGGCCCGCGCCGACCTGGCCGCCGCCCGCGCCGCCGACGCCCTCACCGCCGCGGAAGCCGCCAGAACCGCCGCGACCGTGGCGGCCACCGCGCTCGCCGCCGACCCCCGCCTGGCCGCCCTGCTGAGCGTGCCGGGCCCGCGCGACGGCACGGATTCCGCGGCGGGCCAGGACGCCGGACACCCGAGCGGCGCCCGCTCCGGCAGAACCTCCGACGCCTCGGCCGGTGACAGCGCGACCGGGCCGCACGGCGGTACGGGCCGTGACGCCCGGGAGGGCTCGGCAGGACGGCACGGCGGTACGGGCTCCGGCGCCGCGGGTATGGCCGCGGGCCGCACCGGCCAGGGCTCGGGAGCCTCCGACCGGGACGGCGCGGGCGCGTCGCCCCTCCGCCCCTCCGCCGCGCGCCCGTCCGCGGACGGTCCCCTCACCGCCGCGGAGCTCGACGGCTTCGCCGAGCCGCTGCGGGAACTGCTGGACAGCGCCGTCGCCTCCGCCGAGCGCAAACTCTTCGAGCTGCGGACCGCGGCGGCCGACGACGCGCGCATCCTCGCCGCGCTCGGCGACGGCGGCCTGCTGCCGCCGGGCCCCGACGTCCTGGCGACCGTCGAATTCCTGGGGGAGCACGGCATTCCGGCGCTGCCCGGCTGGCGCTACCTCGCACAGGCCGTGGACCCGGTGGACCACGCGGTCGTGCTGGCCTCCCGCCCCGAGCTGGTCGACGGCGTCGTGGTCACGGAACCCGGCTCGTACCAGCGGGCCAGGGACGTGCTGGCGCAGGCCGCGCTGCTGCCGCGCTCGACAGTCGCGGTCGGCACCGCGGCGGCGCTGCTCGCGCCGCCGCCCGCGACGGCGGCGGGCAGCGCGGACCAGGACGTGTTCCTGGTCCCGCCGAACCCGGCGATGCACGACGAACTGGCCGCCGACGGCGAACGCCAGGAGCTGCGGGCCCGCGCCACCGCCCGCGAGGAGGACATCAGGACGCTCGCGGCCCGGCTCGCGCACGACCGGACGCTGTCGGCCCGCCTCGCCTCGTGGCGCGCCTCCTGCCCGCCGGACCGCCTCGCCGAGCTGGAGGCGGAGGTCACCGCCGCGCGGCAGAGCGCGGAGCAGGCCCGCGCGGAGCTGGCCGCGCTGCGCGCCGAACGCGCGGAGGCCGAGGCCGCCGCCGCCGAGAGCGCGCGGGACAACGACGCCCGCCGCGCCGCCGCCGAGCAGGCCCGGCGCCGCGCCGACGCGCTCGCCGGTCTCGCCCACCGGCTCCGCGAGCGCGCCAACTGGCAGCGCAGGGCACGGGAGTTGGCCGCCGACGCGGCCGAGGCGGAGACCCGCGCCGAGACCTGCCTGGCGCAGGCCCGCGCCGCGGACGAGGACCGCCGCGCCGCCCAGCGCGCCTCCGACGACGCCCGCCGCACCGCACGCGTCCTGCGCGCCGAGCGGTCCGAGATCGCCGGAGCCCCCGACGAGAGCGCGCAGGACCGGGCGCAGGCCCCCGCGGCCACCGAGTCGCTGCCCGCGCTCCGCGAGGCGTACCACTCGGCCTCCCAGGTGTACGAGAAGGTCGGTGTCGGCGCCGACCTGCGCGCCGAGCAGGCCCGCGCGGAGAGCACCGAGAACGCGGCCCTGGTCGAACTGGACCGGCTCACCAACAAGGTCCGCAGCCGCGCCGCCCAGTTGCTCGAAGGCCCGGACGGCGCCGACGGCCCCTCCCGGCAGGCCGCGGCGGCCCGCGCGGAACAGCTCGTACAGACCCTGGAGTCGCGCGCCTCCACCGCCAGCGAGCAGTTGGGGCGGCTGCGCGGCGAGGCGGAACGGCTCGCGCCCGCGGACGGCGACCGGCACACCGACCTGCCCGACGGACTGCTGCCGCGCGACGCCGAGCACGCGCAGGAGCTGCTGCGCGCCGCCAACGCCGAACTGGCCTCCCGCACCGACGCGTTGGAGCAGGCGAGGGCCGCCCACACCGACATGGTCCACGCCCACCGCGCCGCCGAGGACGCGGCGGGCGGCTTCGACGAGATCGCCGCGATGCTGCGCGACCTGCTGCGGGACAACGCGCCGGGACAGCAGGACGAGGACGAGCCGGAGCCGTACCCCGGCAGCACCGAGGAGGCCCGCCAGGCCGCGGCGGAGGCCCGGCGCGGTCTGCGCGGCTGCGCGGCCGACCTGTCCACCGCGGAGACCCAGCTCCGCGAAGCCTCCGACGTCCTGGTCCGGCACGCCAACGCGGTGCGCTACGAGCAGGTCAGGACGCCCGCGCGCCAGCAGATCAGGGAACTGCCCGCCGCCGCGCTGCCCGAGCACGCCGCGGCCTGGGCGACCGCCTTCGCCCCGCGGCTGCGCGTGCTGACCGACGAGCTGACCCAGCTGGAGCGCAACCGCGACAGCATCGTGGACCGGCTGCGCGGCCTGGTCGAGTCCTCGCTCGCCACCCTGCGCTCGGCGCAGCGCCTGTCACGGCTGCCGGAAGGGCTCGGCGAATGGTCGGGCCAGGAGTTCCTGCGGATTCGCTTCGAGGACCCGGACCAGTCCGTTCTCACCGAACGCCTCGGCGAGGTCATCGACGAGGCCACCAGGGCCGCCGTACGCAAGAATTCGGACCTGCGGCGGGACGGGATGTCGCTGCTGCTGCGCGGCGTCGGGTCCGCGCTCGAACCGCGCGGCATCGCCGTGGAGATCCTCAAACCGGACGCGGTGCTGCGCGCCGAGCGGGTGCCGGTCGGACAGATGGGCGACGTATTCTCCGGCGGGCAGCTCCTCACCGCCGCCATCGCCCTCTACTGCACGATGGCCGCGCTGCGCAGCAACGACCGGGGCCGGGACAAGCAGCGGCACGCGGGCACCTTGTTCCTCGACAATCCCATCGGTCGCGCCAACGCCACCTATCTCCTGGAATTGCAGCGCGCGGTGGCCGACGCCTTGGGCGTACAGCTCATTTACACCACGGGACTGTTCGACACCACGGCACTCGCCGAATTCCCGCTGGTGGTCAGGCTCCGCAATGACGCGGATCTGCGGGCGGGCCTGAAATACATCAGCGTCGAGGAGCACCTGCGGCCGGGACTTCCGGTCCCCGACCCGCAGGGCGAGCAGGTGCACGGCGAGATCACCGCCACCCGGATGTACCGACGGCCGCCCGAGCCGGAGCGGGACGGGGGAGACGGCGAATCGGACGCGCCCGTTTCCGGGTCCGCGCGCGCCGCCGTGCCCGGACCGGGCAGGGAACTCCAGCCGGACAGAGGCTAGTCCGGACCGCCGCCGGCGGTGGCCGCCGCTGCTACCGGCCGCCGCTGGGTACGGACCGCGATCAGCTCCCGGACCGTCGCCCTACCACCAGGTACCGACGGCAGACCGCGAGCGGCCGGAGTCAGACCCCGAGGTGCCAGGGCAGATGACGCGGTATGTGCACCCGCCGCGTCGGCCTGCCGCGCGCGGCCGACCGCGCCGCACGGTGCCTTCTGCGCCGCTCCCTGCGCAGGGCACGGGCCGCGCTGCTCGGGCTGGAGAGCACCCCGTTGCGCTGGTTCCACACCTGTCGCGTCACCCACACGTCCAACACCGCCCACGTGGCGACGACGCTGGTGAAGACGGCGGAGATCAGCGCGGGCGCCGACAGCCAGGAGTGTCCGGCGGCCAGCAGTACGGCCATCACCGCGAGGATCAGCGCGACGGCCACGATCAGCACCGCCCGCACCGCCGCCGCTCGTACCGGATCGGGCATTCGGGGAGTGCCGACCGGGTCCTCGGTCCACACCCGCCCTTGTTCGAAGTCCATACAAGGTGCCTGCCCCGAATCTTCACGATGCATTCCGGGGTACGTATCCGGCCAGACCTGCCCAACCCTACGCACTGGCTTTCGAGTTACCGCATCGGCAGTAGTAGGCTCACGCCGTTTAAACGCGACAGACGATCCCCATACCGGGGAAGACGTTGGGGAGGCCATGCGCTTTCGCGGTACGACGATCCGCCGGAAGATCGTGGCGCTGCTGCTGATCCCACTGGTGTCCCTCACCCTCATCTGGGCCTTCGCCGCCACCATCACCGGGCGCGAGGTGTTCGGACGGCCGGACATCCAGCGAATAGTCGACAATGTCGGCTATCCCGCCGACGACGCGGTTCGGAACCTTCAGCAGGAGCGCAGGGTCGCTCTGGTCTTTCTGGCCAACACCCGTGACTCCGAGGCGCGGATCGCCTACGACAAGCAGGAACACGCCACCGACGCGTCCATCGCCAAGATGCGGACGACCATCGACGCGTCCGGCGTCCGCGACGACCTCAACGCGCGGTCCCGCGACCGCCTCGACGACCTCCTCAACACCGTCGAGGGCCTCACCTCGCTCCGCCAGCGGATCGACAACCAGCGGATCACCCGCGACGACGCCTACCAGGCGTACAACTCGCTGGTCGATCCCACCTTCGACCTCTTCGAGGAGTACCTCCCGCTCAGCGACGTCACGCTGGACAGCCAGCGGCGTGCGGTGATCGGCCTCTACCGGGCGCAGGAGGAGGTCAGCCGCGAGGACGCGCTGATGGCCGCCGCGATCAGCACCGGCCACACCAGCAAGGACGAACTGCGCTCCTTCACCTTCGCGGTCGCCGAGCAGCGCAACTACTACGCCGTCGACCTCAAGACCCTCACCGACGAGGCGCGCGCGCCCTTCGACACGTACTGGCAGAGCGCCAGCGGCAAGGCGCTGCGGGCCGCCGAGAACGCGATCATCGTCGCGGGCGTGGAGGAGGCGCCGGTCGTGGCCGCCCAGAAGGCGTGGCCCGCGACCGCCGCCACCGTGATGACCGACCTCGGCAAGCTCGACGGCGAGGCCATCGCGAAGTTCAGCAAGCAGGCCAGGCCGCTGTCCACCACGCTGGTCGTCGAAGCCGCCGTCATCGGTGTCCTCGGTCTGGTCGCGGTGATCGCCTCGCTGATCGTGTCGGTACGGATCGGCCGCAGCCTGATCCGCGACCTGTCCGGGCTGCGCCGCGAGGCCCAGGAGGTCTCCGGCACCCGGCTGCCCCGCGTCATGCGGCGGCTGGCCGCGGGCGAACAGGTCGACGTCGAGACCGAGGTGCCGCGCCTCCAGTACTCCGACGACGAGATCGGACAGGTCGGCAAGGCGCTCAACACCCTCCAGCGGGCCGCCGTCGAGGCCGCCGTCCGCCAGGCCGACATGCGCAAGGGCGTCTCCGAGGTCTTCGTCAACCTCGCCCGCCGCAGCCAGGTCCTGCTGCACCGCCAGCTCACCTTGCTGGACGCGATGGAGCGCCGCACCGAGAACGCCGAGGAACTGGCCGACCTCTTCCGCCTCGACCACATGACCACCCGCATGCGGCGGCACGCCGAGGGCCTGGTCATCCTCTCCGGTGTCGCCCCCTCCCGGCAGTGGCGCAAGCCCGTCCAGCTCATGGACGTGGTCCGCGCCGCCGTCGCCGAGGTCGAGGACTACGAGCGGATCGAGGTACGGCGTCTGCCCCGGCTGGCCGTCACCGGCTCCGCGGTCGGCGACCTCACCCACCTGCTCGCCGAACTCATCGAGAACGCCGCCGTGTTCTCGCCGCCGCACACCGCGGTACGGCTGCACGGCGAGCCGGTCGCCAACGGCTTCGTGCTGGAGATCGACGACCGCGGCCTCGGCCTGACGCCCGACGCGCTGCTGGAGTCCAACCTCCGGCTGGCCGAGACCCCGGAATTCGAACTGTCGGACACCGACCGGCTCGGCCTGTTCGTGGTCAGCCGCCTCGCGCAGCGCCAGGGCGTCAGGGTCTCGCTGCGGCAGTCCCCGTACGGCGGCACCACCGCCGTCGTCCTCATCCCGGCGAATCTGCTCACCGAGACCGGCGACGACACCGGCGCGACCAAGATCGGTGACCTCACCGAGTCCCGCCCGGCGCGGGTGCCCTCCGACACCGAGCACACCTTCCGGCAGTGGGGCCTTGACGGCATCGGCGGCGAGACGCAGAAGGAGCACGAGGCGCACCCGGCGGACGAACCCGTCGGCGCGCCGGTCGGCGAGGCGGGCGACCCGGAACTCGACGGGCCGCTGCCGTTGCCGCGCCGCCGCCGCACCGCGCCCGTACTGGTCTCCGACCGCGGCCGACCGGTCGGCGGACCCTCCGCGCAGACCTCGCAGGCCGACCGGGGAGCGCTGGAACAGGCCGCGGAGCGGGCCGTGGCGCAGGCGCAGGCCCGCGGCGAGCTGTACCCACAGGGCCAGCCGCAGGCACAGACCCCGGCGCAGGCACCGGCTCCGGCGGAGCCCCAGCCGCTGCCCGCGCGCCGGTCCCCGTCTCGGCCCGCGTCCGAACCCACGCCCGAACCCCCGTCCGGGTCCCCGCCTTTGACGGCCGCGAAGAAGACGACCGCGTCCGGCGCGAGCGGCAGCGCACTGCCCCGCCGGGTCAGGCAGGCCAATCTGGCGCCGCAGTTGAGGGTGGAGACCACCGCCCACGACAGCGGCGGCGCGACCGGCGAGGGCGCCGGCCGCGAGCGGTCGGCGGACGAGGTCCGCGACCGGATGGCGGCACTCCAGCGCGGCTGGCAGCGCGGCCGGGAAGTGACCGAGAACGACGGCACGCAAGACGACCCGTCGGCATCCGCACCGAGAACGACACCTGAGGGGAACGGTCGATGACCGCACCATCGAGCCCGACACGCGAGCTGAGCTGGCTCCTTGACGATCTGGTCTCGCGCGTGGCCAGCATCCGCAAGGCCCTGGTCCTCTCCGGCGACGGCCTGGCCATCGGCGCGTCGGACGGACTGACCCGCGAGGACTCCGAGCACCTCGCCGCCGTCGCATCCGGCTTCCACAGCCTCGCCAAGGGCGTTGGGCGGCACTTCGAGGCCGGACGCGTCCGGCAGACCATGGTCGAACTGGACGACGCCTTCCTCTTTGTGACGGCGGCGGGCGACGGAAGCTGCCTGGCCGTACTCAGCGCGGCCGAGTCCGATGTCGGCCAGGTCGCGTACGAGATGGCGCTACTGGTCAAGCGGGTCGGTGCCCACCTGGGCACCGCGGCTCGGAACGACGGCGGCGCGGCACTCAGCGGCTGACCGGATGATCTGACAACGGGGTGACGGGTGTCATGACTTCTGATTCGGACCGGTGGTACGACGACGCGGCAGGACCGGTGGTGCGGCCCTATGCGATGACAAGGGGCCGCACCAGCAACGCCGCTGAGACGAAGATCGACCTGATCGCCCTGGTGATCACGGAGACCGAGGCCGGGGACGACGGAGGCGCGCAGGACGACCACACGCTGTCACCCGAGCACCTCGACATCGTCGAACGCTGTCAGGTCCAGGCCGTCTCCGTCGCGGAGCTGGCCGCCGACCTCGACCTGCCGGTCGGGGTGGTCCGCGTCCTGGTCGGGGACCTGCTGGAGGCGTCGCACGTACAACTCCACCAGCCGGTCCCACCGGCCGAGTTGGTGGACGAGAACATCCTGCGCGAGGTCATCAACGGGCTGCGCGCGCTGTAGTGGATCGTGATCCACTGCGGCGTGCCGGTCATGTTCGAACAGGACTAGGCTCTCCGCAGACGTACGACGAAGCGCAACCGACGTACAGATCGACGTACAACTGACAACGCCGGCAGGGAAGTAGACACAACATGGCTTTCGCGCGATCGGATCGCCGCCGCAAGCCGTCCGCCGACGAGCCGGTGGCACTCAAGCTGCTGGTGGCGGGCGGCTTCGGCGTGGGCAAGACCACGCTGGTGGGCGCGGTCAGCGAGATCAGGCCGCTGCGCACCGAGGAGTCGCTCAGCGAGGCGGGCCGCCCGGTGGACGACATCGAGGGCGTGGAGGGCAAGCGCACCACCACCGTCGCCATGGACTTCGGGCGGATCACGCTCAGGGACAACCTGGTGCTGTATCTGTTCGGCACGCCAGGACAGGACCGGTTCTGGTTCCTGTGGGACGAGTTGGCGCAGGGCGCGCTCGGCGCGGTCGTGCTCGCCGACACCCGCCGCCTGGAGGACTGCTTCGCGGCCGTCGACTACTTCGAGCGGCGCGGCATCCCCTTCACGGTCGCCGTCAACTGCTTCGACGGCGCCGAGCTGCACGCGCCGGACATCGTGCGCGACGCCCTCGACCTGGACGCCTCCGTGCCGGTGGTGATGTGCGACGCGCGCGAGCGGGACTCGGCGAAGAACGTCCTGATCACCGTGGTGGAACACGCGGCGCAGATGGCGACGGGGCGCAAGGAGCCCGCCGCCACCTGAGCCCGGCGGCTGCCTGGGGTCGGACGCTTCCGCAGCCCGGCCGCCGCCTGAGCCCGGTTCTTTCGCGAGACGGCCAACCGGCCGCCGTTCAGAGACGATCGCTATCCGGCGGAGCCGTCCTCGCCGTCCTCCTCCAGCCAGCCGAAGCTCCGCTCGACGGCCATCTTCCAACGCCGGTAACCGAGTTCACGTCGCGGCTCGGCCATGCGCGGCTTCCACTCGGTGTCGCGCTCCCACTGCGCCCTGAGCGTGTCGAGGCCGTCCCACACGCCGGTCGCCAGACCCGCCGCGTAGGCCGCGCCGAGGCTGGTGGTCTCGGCGACGACCGGCCGGACCACCGGCACGCCCAGCACGTCGGCCTGATGCTGCATCAGCAGGCTGTTGACGGTCATGCCGCCGTCCACGCGCAGTTCGGCGATGCGTACCCCGGAGTCCTCCTGCATCGCGTCGACCACCTCGCGGGTCTGCCAGCTCGTGGCCTCCAGCACGGCCCGCGCCAGGTGCGCCTTGGTGACGAAGCCGGTGAGCCCGGTGATCACACCGCGCGCGTCGGACCGCCAATAGGGCGCGAACAGCCCGGAGAAGGCCGGCACGACGTAGGCGCCGCCGTTGTCGGGCACGCTCGCGGCCAGCGGCTCGATCTCGTCCACGCTGCGGATGAGGCCGAGTTGGTCGCGCAGCCAGTGGACGAGGGCCCCGGTGACGGCGATCGAGCCCTCCAGTTGGCGATCCCGAGGGCGCTGAGCTGGTCGGGGCGCAGCCCGGCCCTGGCGAGCGCGCCCGCCGCCACGGCCTGCGTCTTCGCCCAGATCTCGGTCGCGTCGTGCTCCACCCAGCCGGGCCTGGGGAGGATCTGCCGGTGGTCGCGCTGGTCGGCGGCGACGATCCGGCCGCCGCTGTCGAAGACGACGCACCGGGTGGACGTGGTGCCCTGGTCGATGGCGGCCACGTAGCTCACGGGCTGGTCGCTCATGTCGGTCTCCCTTGCCCGGTCCGCGCGGGACCGTGTCGGGAACGGGCGGCGGCGCGGACCGCCGGTGGCCGGTGCCCCTCCCGCCGACCGGCTCCGCGCCACCGGAAGTGTTCTCCAGGGGTGACGGAGCGTCAAGAAGCCTGACCGATCAGGTCACTTCACGACGGAGCCGGGACCGATCCCCACCGTTTGACCCGACACGCGTCGGTACGGTCCGGCCCGGTGCGCGTCCGCCTGGCCCGTGCGGCCCGGCGCGCGTCCGACCAACCCGGTCGGCCCGGTGCGCGTCCGCCCGGCCCGTACGATCCGCTACGCGCCCCCCGGTGCCCGGTCACTTCACCACGACCACCGCGGAGCCGTGCCCGAACAGCCCCTGGTTGGCGGTGATTCCGAGCCGCGCGCCCGCGACCTGCCGCCCTTCCGCCCGGCCGCGGATCTGGCGGACCAGCTCGCAGACCTGCGCGATGGCCTGGGCGGGTACGGCCTCGCCGAAGGACGCCAGGCCGCCGCTGGTGTTGACCGGGATGGCGCCGCCCAGCGCGGTCGCCCCCGATCGCAGCAGTTTGGCGCCCTCACCCGTCGCGCACAGGCCCAGATCCTCGTACCACTGGAGTTCCAGGGCGGTCGACAGGTCGTAGACCTCCGCCAGGTCGAGGTCTCCCGGCGCGATCCCGGCTTCCTCGTACGCCGCCGCCGCGATCGAGGCGCGCGGCTCCTGTTCGGGCGGGGGCACGGCGACGGCGGAGTCACTCGCGATGTCCGGCAAGTCCGGTACGGTGCGCGGGTATTGGGGCGTCACGGTGGAGACCGCGCGGATCCGTACCGGGGCGGAGGTGTGCCGCCGGGCGAAGTCCATGCTCGACAGCACGAGCGCGGCGCCGCCGTCCGAGGTGGCGCAGATGTCCAGCAGTCGCAGCGGATCGGCGACGACCGCGGAGGCCGCGACCTCTTCGGCGCTGACCGGCTCGCGGTAGCGGGCCAGCGGATTGGCCGCGCCCGCACGGGAGTTCTTGACCTTGACCTGCGCGAAGTCGTCGAGCGTGTCACCGTGCACGGCCATCCTGCGGCGCGCGTACAGGCCGAAGTAGCCGGGGTTGGTGGCGCCGAGGACCCGGAAGCGCAGCCAGTCGGGGTCGTCGGGCCGCTCGCCGCCCGCAGGGGCGAAGAAGCCCTTGGGCGCGGAGTCGGCGCCGACCACGAGCGCCACGTCGGTGAGGCCCGCCAGGATCTGCGCGCGGGCGGTCGCGATGGCCTGCGCCCCGGAGGCGCACGCGGCGTAGACGCTGGTGACGCGGGCGCCCTGCCAGCCGAGCGCCCGCGCGAAGGTCGCGCCCGCCACGTATCCGGGATAGCCGCCGCGTACGGTGTCGGCGCCCACCACCGACCGCACCTCGCGCCAGTCGAGGCCCGCGTCCGCGAGGGCCGCGCGGGCGGCGGCGACCCCGTATTCGGTGAACGGCCGCCCCCACTTGCCCCAGGGGTGCATGCCGGCGCCGAGCACCGCGATGTCGGCGGTCATCGGGCACCGCCCACGGGCCGCCAGTTCCAGGTGCCGCGTCCGGTGTCGGCGCCGCCCGTACCGTCGGCTGCCGTCTCCCCGAGCACCCCGGGCACCAGCTCGACCGGCATCCCGACCGCGAGATCGGCCGGGGTCACCCCGGGCGCCGCCTGTCCCAGCACGACCATCCGCTCGTCCGCCAGCTCGACGGCCACCAGGGTGTACGGCTGCCACGCGCGCCCGGGGTCCGAGGGATACGGCGGCGGCGTCCGGTAGCGGGCGTCGGTGTACGACCAGACGTGCCCGGTCCTGGACAGCGGGAACTCGTCCAAGTCGGCACCCGCGCACGCGGGGTTGCGGCAGAAGGAGTCCTCACGGGGGAAGAACACGCTTCCGCAGTCGCGGCACCGGGTGCCGAGCAGCCGGAAGTCGGGTCCCGTCCCCTCGGTGAACCAGCCCTCGACCACCGGCGGTGTGCGCCTGTGCTGCTCCACGCGGCCTCCCCGGCTCATCATCTGACGGATCGTCAGAAGTGTGCCACGGGCGGCCCGCCGGCGGAACAGCGCCGGACCGCGCGAAGTCGGCGGGCCGGAAGGGCCGGTGCGAGGCGGTGTCAGGCGTCGTCGCCCGTGCCGCCCTGCTCCGCCAGCCACTTGTCCGCCGTCTCGGCCAGTTCGGCGTCCCGTCCGGCGAGCATGGTGGTGATCATCTTGACGTCGCCGCGCAGCGACCACACCGGGTGCCCGAAGGTCGCCGGATTGTTCTTCTCGATCAGGAAGTGGGCGGGCCACGCCGTTCCGTACCCGATCAGCGGCAGCGCCGCCGCGTACCGCTTGCGGCCCCGCGCCAGGCCGTACCCGGTGACCGCGAGGCCGGTGAGCGTGCCCGCCAGGTGCACCCAGCGGGTGGCGGCCTTCGAGTGCATCGCCACGTAGTACGGCCAGAACTCCTCGAAAGTGCTGAACGTCTGCTTCGTCATTACCGCAGAGTAGCGCCGCTGCTGGACGGTGTCAGGGGTCGGTGCTATGGTCTTCTCGTAGTGAGAATGACTCACCTTGAGAACAACATGCGGGGTGGGTTCGGCGCGAGACGGGGGCGATCATGACGGACGCGGTGAACACGCCGGAGTCGGCGGGGGAGTCGGCGGCGCGGCGGGAGCGGGACTTCCTCGACTCCTACGATCCGCGCGCCTTCGACCCGATCGCCGTGACCGTCGACATCGTCGCGCTGACCCTGCGCGCCGACCGGCTGCACGTACTGGCCGTCGAGCGGGGCGGACCGCCGTTCGCGGGGGAGCGGGCACTGCCGGGCGGATTCGTCCGCGCGGGACGCGAGTCCCTGGACGAGGCGGCGGCGCGGGAGTTGGCCGAGGAGACCGGCCTGGACGCCACGGCGCTCGGCCGGGTTCACCTGGAACAGCTCGGCTCCTACGGCGTCCCCGACCGCGACCCGCGCATGCACGTGGTCTCGATCGCGTACCTCGCCTTCGCGCCGGGACTGCCCGATGCCACGCCGGGGAGCGACGCCGCGGGCGCCGCCTGGATCCCCGTCGAAGCAATCCTCCCGAAAGGGCAACCGGACACGGCGCCGCCGCGTCCCTTCGAGCAGGGTCGGCGGACCGGAATCTACGGGGGTGGTACCGGCCGCCGGCCCGCTTCTCACGGGAGCGCTCCCCGGCTCGCCTTCGACCACGACCGCATCCTCGCGGACGGTCTGGAACGCGCCCGCGGAAAGATCGAGTACACCCCGCTGGCCACGACTTTCCTCGGCGAGACCTTCACCATCAGCGAATTGCGCGCGGTCTACGAGACGGTGTGGGGCGCGCCGCTGCACGCGGGCAACTTCCACCGCAAAGTGCTCTCCGTGCCGGGCTTCGTGGAGTCCACCGGCGAGACCGACAGCCGCCCCGGCAGCAAGGGCGGTCCGCGCGCCCGTCTCTACCGGGCAGGCGATGCCCGGTTGCTGCACCCGGCGCTGCTCCGCCCCGACCGGGAGGACGACGTCCGATGACCGCCACCACGAATCCGCTCGATGACCCGGCCGGTGACCGGACCAACGGCCCGACGCGTGGCGCGAGTCGCGGACCCCTCGGCGACACCGGCAACGACCCGTCGGGCGCACACATACGCACCTTCGAGGACGCCCTCGCCGCCCTCGACGCCGACTTCCCGGCCGACGCCCACGACGCGGTCCGCCACTACCGGCGGCTCGCCCGGCTGCTGCACCCCGACGCCGCACCGCCCGGCCGCACCGCGGAGGCCGCCGCGGCCTTCGCCCGGCTGTCCGCCCGCCACCACCACACCGACGAAAGGGCCACCGCTCCCACCGTCACCACCGCGGACCGCCGCTACGTCCTCGGCCCGGTCCTGGCCACCGGCGACCTCGCCGTCCTGCGGACCGCCCACTACGACGAGAACGGCGACCGGCGCGAGGCCGTACTGAAGATCCCGCAACGGCCCCGCGACAACGACCTGTTGGAGCACGAGGCCGACGTGCTGCGCCGCCTCGACACCGTCGGCGAACGGCGGCACCGCGCGTACGCCCCGCAACTGATCGAGAGCTTCAGGCACCGCGACACCGACGGCGTCGAGCGGCACGTCAACGCGCTCGTACCGCTCACCGGCTTCCACACGCTCGCCGAGGTCGCCGCCGCCCACCCCGGCGGCCTCGACCCGCGCGACGCGGCCTGGATGTGGCGCCGCCTGCTGACCGCGCTCGGCTGGGCCCACCGCGCCCGGCTGGTGCACGGCGCCGTCTTCCCCGAACACGTCCTCATCCACCCCGAGTTGCACGGCCTGGTCCTGGTCGACTGGTGCTACGCGACCGCCTTCGACACCCATGTGCCGGTCCTCGTCGACCGGCACAGGGACGCCTATCCGCCCGAGGTCCCGGAGCGCCGACCGGCCTCCCCGGCCACCGACATCCACCTCGCCGCGCTCTGCGTGCGGCAGCTCATGGGCGACCGGGCACCGGCGCCGATGCGCGCCTTCCTGCGCGCGTGCGTACTGCCCTCGCAGAACGCACGCCCGCAGGACGCCTGGCAGCTCCTCGGCGAGCTGGACGACCTGCTGGAACGGCTCTACGGGCCGCGCACCTTCCGCCCGTTCGCCATGCCGCACATCTGACAACCGCGACACCACCACCACGACACAAGGGGGAACCACCATGGGCAGCGGAAGCTGGTCCACCAATGTCTACGACGCCGCCGCGCGCTACCGCGCCGCGTCCGGCTCCGGCGCCTTCGCCTACAGCGACCACGTCACCGGCTCGTCCCCGCGCAGCAGTTGGGCGGCCCACCCGTCACTCGACCCCAAGAACATCACCCTGCGGGAGAGCCGCGACTCCGCGGAACACCCCACCTCGCTCGCCATCGCCGTGCTCTTCGACGTCACCGGCTCGATGCGCACCGTGCCGCAGGTGCTCCAGACCAAGCTCCCCGAACTGTTCGGCCTGCTGCTGCGCAAGGGCTACACCGAGCACCCGCAGGTGATGTTCGGCGCGGTCGGCGACGCCACCTGCGACCGGGTGCCCCTCCAGATCGGGCAGTTCGAGTCCGACAACCGGATGGACGACGACCTCGGCAACATCCTCCTGGAGGGCGGGGGCGGCGGCCAGATGAGCGAGTCGTACGAACTCGCGCTCTACACCATGGCCCGGCACACCGCGCTGGACTGCCACGAGAAGCGCGGGCGGCGCGGCTACCTGTTCCTGATCGGCGACGAGATGCCGTACGGCAAGGTCAAGGCGCGCGAGGTGTGGGACGTCCTCGGCGAGCGCATCCCGCAGGACATCCCGATCACCGACATCGTCGCCGAACTCCAGCGCACCTACCACGTCCACTACATCCTCCCGGCGGGCTCCTCCTACGTCGGCAACACCGAAGTGCTCGGCATCTGGCGGAAGTTGCTCGGCCAGAACGTCATCGAGCTGGACGACCTCGACGCGGTCTGCGAGACCATCGCGCTGACCGTGGGCCTCGGCGAGGAGGCGATCGACCTCGCCGCGGGCCTGGCCGACCTGGCCGACGTCGGCTCGGCGGCGGGCGACAGCGTCAGCAGGGCGCTCGCCGGACTCGACCGCGGCAGGGACGGCGTGGCCCGCGGCAGCGCCCTCGCCGTCTCCGACGCGCCCCTCACCGACGGCGACGCGGGTCCCGCCACCACCACGAGGCTGTAGTGCACACCATCGTCGTCGACCTCGGATTCGGGGACGCGGGCAAGGGCGCCGCCGTGGACCGGCTCTGCCAGGACGGTACGGTCCAGGCGGTCGTCCGGTTCAACGGCGGCGCCCAGGCCGCGCACAACGTCGTCACCGCAGACGGCCGCCACCACACCTTCGCGCAGTTCGGCTCCGGCACACTGCGCGGGGTCCGCACCCACCTGTCGCGGTTCATGACCGTCGACCCGCTCGCGCTGGCCGCCGAGGCCGACCACCTGCGCACGGTCGGCGTCCCCGACCCGTACGCCCTGCTGTCCGTCGACCGCGCGGCGCCGATCGCCACCCCGTACCACGCCGCCGCCAACCGGCTGCGGGAGCAGGCGCGCGGCGCCGACCGGCACGGCTCCTGCGGGATGGGCGTGGGCGAGGCCGCCGCGTACGCGCTCGCCCACCCCGGTGACGCGCCGACCGTCGGCGACTGCGCGTCACGCCCTCGGCTGCTGCGCCAACTGCGCCTGCTGCGCGACCGGTTGGCGGACGAGTTGGGCCCGCTTCCCGCGCCGCCGGTCGAGGACTGCGCGGAAGTCCTCGCCGCCTTCGCCCGTACGGTCACCCTGACCGACGGAGCCGCGCTGCACGACCTCCTGTGGCGGGGCCCGGTGGTCTTCGAGGGCGCCCAGGGCGTCCTGCTGGACGAATGGCACGGCTTCCACCCGTACACCACCTGGTCCACCACCACCTTCGCCAACGCCGAGACGCTGCTGGCCGAGGCGGGTACACCGGGCGAGGCACGGCGGCTGGGCGTCGTGCGCACCTACACCACCCGGCACGGGCCGGGCCCGCTCGTCACCGAGGACCCGGAGCTGACACCGCTGCTGCCCGAGCCGCACAACGGCCACGGCCGCTGGCAAGGCGCCTTCCGCACCGGCCACTTCGACGCCGTCGCGCACGCGTACGCCGTGGAGGTCTGCGGGGGAGTGGACGCCCTCGCCGTCACCCACCTCGACGCGCCCGCCCGCGCCCGCGGCCTGCGCATCTGCCGCGCCTACGGCATCGACGGCACCCTCGTCGAACGCCTCGCGCCGGGTCCGCCCGGCGACCTGGCCCGCCAGGCCGCCCTCACCGCGCGCCTCCAGCGCGCCCGCCCGGCCCTGTGGGACACGCCCGGACGCGACCCGCGCCGCTGGTCGGACGCGATCGGCGCGGCCCTGGGCGCCCCCGTCCTGCTGGAGTCCTCGTCCCCGACCCGCCAGGTCCTGCGCAAGCCGCTCCGCGGCCCCGAAGCTGGCCCGACCCGCAAGGCCGCCTTCGAACCGGCCCGGCACCCCACCCGCACGACCGCTCTCCGATAGGGTCCCGCCGTGGCCAAGGATTCTCACTGCTCGTCGTGCGGCGCGCGCTTCGGCGCCGACCCCGGATGGCCGCGCACCTGCGGGAACTGCGGGGC
This sequence comes from Streptomyces sp. NPDC093221, assembly GCF_044753885.1. Lineage (NCBI taxonomy): Bacteria > Bacillati > Actinomycetota > Actinomycetes > Kitasatosporales > Streptomycetaceae > Streptomyces > Streptomyces sp. NPDC093221. The sequence continues at coordinate 13,497 of NZ_JBIVOA010000003.1, read as the reverse complement.
CGTCAGCTACCGCAACCCGCTGCCCGTCGCCGTCGCCCTGCTCCCGGTACGGCACACCGGCGGCACGGGGCTCGTCGTGATCCGCCGGACGATCGAGCCGCGTCTGGGCCGACTCGCCCTGCCCGGCGGCTTCATCGACTTCGGCGAGAGCTGGGAACAGGCCGTCGTCCGGGAGCTGTCGGAGGAGACCGGCATCCGCGCCTCGGCGGCGGACGTCACCCTCGCCGACGCGCTCACCGACGAGGACGGCGGATATCTGCTGCTGTTCGGCCTGCTGCCGGAGCGCGACGCGGCCGAACTGCCGCCGTCCGTACCGACCGACGAGACCGATGGGCACCAGATCCTGCCGCGCCCGGCCGAGTTGGGCTTCCCCCTGCACACCCTGGCCGCCCGCCGCTGGTTCGACGGCGCTTACGACACGCCGCCGCACACCCCGTAACCGACCCGCTTCTACGACACGCCGCCGCACACCCGGTAACCGGTCGGCCCCTACGACGCCGTGCCGCGCACCCGCACCCGGTAGCCGACCGGCTCCCCGGCGTCCGCGCCGTCCCGCTCCACCACGACCTCGCCGTCCGCCCACCGAGAGGTGAACCGTTCCATCCGCGCCGTGCCCCAGCCCTCCGGGTCGCCGCTGAAGACGACACCGCTCCCGGTACGGCCGAGTCGCGGTGCCCACACCTCCAGTTCGACCTCGCCGTCCGCCCCGGCCACCGGCACGATCGCACCCGCCCGCGCCAGTACCGGAATCCGGCCCAGCGGCGCGTCGAGCAGCACCTGACCGGGCCCGCGGTGCGCGGTACCGGTCGCGGTGTCGTACCACAGGCCACGCGGCAGCCGTATCGCCCGCGTCTGCGAACCCGGTTCGAGCACCGGAGCCACCAACAGTGCGTCGCCCAGGAGGAAAGCGTCACCGCACTCGCGCAACGCCCGGTCACCCGGCGCGTTCCACCACAGCGGGCGGACGTACGGGGCGCCGGTGCGGTGCGCGACATGCGCCAGCGACTCCAGATACGGCAGCAGCCGCACCCGCTCGGTCAGCGCGGCCCGCGCGTGCTCCAGCACCTCGGGGCCGAACTCCCACGGCTCGCGCCGCCCGGCGTCGATCGCCGAATGGGTGCGGAAGAACGGCAGATACGCGGCGAGTTGGAACCAGCGCAGATACAGCTCCGGTGACGGTGAACCGGTGAAGCCGCCCACGTCGGGGCCCGAGTACGGCACCCCGCACAGACCGAGCCCGAGGACCAGCGACAGGGACGCGCGCAGCCCCGGCCAGCCGGTCGCCACATCGCCCGACCAGGTGCCGCCGTATCGCTGCATGCCTGCCCAGCCGGAGCGCGAGAAGAGGAACGGCCGCTGCTCGGGGCGCAGTTCGCGCAGCCCCTCGTAGCCCGCGCGGGCCATCGTCAGGCCGTACACATTGTGCGCCTCGCGGTGGTCGCCGCCTCGGCCCTCCAAAGAGTGCCGCGCCGAGCGCGGCAGGGTGTTCTCGCCGAAGGACACGAAGGACACCGGCTCGTTCATGTCGTGCCAGACCCCGGAGAAGCCCTGATCGAGGCGCTCGGCGTACAACCGGCCCCACCACGCCCGCACCTGGGGGTCGGTGAAGTCGGGGAAGGCCGCATCGCCCGGCCAGACCACGCCGTTGACCTCCCGGCCCCGCGCGTCCCGCACGAACGCGCCTTCCTCGGTGCCGCTGTCGTAGACCGCCACACCGGGCTCCGCCTTCACCGCCGGGTCCACGATCGACACCATCCGGATCCCGGAATCCGCCAACTCCGCGGCCAGACCGGGCAGATCGGGAAACCGGCCCTTGTCGACGGTGAAGACCTGGTGGCCGTCGAAGTGGTCGATGTCCAGATGCAGCACCGACAGGGGCAGTTCCCGCTCGCGGTAGCCCGCCACGACCCGCCGCACCTCCCGCTCGCTGCCGAAGCCCCAGCGCGAGTGGTGGTGGCCCAGCGCCCAGCTCGGCGGCAGCGCGGGCCTGCCGGTCAGCGCCGTCCAGCCGTTGAGCACCCGCGACGGTGTACCGGTGATCACCCAGTAGCGCAGCGGCCCGCCGTCCATCCGCAGCTCGCAGCCGCCCGGCCGGTCGTGGCCCGAGCCCGCGCCCTCCTCACCGTCCCGCAGCGTCACCCTGCCGTCCCACGTGTTGTCGTGGAAGACCAGGTGGCAGCCCGCGTCGGCGACCACGAGCTGCACCGGCATGGTGATGTACAGCGGGTCGTCGCCCGGCTCGAAGGAGCCGTCGGGGTCGGTGTTCCACAGCCGGTAGCCGCCCGCGGGCAGCCGCGGTCCCACGGCCCGGCCGCCGAGCCCGTATACCCGCGCGTCGGCCGGGGTCTCCGAGCGCTGCACCCAGCGCGCGCCCACCCCCGGCTCACCGCCGGTCGGCTCCCACCAGCGCGGCGGCAGCTCCCTGCGCAGCAGCACGCCGCCGGGCGTGCGGATCTCCACCGCGCCGTGCCGCGACACCAGGACGGTGACGCGCTCGGACACCACCCGCCAGCCGTCCTTGTCCGGTTCGAGGATCGCCCGCAGATCCGCCTCGGGCCGCCCGCCGGCCAGCGCGTACGACGGGTCGGGATCCGCGCCGTCCCAGCCGCAGAAGACAGCGCCGCCGATCGCCACCCGTACCCGCAGCACCGAGCGCGCGAACCGCACCCGGCCGCCGCCGGGCAGCGGCTCCACCTCCCGCGCGGCGCCCGGCACCCGGGCGCGTTCGGCGCCGCGCCGCGGCAGATCCCGCGCGTCCGTGCGCTGCCGCCGCCAGGCCGAGCGTGTGGCACGCCGGCCCTCGGCGGAACCCGCCGTCCGCACCGACCGCAGCAGGTCCCGAGCGTCCATGCCCCCACCCTTCCATCGAAACCGCCGGTCGCGCCGCTCGTTCAGCCACCGTTCACCTGGAGGGGGCGGTGCGCGACCCGCGCCGGTCGCCGACGCCGCCGACCCGGACCGCACCCCGCGCGCCCGTGCCCTCCCGGCGGCGGGGCCGGGCCCGCGCGGGCCCGGTGAGTGATCTTCCCAGGGATCTTGGCGGGAACCTCGGCGGGAGCCGGAAACAGAGCCACCCCGCCGCCCGGACCACCCCCTCGGAACCCCTCGTCAGAGCCCCCGCCGACCCCCGCCGCGCGACCCGTGGGCCACCCCGCCCTGGCGCCGAAGACGATCACATGGCATCGTCCTGCCCAGGCCCGGGGCGGGACATTCCGCCCGCAGGGGACCAGCCGCAGATACGCGACGACGCGTACCGTCCGGGGAGCCGCCCATATGAGCACCACGCCCGAGCCCGCCGACAGCCCGGAGCCCCTGTGGACGCCGGGACCCGAGCGGATCGCCCGCGCGCAGGTGACCCGGTTCCAGGACTGGACGGCCGAGCGGTACGGCGCCCCGGCAACCGTGGCCGGCGACCCCGCCGCGAGCTACCACGCGCTGCACGCCTGGTCGGTCCGCGACCCCGACGCCTTCTGGCGCGCGATCACCGAGTGGTACGACGTCCGCTTCAGCACCCCGTACGAGACGGTGCTCGCCGACGCCTCGATGCCCGGCGCCCGCTGGTTCCCCGGCGGGACCCTCAACTACGCGGAGCACGCGCTGCGCCCGGCCCTCGACCCGGCCCGCGCGGACACCCCCGCCCTGCTGCACCTGGACGAGAGCCACGAGACCGGCACGGTGAGCTGGGCCGAACTCAGCCGCCAGGTCGCCTCGCTCGCCGCGGCCCTGCGCCGCCTCGGCGTCACCCCCGGCGACCGCGTCAGCGGCTACCTGCCCAACATCCCGCAGGCCGTCGTCGCGCTGCTCGCCACCGCGGCCGTCGGCGGCGTATGGACCTCCTGCGCCCCGGACTTCGGCGCCCGCAGCGTCCTCGACCGCTTCCAACAGGTCGAGCCCGTCGTGCTGTTCACCGTGGACGGCTACCGCTACGGCGGCAAGCGGCACGAACGGACCGACGTCGTCACCGAACTGCGCGCCGGGCTGCCCTCGTTGCGCGCCACCGTGCACATCCCGCTGCTCGGCACGCCCGCCCCCGAAGGCGCCCTGGACTGGGCGGACCTGACCGCCGACGACACCGCGCCCGCGTACGAGGCCGTGCCCTTCGACCACCCGCTGTGGGTGCTCTACTCCTCCGGCACCACGGGACTGCCCAAGGCCATCGTGCAGTCCCAGGGCGGCATCCTGCTCGAACACCTCAAGCAGACCGGCCTCCACCTTGACCTCGGCCCGGACGACCGCTTCTTCTGGTACACCTCCACAGGCTGGATGATGTGGAATTTCCTGGTCTCCGGGCTCCTGGCCGGTTCCACCGTCGTGCTCTACGACGGCAGCCCCGGCTACCCCGACGTCGCCGCCCAGTGGCGGGTGGCGGAACAGACCGGCACCACCGTCTTCGGCACCTCCGCCGCGTATGTGATCGCCTGCCGCAAGGCGGACATCCACCCCGGCCGCGACGTCGACCTTTCACCCGTCAAGTGCGTGGCCACCACCGGCTCGCCGCTGCCGCCCGACGGATTCCGCTGGCTGCACGACGAGGTCAAGGAAGACCTGTGGATCGCGTCGGTCAGCGGCGGCACCGATGTGTGCAGTTGCTTCGCGGGCGGTGTCCCCACCCTCCCCGTGCACATCGGTGAGCTCCAAGCGCCTTGCCTGGGGACCGACTTGCAGGCGTGGGACGCGCAGGGCCGCCCGGTCGTCGACGAGGTCGGCGAGCTGGTCGTCACCAACCCCATGCCGTCCATGCCCATCAGGTTCTGGAACGACCCGGACGGCGCCCGCTACCGCGAGAGCTACTTCGAGATGTTCCCCGGCGTGTGGCGGCACGGCGACTGGATCACCCTCACCTCGCGCGGCACGGTCGTCATCCACGGCCGCTCCGACTCCACCCTCAACCGCCAGGGCGTCCGCATGGGTTCCTCCGACATCTACGAGGTCGTCGAACGCCTCCCGGAGATCCGCGAGTCGCTGGTCATCGGGATCGAACAGCCCGACGGCGGCTACTGGATGCCGCTGTTCGTGCAGCTCGCCGACGGCGCGGAACTGAACGACACGCTGCGCGACCGGATCCGCACCGCGATCCGCGCCCAGCTCTCGCCGCGCCACGTACCCGACGAGGTCATCGCCGTCCCCGGCGTCCCCCACACCCTCACCGGCAAGCGCATCGAGGTCCCCGTCAAACGGCTCCTCCAGGGCACCGCGCTCGACAAGGCCGTCAACCCGGGCTCGGTGGACAACCTCGGGGTGCTGCGCTTCTACGAGCGGCTCGCCGCCGAACGCGCGAAGGGCCGCTCGTAGAAGGTCACTTCAGGCGCCGACGGTCACGTCCGCGTCGCCGTCATCCGGTGTACGCCGCGAAGATCTTCGAGAACTCGTACGGCGTCTGCGAGATGTTGGTGCACTTGTAGGTGGCGCCGGTGCACGCGTTGGCGTCCCGGCCCTCCTCCCAGAACGAGAGCATGCCCAGGTGCTTGCTCTGCGCGAAGGCGACGAGCTGACGGGCGTCGGCCTGGTCGTAGACGTGTCCGTCGTCGTTCTGGCCGAGCATCGGCGTCACGCCGACCATCGCCCAGAGCTGCGCGTCGGACTTGGTCGGATAGAGGGGCTTGAGCTGTCCGAACAGGCTGTTGGCGGCCTGGACCGCCGCGTCGCCGTAGTCGACGCTCTGGTAGTAGTCCATGGCCATCACATTGACCATGTCCAGGTTGACGCCCGCGTTCTTCGCGGAGGTGACCACGTTCAGCCCGTTCGCGTCGAGACCGTTGGGCAGCACCGGCAGGGTCAGCGAGATCCGCAGACTCGGGTGGGACTGCTGGAGCAGCGCCAACGCCTGTGAGCGCAGGGCGATCGACGCGGGTTCCGCGACCGCCGAACCCTCGATGTCGAAGTCGACGTAGGACAGGTTGTACGCGTCGACCACGGCGCCGTACTCGGTGGCCAGCGCACTGGCCGAACCGCACGCCTGGGCCAGCTCGATGCCGCTCGCGCCGCCGAAGGAGACCTTCACGTCCCCGCCGGCCGCCCTGATGGCGTCGATCTGGTCCTTCGCCCACGCCTGGCGCGGGTCATAGGCGTTGAACCACGACGCCTTGCAGCCCGCCGAGGTGACGAAGGCGAGCGTGAAGCTCTTCACGCCGCTCGCCTGGGACATCGCCGTGAGACTCGGCGTCGGCCAGGCGCCCATGTCCACGTACGGCGCGGTACGGATCACGCCGGGGCTCGGATTCCCGCCGCCACCGGTCGCGCTCGTGGTGCCGCTGACGGCCGCGCTGTACGCCGAGTAGTTGCCCGCCGCGTCCTTGGCGCGGACCTGGAAGGAGTACGCGGTGGACGCCGCGAGACCCGTCGCGGTGTACGAGGTGCCGGTCACGGCGACCGGCGTGCCGCCGTTGCGTGAGACCTCGTAACCGGCCACGGAACCGGAGTTGTCGGTCGAGGCGTTCCACTTCACCGTCAGCGAGGAGCTGGTCGGCGAGCCCGCGGTGACGCCGCCGGGCACGGTCGGAGGCGTGGTGTCGGAGCCGCCGCCACCGCCGCCCGCGTCGCAAGAAGCCCCGTTGAGCTTGCAGTTGGCGGGGGTGGCGGTTCCCGAACCCACCCAGCCGAAGACGGCCGAGGCGCCCGGCGCGAGCGTCCCGTTGTAGTCGCGGTTGGTGAACGTGTAGTGCGTGCCGCCGGACGTGGCGGACTGGGTCAGCAGCGCGTCCCAGTAGCTGCCGACGCTGCTGCCGGAGGCCAGGTCGAACTCGACCTTCCAGGAACTGATCGCGGAACCGCTGCCGTTGGTGATCGTGTACTGCGCCTGGTAGCCGCTGCCCCAGTCCGAGGTCTTGGCGAAGGCCGCGCCGACGCCGCCGGCCGCCGAGGCGGGAGGAACGAGGAACAGGACGAGCGTGCCGAAGAGCGCGAGGAGGAGTGTGAGGGATCTTCGCATGCCGGACTCCCATTTGGTCTGTACCAATGCCGCCCAGGATCTGGATACTTGACCGGCGCCGCCCCCGTCAATAGCGCCGCTGGCACCTCACTGACCACCCCCGTCACGGTGCGGTGCCTCAACCCCCGTACGTGCTCGCGGAGTCGGCGAGCACGCGCCCGAAGTCGGCGGCCAGCACGGCCGCTTCGGGCACCCGCAGGTCCGCGACGGTGATCCGTACGCCCGGACCCGCACCGATCCGGAACCGCGACCCGCCCGCCACCCACCAGCCCTGCGACCGCAGGCCGTTGACGACCGCGGCCTCGTCGCGCACCGGCACCCACACATTCAGACCGCTCACCCCGGCCCCGGTGATCCCGTGCTCCGCGAGCGCCGCGATCAGCGCCTCGCGGCGCTCGGTGTACGCCGTCCCCGCCGCGGCGACCAGTTCCGCCGTCGCCGGATCGGTCATCAGCCGGACCACCGTCTCCTGGAGCACATGGCTGACCCAGCCCGACGTCAGCAGCATCCGGCCGTCGTGCCGGGCGAGCGTGACCGGGTCGCAGGCCATCGCCGTCCATCGCAGATCGGTGCCCAGATGCTTGGAGACCGTACGGATCTGCGCCCATCGCCCCGGACCCCGCGCCCCCGCCGTGGTCAGCGAGTGCAGCGGACCGCCCGCCGTGTCCGCGCTGTGGTCGTCCTCGACGACCAGCACCTCGGGCGACCCCGCCAGCACCGCGAGCAACTCCTCCCGGCGCGCCTCCGACACCCGCGACCCGTACGGATTCTGCGCGCGCGGACACAGCACCACCGCCCGCGCGCCGGCCCGCAGCGCCGACCGCAGCGCTTCCGGCCGCATCCCCTCGTCGTCCACCGCCACCGCGGCCGTCCGCAGCCCCAACGCCGGTACGAGATCGAGCAGATGGTGGAAGCCGGGGTCCTCGACGGCCACCGCGTCGCCGGGCCGCAGCTCCACCGACAGCAGCCGCGCGACGCAGTCCAGCGCGCCGTGCGCGAAGGTGACCTGCCCGTCGGGCACCCCGTCCCGGCGGAACCACGCCCGCGCCAGCTCCTCCAACTGCGGCAGCCGGGGCGAGGCGCGGTGCGAACGTGCGCCGGGCGACAGCCGTCCCGGCGGCACCAGATCCGGCAGGAAGGCCGGGTCCGGATGGCCGCCCGCCAGATCCCGCAGCCCCTCGGGCACCCGGGGCGGACGCCGCGAGGCCACCGAGGGCGCCGACGCGACCACCGTCCCGCCGCGCCCGCGCGTCACCACGATCCCGCGCCGCCGCAGCTCCTTGTACGCCGCCGCCACCGTCCCCGGACTGACGCCGAGTCCGTCCGCCAGCGTCCGCACCGGCGGCAGCGCGTCCCCCGGGCGCAACCGCCCTTCGGTCACCGCCCGTTCGGCCGACGCGGCAATCTCCCTGGCCGTCGCACCGCTGATCGCATATTGTGTTGCCACATACATGAGTATGTACCAATACAAAGCCGTACGGCAAGCGAGTACGTGGCGGACGAGCGGCGAACGAACCCGGTGACGAGGGGGAGCGGACACGATGCGGATACCGCCGATACCAGGAGGCCCGGACGGGCGGCGGATGCTCTGGATCAACCTCATCGACAAGACCGGCTCGGGACTCTGGGTCGCCGTCACCGCCCTCTACTTCGTCCTCATCGGCGGACTCAGCACCGGCCAGGCCGGACTGCTGCTCGGCCTCGGCGGCGCCGCCGGCATCGCGGGCGCGCCCGTCGCGGGCCGCCTGGCCGACCGTGTGCCGCTCACCCGCGTGCTGTTCGCCGTCCAACTCCTGCGCGGCGCCTCCAGCCTGCTGCTCCTGCTCGCCCACGGCTTCTGGCAACTGCTGCCCCTGGTCGCCCTCGGCAGCTTCGGCGAACGCTCCGCCTCCGTCCTCACCAAACTCTTCGCCGCCCGCGTCGCGGGACCCGACCGCGCCCGCTACCAGGCCGTACAGCGCACCGTCGTCAACGTCGGCTACACAGTCGGCGGCCTCGGCGCCTCCGCCGCCCTGGCCATCGGCACCGGCGCGGTCTACCGCGGCCTGCTCCTCGGCGACGCCCTGTCCTTCGTCCTCGTCGCCGCCCTGGTCGCCCGCTGCGCCGAACCCCCCTCGGCCAGCAGAACCGTCGCCGCCCACACCGCCCCGACCGCCACCACGGCCACAACCTCCCTCCCGCACCGCGAAGTCGGCGCCCCCTCGAACCCCTGGCGGGACCGCGGATACCTCCTCTACGCCGCCCTCGACTCGGCGATGTTCCTGTACGGCTGCGCGCTCAGCGTCGGCATGCCGCTGTGGATCATCACCCGCACCGACGCCCCGCACGGCCTCGCCGCCGCCATCTTCGTCGTCAACACCGTCATCGTGGTCGCCTTCCAGGTCCGGCTCTCCCGGCACGGCAGGACCCCACGCGTCGCCGCCGACTCCCTGCGCCGGGTCGCCGTATGGTTCCTGCTCTCCGGAGCCGCCACGGCCGTCGCCGTCGTCCACATGCGATGGGCCGCGACCGCCGCGATCCTCGCCGCCGCCATCGCCTTCACCGTCGTCGAGATGATCCAGTCCGCCATCTCCTGGGAACTGTCCGTCGCCCTCGCACCCGACGACGCACAGGGCAGCTACGTCGGCGTGCACGGCCTCGCCCAGTCCACCTCACGCTGCGTCGGCCCGCTGCTCATGACCTCCGTCGTCATCGCCACGGGACCGACCGGCTGGATCGCGCTCGGCGCCGTACTCGCCGCCGCCGCGCTCCTGCAACGCCGCCTGGTCCTGCGCCGCCTCGACCGACCGCACCCGACCGCCGCAGAACCGCCGTTGTCAGTGCCACCGGTTACGGTGAGTGAGCACTAGGGGTCATCGGGACCCCGGTGCCACACCGAGGGGGAAGCATGTCCAGCACCAAGAACCGCACCACCCACCGCAAGAACCGCCACGCCCGCGCCGACCAGGCACAGCGCCCGCCCCGGCACCGCGCGGCCCACCGCAGGGCGCTGCGCCGCGAAGCCCCCACCGTCGTCGCCCTGCTCCTGGACGACCAGGACTTCGCGGCCCTGACCGACCACCGCAGCTTCGCCTTCGAAAACTACGCACAGTATCTGCACGCCGTCGACGCCTTCCTCCGCCACCTGCACGCCCAGGGCCACCACATCGCCGTCACACTCTTCGACCCCGACGCCTACGCCGACTACTGCACCACCACCCGCCAGCCCCCGGACAGCGCCACCACCCGCACCCACTACACCGCGGCGGCGACCGCCGCGGGCCCCTCCGTCGCCTACACCCGCCAGTCCCTCACCCTGCTGCGCGCCCAACTCGCCCACGAAGCCGACCGCCGCGCCACCTGGGAGAGCGCCACCGACGCCCTCACCCGGGCCGGCACCTGCCCCGACTGCGGACAGGACCTCGCCCACTGCGCCTTCGACCGCGCCTCCGACACCCTGCTGCGCCTCATCGAGACCGTCGGCCCCGGCACCCACCACGTCGTGTGCAGCCTCCCCGCCGACGACGGCCCACTGCTCGCCGCCGTCCACGTACACGCCGACACCGACGACACGATCGAACTCGCGGAGAACGACGCCCTCGTGCTCTGCACCGTCATGGCCGCCGGCACCGCCACCGGCCGGACCGGAGGCGTCGTCCTGCGCACCACCCACGACGACGAACGGCCCGACACCGTACGCGGCTGGTCCCTGCGCGACGGCCACCTCCACCCGCTCACCGAAGCGGAGGTCTTCAACGCCTACTGCACCGACGCCGCCACCGGCGACCCCGTACCGCCCGAGCACGGCGTCGTCTACCGCGCGGGACTCCCCCTGCCGCCACCGCCCGTCGACCACATCGGCCCGACGGGTCCCTTCGGACCCCTCACATGAAGGAGAGGCCGCAGTACGGGACCGGCTGGCGCGGAACACCGGGCCGATGACAAAACGGCGGAGGGCGCCCCACCCCGCACGGGTGGAACGCCCTCCGCCAACCGGCCCGACCGCCGTCGTAGCCGTCGTCGGCTCACTCGCCGGACAGCACGCCCTGCGCCGCCCGCCGCGCATCATCGGCGCTGTCGGTCGCCCGAGCCGCGGCAGCCGCACGCTCGCACTGCGCCAGCGTGTACTTCGCCAACGTCGCCCGCACATAAGGAATCGACGCCGCACCCATCGAAAGGCTGGTGACACCCAGACCCGTCAGCACACACGCGAGCAGCGGATCCGCCGCCGCCTCACCGCACACACCACAGCTCTTGCCCTCGGCCCGAGCCGCGTCCGCGGACGCCGCCACCAGGTCGAGCAGCGCGGGCTGCCACGGGTCCTGAAGCCGCGACACCGCACCGACCTGCCGGTCCGCCGCGAAGGTGTACTGCGCCAGGTCATTGGTGCCGAGCGACAGGAACTCGACTTCCTGGAGAATCGACCGCGCGCGCAGCGCCGCCGACGGAATCTCCACCATCGCACCGAACTTCGCCCGCAGCCCCGCCGCACGGCACGCGTCCGCGAACGCCTTCGCGTCCTGACGGTCCGCCACCATCGGTGCCATGACCTCCAGATACACCGGAAGCCCCTCCGACGCCTTCGCCAGCGCGGTGAGCTGCGTCCGCAGCACCTCCGGGTGGTCGAGCAGCGACCGCAGCCCCCGCACACCCAGCGCCGGGTTGGGCTCGTCCGCGGGCGTCAGGAACTCCAGCGGCTTGTCGGCGCCCGCGTCGAGCACGCGCACCACCACCCGGCCCTCGGGGAACGCCTCGAGCACCTGGCGGTACGCCTGAACCTGCTTGTCCTCCGTCGGAGCCTTCGAGGAGTCGTCCAGGAACAGGAACTCCGTACGGAACAGACCCACGCCCTCCGCCCCGGCCGCCACCGCCGCGGGCACATCGGCCGGCCCGCCGACATTCGCCAGCAACGGCACCTTGTGCCCGTCCGACGTCGCACCAGGACCCGACGACGCCGACAGCGCCGCCTTCCGGGCCGCGGCCGCCTCGGACAGCGCGGTCCGCTTCTCCTCGTCCGGCTCGACGAACACCTCACCGGTGCTGCCGTCGACCGCGATCAGCGTCCCCTCGGCCAGCTCACCCGCACCCGGCAGCGCCACCACGGCCGGCACCCCGAGCGCCCGCGCCAGAATCGCGCTGTGACTGGTCGGCCCGCCCTCCTCGGTGACGAAACCGAGCACCAACGCAGGGTCGAGCAGCGCCGTGTCCGCAGGCGCCAGATCACGCGCGATCAGCACATACGGCTCGTCGCTGTCCGGCACACCCGGCATCGGCACACCCAGCAGCCGCGCCACGATCCGGTTCCGCACGTCGTCCAGATCCGCGACCCGACCGGCCAGATACTCACCAGCGCCCGCCAACAGCGCCCGGTAGGAGGCGAAAGCGTCGTACACCGCGCGCTCGGCCGTACTCCCCACCGCGATCCGGCGCTCGGCGTCGGCCAGCAGCTCCGGGTCCTGCGCCATCAGCGCCTGCGCCTCAAGCACCGCCTGCGCCTCGCCGCCCGCGAGATGACCACGCGCGGTCAGATCGGCGGCCACCGCCTCGACGGCCTGCCGCGCCCGACCCTGCTCGCGCGGAGCGTCGTCCGCCGGGATCTGCTTGGCGGGCGGCTCCAGAACAGCGGTGCCCATGTGCCGTACCTCGCCGATCGCCACACCGTGGCTGACACCGACGCCTCGCAGCGTTGTCTCCATCTCACCCGTCTCCGGTCGATGCGGCGGGTCGATGACGCCGCCGCTTAGGTTGCGTGCCCCCGCTGGCCTGACTCCTGGCGGAGCGCGGGACTACTTCCAGATGAAGAGAGTGCCGCCCGCTTCGATCTCGCCGCTCTCCGCGACCTCGCCGAGCGCTTCCACCGTGGCCTCGAGCGCGACCACGGGGCACACCGGCGACTTCCCGGCCTCCTCGACGGCCGCCGGATTCCACCGGACGACCTCCTGGCCGCGGCTGACGGTGTCGCCCTTGGACACCAGCAACTCGAATCCCTCGCCATTGAGCTGAACGGTGTCGATGCCGAGGTGCGTCAGCACTCCGTGCCCTTCGTCGTCCACGACGACGAACGCGTGCGGGTGCAGAGAAACAACGACTCCGTCCACCGGGGACACCGCCACCGTCGACTCGCGCACGGGGTCGATGGCCGTACCCGGTCCCACCATGGCGCCGGAGAACACGGGGTCGGGCACTGCCGCGAGCCCGATGGCCCGTCCGGCCAGCGGAGAAGAAACGGTCGTCATGGGAAGCCTCCTATATGCGGAGCTCAAGACGCCGTCACTGCCTGTCACCGGACGGCGAGGCCGCGAGAGCAGCCTAAGTCATGTCAAGTATGGATTCCGCCCGAGCGGAAGCGACCACATGATGACCCTTCCCGATCGGAAGTCTGTCATCCGGCCACCCTCAGCCACCGTGACTGTCACCGCGACCGGAACGGCCGCGGTCGATTTGCTCCGAGCGAGGGAGTCCAGTACGTTGGCACAACCGCCTCGACGAGACCCGCGGAAACGTGTGTGCTCGGAACGGGGTTGGTAATTCCGACCGAATAGCTTCTGCTAAAGTCGGAGACACGACGAAGGGAAAGCCCGGAGGGCCGG
>NZ_JBIVOA010000002.1:1034341-1360359 GCF_044753885.1 Streptomyces sp. NPDC093221 | reverse complement strand
CCCTGTGAGGGGTGGAGCTGACTGGTACTAATAGGCCGAGGGCTTGTCCATTGTTGCTCGCGTTCACTGTGTGGTTCTGAAACAACCAGCCCACCACCACGCCCCCTTCACCGGGGGTGTGGGGTGTGTGTTTCATGGTGTTTCGGTGGTCATAGCGTTAGGGAAACGCCCGGTTACATTCCGAACCCGGAAGCTAAGCCTTTCAGCGCCGATGGTACTGCAGGGGGGACCCTGTGGGAGAGTAGGACACCGCCGAACAATTTTTATGGAAGAGGCCCGGCCTCGGATCTTAGGATCCGACGCCGGGCCTCTTTTGCGTTCCCCGCCACCCACCGGAAAACCGGTTTTCGAGTCCGCCTATCAGCCGGGCGTCGAGGACAGGAGGAGCGGGAGAGCGAGGAGGACAAGGAGGGCGCTGGTCCAGAAGGAGGCGAGCCAGCCGAGGAGCAGCAGGGGCCCGCGGTGGTGAGGACCAGGCCGGGGCGGTGGTCGGCGAGGCGGCCCGCGAGGGTGAGCCCGGCGAAGGAACCGGCGCCGAAGAGCATCAGGGCCACCGAGATCCACAGGCGGCCGAGGCCCGCGGTGTCGGTGACGACCGGTGCGAGGAAGGTGAAGCTCGCGAAGGTGGCCGCGTTCACCAGGGTGCCGAGCACCGCGCCCGCGGGCACCCCGGCGACCGTGGCCACCGTCGTCCCGGAGAGCAGTACGGCCAGCGCGCGCCCCTTGCGGTCGGGGGACACGAGGGTGACGGCGGTGGTGAGGGCGACGGCGAGGAAGCCCGCGTTCGCGAGCGCGGCGACGATCCGGGTGGCGAACAGGACCGGGAAGCTGCCGGTGACGGCGCCCGCGGCGTGCGCCGCCGCGAAGGCGACGACGAAGGCGAGCAGGCTGCTGCGGGCGGGCCAGGCGCGGGCGAGGGCGGCCATCAGCGGGGCGCCGACGACCATGCCGATCGCGAAGGCCGAGGTGAGCGTGCCCGCGGTCCCGACCGTCACGTCGAGGTCGGCGGCGATGTCCGGCAGGAGGCCGGCCAGCATGAATTCGGAGGTGCCCATGGCGAAGACGGCCATGGCGAGCAGGTACAGCGGAACAGGGAGACGGAGAGGCATCGGGAAAGGCTCCGAGGTGAGGAGATGCACGAGAGGAAACGTGAAAACGTCGTCTCGTCACCGCGGTCAGCACCCGGGGTGCGGCAGCCGTCCAGCCATGGCCGCGCGAAGAGCCGCGCGGAGAGTCGCACGAAAGCGCGGAGAGTCGCACGAAAGCCCGTAGGGCCGCTCAAAAGCGCGGAGTGGCCGCGAAAGGCCGCGCAAAAGGAGCGTGCGAAAAAGGCGGACGGTGAAAGGGAGCTGCGAACTCAGTGGTTCAGGGGGCTGACGGCGTGACCGAAAGCCCCCGCCTTGGATGCCTCGGGGCTCGACATGGCCCGTACGCTACCGGATGCGTGCCCCCAACTACAGTGGCCGTATGCGGTATGACCTGGTCATCTTCGACAACGACGGCGTCCTTGTGGACAGCGAGCCGATATCCAACCGGATTCTCGCCGGGCACCTGACGGAGGTGGGGCATCCGACGACGTATGAGGACTCGATCCGGGACTACATGGGCGCGGCGGTGCACCGGGTGCACGACGTGGTGTGGGAGCGGTCGGGGCGGCGGCTGCCCGAGGGGTTCGACGAGGAGCTGCACGCGCGGGTCTTCGCGGCCTTCGAGCGGGAGCTGGAGCCGGTGGCGGGGGCGGCCGGGGTGCTGGACCGGCTGGTGGCGGAGGGGGTGCCGTACTGCCTGGCGTCGTCGGGGAGCCATGAGCGGATCAGGGTGGCGCTGCGCAGGACCGGGCTGTACGAGCGGTTCGGGGAGGAGCGGATCTTCTCGTCGCAGGACGTGGGGCGGGGGAAGCCAGCGCCGGATCTGTTCCTGCACGCGGCGGCCGTGATGGGGGTGGCCCCCGAGCGGTGCGCGGTGGTCGAGGACAGTCCGTTGGGGGTGCGGGCGGCGGTCGCGGCGGGGATGGACGTGTACGCGTTCACGGCGATGACCCCGGCGGAGAAGGTGGCCGACGCGACGGCCCTCTTCGGTGCGATGGAAGGGCTGCCCGACCTGCTGCTGAGGTGAGCGGGAGCGGTCCGGGGAGCCGTCCGGCGCGGGTTGATCACAATTGTGACCCCCGCCACCTACTCATCCGTAGCTTCCGCGTTTACGCTGCTCGCTCATGGACGAAGCCGCGCAGAGCGCCCCCGGGGGGCCCGCCGCCCCCGTGAAGTACCGGCAGCCGGACGACCGGCTGCGGCACGGGCGGGCCGCGCTCGCGATCAGCTTCTTCGCGCAGGGCGCGCTGTTCGCGCTGCTGGTCACCCGGATTCCGGCGATCCAGGACCGGTACGGCATCAGCGACGGGCTGCTGCCGGTGTTCCTGGCGGCGGTGCCGATCCTCGCGGGCCTGGGCAGCGTGGCGACCGAGTACGTCGTGAAGCGGATCAGGCCGAGTGCGGTGCTGCGCTGGGTGCAGCCGGTGGTGGCCCTGGTCCTGCTGCTGCTCGGCGCGGGCGACCAGTTGTGGATGGCGGCGGTGACGCTGGCGCTGTTCGGGGTGTGCGTCGGCGGTCTGGACGCGTCGATGAACATGCTCGGGGTGAGCCTCCAGCACACCTACGGCCGCAGCATCATGCTCGGCTTCCACGCCTCGTACAGCCTGGGCGGGATCGTCGGGGCGTGTCTGGCGTGGTCGGGGGCGCACTGGCACATCTCGCTGGTGGCGCTGTACGGGCCGGTGGTGGCGCTGCTGATCCCGCTGACGCTGGTGGCGAGCCGCTGGTACGCCGACCAGGAGCAGCCGTCCGTCACCGAGTTGGGGGGCGAGAAGCAGGCCGTCGTGATGCGGCTGCTGATGCCGCTCTGTCTGGTGATGGCCTTCGCGTACATCGGTGACTCGACGGTCTCCAACTGGAGCGCGAAGTACCTCCAGGACACCTTGCACAGCTCGGAGCAGCTCTCCACCGTGCCGTACGCCGTCTACATGGTGACGACGCTGATCGGCCGTTCGGTGGGTGACTTCGGGGTGCGGCGGTACGGTGCCGCGTCCGTCGTGCGGCTGGGGACGGTGCTGGCGATGGCGGGCTTCGCGGTGGTGGCGGTGGCGCCGGGGGCGTGGGTGGGCATGCTGGGCTTCACGCTGCTGGGGCTCGGGCTGTGCGTGATCGTGCCGCAGACGTTCGCGGCGGCCGGGCGGATGTTCCCCGGTGCCTCGGACTCGGCCATCGCGCGGCTGAACATCTTCAACTACGTGGGTTTCCTGGTCGGCTCGCCGCTGGTGGGCGCGCTGGGCGATGTGTGGAGCTACCGCGGGGCGATGCTCGTGCCGATGGTGCTGGTGGGGGCCACGCTGTTGTACGCCAAGTCCTTCGAGGCCGGGCCCGCCGGGTACGGTGTCGGCCATGAGCGGCCGAGCACAGTTGATGTGGGATGAGCGGGTAACCAAGTACGACTTCGGTCCGGGCCACCCGATGGACCCGGTGCGGCTGTCGCTCACGCGCGGGTTGGTGCGGGCCTTCGGGCTCGACCGGGAGCTGTCGGTGGTGGCGGCGCCCGCGGCCGGTGACTCGACGCTGGCGCTGGTGCACCGGGCGGATTACGTGGCGGCGGTGCGGGCGGCGTCCGCCGATCCGGCCGCGGCGGATCTGTCGTACGGGCTCGGTACCGAGGACAATCCGGCGTTCGCGGGGATGCACGAGGCGTCCGCGCTGATCGCGGGGCAGTCGGTGGGCGCGGCCGAGGCGGTGTGGCAGGGCGATGTGCTGCACGCGGTGAACTTCGCGGGCGGGCTGCACCACGCGATGCCGGGCGCGGCGGCGGGTTTCTGCGTCTACAACGACGCGGCGCTCGCGGTGGCCCGGCTGCTGGAGCTGGGCGCGGAGCGGGTGGTGTACGTGGACGTGGACGTACACCACGGCGACGGTGTGCAGACGGCGTTCTGGGACGACCCGCGGGTGCTGACGATCTCGCTGCACGAGCATCCGCGGACGCTGTTCCCGCAGACGGGGTGGCCGGAGGAGACGGGCGGGCCGTCCGCGGAGGGCGGCGCGGTCAATGTGGCGCTTCCCGCGGGGACGGGTGACGCGGGCTGGCTGCGGGCCTTCCACGCGGTGGTGCCGGAGCTGGTGGCGGCGTTCCGGCCGCAGGTGGTCGTCTCGCAGCACGGCGCGGACACCCACTTCGAGGATCCGCTGGCGCATCTGGCGGTGTCGCTGGACGCGCAGCGGCTGGTCGCGGAGGCGTGTCACGCGCTGGCGCACGACCACGCGGAGGGCCGCTGGGTCGCGCTGGGCGGCGGGGGTTACGCGGTGGCCGATGTGGTGCCGCGTACGTGGACGCATCTGGTGGGGATCGCGGCGGGCGCGCCGGTCGCGCCGAAGACGCCGGTTCCCGAGGAGTGGCGGCACGAGGTCTACGCCCGGACCCGGCAGCAGGGGCCGCTGCGGATGACGGACGGCCGTGATCCGCACTGGGCGGACTTCGCCGACTCCGGTTACGACCCGGCGGACCGGCTCGACCAGGCCGTGATCGCCACCCGCCGCGCGGTCTTCCCGCTCCACGGCCTGCTGCCGTAGGGCCTGTCCGGCGGCACGCCGTAGCGCGTTGTCCCCTTTTCCGGCGAGCGTGGCGCTCCTTCTCCACGGAATCCCCCAATTTCGCACACGCCGTCACCGCGTTGTTCGGTAACCCGTTACAGCGGAGCGCGTACGCGTGTGGCGTAGGTCTTCTACGTCCGGAGCGCACTCGGCGCGGGTCACCCGCACGGGGTGTTTTTGGCGGTTTCGTACCCGGCGGGCGGAGGGAGTCGGGACGATCAAGGGGTGCTGAGTGTCGGCGCGCTGCGCGCGCATCTGGTGGCGGCCGGGCTGGCGGGACGGGTCTCGACCCCGAGGGAGAAAAGTCTGCACAGTTACCGGCTCTTCGCGGCGCGGGATCCGCGCCAGACGCTGGGGCTGGATCCGGAAGGGGAGTGGGGCACGGCTGAGTTGCTGCGGCTGATGGCCGACCGCTGCGGTGTGTCGCCGGACCCGGCGGACACCTCGGGGCAGGACACGATCGACCCGGACTGCACGGTGGCGGCGCTGGACGCCTTCGCCGAGCGTCTTGGCAGGGCGGCGCAGGATCGTATCCCCGTTCTGCTGGGGACGGGCCACCCTCATCGGCTGTTGGGCTTCTACGCCTCTTTGGCCGCCGCGCTGTCGGCGGCGGGATGTGTGATTCTCACCCCTGCGTACGGCGGCTACGTCGATATGCCGACACAGTTCGGGGTACGGCGTCACAATCTTTGGTACGTGGGAGGTGTCGCCGTGGTGCGCCCCGTGCCTGGTGCGGAGGGTTCGCAGGAGGGTGCGGGGGCGGGCGAACCGGGTGCTCATACGCACTCCCCGCTGCCCGTCAGAGCGGCCCTCGCGGCTGCCGCGGAGCAGGGCGGAGTGCTGCCGCGGCTGGTGGTCGGGGACCACGGATTCGTATGCGGGGCAGGGCAGTTGGGCATCGAGGCGATCGGTCTCGCGGACTCCGACGACCCCGCGGTGTTCGTCGCGGAAGCGGAGGGCAGGGTGTCGGTCGCGGTACCGCTGGACGACACCGTGCGGTCCGATTACTACCGGCCGCTTACCCGCTACGTACTCCATCGGGCGTGGCTGTCACAGTAATCAACTATTGGCAACTCCTCTTCCCCACTTGCATCATGCGCCCCTAATCTGAGGGGGAGCGCACTTGACTGTTGGAGTCGCCGGAGGGGAAGCCGGTGGCCGTCAGGTGCGGAAAGTTCAGGTGTGTCATGGCTTCAAGCGAAACCAGGCCTCTCAACGAGGTCGTGTTCCTTACCGTGGCCGAAGTTGCCGCGGTCATGCGCGTGTCCAAGATGACGGTGTACCGGCTGGTGCACAGCGGTCATCTGCCGGCGATCCGGGTGGGGAGGTCTTTCCGGGTTCCGGAGCAGGCCGTCCACGACTACCTGCGTGAGTCCTATGTGGGGGTGGGGGTGGGGGAATCTGCCTGATCTCGCCCGCCGAGGGCCGCTGACCGCCTGCGTGGGGCTCGGTTTATGCTCGTCCGCCTCGGGCGGGTAGGCTTGGCCGACGTAGGTCGTGTGGGCTCGGACGCCCCGCACCGAGTGAAAACGAAGCGAGGGTAGTCGTGGGCTCTGTCATCAAGAAGCGACGTAAGCGTATGGCCAAGAAGAAGCACCGCAAGCTGCTGAAGCGGACGCGCGTTCAGCGTCGCAACAAGAAGTAAGCGGGCTCGACGCAGTACGCCGCTCTTCCTGCCCCCTCCACCGCCCGTAGGCGGCGGAGGGGGCAGTGGCGTTTTCCGGGGCAGGTGTGACGGAGGGGGCAGCGGCGTGACGTCGGCGGCCCGCACAGCGGGCCGTCACTGCGGCGCAACAACGAACGGGTACGGTGCGTACAACCCCGTAGGAAGGCGCTGAACCGTGGGCAAGGTGGTGCTCGTCACCGGAGTCGCGCGACCGATCGGCGGCCGTTTCGTCCGCCGCGTCCTGCGGGAGCCGGAGGTCGACCGGGTGATCGCGGTCGACGCCGTACCGCCCGAGCACGATCTGGGCGCCGCGGAGTTCGTCCGCGCCGACATCCGGCAGCCCATGATCGCCAAGGTCCTCGCGCAGACGTCGGTCGACACCGTCGTGCACCTGGACGTCAGCGCCACCACCACGATGGGCTCCGGCGGCCGGACGCAGGTCAAGGAGACCAACGTCATCGGCACGATGCAGCTCCTGGGCGCCTGCCAGAAGGCCCCGACCGTACGGCGCCTGGTCGTGAAGTCCACCACCAGCGTCTATGGCGCCGCGCCGCGCGACCCGGCCGTCTTCACCGAGACGATGCCCGCCAAGTCGCTGCCGAGCGGCGGCTTCGCGAAGGACGCCGTCGAGGTCGAGGGGTACGTGCGGGGCTTCGCGCGCCGCCGCCCGGACGTCGCGGTCGCGGTGCTGCGGTTCGCGAACATCCTCGGCGCGCACGCCGACACCCCGCTCGCGGAGTTCTTCGCGCTGCCCGTGCTGCCCACCGTCCTCGGCTACGACCCCCGGTTGCAGTTCGTCCACGAGGACGACGTGAACGAGGTGCTGGTACTGGCCGCGCTCGACGCGCGGCGCGGGACCCTCAACAGCGGGACGTTCAACATCGCGGGCGACGGGGTGCTGCTGCTGTCGCAGACCGCGCGGCGGCTCGGCAAGCCGACCGTGCCGGTGCTGCTGCCCGCGGTCACCTGGATCGGACGGACGCTGAAGGCCGCGGGCGTCACCGACTTCTCGCGCGAACAGATTCGGCTGTTGACGCACGGCAGGGTGGTGGACACCCGGCAGATGCGTGAGACGCTCGGTTTCGTGCCGGCGTACACGACGGCCGAGACGTTCGCCGACTTCGCGCGCAGCCGCGGGCCCGGGCTGCTGCCGCCGGACCGGATGGCGCGCGCCGTCGACCGGCTCGCCGCGGCGGCGCTGGCGCCCGACGCCGCGGACGCCACCGACGCCGACCACGCGTGACCGCACCAGGCAGAAGGAGTCGAACCATGGCAGACGCCAAGGTGATCCCGTTCGGCGACGATTCGCGGGCGCGGCGTACGGGCTCGGGTTCCGGCTCGGGTCCGGGGTCCGGCTCGGGGTCCGGCCGGTCGCGCGGCGGCCGGTCCGCGGGCGCCAGGAAGAAGGACGGCGCCGGGTCGTCCGGCGCGGGCGGGCCGGGCACGCAGCCGCTGGCGGCGGTGCCCGAGGTGCCGGAGCCCCAGGAGACGGCCGAGGCGGGCTCAGAGCCGGGCGGTACGGGCGCAGCGGTCCCCGCGCAGGGAAGCGGCGGCGGGACCGAAGCGGAATCCGCCACGGGGGCGCGTACGGGTTCCGGTTCCGGGTCCGCTTTCGGGTCCGCTTCAGGGTCCGCTTCCGGTTCCGGTTCCGCCGCGGGGGACGAGGGGCCGGGGCTGGCCGCCGCGCTCGGCGGGGTCGCCGACCGGCTGCTCGGCGGGGACTGGGAGCGGAAGGTCGCCTCCGGCCTGTCGTTCCTGCGGCGCCGGGTCACCGGCGAGTACGAGGTCGACGAATTCGGCTACGACGCCGAGTTGACCGAGCAGGTGCTGATGTCGGTGCTGCGGCCGTTCTTCGACACGTACTTCCGGGTCGAGGTGAAGGGCATCGAGAACATCCCCGCCGAGGGCGGGGCGCTGGTGGTCTCCAACCACTCCGGGACGCTGCCGGTCGACGGCCTCATGACGCAGGTCGCCGTGCACGACCACCACCCGGCGGGACGGCACTTGCGGCTGCTCGCCGCCGACCTGGTCTTCATGCTGCCGGTGGTCAACGAATTCGCCCGCAAGGCCGGGCACACGCTGGCGTGCGCGGAGGACGCCGAGGTCTTGCTGGAGCGCGGTGAGGTCGTCGGGGTCATGCCCGAGGGCTTCAAGGGGCTCGGCAAGCCGTTCTCGGAGCGCTACAAGCTCCAGCGGTTCGGGCGCGGCGGATTCGTCGCGACGGCGCTGAAGACGAAGGTGCCGATCATTCCGTGCTCGGTGGTCGGCGCCGAGGAGATCTATCCGATGGTCGGCAACTCCCGCACCCTCGCGCGCGTGCTCGGCGTCCCGTACTTCCCCCTCACCCCCACCTTCCCCTGGCTGGGGCCGCTCGGACTCGTCCCCCTCCCCACCAAGTGGACGATCCAGTTCGGCGAGCCCATCCTCACCGACGCCTACCCGCCCGAGGCGGCGGAGGACCCCATGCTCGTCTTCAACCTGACCGACCAGGTCCGCGAGACGATCCAGCACACCCTGTACAAGCTGCTGGTGGACAGGCGGTCCGTCTTCTTCTGAGGGCGGCCCCGCCACGCGGCGGGCGGTGTTCTTCTGAACGTGAAAGGGCGGCCGGTTCTCCCCGCGGGGAGCCGGCCGCCCTTGGGTGTGCGGTGGTGCTAGTCGTTCGAGTCGTCCACGCCGAGGCCGAGGCCGGGGAGGAGACCGGGCAGGAGCGGGGGGAGGGTGACGGAGTGGGGCGGGGTGGCGGAGGTGGACGGGGTGTCCGTGGCGCCGTTGCCGCTGCCGGGAGTGCTGTTCGGCGGGGGCGGGAGCAGCGGGCCGCCGATCAGGCCCTCGTGCTGCGGGGTGGTGGGCGACACCGACGGGTTGCCGCTCGGCGCCTGCCCGGACTTGCTGTCCCCGGACGCGGGCGCGGACGGCGTGCCGGAGCCGGAGCCCGTACCGCTGCCCGTACCGTCGTCGCTTCCGCCGCCGGAACGCCGGTGGCCCCGGGAGCCGGAGGAGCTGTCGTCCTTCGGCTTGGGGAGCACGGATTCGAGCGGCTTGACGTCATCGTCTATGGCGGCGAAGACCGACGAGACCTGGTCGGAGACATCGGTGAGCTGGCTGGGCAGCTTGCCCCGCATCTCGGTCCAGCCCTGCCGGTGCGACGCGGCGAAGGTGTTGAGCAGCGCCATCGGCTGGAGCGAGCCGTCCTTCGCGTACGCCTGGGTGAGCAGCCGGTGTCCCTCGGCGGCCTCCTGCCGCATGCCGGACAGCGCCTTGCGCACATCGCCGACGGACTCGTCGTCGAGCTGTCCGCCGCGCTGCCGGTCCATGAGCCGCCGGGCCTCCTGCATGCGCGTGGAGGCCATGTCGAGGTAGACCTTGCCGCGGGAGGCGTCACTGCCCGCCATGTCGAGCTTCAGGTCCTCCATGCCCCGCTTGAGGCCGTAGAGGGTGTCACCTGGCAGCGCGTTCGTACTGGCCGCCGCGACTCCGCCGAAGGCACCGGCGGCGACGCCGACGGACAGGCCGCCGACCGCGAGCCGCCGGGACAGCCGGGAGCGCGGGGTGAGCTTGCGCAGCCGGTGGGCCCCGTGTCCGCCGGTGCCCTCCGAGCGCTGCTCGGGAACCCGGCCGGTGACCTCGAAACTGCCGTCGGCGATGGCCTGTTCCATCGCGGCGATGAGCTGCGCGCGCTGGACGGTCTTCTTCTCGGCGTCCAGTACGGGCGCCGGCCGGTCGCCGATGGCCGCGGCGAGCGACAGCAGCGAGTCCTGTTCGGGATCCGCGTGCCGGGCCGCGGCATGGCTGCCGTGCTGCCCGCTCGCCGGTCCGGCACCGCCGCCACCGCGCTCGCCGGTGGTCTCGTCGAGGACAGCAGCGTCCTCAAGGGCCTGGGCGAAGGCGTTCGCCCGGCGGTGTGCCGTTGCCTGTCCGATCACGGGCGGCACCTCCTCTCGTCATCCACACTCGACTCCCCATGCCGCCCGGAAGGTTGCGTTCCCGGCTGCCGTCCACCCGATCGAGTGAACAGCAACAGGCAGCGCGCGGCACAGATATGTCTGCATGTGATGCAACGAGTGCCGGGCCAGTTGGGTTACGCAGGTCTGATGATCGGGTCGGCTCTGATGATCGGACTGATAGGCCGAATGACGGCCTGCCGGGGTACGGGACAACGCGGACTCACCGGGCGTCTTCCGGTAGCAGCCTGGCCAGGGTGCGGACCGCCCGGTACTGGAGGGTCTTGATCGCCCCCTCGTTCTTGCCCATGATGCGGGCGGTCTCGGCCACCGAGAGACCTTGGAGAAACCGCAGCGTCACGCACTCCTGCTGCTGCGGATTGAGCTTGCGCACGGCCTGGAGCAGCGCCTCGTTCGACAGCGACTCCAGAACGGAGTCCTCGGGGCTGCGCTCGACCTCGTTCGCGTCGAGCATTTCACCGGTGGTCACTTCCAACCGGAACCGGCTCGATTTGAAGTGGTCGGCGACCAGATTGCGGGCGATCGTGACCAGCCACGCGCCGAAGTCACGGCCTTGCCAGGTGAAGGTACCGATTCTGCGCAGGGCGCGCAGGAACGTCTCACTCGTCAGATCCTCGGCCGTGGCTTTGCTGCCGACGCGGTAATAGATGTAGCGGTAGACGGTGTCGGAGTAGTGGTCGTAGAGCCGTCCGAAGGCTTCGGTCTCGCCTTCCTGGGCCCTTTCGACCAGGTCCATCATCCGGCCGCTGTCGGTGTCGGAGGCCGGGCGGCGGGCGGTGGTCGTGGCGGTCGACTGACCGCCGCCGGAGCCGTTGCCCGCGCCGGTGGTGCTGGTGGAGCTGCTGCGGGTGCGTCTGCCTGCGGCTGTGCTGACTTCGGCCAGCGCGTAAGCGTGGCCGGGGACGGTGGGACCGGACGTGGCGAAGGCGGGCACGGCGTACGTGGGGACTGTGCGCATCAGGCGGTCAACCACCAGTGCGCGCAACGCAGCCAGGCCAGAGGTGTCAACCCCGTCGTGTGGGTACACGGGACTCCCAGAGGCAGAACTTCCATCACGTGCAGTACGGGACCGTTCACTCGTCGTGGCGACGTGTGGGTACCGGAATGCGTCTGAGGAGAATAACGCTTCGTACAGGCGACGCTACACCGAGTTGCTCAAATCGCCGTTTCCGCCACTTCCTAAGCGGAATGGTGATCGAGCAATTATCGAACAGGCGCCCTTAGTTGACCACTTCTGCTCGTGAAATGGTCGCGGAGAGAGCGTGTTGTGCTCGTGTTCACGCGTGTCGCTCCCGCCACTTCGGACGCCCCGCGGCACGGCGGATCCGCGGCGTCACGGGGGTCACAGGCGTCCCGTGACGGCTGCGTCAGGAGTGCCGGCGGCGGCTGATCGCGACGGCGGCCAGGGCGCCGCCCGCCACCGCGCCCATCCCGGCCGCGGCGGGGATGCCGATCTTGGCGGCCTTGCGCCCGGTGCGGTAGTCGCGCAGCCGCCAGCCCTCGGCGCGGGCGTGCTTGCGCAGCCTGCTGTCGGGGTTGATGGCGTAGGGGTGGCCGACCAGGGACAGTATCGGGATGTCGTTGGAGGAGTCGCTGTACGCGGCGCACAGCGACAGGTCCAGGTCCTCGGCGGCGGCCAGGGCGCGTACGGCCTCGGCTTTCGCGGGTCCGTGCAGCGGCTCGCCGACCAGGTGCCCGGTGTAGACGCCGTCGATCGACTCGGCGACCGTGCCGAGCGCGCCGGTCAGGCCGAGGCGGCGGGCGATGATCGTGGCGGTCTCGACGGGTGCGGCGGTCACCAGCCAGACGCGCTGCCCGGCGTCCAGGTGGGCCTGGGCGAGCGCGCGGGTGCCGGGCCAGATCTTGCCCGCCATGTACTCGTCGTAGATCTCCTCGCCGATGGACATCAGTTCCTCGACGCGGTGCCCCTTGATGATGGACAGCGCGCTCTCGCGCACGTCCCGCATGTGCTCGGGGTCCTCGTTGCCCGCCATGCGGAAGTACGTCTGCTGCCAGGCGAAGCGCAGCAGGTCGCGGGTGTCGAAGAACTTCCGCTTGTACAGGCCGCGGCCGAAGTGGAATATCGCGGCGCCCTGCATCACGGTGTTGTCGAGGTCGAAGAAGGCCGCCGCGCGGGGCTGGTCGTGCGCCGGGAACTCAGGTTCCGCGGGCTCGTCCGGCTTCCCCGTCCTGGCGGATCTCGCGGACGCCGCGGATCTCGCGGACGTGACGGTTTCCTCCGGCCCGGCGGAAACCGCGTCCCGCGGCCGGGTCTTGGTGGCCAGGGCGGTCTCCGCGGCCAGTGCCGCGGCCTCGCCTGCCAGCACACTGCGCTCGGTGCCGGCCTGCCTACGGGGGGTGAGCCATCTGCGTGCGGCCATACCGCGAGCATAACCACCCGGCGCGTCAAGCCCTGTTCGCGCACGATGCGGGGGCGTGAACGCCGCACGACCGGTACAGTGACCGGCTGCGGGTCCCGGCCGGGTCAGCCCGCGGTGAGCGCCGCGCGCAGCCGCTTCTCGTCCACACGCCAGAACGTGTGCTGTTCGCCGTCGATGAGGACGACGGGGATCTGCTCCCAGTACCGCGCGTACAGCGCCTCGTCCCGGGTGATGTCCCGTTCCTCCACGGCCGCGCCGGTCTCGCCCGCCACCTTCTCGATCACGGTGCGCGCGTCGTCGCACAGGTGGCAGCCGGGCTTGCCGATGAGCGTGACCGTGCGCACGGCCGCCGCGGTGTCGTCGTTCGTCATACGGGCCATTGTGCGCCGGACGGTCCGGGCCCCCGTACGACGGGTTCGCGTACAGGGAACGGGCTCTCGCACGAGGAACAGGCCCCCGTACGGCGCCGGGTCGCACCACCTGTCACCCGTGACCCTCCGTGCGGCCGTACTGCACCTGTGTCACAGGCGATATGCGGGCGTTACTCGCACTCGCGCACATTCGATTACGATCGAGGTCGTTTTGTACGGCCGGGGGCGATGCGTGAGGAGTGTGACCGCGTGCTCTCGGCTCCGAGCCAGGCTTCGGCGTACGGCTTTGCCGTGGTCGACGTCGAGGCGACCGGTTCGTCGTCGCGGCGGCACCGGGTGGTGGAGCTGGCGGTCGTACTGCTGGACAAGGACCTGACCCCGCAGGGCGAGTTCACGACGCTCGTCGATCCGCACGGTCCGGTCGGCCCGACGCACATCCACGGCATCGAGGGCGGCGACCTCGGCGGGGCGCCCTCGTTCGACGGCATCGCGGCCCGGCTGCTGAGTCTGCTGCGCGGCCGGGTGCTCGTGGGGCACAACGTGGGGTGCGACCGCTCGTTCCTGGCCGCCGAGTACGCCCGCGTCGGGGTGCGGCTGCCGTCTATACCAGAACTTTGCACGATGCGGATGGCCGCCGCCCGCTTGCCCGTTCCGCACGGACTGTCACTGCGCGACTGCGCCGAGGCAGCGGGCGTCACGGAGTGGCACGCGCACACCGCGCTGGGTGACGCCCGTGCGACGGCTGAGCTGTTCTCGCACTACGTTCGGGGTGCGGAATCGGTCGAATTTGCGGAATCCGCCGTTCTGGGCGAGCGGCTGGCGCAGGCCGCCGCGGTGGAATGGCCGCAGGCCACTGGCCTACCGGGGGTCGTTGACGCACTCTGGAAGCGCCGCAGCAACGATTCCGCACGGCGAATGGTGCCCAATGTCCGTAATGGGAGCGCGTGATGCCGGTCACGTCCGCCGGGCAAATCGGACACCATCTTTGTGCACGCGTTCACAAAGACATAGCCTGCTGTCCACGGGGCGGCCCCAAAGACCGTGGTCGTCTTCAGCCCAGCTCTACCCGCAGGAGCACCGTGGCAACTGGCCGATCTCACCGACCGGCGACCCGCAGCCGAGGGATTCCCGAGGCCACCGTCGCCAGACTTCCGCTGTACCTGCGGGCACTGACAGCACTCTCCGAGCGCTCGGTGCCCACCGTGTCGTCGGAGGAACTCGCCGCCGCCGCCGGGGTCAACTCGGCCAAGCTGCGCAAGGACTTCTCCTACCTCGGCTCCTACGGGACCCGCGGCGTGGGCTACGACGTCGAGTACCTCGTCTACCAGATCAGCCGTGAGCTGGGCCTCACGCAGGACTGGCCGGTCGTCATCGTCGGTATCGGCAACCTCGGCGCCGCGCTCGCCAACTACGGCGGGTTCGCCTCCCGCGGCTTCCGGGTCGCCGCGCTGCTGGACGCCGACCCCGCCCTCGCGGGCCGTCTGGTCGCCGGGCTCCCGGTCCGCCACATCGACGAGCTGGAGTCGATCGTCGACGACAACCAGGTGTCGATCGGCGTCATCGCCACGCCCGCCGGCGCCGCCCAGGAGGTCACCGACCGCCTCGTGGCCGCCGGTGTGACCTCGATCCTCAACTTCGCGCCGACCGTGCTGACCGTTCCGGACGGCGTCGACGTACGCAAGGTCGACCTCTCCATCGAGCTGCAGATCCTCGCCTTCCACGAGCAGCGCAAGGCGGGCGAGGACCGCCAGGACCCGGACGGTGACGTACCCGCCGTGATGCCCGCATGAGCGTTCTCGTCGTCGGACTCAGCCACCGCAGCGCACCCGTGAGCGTCCTGGAAAGGGCCGCGCTCACCGGGGACGCCCGCGCCAAGCTGCTCCAGGACGCGCTCGCCGCGGAGCCCGCGGCCGAGGCGGTGGTGCTCTCGACGTGCAACCGCATCGAGCTGTACGCGGACGTCGACAAGTTCCACGCCGGGGTCGCCGAACTGTCCACGCTCCTCGCCCAGCACAGCGGCGTCGGCCTCGAAGAGCTGACCCCGCACCTGTACGTGCACTACGAGGACCGGGCCGTCCACCACCTGCTCTCCGTGGCCTGCGGGCTGGACTCCATGGTCGTCGGCGAGGGCCAGATCCTCGGCCAGATCAAGGACGCGCTGGCCGCGGGGCAGGAGCTGCACACCGCGGGGCGGCTGCTCAACGACCTGTTCCAGCAGGCCCTGCGGGTCGGCAAGCGCGCCCACTCCGAGACCGGGATAGACCGGGCGGGCCAGTCCCTGGTCACCTTCGGCCTGGACCAGCTCGCCGTGACGACGGGACCGCTCGCCGGCCGCCGCGCCCTCGTCGTCGGCGCGGGCTCCATGTCCTCCCTGGCCGCCGCCACGCTCGCGCGCGCGGGCGTGCGCGAGCTGGCCATCGCCAACCGCACGGTCGACCGGGCCGAGCGCCTCGCGGCGACCCTGGCCTCCGACAACGGCGCTCTCGACAGCCGCGCGATCACCATGTCCGAGGTGTCCGCCGCGCTGCGCACCGCCGACGTCGTGGTGTCCTGCACCGGCGCGACCGGCCTGGTGCTGAGCGCGGACGACCTGCGCGCCGCCCTCGCCGAGCGCCCGGCGGGCACCGACCTCGCCGTGCTTGACCTCGCCATGCCGCGCGACATCGACTCGGCCGCGCACGCCCTGCTCGGCGTGCACCTGGTCGACATAGAGTCGCTGGCCGCCGCGTCCGCCGACGCGCCCATGGCCGCCGACGTCGACGCCGTGCGCGGCATCGTCTCCGAAGAGGTCGCCGCCTTCGGCGCGGCTCAGCGTGCCGCTCGCATCACGCCCACCGTGGTGGCGCTGCGCGCCATGGCCGCCGACGTCGTGGCGGGTGAACTTTCCCGCCTCGAAGGTAGGCTGCCCGATCTGGACGACAAGCAGCGCGCCGAGATCACCCAGACGGTGCGCCGCGTCGTCGACAAGCTCCTGCACGCGCCCACCGTGCGGGTCAAGCAGCTCGCGGGCGAACCGGGCGGCGCGGGCTACGCCGACGCCCTGCGCGAGCTCTTCGACCTCGACCCGCAGGCCGTAGCCGCCGTCCGCTCCGCGCCGACCCGCACCACCCTGGGCGTCCCAGAACCGAATCGAGGCCGCTGAATGAACGAGACGGGTGCCCCGCACGAGCCCGGGGCTGTGTCTGATCTGGGGCTGCCGCCGGGTGGGCGCGAGGTGCCGGACGCGGCTGGACGTGCCCCGCAGGGGCGCGGGCCTGTGTCTGATGTGCGGCTGCCGCCGGGTGGGCGCGAGGTGTCTGAGGCGGTGCCGGACGCGGCTGGACGTGCCCCGCAGGGGCGCGGGGAACTGCGCGGCCGGCCGGTGACGGCCGGTGGTCCGGGAACAACCGGCAGTGCCCCGCTGGACCCGGCGGAGACGAGCGGCGCCGCCGCGGCTGAGGCCGCGGTGCCCCGCGCCCCCGAGGGGGCACCCTCCGTGCGCGAGGAAGCCGTCGAGGGGGCACCCTCCTCGCACGGGGCGCAGCCCCTTCGGCTGGGGACCCGGCGGAGCAAGCTGGCGATGGCGCAGTCGGGCATGGTCGCCGCCCAGGTGACGGAACTGACCGGCCGCCCGGTCGAGTTGGTCGAGATCACCACGTACGGCGACGTCTCGCGCGAGAATCTGGCCCAGATCGGCGGCACCGGCGTCTTCGTGTCGGCCCTGAGGGACGCCCTCCTGGCCGGCGAGATCGACTTCGCGGTGCACAGCCTCAAAGACCTGCCCACCGCGGCGGCGGACGGCCTGACGCTCGCGGCGATCCCGGTACGGGAGGACCCGCGGGACGCACTCGTGGCCCGCGACGGCCTGACGTTCGAGACGCTGCCCGACGGAGCGCGGGTCGGCACGGGCTCCCCGCGACGGATGGCGCAGCTCAACGCGTGGGCACGGTCACACGGCAGGGACGTGGAGACGGTGCCGATCCGTGGCAATGTTGACACCCGCATCGGGTACGTTACTTCCGGCACGCTCGACGCGGTCGTACTGGCCGCCGCCGGGCTGAACCGTATCGGCAGGCTCGCGGAGGCGAGCGAGCTGATCGCTGCCGACGCCGTACTGCCCGCTCCCGGCCAGGGAGCGTTGGCGGTCGAATGCGCCGCCTCCAACCAGGAGTTGGCCGCACAGCTCGCCGAGCTCGACGACCCGTTCACCCGGGTCGCCGTGACCGCCGAGCGATCCCTGCTCGCCGCCCTCGAAGCCGGCTGCTCCGCCCCTGTGGGCGCGCTCGCCGACCTCGTGGCCGACGGGCAGACTACCGAGCTGCGCCTGCGCGGTGTCGTCGGCACGACCGACGGCGCCTCACTGGTGCAGATGTCCATCACCGGCCCCGTACCGGCGTCCGACGACGAAGCGCGTGCCCTCGGGCGCGAGTTGGCCGTCGAGATGCTCGCCAAGGGTGCGGCCGGTCTTATGGGGGAGCGCGCACTTTGAACCCCGCCGCCGTCGCTGCAACGACGAACACCGCCGGGACCGCCGGTTCCAACCGACCTTCTTCCGGCCACGTCACCTTCCTCGGTGCCGGGCCCGGAGACCCCGGGCTGCTGACCTTGCGCGCTGTGGAGGCGCTGGCCCGTGCCGACCTGCTGGTCGGCGACGCGCCGGTGCTCGACGTGGTCCGCACGCACGCCCGCGCGGACGTGGGCACGGCCCAACCCGCCGCAGACGGCGAGGTGTTGGACATCTCCGCTGTCTCGGCTGCTGCCACCCAGCTTGTCATGGCGTCCGCGCGGACCGGAAAGCGGGTCGTCCGTGCGGTCGCGGGCGACCCCGGCCTCGACTCGTCCGCGGCCGAGGAGATGCTGGCCTGTGCCCACGCGGGCATCCCCTTCGAGGTCGTGCCCGGCGTGGCCGCCGCCGTCGGCGTACCCGCCTACGCGGGCGTGCACTTGAGCAGTGACGTGCGCTTCGTGGACGCGGCCACCGCCGGCGACCGCTGTTGGAACGAGGTGGGCGCGAGCGACGCGACACTGGTGGTCTCCACCACGCTCCAGACCGTCGCGATCGCCACCGCGGAACTCATCGCCGCCGGACGCAAGCCCGACACCCCGCTGTCGGTGACCGTCGCCGGGACCACCACCCGGCAGCGCACCTGGACCGCGACGCTGGCCACCATCGCCGCGGAGCTGAAGGCGACCAAGGCGTTGCCGACGCCCGAGGGACCGATCGCCGCGATAGCCGTCGTCGGCGAACGCACCGCCCAGCGCCAGCACTTGTCGTGGTTCGAGACCAAGCCGCTGTTCGGCTGGCGGGTCCTGGTGCCGCGCACGAAGGAGCAGGCGGCGTCGCTGTCCGACCAACTCCGCTCGTACGGCGCCGTGCCGCACGAGGTGCCGACCATCGCGGTCGAACCGCCGCGCACCCCGCAGCAGATGGAGCGGGCCGTCAAGGGCCTGGTGACCGGACGCTACGAGTGGATCGCCTTCACGTCGGTGAACGCCGTCAAGGCGGTGCGCGAGAAGTTCGAGGAGTACGGGCTCGACGCGCGGGCCTTCGCCGGTATCAAGGTCGCCGCGGTCGGCGAGCAGACCGCCCAGTCGCTGGTGGAGTTCGGCGTCAAGCCGGACCTGGTACCCAGCGGCGAGCAGTCCGCGGCCGGGCTGCTGGAGGACTGGCCGCCGTACGACCCGGTCTTCGACCCGATCGACCGCGTCTTCCTGCCGCGCGCCGACATCGCCACCGAGACGCTGGTGGCCGGACTGGTCGAGCTGGGCTGGGAGGTGGACGACGTGACGGCCTACCGGACCGTGCGCGCCTCGCCGCCGCCCGCCGACACCCGTGAGGCCATCAAGGGCGGCGGATTCGACGCGGTGCTGTTCACCTCGTCCTCGACCGTACGCAATCTCGTCGGCATCGCGGGCAAGCCGCACAATGTCACCGTGATCGCCTGCATCGGGCCCGCCACCGCCAAGACGGCGGAGGAGCACGGGCTGCGGGTGGACGTCATGTCGCCCGAGCCGTCCGTGCTCGCCCTCGCGCAGGCCCTCGCCGACTTCGGTACGGCCCGCCGGGTCGCGGCCGAGGAGGCGGGCGACCCGGTGACCCGTCCCAGCGAGCGCCGTCCCGGCTCGCGCAGAAGGGCCCGCGTCTAGGGCCCGGATCTGAGGCCCGGATCTGAGGCCCGCGTCCAGGGCCCGGACCCAGGGCCGGGACCCAGGGCCCGCGTCGAGGACCTGGTGGGCCGCACGGGCCCACGACTACCGCAGCGCCGGGGGCAGTTGCTCCCGGTGGACGACGCCCAGGCGCTGCGTGGCGCGGGTGAGCGCCACATACAGGTCGCTCGATCCGAACCGGGCGGGCTCCACGACCAGCACATGGTCGAACTCCAGGCCCTTGGCCTGGCGCGGGGCCAGCAGCACCAACGGCCGGGTCAGGTCGGGCGCTTCGCCCGCCGTGACACCGTCCAGCGCGGCGGCGATCTCCTCGTGCAGCTCGCGCGGCGCGATCACCGCCAGGCGGCCCTGCCCCGGCAGCGGCGTCAGCTCCGCGGCGGCCTTGGCGACCGTCCCCGCCAGGTCCCCGCCCGCGTCCCGCGTCCACGGCCGCTCGCCGGTCGACCGCACCGACACCGGCAGGACGTACCGCGGGTCCTGCGCCCGTACGACCCTGGCCGCCAGCTCCATGATCTCGGCGGGCGTACGGTAGTTGACCTTCAGCGTGACGTGCTCGAAGCGGTCCCCGACGTACGGCCGCAGGATGTTCTCCCACGAGCCGACGCCCGCCGCCTCCGACGTCTGCGCCGGGTCGCCGACCAGCGTCAGCGAACGCGTCGGGGTGCGGCGCATCAGCAGCCGCCACGCCATCGGCGACAGGTCCTGCGCCTCGTCCACGATGATGTGCCCGAACGCCCAGGTGCGGTCGGCGGCGGCGCGTTCGGCCGCGCTGCGGTGGTCGTCCTCCTCGTGCCGTTCCGCCATCCGCTCGGCGTCGATGATGTCGTGCGCGGCCAGGACCTCGGACTCCTCGTCCTCGAACTCGTACGACTCCGAGCCCCGCGACAGCTCCAGCACACCCTGCGCGTAGGCGATCCGCTCCTGCCGTACGGCCTCCTCGGCCGCCAGCCGGGCGCTGTCGTCCACGCCGAGGAGTTCGGCGGCCTCGTCCAGCAGGGGGACGTCCGCTGGCGTCCACGGGGCGTCGAGGGGGTTGTCGGGGCGCGGGCGCCGGATCGCGTCGGCGTCCTCGGCGGGCAGGTACACCGGCGCGGCCAGATAGTCGGCCAGGAACGCCTCGGGGGTCAGCGGCGGCCACAACTCGTCGACGGCGGCGTGGACTTCCTTGCTCGCCGCGATGGCCCGGCCGAGCAGCGCGATGTCGTCGGGCCCGAGGAAGTTGGGCCCGCCGTACGGGTCGGCGCCGATCCGCTCGGCGAGCTGCGCGGTCAGCGCGTCGATCACGCGGAAGACGAAGTGCGGGCGGCCGAGGTTGTGCGGCAGCAGGGTGTCGCGGGCCGCCTGCCGGGCCTCGTACGCGATCTCCCAGTCGAGGATGAGGTCGCCGTCGTCGTGCCGGATGATCAACGGGGCGCCGGGCTCGGGCAGTTGCTGCCGGTCGCGGACGGCCGTCGCCAGCGCCTCGGCCATCTCCTCGCCGCCCTTGACGGCGGCGGCGCGCGGCGTGTCGGTGCCGGTGGCGTGGACTCCGGGGAAGAGTTCGGCCTGGGTGGCGAGCAGGACGCCGGTCTCGCCGAGGGCGGGCAGCACCTCTTCGATGTAGCGCAGGAACGCCGGGTTGGGGCCGACGATCAACACCGCGCGCTTGGAGAGCAGTTCGCGCTGCTCGTACAGCAGGAAGGCGGCCCGGTGCAGGGCGACGGCGGTCTTGCCGGTGCCGGGGCCGCCCTCCACGACGAGGACGCCCCGGTGCGGGGCGCGGATGATGGTGTCCTGCTCGGCCTGGATGGTCCGCACGATGTCGCCCATCCGGCCGGTGCGCGCGGAGTTGAGCGCCGCGAGCAGCACGCTGTCGCCGTTGGGGTCCTCGAAGCCGGTGCGTTCGCCGTCGGCCAGGTCCAGGATCTCGTCGTGCAGCTCGGTGACGGTGCGGCCCTCGCTGGCGATGTGGCGGCGGCGCCGCAGGCCCATCGGGGTGTGCCCGGTGGCGAGGTAGAAGGGGCGGGCGACGGGCGCGCGCCAGTCGATGAGCAGCGGCGTACGGTCGGCGTCGTCCTCGCGGATGCCGATCCGGCCGATGTGGTGCGTGGCGCCGTCCGAGCGGTCGACGCGGCCGAAGCACAGCGAACCGTCGACCGCGTTCAGCGCCGCGAGCAGGCCGGAGCGCTCCGCGACCCGGATGTCGCGTTCGAGCCGCGCCTGGAGGCCGGTGCCGACCGGCGTCAGCGCGTCCTCGACGCCCTGCGCCGCGACACCGCGCAGCGCGTCGACCCGCGCGTGGACGCGGTCGATGAATTCCTGCTCTTCCCGCAATTCGACGCTTTCCCGATTTGACAAAACGGCTCCCCGTCGGATATGGTTGTTCTTGTTGGCCCCGTGATCGGGGCCTTTCCCATGTGCGCTGAATGCGCGCAGAAGAAACCAATATACGCGTGGCGATCCCCGGTCGGCAATTGCCCACCGGGGATTTCTCGTGCCCCGCGGCCCGTACCCGGTCGTCCTCTGCTCGCCCGGCGCGGGCGACCCGCGCTCGATGGGCACCACGCTCTACGACGACCTCGCCTCGCCCGGCTACGACCGCCCCTCGCACCGCTGCCCGGAGGCGCGCTTCTTCTCCGGGTGAGCCCGGCCCGCATCGGCAAGGCGCATTCACCAGGCCGCGACACCCCCTGGGCCGCGACGCCGATGGCCCGTCGGCAACGCCCGAATTTCCGGTGGCCGCCTTTCCGCGGATACGGCGGCGGCCGACGAATTGCGCGGCGCGGAAGCGAACGGATCTTCTTCTCCTCCGCATTGCCGCGGGCCTTTGCGGAGCCGACTGGGCGTCGGGAAAAGCACACCGGGAGCGGGCGTACCGTGGGAGAGAGCCCTCGATCGTGAGGGTGCCTCGATCTCCACGGGTTCGGACCCACGGGAAGGCGGCGCAGCCATGAGCAGCCGGTACGGCGAGTTTCCGGGCGCGCGCCCGCGACGTCTGCGGACGACCCCGGCGATGCGCCGCATGGTCGCCGAGACCCGGCTGTCCCCGGCGGAGCTGATCCTGCCGATGTTCGTCCGCGAGGGCATCAGCGCGCCGCAGGAGATCTCCTCCATGCCTGGCGTCGTCCAGCACACCCGCGACTCGCTGCGCAAGGCGGCGGCGGAAGCGGCAGCGGCCGGGGTCGGCGGCATCATGCTCTTCGGCGTGCCCGAGGTGAAGGACGCGGTCGGCAGCCAGGGCACCGAGCCCGACGGCATACTCCAACTCGGCATCCGCGACGTCGTGTCCGAGGTCGGCGACGCGCTCGTGGTGATGTCCGACCTGTGTCTGGACGAGTACACCGACCACGGTCACTGCGGCGTGCTCGACGCCGAGGGCTGCGTCGACAACGACGCCACGCTGGAGCGCTACGCCGAGATGGCCCAGGTCCAGGCCGACGCGGGCGTCCACGTGGTCGGCCCCTCCGGCATGATGGACGGTCAGGTCGGCGTCGTACGCGACGCGTTGGACGAGATCGGCAAGCAGGACGTGGCGATCCTCGCGTACACCGCGAAGTACGCCTCCGCCTTCTACGGCCCCTTCCGCGAGGCCGTCAACTCCTCGCTCAAGGGCGACCGCAAGACGTATCAGCAGGACCCGGCCAACCTCCGTGAGGCGATGCGCGAGCTGGCGCTGGACCTGGAGGAGGGCGCCGACATGGTGATGGTCAAGCCCGCCCTGCCCTACCTGGACGTGCTGCGCCGCGTCGCCGACGAGGTGAACGTGCCCGTCGCCGCGTACCAGATCTCCGGTGAGTACTCGATGGTCGAGGCCGCCGCCGCGAACGGCTGGATCGACCGCGACCGCGCGATCATGGAGACGCTGACGTCCATCCGCCGGGCGGGCGCGAACATGATCCTCACGTACTGGGCGACCGAGGCCGCCCAGCGGCTCTAGGACCGGACAGGCCCTAGCCCGCCCCTGCCTCCGAGAAGTCCTCGAACTCGCAGTCGGACAGCGCCGCCAGGGCGTCGGCGTACCCCAACTCCTCGGCCCGCAGCAGCCGTTTGCGGTCGGTCTCCGTCCGGCTGGTCAGGACGTCCGGGTCGGACGGGGTGACGCGGTGGATCGGGACGGACCCGAACGAGCCCTGGACCATGATCTGTTCGGAGACCCGCGCCAGCGGGTTGTAGGCGAGCATCAGGCCGCGCACCGGGGCGGATATGCCGGGCGCGGTACGGATGACCAGCGCCTCCTTGCCGCTGAGGTGGTGGCCGAGCGAGCCCGCGCCGACCGTGGAGACGGCGATGACGGCGCTCGGATTGCGCGCCAGCGCGCGCAGCAGCGGCAGCGGGTCGGAGATGCCGCCGTCCACGTACGTCTGGGACCGCAGCCGGACCCGCCGGTGGTAGAGCACCGGGATGGCCATGGTGGCCCGCAGCACCTCGAAGAGTTCGGCGTCCGAGGTGCACCGGCCGAGGTCGAAGTACTCGGCGATGGACGTGACCGCGTTGGTGACGGCGACCTCGAAGGTCAGCGCGTGCTTGGTCAGGCTGGCCACCGAGAGCCCGGTCTGCTCGCGGATGACGGAGACGAGCAGGTCGACGTCGACCATCTTCGTCACGCGCCTGCTGTCGATGAAGTTCCGGCCGCTGAGGTCGTCCAGGAACGTCTTCACCAGCCCGGTGAGGTCCGGCGCGTCGTCGGCCCGCGCCTGCCCGGCGAGCACCGCCCCGGCCACGCACCCGGCGCTGGAGGAGTGCACGGAACCCACCTTGCTGTGGATGCCGAGGTCGACCATGCCGCGGACGACCCCCAGCGCGTAGATGGACCGCATCGCGCCACCTTGAACAGCGACCGAAAGCATCGGGGCTCCTTGACTACGGTGAGTACGGTGATCGCGGGGATGGCGACCACGGCCAGCGGCTACGGCTACGGCTACGGCTTGATGAGCTTGATGACCTGGACGGCGATGGCGACCGTCGGCGCGAGGACGGACAACGCGCCCGCGAACAGCAGGCCGTTGCGGATCGGCATGGACGGCAACTTCTGTACGTCGCGCAGGCGTTGCAGCGCCACCAGGTAGCGCACCCCGGCGGACGGATCGGTCGAGTCGGGGTCCGGCATGGCGGCGATGATCTGGTCGATCTGCTCCTTGCGGTCGACCCGCACCTGCCGCCTGATGTGCGTCATCGAGCCGATGAACACATAGAGCACCATGCCCACGAAAGCCGCCAGGCACAACAGCGTCGGATAGGTGCCGATGGCCGGCTGGAGGAAGAAGAACATGGCGAAGGACGTTGCGAAGGTGCAGGTGAGTCCGCCCTGGAGGTTGGACACCGCCTGCCGCAGCTTCGCCCAGCCGTAGAAGTTGTCGGGGTTGAGCGGGTTGGTGCCGAATTTGTACTCGTTCTTCAACTGCTTGAGGAATTTGACGTAGTGGATGCCGACGACGCCCTCCGCGTACGCCATGTACATCCCGACCGTGCCCATGAAGATCCACACCACACCGCCGAAGGTGACCGGCGCGGCCCGCCCCCACCACTGGTCGTACAGCGCGTCGGAGCCCAGGAAGTGGAAGAGGTGGCCCTGGAGGCGGAGGTTGATGCCGGTGACGACGGCGACGATGCCGAGCAGCACCAGCCAGGAGTATTTGCCGTGCTTGGCGTATTTGGCGTTGAGGTCGTCCACGGCCGACTTCAGGTGGGCGCGCGCCTGGTCGTCGCAGCGGATGCAGCCGGACTTGTCCAGGCTCTCGTGGAGGGTCTGGAGGCTGCGGAAGATGCCGTAGACCAGCGGGACGGACCAGGCGATCGAGAAGGTCAGGATGCAGGAGGGGTAGTCGCGCAGGAACGGTACGGCGTTCGCGTCCGGGTCCGCGCTCTCGCGCCGCGACAGGAACGACCACACGTCCGAGAGCACGCTGAGGTCCCAGTGCGGCCGGTAGAACGAGTTCATGATCAGCGCCGACCAGGACACGAGCAGGCAGGCGAGGAGCACCGCCCAGATCGCGACGACGTACGGCGACCGCTCGTCCTCGGGGCTGCCGGCGGGGCCCGGCGTCACGGACCGCTTCTTCAGCAGCCGCGAGACGAGGATCGGCTCGACGAGGAAGGGCTTGATGTTCAGCGCTTCGGAGGTGATCGGGACGGGCGTGGGAGGCGGGCCAGGTGGCGGGACCGGGGTCGGCCCCCCCGCGCCTCCGGCGCCCCCGGCGGTCGGCGCGGGAATCGGTCCGGTGGTCGGTGCGGTCACAGTTTCCCCCCGTGTCCAGCGGTGTCCTGCGGTGCCGGGTTCTGTCCTGCGGAGTTCTTTCCCGCGCAGTTCTGTCCCGTGCAGTTCTGTCCCGTGCAGTTCTGTCCCGTGCCGCTCTGTCCCGTGCCGCTCTCCGGCACGGAAAGCGCCCGGATGAGCCGGCCGTGCGATTTCACGGCCGCCCACATCGACGGATGCGTCCGTACCGTCATTTCGGTTCCGGCGAGCAGGGCGACGAGCCGTTCCGTCGCCGCCGGGAGTTCGGGAAAGGTCAGCGTGGGCGCGAGGTGATGGACGCAGTGATACGTCGTGCCGCCGCTGAGCCAGTACCAGAATCCCCGGCCGCCGCCCACGTCGGTGGACCGGGAGAGCTGAGCGGAAAGCGATTCCGTTCCGTCGACGGAAGGACCGTATTCGGCCAGATCCGTATTGTGCTGCACCTGGGTGATCAGCGAGACGAAGGTCCCGGATATCAAGTGGAACAGCAGATACGTCAGCAGTGCCCGGCGCGTCGGCAGCACCAGGAAGACCGGAATCCAGACAACGGCGTGCGGCAGGTACTTGTCGGCCAGCAGAAACCACGGCCAGCCGCGCCCCCGGGGCCCGACCACCCGCCGGACGACCGCCTGCCGTGTCGTCCACAGCTCGCTCGGCTTGAGCATGTTCAGCGTGGAGAACGGCAGCAGCAGCCACATGTAGAGGTGCTGCGCGCGGTGCAGGGCGTGCCACGGCTGCTCGGCGGTCACCCGCCCGAACCAGCCGAACTGGATGTCCGGGTCGAACGCCGGATTTCCCACGTACCGGTGGTGCAACCGCACGTGCTTGTGAAACCACCAGCGCGGCCC
Organism: Streptomyces sp. NPDC093221; assembly: GCF_044753885.1. Lineage (NCBI taxonomy): Bacteria > Bacillati > Actinomycetota > Actinomycetes > Kitasatosporales > Streptomycetaceae > Streptomyces > Streptomyces sp. NPDC093221. The sequence continues at coordinate 1,334,142 of NZ_JBIVOA010000002.1, read as the reverse complement.
GAGGCCGATCGCCGCCGACCCCGCACGCAGTACGGCTTCCGACCTCCACCGGCCGCCGCGCACATTTCCGTGTACCGCGTCGTGGAACCAGGACCCGACCATGGAAACGGACGCCAGTGCGAAAAGCGTGATTCCGCCGAACCACGCGATACCGCCGGGCGAGACGAACGGCGACCGTGCGAAGGCGAGTACCAGAACGTATCCGGCGGACATGAGCGCGACCCGTACCGCGAAGTCCACGGCATAACGCGAAGCGGGCGGTCTGGCCCTTCGGGATAACTCCGACTGCCGAAATCCGCGCAGAAGGTGATCGGACGCAGGCGGGCCCGATTCGAGCGGGGGAGTGGAGGCTAATGGACCTGAGGAGATACGGCTCTGCATTGGTGCTCTCCGGTGCCTGTACGCCCCGAAAGCGGCGGACGATTGGCAGACCGTAGCACCGCCGGTAACCGGCGGTGCGCGGTTTCGTCCAAGGCGATACGCGGAGATACGCCCGAGTCCGGTGGGTTTTCTGGTGCTACCCGGCGGTCGCTTCCGAGTCGGGCCCGGTTGTCGGCGCGGGGACCGGCTTGGCCGGCTTGGCCGGCTTGGCCGGCTTCTTGGGCAGCAGCCAGTTCTTCAGCGCCTTGGCCAGGGGCGTCTCCACGTATGTGTGGACGAGCCAGGCCGCCAGCAGCATCACGGCGACCAGCGCCGGAACCAGGATGCGGGCCGGGAGCACCCCGTGCGTGTGCCGGATGATCTCCCACCCGATGTCTTCGTGCAGCAGATACAACGGATACGTCATGGCACCGGCGACCGTCAGCCAGCGCCAGTTGAAGAAGTTCAGCTTCCCGAGGGCGGCGCCCAGGACGAGACCGTAGAAGATGCTCACGACGGCCAGCGACCACCACCACGACAGATTGGTGTGCGTGGACGCCTCGGCGCTGGCCACCAGATCCGTGAGCTGGTTCTGTGCCATCAGCCAGGACGCCCCCAGCAGCAGCCACAGTATGGGCGTGGGCCCCACCCGGTGCATCAGGTAGATCACGATGCCGCTGACGAAGAAGGCCGCGTACTGGGGAACGATCATCAACTGCAGCAGATCGATCCCCGACTGCGGCGCGATTCCGGCCAGCAGCAGCCAGACGATGCAGAAGGTGACCACTCGCCTGTAGGTCAGCCCCATCATCGCCACGACCATGAACAGCAGGTAGAACCGCAACTCCACCCAGAGCGACCAGTACACGCCGTCCACGTCCTGCGCGCCCAGCAGCTCCTGGAACATCGTGACATTCGTCAGCACGTCGCTCGCGGCAAGGGTCGTTCCCCCCGGCCGCGTCACCAGCACCGTCGTGGTCACCGCGATGGCGAACCAGTACGCCGGATAGAGCCGGACGAACCGCGACACGGCGAACTGCTTCGGCGTCCGCCCCCAGCACGACATGCAGATGACGAACCCGCTGATCAGGAAGAACAGCTCGACGCCCAGCCATCCGTACCCGGCCACCTCGTGGACGCCGGGGAAGACCGCGCGCGAGGACTTCCCCCACGGGGACTCGAACCAGTCGTCGAAGCCCATGTAGTGGTAGGCGACCACCATGAGCGCGGCTATCAGCCGCAGACCGTCCAGCACGTACAGCCGCTTCTTCGGCTGCGGTGCCGCGCTCCCGGCCTTGCCTCCGGCGGCGGGCTCAGGGACCGGTGCGAGGTCGGGCAGCGGCGCGGAGCCGGTGGGGGCGGCATCTCCGCGAACAACGGTGCTCATAGGTGGGGTGTCCTAGAGGTGAACTGAGGCGAATTGGGGATTCCGCCCACCTTACCCCCGGGTAATTTTTAGGAATGTCCTAAAGAAGTGGCGTTTTATCGGTCATATCGGAACCCGGCGCCGCCGTGGCGGTGGCGGTCGCGGCGAAGGTGGCGAAGGCCGCCCATGCGGCCGGGGTGAACGTGAGGCTCGGACCCTGGGGGTCCTTGGAGTCCCGCACGTGCACGGCGGCCGGGTGAGCCGCGACCTCGATGCAGTTGCCGCCGTCGCTTCCGCTGTAACTGGACTTGCGCCAGTCGTAGGCGATCTCGACGCAGTCGCCGCCCTGGCTGCCGCTGTAGCTGGACTTGAACCACTTCAGGGGGTCGTTCATCACTCTCCTAGCAACCGGTCCAACAGACCCTTCGTGTCCTCGGGATCGAGGGCCTGAGCGCGCAGCATCGCATACTTGCGCGCAAGGATGCTCACCCCGTCGGGGTCGTGAATGAACAGGCTGCCGCGCTGAGTTTCAGCGTAGGCGAGGTGATCGTGTTCCGGTGTCTCCAAGAGAACGAAGGGGCCATCAAGGCCCGCGTGTGTGGTCCGGCCCAACTGGATGATCTGGATGCTGATGCCCGGCACATCGGCACACTCGCGGAGGTGTTGCACCTGGTTCAGCCACACGTCGTCACCGCCGATCCGGTCCATGAGCGCGGCCTCGGAGATGATGAAACTCGCGGCCGGCGGGATCTTCCCCTGCAAGATCTCCTGTCGCTTCAGGCGAGCCGTGACGCGGAACTCGATTTCCTCCTCGGTGAGAGCGGGGATGTCGTTACGGAACACCGCCCGCATGTACTCCTCCGTCTGGAGAAGGCCGGGCAGCACCTGGTTCTGGTACGAGTTGTACGTGAGTGCCTCGCGCTCAAGCTCGACGAACTCCGCCGCGAAGGTCGGGATGGCGTCGTCGACCTCCGGCAGGTGACGTACCGCCACCTCCAGTGCTCCCTTGGTGTCCAGCAAGCGGTCCAGCTCCTGTGCCAGGGAAAGAGTCAAGGGGCGACGTCCCTGTTCAATCGACTCCAACTTGGCCAGGCTCACGATAACGATTGGCGCTAACTGGGCCTGCGTGTACCCCGCCGCAGCACGGAACAGAGCCACTTGCGCGCCGAGCGAGTGGAAGGGAGACAGGTTCTTCTTTTCCTTGTTCGGCGGACGCCGTTTGCGAGGTGCCATACGACCGTAACTACCCCACTGCCACTCGACGTGTATCGGTCCTAACCCGTACACGCGGCGCGTACGAGTAACAGGTCTAGTACACCCCGAACACGCTGCGCGACGCTGAGCTTCATGAACGAAGACGTCCAGCACCTGGACCGCCGGGAGCGGTTCTACCGTCGGGAACGGCGCTCGGTCCCCGCCGCGCGGGAGTTCGCGCGGGAAGCCCTCACCGCGTGGGGGTTCGAGAGCCGGGAGGACGAAGTCCTCCTGTGTGTGAGCGAGTTGGCGACCAACGCGCTGCTGCACGGCGTGCCCCCGGGGCGCGGCTTCCTCTTACTGCTGCGCCGCGACCTCGGCACCACCTTGCGGGTCGAGGTGCACGACAGCGGCGGCGGCCGTCCGCACCTGGCCGACCGGCCGGGGCGTGAGCGCGATCAGGAGGAGTCCGGGCGCGGGCTCGTCCTGGTCGACGCGCTGGCCGACAAGTGGGACGTGGGGGAGCGGAACCCCGGCAAGATCGTGTGGTGCGAGTTCGCCGCCCGCTGACCGGGCGTCAGTCCCACCAGAAGGACCACGTGTGGACGTCGAGGAGGGCCTTCTCCGCGTACTCGCGCAGCGTCTCGTAGGTGCCCTGGTCGATGTTGTCCGGGCAGAAGGCGTAGTGCTCGGCGGCGACGGCCTCGGCTTCTTCCCGGGTGCTCGGGGGCGCGGCGACGGAGACGGTGAGGCGGTCGAAGGCGAGGGCGATGACGCGTATGCCGAACCGGTCCTCCCACGAGCGGAGCACGGCGCACAGGCGGGCGGGGTCGCTCTCGTAGTTGAGCGGGCCGCTCCAGCCGATCGCTGCGGGTATGTCGGCGCTGCGGCGGGCGTGGACGAGGGCCGCGCGCGGATTCTCCAGCCAGCCGGAGCCGACCATGTCGGCGGTGACCTCGGCGGCCAGGTCGTCGGGGTCGTCCACGGCCTTCGCGGCGGGGGCCAGGCCCGGCCACGCCGCGCCGTACGGCGCGAGGACGTCGTCCTCCTCGACGTCCTCGGCGTCCTCCTCGATCAGGCCCGCCCAGAACTCGGCGAGCACTTCCTCGGCGTCGTGGTCCCCGGCGTACGACGCGTGGTCGGGCATCAACTGCCAGTCCACCGGGCCCTTCGAGTACGGCGCGCTCGCCTCTATCAGCAGCGGTTGCAGGCCCGCCGCCCGCGCGGGCAGCAGGCTCGCCCACGCGTCGTCCGCCGCGGGGCCGTCCGCCATCCACAGCAGCGGCTCGTGCCAGCGGCCCTCGAACGTCGTGTCGACCAATGTGCCCGCGGGCAGCCGCAGGTCCAACTCCGCGAGTCGCGGCAGGGGGTTAGGAAGCATCGCCATGCGCCCGACTCTAGGGGCGACCACTGACAGCCGGACAGCCGTGCGTCCCGGACCGTGGGGACGGGATCCGGGACGTACGGTGCGGCCCTGCGGGCCGGGCTTTCCCGGCGGTCAGGCGCCGGGCCCCGGCCCGGCTCCGCGGGGCCTCGTCAGAGGACCGGGCCCGTGCTGTGGCGGTCGGGATACCAGTCCCAGCCGTCCGCGCAGTACCAGACGCCGTGGTGCCGGTAGCACTCGTCGGCCATCGCCGAGGGCCGCCCCTGTCGTGCGGGTCCGGCGGCCGAGGCCGGGCCTGACACAGAGGCGAGCAAAAGTATTGCCAGCGCCGTGATCGCAGCCGTCCGACCGAGCAACTTCCGCATGCTCAAACTCCTGTTGACCTGGGGGACAGGGACGCCTGATCCCTACCACCCCGGCCTCCTCCCCTACGCGCATATGCCACCTTTCCCCCAAGTAGCCCCACGGTGCCCTTGCGCAGGGCCATGCTTTTAGGGGCGCGGCCCCTGTGCCCTCCCCTTGCGCAGGAGGTTGCCCACCGGGGGCGCGGGGAACTGCGCGCTCAGCCCGCGCGGTGGTGCGCCTTTGAGGACCGGCCCCAGCGGGGCAGATGCTGTTGTTTTCGGGCTGACAGCCCGGTGGGGGCTGGTCGCGCAGTTCCCCGCGCCCCTGAAAAGATCGGCCAGCCGTCCTGGCAGGGGAACCGCCGAGGGGCACGCCCCTGAAAAGATCGGCCGGCCGCCCGGCGGAAAGAGCTGCACAGAGGCGCGCGCCTCAAAAGACCGGCCGGCCGTCCTGGCAGAGGAACCGCGCGGGTGCGCGCGCCTCAAAAGATCGGCCGGCCGCCCCGGCAGGGGGACCGGCAAGGGGGTCAGCAGGAGAGGTTGCCGCCGCCGACGTCGGTGCCGAGGAGGCGGGTGAACTTCTTGTAGAGGTTGATGCGGTCGTTGCGCTCGTCCGGATTCTTGCCGTTGCATTCGAGGTCGCCGTTGATGCTGCGGATGGTCTCACCGAAGCCCTTGCCGTTGACCATCGCGTTGTGCGGGGTCATCCTTCCGGCGCCGCTCTGGGTGTTCCAGAACCACAGCCCGGTCTTCCAGGACACGGCGGCGTCGCGCTGCACCAGGGACGGGTTGTGCAGCAGGTCGATGCCGAGGGCGTCACCGGCGGCCTTGTAGTTGAAGTTCCAGCTCAACTGGAGAGGGCCGCGCCCGTAGTAGGCGGCGGTGCCGGCCGGGCAGCCGTAGGGCTGGCGGCGGTCGCAGTAGCGGGAGTAGTTGGCGGTGTTCTGCTCGACCACGTACCGCAGGCCGCCGGTCTCGTGGCTCACGTTGGCCAGGAAGGCGGCCGCCTCGCGCTTGCGCGCCGAGCCGTCGCCGGAGCGGGCGAAGCCGGGGTAGGCGTCCAGCGCGCGGACCAGGCCCTGGTAGGTGTAGAAGGAGTTCCGTGCCGGGAACATCTGGCCGAACTGGGCCTCGCTGACGACGAACGAACCGGCCGCCGCGGCGGGCGCCGCCGGAACGGCGACCGCGAGCCCGCTCGCGACGGCGGCGGCGCTGAGCACCGCCAGAAGGCGGGACCGGGTGCGGGACACGGCACGGGACAGGGACATCTGCGCTCCTTGGGTGAGGCGGGCACGCGTCGCTCGCCGCCCGGACGGGACGGTCCGGGCGGGGGGAGACGAAGAGCGACGCAACGGCCGCCAGAATTACAACCGTTCGCCCGAAATGCGCATATGACGCGCCGATATGCCGTCAAGAGTGTGGATCACACGGCCGCGGCCGGCCGGGGTCAGCGCTCGTACACCCCGGTCAGCCGGCCGCGGGCGAGGACGGGGGAGGCGACGGCGGGCAGGACGGTACGGGGGCGGGCGCGGGTCAGGTCCTTCGTGGTCGGGGCGCCGTCGGTCACGGGGGCGGCGAGGGCGAAGAGCTGGAAGACGTAGCGGTGCGGGCCGTGGCCCTTGATCGGCGCGGGACCGTGGTAGCCGCGGCCGATGGTCGACCGCAGCACCCGTACGCCCGGGGCGGGTTGGCGCGCGGACAGGGCGCCGGTGTCCAGGCGGCCGGCCGTCGCCGGGTCGATCAGGGCGAGGCAGTGCACGGCGGGCTTGGACATGGGGACGTCGATGTCCTCGACGGACAGCAGGAGTTGGGCGGTGCCGTCCGGCAGCGGGGTCCACGCCAGGCGCGGGGAGAGGTCGGCGCCGCCGACGTTCTTCGCGCACTGCTCCAGCGGCAGGGGGCCGCCGTCTGTGAAGTCCTCGCTGGTGAGGGTCAGCAGGTCGGGGCCCTGGAGGTTGGGCAGGTGCCACGCCGCGTGGGCGTCGCCCGACTTGCGGTTGCTGAGGAGTCGGCCGAGCAGGGGCATGTGTCTCTCCTGGGGTGAGGGGCCGTCGGCGGCGTCAGGGAGCCGTGGACGGCTGGTGCTCGCGCTTCCGGCGCTCGCGGCCGGGAGCGGCGGGGTTGGCGCCGCGCAGCATCGAGGCGACGGCGGCGAGGAAGGCGAGGACGGCGCCGAAGGCGAACACGATGACCAGGCCGGAGTGGAAGGGCCCCGAGATCAGGTCGGGGAAGAACTCGTGTCCGGTCAGCGTCTGCCGCTGCGCCGCCGTCAGACGTGCCAGGGTGCCGGTGGGTTCGAGCAGGTGCTGCACCGGGTTGACGCCGAGCTGCGCGGCGAACAGGGACGAGACCGGGGGCAGGCCGCCGACCTGGGCCGCGACGTGCGCCGGTACGCCCTGCTGCCGCAGGCCACTGGTGAGGGTGTGCGGGAGGCTGCTGGCCAGTCCGGCGATCATCAGGGAGAAGAAGACGCCGATGGACACGGCGGTGCCCGAATTCTGGAAGGTCGCCCGCATGCCGGACGCGACCCCGCGCAGCTCGTCCGGCACGCTGCCCATGATCGAGGAGGAGTTGGGGGAGGCGAACATGCCGCTCGCGATCCCGTTGAGCGCGATCAGCAGCGCGAAGATCCAGTAGCTGAAGTCGATCGGCAGGAGCATCAGGCCGAGGAAGCTGGCGCCGAACAGCAGCGCGCCGCCGGTGGCCAGGCCGCGGGAGCCGATCCGGTCCGACAGATAGCCGGAGACCGGGCCCGCGGCGAGGAAACCGGCGGTCAGCGGCAGCATGAAGATGCCCGCCCACAGAGGTGTGTCGCTGTAGTCGTAGCCGTGCAGCGGCAGCCAGATGCCCTGGAGCCAGATGATCAGCACGAACTGCATGCCGCCGCGGCCGATCGAGATGGCCAGGCCCGCCAGATTGCCGAAGGTGAAGGCCCGCAGCCGGAACAGCCCCAGTTGGATCATCGGCGAAGTGGCGCGTCTCTCGATGACGACGAACGCCGCCAGCAGGGTGAGGCCGCCGACGACCAGGGCGACGACCAGCGGATTCGTCCAGCCCATGGTGTGGCCGCCGTAGGGCTGGAGGCCGAAGGTGACCGCGATCAGCACCGCGCTCAGGCCCACCGCGAAGGTGATGTTGCCCCACCAGTCGACACGGCCGCCGCCGCGCTTTCCGGTGTCGCGCAGGGTGCGGTACGCCCACAGGGTGAAGAAGACGCCGACCGGCACGTTCACCCAGAACACCGCGCGCCAGTCCCACGCGGCGAGCAGGCCGCCCGCGACCAGGCCGATGAACATCCCGGCCAGGGCCGCGACCTGGTTGATCCCGAGCGCGAAGCCGCGCTGCTCCTTGGGGAAGGCGTCGACCAGGATCGCGGCGGAGTTGGCCGTCAGCATCGAGCCGCCCACGGCTTGCAGCACCCGCCAGCCGATCAGCCACATCGCGCCGTGGCCGCCGTCGTACGGGTCGAAGGAGAGCAGGATCGAGGCGAAGGTGAAGACGGCGAAACCGGAGTTGTAGATACGGACCCGGCCGTACATGTCGCCGAGGCGGCCGACGGTGACGACGAGGACGGCCTGGACCAGCCGGTACCCCATGATCATCCACAGCAGGTACGCGATGTTGCCCGGCGCGAGCGGGTCCAGGTGGATGCCGCGGAAGATGGCGGGGAGCGCGATCAGGACGATCGAGCCGTCGAGCGCGGACATGAAGACGGCGGCGGTGGTGTTGGTCAGCGCCGTCCACTTGTACCGGTCGCCCAGCGCCTGGGAGGGATGGGACATCGGCTCGCTTCCTGTCGCGTCCGGGGGCTTCCCGACGGGTCCTCGGGCGGGGTCCGTCGCGTCAGACGGCCTGGGCCAGCCGGTCGAGCAGGGGGGCCGCCGCCGCGAGCTGTGCCAGTTCGGCCGGGGTGAACGCGCCGCTGGTCAGGGCCCGGGTGATCTGCTCGGTGCGCGCGTTGCGCTTGTCCTCCAGCGCCCGCCGGCCCGCCTCGGTCACCGTCAGCACCACGCGCCTGCCGTCGTCCGGGTCCTGGCCGCGGTCGACCAGGCCGCGGTCCCGCAGCCCGGCGAGGGTGGTGCCCATGGCCTGGGCGGTGATCTGCACCTGCCGGGCCAGGGCGGAGGAGGTCGTGGGCCCCGAGCGGTTCAGGAGCGACAACGCCGTTCGCTCGGGCATGGTGAGGCCCCCGCCGGTGGGCACCTGCCGGGCGCGGCGCACCAGTGCGCCGACGCCGGTCAGGAGGGAGGCGGCGACGGCTGCGGGGTCCAGATCCTCGTTCATATGCTAAGGCTACCTTATCAACCTGCCTTATCTGTTTTTCGTCTCACGGAAGTGAGGGCGGGGGCGGGGTGGCGTGCGGGCGGGCGGGCGCGTCAACGGCGTCCGCGGCGCGTCAGTGGTGTTCGCCGCCGCGGCCCAGGGTCTGCTCGGCGGTCACGCCGGGACGCGTCCACTGCGGTACGGGCCGGCCGGTCGGGCCCCAGGTCGCGTTCCCGTCCACGTCCGCGCGCCAGTACCAGCACGGACCGTTCCCCTCGGGCCAGCCCTCCGGCGTGTCCTGCCACGCCTCGCGCCGCCCGTACGGCGTCATGTCCAGCAGCGCGAAGCTCCCGCTGGCCGCCTCGGTGCCGCGGCCCGTCGTGTCGTACGTGAGGAACGTACGGTCGCCGTCGCGCAGGTAGGAGGTGAGGTGGCCCATCGCCCCGCCGACCGGCGCGGCCACGTCGCGCACCGAGTACCAGGGCTCGGTGTAGCCCATGAACTCCACGAACGGCGGGACCTCCTCCCAGCGTCCCGTCGTCAGCACGGCCCACGAGATGCCGCGCGCGTTCAGATACGCGGCGTCCTTCATGTGCCACGCCGTGACCGTGCACCCCTCGCACTGGCCCTGGTGGGGCGCCCCGTCGTGCCACATGTGCTTGTAGACCAACAGCTCGTTCCGCCCCTGGAACAGGTCCCTGAACGGCACCGGGCCCTGCGCGCCCGTCACCTCCACCGACCCGTCGAACTCCACCATCGGCAACCGGCGCCGCGCCGCCGCGATGGCGTCCCCCTCGCGCGTATGGGCCTTCTCCCTGACCAGCAGCTCGTCCCGCGCCGCCTGCCACGTCTCCATGTCCACCACCGGCGGCCGTCCGCCGCCCGCTTCGCCCTGCGTGCTCGTCACGATGTCCTCCGCGCTCTGTCGTGAGTGTTCTCGGCCGTGTCCGGCGCCGGATTTCCGGCGGCGGTCACTACAGGAGACTCGGGGCGGGCCCGGAACTCATCGCGGAGGTGAGGCGGGTCAGGAGGGCGGTGAGGTGGGCGAGGTCTTTCCGGGAGAGGGCGGAGAGGGCCGGCGGGGGGCGGTGGAGGATCGCGTCGGCGGTGGCGATGGCGTCGTGGCCCGCCGGGGTGAGGGTGACGAGCTTGCGGCGGCGGTCGGCGGGGTGGGGGAGGCGTTCGACCAGGCCGTGGGATTCGAGTTTGTCGACGATCAGGGTGGTGTAGGGGGCGTCGGCGCCGATGGACGCGGCGAGTTGGGTGAGGGTCAGGGGCGCGTCGCGCAGGAGGAAGAGGGCCTTGCCGCGTCCGGCGCCGAGCCGGAAGCCGAGGGCTTCGGCCAGCTCGCCGTGGCGGTTGTGGGCCTCGACGAAGCCGTGCATGAGGGCCCAGACCGTCTCGGCGGAGGCGGAGGGGGCGGGGGGTTCCGCGTGCGGGTCCGTGGCCGGCGTCGGGGCCGGGTCCGGGGGCGGGGTCACCATGCGACGGTGTTGCCGAGGTAGTCGACGTAGTGCAGGCCGGGGCTGTCCCGGAGGGAATCGAGCGTCCTGACGACGTTCGGAATGCTCTCCTCGACGGTCAGCCGCCCGCCGGGTCCGCCGACGCCGATCCGCACCCAGCCGGGCGCCATCAGCACCAGCGGCCGGGACTCGCCCTCGTGCCGCGCCGCGTAGCTGCGCATGAAGGTGTTCAGCGCGGCCTTGCTGCCCCGGTACACCTCGTGCCCGCCGCGCTCGTTGTTGGCCACGCTGCCCTGGCCCGAGGACATGACCCCGATGGTGCCGGTCCCGGTCACGAGGTCCGAGAGCGTTTCGACGACCCGCAGCGGGCTCAGCGCGTTGGTCACCATGACCCGCACGAATTCCTCGGTCGACGTCTCCGCCACCGTCCCCTCGGGCTCGTTCGTGACGCCCGCGTTCACGAAGAGGAGGTCGAAGACGCGCCCCTCCAGCCGCTCGCGCACCGCCGTGACCTGCTCGGGGACCGTGACGTCCACCGTCTCGATCTCGACGCTGTCCGGGTGCGCCTCGGCGAGGTCGTGCAGCTCCGTCCGCCGGGTGCCGCGCACGGTCGCGACGACGTGCCACCCCTCGCGCCGCCACTCCCGCGCGAGGGCGAGGCCGAGGCCGCGGGAGGCGCCGATGAGCAGGACGCGCTTGCCGGATGCCGAATTGGTTGTAGTCATAACAATGATTGTGGGTCGTATAACTACCCGCGTCAAACGGAGCCGGGGCTCCCCGAGCCGGGGGTTTCGCGGGGCGCGCGGCCCCGACGACGTACACCGTCAACGTGGCGTGCGCCCGTAACCTCCGGAAAACGGGGTGATCGCGCACGCAGGGGATAAGGTCGGCGGGCGCACGGCGTCCGTCGTCCGTACAACACCCGGCTGAGGGGACGCCATGCGGGTGGCCGCTCGGACAGATCAGCCGCAGGACAAAGGGTGTTGGGCGCTGAGCCGTGATCAGTGACGCGATGGCGGAAGCACTGGTGTCGCTGCGCCGGGGCGAGTGGCCGCAGCGGGCGCGTCTCGCGGCCGTGGCGCTCGGGGTGGACGGCGTGTCGACGGCCCTGGCGGGGGACACCTCGCCGCGGAAGACCCCGGGGAGCCGGGAGGCGGCCGAAGTGCTCTGGTGCTCCGGCCCGTTGAGCCGTGCCTTCGAGGACTTGCAGTACACGGTCGGCGAGGGCCCGGCCGCCGACGCCGTACGTACCGGCCACGCCGTCCTGGCACCCGACCTGCGCCGCGTGCGCGCCGACCGCTGGCCCGCGCTGGTGCCGGAGGCCGAACGGCTGCCGGTCCGCGCGGTGTTCTGCTTCCCGATCGCGCTCGGCGCCATCCGGATCGGCGTGCTGACCGCCGTACGCGCCACGGCCGGGGCGCTCGGCACCGAACAGACCGGCGACGCCCTCGTCCTCGCCGACGCGCTGGCCGCCCGCTACCTGGGGGACGAGGGCGGCGCCGAACTGCCCGGCACGCTGTACAGCGCCGTCGTCCACCAGGCGGCGGGCATGGCGAGCGTGCAACTCGGCCTCCCGCTCGCGGACGCGCTCCTGCGGCTGCGGGCGCACGCCTTCCGGAGCGGGCGGCCCATCCGCGTCGTGGCGCATGATGTGGTGGCCAGACGGCTGCGCCTCGATGTCAACGGCGACGGCACCCTCCCCTCCACCGCAGCAGACAAGGACTGATCCCCATGACGCGTGTGCAACGCCTCACCGAAGTCTTCGTGGAGGTCGCCGACTCGCTCACCGACGACTTCGACATCATCGACTTCCTCCAGCGGCTCGCCCAGCGCTGCGCGGAACTGCTGGACATCGCGACGGTCGGCATCCTGCTCGTGGACGAGCACGGCACGCTGCACCCGCTGGCCGCGTCCGACGAGAGCACCCGGCTGCTGGAACTCTTCGCGTCCCAGCACGACCAGGGCCCGTGCGTGGAGTGCTTCCGCACCGGCGACGCCCGCATCGACGTGGACCTGACCGCGCCGATCACCCGGACCCGCTGGCCGCACTTCACCACGCGGGCCACCGAGGCCGGATTCGTCCGCACCCACGCCTTCCCGATGCGGCTGCGGCAGCGGGTGGTGGGCGCGCTCAGCCTCTTCCAGCGCGAGTCGACGCCGATCAGCGAGGAGGACCGGCTGCTGGCGCAGGCGCTCGCGGACATCGCCACGATCGCGATCCTCCAGCAGCGGACCCTGGAGCGCAGCCAGGTCGAGCGCGTGCAGCTCCAGACCGCGCTGACCAACCGGATCGTGATCGAGCAGGCCAAGGGCGTGCTGGCCGAGCGCTGGGGTCTGTCGGTGGACGACGCCTTCGGCGCCTTCCGCCGCTACGCCCGCGCGCACCACCTGCGGCTCGCGGCGCTCGCCTACGACGTCGTCCAGGGGGACTTCGACACAGCGGCGATCTTCCGCGAGCCGGAGGGGCCCGAGGGGTCCTAGCTCCTAGAGGCGCTCGGGGGTACGGATACCGAGCAGCGTCAGACCCTGCCGCAGGGTGCGGGCGGTGACGTCGCAGAGGAAGAGCCGGTTCTCCACCACGGCGGGGCTGTCCGCCTTGAGGACCGGGCACTGCTCGTAGAACGTCGCGAACGCCGAGGCCACCGAGAAGAGATACGCGGCGAGCTTGTGCGGCTCGTACGTCTCCGCCGTCGAGGCCAGCGCCTCGCCGAACTCGTCGAGCAGCAGCCCCAGCGCGCGCTCGGCGGGTGCCAGCGGCAGCTCGGGGTGGGCCGCGGGCCGCGCGTCGCCCGAGCGCCGGATGATCGACTGGATCCGGGCGTACGCGTACTGGATGTACACGCTCGTGTCGCCGTTGAGCGACACCATCCGGTCCAGGTCGAAGACGTAGTCCCGGCCCAGGGACGTGGACAGGTCCGCGTACTTCACCGCGCCGATGCCGACCTCGGCGCCGCGCTCGGCGACCTCCGCGTCCGACAGCTCGCCCTTGGTGTCCTTCTCCTTGACGACGGCCGTCGCCCGCTCCACCGCCTCGTCCAGCAGGTCCTCCAGCTTGACGCTCTCGCCCGCCCGGGTCTTGAACGGCTTGCCGTCCTTGCCGAGCACCGTGCCGAACGGGATGTGCTTGACGGTGACCTCGTCGGTCAGCCAGCCCGCCCGCCGGGCGGTCTCGAAGACCATCCGGAAGTGCAGCGCCTGCCGGGCGTCCACTACGTACAGCAAGGTGGTGGCGTGCAGATTCTGCGTCCGGTCCCGCACCGCCGACAGGTCGGTGGCCGGGTAGCCGAAGCCGCCGTCGGACTTGCGGACGATGAGCGGGACCGGCTCGCCGTCCTTGCCCTTGATGTCGTCGAAGAACACGCACAGCGCGCCGTCGGACCGGACCGCGACACCGGACTTCTCCAGCAGGTCGCTGGTCTCCACCAGCATGTCGTTGTACCCGGACTCGCCGACGATGTCCTCGTCCTGGATCGCGATGTCGAGCTTGTCGTAGACGGAGTGGAAGTAGATCAGCGACTCGTCGACCAGCCACTGCCAGATCTTCAGCGTCTCCGCGTCGCCCGACTGGAGCTCGACCAGCCGCTTGCGGGACCGGTCCTTGAACGCCTCGTCGGAGTCGAAGAGCGTCCGCGACGACTTGTAGAGCCGGTCGAGCCGGGACATCGACGCCTCACCGGCCACCGCGGAGTCCGCGGTGGTCTGTGTGCTCTCCAGCTCGTCCGGGTGCTCCATCAGGTACTGGACGAGCATGCCGAACTGGGTGCCCCAGTCGCCGATGTGGTGCCGCGGGATCACCGTCTCGCCGCTGAACCGCAGAATCCGCACGATCGCGTCGCCGATGACGGAGGACCGCAGGTGCCCGACGTGCATCTCCTTGGCGACATTCGGCTGCGCGTAGTCGATGACGGTGGTGCCGGGGTGCTCGGCCAGGGGTACGCCGAGCCGGTCGTCCGCTGCCCGCAGCGCGAGGTTGGCGGTGATCGCGGTGTCCGTGACCGAGATGTTGAGGAAGCCGGGTCCTGACACCTCGATCTCGCCGATCAGGCCGTCGGGGCCGTCCGCGGGCAGCCCGGCCAGCACGGCGGCGGCCAGCTCCCGGGGATTGGCCTTCGCCTTCTTGGCGAGGCCCAGCACGCCGTTGGCCTGGAAGTCGGCCCGGTCGCTTCGGCGCAGCAGCGGGTCGGCACCGTCGGCCGACGGCACGGCGGCCGCGAGGGCGGCCGAGACACGCTGCTGGAGTGAAGCGGACAGGGAGGTGACCGAGGCCATGGGTGTGCCGTTCCGTGTGTCGTGGATAGCGGACTTCGCCTCGCGGTGAGGCGAGGTCCCAGTGTCCCACGCGAGCCCCGATGGGCCGAGCCGGTTATCCACAGGTGGGGACGGAGCGGGCGAGTTATCCACAGGCCGGGTTATCCGCTGGCGATCGGGGGCCGGATGTCTGGGAGAATCGGAGCCGTCGGAACACCCCCATCGAACCCTCAGGAAGAAGAGGACCGTGGCTGAGAGCAACGAGGCCGACTGGGTCTCCCGTTTCGCGGACGACGTCATCGCCGAGTCGGAGCGCCGCGCACCCGGGAAACCCGTTGTCGTCGCGTCCGGGCTCAGCCCCTCGGGCCCGATCCACCTCGGGAATCTGCGCGAGGTCATGACCCCGCACCTGGTCGCCGACGAGGTGCGCAGGCGCGGGCACGAGGTCAGGCACCTGATCTCCTGGGACGACTACGACCGGTACCGCAAGGTCCCGGTCGGCATCCCCGGGGTCGACGAGTCGTGGGCCGAGCACATCGGCAAGCCGCTGACCTCGGTGCCCGCGCCCGCCGGGTCCTCGTATCCGAACTGGGCGGAGCACTTCAAGGCGCAGATGGCCGCGTCGCTGGCCGAGTTGGGCGTGGAGTACGACGGCATCAGCCAGACCGCCCAGTATCAGGCGGGCGCCTACCGCGCGCAGATCCTGCACGCGGTGCGGCACCGCGCCGACATCGACGCGATCCTCGACCAGTACCGGACGAAGAAGGCCCCGGCCAAGCAGCAGTCGCAGAAGCCGGTGGACGCGGCCGAGCTGGAGGCCGCCGAGGGCTCGGGCGCGGCGGGCGAGGACGACGGCAGCGGCTCCGGCGTGGGCTACTTCCCGTACAAGCCGTACTGCGCGGTCTGCGGCAAGGACCTCACCACGGTCACCGCGTACGACGACGAGACGACCGAGCTGACGTACACCTGCGCCTGCGGGCACGGGGAGACGGTCCGGCTGGAGGAGTTCGACCGCGGCAAGCTGGTGTGGAAGGTCGACTGGCCGATGCGCTGGGCGTACGAGGGCGTGATCTTCGAGCCGTCGGGCGTCGACCACTCCTCGCCGGGCTCGTCGTTCCAGGTCGGCGGGCAGATCGTCGGCCCGATCTTCGGCGGGAAGCAGCCGATCGGCCCGATGTACGCCTTCGTCGGCATCTCCGGCATGGCCAAGATGTCGTCGTCCAAGGGAGGTGTGCCCGTCCCCGCCGACGCGCTGCGGATCATGGAGCCGCAGATCCTGCGCTGGCTCTACGCCCGCCGCCGCCCCAACCAGTCCTTCAAGATCGCCTTCGACCAGGAGATCCAGCGGCTCTACGACGAGTGGGACGCGCTGGAGCGGAAGGTCGCCGAGGGCACCGCGCTCCCGGCCGACGTCGCCGCGCACAGCAGGGCCGCCCGCACCGCCGCCGGTGAGCTGCCGCGTACCGCGCGGCCGTTGCCGTACCGCACGCTGGCGTCCGTCGCCGACATCACGGCGGGCGCCGAGGCCCAGACGCTGCGCATCCTGACCGAGCTGGACCCGGACCGGCCGATCGGCTCGCTGGACGAGGTGCGGCCCCGGCTCGACCGCGCCGAGTCCTGGATCACCACCCAGGTGCCGGCCGAGCAGCGCACCGTGGTGCGCGCCGAGCCCGACACCGCCCGCCTCGCCGCCCTCGGCGACAGCGAGCGCGCCGGGCTCAAGCTCCTGGTGGACGGCCTCGACTCGCACTGGTCGCTGGACGGTCTGACGACCCTCGTCTACGCCGTGCCCAAGGTGCTGGCCGGTCTTGAGCCGGACGCCAAGCCGACTCCTGAGCTGAAGGTCGCCCAGCGGTCGTTCTTCGCCCTGCTCTACGAGCTGCTGGTCGGCCGCGACACCGGTCCGCGCCTTCCGACGCTGCTCCTCGCGGTGGGCGCCGACCGCGTCCGCACGCTGCTGGGCGCGGGCGAGGGCGAGGGCGCGTAGGGGCTCGTACGGCATCGGGGGCGGGACCGCGACCGCGGTTCCGCCCCCGTCGTATGCGTGGCCCCCGGCCTGCGGCCTGTGGTTCACGGCCCCCGGTCTACGGGATGTGCTCGGTGTCGGACTCGGACTGGAAGCGGTAGCGCAGGTCGCGCAGGGACGGGACCAGCTCGCGCTCCTCCGGCGGCGTACCGGTGTACATGTCGGAGAGGTAGCGGGCGAACTGCCGGGCATTGGGGAAGGTGCCGAATTCGCGGACGTAGCGGCGGTAGGCGCCGAAGAACGCCTCGTCCTGCGAGATGCCGTCGGGGAATTCGAGGCCCGAGACGAATTCCGGCGCCGGAGGCTGCTCCGGCTCGGGTGCGGGCACCGCTTCCGGCTCCGGAGCGGCGTACTGCGGCTCGGGGCCCTGCTGGAAGCGCTGCTGCGCGGCGGCGGCGCTGCCGTTCAGTCCGGAACCGCCCAGCGGGCGCGACCGGTTGGGGCCGGCCGGGACCATGATCTGCGGCTGCTCCGGCTCCGGCTGCTGCTGGATCTGTTGGCCCTGCTGCCCCTGCTGCTGGGCCTGTTGCATCTGCTGCGCCATGAACGCCTGCTGCTCGCGCTGGGCCTGGAGCTGGGCGGCGGCGAACCACGGGCTGTCGTGCGCGCCCGGCATGTCCTGCTGGGGCCACTCCTGCGGGTACGGCTGCTGGTTGTACTGCTGATACTGCTGGAACTGTTCGAACTGCCGCTGCTCGTACGCCTGTTGGTGCTCGAACTCCGACTGCGGCTGGAACTGGCGCCCGTCCTGCTGCCCCGCCTGCTGTCCGGACGGTTGTCCGCCCGCGAGTCCGTTCTGCTGGGCGCTTTGCTGCTGCCGGGCCGCCTCCGCGAGGGCCGCAGCCGCCTCGGCCGCGAGGTCGGGAACGCCGTTCGGGAGGGCGTGGCCGTTCACATGGCCGTTCACCGCCCCGTTCACCGCCCCGTTGACCGTCCCGTTCGCGGCGGCCTTCGACGGCGCCGCCGTCACCGGCTCCGCGGCCTCCGCCGCGATCGGCGCGGCCGACTCGGGCCCGGCCGTCAACTCCTTGGCGGGGCGCGTGATCTCGATGCCCGCCGCTTCGAGTCCGGCGTCGGCCGTCTCCGCCAGCGGCACCCCGTACTTCGCCAGCCGCAGCGGCATGATCGCCTCGACCGGGGCCTTGCGACGCCAGGCGACGCCGTACCGCGCCCGCAGCCGCGCCCGGTAGACCAGGCGGTCCTGCTCGCGCCGGATCGTTTCCTCGTACGACCGCAGTTCCCACAGCTTCATCCGGCGCCACAGCCGGAAGGTGGGGATGGGGGCGAGGATCCAGCGCGTGATGCGCACCGACTCCATGTGCTTGTCGGCGGTGATGTCGGCGATCCGCCCGATCGCGTGCCGGGCGGCCTCCACCGAGACCACGAACAGCACCGGGATGATCGCGTGCATGCCGACGCCGAGCGGGTCGGGCCAGGCGGCGGCGCCGTTGAAGGCGATCGTCGCGGCCGTCAGCAGCCACGCGGTCTGCCGCAGCAGCGGGAACGGGATGCGCAGCCAGGTCAGCAGCAGGTCGAGCGCGAGCAGGACGACGATGCCCGCGTCCACGCCGATCGGGAAGACGTTCGCGAACCAGCCGAAGCCCTTGTCCAGGGCGAGCGAGCGCACGGCCGCGTACGAACCGGCGAAGCCGATCCCCGCGATCACCACCGCTCCGGTGACGACCACGCCGATCAATATGCGGTGCGTCCGGGTCAAACGTATCGCGGCCACCCGCGACCCCTCCTACCCCTTGGCTCCAGCCTCACTGGCGGACCGGAGCCGTACCGGCTCCGGCGGGCCCCAGACTGCCATACGGGTGAGAAGGAGAGGCGCGGCGTTGACGAACGAACGCCGTACAAACGCGCGAATACCGGGGCGAGGGGAGCGGGAGTTGTTACGCGTTCGCCGCCGCGACCGCCGCGACGGCCTCCTTGGCCGCCCGTTGCGCACCGCTCTGTACGTCGCCGGCCGACGGGTTCTTCTTGCCCTCGAGGCCCGCGCCGTTGAACTCCACCAGGACCACGACATTGCCGCTGCGGACGACCACCGAGTCGTTCTGCGAGGTGACCTTCGCGACGGTGGCCTTGCTGACCACCGAGGCCGCCTGGTCGCCGAGGCCGGTGAGGGTGGCGGAGGCCGCGCCGGGGACCTGGTTCAACGTGCCGACCTGCTCGGTGTACCGCTTCTTCGCCTGGTCCTCGGCCGTGCCGAGCGCGGTGGAGGACGTGAAGCGCTGAAGGGTGACCGACAGCCAGCGGTACTGGTAGCCGTCCTTGCCGTTGCCCGTCCAGGAGCAGCCGGCGCGCGAGGTGATGTCGTCGGACTTCACCGGGGTGCCGCCGGGCGTCTTGGCCTTGGGCACCAGCGCGTTCACGGTGGCCTGCGTGATCGCCTTGCAGGACGCCGGGAGCGCGGCGAACTTCGCGGGCGCGAGGGTCGGGGTGGCCGAGCCGCCGGACGGGCCGGAACCCGTGGAGGAGGAGGCCGAGGACTTCGCGTCGGATGATCCCGAACCGGACGAGCATCCCGCGAGAGCCATCGCGGGGACGGCCGCACAGGCGAGCAGCAGAGCGAGGCGGGAGGCGGTGTGTCGACGTTCCATGGGGGTCACCCTAAAGGGCCGCGCTGTCGGCCCCCGGTCAGTCCTTGACTTTACTCAGGAGCTGCTCCGCGACCTGCTGGGCGCCTTTTTGCAGGTCAGCGCTGTCCGGTGGCGTACTGCCACGGGGTGACGACTCCGCGTAAGTGACGGTCACCAGGACGTTGGCGGTGCGGAAAACCAGTGTCACGTCGCGGCGGGGAGGCTGTGCGTGGGGCTTGAGGACGTCATTGATAAATGCGGCGTTTCCCACATCGGTGAGGCGGCGGGGGAGGAGGTCGGTGCCGCCGCCACCGGCCGTGCCGGAACTCGTCGCCGACCCCGTGCTCGTACCGTTGCCGCCGTTCGTACCGCTGCCGGTGGTGGAATTGTTGCCGTTCGTCGTACCGCCGGTCGGCGTGGCGGTCGTCTGCTGGCCGCTCGGGGTGGCGGAGGACGACAGCGGCGGGATCGAGGCGTCGGCCGCCTCGTTGGAGAAGTCGAGGTCGGCCTGGACCTCGTCGCTGACGGCCGGGTCGTACGACACGACGCGTTCGAGGTCGATCTTCAGGGTGTTCGACGTGCCGTCGGCCCGGGTGCCGCGCCAGGAGCAGCCGACCCGGCGGTCCGTGTCGTACGTGAGCGACTCCGAGCCCGCGACGTCGGGGACGGCGGGAACCAGGGACTTGAGCAGCTCCTGGCCGACGGCCGTGCAGGGGGCGGGCAGCGTCTGGTACTTGCCGGGCGGCGCGGGCGAGACCGTGCTCGCACTGCCGCCGCCCGCGAGCTGCGCCTTCTGGTCCGAGGCGGAACCCGCCGAGTCCCCGCCGCCGGTGCACGCGCCGAGCGTGGCCAGGGCCAGCGCCACCGCGGTCACGGCCGTGCCGACGGCGGCCGGGAGGCCGCGTCCCGCCGGAGCACGTCGCGTCGCCTGGGCACCTCGCGCCGCCGGGACACTTCGCGTGGACCGCACTGGGCGGGCCCCCTTCCCCTCAGGTTCTGCCGCTCCCGCGCGCTAAACCTTTGGCGTGAGCGGGTGCGCCGTGGACACAATGTCTACCGCAAGCTTCACCCAAACCACCTCTTGGGGCGGTTTTATCGCGTGAGGCATCCTTGATTTTGCCGTTTACGGGGGATTGTCATGTCTTATACCGAGGTGCCGGGTGTCCGGGTGCCGATCCGGATGTGGACGGACCCGACCACGGTCGAGGACGTCGCGATGCAGCAGCTCCGCAATGTCTCCTCGCTGCCGTGGATCAAGGGCCTGGCCGTCATGCCGGACGTCCACTACGGCAAGGGCGCCACGGTCGGTTCCGTCATCGCGATGCACGGCGCGGTCTGCCCCGCGGCGGTCGGCGTCGACATCGGGTGCGGTATGAGCGCGGTCAAGACCTCCCTGACGGCGAACGACCTGCCCGGCGACCTCTCCCGGCTGCGCTCCCAGGTGGAGCAGGCGATTCCGGTCGGACGCGGCATGCACGACGACCCGGTCGCGCCCGGCCGCTTCCACGGCATGGCGACCTCCGGCTGGGACTCCTTCTGGGACCGTTTCGACGGGCTCGCGGAGGCCGTGAGGTTCCGCGCCGACCGCGCGACCAAGCAGATGGGCACGCTCGGCGGCGGCAACCACTTCGTGGAGGTCTGCCTCGACGAGTCCGGCGCCGTATGGCTGATGCTGCACTCCGGCTCCCGCAACATCGGCAAGGAGCTGGCCGAGTTCCACATCGGCCAGGCGCAGAAGCTCCCGCACAACCAGGGCCTGGTCGACCGCGACCTCGCGGTCTTCGTCTCGGACACCCCGCAGATGGCCGCGTACCGCAACGACCTGTTCTGGGCGCAGGAGTACGCCAAGAAGAACCGCGCCATCATGATGGCGCTCCTCCAGGACGTCATCCGCAAGGAGTTCAAGAAGGCCCGGCCGACCTTCGACGAGGTCATCTCCTGCCACCACAACTACGTCTCGGAGGAGCGCTACGACGGCATGGACCTCCTGGTCACCCGCAAGGGCGCCATCCGCGCGGGCTCCGGCGACCACGGCATCATCCCCGGCTCCATGGGGACCGGTTCCTACATCGTCCGCGGCCTCGGCAACTCCGCCGCGTTCAACTCCGCCTCCCACGGCGCCGGCCGCCGCATGAGCCGGAACGCGGCCAAGCGCCGCTTCACCACCCGCGATCTGGAGGACCAGACCCGCGGCGTCGAGTGCCGCAAGGACTCCGGCGTCGTCGACGAGATCCCGGCCGCCTACAAGCCCATCGACCAGGTCATCGACCAGCAGCGCGACCTGGTCGAGGTGGTGGCCAAGCTGAAGCAGGTCGTCTGCGTCAAGGGCTGACGCGTCGGGCGCACGGCTCCTGGAGCCGTGCGCCCGTGGCGGGTTCCTTCCTACCGCTATGGGTACGGCTATGGCTTCGGCTACGGCTATGGCTATGGCTTCGGCTTCGGCTTCGTGTGCGGGGGCGCGGCTCAGGCCCTGCGGACGTGCAGGACGGTGCCGTCCAGGGGGAGGGGCGAGCGGCCGACAAGGGTGAGGCCCGCGTCGGCGAACAGCCGGGCGTAGTGGTCGGCGCGGCGTTCTCGACCGCCGACGTTGCACATCATGTGCAGGTCCCAGGCGGTGGCCAGGGAGGCCGAGCCGTCGTCGGGCAGGACGCGTTCCACGACGAGCAGTTCGGCGGTCGGGGACATCGCGCGGGCGCAGTGCCGCAGGATCTCGCGGCAGCGGTCGTCGTCCCAGTCGTGCAGGACGCGGGACAGAACGTAGACGTCGCCGCCCGCGGGCACGTCGGCGAAGGAGCCCGGGAGGAAGGCGCACCGCCCGGTGTGACCGGCCGCGCCGAGCAGGCGGCGGGCGGTCTCGACGGTGTGCGGGCGCTCCAGCAGGACACCGCGCAGGCGGGGGTGTGCGGAAAGGATTCGGCCGAGCAGTTCGCCGTTGCCGCCCGCGATGTCGACCACGGTGGCTCCTTCGGCTCCTTCGGCCGCCGCTTCGGCCGCCCTTCCGGCCGCCGCTCCGGCCGCCGCGACGAGGACCGGGTGGTCGGGCAGCGGGTCGAACATCCGGGCGCCGGCGGCCATCGACTGGTCGAACAGCCCGGCGAGTTCGGGATCGCGGGCGAAGTGCTCGAAGTGGTTCTCGCCGAAGTGCCGTTCGAAGGCGACCTGTCCGGTGCGCACGGTGTGGTCGAGCCCGGCGAAGGACGCGTAGAACGGCCCCCCGTACATCAGCGCCAGCGACCGCATCGACCCCTCGGCGTCCGCCCGCAGCAGCCCGCCGGCGTCCGTGAGCCGGAAGCCGTCGCGGTCCTCGCTCACCACGCCGAGCATGGTGAGGTACCGCAGCAAGGTGGCCAGGTTGGGTGCCAACGCGCCGACCGTGTGGGCCAGTTCGGGCAGGCCGACGCCCCGCTCCCCGTCCATCGCGTCCGCCGCCCCCAGCCGCGCGAACGCGGCCAGCGCCTGCGTCGTCCACGCCCCGGTCAGCAGCCGCAGCAAGGTCTCGGCGGGCTGCCGCGCCCGATGCGCCTCCAAGTGCGCGTCGAGCAGGTCGCGGTGGTCGCCCGGCACGTACAACTCCACCCGCCCGTAACCGGCCTTGGCCTCGGCGGGCGCGGCGAAGTAGAACACCGTGCCGTTCTCGTGCGGGTTGTAGCCGCCGCCGTCGGGCGTCGCGCCGTACTGCCCGAAGGCCGCGCACAGACCGCGCAGCATCAGCGGGTCCGGTGCCTTGACCTCGAAGGCGACATGCGTCTCGTGCTGCCGCTCCCGCTCGTACGCCGCGACCTCGCCGAGGCCGGAGCCCGGTGGCACGGTCAGCGCGAACACCTCGACCGTCCGCCGTACCCCGTCCCGGCACTCCACCGCCGGCCGCAGAATCGCGACGTCCAGCTCCGCCGCGCGCCGCTTGTGCCGTACGGCCAGCCGCTCGCGTACGACGACGCTCGGCGTCGGCGGCGCGTCCGCGACCAGCCCGCAGTCGGCGAGCGTGGCCTCCAACTCCGCCCGGCCGGACGGGAAGACGAGCAGCGCCGCGTGCGAGAAGGCGCAGCGCTCCGCCAGCGCCCGCAACTCCGGGCCGTCGAGCCCGGGAAGCAGGAGCCGGAGCAGCGTGGCGGTGTCCTGCTCCCTGACGAAGTCGACCGTCGCGCGCAGGCGGGACGCGTCGGACGTCTCGCCCGACAGTGCCGTGATCATGTGCGGGGGGACCCTCATTCGTTCCGGGGTTCGGTCGTCCGCGTACGGGTGTACGCGGACGGGTGTACGCGAGACGGGTGCGGGGATGCGGCGGTACGGGATGCGGCGGTGCGGGATGCGGCCGCACGTACGGGGATGCGTGAACGGCGTTGTGCGGGCGGGTGGTTGGGGCGGCGGGCCGGAACGGCTAGACGCCGACGTAATGCTCGGCGAACCAGTCCTGCTGGCTGCGCGACGTGCGCAATGAGGCGAGGCGGGCGCGGCGCAGGGAGTTGTGGAACAGCGACTCGCCGTCCGCGCCGGTCGGGCCGTGCAGCAGCCCGATCATCCAGTGCGAGAACTCCTGCGCCCGCCAGATGTGCGTCAGGCAGCGCGCCGAGTAGGCGTCGAGGCCGCGCGGGTCCCCGGCCGTGAGATCGGCGGCCAGGGCGTCGGCCAGGACCGCCGCTTCGAGTACGGCCAGATTGGCGCCCTTCGCGGCGGACGGGCTGATCAGACCGGCGGCGTCGCCGACGAGGAACAGCGCGCCGTGGCGCAGGGGTTCGAGCACGTCGGACTCCAGGTCGACGACGGACCGCTGGACGAACCGGCCGCGCCGCAGCGGCCCGAACTCCCGTGCCCGCATGCGCAGTTCCAGCTCGTCCCAGATCCGCTCCGCCGGCCAGGCGTCGGCCGGGGCGCCGCGCTCGTACTGGAGGTAGTAGCGGGTGACCTCGCTGGTCCTGGCCATGTGCCCGGCGAACCCGCGCTCGTGCACCGCGTATCCGACCGCGTCCAGGCTGGGCGGCGCCTCGGCGAGCAGACCGAGCCAGGTCACGCCGTGATCGCGGTGGTGGCGGACGGCGCCGGGCGGCAGCGAACGCCGGGCGGCGCCGTGCCGCCCGTCGCAACCGGCCACGTACCGCGCCCGCCACAGGCCCGGCCGTCCGTCGGCCTCGCGCACGACGACCTCGGGCCGCTCGCCGTCGACGTCGCGTACGGCCACGGCCTCGGTGCCGAAACGAATCTGCCCGCCCCGTTCCTGGAACCGGGTCAACAAGTCGCTCACCAGGTCCTGTTGGGGGTAGACGGTATGCGGTTCGCGCTGTCCGAGCGCGCCGTAGTCCAGCCGGAACCGGCCGTCCTCGGTACGGAACTCGCAGGTGCTGTGGGGCTGCCCGCGCCGCCGCAACCCCTCGGCGAGGCCGTGCCGTTCGAGAATCCGTACGGTGTTGGCCGCCAGGAATCCCGCGCGCGCACGGGTCCGCACCCGCGCGGCCCCGGCCCGTTCCAGCACGACGCAGTCGATCCCCCGGTCCACAAGGATGTTGCCGAGCACGAGGCCGGCGGGACCGGCCCCGAGGACGACCACGTCGGTCGCGCTGCCGCCCGTCCCGCTGGTGTGGTCGGCCGGTCGCCGCCGGCTCTTCCCGTCTGTCACGGAACCAGATACTAGGTGGCTGAAAATCGCCCTTCGTACCGGAATCACCTGAATGCGCGGCTCGATACGGCAAAGAGATCGTCGGGCCCGTTGTCAGTGGCGGGGGTTACGGTGGCGGAGACCGACACGGAGCGTGACGCCCGACGTGACGCCGGACGGGACGCAGGACGTGACGCTCTGTGCGACGCAGGGCGTGAGCAGAACGGCGCGTGAGCAAGGGGGAAAGACCATGACCACTCTCAAGAACCGGCCGCACACCGCACTCCTCGTGGTGGACTCGCAGGTGGGCGTGCTCGACGGCTGCCACGAACGGGACGCGGTGGTCGCCAACATCGCCGCGCTGGTCGCGCGGGCGCGGGAGAAACAGGCCCCGGTGGTCTGGGTCCAGGACTCCGGCGAGGACCGGACGAAAGGCAGCGAGCCGTGGCGGATCGCGCCGGAACTGGGCGCGGACGACGCCGAGCCGCACATCGACAAGGTGTACGGCGACTCCTTCGAGGACACCGACCTGGAGGAGGTCCTGGCCGGTCTCGGCGTCGGGCGCCTGATCGTCGTCGGCGGCCAGACCGACGCGTGCGTCCGCTCCACGCTGCACGGCGCGTTCGTGCGGGGATACGACACGACGCTGGTCGGGGACGCCCACACGACGGAGGATCTGACCGAGTGGGGCGCGCCGCCCCCGGCCCAGGTGATCGCCCACACCAATCTCTACTGGAGCTTCCAGGCGGCCCCCGGCCGCACGGCGGGGACGGTCCCGACGAAGGACGTCGAATTCTGAGGCCGCCGCCGCCGCGACGTGCGTACGCGAAGGCCCCCTGCCCGGTGGGGGGTTGAGCGGGCGGGGGGCCTTCGGCCGGGTCGGGGCGGGCGTCAGTCGTTGGCGTTGAGCACCGGCAGGTAGCCGCTGGAGTGGCCGGTCGCGGTCGGGTGGTACGACTCCCAGCTCGGCGAGATGACCAGCGAGTGGAGGTAGGCGTCGCCCGAGCACAGCTCGTGGCCCTTGAACGTCGAGCGGACGTCGCCGAAGGAGAAGCCGTGCGCGGCGGCGCGGGCCGCGGTGGTGGTGTCGAGCACGTCGGCGGCCTCGTCGATCTTGGCGTGCTTGGTGGCGCTGAGGCCGACGCAGAAGGTGTTGAGGGTGTACATGTCGGGGTAGCCCAGGACGACGACGTGCGCCGAGGGGGCCTTGGCGTGGATCGCGTTGTAGACCGCGTCGAGGCGGGCGGGCAGCGTGTTCCTGACGAAGTTCTCCGCCGTGTTCACCCGGTTGACGCAGTCGCTGTCGGAGCCGGTCACACAGGCGGTCATGACGTCGGAGAAGCCCGCGTCGTTGCCGCCGATGGTGATGGTGACCAGGCCGGTGGAGGAGTTGAGCGGGCCGAGCTGGTTGTTCAGCACGTCCGAGGTCACCGCGCCGGAACAGGCGGTGTCGGCGAAGGAGGACGGGGCGTGCGCGTTCTTCCACAGGTACGGGTAGGCGCTGAAGCTGCGGTGACAGTCGCCGCTGGCGCTGTCGTAGTTTCCCGCGCCGTTTCCGGCCGAGTACGAGTCGCCCAGGGCGACATAGGCGGGGCCTGCGGCGTGGGCCGGGCTGACGCCCACGAGGGCCAGGGCGGCGCCCATGACCAACGTGGCCAGCATGGAGAGGGACTTGGTGCGGTTCACGGAACCTCCATCGGCGGGACGATCGCTTCAGCGATCACTTCAGCAACGAGTTGCGCCGGGGTGCGCTGAGGTGGACATGTCAAGATGGCTCTGAGCGGTAGACCGCGATGGCGGTGACGGTGGGGGGTGAGGGTGGGGGGTGTGGGGGTGAGTGGGGGGACGGGGTAACGCTCTGATTTCTGGCTGCACAGGGTGTTGCATCAAGCGGCTCCAGCGTCAACGGCCCTGCTGTCGTAAGGATCTACGCGCGAAGAACGCCGCGGGAATCATCCCCAATGAATTGGCTCCGCCAAACATGCTCACGTCAACCCACACCACATCAGCACCATCCCGCCATCCGGCGACGGTTCCGTGTCCACCCTGTGCAACCCCGCCCCGGCCGGGTGCGTCCGCCGGAGGCGGGGGGTTGCCGAAGGGTCGGCGGTGGCTCGTCGGGCGGGGCGCCCGCGCCCGCCTTGCGCGATCCCGCCCCGGCCGGGTGCGTCCGCCGAAAGCGGCGGGTTGCCGAGGGGTCGGCGGCCTTCCGCTGGGCGGGCCCGCGCCCGGCGGGTGCGAACCCGCTGCCGCGTGTGGGGTGTTCGCCGGAGGCGGCGGGTTGCCGAAGGGTCGGCGGTGGCTCTTCGGGCGGGGGGCCCGCGCCCGCTCTGTGCAACCCGGCCCCGCCGTAGGCGGGGAATGCCGAAGGGGCGGCGGGCTTTCGCTGGGCGGCCCGCGCCCGCCCTTTGTGAGCCCGTTGGCGCGGGGGTGTTCGCCGATGGCGGGGCTTCGGCTGGGTGGGTTCGCGGTCGGGGGGTGGATCCGCCCACGGAGAAGTGCGGGCATTGCGCACGGCGGAGGAGCCGGGAATGACGGGGGGTTGAGGCGGGTGGGGGGTAGAAGGGGGGGGTGTTGGGTTGGTGCGGGTGGATGAGGGAGTGGTGGGTGTGGCGGGTCGTGGGCTGGTGGTCTGGGGGCAGCGGTGGGTGGTGAATCCGGTGGCGCGGCGGACGGCGGCGTTCACGCCGGGGGCGGCGGTGGTGGAGACGACCGGGCGGGTGAGCGGGAAGCCGCGGCGGACGCCGGTGGGGGGTGCGCTGGAGGGGACCACCTTCTGGTGGGTCAGTGAATTCGGCCGGCAGTCGCAGTACGTGCGGAACATCGAGGCGGACCCGCGCGTGCGCGTACAGATCAAGGGCAAGTGGCACGCCGGTACGGCCGCCCTCGTGGACGACGACGACCCGCGTGAGCGGCTGAAGCGGCTGCCGAAGTTCAACAGCGCGGCGGTCCGGGCGTTCGGGACCAACCTGCTCACGATGCGCGTCGACCTCGACCCGGAGGACTGAGTCCGCCACGGACCGGCCGGGTCACTCGCCGGGCGGTTCGACCCGGGCCAGCCACTTCGTCAGCAGGGCTTCGAGCTGCGCGGCCTCGTCGCCGGTCAGGGCGCCCAGCAGGCGGCGCTCATTGGCCATGTGGGCCGTGAAGGCGCGGTCGATGACCTCGCGGCCGTGCGCGGTGAGCGCGACCACCCGGCCCCGGCCGTCGAGTTCGCTGGGGCGCCGGGTCGCCAGACCCGCGCGCTCCAGGCGGTCGATCCGTTTGGTCATCGCGCCGGTCGTGACCATGGTGTGCTCGGCCAGCTCCGAGGGCGCCCGCTCGAAGGGGGCGCCCGCGCGGCGCAGCGCGGCCAGGACGTCGAAGTCGCCCTCGCCGAGGCCGTGTTCGCGGTAGACGACGCACAGCTCCTCGGTGAGGCGGCCCGCGAGCCGGTGCAGCCGGCCGATGACGCCCTGCGGCCGTACGTCCACGTCCGGCCGTTCGCGGGCCCACTCCCGCTGGATCCGGGCGACGTGATCGAGCGGTTCGGGCGAGTCCAGCGATCTGCGTGCGCTCATGCCCTCCACAATACCTTCCGAGGAAGCTACATTAGCTTCCATGGAAGCTAATGTGCGGTGGTCCCTCGTCACCGCCGTCGCCCCGGTCGCCTGGGGCACGACGTACTACGTCACCCGCGAGGCGCTGCCCGCCGACTACCCGCTGTACGGCGCGGTGCTGCGCGCCCTGCCCGCCGGGCTGCTCCTGCTGGCGGTCCGCAGGCGGGCGCCGCGCGGCGCGTGGTGGTGGAAGTCGCTGGTGCTCGGCACGCTCAACATGGGCGCGTTCTTCGCGCTCGTGTACGTCGCCGCGCAGCTCCTGCCGACCAGCGTCGCGTCCACCGTCATGGCCACCTCGCCCGTCGTGATGACGCTGCTCGCCTGGCCGCTGCTGTCCGAGCGCCCGCGCGCGCTGCCGCTGCTCGGCGCCTGCGTCGGCATCGCGGGCGTGTGCCTGATGGTGCTCGACGGCTCGGACGGCATCGACCCGCTCGGCCTGCTCGCGTCCGTCGCCGCCATGACCATGTCCTCGATCGGCTACATCCTGGCCAAGCGCTGGGGCGGCGCCGTGGACGTCCTGTCCTCCACGGCCTGGCAGCTCGTCGCGGGCGCGCTCGTCCTGCTGCCGGTCGCCGCCGCGGTTGAGGGCGCGCCGCCCGCCCTGGACGGCCGCGCGCTGCTGGGCTTCGGCTACGTCACCACGGTCGGTACGGCCGTCGCCTTCGCCGCCTGGTTCACCGGGCTGCGGCACCTCACGGCGGCCGGGGTCGGGCTGATCGGCCTGCTCAACCCGGTCACCGGCGTCCTGCTCGGGACGCTGGTCGCGGCCGAGACGCTGGGCGGGCAGCAGTGGGGCGGCCTGGCGCTCGTCCTGGCCGGTGTCCTGATCGGGCAGCCGGTGACGGCGCGGGCGGTACGGCTCGCGCGCCGCGTACGCCGTGCCCGCAGGCAACGTCATGAGGGCGACACGCGGCCCGCGGCTACTTCCGGAGCACGCCCATGATGTTCCGCGCCGTCTCGATCAGCGCGGGCTGGTACTGGACGAGGTCGGGGGAGAGCGGATAGCCGCCCCCGTCGAGGCCGTTGATGGTGTCCTCGGAGACGTTGACGTCGCTGTAGGCGTTGAGGGTGAGCGAGATGACCGCGCCGCCGTGCAGGATCTTCAGCTCCTGGCCCTCGTCGCTGCGCGTGAGGAAGTACGCCTGGTCGCCGAGTCCCGGCACCGACGAGACCTCGCTCGCGGCCTGGAGGCTGCCGGTCATCATCCGCACCTGGTCCTCGAACTCGACGCGGGGATCGGTCTTTTTGTGCAGGTCGACGGCGACGGCGACGATGTAGGACATCGTGGCGCCCCGCGCGTACGGCGCCTGGGTGGAGAAGTCGCAGGCGACCTGGTCGAGGGCGGGGCCGAGGTGCTGCATCGCGGGCGACGACGTCTCGGGCGTCTCCACCGAGAGCTTCCCCGGGCTGTTGGCCCGGACGGCGGCGGTCAGCGGCTGGAGGGTCGGGCCCTCGCAGGGGCTGTCGGCGATGTGGTAACCGTGCAGGTCCGGCAGGTCGCTGTGGCCCCGGTCGTACACGAACAGGCCGCCCGCCCACAGCGCGGAGGTGACGACGGCCGCGCCGAGCACCCACACCCACGGCGGTCGTACGCGGGAGGCGGCGGCCGGAGGCGGGGGCGGGCCGCCCTCGAAGTCCACGACGAGGTCGGCCGTGCGGCCCGAGGCGCCGGGACCGTCGGCCGTATCGGCGGCGTCGGGCGTGCCGAGCACCCCGTAGTCCGGCTCGCCGCGCTCGTGGGGTCCGCCGCCCGTCAGCTCCGGCTCGGATATCACTGCGGCTCCTCGCGGTGCACCTTGTAGTTGCTGGCCTGCGCGCGCGGGCGCAGCACCAGGAGGTCGACGTTCACGTGCGCGGGCCGGGTCACCGCCCAGGAGACGGTGTCGGCCACGTCGTCGGCGGTCAGCGGCTCGGCGACGCCCGCGTAGACGGCGGCGGCGCGGTCGGCGTCACCGCGGAAGCGGGTCAGGGCGAACTCGTCGGTACGCACCATGCCGGGCGCGATCTCGATGACGCGCACCGGCTTGCCGTTCAGCTCCAGGCGCAGCGTCTCGGCGATCACGTGCGCGCCGTGCTTGGCGGCCACGTAACCGCCGCCGCCCTCGTACGTGGCCAGGCCCGCGGTCGAGGACAGCACGACGACGGTGCCGTCGCCGGAGGCGGTCAGCGCGGGCAGCAGCGCCTGCGTCACGTTGAGCACGCCCAGCACGTTGACCTCGAACATCGCCCGCCAGTCGGCCGGGTCCGCGGTGGCCACCGGCTCGGTGCCGACGGCGCCGCCCGCGTTGTTCACCAGGACGTGCACCGGCGGGTACTGGTCCAGACCCGCCGCGAACGCGTCCACGGCCGCCCGGTCGGTGACGTCCAGCCCGTACACGGACGCCGAACTCCCCTGCTCCGTCAGCTCCTTGGCCAGCGCTTCCAGCCGGTCCGCGCGGCGCGCGGTGAGCACGACATGGAAGCCCGCCTCGGCGAGCTTGCGCGCGGTGGCGGCTCCGATGCCGCTGCTCGCGCCGGTGACCACTGCGGTACGGGGGCTCATGTGGTGCTGCCTTCCACGGACGGTGCCTGCTCGGTTCTGCTCCGGGGCCCCGGGCTCTGCTGTGGCCAGAGCCCTGCTGGGTGTTTTCCCTGGGCAGCAGCAGCATAAGCGGCCGGTTGTCCGGTACCGGGCGGCGCGGGTCGGCGGGTGGCGCTGTGCGGTCGGGCGGGTACGTCACGTGTTTTCGGCCAGCGCCGCCGCGTTGTGGCTCATCTCACGTGGAGCGCCGCCAACTGCGGAATTCATGCTGCGCGGCAGTCGCGTCAGGCTGCTTTGAGCCATGTCGCCCTGGCCGCCTTGAATGCGCGGTGAGCGACCTCCTAAAGTTCAACCATCGACCTCACCCAGCGTTTCCGGAAATAATCCGCGCTGGCCGGTTCTCTCAATGTCGAGTGTTTCCGGCAGTTTGCCTGAGGTACCTCCTTCGTTACCCCTGTGCTACATCGGTACGGTGTCGGCGTCACGCCTTCGCCGGTCAACTGTGCTGCTCAGAGGATTGCTTGCTGACACGGATTCCCTCGGTGAACCGGACAGTGCGACGAAAGGACCCGGCACAGTCATGTCCAATGCGCCGCGATTACGCGAGGCTTCGGAAAATCCCGCCGCCGACGAGAACGTCCGCAATATCGCGCACCTGCTGCTGCGCGCCGCGGAAAAGCACCAGGACTCGGGCATCCGCTACTGTCACGGAATGGCCGGTGAATCCACCCGGCTCCAGACCTACCCGCAATTAGTGGACGACGCGCGCCGGTCGCTCACCGGACTGCGCGCACACGGGCTGCGCGCGGGCGACAAGGTCGCGCTGCTGGTGGAGCGCCCGCACGAATTCCTCACCGTCTTCTGGGCCTGCCTGCTGGGCGGCCTCGTGCCCTGCCCACTGGTGCCGCTGCGCGGCGACCCGGAGCGCTGGGCGGCCCAACTGGCGCACGTCGACCAGTTGCTCGACAAGCCGCTGCTGATCGCCGACGAGGCGCTGGCCGCCGAACTCCCGCGCGTGCCGGGCCTGTCGGCCGTACCGCTGGAAGGGCTGCGCGGGCACGAGCCCGCCGTAGAGCTGTACGACGCGGAGCCCGGTGAGCTGGCGCTGCTGGTGCTGACCTCGGGCTCGACCGGCAACTCCAAGGCCGTGATGCTCACCCACGCCAACCTGCTGGCGTCGATGGCGGGCAAGAACGGCTTCCACCGCCTCACCCCCGCCGACACCTCGCTGAACTGGGTGTCCTTCGACCATGTCGCGGCGCTGCTGGAGTGCCACCTGCTGCCGCTATACGCGGGGGCGCTCCAACTCCACGTCGAGCCGCAGGTGGTGCTCAAGGAGCCGCTGGACTTCCTGCGGCTGCTCTCCCGCCACCGGGTCACCATGACCTTCACGCCCAACTTCCTGCTGGGCCTGGTCAACGCGGCCGTGAGCGGGGCGTCCTCGGTCACCGAGGGCCCGAGCGGCGGCGAGCCGCTCGACCTGTCCCGCCTGCGCCACATCATCAGCGGCGGCGAGGCCATCGTGTGTGCCACCGGCCGTACCTTCCTCGACGAACTGGCCCCGTACGGCCTGTCGTCCTTCGCGCTGTGGCCCGCCTTCGGGATGACCGAGACGTGCGCGGGCAGCGTCTACTCCACCGGCTTCCCCGAGCTGGACGCCGGGCAGGAGTTCGCCAACCTCGGGCTGCCCGTGGAGGGCCTGGCCATCCGGGTGGCGGACGAGGAGACCCACCGGCCGCTGGCGGAGGGGCAGGTCGGTGAACTCCAGCTCCGCGGGCCGATGATCACCGGCGGCTACTACAACAACGGCCAGGCCACCGCCGACGCGTTCACCGCCGACGGCTGGTTCCGCAGCGGCGACCTCGGCCGGATCGACAGCGGACGGCTCACCCTGGTGGGCCGCAGCAAGGACAGCGTCATCGTCAACGGCGTCAACTACTACAGCCACGACATCGAGACCGCCCTGGAGCAACTGGACGGCGTCGCGCGCTCGTTCGTCGCCGCCTTCCCCACCCGCGTGCCCGGCGCCGACACCGAACAGCTCGTCGTCGCCTTCCACCCCGAGATCCCCGCGGCCGACGAAGCCGGACTCTTCCGGCTGCTCACCGCCGTCCGCTCCACCGTCGTCATGCACTGGGGCTTCCGCCCCGCGCTGCTGCTGCCGCTGCCCGAGAGCGCCTTCCCCAAGACCAGCCTCGGCAAGATCCAGCGCTCCCTGCTGCGCAAGCGCCTGGAGAACGGCGACTTCGCCGCCGCCACCGCGGCCGTACAGGAACTGACCTCACGTCAACTCGGCGGCTACACCGCCCCCGAGGGCGAGACCGAGTGGCGACTGGCCGCGATCTACGCCGAGATGTTCGACACCACCGCCGACCGGATCAGCGCCACCGCCAGCTTCTTCGACCTCGGCGGCACCTCGCTCGACATCCTGCGGCTGCGGCTCAGTGTCGCCCGGCGCCTCGGCGTCGCCGACCTCCAGATCATCACCGTGCTGACCGCCCCCACCGTCCGCGACCTGGCCGCCAGGATCACCGCCGACCTCGCCGCCGGGGACACCACGACCGGCGAGCGGCCGTACGACCCGATCGTCCCCATGCAGCTCAGCGGCGGCAAGACCCCGCTGTTCTGCGTGCACCCCGGCGTCGGCGAAGTCCTCGTCTTCGTCAACCTCGCCAAGTACTTCGTGGCCGACCGGCCCTTCTACGCGCTGCGCGCCCGCGGCTTCAACCGCGGCGAGAAGCCCTTCGCCACCTTCGCGGAGATGGTCGCCGCCTACGTGGACGCGATCCGCGCCAAGCAGCCGCACGGGCCGTACGCGGTCGCGGGCTACTCCTACGGCGGCGCGGTCGCCTTCGAGATCGCCAAGGTCCTTGAGGCGCAGGGCGAACGCGTCGACTTCGTCGGCAGCTTCAACCTCCCGCCGCACATCAAGTACCGCATGGAGGAACTGGACTTCGTCGAGACCGCCGCCAACCTCGCCTTCTTCCTGGCCCTGATCAACAAGAAGCAGTCGCTGGAGATCCCCGGCACCCTGCGCGGGCTGCCCCGCGAACGGCAGCTCCAGCACTTCATCGACATCGCCCCCGCCGACCGGCTCGCCGAACTCGACCTGACGGCGGAGAAGTTCGCCGCCTGGGCCGAACTCGCCGACGGCCTCACGGACCTGGGCCGCGGTTACCAGCCGAGCGGCACCGTCCGCTCGATGAAGGTCTTCTACGCCGTCCCGCTGCGCGGCACCAAGCAGGACTGGCTGGAGAACGAACTGCGCCGCTGGGACGACTACACCACCGGGCCCAACGACTACATCGACGTACCGGGCGAGCACTACACGCTGATGGGCCCGCAGCACGTCGCCGCCTTCCAGGCCATCCTGCGCAGGGAGTTGGACCGCGCCATGGGCGACGCAGGCGCGGACGCGGACGCAGACGCAGACGCAGACGCGTACGCGGACGCGGAAACCGACACCGACACCGACACCGACACCGGGGACGTGACAGCGTGAAGGGCAAGAAGATCCTGGTCACCGGCGGCACGGGGCAGGTCGCCAGGCCCGTCGCCGAGGCGCTCGCCGCCGACAACGACGTCTGGTGTCTCGGCCGCTTCGGGACCCCCGGCGTCGCCGCCGAACTCACCGCGAGCGGCATCACCACCTTCCGCTGGGACATGGACGACCTCGGCCCCGACACCCTCAAGGGCCTCCCCGACGACTTCACCCACGTCGTCCACTCCGCCGTCCGGCGTGGCGAGGACGGCGACTTCAACGCGGCCGTCGCCGTCAACTCCATCGCCGCCGGGCGGCTGATGACCCACTGCCGCAGCGCCGACGCCTTCCTGTACGTGTCCACCGGCGCGCTCTACGCCCGCCAGACCCTCGACCACCGCTACACCGAGACCGACCCCGTGGACGGCAAGGCCGACTGGCTGCCCGCGTACCCGGTAGGGAAGATCGCCGCCGAGGGCACCGTCCGCGCCTTCGGCCAGGTGCTCGGCCTGCCGACCACCATCGCGCGGCTCAACATCGCCTACGGGCCCGGCGGTTACGGCGGCGTCCCGATGCTCTACTTCAAGCGGATGCTGGCCGGCGAGCCGATCCCCGTGCCCGTCGAGGGCCAGAACTGGTGCTCGCTCCTCTACACCGACGACCTCGTCCGCCAGGTCCCGCGCCTCTGGGAGGCCGCCGCCGTCCCCACCACGCTCGTCAACTGGGGCGGCGACGAAGCGGTCGGCATCACCGACTGCGTGCGGTACCTGGAGGAGCTGACCGGGGTCACCGCCACGCTCGTACCGTCCGAAGTCACCCGCGAGACCTACCAGTTCGACCCGGCGCTGCGCCGCGAGCTGACCGGCCCCTGCGAGGTCGGCTGGCGCGACGGCATCCGCCGCACCCTGGCCGCGATGTACCCCGGGCACCTGCGCGAGCACAGCGCCGGGGAGGTGGGCGCCGGTGTCCGGGCGTAGCAACTCCGAGGCGGTCCGGGCCGCTTACCGCGCCTTCGCGGAACGCGACGTCGAAGGGCTGCTCGCGATCCTGCACCCGGACGTCGACTGGGTGCACCCGGACGGGATGGACACCTACGGGCTCGGCGGTACGAAGAAGGGGCACGCGGGCGTGAAGGAGTTCCTCGCCCACGTCCCCACCGTGCTGGGCGGAATGCGCCTGGAGCCGCTGGAGTTCATCGAGTCCGGCGACCGGATCGTGGTCTTCGGAATCCGACAGGTCACCTCGCTGACCGGGCACACCGAGACCCTTCAGTTCGTCCACTCCTGGACGATGCGCGACGGCCGGGCCACCGCCATGGAGGACATCTTCGACACCGTCCTCTTCCACCGCCTCATCGAGAGCTGAGGGAGCGGCCCTCATGAGGTACGCCTATCTGGGGCCCGAGGGCACCTTCACGGAGGCGGCGCTGCGCTCCGCGCTCGGCACGCGGGTGCCGGGACCGGGACCGGGGTCGGGGCCGGGGCCGGTGCCGGTGCCGGTGCCGGTGTGCGAGCCGTACCCGACCGTCGCCGACGCCCTGGAGGCCGTACGGCGCGGCCACTGCGCCGCCGCGATGGTGCCGGTGGAGAACTCCCTGAAGGGCGTGGTGCCCGCCACCCTCGACGGCTTCGCCGCCACCGACGACCTGCACATCGTCGGCGAGACCGAACTGCGCGTCAGCTTCGCGCTGTTGGGCCTGCCCGGCGCCACTCTCGACGGCGTCGAGCGGGTCCGCAGCCACCCGCACGCGCTCGCCCAGTGCGGGCGCTGGCTCGGCCTGAGGCTCCCGAACGCCGTGACGGAGGCCGCCGGTTCGACGGCGGGCGCCGCCCGCGACCTGGCCGGGTCCGGCGACCCGCGCGTCGCGGCCGTCGCGGCGCCCGCCGTCGCCGAGCGGTACGGGCTGCGCGTGCTCGCCACCGACATCGGCGAGCGCGAGAACGCCGTGACCCGCTTCGTCATGGTCCGCCGCGCCGGGGTGCCGCCCGCCCGCACCGGCCGGGACCGTACCTCCCTGCTGGTGTCGGCAGGCGACGGCACACCGGCCGCGCTGCCCGGAATCCTGTCCGTCTTCACGGCGGGACGCGTCAGCCTCGCGTGGGTCCAGGCGTGGCCGACCGGGCTGCGCCTGGGCGACTACCGCTTCTTCGTGGACGTCGAGGGCCACATCGACGACCAGCGGGTCCGCCACGCCGTCGCCTCGCTCTCCGACGTCGGGGCGCGGGCCAGCTTCCTCGGGAGCTATCCGCGCGCGGGGGCTCGCGCCACCGCCGTTACGGCTGCCACGGCTCTCAGGCGCCGGGTGCCGCTGCCGTCACCGCCCTTCCCCGCCGTCGTGCTGTGACCCCTGTGACCCACCCGCCCGCGCCCGTACCCCACCCCAGGAAGGACACGCCGTGAGCACTGCGTCCCGCCCGCCCGTCGGCAACCCCCAGGACCGACTGGTCCAACTCGGCCTCGGATTCTGGCAGTCCAAGGTGCTGCTGACCGCCGTGGAGCTGGGGGTGTAC
Source organism: Streptomyces sp. NPDC093221 (assembly GCF_044753885.1). Taxonomy (NCBI): domain Bacteria; kingdom Bacillati; phylum Actinomycetota; class Actinomycetes; order Kitasatosporales; family Streptomycetaceae; genus Streptomyces; species Streptomyces sp. NPDC093221. Next base: position 1,297,211 of record NZ_JBIVOA010000002.1, on the reverse strand, counting down.
TCGGACCTCGCGGCCCACGGCCCGGCCGACGCGTCCGCGCTCGCCGCCCGCCTCGGTCTGCACCCGCGCGGCGCCCGCGACTTCTTCGACAGCCAGGTCGCGCTCGGCCTGCTGGAGCGGACGGACGGGGTGTACGCGAACACGCCCGACACGGCGGCCTTCCTCGACCGCGCCCAGGACACGTACATCGGGGGCCTGTTGGAGATGGCGCAGGAGCAGTGGTACCAGTCCTGGGGGCACTTGACCGAGGCGCTGCGGACCGGTGAGCCGCAGAACAACGTCGGGGGAGCGGACGGCAATCCCTTCGATGTCCTGTACGCCGACCCGGAGTTGACCAGCCGCTTCCAGAAGGCGATGACCGGCGGTTCGCTCGCCGCCTCGCAGGCGCTGGCCGCCGCCTTCGCCTGGGCGGACGTCACGAGCGTCGTCGACATCGGCTGCTCCGAGGGCATCCTGCTCAACACCGTACTGACCGCGCACCCGCACCTGCGCGGCACCGGTTTCGACCTCCCGGCCGTCGCGCCCACCTTCCACGAGACGGTACGGCGCGCCGGGCTCGGCGACCGGCTCCGGTTCGAGCCCGGCAGCTTCCTCACCGACGCGCTGCCCACCGCCGACGTCGTCGTCTTCGGCCGCGTCCTGCACGACTGGGACCTCGACACCAAGCGGATGCTCCTGAAGAAGGCGTACGAGGCCCTGCCGGACGGCGGCTCCGTCGTCGTCTACGAGTCGATGATCGACGACGACCGCCGCGTCAACGCCTTCGGCCTCCTCACCAGCCTCCACATGCTCCTCGAAAGCCCCGGCGGCTTCGACTACACCGGCGCCGACTGCGTCCGCTGGCTGGAGGAAACCGGCTTCACCTCCTGCTCCGCCCAACCCCTCGACGGCCCGGTCGCCCTGGTGACCGGCCACAAATAGCCCTCCGGGCGGGCGTGCGCCGTCCGGCCCGCAGCCACATCGGCCCCCGCGCCGCGCGCGCCGCGCGACCGGCCTCAGCGGGCCCCTGCGGGCCGCGCCGCCCGCGCGGGTGCGCTGAGGCACCGGCCTCGATGCCTGCCCTGGCCTGTCCGGACTCGGGGCGGACGGCTGACCGGGCCGGGCACGTGCGGCCTGCGGGGGGCGTCGAGGTGCCGGGCGCGGTCTCGCAGGCCGGGGCGGCGGTCAGTGGGGGGTGGGGGCTGCGGGGGTCGGGGGGCGGGTGTTGACCAGGGACCTCACGGCAGTGAGCACGGCGGAGATCGAGGGGCAGGCGATCGTGCCGGTGCGGGCCACGAGGGTGACGTGGCGGGTGAGGGTGAGGGCGGCGGGGGTGACGCGGACGACGGGGAAGCCGGGGCGGTCGGGGACCAGGTCGGGGACGAGGGCGACGCCCCAGCCGTGGGAGACCAGGCCGAGGACGGCCTGCATGTCGTCGGTCTCGGCCACGGCGTCCGGGGCGAACCCGGCGCCGTGGCAGGCGTGCAGGGTCAGCCGGCCGAGCGCCGAGCCCTCGTCGTAGATCCAGGGGTCACGGGCGAAGTCGGCCAGCGGCAGAGGCTTCCCGGCCCCGCCCTGTTCCGCGAGCGGGTGGCCCGGCGGCACCGCGAGCCGGATGCGGTCGCCCGCGACCGGCTCCTCGGTCAGCCCCGGCACATCCGGCTCGGGGATCTGGTCGTAGCGGGAGGCGACGACCAGGTCGAGCTGATTGAGCCGCACGGCCTGCCGGGCCTCGCTCCTGCGGACGTCGTGCAGGGTGATCCGGAGGTTGGGATGGTCGCGCCGCAGCCCGGCCAGCACCGGCACGAGCAGCGCCGGGCCCTCGTGGAAGGGCATCCCGACCCGCAGGTCGCCGTAGACCTGTCCGCTGAATTCCAGCAACTCCGATTCAGCGGTCTCCAGTTGGGACAGGATGTCCTCGCCGTGCCTGACCAGCAACCGGCCGACGGCGGTCAGCGTCGCCTTGCCGTTCGTCCGGTCGAGCAGCGGCACCCCGGTCTCCGCTTCGAGCGCCGACAGGTGCTGGGAGACCGCCGACCGCGTGTAGTTGAGCGCCTGCGCGGCCCCGGCGATCGAGCCCCGGGCCTCCACCTCGCGCAGCAGCAGCAGTTTCCGTACGTCCAGCACGCCGCAGTCCCCCCGCCCCGTGGCACCGTCAGTTTTCCTGACGCCCAGCGTCAATTACCGTCACGCCAACGGTACAGCGGGGGCCCGCGGCCGACGGCTTTAATGACAACGACTTCACGCCGAACCCCCGGAGAGACCACTCATGTCCGAGCCCGTGACCGCACCCGCCCCGACGACCGCCGAGCGCGTCCATCCGCTGGAGTTCGGCATCGCGCTGAACCCGGAGGCCGCCCGGATCGACGAGCTGATCCGGCTCGCCGAACTCGCCGACAGCCGCGGCTTCGAATTACTCGGCCTCATGGACCACCCCTACATGGGCGCCGCCCTGGAGGCGTGGACGCTGCTGTCCGTGCTCGCCGCCCGCACCGAGCGCATCCGGCTCTTCCCCGATGTGGCGAATCTCCCGCTGCGCCCGCCGGCCATGCTCGCCAAGGCCGCCGCCTCGCTCGACCTGATCAGCGGCGGCCGGGTGGAACTCGGCCTCGGCGCCGGAGCCGCGGCCGACCACGGCGGAGGCGGCATGGGCGGCCCGCGCCGCTCGCCCAAGGTCGCCATCGACGCCCTGGAGGAGGCCGTCGCGGTCATCCGCCGGGTGTGGGCGGCCGGGGACACCCCCGCCGCGTACGAGGGCGAGCACTACCGGCTGGAGGGCGTCGTCCCCGGACCCGCGCCCGCGCACCCGATCGGCATCTGGCTCGGCGCGTACCGGCCCCGGATGCTGGAGGTCACCGCGCGCCTCGGCGACGGCTGGCTGCCGAGCTTCCCCTACCTCGACCCGGCCGCGGTCATCGCGCTCAACCACCGCATGGACGAGGCCGCTTCGGCCGCGGGCCGCGCCCCGTCCGACGTCCGGCGGCTCTACAACATCATCGGCCGGATCGACGGAAACGGCGGCGCGCCCTTCAACGAGGGCAGCGCCGCGTGGACGGAACGGCTCACCGAACTGGTCCTCGACGGCGGCGTCAGCGCCTTCGTCCTGACCCCGATGGCCGACCACGCCCGGCAGATCGAGACCTTCCACGCCGAGGTCGTCCCGGCGGTCCGCGAAGCGGTGAGCAAGGAAGGCGCGAACCGATGAGCACGCCCCAGACCCCGGGTACGGGCGGCGGCGGTACGGCCACCACGCCCGCGGGCCGCGCCATGGTCAGTACGCTGCTCGGCGCGCACGCCGCCCTGCGCCGCGACCTGGACTCGCTCGGCCAGGCCCTGCGGCTGCTCGCCGCGAAGGACCCGGCCGCGCTCGGCGAAGTCCACGCCCGCATGGACGACTTGACGCTGCGTCAGGCCGCCTGGCAGCTCAAGTCGTTCTGCGACATGTACTGCCAGACGGTGCACGCGCACCACTCCATCGAGGACTTCCGGATCTTCCCCGCCGTGCTGCGCATCGCCCCCGAGCTGCGTCCGGTGGTCGACAGGCTCACCGCGGACCACCTGGCGCTCGGCTCGCTGCTCGACGCGATGATCACGTCGGTCGGCGCGCTGCCCGACGCCGACTGGGCCACCGCGCAGGACGCCGTCCAGGCGCTCGCCGACCACCTCGCGGCCCACCTGGACCTCGAGGAAGCGCACATCATCCCCCAGCTCGGCCGGCTGTCGAGCTGGATCTGACGGCCGTACGCGTCCCCGTAAGCCTTCCCCTCACCCCGGAGCCCCGATGTTCGCCGTCACCGTCGTGCTGTCCCTCGTCCTGGCGCTGGTCTTCGCCGCGCTCGGCACCTTCAAGGTGATCAACCACCCGAAGGCCGCCGAGACCGCGGAGCACCTGGGCCTGTCCCTGTCCCTCTCCCGCGCCATCGGCCTGCTCGAAATCGCCGCCTGCGGTGGCCTGTTGATCGGTCTGGCCTGGGCCCCGCTCGGCGTCGCCGCCGCGGCCGGCGCCGTCCTGCTGCTGATCGGCGCCACCGGCACCCACCTCAAGGTCCACGACCCGGCACAGGTCGCCGCCTTCCCCGCCTTCCTCGCGGTGCTGTCGGTGATCACCCTGATCCTCCGCCTCAAGACGGCGTGACCGAAAACGGCGTGACCCGAGACAGCGGGACCGAACACGGCGTGATCAAGACGCTGAAGACGGCCTGATTACGGTGCCGCCGCCCCCGCGGGGTACGGTCGCCGCGACGGTACGGCGTCCGCCTCCGCGGGCGCAGCCGTAGTGGCGCAGGAGGTGTCATATGGGTCTACGTCCGCGTACCGCGCATGAACTGAGCCTTGAGCCCCATCCCGGAGGCGGCTGGTACGGCCGGGTCTACACCTCACCGGTCGAGGTGCCCGTGCCGGGTCTCGACGGTGTCCGGCCGACCGCCGTACTGATCCACTACCTGCTCAGCCCGGGGGAGCGGTCGTCCTGGCACCGGGTGAGCTCGGACGAGCTGTGGCTGTGGCGGCGCGGCGGCCAGCTCCGGCTGCGCCAGGGCGGCACCGGCGGGGCCCCGGTGGAGAACGGCTCGGCGGAGGCTTCAACGACCCTGCTGGGACCGGGACATGACTATCCCGTCACCCATCTCCAGATGCTCGTCCCCGCGGGCACCTGGCAGTGCGCCGAGCCCGCGCAGAAGCACGAGGTTCTCGTGAGCTGTCTGGTGACGCCCGGCTCGGGCCTGGCCGACATCGAGCTGTACGAGGAGTCGGCGGCGCGCGCGGGAAATTGAGCGCTTGAGGGTGCGATATCCCGTATTGCGGGGGGTATTTGGCGCATGCAAGCCGTTGCGGTGATCCGCCAGTCACCAGTTGGCCGGAAACGCGCAATCCGGGCGGCCCGGAGAAGGCGCGCGGTGGCGCGGAGTCGGGCGCGAGTGTGCGGCGTAGGTCCGCGAAGGCGGGGAAGAACGAGGAAGACGCGAGAGGAAGGGGCGGCCGGTCAGGGCCAGACGAGACAGTAGAGCTGGTGACCGGACTCCTCGCAGCGGCGGGCGAAATCCTGCCATTCATGGAGCATCTGGTAGATCACGAACGCGTCTCTCGGACCGCGTCGGTCCGGCACGGTGGACCATATGAAGGCGGCGGCGCCCAGCGATTCCTCGTTGGCGGTGCGCAGCGGCTCGACGACCGAGTGCGGCAGCCGTACCACCGCGTAGTCCGGGTGCAGCACCACCAGTTCGAGCGGCGGGACCTTGGCGGGGGGTATGCCCTCGATGCCGGTGAGGACCATCGCGGCCATCGTCTCCGGCTTGACCTTGGTGTACATGCCGTGGCCGAGTTCGTCGCCGCCGAGTTCCTCGGGGCGCATGGAGATCGGGACGCGTGCGGCGGTGGCGCCGTCGGGCGCACCGAAATACTTGTAGGTCACCCCCACTCGGCCACCCCTGCTCCTGCCCTCGCTCGCGGTTGAACGGTTTTCCGGTACACGGTCGGCGGGGTTCGCGGGACGGCGTCGCCTGCCGGTGGGACGGGCGCGTTCGGGCTCGTGCTCGCCCGGTCCTTCACCCGGTCCGCCACCGCGCTGCTGCATTCCACTACCCGACCATCCGCAGACCCAACCACGCAACCCGATCATCGTCTCAGATGCAGGGTTGAGACGTTGCCGCGCAACGCCAGGCATTTGAGAGCATGTGCGTGTGAGCTATCCGTACGAAGCACCAGTGTCCCAGGAACTCTTCGACCGCGCGGCGGCCGTGACACCAGGCGGTGTGAACTCCCCGGTGCGGGCCTTCCGCGCCGTGGGCGGCACGCCCCGGTTCATGGTGTCCGGCACGGGCCCCTATCTCACCGACGCCGACGGCCGCGAGTACGTCGACCTCGTCTGCTCGTGGGGACCGATGATTCTCGGCCACGCGCACCCCGAGGTGATCGCCGCCGTCCAGGCCGCGGTCACGCGCGGTACGTCCTTCGGCACACCCGGTGAGGGCGAGGTCGCGCTCGGCGAGGAGATGGTCGCGCGGGTCGAACCGCTGGAGCAGGTACGGCTGGTGTCGTCCGGCACCGAGGCCACGATGTCGGCGATCCGGCTCGCGCGCGGCTTCACCGGCCGGGCGAAGATCGTCAAATTCGCGGGCTGCTACCACGGCCATGTGGACGCGCTGCTGGCCGCCGCGGGATCGGGCGTGGCCACCTTCGGCCTGCCCGACACCCCCGGCGTGACCGGCGCGCAGGCCGGGGACACCATCGTGCTGCCGTACAACGACCTGGACGCCGTACGCGCCGCCTTCGCCGCGCACCCCGGCGAGATCGCCTGCGTGATCACCGAGGCGTCGCCCGGCAACATGGGCGTCGTCCCGCCGCTGCCCGGCTTCAACGCCGGACTCAAGCAGCTCTGCGCCGACGACGGCGCGCTCTACATCTCCGACGAGGTGATGACCGGCTTCCGCGTCAGCCGCTCCGGCTGGTACGGGCTCGACGGGGTGCGCCCCGACCTGATGACCTTCGGCAAGGTCATGGGCGGCGGTTTCCCCGCCGCGGCCTTCGGCGGCCGGGCCGACGTGATGAGCCGCCTCGCGCCCGCGGGCCCCGTCTACCAGGCGGGCACGCTCTCCGGGAACCCGGTCGCGACCGCCGCGGGCCTCGCGCAGCTCAGGCTCCTCGACGAGGCCGCGTACGCGCGCGTCGACGCGGTGTCGGTCGAGATCCGGGAGCTGGTCAGTGCCGCGCTGAGCAAGGAGGGGGTCGCGCACCGCGTGCAGACCGCGGGCAGCATGTTCTCCGTCTTCTTCACGGACGACGAGGTCCGTGACTTCGAGGACGCGAAGAAGCAGGAGGCGTTCCGCTTCACCGGCTTCTTCCACTCGATGCTGGCGCAGGGCGTCTATCTGCCGCCGTCCGCCTTCGAGTCCTGGTTCGTGTCGACCACCCACGACGAGCGGGCCGTGGAGCGGATCGCCGCCGCGCTGCCCGCCGCCGCACGCGCCGCCGCGGAGGCCCACGCATGAGCGAGATGACCGTTGTCCACGTGATGCGGCACGGCGAGGTGCACAACCCCGACGGCATCCTGTACGGGCGCGCCCCCGGCTTCCACCTGTCCGAGCTGGGCCGCAAGATGGCCGACCGGGTCGCCGAGCACCTGGCCTCGCGCGACATCACCTACGTCGTGGCCTCCCCGCTGGAGCGCGCCCAGGAGACCGCCGCGCCCATCGCCGCCGCCCACGAGCTGGAGGTCGGCACCGACGAGCGGCTGATCGAGGCGGCGAACGTCTTCGCGGGGAAGACCTTCGGCGTCGGCGACGGGGCGCTGCGCAAGCCCGCGAACTGGAAGTACCTCACCAATCCCTTCCGGCCGAGCTGGGGCGAGCCGTACGTCGACCAGGTCGTCCGGATGACGGCCGCGCTGGCCGCCGCCCGCGACGCCGCCCGTGGGCACGAGGCCGTCTGCGTCTCCCACCAGCTCCCCATCTGGATCGCCCGCAGCTACGCCGAGCGCCGCCGCCTGTGGCACGACCCGCGCCGCCGTCAGTGCACGCTGGCGTCCCTGACCTCCTTCACCTACGACGGCGACCGCATCGTCTCCGTCGGCTACAGCGAGCCCGCGCGGGACCTGGTCCCCGCCCGGCTCCTCTAGGACTCGCCGCCCCGCGCCCCGGCCGGGGCGCACCCGTCCACTGGGCGAGTGAAGAACCGGAGCCACCCGAGGGAACCTCGGCAAGTTTTGCCGCATGCCGCGTAACCGCGAGGAACTTGTGAACGTCATGGTGGGTGACCACTTTTCTGCCCACTCGGCCGTCAGGCCGGAGAAGCCGAGAGACGGGACCGTTCCACGATGTGCGCCATGAGCCGCAGGACCCTGTTGACCACTAGCGCTGGGGCGGCGGCGGCCGGGCTCGGCGTCGCCGGCTGCGGCACGGGGAAGGGGGTGAGCGGCGGCGGAGCGACGCCGGTGGCGAGCAAGACCGGCGAGAAGTCGGGGGCGAGCGGCCGCCAGGCCCCGAAGAAGACCGTGACCCTCATCGGCGACGGATCGACGGCGTACACCGGGACGCAGCCCAACCAGCCCAGGCCCGAGCGGCTGGAGCCCGGCCAGGCGCCGCCGCAGTTCGTGATCTTCTCCTGGGACGGCGCGGGCGAGGTCGGCAACGGCCTCTTCCCCCGCTTCCGCAAGCTCGCCGAGAACCACGGCGCGTCCATGACCTTCTTCCTGTCCGGGCTCTACCTGCTGCCGGAGGGCAAGAAGCTCCAGTACGCGCCGCCGAACAACCGGCAGGGCGCCTCGGACATCGGCTACCTCACCGACCAGCACGTCCGGATGACGCTGGACAACATCCGGCAGGCGTGGCTGGACGGCCACGAGATCGGCACGCACTTCAACGGTCACTTCTGCGGCGGCAGCGGCACCGTCGGCCGCTGGACGTCGGCCGACTGGAAGAGCGAGATCGACCAGGCCAAGTCGTTCGTGAAGAGCTGGAAGACCAGCACGGGCTGGCACGACCAGGACCCGCTGCCCTTCGACTACGAGAAGGAGCTGGTCGGCGGCCGGACCCCGTGCCTGCTCGGCCAGGACAATCTGCTGCCGACCGCGAAGGCGCTCGGCTGGCGGTACGACGCCAGCTCGCCGGGCGGCAACCAGGTGTGGCCCTCCAAGCGCGGCGGCCTGTGGGACCTGCCGCTCCAGCTCATCCCCTTCCCCGGACACTCCTTCGAGGTGCTGTCCATGGACTACAACATGCTCGCCAACCAGTCGCACGCGGCCACCAAGTCCGACCCGGCCAACTACCCGGGCTGGCGCCGGCAGGCCACCGCCTCGTACATCGCGGGCTTCGAGCGGGCGTACTCGACCAACCGCGCGCCGTTCTACATCGGCAACCACTTCGAGCAGTGGAACGGCGGGATCTACATGGACGCCGTTGAAGAAGCGTTCAAGCACGTCGCCGCGGCCCGCGACAAGGCGAACAACGGCGACATCCGCATGGTGTCCTTCCGGCAGTACGTGGACTGGCTGGACGCGCAGGACCCGGCCGTCCTGGACAAGCTCAGGACGCTGGAGGTCGGGCAGTCGCCCGCCGGCGGCTGGCGGGAATTCCTCGCCGCCCCCGCCGTGAGCAGCGGCGGGACCAGCAGCTCGGGCAAGGCGCCGGTCGGCGCCGGAACCGCGACTACCTGATCCTTACTTGGGGCAATTGCCGTTTTTGGGGTTGGCGTCGGGGGCGTGGAAGATCGCGCGAAGGCCCATGCGAAACTTTTCACATGAGTCCTACGCGCGCCCTCCGACGCCGCTTTCCCCGCAGTGCCGCGGCACTCGTCGGGGCCGCCGCGCTCGCGATGACGACGGCCGCCTGCTCGTCGACCTCGACCTCGGGGACCGACAACACCAACTTCATGGGCGGCACCGGCGAGATCAACGTCCTCAAGGCCGCCGACCGCAAACCCGCCCCCGACATCTCGGGCAAGACGGTCACCGGCGGCACGGACAGCCTGGCCGCGTACAAGGGCAAGGTCGTCGTCGTCAACATCTGGGGCTCGTGGTGCGCGCCCTGCCGCGCGGAGGCGCCGAACCTCGCCGAGGTCGCCAACGCCGACAAGGACAAGGGCGTGCAGTTCCTCGGCATCAACACCCGGGACCTGGACGTCTCCAACGCCGAACGCTTCGACAAGCGCTTCGAGATCCCGTACCCCAGCCTGTACGACCCCTACGGCTCGCTGATCCTGCGCTTCCCCAAGGGCAGCCTCAACCCGCAGAGCCTGCCCGCCACCCTCGTCATCGACCGGCAGGGCAAGCTCGCCGTCCGCGCGCTGAAGCCGCTCAGCGTCGAGGACCTGCACCAGATCATCGACCCGCTCATCGCGGAGAAGTGACGTGCAGGCAAGCGCCGCCGCCGCGGTCGTCACCCTGAGCGCCGCGACCGACCCCAACCAGACGGTGCTCACCGGGGCGCTGCTGGCCGCCATCCCGATCGCCATGTTCGCCGGGCTGATCTCCTTCTTCTCGCCCTGCGTCCTGCCGCTGGTCCCCGGCTATCTGTCGTACGTGACAGGCGTCACCGGCACCGACCTCGCCGAGGCCAAGCGGGGCCGGATGCTGCTGGGCTCGTCGCTGTTCGTGCTCGGCTTCAGCGCCCTGTTCGTCTCCGGCGGCGCCCTGTTCGGCAACTTCGGCGCGCAACTGCTCGTGCACCGGCAGATCCTCTCCAAGATCTTCGGCGGCCTCACCATCGTCCTCGGCCTGGCCTTCATGGGCATCGTCGGCGGCCTGACCCAGCGCGAATTCCGCTTCCACTACCGGCCCGCGCTGGGCCTGGCCGGGGCGCCGGTGCTCGGTCTGCTCTTCGGCCTCGGCTGGGCGCCCTGCGTCGGCCCCACTCTCGGCGCCGTCAACGCGCTGGCCTTCAACGACGCCAGCGCGGGCCGCGGGGCGCTGCTGATGGCGTTCTACTGCGCGGGCCTCGGTGTGCCGTTCATCGTGGCCGCCATAGCTTTCCGTCGTACGCTCGGCGCGTTCGCGTGGGTCAAACGCCACTACGTGTGGGTGATGCGCGCCGGCGGCGCGATGCTCGTCGCGGTCGGCGTCCTCCTCGTCACCGGCGTCTGGGACCACATCACCTACCAGATGCAGATCTGGTCGAGCAGCTTCACCCCAGGGGTCTGACCCATGAGCGTCACGGAGAAAACCGAGCGCGAGCCGCGCGAGGGCAACGACAAGGGCACGGGCGGCGAAGCGCCCCAGGAGCGCGACGGGCTGGGCGCCGCGGGCGCGCAGCTCAGCACCCAGCCCGTCGACACCCTGCGCAGCGCGCCCGCGATCGGCACCCTCGCCCTGCTGCGCTGGATGTGGCGGCAGCTCACCTCGATGCGGATCGCCCTGGTCCTGCTCTTCCTGCTGTCGCTGGCCGCCATCCCCGGCTCGCTGATCCCGCAGCACTCCGACGCGCTCAAGGTCGAGGCGTTCAAGAAGACCCACCCCGGCATCAGCCCGCTGTACGACCGGCTCGGGATGTTCCACGTCTACAGCTCGCCGTGGTTCGCGGCGATCTACATCCTGCTGTTCGTCTCCCTCGCGGGCTGCATCGTCCCGCGCACCTGGCAGTTCGTCGGCCAGCTCCGGGCCAGGCCGCCGGCCGCGCCGCGCCACCTCACGCGGCTGCCCGCGTACTCGACCTGGCGCACCGACGCCGAGCCCGAGCAGGTGCTGCACGCCGCGCACAAGGCGCTGCGCGGACGCCGGTTCCGTACCGCGCTGAGCGACGGCACCGGCAAGGACGGCAAGGGCGGCGGCGGTTCGGTCGCCGCGGAGAAGGGCTACCTGCGCGAGACCGGCAATCTGCTCTTCCACATCGCGCTCTTCGGCCTGCTGATCTCCTTCGCCGTCACCTCGCTGAACAAGGCCGAGGGCGGCAAGCTGATCGTCGAGGGCGACGGCTTCACCAACAACCTCACGCAGTACGACGACTTCTCGCCGTCCACCCTCTACACCGCGGACGACCTCAAGCCGTTCGGCTTCAAGCTCGACAGCTTCGACTCCGCGTACGAGACCAGCGGGCCCGACATCGGCAGCCCGCGGGTCTTCAAGGCCAACATCCACTACTGGGACGGCGCCGACGGCAAGCCCGTCAAGGGCACGATCGACACCAACCACCCGCTGAGCATCGGCGGCGAGAAGGTCTATCTGATCGGCCACGGCTACGCGCCGATCGTCACCGTCAAGGACGCCAAGGGCAATGTGGCCTTCCGGGGCCCGGTGCCGTTCCTGCCGCAGGACAGCAACATCACGTCCACCGGCACGATCAAGGTGCCCGACGCGGTCGGCAAGGACGGCAAGCCGCAGCAGCTCGCCTTCACCGGCTACTTCACGCCGACCGGTGACGCGGGCCAGGGCCCGCGCTCGTTCTTCCCCGGCCTGGAGAGCCCGCTGCTGTTCCTCAACGCCTACCACGGCGACCTCGGCATCGACGGGGGCGTCTCCAAGAACGTCTACCAGCTCGACACGACGAAGATGAAGCAGTTCAAGCTGGAGACCTCGACTCCCGGCATCAACGCCGTCGCGCTCAAGCCCGGCGAGGCCATCACCCTGCCGGACGGCGCGGGCAGCCTCACCTTCACCGGGGTCAAGACCTGGGCCAGTTTCCAGGTCTCCCACCAGTCGGGCAACGAGACCGCGCTGATCAGCGGTGTCGCCGCGATCCTCGGCCTGATGGGCTCGCTCTTCATCCAGCGCCGCAGGATCTGGGTGCGCGCCGTGCCCGGCCCCGACGGCACCACCGTGGTCGAGATGGGCGGCCTCGGCCGCAGCGAGTCGGTGCGGATCGCCGAGGAGATCGGCGACATCGCGCTCCAGCTCCAGCCGGAGGCCCCGGCCCTCCCGGACGAGGACGAGGACGAGGACCCGGTCGGGAATTCCGCCGGGAACGCCGAGACGGCCGCGAACGCCGAGACGGCCGGGAAGGCCGAGAACGCCGATAACGCAGCGAACGCAGCGAACGCTGAGAACACGGTCGAGAGCCCCGGCGAGGGCACCGGCCAACCGGACAATCCGGTCCCCGTAGAGTCAACCCCCCGGACAGACGACGAAGGAGCCCGCGCGTGAATATCGCGTCCGCGGTCAACGAGAACTTCGCGAACTACAGCAACTACCTGATCCGCTCGGCGATGTTCGTGTACGCGCTGGCCTTCCTCGCGCACCTCGCGGAGTGGGTCTTCGGCAGCCGCAGCAAGGTCGCCGTGCAGTCCGCGGCCCTCGCCGCGGAGACGCGCGAGGCCGAGGCGGCCAAGGCGGCGGCCCCCGCGGTCACCGTCAAGGTCGCCCAGCGCGGCGGCGCCACCACCACCCTGGAGCGCCCGCGCCCGAGCATCGTCCCCAAGGTCATCACCCGCGCCTCCGCCAGCGACCGCGGCATCGCCGACGGCCCCGGCGCCGCGGGCGACGACGAGAAGGGCGACCTCTACGGGCGGATCGCGGTGGCCTTCACCGCCCTCGCCTGGCTGCTGCACTTCGGCGGCGTCCTCTTCCGCGCCATCTCCGTACAGCGCCCCCCGTGGGGCAACATGTACGAGTTCTCCACCACCTTCGGCATGGTCGCCGTCGGCGCGTACCTGCTGCTGCTCGTGCTGAAGAAGAACGTCCGCTGGATCGGTCTGTTCCTCACCACGACGGTCCTGCTCGACCTGGGCCTGGCCCTGTCGGTGCTCTACACCTCCAGCGACCAGCTCGTGCCCGCGCTGCACTCGTACTGGCTGTGGATCCACGTGTCGTGCGCGATCATCTCCGGCGCGATCTTCTACCTCGCCGCGGTCGGCACGCTGCTCTACCTGTTCCGCGACCGCTACGAGACGGCGCTGGCCGCCAACCGCACGCAGAACAGCCGCTGGGCCGACGTCATGTCCCGGCTGCCCGCGGCGGCGAGCCTCGACAAGTTCGCGTACCGCATGAACGCGCTGGTCTTCCCGCTGTGGACGTTCACCATCATCGCGGGCGCGATCTGGGCGCAGGCCGCCTGGGGCCGCTACTGGGGCTGGGACCCGAAGGAGACCTGGGCGTTCATCACCTGGGTCGCGTACGCCTGCTACCTGCACGCCCGCGCCACCGCCGGGTGGAAGGGCCGCAAGGCCGCGTATCTGGCGCTGATCGCCTTCGCGTGCTTCCTGTTCAACTACTACGGCGTGAACATCTTCGTCACCGGCAAGCACTCGTACGCCGGGGTCTGATCCCCCGGGGCCGGATTCCTCACCGGTCGCCCGCAGGGTCCTCCTGGTCGCCCTCGGACGGGGCCGCGCCGCCGTCCTTGCCTTCCCTGTTCTGCTTGTTCAGTTCGCTGAGCGAGCGCAGGAACTCCGGATTGTCGTCCGGGGCGACCCACACCTGGCGGGTACGCGGCCGCGGCTCGTCGACCTCGCGCGGGTCCTCGTGCCGCCCGCGGGTCCCTTCGTGGTCCCGGTGCCACTCCGAGGGCGTGGCGCCCTCGGAGGTGCGCACCCGGACCGGGCCGCGCCGCCGGCCGATCAGCAGCCAGGCCACCGGTCCGATCAGCACCTCGCCGAAGAACAGGATGATCAGCACCCACACCAGCTTCGGCAGCCCGCGCACCTCCCGCTCGGGAGTGCCGAGGCAGTCCACGAAGGCGTAGATCCACAGCGCGATCACCATCAGGTACGGCAGGTACTTCAGCACAGAGGCCCCCCACGGAACATTGCTCAGGACGCCCAGCCTAACGAGGCGGCGCGTCCGACGCCGGAGCGGGATGGAAGACTGGGGCCCATGGCTTACGACGATCTCCGCTCGTTCCTGCGGGCCCTGGAGAAGGACGGCGACCTCCGGCGGATCAAGGCCGAGGTCGACCCGTATCTGGAGGTCGGCGAGATCACCGACCGGGTCAACAAGGCGGGCGGCCCCGCGCTGCTCTTCGAGAACGTCCGCGGCTCGGTCGCCCCGCTGGCGATGAACGTGTACGGCACCGACCGGCGCCTGCTGAAGGCGCTCGGCCTGAGCGCGTACTCCGACATCAGCGACAAGATCGCCGGGCTGCTCAAGCCGGAACTGCCGCAGGGCTTCGTCGGGATGCGGGAGGCGTTCGGCAAGCTCGCCGGGATGACGCACGTGCCGCCGAAGAAGATCAAGGACGGCCCCGTACAGGAAGTCGTCCTCACCGGCGACGACGTCGACCTCGACGCGCTGCCCGCCCTGTTCACCTGGCCGCAGGACGGCGGCTCCTTCTTCAACCTCGGCCTGACGCACACCAAGGACCCCGAGTCCGGGGTCCGCAACCTCGGCCTCTACCGGCTCCAGCGGCACGACCGGCGCACCATCGGCATGCACTGGCAGATCCACAAGGACAGCCGCAACCACTACCAGGTCGCCCAGCGCCGCGGCGAACGCCTCCCGGTCGCCATCGCCTTCGGCTGCCCGCCCGCCGTCACGTACGCCTCCACCGCGCCGCTCCCCGGCGACATCGACGAGTACCTGTTCGCGGGCTTCGTGCAGAACAAGCGGGTGGAGATGGTCGACTGCAAGACGGTGCCGCTCCAGGTGCCCGCGCACGCCGAGGTCGTGCTGGAGGGCTGGCTGGAGCCGGGGAAGACGCTGCCGGAGGGGCCGTTCGGCGACCACACCGGCTTCTACACCCCGCAGGAACCGTTCCCCGCGCTGACCGTCGACTGCGTCACGATGCGCAAGCGCCCGCTGTTCCAGTCCATCGTCGTCGGCCGCCCGCCGACCGAGGACGGACCGCTGGGCCGCGCCACCGAGCGGTTCTTCCTGCCGCTGCTGAAGGTCATCATTCCGGACATCGTGGACTACCACCTGCCGGAGGCGGGCGGCTTCCACAACTGCGCGATCGTCTCGATCGACAAGAAGTACCCGAAGCACGCGCAGAAGACGATGCACGCCGTGTGGGGCGCGCACATGATGTCCCTCACCAAGCTCGTGATCGTCGTGGACGCCGACTGTGACGTCCACGACCTGCACGAAGTCGCCTGGCGGGCGCTCGGCAACACCGACTACGCCCGTGACCTCACCGTCGTCGAGGGCCCGGTCGACCACCTCGACCACTCCTCGTACCAGCAGTTCTGGGGCGGCAAGGCGGGCATCGACGCGACCCGTAAGCTGCCGGAGGAGGGCTACACCCGCGACGGCGGCTGGCCGGAAATGGTGCTCTCCGACCCGGAGACCGCGGAACGGGTGACCAAGCGTTGGAAGGAGTACGGGCTGTGAGCGGCGAGGCGATCCTGGACGGAGGCAGCGCGAAGGCCGGGCCTCCCCGCGCGAGCGGCGGCGAACCGGTGCGGGCGTTCCTGCGGCTGGTGATGATCGAGCACTCGGTCTTCGCGCTGCCCTTCGCCTACACCGCGGCGCTGACCGCGATGTTCCTCGACGACGGCTCGGTGCACTGGCTGGAGCTGCTGCTGGTCACCGTCGCGATGGTGGGCCTGCGGACCTTCGCCATGGCGTGCAACCGGATCATCGACCGCGAGATCGACGCGCGCAATCCGCGGACCGCCGGGCGCGAACTGGTCACCGGCGCGGTCTCCGTACGGTCCGCGTGGACCGGCGCGCTGATCGCCGTCGCGGTCTTCCTCGGCGCCGCCGCGCTGCTCAACCCGCTGTGCCTGGCGCTCGCGCCGATCGCGGTGGTGCCGATGGTGGTCTACCCGTACGGGAAACGGTTCACCAACTTCCCGCACGCCATCCTGGGCGTCGCGCAGGCGATGGGCCCGATCGGCGCCTGGCTCGCGGTGACCGGCGCCTGGTCGTGGGACGCGGTGATCCTGGGGCTCGCGGTGGGCGTCTGGATCGGCGGCTTCGACCTGATCTTCGGCTGCCAGGACGTGGCGGCCGACCGCGCCGAGGGCGTGAAGTCCGTCCCCGCCCGCTTCGGCATCCCGGCCGCGCTGTACGGCGCGCGCGTCTGCCACGCCGTGACCACGGGCCTGCTGGTCTGGTACGGACTCGCCACCCACGCGGGCGTCTTCTGGTGGATCGGCCTGGCGGTCGTCGGCGCGGCGTTCCTCTACGAGCACTCGATCGTCCGGCCGCACGACCTGAGCCGCCTCAACCGGGCGTTCTTCCAGGTGAACGGTTTCATCGGGATCGCGCTCTTCGTGTGCGCGCTGCTCGACCTGAGCGTGCGCGGCCTCGGTCTGTAGAACCGCCGTCCTGGTGACCGGGCCGCGCACGTGAGGCGATGCGCGGGGCCGTGGGTCGTACGGCCCCGCGCGGGTGCCTACGAATCCAGGCCGGAGTCGTCCGCCGAGCTGTCGTCGTCGTGGCCGAAGGCGAACATGAACAGGCCCATCAGGTCCTGCGGGTTGAGGACCTTGGCGCCGGAGGGGGCGCCGACCGGGTCGGCGCCGCTGTTGACGTCGACCACCAGGGGCAGCTTGCCCTTGGCCTTGGTGTCGAACTGGGCGACGTCCAGGCTGATCCCGGCGAGTTTGCCGCCCTTGACGGCGACGTCCACGGCCACCGTCTTGTTCGGCACCTTCTCCAGGTCCGACGGCTTGAAGTCGGGGATCTGCCTGGTCAGCGAACCGAGGCTGCCTTCCAGCTCCTTGGCGAGCTGCCGCGCGGGCACGGTGACCTCGACGTGGTCGGCGCCGTCGTGGTTGCCCAGCTCCTTGAACTTGGCGTTGTTCACCAGCGCCTTGCGCAGCGCGTCCACGACCTGCTGCTGCGTCTTGGCGTCCAGGCCCTTGCTGGTGTCGGGGAGCGCGCCGAGCGGCGAGTCGCCGTCCTTGGACATGGACTTGGCGAAGGACTCGAAGGACTTCAGGTCCAGGCTGATCCAGTCGCCCTTGAGGGCGGACTTCACCGAGGCGAGCGAGGCGGGCAGTTCGTCGGCCATGCCGAGGAATTCGTTGAGCTGCGCCGCGTCCTTGCTGGAGGAGCCGATCAGCGTCTCGAAGCCCTTGAGGTCCAGGCGCAGGTACACCTTGTCGTTCACGGCCCGGACGTCGACCAGGCTCTTCTTGCCGGAGCCGTCGGCGCCGAGCTGGAAGGCGAAGGAGCTCTTGTCGCCGTCCTTGAGGTCCTTGAACGCCTTGTCGGCGCTGAGGGCGACCGCGACCCGCAGGTCGGCCAGCGTCTTGGCCGTCTCCTTGGTGAAGTCCTCCTCACCCTGGAGCGCGGTGTAGATCTGGTCCGCCGAGGCGTCGAAGCGCACCCCGAGGGTCAGCGACTTCTCGCCGTTGAGCTTCTCGAAAGCGTTCTTGACCTTCGTGTCCGGGCTGGAGGCCGCGGCCGTCCCGCAGGCTGCGGAACCGGCGGCGATCATGGCCACGACTCCGGCGGCGGCAAGGCCCTTGCGCATGGTGATGATGACGGACTCCTTGGACGTGACGGAAGAAAGTATGACTAGAAGGATAACTGTGCGGAGGCTGTGACTCGCGGGAGTTTCCGCCCGGCACGGGGCTGTTGGCGGGGGATCGGCGCACTTCAGCGCGTGATCACGGTCACGGGGTCGCGGGTGTCGCGGTGACCCGGTGTAGCGGTGACCCGGTGACGCGGACTGACGGCGTGACACCGTCCCGTCCCGACGCGGCCGTCGTGCCGTGGCCGTCACGCCGTGACGGCCACCGTCCGTTCGCGGAACAGGAACGCGGCCACCACGCCGCCGATCAGCCCGAACAGGTGCCCCTGCCAGGAGACTCCGCTCGCGGTCGGCAGCACCCCCCACAGGATCGAGCCGTAGACCGCGCCGACGACGACGCCGACCACGATGTCCAGCGCCCTGCGGTCCACGAAGCCGCGCACCAGCAGATAGCTGAACAGCCCGAAGACCAGCCCGGAGGCGCCCGCGGTGTTGGTGTGGGCCGGGGCTATCAGCCACACGCCGAGGCCGCCGATCACGATGACGGTGAAGGCGACGGCCAGATAGCGGCCGATGCCGCGCAGCGCGGCGATGAAGCCCAGGACGAGCAGCGGCAGGCTGTTGGAGGCCACGTGCCCGAAGCCGAAGTGGATGAAGGCGGACGGGACGACGTCGATCAGCTCGGCCGGCTTGCGGGGCACGATGCCGAGCGAGTCGAGACGGTGCCCGGCGATCACGTCGACCGCCTCGATCACCCACAGCAGCCCGACCCAGCCCAGCATGAGGACGCCGGCGGCCGTCACCCGGCCGCCCGCGCGCAGCGGTGCGAGCAGCGAGTCGGCGCGCCCTCCCGTACCGGCTGATCGTCCCGCGGTCTGTCCGTACGTCACCGAAGCCCCCCTCAGGTCCAGTGCTCTCCCGTGTGCACAACGTCCGCGCACGCCTCCCGGGTTCCCGCTCGCGCGGGTCGATCGCGGGGTCGTTAGGGTCGACCGTATGGACGACACCGAGCGCAGGCCGTGGGTGGTGGGCGTGTCCGGGGCCTCCGGGACGCCGTACGCCGCGGCCGTGCTGCGCGCGCTGCTGTCGGCGGGCGAGGCGGTGGACCTGGTGGTCAGCCGGGCCGCCCGGCTGACGCTGCTGGACGAGACCGGCGAGCCGTTCAGGGACGCGCACTGGCGCGAGGACCTGGCCCGCTGGCTGGCCCGCGGCGCCGACGGCACCACCGACATCACCCGCGACACCGGCCTCGCGGACCTGTCGGCCGTACGGTACTGGCCCGCGGGCGACCTGGCGGCGGGTCCCTCCTCCGGCTCGTACCCGGCCAAGGGGATGCTGATCGTGCCCGCGAGCACCGCGTGCGTGGCCGGGGTGGCGCTCGGTCTGTCCAAGGACCTGCTCCAGCGCGCGGCGAGCGTCACGCTCAAGGAGCGCCGCCCGCTGGTGGTCGCCGTCCGCGAGACACCGCTCGGCGGCCAGACGCTCCGTCACCTGGTGGCGCTGGACGACGCGGGCGCCGTGGTGCTCCCGGCCTCGCCCGCCTTCTACGCGGGCGCCACGCACATCCAGGACCTGGTGGACTTCGTGGCGGGGCGGGCGCTGGACGCGGCGGGGGTGCCGCACAAGCTGTACCGCCGCTGGCGCGGCGAGCTGGGCGGGGGCCTGGGCGAGGGATCGGGCGGCTGAGCCGCGCGGCGCGCGATTCCTGCGGGCCGGATGGTCCGGACCTGGGTGATTCGGGCATCGGAAGAGCAGATGCGCAGGGCGCACACCCGTTGATGCCTTAGATTCTTGTCCGGACAGCGCAGTCGCGGCACGAACGGGAGGGTCCATTCTGATGGACGCGGTGGACAGGCAGCTCATCCAGGCGTTGCGCGAGAACGGCCGGGCGTCGTACGCGGAGCTGGGCCGACTCGTGGGTCTCTCCGGTCCGAGCGTCACCGACCGCATCAACCGCCTCGAACAGGCCGGGGTGATCACCGGCTACCGCGCCACCGTCGCGCCCACCGCGCTCGGCCTCGGCGTGACCGCGCTCGTCGGCCTCCAGTTGAGTGACGCCGCCGACCACGAAGAGGTCGCCACCCGGCTGCGCGACCTGGACGAGATCGAGGACTGCTGGTTCATCGCGGGCGACGACTCGTACATGCTCAAGGTCAGGGTCGGCGACGTCGACGGCCTGGAGCGCACCATCCGTCGGCTGTCCGGCACCAAGGGCGTGGCCAGGACGCGTACCACGATCGTGCTGTCCACCAAGTGGGAGAACCGCGTCGGGGCGCTTCCCGAAGAGGCGTGAACGGGGGTGCCTCCCGGCCGATGGCCGGGGGAGTAGCCTCGGTGAGGTCGACTTGGTAGGAGGAGCAGATGGACGCTGGGCTCAAGCGCGAGCTGGAGGAGAAGGTCTACGCCGGTGAGCGGCTGACCCGCGAGGACGGCATCGCGCTCTACGCGTCCGACGACCTCGCGTGGCTGGGCGGCCTCGCCCACCACGTGCGCACGCGGAAGAACGGTGACGTCGTCCACTTCAACGTCAACCGGCACCTCAACATGACGAACGTGTGCACCGCGTCGTGCGCGTACTGCTCCTTCCAGCGCAAGCCGGGGGAGAAGGACGCGTACACGATGCGGATCGAGGAGGCGGTCAAGCTCGCCAAGGCGATGGAGGGCGACAACCTCACCGAGCTGCACATCGTCAACGGCCTGCACCCGTCGCTGCCGTGGCGCTACTACCCGCGCTCGCTGAAGGCGCTCAAGGAAGCCCTGCCGCAGGTGTCGCTCAAGGCGTTCACCGCCACGGAGATCCACCACTTCGAGACGATCTCCGGCATGTCGGCCTCCGACATCCTGGACGAGCTCATCGACGCGGGCCTGGAGTCGCTGACCGGCGGCGGCGCCGAGATCTTCGACTGGGAGATCCGCCAGCACATCGTGGACCACCGCACCCACTGGGAGGACTGGTCCCGGATCCACCGCCTCGCGCACTCCAAGGGCCTCAAGACCCCCTCGACGATGCTCTACGGCCACATCGAGGAGCCGAAGCACCGCGTCGACCACGTCCTGCGGCTGCGTGAACTCCAGGACGAGACCGGCGGCTTCCAGGTCTTCATCCCGCTGCGCTACCAGCACGACTTCGTGGACATGAAGGACGGCAAGGTCCGCAACACCCTCCAGGCCCGTACGACGATGGCCTCCGGCGCGGAAGCGCTCAAGACCTTCGCGGTCTCCCGGCTGCTCTTCGACAACGTGCCGCACGTCAAGGTCTTCTGGGTCATGCACGGCCTGTCCACCGCGCAGCTCGCCCTCAACCACGGCGCGGACGACATGGACGGCTCGGTCGTCGAGTACAAGATCACGCACGACGCCGACGACTACGGCACGCCCAACAAGCTCACGCGGGACGACATCCTGGACCTCATCCGCGACGCGGGGTTCCGGCCGGTCGAGCGGAACACCCGCTACGAGATCATCCGGGAGTACCCGGGCCCCGACGAGTCGCGCCGGGAGTCGCCGCAGCCGATGCGGGTGTGACGCCGGTGACAGCGCTCCGCTTTAGTAATGGGTAAGCTGCCCTTATGGGTCTTACCTGTGAGCTTGATCCGCTCATTGACGACGAACTGACCGACGGCATCCTCGCCCTGTGGACCGATGTGTCCAACGCGGGGGGTGCCGTCGGTTTCGTGCCTCCCGTCACCCCGGACGACGTCCGTCCCGACATGGACCGGTCACTGGCCGCCGTCCGCTCCGGCGAACGCCGCCTGCTCGTCGGCCGCGACGAGGACGGGCGCGTCGCCGCCACCGCCTTCCTCGCGTACAACAGCCACCGGCTCATGACGCACTGGATCTGGCTCTACACACTCATGGTCCACCCCTCCCACCAGGGCCGCGGCCACGGCCGTACGCTCATGGCCGCCGTCGAGGAAGCGGCCCGCGGCTTCCACGGCATCGAGGCCGTCCGCCTCACCTGCCGCGGCGGCACCGGCGTCGACCTCTTCTACGCCGCCTGCGGCTACAAGGAGGTCGGCCGCATTCCGGCCGCCATCCGGGTCGCCCCCGGTGACGACCGCGACGACATCGTGATGCTCCTGACGCTGTGACGTCGGCGCGACGCTCCGAGGGGCGGCCGGTGCTCCGGGTCGCACACCCTCTTCCTCCGGCGCGGAGGCGGCGTGCTTCACTGAAGGCATGTTCCGTTACACCGCACTGCGCTTCGGCCTCATCGTCGCCTCCTTCGGCGTCATCTGGGGGCTGGTCCGGCTGCATGTCCTGCCAGCGGGGCTGGGGGACTCGAACTACCTGTGGGTGGTCCTGCTCGCGCTGATCGTGTCGGCGCCCCTGAGCTGGGTGCTCCTGCGCGGAGCCCGCGAGCAGGCGGCCCGTCAGGTGTCCGACCGGGTGGAGCGCACGCGGCTGAACCTCGCCGCGAACATCACCATGGAGGACGAGGCGGACGACGCCGCGCGTGACTCCGCCCGCGAGACCGCGCGCGACGCCGAGCCGCACACCGCCTGACGCCTGCCCCTTAGGCTTGCCCCGGGGTGGCCCTCGGGGTGTCCCCCCGGGGGGAGTCGCAAGGGGAGAGGTGGGGCCGGTGGCTGTGCGGGGCAAGAGGGTGCCGCGAGCCGTACGCGAGCAGCAGATGCTGGACGCGGCGGTGGCGACCTTCGCGCGGCGCGGGTACCGCGCCGCGTCCATGGACGAGATCGCCGAGGCGGCCGGGGTCAGCAAGCCGCTCGTGTACCTCTACCTCAACTCCAAGGACGACCTCTTCACGGCCTGCATCCGCCGCGAGGCCGAGGCGCTGAAGGCGGCCGTGCGCGCCGCCGTGGAGCCCGGCGCCGCGGCCGACCGGCAGCTCTGGAGCGGGCTGCTCGGCTTCTTCGAGCACACCGAGGCCCATCCGGACGGCTGGACCGTCCTCTACAGCCAGGCCCGTACGGTCGGTGAGCCCTTCGCGGCCGAAGTGGCCGTGATGCGGGCGGAGATCGTCGCCTTCGTCACCGAGCTGATCGCTGCCGCGGCGCGGGACGGTGGGGCGTCCTGTGACGAGGCTCTTGCCGACCGTGAGGTCGCGGGTCTGGCGCACGCGCTGGTCGGCGCGGCCGAGTCGTTGGCGGGGTGGGGGGCGGCGCACCGGGGGGGTGCCTCGGGCAAGGAGTCCGCCGCCACGCTGATGAATTTCGCGTGGGCCGGGCTGTCCAACCTCATGGCTGGGCGGCGTTGGGTTCCCGGCCCGTAGGGCTCTGTCTTGCCCGCCCCGCCCGGCCCGTAGGGCAAGACAAAGACAACGAACCTACGGGCCGGAGACGACCCCGGTGAGATGGAGACGCCCGGGCGAGCGGACCTCGAAGGCCCCGCCGGCAGCCCCGTACGTGACAGTCCCAGGCAAAAGCACCGGCGCGTGAAAGACGGCCTCAAGCCCCTCCGCCTCCGGAACCTCGGCAGCACACCGCGCAACCGTCCACATGCCATGCGCGATAGCCCGCGGAAACCCCAGCATCCGCGCCGTCACCGGATAAAGGTGAATCGGGTTGTAGTCCCGCGACACCCTGGCATGCCGCCGCCCGAGATCGGCGGCCAACCGCCACTCGCCCACCACGGGCAACGGCGCCCGGTCGCCGCCCCCGCCCCCGCCAACACCCCCAGAAGCCGAGCCGCCCCCCGCCCCGCCCCCATGCCGGGCCAGATACGTGCTGCGGTCCTCCCACACCACCTCCCCGTCCACCCGCGCCTCCGTCACCAGCTCCACCTCCGTACCCCGCCGGTGCCCGCGCAGCCCGGCCGCGTAGGCCGTGATGTCGGGCCGGTCGGCGGCGGTCAGCGGCGCGCGGGAGACCAGCGAGATCGAGGTGTGGACGAGGCCCAGCATCGGCAGCGGAAAGGCGCGGGAGGCCATGATCCGCGCGGCCAGCGGAAAGCCGAGGACGTGCGGGTACGTGAGCGGGAGCGGGCCCGCGCCGGAGGCGGGGAAGCCGCAGACCGAGGCGTAGGCGGCGAGCCGCGCCGGGTCGACGCGTACGGCAGGCGCGGTGAGCCGGACCGGCGGCACGGGGGCGGTCGCGGAGGGCCGTTTGCCGATGCCGGTCACCACGCCCCGGCCGAGGGTCAGCATGAGGGCCATGGTCAGGCCCCCAGCAGGGACTGCCCGCAGACGCGGACGACCTGCCCGGTGATCCCCCCGGAGGCCGCGGCCGAGAGCCAGGCGACGGTCTCGGCGACGTCGACGGGAAGGCCGCCCTGGCCGAGGGAGTTCATCCGGCGGCCCGCCTCGCGGATGACGAGGGGAACGGCGGCGGTCATCCGCGTCTCGATGAAGCCGGGGGCGACGGCGTTGACGGTGATGCCGCGCTCGCGCACCTCGGGGACGGCGGCCAGGGCGCGGACGAAGCCGATGACGCCCGCCTTGGACGCGGCGTAGTTGGTCTGGCCCGCGTTGCCCGCGATGCCGCTGATGGAGGCGGTGGCCACGATCCGGCCGTGGGCGTTGAGGGCGCCGGACTTCAGCAGGTGGTCAGTGGTGCGCAGCACGCTGCCGAGGTTGACGTCCAGGACCGGGTCCCAGCGGTCGGCGGCCATGTTGGCGAGCTTGCGGTCACGGGTGATGCCCGCGTTGTGGACGAGTACGTCGAGGCCGTCGGGGGCCGCGGCGGCGATCCGTTCGCCCGCGTCCGGCGCCGTGATGTCCAGCGGCAGCGCGCTGCCGCCGAGCCGGGCGGCGACGGCGGCCAGCGCGTCCGCGGCCTGCGGCACGTCGAGGCAGACGACGTGCGCGCCGTCCCTGGCCAGCGTCGCGGCGACCTGTTCCCCGATGCCGCGGGCCGCGCCGGTGACGAGCGCGACGCGCGCGCCCTCGCGCGCGGCGGCCTGCGTCCCGGACACCGCCGGGCCGACCTCGATGACCTGCCCGCTGACGTACGCCGACTTCGGCGACAGCAGGAACCCCAGCGCGGCCTCGGCGTCGGCACCGGGCGCCAGTCGTACGAGCTGTACGGTCCTGCCCCGGCCGACCTCCTTGCCGAGGGAGCGGGTGAAGCCTTCGAGCGCCTGCTGGGCGGCGGCCTGGTGCGGGTCGGCGGGGTCGATACGCGCGCCGAGTACGACGATCCGACCGCAGGCGGCGAGCGACCGTACGAGCGGGTGCAGGGCGGCGTGCACGGCGCCGAGCCCGGCCGGTTCGGCGATCCCGGTGGCGTCGAGGACGACGGCGGCGTACGGAGCGGCGGACGCGGGAGCCGGAGCGGGTACGGCCTCGCCCGCCGTCAACCGCAGCACGGGACCGTCGAGTCGGGGGTGCTCGGCGGACCAGCGCAGCAGCGGGGTCGGCTGGGGCAGGCCGAGGCGGCGGGTGAGGAAGCGGCCGGGGGCCGTGCCGGTCAGACGAAGGTAGCGATCGGCCATTGGCCTTCTCCTTACTCTGGAGTAAGTTTACCGGCGGTAAGGCTACTGGTGAGTCACCGTTCCAGCAAAGAGTTCTGAGGTCCAGCACAGAGTTCTGAGGTCCAGCACAGAGCCCTGGGTTCCGGCAAGGAGCCCGGGGCTTCGGCAAAGAGCCCCGAGCCGCCCTCGGGGAGCCCTGGGAGATCGCATGCAGACCCTCCGCCGTGTCGCCGTCGTCGCGGGCAACCGCGTCCCCTTCGCGCGCTCAGACGGCCCGTACGCCACCGCCTCCAACCAGGACATGCTCACGGCCGCCCTCGACGGCCTCGCCGACCGCACCGGCCTGCGCGGCCAACGCGTCGGCGAGTTCGCCGCGGGCGCCGTCCTCAAGCACAGCCGCGACTTCAACCTCGCCCGCGAGACCGTGCTCGGCAGCGTCCTCGACCCGACGACCCCCGCGTACGACATCCAGCAGGCGTGCGGCACCGGCCTCCAGGCCGTCTTCGCGGTCGCGGCCAAGATCGCCCTCGGCGTCGTCGACTCCGGCATCGCGGGCGGCGCCGACACCACCAGCGACGCGCCGCTCGGCGTCAACGACGACCTGCGCCGTATCCTGCTCGCCGCCCGCCGCGCCAAGTCCGCCGGCGCCAGGGCCCGCGCGCTGACCGCCGTACGGCCCCGGCACCTCGCGCCCGACGTCCCGCGCAACGCCGAACCCCGCACCGGCCTGTCCATGGGCGACCACGCCGCGCTCACCGCCGAGCGCTGGGGCATCACCCGCCAGGCGCAGGACGAACTGGCCGCCGCCAGCCACCGCAACCTCGCCGCCGCGTACGACCGCGGCTTCCTCGACCCGTACGTCACCCCGTACCGCGGCCTGGACCGCGACCAGAACCTCAGGCCCGACTCCACCGTCGAGAAACTGGCCGGGCTCCGCCCGGTGTACGGCGGCCCGGACGGCACCATGACCGCGGGCAACTCCACGCCCCTCACCGACGGCGCGGCCGTCGTCCTGCTCGCCTCCGAGGAGTGGGCGCGCGAGCGCGGGCTCGAACCGCTCGCCTACCTCACCGCGTACGAGACCGCGGCCGTCGATTACGTCGGCGGCGAGGAGGGGCTGCTGATGGCCCCCGCCTACGCCGTGCCCCGCATGCTCGCCCGCGCCGGGCTCGGCCTCGCGGACTTCGACTTCTACGAGATCCACGAGGCGTTCGCCTCCCAGGTCCTCGCCACGCTCGCCGCCTGGGAGGACAAGGACTACTGCGCGGAGCGGCTCGGACTCGACGGCCCCCTCGGCGCCGTCGACCGCGCCCGCCTCAACGTCGCCGGGTCCTCCCTCGCCACCGGGCATCCCTTCGCCGCCACCGGCGCCCGGATCGTCGCCACCCTCGCCGGGCTCCTCGCGGAGCGCGGGGGGACGGGCCGCGGCCTCATCTCCGTCTGCGCCGCCGGCGGCCAGGGCGTGACGGCCGTCCTGGAGCGCCCCTGACCCGCGGTCCGCTGACGAAAGACGGTTCCGCCGGCACAGCGCCTTGCTCACCCCCCCGGCAGGGGGAAACCCTCACCACGTCTGGAGCCGCAGCATGCCGACACGTACCAGCGGGGAACCCGAGACCCTCAAGGACGGCGACCGAGTCGTCCAGGCCGGGGTCCCGCCCCTCGTACCGCCGCCGCAGAAGGGAAGCCTGGCCGACATCCCGTTCACGAACGCGGCGGAGGCCCCGAACGACCCCGTGCTGAGCAGGAAGGACGTCCGGGCCCAGTGGCACGACGTCACGGCACGGGAGTTCAGGGACCAGGTGGTGTCCGTCGCGAAGGGCCTGATCGCGGCGGGGCTGAAGCCGGGCGACCGGCTGGCGATCATGGCGCGGACGACGTACGAGTGGACGCTGACGGACTTCGCGGCCTGGGCGGCGGGCCTGATCACGGTGCCGATCTACCCGACGTCGTCCGCGTCCCAGACGGCGTGGATCCTGGCGGACTCGGGCGCGGCGGCGTGCGTCGTGGAGAACGTGGAGCAGAGCCGCCTGGTGAGCGGGGAGCGGCGCGGGCTGCCGGACCTGCTGCATCTGTGGCAGCTCGACGCGGGCGGCCTGGCGCAGCTCACGGCGGAGGGCCGGACGCTGCCGGACGCGCTGGTGGAGGGGCGGCGGGCGACCCTGACGCCCGGGTCGGTGGCGACGCTGATCTACACCTCGGGCACCACCGGCCGCCCGAAGGGCTGCGTCCTGACGCACGGCAACTTCTTCGCCGAGGTCGACAACGCGATCGAGCTGCTGCACCCGGTGTTCACCTCGGTGAGCGAGGAGCCCGCCTCGACGCTGCTGTTCCTGCCGCTCTCGCACGTCTTCGGGCGGATGGTCGCGATCGGCTGCCTGCGCGCCCGGGTACGCCTCGGGCACGCGCCGAGCATCGCGACCGAGGACCTGCTCGCCGACCTGGCCGGGTTCCGTCCGACGTTCCTGCTGGCGATCCCGTACGTCCTGGAGAAGGTCTACAACACCGGCCGCGCCACCGCGGAGAAGATCGGCCGGGCGGCGTCCTTCGACCGGGCCGCCGGGATCGCGCAGCGGTACGGGGAGGCCGTCGTCGCCCGGCAGGCCGGTGCGGGCGGCGGCCCCTCGCTCGGACTGCGGCTGGCGCACGCGCTGTACGACCCGCTGGTCTACCGGCGGATACGCGCCGCGCTCGGCGGCAAGGTGCGGTACGCGATCTGCGGCGGATCACCGCTGGGCAAGCGGCTCGCCGCCTTCTACGCGGGCGCGGGCGTGATGGTCTTCGAGGGGTACGGCCTGACGGAGACGACCGCGGCGGCCACCGTGACCCCGCCGTTGCGCCCCCGGCTCGGCACGGTCGGCTGGCCGCTGCCCGGCACGGCGGTACGGATCGCGCCGGACGGCGAGGTGCTGCTGCGCGGCGGCCAGATCTTCGCCGGGTACTGGAACGCGCCCGGCGGCGTACCGGGGCCGGCCGTGGCACCTCCCGGACAGGACTCCGGGGGCGGCTGGTTCCCGACCGGGGACATCGGGGCGCTGGACGAGGCCGGTTATCTGACGATCACCGGCCGGAAGAAGGAGATCCTCATCACGGCGGGCGGCAAGAACGTCGCCCCGGCGCCGCTGGAGGACCGGCTGCGGGCGCATCCGCTGGTCGGCCAGTGCATGGTCGTCGGCGACAACCGGTCCTTCGTGGCGGCGCTGCTGACCCTGGAGGCGGACGGCCTCGGGCACTGGCAGCGGATGCACCACAAGGAGGGGCTGCGGCCCGCCCAGCTCGTCGACGATCCGGAGCTGCTGGCGGAACTCCAGAAGGCGGTGGACGACGCGAACTCCTCGGTGTCACAAGCCGAGTCGATCCGGAAATTCCGGGTGCTTCCGGTGGAATTCACCGAAGAGGGCGGACATCTCACGCCGTCGATGAAGTTGAGGCGTTCAAAGGTGGCGCGGGACTTCGCGGAGGAGATCGAGGAGCTGTACCGGAAGCGGCCTCGCTGACCCGTAAAAGGCAGGGGCCCCGCACGGAAGTGCGGGGCCCCTTGGTACTGCAGGTTCGGGCGATGTGATCTCTACCCTTGAGCTAGTCCAAGGACTAGCTGGGGGTGACGTTCTCCGCCTGAGGACCCTTCGGGCCCTGCGTGACGTCGAAAGTCACCGGCTGGTTCTCCTCGAGGGAGCGGAAGCCGGAGGCGTTGATCGCGGAGTAGTGAACGAAGACATCCGGGCCGCCGCCGTCCTGGGCGATGAAGCCGAAGCCCTTTTCAGCGTTGAACCACTTCACGGTTCCGGTAGCCATAAAGCCCTCCTTGGGCCCAAAGGGTTGCCCTGCTCCAGAACCTGCAACTGCGAAGTCTGAAAACTACAAAAGCCTGCGGGTTACATGCTCCGCAGGCTCTGTACTGCAAGGGAAACCAAACTGCAACTTGCGATGAGCGTAGCACGCAGGGTCGAGGCCGGGGAAGGGTCTCAAGATCGGTCTTTTCGAGCCCGTGGAAGGGGTCGCGGAGGGGGTGCCGGGGGAGGGCCGAGGGCGGCCCGTACGGCGGTCCCACGGCGGTTCCCCCACCGTCTCGCGGCGCTCGGCGCGGGACGGTTCGCCGACCGTCTCGGGGCGGTCGGCGCGGGCGTCCCGCGACCGTCACCGCGAGGACACCCCGAAGCCCCCCGGCGCGGTACGGCCCCGACCCAGGAGTAGCGTCCGACAGGTGGACACTTCTGAGCGTGACGCCGAAAGCGGCCGGACCCGCCCCCGGGTCGGCCACATCCAGTTCCTCAACTGCGTCCCCCTCTACTGGGGCCTGGCCAGAACGGGCGCGCTGCTCGACCTGGAGCTGACCAAGGACACCCCGGAGAAGCTGAGCGCCCAGCTCGTCGAGGGCGACCTCGACATCGGCCCGGTCACCCTCATGGAGTACCTGAAGCACGCCGACCAGCTCGTCGCCCTCCCGGACATCGCGGTCGGCTGCGACGGCCCCGTCATGTCCTGCGTGATCGTCAGCCAGCTCCCGCTCGACCGCCTCGACGGCCAGCGCGTCGCCCTCGGCTCCACCAGCCGCACCTCGGTCCGCCTCGCCGAACTCCTGCTCACCGAGCGGTACGGCGTCACGCCCGACTACTACCGCTGCCCGCCCGACCTCTCGCTGATGATGCAGGAGGCCCAGGCCGCCGTCCTCATCGGCGACGCCGCCCTGCGCGCCTCCCTCCACGACGCGCCCCGCCTCGGCCTTGAGGTCCACGACCTCGGCCAGATGTGGAAGGACTGGACGGGACTGCCCTTCGTCTTCGCCATCTGGGCCGCCCGCCGCGACTACTTCACCGCCCGCCCCGACACTGTCCGCGACGTCCACCGCGCCTTCCTCGCCTCCCGCGACCTCTCCCTCGAAGAGGTCGAGAAGGTCGCGGAACAGGCCGCCCGCTGGGAGTCCTTCGACCAGGACCTGCTCCGCCGCTACTTCACCACTCTCGACTTCTCCCTCGGCCGCGACCAGCTCACCGGCATCGCCGAATTCGCCCGCCGCGTCGGCTTCCCGCCCAGCGCCAAGGTCGACCTCATCTGACCCCGCTCCCCGGGCCCCAGGGAACCGGCCCCCTTGCGCGCACCGTCCCAGTGGGCATGATGCGTTGAGTCGAGGTTGTCGTACGGGGGCGGGGGTGTCTGGCGATGGCTCGTCCGACGGATTGGGATGTGCTGGATCTGGACCGGGATCCGGTGCCGGGTGATCCGTTCGAGGTGAGGGAACTCGCGCGGAAGCTGGGGGATTTCGCTGATGATGTCGCCTCGGCGCTGCGGTCGGTGCGGGGTCTGAGCGGTGACACCGTGGTGCAGGAGTGGGCGGGTCTGTCGGGGGACGCGTACCGGCGGCAGTTCGGGGATCTGCCGGGTGAGCTGGACAAGCTGGAGCGGTCCTACCGCCTCGCGTCCGGGGCTCTGGACGACTACTGGCCGAAGCTGGAGACCGCGCAGGGTGACGCGGACCGGGCGCTGGCGCAGGGGCGCACCGCCCGCCAGGAACTGGACACGGCCCGGTCGCAGCTCACGAACGCCGATGCGTGGGTGAAGCGGGCGCAGGACAAGTCGACGTCGTACCAGGAGGACCCGAAGCCGGACGTGCCGCCGCCGTCGGCGGAGGAGGTGCGTGCGGCGGCCCGTAATGCCACGGACGCTCAGAGCGCCCACA
Organism: Streptomyces sp. NPDC093221; assembly: GCF_044753885.1. NCBI lineage: Bacteria > Bacillati > Actinomycetota > Actinomycetes > Kitasatosporales > Streptomycetaceae > Streptomyces > Streptomyces sp. NPDC093221. The sequence continues at coordinate 1,266,407 of NZ_JBIVOA010000002.1, read as the reverse complement.
CCACCGCCTCGACGGCTGTCCACAGCGCGCAGGCGAAGCTGGATGCGGCCAAGCAGCTGGCGGCCGACGCGGCCCAGTTGCGGGACGATGCGGCGTCGACGGCGCAGCACGCGCTGCATGAGGCGTCGGACGCGGGGATCAGGAACAAGCACTGGTGGGAGAAGGCGGTCGACTGGGTCGCGGACCACTGGGACGACATCATCGCGGTCTGCAAGGTGATCGTCGCGGTGCTGGGCATCGTCGTGCTGATCATCGGCGGCCCGCTGGCGTGGCTGGTCCTGGCCGCCGCCGTCCTGGTCCTGGCCGACACCGTCATGAAGTACCTCAAGGGCCAGGCCAGTTTGTGGGACGTGCTGTTCGCGGCGCTGGACTGCATCCCGATGTTCAAGGGCCTCACCACCGCCGGCGGCCTGTTGAAGATGGCCCGCGAACTCCCCGCCCTCCTCAAATCCGGCAAGGCCCTGGAGAACATCGCGAACAGCGTCCGCAAGGGCGTGACCGGTCTGCGGGAGATGGGCCGCGAGTTCCAGAAGCTCATCACGTGCGGCGACCCCGTGGACGTGGCCACCGGGCAAGTGGTCATGTCGGCAACGGACTTCAGGCTGCCGGGGATTCTGCCGGTCGTGGTGGAACGGCACCACCGGTCGACCTTCCGGGGCGGTCGCTGGCTCGGCCCGTCCTGGTCGTCGGTGCTCGACATGCGGCTGATCCTCGACGACGAGGGGGTGCGGTTCATCAAGGAGGACGGGACCGTCACCCATTACCCGGTCCCGCAGCCCGACACCGACGTTCTTCCGGTGGTGGGGCCGCTCTGGCCGCTGCGGTGGAACGGGGACCCGGCCGACGGGATGACCGTCCACCTGCCGGAGTCGGGGACCACGCACCACTTCTTCCCGCGCAAGGGAGCCGCGGAACTGCTGCTGCGCCGCACGGTGGACCGCAACGGGAACACCGTCGACGTCACCTACACACCGGGCGGTGTCCCGCTCACCGTGGAAAGCTCCGGCGGCTACCGGGTCGGCGTGGAGACACGGGACGGCCGGATCACGGCGATGCGGCTGCTGAGCGACACGCGCGAGCCGAGCCTGGTCACGTACGGGTACGACGACCGCGGCAATCTGAACCGGACGGTGGACGCCAACGGCGGCGCGTTCTCGCTGTATTACGACGACCAGCGCCGTGTCACCGGCTGGCGGGACGGCCGGGAGACCACGTACACCTACGAGTACGACGCCGGCGGGCGCTGCGTCCGCGCCCACGGCTCGGAGGGGATCCTCGACTACTCCTACGCGTACGCGCCGCAGGAGGGCCGGACGGTCGCCACCAACTCGCTGGGCGAGGCGACGGAATACCGTTTCAACGAGGCGTTCCAGCTGACCGGCATCACCGATCCGCTCGGACACACCTCCTCCTTCGACTGGGACCCGGCGCCGGGTGTCGGGGAACGCCTGCTGAGCCGCACCGACGAACTCGGCCGGACCACCCGGTTCCGCTACGACGAGGCCGGGAACGTCACCCTCACCGCACGCCCCGACGGGGCCACCACTCAGGTCGAATACGGCGCGTTCGGCCGGCCGGTCCTGGTCACCCACGCCGACGGGTCGACGGCGCGCTTCACGTACGACGAGTTCGGGAACCAGGTGTCCGCCACCGACCCGCTGGGCGTGACGACGCGGTTCCGCTACGACGCGCGCGGGGCGCTCGAAGCCGTGATCGACGGGCTGGGCACGGTGCAGCAGACCGTCGTCAACGACGCGGCGGGACTTCCGCTGACCGTGACGGACGGGACCGGCGCGGTGACCGAGGTCGAACGGGACGCGTTCGGGCGGGTGACCCTCAGCCGCGACGCGACGGGCGCGGTCACGCGGTTGGCGTGGACGCCGGAGGGAGGGCTGGCCCGGCGGGTGACACCGGACGGCGCCGTGGACGAGTGGACGTACGACGTCGAGGGCAGCCTGGCGGAGCACCGGTCGGCGACCGGTGGCGTCACCCGGTACGAGAACACGCACTTCGACCTGTGCACGGCACGTACCGAACCCGACGGCTCCCGCTACGAGTTCATGTACGACTCCGAACTGCGGCTCACCTCCGTCGTCGATCCGGGTGGCGACCGGTGGAGTTACACCTACGACGCGGCCGGACGGCTGACGGCCGAGACGGACTTCGCCGGGCGGTCACTCACCTACCGCTACGACGAAGCGGGGCAGTTGACGGAGCGGGTCAACGGGGCGGGACAGTCCATCGCCTTCCGGCGCGATGTCCTGGGCAATGTCGTGGAGCAGACGGCGGACGCCGAACGTACCGAGTTCCAGTACGACGTGCTCGGCCGCATGACCCGGGCCGTCGGGCCCGCCGCGGACGTGTCCTTCGAACTCGACCCGGCTGGACGGGTCCTGGCCGAACGGGTCAACGGGCGCGAGCTCAGGTCGTGGTTCGACGCACTGGGCCGACGCACGCGGCGCCGGACGCCCGCGGGGGCGGTCAGCACCTGGACCTACGGCGCGGGGAACCGGCCGACGCGCCGGGAGGTCGGCGGTCAGACCGTGGACATCGGCTACGACGCCGCCGGTCGCGAGTCGGTCCGCCGGATCGGCGCGGACCTGACCCTGACCTGGGACTGGCGGGACGAGGCGCGGGCCACCGCGCTGAGCGTCACCCGCGGCGCCGACGGCCGGCCGACGACCCGGACGTACGAGCACACGATCGACGGTTATCTGGAAGGCGTGACGGACTTCGACGGCGCCGCGGTGCGGTTCGGGCTCGACAGCCGTCGACGGGTGACCGCCGTGACGGGGGCCGACTGGAGCGAGTCGTACGCGTACGACGCCCGCGGCGCTCTCGGCTCGTCCAGGGTCGGCGCGAGCCGGGACGACGAGGCGGCGCACACGTACGACGCCGGGCCCCGGGTCCGGTCGGTGGGGCGGAGCACCTTCGTCCACGACGCGCAGGGCCGGATCGTCCAGCGCGTGCGCAGGCTGCTGTCCGGCGGGCGGCGGGCCTGGCACTACTCATGGGACGCGGCGGACCGGCTCACGGAACTGCGGACGCCGGACGGCGAGACCTGGCGGTACCGCTACGACCCGCTCGGCCGCCGGATCGCGAAGACGCGCGTGTCGGACGCCGGGGACGCCGACCGGCACACCGACTTCACCTGGGACGGCACCCGCCTGGCGGAGCGGACTTCCGACGGGACCACCGTGACCTGGGACTACGGTGACGACGACGTCCCGATCGCCCAGACGGTCCGGACGACGGACTCCGAGCGGCCGGCCGGGAGCGCGGAGCTGTCGCCGGGGGAGGTCGACGAGCGCTTCCACGCCATCGTCACCGACCTCATCGGCACGCCGACCGAGATGGTCGATCTCTACGGTGTCGTGGTGTGGCGGCGGCCGGGTCCGGCCCTGTGGGGCGGCGGGGACGGCGGCCGTGACGACGCCGCGGACTGCCCGCTGCGCTTCCCCGGGCAGTACTACGACGCGGAGAGCGGGCTCCACTACAACTACGAGCGCTACTACGACCCCGAGACGGCCCGCTATCTCAGCCCGGACCCGCTGGGCCTGGACGCGGGCACCGACCCCTACGCCTACGTCCTCAATCCGCTGAACTGGTCCGACCCGCGCGGCCTCAAGGGCAAGTGCCTGGTCGACCTCTACCACGGCACCACGGGCGGCGGTCTGCGAGGCATCCTCGCCAACGGCGTGGACACCACGTTCAGCACCCGTGCGATGGACTTCGGCAAGGGCGGCTTCTATGTCACCAACGACCTCGAACAGGCGCAGAAGTGGTCGCGCATCCTGGCCGGCCGCTCTGGCGACGTCCCCGAAGTGGTGCACTTCAAGGTGCCCAAGAGTGAGCTGGAGGCCCTGAGAAGTAAGGTCTTCAACGGTACGAGCGACGAGCTGGCCAACTTCATCCGGCACAACCGTATGGGCGGGGCCATGCACAATTACGAACTGGTCGAAGGGCCCATGCTGTTGAACCTCAAGGCGTTCCGGAAGGGCGCGGCGGGGGTCTTCGACGGGCATCAGATCGCCGTCTTCGGCTCGAAGGCGGCCGACCTGTTCACCCGTTCACTGGTGCGCTGAGGGAGGCGCTGTGTCCGAGGACGAGTTCATCATGCCGACGTCTCCCGAGGCGCTGGAGTCCCTGCGGGACATCACCGACGAGCTGGTCGGCCTGTTCGGCCTGTCGCGCGCCGAGGCGGTGGCCCGCGTCAACCAGGCGTGGGGCGGGCAGGACCTGGCGACAGGCCCCGACCTCCTCGGCCACGAGGACCCCGAGCACTGGGCCTACGGCCTGTACTACGAGGGCGATGTGCCGTACTGGGAACCGGAAGCGGACCGCACCCACTGGCACGTCCGCCCCGCCCCGCCCCGCGACTCCCCGGCCTGGCCCCGCGATGCCGACTGACTCGCGGGTGGGCGTGCGGGGTCCCAGTGACCAGACGATGGCGGCCATGCGGCGGCTCGCCGCGCAGGTGCGGGACGAGTTGGAGCTGGCCGGGCTGCCGGTCGCGGCCGGGGGGCACCGGCTGGTGGCGCGGGGGGCGCAGGTGGAGATCGACGCGCTGGACGACGACGACCCCGGCGTCGTCGTGTCCTGGCGCCCGCACCCCAGCCTCGCCGTGGCCGCGGACCGGGCGGTCGCGGCGCGGGACGAGGCCGCGGGCACGATGCAGCGCTTCGGAGAGATCGAGCAGGCCATGAGCCCGGCGCTCGCGGCCGTGCTGACGTCGGCGGGCTTCGTCCTCGACCCCGAGGACGACCTGCTGCGGGTCACGGCCGCGCCGCCCGGCGGCGGAACAGTGGGATTGTTGGAGCGGACGACCTGACGTGGGGAGGGGGATCGGATGGGTGGGGCTCCGGATCGGCTCGCGGTCGATCTGACCGGACTTGAGGACTTCGCGCGGACGTTGGACTCCGTGCGGACGACCATGAACGGGACGCGGAAACTCTTCAACTCGTACGAGGCCAAGCTGGGCTCGGACAAGGTGTCGGGGGCACTCGACAGCTTCGAGCACAATTGGAAGGACGGCCGCAAGGAGATCGACAGCCAGTTGGAGGGGCTGTCGAAGATGGCCGACACCGCGGTGCGCGAGATCAAGAAGGCGGACAAGGACCTCGCGGACCAACTCGCCAAGTCCGCCAAGGGAGACGGCAAGTGACGACCCCCGGCGCGGACGCCGACGACAGCGGACAGCCGCGGCCCGTACGGGTGATGCCCGTCGAGCGGGAGGGCTTCTCCCTCACGGTGCCCATGACGTGGTGGGAGTTCGACCTGCACCCGGCGACCCGCGACGAGAGCGTGCGCCGCACCATCGCGCAGCGCGTCAAGGAGAATCCGGCGCTGGCCGAACACCGCGACGTGCTGGCGCGGTTCCTGCGCAAGGCGGCGCGGGACGCGTACGAGAGCGGCGCGGTGTACGTCGGCTGCATGGCGCAGAACTTCGGCGCGCTGCCGCTCACCGCGTCGGTGACGGTCTCGCTGATCGGCGCGCGGACGCCGGAGGGTGAACTGCTGGCGGCGGACCCGGCGTCGATCGTGGCCGGGCTGCGTGCGCGGGAGGCGGCCAAGGACGGCGACCCGTGGCGCAAGGTGACCACCGTCGACATCCCGGAGACGGGCCTGGCGGCGCGGACGTACGGCATCGAGGACGTCACCGTGCCGGGCGACTCGCGGACGGTGCGGACCGTGCTGATGCAGACGTTCATCCCGCTGCCGGGGCACTCCGACAAGGTCGCGCTCGTGGCGGGCAGCAGTGCCGTACTCGACCTGGCGGACTCGTTCTTCGACATCTTCGACGCCGTCACGTCGACGTTTCGGTACCGGGAACCAGGGGCTGCACCCCTCACGTCCTCCCCTGTAAGTTGAGGCATCAGCAGACCATCAGACAAATCTGCGATCAGGAGCCACGGGGGTCGGCCCTGCGGCACGTTCGACGAGAGGTAAGCCGCTATGGCTAATGTCAACGTTACGTACCAGGACATGCGGGATGCGGCCACCAAGCTGCGCACCGGTCAGCACGAGATCACCGAGAAGCTGAACACGCTGCACAAGTTCGTTCAGGATCTCGTCAACGGCGGCTACGTCACGGACCGTTCCTCGAAGCAGTTCGACCAGTCCTACAGCGAGTTCAACACCGGTGCCACCAAGACCATCGAGGGTCTGGACGGCATGGGCAAGTTCCTGGAGAGCGCGGCCGACGCGTTCCAGCAGGCGGACGAGCAGCTCGCCAAGGGTCTGAACGGCTGACGGTCCCCCCGACCGTCCGGCACGACCCGCGAGACCCGGCGTGTGCGCCGCGGCGACATGATCCGCCGCGGCGCACACGCGCGTCCGGCCCACACGCGCGTCCGGCCCACACGCGCGTCCGGCCCACCCGCGCGTTCGGCCCACACGCGCGTCCGGCACCCCCGTACGTTCGGCAGCCCCGCGCGTCCGGCAGCCCCGCGCGTCCGGCACCCCCGTACGTCCGGCACACCCGTCCGTGGGGGCCGTGGGTCGTCCGGGACGCTGGCGTACGCTGGGCTGGTCCGTCCGCACTCCACGTCCGCACTCCTCCGAAAGGACCTCCCGGTGAGCGATACCGCAGCCGTCCTCGACCGTGCCGCCGCCGGTGGCCGGATCACGCCGGAGGAGGCGCTGGACCTCTACCGCTCGGCGCCCCTGCACGCGCTGGGCTCGGCCGCCGACGCCGTACGCCGCCGCCGGTACGCGGGCACCGAGCACATCGCGACGTACATCATCGAGCGGAACATCAACTACACGAACGTCTGCGTGACGGCGTGCAAGTTCTGCGCCTTCTACGCGGCCCCCAAGGACACCGACAAGGGCTGGTCGCGCGGGCTCGACGACATCCTGCGGCGCTGCGCGGAGACCGTGGAGCTGGGCGGTACCCAGATCATGTTCCAGGGCGGCCACCACCCGGACTACGGGGTCGAGTACTACGAGGAGCACTTCTCCGCGATCAAGGCCGCGTACCCGCAGCTCGTCATCCACTCCCTCGGCGCGTCCGAGGTCGAGCACATGGCGAGGATCTCCGGGGTCAGCGCCGAGGAGGCGATCCGCCGGATCCACGCGGCGGGCCTGGACTCCTTCGCGGGCGCCGGGGCCGAGCTGCTGCCCGCCCGGCCGCGCAAGGCCATCGCGCCGCTGAAGGAGTCCGGCGAGCGCTGGCTGGAGATCATGGAGACCGCCCACAACCTGGGCGTCGAGTCCACCTCCACCATGCTGATGGGCACCGGTGAGACCAACGCCGAGCGGATCGAGCACCTGCGGATGATCCGCGACGTGCAGGACCGTACCGGCGGCTTCCGGGCCTTCATCCCGTACACCTACCAGCCGGAGAACAACCACCTGAAGGGGCAGACGCAGGCGACCCTCTTCGAGTACCTGCGGATGATCGCCATCGCGCGGCTCTTCCTCGACAACGTGGCGCACATCCAGGGTTCCTGGCTCACCACCGGCAAGGAGGTCGGCCAGCTCTCGCTGCACTACGGGGCCGACGACCTCGGCTCGGTGATGCTGGAGGAGAACGTGGTGTCGTCGGCCGGCGCCAAGCACCGCTCCAACCGGATGGAGCTGATCCACCTCATCCGGTCCGCGGGCCGCGTCCCGGCGCAGCGCGCCACCACGTACGAGCACCTGGTCATCCACGACGACCCGGCGAACGACCCGGTCAACGACCACGTCGTCTCGCACCTGTCGTCCACGGCGATCGAGGGCGGTACGGCGCACCCGGAGCTGAAGCTGCTGGACGTCTCGCGCTGAGGCGACCGGGGGCGGACTGCCCCCGGAGGCCCGGCGTGCTGGATCATGGACCCATGCTGACCCTTCACGTCGCCCCGCTGCTCCGGCTCACCGCGGGCGGCGAGGCCGTCCCGGACGGCGCCGTCCTCGTCGACGGCGGCCGGGTCGTCGCCGTCGGGCCGATGGACGAGGTCGCCGCCGCGCACCCGGACGCCCGGGTACGGCGCTGGCGCGGCACCATCGGCCCCGGACTCGTCGCCGACGGCGTGCGCGTCTTCCTCGAAGAGACCTACCACGAGGACCCGCAGGACCCCGACCGGCCGCACGACCGTGCCGAGTCGGTGCGGCGCGGCATCCACGAGCTCCTCTCCCGGGGGGTGACCGGGGTGGTGGACGACCTCACCGACGCCGCCGTCCGCTCCGCCGTCGACCGCACCGGCCTGCTCCGGCTCTGGCCCGGCACCACCTCGCCCGGCCTCGCCCCCGGCGGCCGGGCCGACCTCGCCGTCCTCGCCACCGACGGCTCCTGCGTCGCCACCGTCCTGGCCGGCCGCCTCGTCCACCGCCGCGCGTAGGTCCCCCGACGGGGCAGCGGCCTTGGCGGCGCGCGATGCGAATAGGGTGGGGGCGTGACGCGAGCATCGCTGGACAAGCAACCGCACGAAGTCGCCGCCATGTTCGATGACGTGGCGGCCAAGTACGACGTGACGAACGACGTGCTGTCGCTCGGCCAGACGCGGCTGTGGCGGAAGGCCGTCGCGCAGGCCCTGGAGGTGGGGCCGGGCGAGCGGGTGCTGGACCTGGGGGCGGGGACGGGCACGTCCTCGCTGCGCTTCGCCGCCGCGGGAGCCGACGTCGTGCCGTGCGACTTCTCGATCGGGATGCTGCGCGAGGGCAAGAAGCGGCACCCGGAGCTGGCGCTGACGGCGGGGGACGCGACCCGGCTGCCGTTCGCGGACGGCGTCTTCGACGCGGTCACCATCTCCTTCGCGCTGCGCAACGTCCACGACACCGCCGCCGCGCTGCGCGAGATGCGGCGGGTGGCCAAGCCCGGGGGACGGCTGGTCATCTGTGAGTTCAGCCACCCCACGTACCGGCCGTTCAGGACCGTCTACACCGAGTACCTGATGCGGGCGCTGCCGCCGGTCGCGACGGCCGTCAGCAGCAATCCCGACGCGTACGTCTACCTCGCCGAGTCCATCCGCGCCTGGCCCGACCAGAAGGGGCTCGCCACCCGGCTCCAGGAGGCCGGTTGGAACGCGGTGGCCTGGCGCAATCTCACCGGGGGCATCGTCGCCCTGCACCGCGCGACGGCTCCGTCGACGGCTCCCTCCGCGTAGGACCGCGCGCTCGCGTCAACGCGCCGCGCTGCCGCGAACCGCGGTTCAGGCGGGCCCCGCTGTGTCCCGTCGCCGGGCCTCATAGACTCGGTACCGGCCGGGCAGCTCTCGGCCGAGCAGCGCCCGGCCGATAACGACCGTCGCCGACACCGACACTCGCCGAAACGGGAGAGCCCACCGTGACCGACACCGCCCTGTCCGAGCGCAGCGCCGATGTGATCGTCGTCGGCGCCGGGCCCGCCGGTTCGACGACCGCGTACTACCTGGCCAAGTCGGGACTGAACGTCCTGCTGCTGGAGAAGACCGCGTTCCCGCGCGAGAAGGTGTGCGGCGACGGCCTGACCCCGCGCGCCACCAAGCAGCTCGTGTCGATGGGAATCGACATCTCGCAGGAGGCGGGCTGGCTGCGCAACAAGGGCCTGCGCATCATCAGCGGCGGCGTGCGCCTCCAGATGGACTGGCCCGAGCTGGCCGCGTACCCGAACTACGGACTGGTCCGCAAGCGCGACGACTTCGACGACATCCTCGCCCAGCAGGCGGTGAAGGCGGGCGCGACGCTGTACGAGCGGTGCAACGTCGGCGCTCCGATCACCGACGCGCGCACCGGGCGGATCACCGGCGTCGAGGCCAAACTCGGCGAGGAGAAGCGGCCGGTGACCTTCCACGCGCCGCTGGTGGTCGCCGCGGACGGCAACTCCACCCGGCTGTCCCTGGCGATGGGCCTGCACCGCCGCGAGGACCGGCCGATGGGCGTCGCGGTCCGCACGTACTTCACCTCGCCGCGGCACGAGGACGACTACCTGGAGTCGTGGCTCGAACTGTGGGACCGGCGCGGGCCGCAGGACCGGCAACTGCCCGGTTACGGCTGGGTGTTCGGCCTCGGTGACGGCACGTCGAACGTCGGTCTCGGCATCCTCAACTCCTCCTCCGCGTACCGCGAGCTGGACTGGCGCGAGGTGCTCAAGGCGTGGTGCGCCTCGATGCCGGAGGAGTGGGGCTACACCCCGGACAACATGACGCAGCCGATCCGCGGCGCCGCGCTCCCGATGGCCTTCAACCGCAAGCCGCACTACACCAAGGGCCTGGTCCTGGTGGGCGACGCGGGCGGCCTGGTCAACCCGTTCAACGGCGAGGGCATCGCCTACGCGATGGAGTCCGGCCAGATCGCCGCCGACGTCATCACCCAGGCGCACGCCCGCGCCACCTCCGCCCAGCGCGAGCTGGCGCTCCAGAACTACCCGCGCATCCTCCAGGACACCTACGGCGGTTACTACACGCTGGGCCGCGCCTTCGTGAAGCTCATCGGCAACCCGAAGGTGCTCCAGATCGCCACGCAGCGCGGTCTCACCCACCCGATGCTGATGCGCTTCTGCCTCAAGCTGCTCGCCAACCTCACCGACCCGACCGGCGGTGACGCGATGGACCGCGTGATCAACGGCCTGACCAAGATCACGCCGAGCGCGTGACGCTCTCCGCGTCCTGACCCGCCCGCCGGTACGTCCGACCGTCCGGCGTGCGGGTGTCTGCGTCGGTCATACCCCCGACCCTTCCCCGCCCGCGCATCGGCGCACAACGGGCAGCGGACCGCCGTGACGTCCCGGTGAGGGGGTCACGGCGGTCTTATGGTGCCAAGCGTACGAAAAGGGGGAAACGGGTCAGAGGACCCGAACCGCCCAGTCCGGCATGTAGTCGGCCATCTGGTGAATGGCCACGGGGGTCGAGGGGTTGGCCGCGTCCAGGTACTGGCCGTCGCCGATGTAGACGCCGACGTGGTAGGCGCTGCCCTGGCCGCCCCAGAAGATGATGTCGCCGGCCTGCACATTGCTGACCGAGACGGGGGTGCCGACGTTGGACTGCTCCTGGGAGGTGCGCGGCAGGTCGACGCCGACGGTGGCGTAGGCGACCTGGGTGAGGCCGGAGCAGTCGTACGAGTCGGGACCGGCGGCGCCGTACACGTACGGCTTGCCGATCTGCGACTTCAGGAAGCTGATCAGCTTCGCGACGCTGCCGGTCGCCGTGGTGGCGGACGGGCTGGCCGTCGAGGTGGTCGTACCGGAGTCGGACGAACCAGAAGAACCAGAAGAACCAGAAGAACCGGACGAGTTGGCCGACGCGGTCGGTGTGGCCAGCGCGGTGCGCTCGGCCGAGCGGGAGGCGGCCTGGGTGGCGGCGCGCTCCTTGGCGGCCTCGGCGGCCTTCGCCTCGGCCTCGGCCTTCGCCTTCGCGGCGGCCTTGGCGTCGGCGCTCTTCTTCGTGGCGGCGGCCTCCTTGGCGGCCTCGGCCACGGAGGCGTCCTTGGCGGCCTGGAGCTGCATCGCGATGGCGGCCTGGTCGATCGCCTGCGCGGCCTGCGCCGCGGTCACCTCGGTGGTCAGCGTGGACGCCTGGGCGGCCGCCTCGGCGGCGTTCGCGAGATCGGACGGCGTGAGGGCCGGAGTGCCGTGCGCGGGGGTGGAGTCGGTGTTGTCGGCCAGAGCCGGGGCGGCGGAGCCGCCGAGAGCGATCGCGCTGACGACGCCGCCGACGAGTCCTGCCCTGCGTACCCAGTTGGGACGGCCGGGGGCGGCGTGCCGTCGGCGGCCGGTATGCGATTCGGTCGGATGCGAGCCGGACGCGGAGGTCCGGTCGGACGCGGAGGTCCGTATCTGGTTCGGGGACATGCGGTCCTGGCTATCAGGAATGCTTGGTTCCGTTCAACAAAGGTGGGATGCGACACAGTTGACGTGCTCACGGCTCAAATGCCCCGTTTGTGATCTTGGCGCGCGAGCACTTTCGCCCGGTTTCGGATAAGCGGTCACCTATGCGCTCGTGCGCGCTTTCACGCGGGTGAATCACGTGTGAATGCCGGGCTCCGGGGCCGTCGCCGCTCGACCGCCGCGCGCTATCACGTGGAGTCGTCCAGCGCCAATTTGCCTCTGCCGAGCGCGCCTTGATAATGCGCGCACCGCTCTGACCAGCGACAACGCTTCCGCTTGTGACGTGAAGTGATCCTTTGCGGCCGTTCCGCACCATGATCACCGCTCATCCGACTTCATGATCGTTCGTCAGGTGGTGGAGATCACAAAGGTCTTGGCGTACCCCGTGTCGCAGATCACAGACCGGCAGGCATAGGATGCAGGCGGCTCAGGCTTGTGAACTGCCTCACATAGAAGCGATCTTCGTCGTTTCGGTGACGCGGACCATGGGCAAGGGCCGGCTCCTCCGCCCACCTCGGCGGGGGGACACCCACGCAGTCACTGGCGACTGAAAAGGAAGGAGCGGGGGACGGTGAATGCCTACGCGCCCATCCTCGTGCTGGGAGGCCTTGCGGCCGGCTTCGCGATCTTCTCCGTTTTCATGGCCTCGATCATCGGGCCAAAACGGTACAACAGGGCCAAACTGGAAGCGTATGAGTGCGGCATCGAGCCCACCCCGCAGCCGGTCGGCGGGGGACGCTTCCCGATCAAGTACTACCTGACGGCGATGCTCTTCATCGTCTTCGACATCGAGATCGTCTTCCTCTATCCCTGGGCCGTCACCTTCGACCGGCTGGGGATGTTCGGCCTGGTGGAGATGCTCCTCTTCGTGCTCACCGTCTTCGTCGCCTACGCGTACGTGTGGCGGCGCGGCGGCCTGGAGTGGGACTAGGGAACGCCGAGAGGACCAGGGGACCAGGGGACAGAAGGGGACCAGGAGCCAACGCATGGGTATCGAAGAGAAACTGCCGAGCGGATTCCTGCTCACGACCGTGGAGACCGCCGCGGGCTGGGTACGTAAGGCGTCGGTCTTCCCGGCCACCTTCGGCCTGGCCTGCTGCGCCATCGAGATGATGACCGCGGGCGCCGGGCGCTACGACATGGCCAGGTTCGGCATGGAGGTCTTCCGCGGCTCGCCGCGCCAGGCCGACCTGATGATCGTGGCCGGCCGGGTGAGCCAGAAGATGGCCCCGGTGCTGCGCCAGGTCTACGACCAGATGCCGAACCCCAAGTGGGTCATCTCGATGGGTGTCTGCGCCTCCAGCGGCGGGATGTTCAACAACTACGCGATCGTGCAGGGCGTCGACCACGTCGTGCCGGTCGACATCTACCTGCCCGGCTGCCCGCCGCGCCCCGAGATGCTGCTGGACGCGATCCTCAAGCTGCACGAGAAGATCCAGCACTCCAAGCTCGGCGTGAACCGCGAAGAGGCGGCCCGCGAGGCGGAGGAAGCGGCCCGCAAGGCGCTCCCGACGATCGAGATGAAGGGCCTGCTGCGGTGACCAGCAACACTCCCGAGACCCCGGAGAACCTGCCGGGACAGCGCGCCGACGCCGGTGAGGTCATCGGCGTCCGCAAGGGCATGTTCGGTGCCAACAACGGCGGCGACACCAGCGGTTACGGCGGCCTGGTCCGTACCGTCCGGCTGCCCGGCGCGAGCAACAGGCCCTACGGCGGAGCCGACGGCGTCTTCGACGAGATCGCCGACGAGCTGGAAGGCGCGTTGGAGGAGCAGGGCCTGCCCCCGGCCGAGGCGATCGAGAAGACCGTCGTGGACCGCGGCGAGCTGACCTTCCACATCGCCCGCGAACACCTGGTCACCGTCGCCAGGACGCTCCGCGACGACCCGGCGCTCCGCTTCGAGCTGTGCCTCGGCGTCAGCGGCGTGCACTACCTCGGCGACGAGGGCCGCGAGCTGCACGCCGTCTACCACCTGCGCTCGATCACCCACGCGCGGCTGATCCGCCTGGAGGTCAGCGCCCCCGACGCCGACCCGCACATCCCGTCGCTGGTCTCGGTCTACCCGACCAACGACTGGCACGAGCGCGAGACGTGGGACTTCTTCGGCATCGTCTTCGACGGCCACCCGGCGCTCACCCGGATCATGATGCCGGACGACTGGCCCGGTCACCCGCAGCGCAAGGACTACCCGCTCGGCGGCATCCCCGTCGAGTACAAGGGTGCCCAGATCCCGGCTCCCGACCAGCGGAGGTCGTACAGCTAATGAGTACTCACCACGCCCCGCAGCAGGCCGACGAGCGGGAGACCACCGAAGGCCGGGTCTTCACCGTCACCGGCGGTGACTGGGACGAGCTGGCCGAGACCGTCAGCAAGGCCGACGACGAGCGCATCATCGTCAACATGGGCCCGCAGCACCCGTCCACCCACGGTGTGCTCCGGCTGATGCTGGAGATCGACGGCGAGACGGTCACCGAGGCCAGGTCGGGCATCGGCTACCTGCACACCGGCATCGAGAAGAACATGGAGTTCCGGACGTGGACCCAGGGGTCCACCTTCGTGACGCGCATGGACTACCTGACGCCGCTGTTCAACGAGACGGCGTACTGCCTGGCCGTCGAGAAGCTGCTCGGCATCACCGAGCAGGTGCCGCAGCGCGCCACCGACATCCGCGTGCTCATGATGGAGCTCAACCGGATCGCGTCCCACCTGGTCTGCATCGCCACCGGCGGCATGGAGCTGGGCGCGACCACGATCATGATCTACGGGTTCCGCGACCGCGAGTACATCCTCGACATCTTCGAGCTGATCACCGGCCTGCGGATGAACCACGCGTACGTCCGCGTCGGCGGCCTCGCGCAGGACCTGCCGCCCGGCGCGATCGACCTCGTCCGCGAGTTCGTGAAGACGTTCCGCAAGAATCTGCCCGAGTACGACAAGCTCGCCACCGGCAACCCGATCTTCAAGGGCCGCATGGTGGACGTCGGTTACCTGGACCTCGCCGGGTGCATGGCGCTCGGCGCCACGGGACCGATCCTGCGCGCCGCCGGACTCCCGCACGACCTGCGCAAGTCCGACCCGTACTGCGGTTACGAGAACTACGACTTCGAGGTGCCGACCGCCGACACCTGCGACTCCTACGGCCGCTTCCGGGTCCGCCTGGAGGAGATGCACCAGAGCCTGCGGATCGTCGAGCAGGTGCTCGACCGGCTCGCGCCGGGCCCGGTGATGGTCGAGGACAAGAAGATCGCCTGGCCCGCGCAGCTCGCGCTCGGCCCCGACGGCCTCGGCAACTCGCTCGACCACATCAAGAAGATCATGGGCACCTCGATGGAGGCCCTGATCCACCACTTCAAGCTGGTGACCGAGGGCTTCCGGGTCCCGGCAGGACAGTCCTACGCGGCGATCGAGTCGGCCAAGGGCGAGCTGGGGGTGCACGCGGTCAGCGACGGCGGCACCCGCCCGTTCCGGGTGCACTTCCGCGACCCGTCCTTCACCAATCTCCAGTCCATGGCGGCGATGTGCGAGGGCGGCCAGGTCGCCGACGTCATCGTCGCGGTGGCGTCCATCGACCCCGTGATGGGAGGCGTCGACCGATGACAGACGTGGCCATGGGTGCCACCGGGGGAGTGTCCCTGGGCATCCCGCAGATGCCCGCCCCGGACTTCCCGGCCGATGTGCGCGCCCGGCTGGAGGCCGACGCCAAGGAAGTGATCGCCCGCTACCCCGGATCGCGCAGCGCCCTGCTGCCGCTGCTGCACCTCGTGCAGTCCGAGGAGGGGTACGTCACCAGGACCGGCATCCGGTTCTGCGCCGAGGTGCTCGACCTGACCACCGCCGAGGTCACCGCGGTGGCGACCTTCTACACGATGTACCGGCGCAAGCCGTCCGGCGACTACCAGGTCGGCGTGTGCACCAACACGCTGTGCGCGGTCATGGGCGGCGACGCGATCTTCGACGAGCTGAAGCAGCACCTCGGCGTCGGCAACGACGAGACGACCGAGGACGGCAAGGTCACGCTGGAGCACATCGAGTGCAACGCGGCCTGCGACTTCGCGCCCGTCGTGATGATCAACTGGGAGTTCTTCGACAACCAGACGCCCGAGTCGGCCAAGCAGCTCGTGGACGACCTGATCGCCGGCCGCGAGGTCCGGCCGACCCGCGGCGCGCCCCTGTGCACGTACAAGGAGACCGCCCGCATCCTGGCCGGTTTCCCCGACGAGCGCCCCGGCGCGGTCGAGGCCAGCGGCGGCGCGGGCCCCGCGTCCCTCACCGGTCTGCGGCTGCACAAGGGCGAGACCCCCTCGCGGGTCGTCACCCAGCGCGCCGACTCGCCGCGTGACACACCGGCCGGGCCGCGGGACACCCCGTCGCCCGCCCAGCACGCCAGCTCGCACGACGCGCCCAACAAGACCGCCGAGTCCGACCCGGCCAACGCCGCGGACCCGGTGGCCGACAACGCCAGGCAGGAGGAGGGCGAGTGATGACCGTGGACTCGGCGGAGAAGCTGCTCGCCCCCGTGCTGTCGGCCTTCTGGGACGAGCCGGAGTCCTGGACCCTGGCCACCTACCGCAGGCACGACGGCTACCAGGGCCTGGACAAGGCGCTCGCCATGGCGCCGGACGACGTGATCGCGTACGTGAAGGACTCGGGGCTGCGCGGCCGTGGCGGCGCGGGCTTCCCGACCGGCATGAAGTGGCAGTTCATCCCGCAGGGCGACGGCAAGCCGCACTACCTCGTGGTCAACGCGGACGAGTCGGAGCCGGGCACCTGCAAGGACATCCCGCTGCTCTTCGCGAACCCGCACTCCCTCATCGAGGGCATGATCATCGCGTGTTACGCGATCCGCTCCAGCCACGCCTTCATCTACCTGCGCGGCGAGACGGTCCCCGTCCTGCGCAGGCTGCACGAGGCGGTGCGCGAGGCGTACGCGGCCGGTTACCTCGGCCGTGACATCCAAGGCAGCGGATTCGACCTGGAGTTGACCGTCCACGCCGGCGCGGGCGCGTACATCTGCGGTGAGGAGACGGCGCTGCTGGACTCCCTGGAGGGCCGTCGCGGCCAGCCCAGGCTCCGCCCGCCCTTCCCCGCCGTGGAGGGCCTGTACGCCTGTCCCACCGTGGTGAACAACGTGGAGTCGATCGCCTCGGTTCCCGCGATCATGCAGCGCGGCAAGGACTGGTTCAAGGCGATGGGCAGCGAGAAGTCCCCCGGCTTCACGCTGTACTCGCTCTCCGGGCACGTCGCCAAACCCGGGCAGTACGAGGCGCCGCTCGGCATCACGCTGCGGCAGCTCCTCGACCTCGGCGGCGGCATGCGGCCGGGACACCGGCTCAAGTTCTGGACGCCCGGCGGCTCCTCGACCCCGATGTTCACCGACGAGCACCTGGACGTCGCGCTGGACTACGAGGGCGTCGGCGCCGCCGGATCGATGCTCGGCACCAAGGCGCTCCAGTGCTTCGACGAGACGACCTGCGTGGTGCGGGCCGTCACCCGCTGGACCGAGTTCTACGCCCACGAGTCCTGCGGAAAGTGCACGCCGTGCCGCGAAGGCACGTACTGGCTCGTCCAGTTGCTGCGTGACATCGAGGCGGGCAAGGGCCGGCCCGAGGACCTGGACAAGCTCAACGACATCGCCGACAACATCAACGGCAAGTCCTTCTGCGCGCTCGGCGACGGCGCCGCCGCCCCGATCTTCTCCTCTCTGAAGCACTTCCGCGCGGAGTACGAGGAGCACATCGAGCGCAAGGGCTGCCCCTTCGACCCGGCCCGCTCCACCGCCTGGGCCGACAAGTCCCGTACGGAGGCCCACGCGTGACCGTCACTACCAACGCACCCTCCGGAGGGGGTCAGGCGGCGGTGCCGCCGGAAGATCTCATCTCCGTGCAGATCGACGGCATCGCGGTGTCCGTCCCCAAGGGGACCCTGGTCATCCGAGCCGCGGAACTGCTCGGCATCGAGATCCCCCGGTTCTGCGACCACCCGCTGCTCGACCCGGCCGGGGCCTGCCGCCAGTGCATCGTCGAGGTCGAGGGCCAGCGCAAGCCGGTCGCGTCCTGCACGATCACCTGTACCGACGGGATGGTCGTCAAGACGCAGCTCTCGTCGCCGGTCGCCGAGAAGGCGCAGCGCGGCGTGATGGAGCTGCTGCTGATCAACCACCCGCTGGACTGCCCGGTCTGCGACAAGGGCGGCGAATGCCCCTTGCAGAACCAGGCGATGCAGGTCGGCGACACCGACTCGCGCTTCGAGGGCAAGAAGCGGACGTACGAGAAGCCGGTGCCGATCTCCACCCAGGTGCTGCTGGACCGCGAGCGGTGCGTGCTGTGCGCGCGCTGCACCCGGTTCAGCAACCAGGTGGCGGGCGACCCGATGATCGAGATGCTGGAACGCGGCGCGCTCCAGCAGATCGGCACCGGGGTCGGCGACCCCTTCGAGTCGTACTTCTCCGGCAACACCATCCAGATCTGCCCGGTCGGCGCGCTCACCTCGGCCGCGTACCGCTTCCGCTCCCGGCCGTTCGACCTCGTGTCGTCGCCGTCGGTGTGCGAGCACTGCGCGGGCGGCTGCGCGACCCGTACCGACCACCGCCGCGGCAAGGTCATGCGGCGGCTGGCGGCCGACGACCCGCAGGTCAACGAGGAGTGGATCTGCGACAAGGGCCGCTTCGGCTTCCGCTACGCGCAGCGCCCCGACCGGCTGAGCCACCCCCTGGTCCGCAACGCCGAGGGCGAACTCGTCCCCGCGTCCTGGCCCGAGGCGCTGGCCGCCGCCGCGGCCGGGCTCAGCGCGGCGCACGGCCGCGCCGCGGTGCTGCCCGGCGGACGCGTCACCGTCGAGGACGCGTACGCGTACGCCAAGTTCGCCCGCGTCGTGCTCGGCACCAACGACGTGGACTTCAGGGCCCGCGCGCACTCCGCCGAGGAGGCCGACTTCCTGGCCGCCACGGTCGCCGGGCGCGGCCTCGACCTGTCGGGCACCGGCATCACGTACACGGCGCTGGAGAAGGCACCGGCCGTACTGCTGGCGGGACTCGAGGCCGAGGAGGAGGCCCCCGGGGTCTTCCTGCGGCTCCGCAAGGCGCACCGCAAGCGCAAGCAGCAGACGTACGCCCTGGCCACGCACGCCACCCGCGGCCTGGAGAAGGCGGGCGGCGTCCTGCTGCCCGCCGCCCCCGGCACGGAACCCGAGTGGCTGGACGCGCTCGCGGGCGGTGTCGGCCTGGACGAGACCGGGCAGGCCGCGGCCGAGGCGCTGCGCGCCGCGGGCGCCGTCATCCTGGTCGGCGAGCGGCTGGCCGCCGTGCCCGGCGGGCTGACCGCCGTGGTCCGGCTGGCCACGGCCACCGGCGCCGCGCTGGCGTGGATTCCGCGCAGGGCCGGTGAACGCGGCGCCGTCGAGGCGGGCGCGCTGCCCGGACTGCTGCCCGGCGGCCGTCCGGTCACCGACCCGCGGGCCCGCGCCGAGGTCGCCTCGGTGTGGGGTCTGCCGGAGCTGCCGCACCGCTTCGGCCGCGACACCGGCCAGATCGTCGAGGCCGCCGCCGCGGGCGAGCTGGCGGCCCTGGTCGTCGGCGGCGTCGAGGTCGCGGACCTGCCGGACCCGGCCCGCGCCCGCGAGGCGCTGGACGCGGTCGGCTTCCTGGTCAGCCTGGAGCAGCGGCCCAGCGAGGTCACCGACCGCGCCGACGTCGTCCTCCCGGTCGCCGCGGTCGCCGAGAAGACCGGCACCTTCCTCAACTGGGAGGGCAGGGCCCGGATGTTCGACGCGGCCATCAAGCCCGACCAGGCCACCAACCGGCACCAGCTCCCGGACGCCCGCGTCCTGACGATGCTGGCCGACGCGCTCGACGTCCGGCTCGGCCT
Organism: Streptomyces sp. NPDC093221; assembly: GCF_044753885.1. Lineage (NCBI taxonomy): Bacteria > Bacillati > Actinomycetota > Actinomycetes > Kitasatosporales > Streptomycetaceae > Streptomyces > Streptomyces sp. NPDC093221. Next base: position 1,246,760 of record NZ_JBIVOA010000002.1, on the reverse strand, counting down.
GGCCGACGTGCGGGGCGCGCGCTCCGAACTCGACCGGCTCGCCGGGTGGGACGGCCCCTGGGGCAGCTCGCCGCTGGAGTCCGCCGGATCGCTGCCCCGCCCCGAGGCGGGCCAGGCGCTGCTGGCCGGACACCGGCTGCTGCTCGACCAGGGCCGCCTCCAGGACGGGGACGACGCGCTGGCCGGCACCCGGCACGCGGCCGTCGCCCGGCTGTCGGCCGCCACCGCCGCCGAGGCCGGTGTCACCGACGGCGACCCGCTGACGGTGACCGGGCCCGCGGGCGCGGTCACGCTGCCGCTGGTCGTCACCGCGATGCCCGACCGGGTGGTGTGGCTGCCGCTGAACTCCGCGGGGAACGGCGTCGCCTCCGACACCGGTGCCCGTACGGGCCAGGTCGTCTCCGTCGGCAGCGCCGCCGCGGTCACGCAAGAGGAGGGCACCCGATGAGCGCGCCACTGACCCAGCTCGCCGCCACCACGGAGAATCTCTCCTGGTTCGGCAACGACATCTGGTGGCTGATCATCCTCAAGGCGGTCTTCTGCTTCGCCTTCGCGATGCTGACCGTGCTCGTCGCCATCGTGTGGGAGCGCAAGGTCGTCGCGTGGATGCAGTTGCGCATCGGCCCGAACCGGCACGGCCCCTGGGGCATGCTCCAGTCCCTCGCCGACGGCATCAAGCTGATGCTGAAGGAGGACATCGTCGTCAAGCGGGCCGACAAGGTGGTGTTCATCCTCGCGCCCGTCGTGGCGGCCATCCCGGCCTTCATGGCGTTCGCGGTGATCCCCTTCGGCCCGGCCGACAACGAGGTGTCGATCTTCGGCCAGCGCACCGCGCTCCAGCTCACCGACCTCCCGATCGGCCTGCTGTTCATCCTGGCCACCGCGTCGGTCGGCATCTACGGCATCGTCCTGGCGGGCTGGTCGTCCGGCTCGACGTACCCGCTGCTCGGCGGCCTGCGCGCGTCCGCGCAGATGATCTCGTACGAGATCGCGATGGGCCTGTCCTTCGCGGCGGTCTTCCTCTACTCCGGCTCCATGTCGACGTCGACGATCGTCGAGGCGCAGCACGACCGCTGGTACGCGATCCTGCTGCCCGTCTCGCTGATCATCTACATCATCGCGATGGTCGGCGAGACCAACCGCGCGCCGTTCGACATGCCGGAGTCCGAGGGCGACCTGGTCGGCGGCTTCAACACCGAGTACAGCTCGATCAAGTTCGCGCTGTTCATGCTCGCCGAGTACGTGAACATGGTGACGGTCTCCGCGGTCGCGACGACGCTCTTCCTCGGCGGCTGGCGCGCCCCCTGGCCGATCAGCACGGTCTGGATCGGCGCGAACCACGGCTGGTGGCCGATGCTCTGGTTCATCGTCAAGGTCCAGTTGCTGCTGTTCTTCTTCATCTGGCTGCGCGGCACCCTGCCCCGGGTCCGCTACGACCAGTTCATGAAGCTGGGCTGGAAGGTCCTCATCCCGGTCTCCATGGTCTGGCTGATGCTGGTCGCCGCGGTCCGCGCGATGCGCAACGAGGACTACGACTTCACGAAGATCGTCCTGTACATCGGCGGTGTGGTGATCGCGCTGCTGCTGATCTCGCTCATCGCGGACGTCTTCAGGGACCGCGAGGAGAAGAAGGCCGCCGTCCGCGGCGGCGGCGCGCTCGCGCCACCGGACCGCTTCGACCCGATGGCGGGCGGCTATCCCGTACCGCCGCTGCCGGGTCAGGAGGCGGAGCGGGTGCCGCGGCGCCCCAGCCGGGCGGCACAGCCCCAACTCGTGGGTGCCGCCAGCGCGTCCGGCGTGTCCGGCGCGGCGGAACCGGACGTCCAGGATGCCCCCGAGCAGGAGAAGAAGGAGGACGGCGATGCCTGAGTTCCTCGGCCCGGTCGCAGGCTTCGGCGTGACCTTCAAGGCCATGTTCAAGAAGCGGCTGACCGAGCAGTACCCCGAGTACAAGAAGCCCACCGCCCCGCGTTTCCACGGCCGCCACCAGCTCAACCGGCACCCGGACGGCCTGGAGAAGTGCGTCGGCTGTGAGCTGTGCGCGTGGGCCTGCCCGGCGGACGCCATCTACGTGGAGGGCGCGGACAACACCGAGGAGGAGCGCTACTCACCCGGTGAGCGCTACGGCCGCGTCTACCAGATCAACTACGCCCGCTGCATCCTGTGCGGCCTGTGCATCGAGGCGTGCCCGACGCGCGCGCTGACGATGACCAACGAGTACGAACTGGCCGACCGGACCCGCGAGTCGCTGATCTTCACCAAGGAACAGCTCCTGTCCGGGCTCGAGGAGGGCATGGTCGACTCGCCGCACTCGATCTTCCCCGGCATGGACGAGGGCGACTACTACCGCGGCGCGGTCACCGAGGCCGCGCCCGGCACCGTACGGCAGGTCGCGGTCTCCAAGGGCGAGAAGCCGGACGAGACGGTGCGGACCGACGGCGCCACCGCGGCGGACGCGCCCGACGCCCCCGAGACGGGCTTCACCAGGACCGACGCCGAGGGCGCCGCGGTCGCGCCCGCCCCCGGCGGCGGCACGCCCGCGGGAACGGGGGACGAGGCATGATCGCCGCGACCTCCCAGCTCGCCACCTCCCAGCTCGCCGCCGCCGCGTCGCAGACCTCCACCGGCGAGGCCGTCCAGTTCTGGATTCTGGGCACGGTCGCCGTGCTCGGCGCGCTCGGCACCGTCCTGATGAAGAAGTCCGTGCACAGCGCGCTGTCGCTGGCCGGGACGATGATCGTGCTCGCGATCTTCTACCTGGCCCAGGGCGCGTACTTCCTGGGCGTCGTGCAGATCGTCGTCTACACCGGCGCGATCATGATGCTCTTCCTCTTCGTCGTCATGCTGGTCGGCATCACCGCCGCCGACTCGCTGAAAGAGACGCTCAAGGGCCAGCGCTGGATGGCCGCGGCCTGCGGTCTCGGCTTCGGCATCCTGCTGATCGCCGGGATCGGCAACGCCTCGCTCGACACCTTCGCCGGTGTCGGCCAGGCCAACTCCGCGGGCAACGTGCCCGGTCTGGCCCGGCTGATCTTCACCAAGTACGTGTGGTCCTTCGAGATCACCGGCGCGCTGCTGATCACCGCGGCCATCGGCGCGATGGTGCTCACGCACCGCGAGCGCACCGAGGAGCGGCGCACCCAGCGCGAGCTGTCCGAGGCGCGCGTGCGCGGCGGCGTACAGGTCACCCCGCTGCCCGCGCCCGGCACCTACGCCCGGCACAACGCGGTGGACATCCCCGCGCTGCTGCCCGACGGTTCCATCTCGGAGCTTTCGGTCAGCGCCACGCTGCGGGCCCGCGGCCAGATCCGTGACGTGTCCGCCGACGCCCTGCACCGGCTCGCCGAGCTGGACCAGCGCACCGAGGAGTACCTGGAGCGCGAGCCGGAGCGTACGGCGGTGGAGCGCAAGGCCGAACGGGCCGAGCGCGAGACCGTACGCGAGGCCGACCGGGAAGCCGCACGAGAGGCCGACCGGGCTTCCGACCGGGCCGAGGAGGGTGCCAAGTGAATCCGGCCAACTACCTGTACCTGTCGGCGCTGCTGTTCACCATCGGCGCGGCGGGCGTACTGATCCGGCGCAACGCGATCGTGGTCTTCATGTGCATCGAGCTGATGCTGAACGCCTGCAACCTGGCGTTCGTCACCTTCTCGCGGCTGCACGGCAACCTCGACGGCCAGGTGATCGCGTTCTTCACGATGGTGGTCGCCGCCGCGGAAGTCGTGGTCGGCCTGGCGATCATCGTGTCGATCTTCCGCTCCCGCCACTCGGCTTCGGTCGACGACGCCAATCTCATGAAGCTGTAGAGGGGCTGCGACAGTGGAGAACCTGATCGGACTGCTCGTCGCGGCGCCGCTGCTGGGCGCGGGCATCCTGCTGACCGGAGGCCGGCGGCTCGACCGCTTCGGCCACCTGCTCGGCACGCTGCTCGCCCTGGCGTCGTTCGCGCTCGGCGTGGTGCTGTTCGCCAACATGCTGGGCAAGGACGCCGACGCGCGTGGCCTGCACTCGCACCTGTTCACCTGGGTGCCGGTCGGCGGTTTCCGCGCCGATGTCGGCTTCCAGCTCGACCAGTTGTCGATGACGTTCGTGCTGCTGATCACCGGTGTGGGCACGCTGATCCACATCTACTCGATCGGCTACATGGAGCACGACGAGCGCCGCCGCCGCTTCTTCGGCTACCTCAACCTGTTCCTCGCGGCGATGCTGCTGCTGGTGCTGGCCGACAACTACTTCCTGCTGTACGCCGGTTGGGAGGGCGTCGGCCTCGCCTCGTACCTGCTGATCGGCTTCTGGCAGCACAAGCCGAGCGCGGCGACCGCGGCGAAGAAGGCGTTCCTGGTCAACCGGGTCGGCGACATCGGCCTGTCGGTGGCCATCATGCTGATGTTCACCACCTTCGGCTCGTTCGCCTTCGCGGACATCCTGCCGCGGGCCGCCGACGCCTCGACCACGCAGCACGCCACGATCACCGGCATCGGCTTCATGCTGCTGCTGGCCGCGTGCGGCAAGTCGGCCCAGGTGCCGCTCCAGTCGTGGCTCGGCGACGCGATGGAGGGCCCGACCCCGGTCTCGGCCCTGATCCACGCCGCGACCATGGTGACCGCGGGCGTCTACCTGATCACCCGCTCCGGCGCGATCTTCAACGCGGCGCCCGACGCGCAGACCGCCGTCGTCACCGTCGGCGCGGTCACGCTGCTGTTCGGTGCGATCGTCGGTTGCGCGAAGGACGACATCAAGAAGGCGCTCGCCGGATCGACGATGTCGCAGATCGGCTACATGATCATGGCGGCCGGGCTCGGCCCGATCGGCTATGTCTTCGCGATCATGCACCTGGTCACGCACGGCTTCTTCAAGGCCGGGCTGTTCCTGGGCGCCGGTTCGGTCATGCACGGCATGAACGACGAGGTCGACATGCGCCGTTACGGCGGCCTGCGCACGTACATGCCGGTCACCTTCGTCACCTTCGGTCTCGGCTACCTGGCGATCATCGGCTTCCCCGGCCTGTCCGGCTTCTTCTCCAAGGACAAGATCATCGAGGCGGCCTTCGCCAAGGGCGGCGCCGAGGGCTGGATTCTCGGCTGCTGCGCCCTGCTGGGCGCCGCGATCACCGCCTTCTACATGACGCGCGTGATGCTGATGACCTTCTTCGGCGAGAAGCGCTGGGTGCCGGACGCCGAGGGCCACGAGCCGCACCCGCACGAGTCGCCCAAGTCGATGACCATCCCGATGATCATCCTGGCCTTCGGCTCGGTCCTGGCCGGTGGCCTGTTCAGCATCAACTCCTCCTTCGTGAAGTGGCTGGAGCCGGTCACCGGGCACGCCGAGGGCGACTCGCCGATCAGCGCGGGCACCGTCACCGGCGGCACGATGGTGGCGCTGGTCATCGGCGTCGGCATCGCCTGGATGCTGTACGGCCGCAGGTCCGTCCCCGCCGTCGCGCCGCGCGGCTCGCTGCTGACCCGGGCGGCCCGCCGCGACCTGCTCCAGGACGACTTCAACCACGTCGTCCTCGTCCGCGGCGGCGAGCACCTCACCCGCTCGCTGGTCTACCTCGACCACTCCCTGGTCGACGGCGTCGTCAACGGCACGGCCGCCTCGGTCGGCGGCCTCTCCGGCCGCCTCCGCAAGCTCCAGAACGGCTACGTACGGTCGTACGCCGTCTCGATGCTCGGCGGCTCCGCGGTGCTGGTCGCCGCGACTCTTCTCATGAGGGCGGTCTGATAGCTCATGTCCTTTCCCCTCCTCACGGTCACCGCCGCGCTGCCCGCGGTAGGCGCTGTCGTCACCGCGGCCGTGCCCGCGGCGAAGAGGACCGCCGCCAAGTACACGGCGCTGGTCTTCTCGCTGGGCACGCTCGGTCTGGCCATCGCCGCGCTGGTCCGCTTCGATCCGGGCGGCGACCGCTATCAGCTCACCGAGTCGCACGCCTGGATCAAGAACTTCGGGCTCCGCTACGACCTCGGCGTGGACGGCATCGCCGTCGCCCTGATCGCCCTGACCGCGCTGCTGATCCCCTTCGTGATGCTGGCCGGCTGGCACGACGCCGAGCCTCTGGAGACCGCGGCTCCCAGCGGCTCCGCCGCGGGCAACCCCCACCTCAAGTGGCGTCCCACGCAGGGCTTCTTCGCGCTGATCCTGCTGGTCGAGGCCATGGTGGTGCTCTCCTTCGAGGCCACCGACGTCTTCCTCTTCTACATCTTCTTCGAAGCCATGCTCATCCCGATGTACTTCCTCATCGGCGGCTTCGGCGACCGGGCGCACGCGGCCGGTGAGGAAGAGGCGGCACGGCAACGGTCGTACGCGGCGGTCAAGTTCCTGCTGTACAACCTGGCGGGCGGCCTGATCATGCTCGCCGCGGTGATCGGCCTGTACGCGGTCACCGCCAAGCAGCTCGGCACCGGCACCTTCTCGCTCCAGGAGATCCTGGCCGCGCGCGGTTCCGGGAAGCTGCACATCGAGACGTCCACCGAGCGCTGGCTGTTCCTCGGCTTCTTCTTCGCCTTCGCGGTGAAGGCGCCGCTGTGGCCGCTGCACACCTGGCTGCCGAACGCGATGGGCGAGTCCACCGCGCCGGTCGCCGTACTGATCACCGCGGTCGTCGACAAGGTCGGCACCTTCGCGATGCTGCGCTACTGCCTCCAGCTCTTCCCCGAGGCGTCCAAGTGGGCGACCCCGGTGATCCTGGTCCTGGCCGTGATCGGCATCATCTACGGCGCGCTGCTCGCCGTCGGCCAGCGGGACATCAAGCGGCTGATCGCGTACGCCTCGATCTCGCACTTCGGCTTCATCATCCTGGGCATCTTCGCGATGACCACCCAGGGGCAGAGCGGCGCCGCGCTGTACATGGTCAACCACGGCATCTCGACGGCCGCGCTGATGCTGGTCGCGGGCTTCCTGATCACCCGGCGCGGCTCGCGGCTCATCGCCGACTTCGGCGGTGTGCAGAAGGTGGCGCCGGTACTGGCGGGCACCTTCCTGATCGGCGGCCTCGCCACCTTGTCGCTGCCGGGCCTGGCGCCCTTCGTCAGCGAATTCCTCGTACTGGTCGGCACGTTCAGCCGCTACCCGGTGCTCGGCATCATCGCCACGCTGGGCATCGTGCTCGCCGCGCTGTACGTGCTGGTGCTCTACCAGCGCACGATGACCGGCCCGGTCAAGGCCGGGATCGAGGGCATGTCCGACCTGAAGGTACGTGAACTGGTCGTCGTGGCACCGCTGATCGCGCTGCTGCTCTTCCTGGGCGTGTACCCGAAGCCGGTGACCGACATCCTCAACCCGTCGGTCAAGCACACGCTCTCCGACGTGCACAAGACCGATCCCAAGCCCGCGCTGGAGGCGAAGAAGTGAGCGCAGCAGACAAGGGAGCCGTAGGTGTGGGCGCCGTCCACAGCTTGTGGACGACGGCCGCTCCGGTCGCCGACAAGTTCCCGAAGCCGGACATCGAGTACGCCCAGCTCTCGCCGGTGCTGATCGTCTTCGGCGTGGCGATGGTGGGCATCCTCCTTGAGGCGTTCCTGCCGCGCCGCTCCCGTTACACCGCGCAGCTCGTCCTCGCCGTGGTCGGTCTCGCGGCGGCCTTCGCCGCCGTGGTCGCGCTCGCCGAGAAGGGGTACGGCACCACGAAGGCGCATGTCGCCGCGATGGGCGCGGTCGCCGTGGACGGTCCCGCGCTCTTCCTCCAGGGCACGATCCTGCTGGTGGCGATCGTGGCCGTCTTCACCTTCGCCGAACGGCGCCTGGACCCGAAGGCGCACGGCAACAACGTCGACTCCTTCGCGGCCCAGGGCTCCGCCGTCCCCGGCGGCGAGCAGGAGAAGGCCGCGGTCAAGGCCGGTTTCACCACCACCGAGGTCTTCCCGCTGCTGCTCTTCGCGGTCGGCGGCATGCTGGTCTTCCCGGCGGCGAACGACCTGCTGACGCTCTTCGTCGCCCTTGAGGTCTTCTCGCTGCCGCTGTACATCCTGTGCGCGCTGGCCCGCCGCAACCGCCTGCTGTCGCAGGAAGCCGCCGTCAAGTACTTCCTGCTCGGCGCCTTCTCCTCGGCCTTCCTGCTCTTCGGGATCGCCCTGCTCTACGGCTACTCGGGCACGGTCACCTACGGCGGCATCGCCTCGGTCATCGACGGCACCGCCCCGATGACCCCGGCGCTCGCCAACAGCACCGGCAACGACGCGCTGCTCCTGATCGGCTTCGCGATGGTCGCGGTCGGCCTGCTCTTCAAGGTCGGCGCCGTCCCGTTCCACATGTGGACCCCGGACGTCTACCAGGGCGCGCCGACCCCGGTCACCGGCTTCATGGCCGCCGCCACCAAGGTCGCCGCCTTCGGCGCGCTGCTGCGGCTGCTGTACGTCGTCCTGCCCGGACTGCGCTGGGACTGGCGGCCCGTCATGTGGGGCGTCGCCATCCTCACGATGCTGGCGGGCGCGATCATCGCCGTCACCCAGACCGATGTGAAGCGGCTGCTGGCCTACTCCTCGGTCGCCCACGCCGGGTTCATCCTGGCGGGTGTGATCGCCACCGACAAGGAGGGCGTCTCCTCCGTCCTGTTCTACCTCGCCGCGTACTCCTTCGTGACCCTCGGCGCCTTCGCCGTCGTCACTTTGGTGCGCGACGCGGGCGGCGAGGCCACGCACCTGTCGCGGTGGGCCGGTCTCGGGCGGCGCTCGCCGCTGGTCGCGGCCGTCTTCGCCGTGTTCCTGCTGGCCTTCGCGGGCATCCCGCTGACGTCCGGTTTCGCGGGGAAGTTCGCGGTGTTCAAGGCCGCGGCGCAGGGCGGTGCGATGCCGCTGGTCATCGTCGGTGTCATCTCGTCGGCCATCGCGGCCTTCTTCTACATCCGCGTGATCGTGCTGATGTTCTTCAGCGAGCCGAAGGCGGACGGTCCGTCCGTCGCGGTGCCGAGCCCGTTGACGTCCACCGCCATCGCCATAGGAGTGGCCGTCACGATCGTGCTGGGCCTGGCCCCCCAGTACTTCCTGGATCTGGCCGACAAGGCGGGCGTGTTCGTCCGCTGACCGTCTCCTCGCCGCCGCGCCCCCGGATGCCCCCTCAAGGGGCCCCGGGGGCGCGGCGCGTGGGGGGCGTGCGGGCGCGGCGCGTGCGCGGCGGGCGGCCGTGACGGGGCACGTCGGCGACGGCCAGCACGGCGGTGTGGGGGAGGGCCAGGAGCCCCTCGGGGGTCGTGAACTCCGCGGCCAGGCGGTCGAATTCGGCGCGGACGGCCGCGACGACGGACGGCGGCTGGGCGGTGAGGAGCTGGCCGACCGAGGCGATGCCCGCGGCGGGCCCCGACCACCAGGTGTCGGGGTCGACGCGGTGGTCCCAGGCGAGCGTGCGGGCCGTCGCGCCCGGGAGGCGGGCGTCGGCGAAGAGCCCGGCCAGGCCCGCTGCGGTGCGGGGGAAGTCCTCGTCGGGCGCGAGCGTGGGGAAGTCGGGCGGCCGGGGGACCCCGGCGGCGGCCACGGCGCGGCCGAGCAGGGACTGGCCGGGCGCGGGCGGGTAGCCCCAGACGGTGACCGCGATACGGCCGCCGGGGCGGGTGACGCGGCGCAGTTCGGCCAGGGCGGCGCGTGGCCGCCCCACGTGGTTGAGGACGAAGTTGCCGATGACCGCGTCGAATTCCCCGTCGGGGAAGGGGAGTTCCGGCAGCGTGGCGAGCCGTACGTCCGCTCCCGGCAGCGCCCGCGCGGCGGCGGCCACCATGGACGGCTCGGCGTCCACCGCCGTGACCTCGGCCCCGCGAGCCAGGACCGCCGCCGCGACCGTCCCCGTACCGGCGCCCACGTCGAGCACCCGGCCCCCGGCCGTTGCCCCGGTGGCGTCCAGGGCGATGTCCAGGGCGGCGTCCAGCAACTCCGGCACCGGGTGGGCGCACAGCAGGCCGAAGCTGCGCGCGTAGGCGTCGGCCTTCCCGCCCCAGGCCCGGCGCTCGAAGGCGTCGAAGGAGCCGGAGGGGGCGGGGGTGCCGGAGGGGGCGGGGGTGCCGGACGGGCCGGGCGCGCCCTGAGCGTGCGTCACGTCCACTCCTCCCGGTCCACCAGCGCGGTGGCCAACTGCCGTACGCCCGCCGCGACCCGCTCCCCTTCGCCCGACTCCAGCAGCCGCAGGACGGGGACGCCGCTGAAGCAGGAGAGCAGGAGGTGGGCCAGGAGACCGGGATCGAAGGCGGGGGGAGCGTCGGGGCGGGCCTCGCGCAGGAGCGCGCTGAGGTGGGCGTGCCAGAAGCCGTAGACGGGGTGCGCGTCGCCCACTTCCGCCTCCGACTCGCACTGCCCGCCGCGCGGGGCGACGGCCGCCGCGTGGCCGAGGGCGGCCATGAGGCCCTTGTTGCGGGCGATGACGGCGGAGACGGCGTCCAGGAAGGCCAGCAGGCGCTCGCGGGGCGGCGCGCCGGGGCCGAGCGGCGGCGGCCCCGAGGTCACGTCCTCGTGCAGCGCGAGCGCGCGGTCCTCCATCAGGGCCCGCATGAGCCCGGCGCGGTTGCCGAAGCGGTGGAAGACGGTGCCCTTGCCGACGCCGGCCGCCTCCGCGACCCGCTCCATGGAGATCTCCTCCGGCCGGTGCGCGGCCAGCAGTTCCTCGGTGGCCCGCAGGATCGCGCGCCGGTTGCGGGCCGCGTCGGCCCGTTCGGGACGCGGCGCGGGCGGCTGGCCCTCTGTCATGGCACGGCTCCGTCCGGCATAGGCAAGGCGTAGGGCAGGGGCAAGACAGGCATGGACAACTGGACCGACGGTCCAGTACGGTCGAATCAACTTGACCGGCGGTCCACTTTAGTCGGGTGCCGAGTCGATCCCTGAGGAGATCCATCATGCGACGTGTCCGGTATCACGAGTACGGCGGCCCCGACGTTCTCACGCTGGAGGAGGCCGAGACCCCGGTGCCCGGCCCCGGCGAGGTGCTGATCAGGGCCGAGGCGATCGGCGCGAATTTCATCGACACCCGATTCCGGCGCGGCGCCCCCGAGGGCTCGATCTTCCACCGCCCGCTGCCCGGCGTCCTCACCGGCGACGTCGTCGGCACGGTCGAGGCCGTGGGCCCCGGCGCCGACCCCGGCCTGCTCGGCCGCCGCGTCGCCGCCCTGGCCGAGGACGCCTTCGCCGAGTACGTGACCGCCGACGCCGCCTGGCTCGTGCCCGTCCCCGACGGCCTCGCCCCCGGCCCCGCCAGCATGCTCCCGCTGGCCGTCCCGGTCGCCCTCGGCGCGCTGCGTGCGGGCCGCCTCGCGGCGGGCGAGACCGTCCTCGTCCACGCCGCCGCGGGCGGCATCGGGCACATCGCCGTACAACTCGCCAGGCTCCTCGGCGCGGGCACCGTCATCGGCACGGCGGGCGGCCCCGCCAAACTGGACTTCGTCCGCGACCACGGCGCCGACGCCGCCGTCGACTACACCGCCCCCGACTGGCCGGACCAGGTGAGGAAAGCGGCCCCCAACGGCGCCGTCGACGTCGTCCTGGACTCCGTCGGCGGCGACACCCTGCGCCGCGGCATCGACCTCCTGGCCCCCTACGGCCGGGCCGTCGTCTACGGCGCGGCCGGCGGCGAGCTGAACGCCGTCCCGGTCACCGACCTGTTCGCCCTCAAGTCCGTCACCGGCTTCTCACTCCTCGCCTGGCGCGCCGCCGACCCCGCCGCCGCCGAGGCCGACCTCCACGAGGCCGCCGCCCTCGCCGCCTCCGGCCGCCTCCGCACCGCCGTCCACGCCACCTTCCCCCTCTCCGAGGCCCCCGCCGCCCACCACACCCTCGACACCCGCACCAACCTCGGCCGCGTCCTCCTCCTGCCGTAGCGGAAGGCGCGCGTCCCGTGCAGACCGGCCGCCTTGAGCAGTCGGCCCCCGGGGCCCGCGGTGGTCCGGGGGCCCGGGGGACGGGGCGGGGTCAGTTGGGGACGGCGAGGAGGAGGGCGAAGCGGGACTGGGGGTCGGTCCACCAGTGGCGGACGGTGAAGCCGCCTTCGTGGAGTTCGGCCGTCAGGGAGTCGCGGTGGAATTTGCAGGAGATCTCGGTGCGCAGGTGCTCGCCGGGGGTGAAGCCGGTGGTGAGGTCGAGGTCGGGGATCTTGACGGTCTGGGCGGTACGGGAGCGCAGGTGCATCTCGATCCGCTCGTGGTCGGTGTTCCACAGGGCGACGTGGTCGAAGGCGTCGGGGTCGAAGTCGGCGCCGAGCTCGCGGTTGAGCACGTGCAGGACGTTCTTGTTGAACTCGGCGGTGATGCCCTGCGAGTCGTCGTAGGCGCGGATCAGGACGTCCGGGTCCTTGACCAGGTCGGCGCCGAGCAGCAGGACGTCATCGCTGGTGAGGGAGAGGGACAGCGTCCGGTAGAAGGCGCGGCGCTGGGCCGCGTCGAAGTTGCCGATGGTGCTGCCGAGGAAGGCCAGCAGGCGCGGGCCCGGCTCGTCGGACAGCGCGAGACCGCTCTCGAAGTCGGCGACGGTCGCGGCGACGCGCAGCCCCGGGTAGTCGCGGACGATCGCCTCACCGGCCTCTTCGAGGGCGGACGCGCTGACGTCCAGCGGCGCGTAGCGCGACAGCGTGCCGCCCGAGGTCAGCGCGTCGAGCAGCAGCCGCGTCTTGCGGGAGGAGCCCGAGCCCAGCTCGATCAGGGTCGCGGCCCGGGTGAGCTGCGCGATCTCGGGGGCCCTGCGGGTCAGGATCTCCTGCTCGGCGCGCGTCGGGTAGTACTCCGGCAGCCGCGTGATCTGCTCGAAGAGATCGCTGCCGCGCTTGTCGTAGAACCACTTGGGCGGCAGGGTGCGCGGCGCGGTGGTGAGCCCGCCGAGCACGTCGGCGCGCAGTGAGGTCGTGAAGTAGTCGGCGGGCAGCCGGTCGTCGAGGGTGAAGCGGCTGCCACCCGTGCGGCTCTCGTCCATGCTGCTCTCCTCCATAAGGTGCGGGTGCGGGTCCTCGCGTGTGCGGTCCTTGCCCCGGGCGTCCTCGCGGTCGGTACGGACAGGGGTCGGCGGGCGCAGCGGGATGATCCGTACGCCCTCGGTGGTCGCCAACAGCAGCGACCGGTCCGGGACTTCGTGCCAGTCGCCCGGAGCGTCGTCCGGCTCCGAGGCGACGAGCACGGACCCCCCGGAGGCCACGGCCTCCGCGGACCCCGGCACATCGCGGCCGGTACGGAACCACAGCGTGTCCCCGTACGCCGTGGCCGCGATCGTCCGGCCGTCCGTGAGCAGCAGATTGAGCCGCGCGGTCGGCCGGGCGGCGGCGACCTCACGTACGACGGAGGCGAGCGCCCCGCCCGGCGGCTGGCCCTGCCGCAGCCGCCGGGTGAGCAGCGCCCACAACAGCGCCGAGTCGCTGTGGGACGCGAGGCCCAGCAGCTCGGCGGAGGTCAGATCGGTCGGCAGCCGCTCCCAGTCGGCGACGGCGCCGTTGTGGCTGAACAGCCAGCGGCCGTCACGGAAGGGCGCGGCGGCCGACTCGTCCTGCGTGGTGCCCGCGGTCGCGGACCGTACCGCCGCCAGGACGGCGCCGGCCCGGATCGTCCGGGCCAGCTCGGTGAAGTTGGCGTCCGACCAGACGGGTACGGCCCGCCGGTAACGGGCGGGGAGCGGAAAGCCCTCGTCACCCTCCTCGGGCGAGGGCTCCAGCGGGTACCAACCCACGCCGAAACCATCCGCGTTCACCGTGCCGTGCCGTTGGAGCCGCGGCTGCCACGACTGCTCGTACAGTCCGCGCGACGGCTCGGTGAGCAGCCGGGCCAGCGTCAACGGCGGCCCGACGTACGCGAGATGACGGCACATCAGCCGCGCCCGGCTTCCGGGGACGGGGACGCGGACGCCGACCCGGACGGAGACGTGGACGCCGACCCGGACGCCGACCCGGACCCTGCCCCGGCCCCCGGCCCCGACGCGTCCCGCGCCGTCCTGAACCCGGAGAAGATCTGCCGCCGGATCGGATAGTCCCAGTTGCGGAACGTCCCGCGCGCCGCCACCTGGTCCGCGCCGAACGACCCGCCGCGCAGCACCTTGTAGTCGGGACCGAAGAAGACGTCGGAATACTCCTTGTACGGGAACGCCTCGAAGCCCGGGTACGGGGCGAAGTCCGAGGACGTCCACTCCCATACGTCGCCCAGGAGTTGACGCGCGCCGCAGGGCGCCGCACCGGCCGGGTAACTGCCCGCGGGCGCGGGCCGCAGGTGCGTCTGGCCGAGATTGGCGTGCTCGGGACCGGGATCGGCGTCACCCCACGGGTAGCGCAGCGAGCGCCCGGTCGCCGGGTCGTGCCGCGCCGCCTTCTCCCACTCCTCCTCGGTCGGCAGCCGCCGCCCGGCCCAGCGGGCGTACGCGTCGGCCTCGTACCAACACACGTGCACGACCGGCTCGTTGACCCGTACGGGCTCGGTCCGGCCGAAGACGCGCCGGGTCCAGACGGAGGCGCCGTCGTCGTACGACCAGAAGAGCGGCGCTTCGAGGCCCGCGTCCTGGACGTGCCGCCAGCCCTCCTCGGTCCACCAGCGGGCGTCCTGGTAGCCGCCCGCCGCGATGAAGGCGAGGTAGTCGCCGTTGGTGACCGGCACGGTGTCCAGCCAGAAGGCGGCGACGTCCACGGTGTGCTGGGGGCGCTCGTTGTCCAGCGCCCACGGCTCGGTGCTGGTGCCCATCGTGAACGGGCCGCCGGGGACGAGGACTTCGGCGGGCAGCACGGCCGCGTCCGCGGGCGCCTGCGGAGGCTCGGGGGCCTCCAGGACGGCCGGGCCGCTGCGGAGCTGATGGGTGGCGAGCATCGTCTCGTCGTGCTGCTGCTCGTGCTGGGCGAGCATCCCGAAGACGAAGCCGTCCGCGAGCAGCCGTTCCGCCCGCTCCCGCTTCAGGGACGGCGAGTCGTTGGGCGAGGTGTCGACGGCGTCCAGTACGTCGACGGTCTCGGCGCGTACCTCCGCCACGTACGCCCTGGCCTCGTCGGGGCCGAGCAGCGGCAGCGCGGGACGGTCGGCGCGCGGGTGCTGGAAGGCGTCGTAGAGCTGGTCGAGGTCGGGCCGCAGGCCCGGCCTGCCGCCGGCCTCACGGACCAGCCACAGCTCTTCCTGGTTGCCGATGTGCGCCAGGTCCCAGACCAGCGGGGACATCAGCGGCGAGTGCTGCGCGGCCAGATCCGCGTCGTCCACGCAGTCGGTGAGGGCCATGGTCCTGCGCCGGGCGGTCTCCAGCGCGGCGAGCGCCCGCGCCTTGACATCAAAGCCGCCGGAGCCGCCGGAGCCGCCGGAAGCCCCGGACCCACCGGACCCGTCAGCACCGCCCGAAGCACGCGAAGCGCCCGAAGCGCCCGATGCCGAGCCAGGCGTGGCGGAAGCGGCCGAAGTGCTGGATGCGCCAGAAGTGAGGGAAGTGCCGGGTGAGGCACTGTTTTCGGCCGTGTTCCGGCCGTCGGTACGAGGGTTTGTCACGACATGCCTTCCGGAGGGTCAGACGCGGCGCAGCGCGTCCAACTGGTCATGGGCGGGACATCGTCCGCGTTCTGGATAGCGCTCGGCGAAGTCGGCGACGGCCAGCCGCAGGGCCGCCGGCGCGTCGGTACGCGCCAGCGCACCGGCAGCGGCGTCGAAACAGGCCCGTACGGCCTCACCGATGACGGGGTCGGCGGGGCCGACCCGGGCGGCGCGCCGCCACATCTCCTCGGACGGCATCGGATCGCCGTCCTCGCAGAGCGGCTCGGTGGCCGCGTGGGCGGCCTCGGCGGCGACGGGGTCGTCCAGCAGTGTCGCCGTCAGCACGGTCGGGACGATCCAGTCGTCGCCGTCCTGCGCGTCGGTCATCCGCAGCTCCAGCCAGCCGCGCGGGCGGACCGGCGGGAAGAGCGTGCTGAGGTGGTAGTCGAGGTCGTCCACGGTCGGCGCCCGCACGCCCGGCGCGCCCCGCAGCCATGCGCGGAAGGTCAGGTCGCCCGGCACCGACCAGTCGGGCTGGGCGGCGTCCCAGACGCCGCTGCTGTCGGTGGGCCCCTCGCGTACGCACAGCAGGCGCGCGTCGAGGGCGTACCGCGTCCACGCGGTACGGGGGTCCTCGTCGTGCCCCGGCTGCCGGGTGCGGCTGGGGTCCATCCGGCTCCAGACCGCCTGCCGGGTGGAGACCCAGCCGGTCGGCGTGCCGCCCTGGACCGGCGAATTCGCGAAGGCCGCGACCAGGACCGGGCCGATCCGGTGCGCCAGCTCCCAGCGGAAGCGGTAGCCGGAGGTGCCCGCGGAGTCGTCGCCCGCGTCGAGGTTCACCTGAAGGGCGGCGGTGCGCCGCATCATCGTGCGGCCCCACGGGCCGTCGCGGTCGAAGAAGCTCTCCATGGCCCGGTAGCGGGGATGGTCGAGCACGCGGGGAGGGTCGCGGAACGGGTCGAGCCCGCGTCCCACGAGGACGAGTCCCGCCTCGTCGGTCGCCTGTCGCAGTACCGCGAGATCGGCGGCCATGGAGTCGACGCAGGCGGCGAGGGTGTCGGCGGGCCGGGAGCTGAGCTCCACCTGGCCGCCCGGCTCACGGGTGAGCCTGCTGCCGCTGGGCAGCCCGCCCGGCTGTTCGACGGGCGCGAGGGCCGCGTCCAGCCGGTCGACGGATATCAGGGACAGCGGATCGGAGCGGTCGTGGACCAGCCACTCCAATTCCACACCGGTGCGTGCGGGCGGACCCGTTTTGAAGCAGACCCCGCGCACGTGGGCCTCCGCCTCGTCTTCCCGCAGGTCGGCTGCCATCGATCCACCTCCTCTCTTTCCTTGGGGGGTTTCCCCGGGGATTACCCGTGGGGTCTACCCCGAAGCGAGGACATGTCACCTGTTGCTGCCGCGAGTGTAGTTGACCATGTTGCGGGACCGTCTTACGTAATGGTGAACGTTCTTCGGTCAACCGCCCGAATCGGCCATCATCCCTTCCGGGCGGTCTTTACGTCGCTAAAACCGGCATTACGGATCATAACCGGCCCGGTCGGAGACGGCCTGGTGTAGTGCCGGAGCGGGGGTAGCCGAGGGGCAGGGACGGGGATAGCTGAGAAGCAGGGGCGGGGGAAGCCGAGGGTAAGAGCGGGGGAAGCCGCGCCGCCGGAGTGAGGAATCGGTGCGGCCGGAGCGGGGAACCCGTGAGGAAGCCGCGGCGAATACGGGGCGAATCCGGGGGGAATTCCGGAACCTCGCTTCCGGTACGCCGCGACCCCGCTTCCAGGGCGATGCCCCGGCGGTGATCCACAGCCGACCGGCTACGCTGCCCGTGTAGACAGTGCCGCCCCTCAGACCCCGCCAGAAGCCAGATCAGCGACAGGAGTACCCCTCGTGACCGTCGTCGGGCCCTTCGGGCTGAGCGTGTGGGACGAGGCCCTCGAGGCCGACGTCCAGGCCGGTCTCTCGGCCGTCGAAGAGGGCCTGCTGGAGGCCACCAAGAGTGATGTCCCGTTCATCACCGACGCCGCGCGCCACCTCCTCAAGGCGGGAGGCAAGCGCTTCCGGCCACTCCTGGTGATGCTCGGGGCCCAGTTCGGCGACCCGCACGCGCCCCGGGTGGTCCCCGCGGCCGTCGTGGTCGAGCTGACCCACCTGGCCACGCTCTACCACGACGACATCATGGACGAGGCCGAGGTGCGCCGCGGCGTGCCCAGCGCCAACGCCCGCTGGGGCAACTCCGTCGCCATCCTGACCGGCGACTTCCTCTTCTCCCGCGCCTCGCACATCCTGGCCGACCTCGGCCCCGAGGCCGTACGCGTCCAGGCGGAGTCCTTCGAACGGCTGGTCACCGGCCAGATCCTGGAGACGGTCGGACCGCGCGACGGCCGCGACCCGATCGACCACTACCTGGACGTCCTCGCGGGCAAGACCAGTTCGCTGATGGCCGTGTCCGGGCGGTTCGGCGCGATGATGTCCGGCGCGGACGAGACGGTCGTGCACACCCTCACCCAGTACGGCGAGCGGATCGGCCTGGCCTTCCAGCTCGCCGACGACCTCCTCGACATCACCAGCGACAGCCACGAGTCCGGCAAGACCCCGGGCACCGACCTGCGCGAGGGCATCGCCACGCTGCCGATCCTGCACGTACGCCGTCTGTACCAGCAGGCCGCGGGCGGCGTCTCGGCCACCGACCGCCGCCTCAACCAGCTCCTCGACGGCGACCTCACCGACGACGCCCTGCACGGCGAGGCCCTGAGCCTCCTGCGCGGCCACCCCGCGCTCGAACAGGCCCGCCGCGACACCCTCCGGTACGCCGACGAGGCGCGCGCCGCCCTCGCGCCGCTGCCGGAGTGCACGGCGAAGCTGGCGCTGGCGGCGCTGTGCGACATCGTGGTGCACCGGGCGGGCTAGCCCCCGCGTAGGGCCCCGGCGTCGGGCCCCGGCGTCGGGCCCCCGCGTCGGGCTGCATCGGCGACGTGCACCGGCCGGTGAGGTCGGATCGCCGACGCCCCCTAGGTGGCGCCCTGCGCCGACCCGAGTACGGCGTCGGGGTCTGTCATCCCGGGGACGTACACAGGGTTGCATCCGTCGGCTGATGTGGCGGGTTGGCCGTTTTGGTGTGATGGAGACGTCCACTTCACGGCGGACCGGGCGACAATGGCCCGGGGAGCGGACGAGTGCGAGGCAGTGAACCGCCGCGACGACGGAGGTAGAGACGCGATGGCACGGATCCAACCGGCACAGTTTCCGGAGCACCCGGAATCGGACGAGCCCGGCAGGGGGCGGGGACGCAAGGCCATGCGGTACGCGGTGCCCGTCGCGGTGGCGGGGGTGGCGGCGGCGACCATCAGCCTCGTACCCGCGCTCGCGGACACCGGCAGCCCGTCGCTGCCCACGCTGACGGCGGAGCAGTTGCTCACGAAGATCGCGGCGTCCGACACCCAGACGGTGTCGGGCTCGGTGAAGGTCAGTACGGACCTCGGGCTGCCCGACGTCCTGTCCGGCGGCGCGGCGAGCAGCCTGTTCGGCGGCGCCGCGAGCGCCGCGGGCCCGTCCGGCAAGGACGGCAAGGGCTCGGCCGCGGCCCCGCAGGCCCAGCTCACCCAGCTCCTGGCCGGTTCGCACACCCTGCACGTGGCGGCGGACGGCCCCGACCGGCAGAAGGTCTCGATCATCGAGCCCACCGCCGAGTACAGCCTGATCCACAACGGCACCGAGGTCTGGGGCTACGACAGCGGGTCCAACGAGGCGTATCACGCGACCGCCCCGGCCGACGCCAAGGGCGGCGCCGACAGCAGGGCCCGGTCCCAGGACTTCCCGGCCACCCCGCAGGCCGCCGCCCAGCAGGTGCTCAAGGCCGCCGACGGTACGGCCTCGGTCACCGTGGACGGCACCGCGCGTGTCGCGGGCCACAGCGCGTACCAACTTCTGGTCACCCCGCAGCACGCGGACAAGACCACGGTCGGCGCGATCCGTATCGCCGTCGACTCCAAGACCGGCGTCCCGCTGAAGTTCACGCTCTCGCCCAAGGGCGGCGGCAAGGCCATCGTGGACATCGGCTTCACGAAGGTGAGCTTCGGCAAGCCGTCCGCGTCGACCTTCACCTTCACCCCGCCCAAGGGCACGAAGGTCACCGAGGCCGGCAAGGAGTCCGACGCCGTCGCCAAGGGCCAGAAGGGGTTTGACGGTGTCACCGGCCTGCCCGGCTTCGACGGTGTCAACGGCACCGGTCACACCTCCGGCGCCGAGCCCACCGTCATCGGCAAGGGCTGGGACTCCATCGCCGTCATCACGTCGCCCGGCGGCCTGCCCTCCGGCGCCGACAAGAACGCGCACGGCAAGGGCGGCGGCGACGCACAGTCCCTGCTCAACAGCTTCGGGCGGCACGTCACCGGCGACTTCGGCTCCGGCACCGTCTTCCACACCCGCCTGGTCAACGCCCTCCTGACCGACAAGGGCACCCTGTACGTGGGCGCGGTGACGCAGTCCGCGCTGACGGACGCGGCGAACGCGGCGAAGTAGCGTCGCTCGCACGCCAGTCGGTGGGTGCCCGTCCCCGTCCGGGGGGGGCACCCACCGGGCGCGGGCGGAAGCGGGTCCGGGCTCAGGCCCGGAGCCGGGAGTTCCGGCCGGGCGCGGCGTGCGCCGTACACTTCCCAGTCCCCGTCGCAGAGGAGCGCGATGCAGCAGCCGCAGGCCGCCGGGCCGAACGGGCCGAGCGCGTACGACGCGGTGACCGTGCCCGCGGCGGACGCCGCCGACGTGGTGATCGAGACGCGCGGCCTCGCGAAGCGGTACCGCGGCACGCTCGCCGTGGACGGCCTGGACCTGCGGGTGCCGCGCGGCAGCGTCTTCGGTTTCCTGGGCCCCAACGGCTCGGGGAAGACGACGACGATCCGGATGCTGATGGGCCTGATCGCGCCGACGGCGGGCACGGCGCGGGTGCTGGGCCGCCCGATGCCGGGCGCACAGCGCACGGTGCTGCCCAAGGTGGGCGCGCTGATCGAGGGCCCGGCCCTCTACGGCTTCCTGTCCGGCCGGGACAATCTGCTGCGGTACGACGCGGCCGACCCGACGGCCGACCCGCGTACGCGCCGGGCCAGGGTGGGCTCCGCGCTGGACCGGGTCGGGCTCACGGCGGCGGGCCCGAAGAAGGCGAAGGCGTACTCGCTGGGCATGAAGCAGCGGCTCGGACTGGCCGCCGCCCTGCTCCAGCCGCGCGAGCTGCTGGTCCTCGACGAGCCCACGAACGGGCTCGATCCGCAGGGCATGCGCGAAATCCGCTCCCTGGTAAGGGAGTTGGCCGCCGACGGCACCACCGTCTTCCTCTCCTCGCACCTGCTGGACGAGATCGAGCAGGTCTGTACGCACGCGGCCGTCATGGCGCGCGGGCGGCTCCTCACACAGGGGCCGGTGGCCGACCTCGCGGCCGGTACGCGCGGGCGGCTCGTCGTCACCACACCGGACCCGGCGGAGGCGGCCCGCGTGCTCACCGAACACGGCGTCGGCGCCCTCCTCACCGACGGCCAACGCGTCAGCGGCGAACTGCCCCCCGACCCGCCGGACCTCGCCGACCTCAACGCCGCGCTGGTCGCCGCGGGCGTCCGCGTGCGCGGCTTCGGCCTCGAACGCGCCTCTCTGGAGGACGCGTTCGTCGCCCTGACGGGAGAGGGTTTCGATGTCGCGGGCTGAAACGGAGCCGGCCGCTTCGAGCGCCGACCAGAACCGGCCTGCGGCCGACCAGAACCGGCCTGCGACCGGCCCGCGACCTGAGCCGACCCCCGCCCCGGGCCCGGCCGGCCCGGAGGCCGCATCGCCCCCGGAGCCCGCCGCCCGGCCCTCCGGGCCCGCCACCGATCCCCCCGGGACCGAAGCCGGAGCCGCCGCGGGCACCGTGGCCACCGAGCCGCCGTCCGGGCCGCGTACGCCCCGGCTGCTCTGGAGCTTCGGGCTGTTCCGGTCGGAGCTGGTCACCGTGTTCCGGCGGTGGCGGACGCTGGCGCTGTTCGCGGTGCTGGCGGGGGTGCCGCTGCTGGTCGGCGTGGCGGTGCGGATCGAGACGCGTAACGGGGGGTCGCTCGGCGGGGGCGGCGGGCCGGACGGGAACGGCAACGGCCCGGCGTTCATCGAGCAGGTGAGCAACAACGGCCTGTTCCTGACGTTCGCCGCCCTGGCGGCCACGCTCCCGTTCTTCCTCCCGATGGCGATCGGGGTGATCGCGGGCGACTCGATCGCGGGCGAGGCCAGCGGCGGCACGCTGCGCTATCTGCTGGTGGCCCCGGCGGGCCGCACCCGCCTGCTGCTCGCCAAGTACGCGTCCGTGCTGGCCTTCTGCCTGGCGGCCACCCTGGTGGTCGCCGTCTCGGCGCTGATCGTCGGCTTCGCGCTCTTCCCGGTCGGAGACGTCACGCTGCTGTCGGGCACGACGATCTCCCTCTCGGACGGCATGCTGCGCTGCCTGCTGATCGCGGTCCTGGTCGCGGCCTCCCTGGTCGGCATCGGCGCGCTGGGCCTGTTCATCTCGACCCTCACCGACAGCGGCATCGGCGCCATGGCCGCCACCGTCGGCCTGCTCATCACCGTCCAGATCATCGACAACATCCCCCAGCTCCACGCCTTCCAGCCCTACCTCTTCCCCCACTACTGGCTCAGCTTCGCCGACATCCTCCGCGACCCCGTCACCTGGACCGGCATCGCCAAGAACCTCGGCCTCCAGGCCCTCTACGCCGCCGTCTTCGGCTCGGCCGCCTGGGCCCGCTTCACCACCCGCGACGTGACGGCCTAGGACAGGCCCCTAGCGCCCGTCAGGCGGGCGTACGCTGCCGGTATGGAGACCGGGGTCGGCAGGGGGCTGGGGGAAGGCGTGGACGTGCTGGCCGGGTTCCTGGCCGGGCGGCCGGCCGTGGTGCTCAGCGGGGCGGGGCTGTCGACGGAGTCGGGGATTCCGGACTACCGCGGGGTGACGGGGCGGCGGCGGACGTCGGCGCCGATGACGTATCAGGAGTTCGTCGGGGAAGAGGCGGCCAGGCGCCGGTACTGGGCGCGCAGCCACCTCGGGTGGCGGACGATCGCGCGGGCGCTGCCGAACGACGGGCACCGGGCGGTGGCGCGGCTCGTGCGGGCGGGCGCGGTGACCGGGGTGATCACGCAGAATGTGGACGGGCTGCACGCGGCGGCCGGTACGGCGGAGGCGATCGACCTGCACGGCAGGCTGGACCGGGTGGTGTGCCTGGACTGCGGCGACCTCAGCGACCGTACGCGGCTGGACGAGCGCCTGGAGGAGGCGAACCCCGGCTTCCGCGCCACCGCCGTCGCCCACACCAACGCGGACGGCGACGCCGAACTCCCGGCGGGGAGCACCGAGCGGTTCCGGCTCGTGCCCTGCGAGGTCTGCGGCACCGGCACGCTCAAGCCGGACGTGGTCTTCTTCGGCGAGAATGTGCCGCCCGAGCGGGTCCACCGCGCCTTCGCCCTGGTCGACGCCGCCCCCGCCCTGCTCGTCCTGGGCTCGTCCCTCACCGTGATGTCGGGGCTGCGCTTCGTCCGCCGCGCCGCCCGCCAGGGCACCCCGGTGGCGATCGTCAACCAGGGCCCCACCAGGGGCGACGACCTGGCCGCGCTCACCCTCGACCTGCCCCTCGGCCCCACCCTCAGCGCCCTGACGGAGGCGCTGGGCGCGGCGGCCGTCTGAGCGGCGGGAGAAGGACATGGGCACCTGGCACGTCGGCCCCTTCGACAACGACACCGCGTGGGACCTCAGCGACACCCTCGACGAGGCGAGCCCCGACGCGCGCCCCGGCATCGTCCGCGACGCCCTCGTCCGCGTGATCGACACGACGGGCGACCTCGACGCGGACATCTCCGAAGAGGCCGTGGCCGCCGCCGCTCTGGTCGCCGCCCAGTGCCCCGGCGGTGAGCCCATCGACCCCGACTACGGGCCGAAGCAGCCGCTCGCGGACCTCACACCGCTGCGCGCCACGGCCCTCAGGGCCCTGGACCGGGTCGTCACCGACCCCTCCGAACTGCTGGAGCTCTGGGACGAGCCCCCTGACGGCCCCTGGCGGGCGACCGTCACCCGCCTCCAGCACACGCTCACCCCTCAAGCGCCCACCTGATGCCGTAACCCGGCCCGCTCAGCGGCCCCCAGTGCTCGTCATCGACACCGGCGGCTCGGGCACCGACCCGGCCGACCGGGGCCACCGCCTCCTGGGAGCCCTGCCAGGGGAACAGCGGTGACCACCCATCTGCGGGCGCCCGCAGCCCCGTTGGTGACGGCGCACGCCAAACGCGTCGTCGCCGATACCGGGGTCCTGAACAATCCGTACTTCCGCACGCTGGTCGACGGCAGCATGCCGTTGGAGAAATTCCGCACGACCCCGCGCTTGGTCCTTCACCGCGAAGGTAGCCCGCCGACATGGCGAAGGCCCCCGGTGGCGACTCCGGGGGCCTTCGCGTGGCGCGTGGTGCCTTAGTGAGCGAACTCGCCGTTTCGCGTACCCGCGAGGAAGGCGGTCCACTCGGTGGGCGTGAAGTAGAGGCTCGGACCGGCCGGGTCCTTGCTGTCCCGCACGGCCCGCCCTCCGCCGGCCGTGGCGGCGACCTCCACGCAGTTGCCCTCTTGCGCGGAGTAGGAAGATTTCCGGTAAGGGCTCACGATTTCGGTCACGATGCGTCTTCCTTGCTACTGCGCAGCGCGTTTCGGATCAGTCGCGCGCTCGCGTCCGGTGTTAGTGCTGCCGATCGTAGTTGGTCAAAGGCGTTGGTGTAAGCGGTGAGATCGTCCGGGTCCTCAAGGACGGACGTACCACGGAGGTTTTCCATGGTCACCGCCTCGACGACCGGTTCGGTGTCGAAGCTGAAGCTGGAGAAGGCGGACGTCGCACCCACGGGAACTCCCGCCGAAAACGGCAGGACTTGAACGGTCACGTTTTGCTTTTTTCGCGCGTCGAGAATGCGCTCCAACTGTTCGCGGTGGGACTCGATTGCCAACAGCGGGTGGATGACGACCGGCTCCCAGATGATGGCCGTGTAATTCGTGCCGCCAGCCTCGATCTTGGCTTGTCGCGCCTCCCGGACCCTGACCAACTGCTCGACCCGTTCGTCCGCTACGTAGCCGGGCCCGGCTGTGATGGCGGCTCTGGCGTAGGTGGGGGTCTGCAACAACCCTGGGACCAGGACGGGTTGCCACTCCCGGATGTACGTGGCGTCGTCTTCCAGGGAGATGTAGTCCACGTACTCCCCGCGTAGGTGCGCAGCATGCTCCAGCCACCAGCCGCGCCGGTGCGCGCTCTTGGCCAGATTTTCCAGCCGCTCGCAGACTTCGGGGTCCTCGACCCCGTACGCGCCGAGCATCGCGCGGATCTCGATCGGACGTGCCGTCACATGGCCGGTCTCGATGCGGCTGACGCGAGTCTGAGAGGCGACGATCACCTCGGCGACCTGAGGTTGATCCAGGCCAGCGGCTTGTCGGTGCCTTCTGAGCGCGGCTCCCAGTCGCCTGCTGCGCACAGTCGGCCGTCCTCCTGCGGGCATGGTCCCCTCCCTCTGCTGCGGCAGCTTGGTCCCTAACAAGGTCCACTCTAGGGCCAGTTCGGCCCGGTTACGCACCTGAGCGCATGCATTCACTTGTTCTGGTTGCGGCGCAGCC
Source organism: Streptomyces sp. NPDC093221 (assembly GCF_044753885.1). NCBI lineage: Bacteria > Bacillati > Actinomycetota > Actinomycetes > Kitasatosporales > Streptomycetaceae > Streptomyces > Streptomyces sp. NPDC093221. The sequence continues at coordinate 1,221,744 of NZ_JBIVOA010000002.1, read as the reverse complement.
AATTCCGCGCCTACTCTCGTACTACGCGCTACTTCGCACCGCGATGCGGCGCGGTGCTTGGCGCTGCCAAGTACGTACCGATTCCCGTCGCGTGGGTGCCGCGCCCCGCGACGGGTGGCGAGGACCCCCGTGCGGCGCCACTCCCCGTGGGCGCCCGGGTGAGTCCTCCGTCGGGGCCCCCGACGTGGCGACAAGGGGGCCCCGACGTCAATGGGATTCGGCGACGAGGGAAGGCACGGCCATGCACCGAGAACCACCTGGACAGTCCGACGAATCGGCGGGCGAGCCGCCCGGTGCCGAATCCCGAACGGTCGCCCGGTTGTGGCCGCGTACGCCGCGTTCGGTGGGGCGGGCGCGGCACGAACTGGAAACGGCCCTCAAGGGCTGGGGACTGGAAGACCTCACGGATTCCGCCGTGTTGATCCTGTCGGAGTTATTCACGAACGCCGTCGTGCACGCGCGGGTCGCCGGGCGCGATGTGCAGACGCGGTACGTGCGGACGCCTGGCGGTGTGCGGATCGAGGTGCACGACGCGGGGGACGGGCGGCCCGAGCCACGGGTCGCGGCGGAGAGCGACGAGGACGGGCGCGGGCTCGCGCTGGTCAACGCGGTCGCGGGGCCCGGGCATTGGGGCGTCGGGGAGCGGGACGGCGTCGGGAAGATGGTCTGGGCGGAGTGCGGCCTCGGGCGGTGACGCGCGGGTGAACGTGACCGCGCCCGCCGGGAACCGTACCGGCGGGCGCGGAGCCGTACACGAAGGCAGGGGTCAGCGGCGGCGCTTCCGCGCGCGGGTGGCGGCCACCGCGAGGGCCCCGGCGGCGACGAGGCCGCCCGCGACCATGGCGAGGGGACCGTCGGCGCCCGAGGCGGCCAGTTCGGGGCCGGTCTGCTGCGGCTGCGGGTGGTTGGCCGGGGGAGCGGGGTGCGGCTTGGGCGGCGTGGGCGTCGGCTTCGGCTTCGGCCTGGTGACGTCCACGCTCACCTTCACGAACTTCGGCTGCCCGTCCTTCGCCGTCACCTTGTAGATGAAGGAGTCCTTGCCCGTGTAGCCCTTGTCGGGCGTGTAGACGAGGTGGTCTCCCTCGACCGCGACCTTTCCGTGGTCCGGCGGCTCGGGGACGGTGACCGGGGTGTGGGGCGCGCGGTCGGGGGTGACCGGGACCCGGACCGGGCCGCCGTTCCCGGGGACGGTCACCGGCGGCGCGGGCTCGGGCGTACAGCCGATCCGGAAGTCGGCGCCGCGCACGTCACCGCCCGAGGTGTCGGCGGTCCGGCTGGTCGCGCCGGTCGCCGTGTACCCGGCGGGCGCCGGCAGCACGACCCGGAAGCGGCCGGTGGCCACGCCGGAGAAGGAGTACGCGCCGTCGGCGTCGACGGCCGCCGCCACCGGCTGGCCCGCGCTGTCGAGCACGGCGGCGCCGGTCGCGGTGCGCAGCCGTACCGACGTGCCGGGCGGGATGCCGCAGTCCGAGGCGACCGTGCCGCTGATGTCGGCGTCGGGGGCGGCCATCCAGATCTGGTAGACCGGCGATCCGCTGAGCACGCTGTAGGTGAAGGAGACCGAGGTCACCGGGGCCGTCGGGCGGAACCAGCCGGAGGCGCCGTTGGTGTCGAGCACGTTGCCGCGCAGCGTCGAGGTCGCGGGGTCCCAGGTGGGTACGTCGGTGTTCGGGCCGGAGCCGCACGAGGACGGCTTCGGCGTGCCCACGCAGTAGTTGAAGGTCGACTGGAAGCCGAGCTGCGCCGCCGTCAGCCGTACACCGCCCGCGCCGGTCGCGCTGATCCGCACCTGGTCGGCGTCGATGTCGCCGAGGGTGAAGCCCCAGCCGGCCGGGGTGGCGGCGGCGAAGGTGACGGTGGTGAGGGACGGCCGGCCGTTGGTGCCGCCGGTCGAGGGGCGCAGGGCGAGGTAGTTCTGCCCGCGCGAGCTGCCGTACTCGGCGCCGAAGGGGGTGGAGCCGTTGAGGAAGGTCGAGGTGCCGCCGGGGATGGACGGCGAGCTGCTGTCGGTGCTGAAGGTGGCGTCGGGGAAGCCGGTCACGGGCACGTGCAGCACCTCGGGACTCCAGCTCCCGTAGGCGGAGCCCGCCGCCACGGCCGGGCTCGCGGCCAGCGGGATCATGACGGCGGCCGTGGCCGCCGCGGCCAGCCCCCGGGCCGTTCTCGTGGTGAGTCTGTTGGCCGGCATGCGCACGACGCGTTCTCCTGCACTTCGGGCGGCCCGGCGCCTGACCGCCGGACGAGTACGTCCTTCGCATGACCGATCGTCAGATCACCCAATCGGCGGCGGTGTCCGTGTCACCCGAGTGGATGTCGGCGCTCGCCCGTTCGGCTCAGCCGGGCAGCGGGGAGTCGGTCGCCTCCGGGGACTCCACGACCGCCGGGGCCTGGCGCGCCGCGCGCGCTTCCGTACGCCCGCGGTGTGCGCCCCTGATCGCGTCCCAGGTGAGCAGGACGAGCGCCGCCCACACCATCAGGAAACCGGCCCAGCGCTCGGGGGGCATCTCCTCGTGGAAGTGGAGCACGCCGATCAGAAACTGGAAGACCGGCGTCAGATACTGCATGAGGCCGATGGTGGACAGCGGGAGCCGGGTCGCCGCCATGCCGAAACAGACCAGCGGCCCCGCCGTGACCAGACCGCAGGCGGCCAGCAGGGCGGCGTGGCCGGGGCCGTGGTGGGTGAAGGTCGAGTCGCCGCGCGCGCCGAGCACGACGAGGAAGACCAGCGCGGGCAGGAACTGCACCGAGGTCTCGGCGGCCAGCGACTCCAGGCCGCCCATGTTGATCTTCTTCTTCGCCAGGCCGTAGACGCCGAAGGAGAAGGCGAGCGAGAGGGCGATCCACGGCAGCCGCCCGTATCCGACGGTGAGGACGACGACGGCCAGCGCGCCGACGCCGACCGCCGCCCACTGCACCGGGCGCAGCCGCTCGTGCAGGACGAGGACGCCGAGCGCGATGGTGACCAGCGGGTTGATGAAGTAGCCGAGCGAAGCCTCCACCACATGGCCCGCGTTGACGGCCCAGATGTACAGGCCCCAGTTGACGGAGACGAAGACGGCGGCGACGGCGATCAGGCCGAGCCGCCCGGGCTGCCTGACCAGTTCGGATATCCACGCCCAGCGGCGCATCGCCAGCAGGATCACGGTGACCACCACCAGCGCCCACACCATCCGGTGGGCCAGGATCTCCAGCGCTCCCGCCGGTTCGAGCAGCGGCCAGAACAGCGGGAACAGGCCCCACATGCCGTAGGCCGCGAAGCCGTAGACCAGTCCCGCGCGCCGCTCGTTCATCCCGACCCCTTCCCGTACCGCCCCGGCCGTACGACCCGCCGTCGGCGCGCGACGTGACGACGGTAGCGGCAGCCGCCCCGGCCTGTCATGTCCGTTCCGCTCCACGGTCATGACAGGACGGTGGCCGGGGCCGGGCGGGACCGCCTTACGGCAGGAGGGCGGTCAGGCGGCGGCCGAGGACCGGGGCCAGCGCCTCGGCGTACGTCTCGGACATGTGGCTGTCGTCGCGGTAGACCAGGGTGTCGCCCGCGAGCACCGGGCAGGCGCCGTCCGTGGCGCACAGCCAGGGCGCGGGGTCGATCACGGCGGCGCCTGCCACCGTCGCCGCCGCCCGTACCGCGCCCTGCCGTGCCGGGTCCCGGAGCGCGTCGGGCAGCCGGCTCGCGCAGTGGCCGAGCCGCAGCGGGCGGGCCGCCGCGCACTCGACGGCGTCGGAGGCGGGCCAGGGGGTGTCGAGCAGGGCGGCGACCCGCGCGCCCGAGGCCGCGAGCGCGGTGAAGGTGGCGCGGAAGCCGTCCGTCCACTGCCGTACGGGATCGGCGGCCGGGTGCAGCGGGCGGCCCGCGTCCGAGGACGAGACGAGGACGAGACCGGGGCGGAGCGCGGCGATCCGGGCGACCGCCGCCCGGCGCCAGGTGTCGCAGACGGCGGGGCCGCCCTGGTAAACGGTCGTCACCGTCGCGGCGTTGCACGACGCCTTCGTCAACGACACCAGTTTCCAGTGCCGTTCGCGCGCCAGCCGGTCGAGCGCGGGGAACCACTGGGCGGCGTGCGAGTCGCCGAAGAGGACGACGGTGGTGGCCGCGGACGGGTCGCCGTAGACGCACGGGGGTGTGCTCGTACGCGCGTAGCCCGCGTGGCAGCCGTCCCGGTAGACCGCCGAGCGCACCGGCTTGACCTCGGCCAGGGGCGGGGTGAGATTGCTCGGCAGGCTCGGACCCGAGGTCCGCAGGAGCTGCCCGAGCCGCAGCGCGGGGTCGCGCGCCGCCGTCAGCTCCCGCCGCAGGTCGGGCGCGGGTCTGCCGGAGTCGACCGCGGGCGGGAAGTGGGCGGCGGTCAGCACGGCCACCGCGGCACCCGCCGACAGCCCGCCGCCGAGCCGCAGCGCCAGGGCCGGACGGCGGCGGAAGGCGGCGTGGAACCGTATCGGGTTCTCCACCAGCCGCAGCGTCGCCCAGGCCAGCGCCAGCGCGACCGCGCACAGGGCCAGGGCGAGACCGGTGGAGGGCGCGGTGTTCAGCGCCGCGGGTCCGATGACCAGCAGGGGCCAGTGCCACAGATACCAGCCGTAGGAGAGGCCGCCGAGCCGGGCGACCGGCCGCCGGGCGAGCAGGAGTCGGGCGCCGTAGCGGGCGGGGGAGGGGGTGTGGGTGCGGGTCCGGGAGCGGTCGGGGGCGTGGGCCGGGGAGGGGCCGGGGGATCGGCCGCCCGCGAGGACGAGGAGGGTGCCGACGACCGGCAGGAGCGCGTAACGGCCGGGGAAGGGCGTGGCGTCGTCGTACGTCAGCGCGGCCACGACGATGCCGGTCAGGCCCGCCCAGCTCAGGGCCGCCGCGAGGGGGGCTCGGATGTCCAGCCGGTGCGCGCCCAGGGCGAGCAGCGCGCCCGCGCCCAGCTCCCAGAAGCGGGCGGGGGAGCCGAAGTAGGCCCAGGAGGGGGAGGAGCGGGTGAGGGCGAGACTCAGCGCGAAGGAGGCCGCGCAGAGGGCGGTGAGGGCCAGGGCCGCCGGGAGCGCGGGGCGGCGGCGCCACCGCAGGCACAGGACGAGCAGCAGCGGCCAGAGCAGATAGAACTGCTCCTCCACCGCCAGCGACCAGAAGTGCTGGAAGGGGGAGGGCGGTTCGCTCGCGCCGAGGTAGTCCGTACCGGCTGCGGCCAGCCGGAAGTTGACGGCGTAGAGCGAGCTGCCGAGCGCGTCCCCCGCGTACTGCGCGAAGCGGATCTTCGACAGGAAGAGCCGGCAGCCCGCGAGCGTGCCGAGCACGACGAGGGTCGCGGCGGGCAGCAGGCGCACCGCGCGGCGGGCGTAGAAGTCCCTGACCGATATGCGGCCGGTGGCGCGGGACTCGCGGGTCAGCAGCGAGGTGATCAGGAAGCCCGAGACGACGAAGAAGACGTCGACGCCGACGTATCCGCCCGCGACCGCGCCGACGCCCGCGTGTGCGAGGACGACGAGGGTGACCGCGACGGCGCGCAGCCCCTGGATGTCCAGGCGCGGCGGGTCCCGCGGGTGCGGCGGTGCGGTGGCCGTGGTCACGGTGGGGTCCTCGGGGCGCTGCGTCGAGGCCGCCCCGCCGTCTGTTCACGAGGACGCGCCGTCCCGCGAAGACAAGCAACGCTCCGGGGCGGGGGCGTGAACGGGGGAGGTCCCCGGCCGGAACAGCCGGGGACCTCTGTCGTGTGCGGGGGTGGTGCAGGCCAGTGTCAGGCCGTGGTCAGGTCGTGGTCAGGCCCGGTCAGGCCGTGGTCACGCCTTGGGCGTGTCCTTGAGGGTGGCGGCCAGGGTCTCGCGGATCGGGGTCGTGGGGCGGCCGATCAGCCGGGACAGCTCGCCGTTGGTGCGCGCGAGCAGGCCGCGCTCGATGGCGTGGTCCACGTCGACCAGGATGGCCGCGAAGTCCGCCGGGACGCCCGCGCCTTCGAGGATCGACTGGCGCGTCTCGGCCGGGACGTTCTTGTACGTGATCTCCCTGCCGGTCAGCTCGGCGACCAGCGCCGCGTACTCGGCGAAGCTCCACGCCGTGTCGCCGCTCAGCTCGTACGCCGTGTTCTCGTGGCCCTCACCGGTCAGGACGGCGGCGGCCGCGGCGGCGTAGTCGGCGCGGGCCGCGCTCGCGACGCGGCCGTCGCCCGCGTTGCCGATGACGGCGCCGTGCTCCAGGACCGGGGCCAGATTCTCGGTCTGGACCTCGCTGTACCAGCCGTTGCGCAGGAACACGTAGGGCAGGCCCGAGGCCAGGATGTACGTCTCGGTCGCCTTGTGCTCGTCCGCCAGCTTCAGGTCGGCGTCCGGGCCGCCGAGGATGCCGGTGTACGCCAGCAGCGCCACGCCCGAGGCCGCCGCCGCGTCCACGACGGCGCTGTGCTGCGCGATGCGGCGGCCGACCTCGCTGCCCGAGATCAGCAGGACCTTGTCGCCCGCGTGGAAGGCGTCCTTCAGCGTCTCGGGGTGGTTGTAGTCCGCGATCCGCAGCTCCACGCCGCGCTCCGCCAGGTCGGCGGCCTTGGTCTCGTCCCGCACGACGGCGGCCACGTCCGTGGCCGGGACCTGCTTGAGCAGCTCGTCGATGACGAGGTGGCCGAGGTGCCCGGTGGCTCCTGTGACGACGATGCTCATGTCTTTTTGCTCCCTGTTTGCGGTGGTCCGGTGTCTTCGGCTCCACCGTACGCCGGGCACTAACTCTTGGAAAGTACCCACCTTGAAGTAAGGTACCGACATGGACGTAAGTTGCCCCGAGCGGCTCATTCTCGAACACGTCACCTCCCGGTGGGGGGTTCTTGTCCTGTGCGAGCTGCTCGACGGGGCGGTGCTGCGCTTCAGTGAGCTGCGGCGGGCCGTCGGCGGGGTCAGCGAGAAGATGCTCACCCAGACGCTGCGCACGCTGGAGCGGGACGGCTTCGTCCTTCGCCGGGCTCTGCCCGTCATCCCGCCGCACGTCACCTACTCCCTGACCCCTCTCGGCCGTGAGGCCGCCGGTCAGGTCCGCGCCCTCTCCGTCTGGACGGCTGCCGCCGTCCCCGCCGTCCTCTCCGCGCGCGCCGCCTACGACGCCGCCCACTCCCCGGTCGGCTCGCCGACCCTCTAAGACTCGCCGGGGCCCTGCCCGGCCCGCCCCCCACCGGGCTTTCAGCCCGAACGCGACTGCCTCTGCCCCGCTGGGGCCGGTTTTTTGGCGGTGCCATGGTCGTGGCTGGTCGCGCAGTTCCCGACGCCCCTAAAGACGGGCCCTTACGTGGCGTGAACCCACCGGGGCGGTGGGCCGGTTTTTTGGCGGTGCCACCGTCGTGGCTGAGCGCGCAGTTCCCCGCGCCCCTGAAGACGGGCCCTTACGTGGCGTGAACGCACCGGGGCGGTGGGCCGGTCTTTTGAGGGGCGCGGGGAACTGCGCGGCCCGCCCCCGGCGGGCTTTCAGCCCGAACACAACCGCGTCTGCCCTGCTGGGGCCGGTTTTTTGGCGGTGTCACCGTCGTGGCTGGTCGCGCAGTTCCCCGCGCCCCTAAAAGCAAGCCCCTGCGTGGGGTGAACGCGCCGGGGCGGTGGGCCGGTCTTTTGAGGGGCGCGGGGAACTGCGCGGCCCGCCCCCCGCCGGGCTTTCAGCCCGAACACAACCGCGTCTGCCCCTTTGGGGCCGGTGAGCGCGCAGTTCTCCGCGCCCCTGAAGACGGGCCCTTGGGGGGGTGGTGCCACGTGGTGCCAGGGTGGTGTCAGGGAGGGGGTTGCGGGTGGTGCCAGGGTGGTGCCACTATGGCGTCATGGACCTGACGCCGTATGTCGAGAATCTGCGCCGCGAGCTGGCGGTGGCCGCCGAAGCCGGAGGCGAAGAAGCGAGGGAGCTGGCGGAGCGCCTGACCGCACCGCTGGAGTCGGCGACGCGGTTGACGATGCTGAATGTGCTGTCGGCGGCGATGGACGAGATCACGCGGGACCTGGCACCGGGCTCGGTGGACGTGCGGCTCCGGGGCCTGGACCCGGACTTCGTGGTGACGCGGCCGTACGCGCAGGAGGAGGCCCCGGCACAGGCGCAGGCCCCGGCGCCGCCCGCACCGGTCGAGGGCGACGACGGCAGCACCGCCAGGGTGAATCTGCGACTGCCGGGCCACCTCAAGGCGCGGGCCGAGGAGGCCGCGACCAGGGAGGGCCTGTCGGTCAACTCCTGGCTGGTGCGAGCCGTCTCGGCGGCGGTCGGCGACGGCGGCGGCCAGCCGCGTACGACGGAGAAGACCCGTACCACCAGAACCGTCGGACAGAGCTTCAAGGGCTGGGTCCGCTAGCCGAAAAGCGCGAAAAGCGCGAAAAGCGCGAGAAGCCCACCGCCTCCCACCTGCGGAGACGTCACAACGACCCAAGAGGACGGGACAACCATGCCTTCTTTCACCCCCTTCGACACCCCGGAACCCATCTCGGTGACGAGCACCGTGGAAGCCGGATCGATCCAGTTCACGGCCGAGGACCGCCTCGACACCCTCGTGGAGGTACGGCCCCGCGACCCGAAGCGGGACCAGGACGTCAAGGCGGCCGAGCAGACCGAAGTGCGCTACTCCGGCGGCCTGTTGACCATCAGGACCCCCAAGGGCCGCCGCCTCATCGGGCCTTCGGGCGCCGTGGACGTGGCGGTCGAACTGCCCACGGGCTCGGCGGTCGAGGTGACCGGCGCGTGGGCGCAGGTGCACGGCGAGGGCAGGCTCGGCGAGGTGCGGGTGAAGGTCTCGGTGGGCGACGTGCGGTTCGACACGACCGGGCCGCTCAATCTGGCCGTGTCGCACGGCAGCGTCACCGTGGACCGGGTCGAGGGCCCGGCCGAGATCGCCACCAGCTCCGGGAGCCTGCGGATCGGCACGGTCGACGGGACCGCCGTGCTGAAGAACTCCAACGGCACCACGACCCTCGCCGCCGTCACCGGCGAACTGCGGGTCAGCGGCACCAACGGCGGCATCGACATCGCGCGCGCCGAGGCGTCGGTCACCGGCACCACGTCCAACGGCCACCTGCGCGTCGCCGAAGTCGTACGCGGCGAGGTCCAGTTGGAGACCTCCAACGGCCCCATCGAGGTCGGCGTCCGCGAGGGCACCGCCGCCTGGCTCGACGTCAGCTCCAGCCACGGGCAGGTGCGCAACAGGCTCCCCGCCTCCGAGGCCCCCGGCCAGAGCGAGAACACCGTCTCGGTCCGAGCCAGGACCAACTGGGGCAACATCGAGATCCTCCGCGCGCGCGGCTGACCCGCCCGCCTCCCCTCGCCACGTACGGCCCGACGCACCGGGCCACTTCACCGCGCACCGCGCACCCCCCACCCCGCTCCTCTCACCACGCCCCGAAACGGGAGAGCTCCATGCCTTCTTCTGTCATGCCCATGCCCAGAAATGCCCGGGGCGCCGACCCGCGCCCGCCCGCCGTCTCCACCGCCGACCTGCGCAAGTCCTACGGCGACAAGACCGTCCTCGACGGCATCGACCTGCGCATCCCGGCGGGCACCGTCTTCGCGCTGCTCGGCCCCAACGGCGCGGGCAAGACCACCACCGTGCAGATCCTGTCCACCCTCATCTCCGCCGACGGCGGCCACGCCCAGGTCGCGGGCCACGACGTGGCCGGCTCACCGGACGGCGTCCGCGCCGCGATCGGCGTCACCGGACAGTTCGCCGCGCTCGACAACCTGCTCACCGCCGAGGAGAACCTGCTCCTCATGGCCGACCTGCTGCACCTCGGCAAGGCCGAAGGGCGGGCGCGGGCCCAGGAGTTGCTGGCCCGCTTCGACATCGCCGACGTCGCCAAGCAGCGCGCCGCGCTCTTCTCCGGCGGCATGCGGCGCCGCCTGGACCTGGCCATGACGCTGGTCGGCGACCCGAAGGTGATCTTCCTGGACGAGCCGACGACCGGCCTCGACCCGCGCAGCCGCCGCACGATGTGGGACACCGTGCGGTCACTGGTCGCGAGCGGCGTCACCGTCTTCCTCACCACGCAGTACCTGGAGGAGGCCGACCAGTTGGCCGACCGTGTCGCCGTGCTCGACGGCGGCCGGATCGTCGCCGAGGGCACCGCCGACGAGCTGAAGGCGCGTATCCCCGGCAGCCACGTACGCCTGCGGTTCACCGACCCCGAGCAGTACGAACGGGCCGCCGCCGCCGTCCCCGGCGCGGTCCGCGACGACGGGGAACTGGCCCTGCGCGTGGCGGGCGACGCCGGACTCGACGCGCTGCGCTCGCTGCTCGACCGGCTCGACGCCGCCGGCGTGCGTACCGCCGACTTCTCCGTGCACACCCCCGACCTGGACGACGTCTTCCTCGCCCTGACCGGCGACGGTTCCGCCCCTCACCCCAAGGAGACCTCGCGATGAGCAGCACCCTCACCTACGCCGTGCGCGACTCGACGACGATGCTGCGGCGCAATCTGAAGCACGCGATCCGCTACCCGGCGGTCGGCTTCGGCACGGCCGCGATGCCCATCCTCATGCTGCTGCTGTTCGTGTACGCCTTCGGCGGGTCGATCGGCGCCGGACTCGGGGCTGGCGGCGGCCGGAGCGTGTACCTGGAGTACCTGACGCCCGGCATCCTGATCATGGCGGTGGCCGCCGGGGCCATGTCCACGTCGATCGCGGTCTGCACCGACATGACCGAGGGCATCATCAACCGCTTCCGCACGATGAACATCTCACGGGCCTCGTTCATGACCGGCCATGTCGTCGGCAGCGTCATCCAGACCATGACCAGCCTCGTGCTGGTCATGGGCGTGGCGCTCGCGGTCGGCTTCCGGCCCGACGCGAGCCCGCTGGAGTGGCTGGCGGCGGCCGGGCTGCTCGCCGCCGTCGCCTTCGCGGTGACCTGGCTGTCGGCGGCGCTCGGCCTGATCTCCAAGACGGTCGAGTCGGCGAGCAACAAGCCGCTGCTCGTCCAGTTCCTGCCGTTCCTGGGCTCGGCCTTCGTACCGGCCGACTCGATGTCCCCCGGTCTGCGCTGGTTCGCCGAGTACCAGCCGTTCACGCCGATGACCGAGACCCTGCGGGGGCTGCTGACCGGCTCGGCGATCGGCCACGACGCCTGGATCTCGCTCGCCTGGTGCGCCGGTATCGGCCTGGCCGGGTACCTCTGGTCGCGCTCGCTGTTCAACAGCGGGACCACGCGGTGAGCACGGGAGAGACGGACGAGGGCGGGGCGCGCACCGATGAGGGTGCGCGCCCCGCCCTTGTGCGGTCCCGTGCCTCAGCCGACGACGGTCCAGGTGTCCCGCCCGGTCAGCAGCCCGGCGAGGTCGCCCTTGCCCTGCTGCACCACGGCCTTTTCGAGCTGGTCCGACATCTCCGTGTCGTACACCGGGCGCGTCACGTCCCGCAGCACACCGATCGGCGTGTGGTGGAGCGTGTCGGCGTCCGCCAGCCGCGACAGCGCGAAAGCGGTCGTCGGGGACTGGGTGTGCGCGTCGTGGACGAGCACTCCCGCGCTGCCCTCCACGGTCACGTCGATCACCTTCAGGTCACCGGTCGCCGGGTCGCGTACGACGCCCTTCGAACCGAGACCGTCCTCGGCGGGGGCGCCGAAGCGGATCGGCTGCCCCTGCTCCAGCCGGATCACGGCGTCCTGCGCGGTCTCGCGCTCCTTCAGGACGTCGAAGGCGCCGTCGTTGAAGATGTTGCAGTTCTGGTAGATCTCCACCAGCGCCGTGCCCTCGTGCTCGGCCGCCGCCCGCAGCACCGACTGGAGGTGCTTGCGGTCGGAGTCGATCGTGCGGGCCACGAAGGACGCCTCGGCGCCGATCGCCAGCGACACCGGGTTGAAGGGCGCGTCCAGCGAACCCATCGGCGTCGACTTGGTGATCTTGCCGACCTCGGAGGTGGGGCTGTACTGACCCTTGGTGAGCCCGTAGATCCGGTTGTTGAACAGCAGGATCTTCAGGTTCACATTGCGCCGCAGCGCGTGGATCAGGTGATTGCCGCCGATGGAGAGCGCGTCGCCGTCACCGGTGACGACCCACACGCTCAGGTCGCGGCGCGAGGCGGCGAGCCCCGTCGCGATGGCCGGGGCGCGGCCGTGGATGGAGTGCATGCCGTAGGTGTTCATGTAGTACGGGAAGCGGGACGAGCATCCGATCCCGGACACGAACACCACGTTCTCGCGGGCCAGGCCCAGCTCCGGCATGAAGGACTGGACGGCGGCCAGGATCGCGTAGTCCCCGCAGCCCGGGCACCAGCGCACCTCCTGGTCCGACTTGAAGTCCTTCATGGACTGCTTCGCCTCGGCCTTGGGCACCAGCGACAGCGCCTCAATCATTCGCACTCTCCTCCACGAGGGCCTTCGCGAGCTGTTCCGACTTGAACGGCAACCCGGTGACCTGCGTGTACGAACGGGCGTCGACCAGATACTTGGCGCGCAGCAGGTGGGCGAGCTGGCCGAGGTTCATCTCGGGCACCACGACCTTGTCGTACGCCCGCAGGACCTCACCGAGGTTGGCCGGGAAGGGGTTGAGATGGCGCAGATGGGCCTGCGCGATCGTGCCGCCCTCGCGCCGGATGCGGCGCACGGCCGCGGTGATCGGCCCGTACGTCGAACCCCAGCCGATGACCAGGGTCCGCGCGGCGCCCTCCGGGTCGTCCACGATCAGGTCGGGCACCTTGATGCCGTCGACCTTGGCCTGCCGGGTGCGGGTCATGAAGTCGTGGTTGGCCGGGTCGTACGAGATGTTGCCGGTGCCGTCCTGCTTCTCGATGCCGCCGATGCGGTGTTCGAGGCCGGGCGTGCCGGGCACCGCCCACGGGCGGGCCAGCGTCTCCGGGTCGCGCAGATACGGCCAGAAGTCCTCGGTGCCGTCCTCGGCCGTGTGGTTGGGCCCGGTCGCGAATTGCACCCGCAGGTCGGGCAGGTCCTGGACGTCGGGGACCCGCCACGGCTCCGAGCCGTTGGCGAGATAGCCGTCGGAGAGCAGGAAGACCGGGGTGCGGTACGTGACCGCGATCCTGGCCGCCTCCAGCGCCGCGTCGAAGCAGTCCGCCGGGGTGCTGGGCGCCACGATCGGCACCGGCGCCTCGCCGTTGCGCCCGTACATCGCCTGGAGCAGGTCGGACTGCTCGGTCTTGGTGGGCAGTCCGGTCGAGGGGCCGCCGCGCTGGATGTCGATGATCAGCAGCGGCAGCTCCAGGCTGACGGCGAGCCCGATCGTCTCCGACTTCAGCGCCACACCGGGACCCGAGGTGGTGGTGAGGGCCAGCGACCCGCCGAAGGACGCGCCGAGCGCCGCGCCGATCGCGGCGATCTCGTCCTCGGCCTGGAAGGTGCGCACGCCGAAATTCTTGTGCTTGGACAGCTCGTGCAGGATGTCGGAGGCCGGGGTGATCGGGTACGAGCCGAGGAAGAGCGGCAGTTCGCTCTGCCTGCTCGCGGCGATCAGGCCGTACGACAGCGCCAGATTCCCGGAGATGTTGCGGTAGGTGCCCGCCGGGAAGGCGCTGGAGGCGGGCTGCACCTCGTAGTTGACCGCGAAGTCCTCGGTGGTCTCGCCGAAGTTCCAGCCCGCGCGGAAGGCCGTGACATTGGCCTCCGCGATGTCCGGCTTCTTGGCGAACTTCCTGCGGAGGAAGGACTCGGTGCTCTCGGTCGGCCGGTGGTACATCCACGACAGCAGGCCGAGCGCGAACATGTTCTTCGCCCGTTCGGCGTCCTTGCGCGCCAGGCCGCTGTCCTTGAGCGCCTCGACGGTGAGCGTCGTCAGCGGCACCGGGTGGATCGCGTACGCCTCCAGGGACCCGTCGTCCAACGGGTTGGCGGCGTATCCGACCTTCGCCATCGCGCGCTTGGTGAACTCGTCGGTGTTGACGATGATCTCGGCGCCGCGCGGCAGGTCGGCGACGTTCGCCTTCAGCGCGGCCGGGTTCATCGCGACCAGCACGTCGGGCGCGTCGCCTGGCGTGAGGATGTCGTGGTCCGCGAAGTGGAGCTGGAACGACGACACGCCCGGCAGGGTGCCTGCGGGGGCCCGGATCTCGGCCGGGAAGTTCGGCAGCGTCGAGAGATCGTTCCCGAAGGACGCGGTCTCCGAGGTGAAACGGTCCCCGGTGAGCTGCATTCCGTCCCCGGAGTCACCGGCGAACCGGATGATCACCCGGTCGAGGCGTTTCGTCTCTTTCGCCGGTTTGCGCTGTTCGCCCAGGACATCGCCGATCACCGGCGGATGCGCGGGCTGCTCCGTGGGCACGGGGCTGCTGCTGCTGACCTGGCTGGTCACTGAAACGGACCTCCCTAGAGGCGGCGGCTCACCGGTCATCGTACGTCGGTAAGGGTCGCCTTCCCCGTACGTCCCGGAATGTGGATGCGGGAGCGCGGCCCCGACCTGCGGACTGCCGGACATGTGTGTGGCATGTGCAGGTAACGGCGCGGTGCCCGTGGGGCCCGCGCCGTCAGGCGTCTGCTGTGAGACAGAGTGTCAACAGATCAGGAGTTCAGATAGGTGAGCACCGCCAGGACACGACGGTGATCCCCGTCACTCGGCGCCAGGCCCAGCTTCAGGAAGATGTTGCTGACGTGCTTCTCCACCGCGCCGTCGCTCACCACGAGCTGCTTGGCCACCGCCGAATTCGTCCGGCCCTCCGCCATCAGCCCCAGCACCTCGCGCTCGCGCGGCGTCAGCCCCGCCAGCACGTCCTGCTTGCGGCTGCGGCCCAGGAGCTGCGCGACCACCTCGGGGTCCAGCGCCGTGCCGCCCTCGGCGACCCGCACCACCGCGTCCACGAACTCGCGGACCTCGGCGACCCGGTCCTTGAGCAGATACCCCACCCCGCGGCTGCTGCCCGCCAGCAGCTCGGTCGCGTACTGCTCCTCCACGTACTGCGACAGCACCAGCACGCCCACGCCGGGGTGGTCCCGGCGCAGCTGCACCGCCGCCCGCACCCCCTCGTCGGTGTGCGTCGGCGGCATCCGTACGTCCGCCACCACCACGTCGGGGGCCGCGCCCTCGTCCGCCAGCTCCCGTACGACCTTGATCAGCGCCTCGGCGTCACCGACACCGGCCACCACATCGTGACCGCGATCGGTCAGCAATCGGGTCAGTCCCTCCCGAAGCAGCACCGAATCCTCGGCGATGACCACCCGCACCCTGTCCTCCACCCGTTCCAGCCCCCCACATCCGACCCTGTCTTCCCCAGCATCCCAGCAACGACGCGCTGATGGGGAATACGGTTCCGGTGGGCAAGGTTGCGCCCGGAAGGTCGGCGGGGGTCGCGCGTCAGCGGCTCACAGGCAAGAGGAGAGCGTGTGCGCGCGGTCGGATTCGACGTCAACGGTGGCCCGGAAGTGCTCCGGCCGGTGGAAATCCCCGTCCCGGAACCGGGCCCCGGGCAGGTGCTGATCCAGGTCGCGTACGCGGGCGTCAACCACGGCGAGGTGCTGCACCGGCTCGGCGACTACGGTCCGCCGGACGGGATCGCCGTGCCCGGCCTCGAGGTCTCCGGCGAGATCGCCGCGCTCGGCGCGGGCGTCACCGGGCTCGCCGTCGGCGACCCCGTCGCCGCCTATCTGCCCGACGGCGGCGGATACGCCGAGTACGCGGTCGCGCCCGCCGACTTCGCCTTCCCGCTCGACGGGATCTCCCTCCGGGACGGGGGCGGGGCGGCGCTCGTCCTCACCACCGCGTACGGGGTGCTCGCCGGGGCCGCGCGGCTCACCGCGGGGGACACCGTCCTCATCCACGCCGCCGCGGGCGGGGTCGGCTCGGTCGCGGCGCAGATCGCCCGCGCGCTGGGGGCCGCCGCCGTGTACGGGACGGTCCGCACGGCCGAGAAGGCCGAGTACGCGAAACGTTTCGGCTACGACGCGGTGCTGCTGCGCGAGACCTTCGCCGAGGAGCTGGCCGCCGCTCGCACCGAGATCGACGTGCTGCTCGACCCCATCGGCGGGGGGACGCGGCTGGCCGGGCTCTCCCTTCTGGCGCCCTTCGGCCGTCTGGTCGCCTACGGCGAGGCCGCCCGGCAGCCCGACCTCACGCTGCCCGTGCTCCCCTTCTCCGAGCGCAACCGCGCTCTCACCGGCTACTCCATCCGGGACCTCGCGCTCCGCGCCCCGGCCGTTCTGCGCGGCCACGCCCTCGCCGCCCTGTCCCTCCTGGCCTCCGGAGCCATTCGGCTCGACATCACCGCCGAGTTGTCGCTTGCCGCGGCCTTCCAAGCCCATCAAGCCCTCCAGGCCGGCACCAACCGCGGCAAAGTCCTCCTCACCCTGACCTAGCCGCCCCTGCTGGGCGGACGCCGATCTCTGCGGTTCCTTTGCCGGGGGCGCGGGGGACTGCGTGCTCAGCCCGCGCGGACCGCCTTGGACGGAGGCAGGGCCGGGGTCTTGGAGGGGCGAGCCGTTTTGGGCGGGCCGGCCACGTGTTTTTTGGGGGCGCGGGGAACTGCGCGCTCAGCCCGCGCGGTGGTGCGCCTTTGAGAACCGGCCCCGGTGGGGCAGATGCGGTTTTGTTCGGGCTGAAAGCCCGGTGGGGGCTGGTCGCGCAGTTCCCCGCGCCCCTGAAAAGATCGGCGCACCGCCTTGCGTGGGGGCTGGCCGCGCAGTTCCCCGCGCCCCTAAAAAGATCGGCGCACCGCCTCTTGGAGGGGCGAGCCGTTTTGGGCGGGCTGCGGGGAGGGGTAAGGGGACCGCGCCGGAGGGGTTAGACGCGCCAGGGGAGTTCGGTGGTGATGTGGGTGGGGCCACCGGGCGGCGAGGCCACGGCGAGGACACCGTCGACGGAGTCGAGCCGCTCGGCGAGCCCGGCGAGCCCGGACCCACCGGACACGGCGGCGCCCCCGCGCCCGTTGTCGGACACCTGCATCATGAGCCGGTCACCGACCCGCCACACCTCCACGGTCGCGCGCGAAGCGCCACTGTGCTTGCTGACGTTCTGCAGCAGCTCGGACACCGTGAAGTAGGCGATGCCCTCAATGGCCGGCACCGGCCGCGCCGGCAAATCGACGGTCACGGCGACCGGCACGGTGCAGCGCGACGCGACCGACGACAGGGCCGCGTCCAGGCCGCGGTCGGTGAGGATCGCCGGGTGGATGCCGCGCGCCAGATCCCGCAGCTCCTGAAGCGCGATCTTCACCTCGCCGTGCGCCTCCTCGACCATCACGGCCCCGGCCGACGGATCTTCGAGCAGCTTCTCCTTGGCCAGGCCGAGGTCCATCGCCAGCGCCACCAGCCGCGCCTGCGCCCCGTCGTGCAGGTCGCGCTCGATGCGCCGCAGGTCCGCCGCCGCCGTGTCGACCACGACCCCGCGGTCCGACTCCAGCTCGGTGACCCGCTCCGCCAGCCGCGAAGGCCCGAGCAGACCGCTCACCAGAATCCGGTCCACGTGCGCCATGCCCCGGTAGACCCACGGGCTGCTCAGCACGAGCGCGCCGCCGACCACGACGCACAGCAGCATGTCGGCCGGGGTGTGCAGCCACCAGCCGTGCCCGTGCCCGTCGCCGTACATCTGGAGGCCGTCCTGCCCGAAGTAGACCGGGAAGACCCAGCGCCACAGCGGATACGTCAACAGGCCCCAGCCGTACGTGAAGAAGCTGATGGCGACGGAGAAGGTGAAGATCCCCCACGGGAAGTGGATCAGGGTGTAGGCGGCGTGCCGCCAGTTGACGCCGCTGCCGAGCTGCGCACCGAGCCGGGACAGGAAGCCGCCGTTCCTGCCGCGCACCGGCCGCGGGTCCTCCACGTCCAGCCAGAGCAGCGACCGCGCGCGGGCCCGCTCCACGGCGCCGATCGCGCGGCAGCCGCCGAGCGCGAGCACGAGCACCGGCAGTCCGATGAAGGTGACCAGCAGCCCGGCGCCGAGCGAGAACATCGTCACGGTCCAGACGAAGCCGACGATGCACATCGGCAGATTGATCAGCAGGTAGGCGAACTCGCGCCAGGCGCGTGCCTCGACCGGCGCGCGCAGCGCCGTCGGCAGGCGGTGCTCGCGCTCGCGCTCGTGCGCGCGCTCGGCGGGCGGGAAGCCGTAAGCCATGGTCGGTCCGTCCTCTCTGCTTTTCTCTGTGACTCCATGCTGGCTGGTGCGTGCACCCATCCCCATGGTGCGGATCGGCGTCTTGGGGGTGGGGCTAGCCCTACCGCCCCGGCTTCCGCGCTCAGCGCCCCGCTCGGTGCTTGACTCCGCTCAGCGCCTGGCCGCGCTCAGCGCCCCGCTCGGTGCTTGACTCCGCTCAGCGCCTGGCCGCGCTCAGCGCCTGACCCCGGCCTTGCGGAACTCCCGGTCGCGCCACGGCAGTTCGGCCGTGACCACGGTCGGCCCCGCCTCCGGCGAGCTGACCACGAAGAGCCCGTCCACCGACCGCAGCCGTTCGCCGAGCCCGGCCAGACCCGTACCGCCCGACACGTCCGCGCCGCCGCGCCCGTCGTCCCGTACCTGCACCATCAGCCGGTCGTCGGCGCGCCACACGTCCACCGAGGCGTGCCGTGCCCTGCTGTGCTTGCTGACGTTCTGCAACAGCTCGGAGACCGTGAAGTACGCGATCCCCTCGATCGCCTCCGCGGGCCGCGCGGGCAGGTCCACGGTCACCGCGACCGGCACCGTGCAGCGCGACGCGACCGACGACAGGGCCGCGTCCAGCCCGCGGTCGGTGAGGATCGCCGGATGGATGCCGCGCGCCAGATCCCGCAGCTCCTGAAGGGCCACCTTCACCTCGCCGTGCGCCTCGCCCACCATCTTGGCCGCCGCCTCCGGGTCCTCCAGCAGCTTCTCCTTGGCCAGGCCGAGGTCCATCGCCAGCGCCACCAGCCGCGCCTGCGCCCCGTCGTGCAGGTCGCGCTCGATCCGCCGCAGGTCCGCCGCCGCCGTGTCGACCACGACCCCGCGGTCCGACTCCAGCTCCTCGATCCGCCGCTCCAGCTCGTCCGACGGCTGGAGCAGCCCGCGGACCATCGCCCGGTCGACCATCGTCAGCCCGCGCGCCAGGAACGGCAGCACCGGCCACAGCACGAACAGCGAGACCAGCGTCAAGGTGAAGGTGAGGATGCCCCACGGCAGCCGGATGCCGTAATAGAGGGCGTGCCGCCACGCCACCGGGTCCTTCAGCGACGCCCACAGCCACGGCAGGAAACCGAAGGTGCCCCGCTTCAGCGGGCGCGGCTCGTCGATGCGCACGCCCAGCAGGTCGCGCGCCCGGCTCCGCTCCACCCGCCCCAGCAAACGGCACCCGGCGAGTCCGTACGCCAGCAGGGGCAACCCGATCACCGTCACCGACAGGCCGAGGCCCACCGTCACGACCGTCACGACGTAGACGAAGCCGATGATCGACACCGGCAGATTCAGCAGCAGATACCCGATCTCCCGCCACGTCACGCGGTCGTACGCGAAGCGCACGGGTGGCAGCGGGGCGGGGGCGGCGGGCTGACGGGACGCGGGCGAGGTGTTCATGAGTCCAGCCTGCCGGGGAAGCGGCGGGGCGCGCCATGGGGTGCGTAGGTCAGGCGGCGGTGGGGTTATCCCCCGGTACGGGCGAGGGCGTGCGACGGGGCCGCCGCCGATGCGCGCACCGGTGCCCGCACGGGGGGCGTGCGCCTGTGAGGCCAGGGCCTAGACTCCCTCCCGTATAGATCGTCTAAAGAGATCCACAAGGATCGCTGGACACCACCGGTCAACGAGTGAACGAGGGGCGGACGGACGTGGACTACTTCCACGGCTACTCGGTCGTCGGCCTGGTCGCGGTCGTCGGTGTGCTCTTCGTGACCGTCGCCTTCGCGTCCGGCCGCCTGCTGCGGCCGGTCGTGCCGACGCGCGAGAAGATGCTCACGTACGAGTGCGGGGTCGACCCGGTCGGCGAGGGCTGGGCGCACACCCAGGTCAAGTACTACGTGTACTCCTTCCTCTACGTCATCTTCGCGGTCGACGCGATCTTCCTGTTCCCGTGGGCCACGGTCTTCGCCGCGCCCGGCTTCGGCGCGACGACGCTGGTGGAGATGTTCGTCTTCATCGGCTTCCTCGCGATCGGGCTGCTCTACGCATGGAAGAAGGGCGTCCTCGAATGGACGTGAACCCGCAGGCGATTCCCGAGGCCCCTGCGCAGGACCTTCCCGAGCCGCGCCGTCTCGGCGTGCTGTCCCGGCTGGCGCCGGAGCCGATGAAGGTGGTGCTCAACTGGGGCCGCCGCTACAGCCTGTGGGTCTTCAACTTCGGCCTCGCCTGCTGCGCCATCGAGTTCATCGCCGCGTCGATGTCCCGGCACGACTTCATCCGGCTGGGCGTCATCCCCTTCGCGCCGGGACCGCGCCAGGCCGACCTCATGGTCGTCTCCGGCACCGTCACCGACAAGATGGCGCCCGCCGTCAAGCGCCTGTACGAGCAGATGCCCGAGCCGAAGTACGTCATCTCCTTCGGCGCGTGCTCCAACTGCGGCGGCCCCTACTGGGACTCGTACTCCGTCACCAAGGGCGTCGACCAGATCATCCCCGTCGACGTCTACGTGCCCGGCTGCCCGCCGCGCCCCGAAGCGCTCCTCCAGGGCATCCTCAAGCTCCAGGAGAAGATCGCGCGCGAGTCGCTGGCGGAGCGGTACGGCTCCGCCGCGGGCCCGCGTCCGTCCGTCGCCGCCTTGACGAGCGGCCTCGTCACTCCGCCGGAGGGGCCGAGGTGACCGGTTGGCTGCCGCGGGAGGCCGCGGAGATCTTCGGCGAGGGCGCCGTCGCGCAGGAGGCGTACGACCTCCTGACCGTCGATGTGCCGACCGGTGAGTGGGTCGCCTCGCTCACGGCCGCGCGGGACGCCCTCGGCTGCACGTACTTCGACTGGCTGAGCGCCGTCGACGAGCCCGGCACCGGCTTCCGGGTCTGCGCGCACGTCGTCGCGCTGGACGGCGGCGTCCGGCGGCTGCTGCTGCGGACGACCGTGCCGCACGACGCGCCCGTCCTCGCCACCGCCACCGGCGTCTACGCGGGCGCGGCGTGGCACGAACGCGAGACCCACGAGATGTTCGGCGTCGACTTCACCGGGCACCCGGGCCTCGCGCCGCTCCTGCTCCCCGACGAGTTCGAGGGGCACCCTCTCCGCAAGGACTTCGTCCTCGCCGCCCGCGTCGCCAAGGCGTGGCCCGGTGCCAAGGAGCCCGGCGAGTCCCACGACGGCGGCCCCAAGCGCCGCCAGATGCAGCCCCCCGGCGTCCCCGACCCCAACGACTGGGGCCCCCAAAAAGGCCAACTCCCCCCGCCCCCCGCCCGCCCCGCCCGCGGCCCCCGCCCAACGGCCTCCCCGACCGACCGCCCGGCGCGTACAACCCCGTCGGCCGACCGCCCGGCGCGCCGCACCCGCAGCGTGACCGAAGGCTCCACCAGCCAAACCCCTGCCGGTAGCCCCGCCAACCAACCCCCTGCCGGGGCCCCCTCCGGCGACACCCCCGCGCCCCCACGCAAGCGCGTCCCCGACGCCCCATGGGAACAACCCCCAGCCGCCACCCCCGCGGGGCGCGGCGACGCTGTACCGACCAAGAAGCCCACCGCAAGCGAACCGCCCGCCCCAGGCGGCACCCCTGCTGCGGTCAGCGAGCCCGCCGCTGGCGGCAGTTCCGCTGCGGGTAGCGAGCCCGCGTCGTCCGACGAGGCCGCCGCAGGCGAGACGCCCGCTGCAAGCGAACCGCCCGCCGTAGGCGAGGGGCCCGCCGCAGGTGGCACCCCCGGCCGGGGTAGTGAGCCTGCGTCGTCCGACGAGGCCGCCGCAGGCGAACCGCCCGCTGTGAGCGAACCGCCCGCCGCAGGCGAGGGGCCCACCGCAGGTGGCACCCCCGCCGGGGGTGGCGGCCCCGCGCCGTCGGCGAGGCCTGCCGCTGGCGGCAGCTCCGCTGCGGGTAGTGAGCCCGCGTCGTCCGACGAGCCCGCCGCAGGCGAGACGTCCACCGCAGGTGGCACCCCCGCTCGGGGTAGTGGGCCCGCGTCGTCCGACGAGCGCGCCGCAGGCGAGAGGCCCACCGCAGGTGGCACCCCCGCTCGGGGTAGCGAGCCCGCGTCATCCGACGAGCCGGCCGCAGGCGAACCCTCCACCGCTGGCGAGAAGCCCACCGCAGGTGGCACCCCTGCCGGGGGTGGCGAGCCCGCGCCGTCAAAGAAGCCCGCAGCAGGAGGCAGTTCGGCCGGGGGTGGCGAGCCTGCTGCGAGCGAACCGCCTGCCGCAGGCGAGGAGTCCACCGCAGGTGGCACCCCCGCCGGGGGTGGCGGACCCGCGCCGTCGGAGAAGCCTGCCGCTGGCGGCAGTTCCGTTGCGGGTAGCGAGCCCGCGTCGTCCGACGAGGCCGCCGCAGGCGAGACGCCCGCTGTGAGCGAACCGCCCGCCGGAAGCGAGGGGCCCACCGCAGGTGGCACCCCCGCTCGGGGTGGTGAGCCCGCGTCGTCCGACGAGGCCGCCGCAGGCGAGACGCCCGCTGTGAGCGAACCGCCCGCCGGAAGCGAGGGGCCCACCGCAGGTGGCACCCGCGGCCGGGGTGGTGAGCCCGCGTCGTCCGACGAGCCCGCCGCAGGCGAGAGGCCCACCGCAGGTGGCACCCCCGCTCGGGGTGGTGAGCCCGCGTCGTCCGACGAGGCCGCCGCAGGCGAGACGCCCGCTGCAAGCGAGACGCCCGCCGCAGGCGAGAAGCCCACCGCAGGTGGCACCCCCGCTCGGGGTGGTGAGCCCGTGTCGTCCGACGAGGCCGCCGCAGGCGAGACGCCCGCTGCGAGCGAGAAGCCCACCGCAGGTGGCACACCCGGTCGGGGTGGTGGGTCCGCGTCGTCTGATGAGCGCGCCGCAGGCGAAGACGGTGGGCGGGGAGGTGAGGGGCGTGGGTGACGTGGTGGACGTCGGGCTGCGGCTTGTGGGCGTGCTCGTTGTGTTCCTGGTGTTTCCGCTGGTGGTGGGGCAGGCGGAGCACAAGGTGATGGCGCATATGCAGGGCCGATTGGGGCCGATGTATGCGGGCGGGTTCCACGGGTGGGCCCAACTGGTGGCGGACGGAGTCAAGTTCGCGCAGAAGGAAGACGTGGTTCCGGCCGACGCGGACCGGCGGATCTTCCAACTCGCCCCCGCCGTCGCGCTCCTGCCCTACCTCGTCGTGCTGATCGCGATCCCGGTGGGACCGCACGGCTTCGTCGGCCAGGCGCTGGACGCGGGCCTGATCTTCGTCCTGGCCATGATGGGCGTCGGCGTGCTCGGCTCGCTGATGGCGGGCTGGGCGTCGGCGAACAAGTTCTCCCTGCTCGGCGGCCTGCGCACGGCGGCGCAACTGATGGCGTACGAGCTGCCGATGCTGCTCACCGCCGCGTCGGTCGCGATGGCGGCGGGCACGCTGTCACTGCCGGGCATCGTGGGGGAGTACCACTGGTGGTGGACCCCCTGGCAGCTCATCGGCGGCCTCGTCTTCTTCACGGCGGGCCTCGCCGAGCTGCAACGGCCCCCGTTCGACATGCCGGTGGCCGACTCCGAGATCATCTTCGGCGCGTACACCGAATACACCGGCCTGCGCTTCGCCCTGTTCCTGCTCGCCGAGTACGCGGGCATCGTCGTGCTGTGCGCCCTGACCACGGTGCTGTTCCTCGGCGGCTGGCACGGCCCCTGGTCCGGCAGCGTCGGCTGGCTGTGGACGCTGGTCAAGACCGGCCTGCTGGCCTTCGTCGTGATCTGGCTACGGGTCAGCTACCCGCGCCTTCGCGAGGACCAGCTCCAGAAACTCGCCTGGACCGTACTCATCCCGCTCGCCCTCGCCCAGATCGCCCTGACCGGCGTCGTCAAGGTGGTGATCTCCTAGCATGGCCATCCCCGGAACCGGCCTCGCCAAGGGCCTGGCCGTCACCCTGCGGACGATGACGAAGCGTTCCGTCACCGACCAGTACCCGGACGCGCTGCCCGCACTCCCGCCGCGCTCGCGCGGGGTGATCGCGCTGTTCGAGGAGAACTGCACGGTCTGCATGCTGTGCGCCCGCGAGTGCCCCGACTGGTGCATCTACATCGACTCCCACAAGGAGACGACACCGGCCGCCGCCCCCGGCGGGCGCGAGCGCAGCCGCAATGTGCTGGACCGCTTCGCCATCGACTTCTCGCTGTGCATGTACTGCGGCATCTGCATCGAGGTGTGCCCCTTCGACGCGCTGTTCTGGTCGCCGGAGTTCGAGTACGCCGAGACCGACATCCTCGAACTCACCCACGAGCGCGACAAGCTGCGCGACTGGATGTGGACGGTGCCCGCGCCTCCCGCGCTCGACCCGGCCGCCGAGGAACCCAAGGAGATCGCCGCCGCCCGCAAGGCCGCCGACAAGCTCATCGCGGCCCAGGCCCAGGCGGAAGCCCAGGCCCGGGCGGAGGCGCGGGCCCAAACAGAGGCCCGGCCGCAGGCCCCGACGGCGACCGACCCGGCGACCGACCCGGCGACCGAAGGACCCTCCGCGCCGGGGGAGGGCGACTCGTGATCGTCCACGAAACCATCCACAGCCAGGGCGGCTTCCTCTCGCCCACCGGCGTCGAGATCGCCTTCCTCCTCATCGGCCTCGTCACTCTCGGCGCGGCCGTCCTGACCGTCACCACCCGGCAGCTCGTGCACGCGGCCCTGTGGCTGGTCGTCGCCCTCGGCGGCCTCGCCGTCGAATACCTGCTGCTCACGGCCGAGTTCATCGCCTGGGTGCAGGTGCTGATCTACGTCGGCTCCGTCGTCGTCCTCCTGCTGTTCGGACTGATGCTGACCAGAGCGCCCATCGGCCGCTCGCCGGACGCCGACTCCGAGAACCGCTGGGTCGCCCTCGGGGTCGCCGTCGCCGCCGCGGTCACCCTGGTGTGGGTGGTCGTGGACGCCTTCCGCTCCACCTGGATCGACCTGCACGGCGTGGTCCAGGGCTCCTCGCACGCCACCGGGCAGACCCTGTTCCGCTTCTGGGTGCTGCCCTTCGAGGCGCTGTCGGTGCTGCTGCTCGCCGCCCTCGTCGGCGCGATCGTCCTCTCCCGCCGCGAGACCGCCGAGGACCGCGCGGGCACCGGGACCGCTAAGGACACCGGTGCCGCTAAGGGCACCGGGACCGGCACGGGCGGCCGCACCCCCACCGGCAGCCCCAGCGGCACCCCCACCGGCCAGGGCAAGGAGAACTGATGCACCTCGTCTACCCGGCCGTCCTCGCCGCCCTCCTCTTCTGCGTCGGTGTCTACGGCGTCCTCGCCCGCCGCAACGCGATCCTCGTCCTGATGTCCGTCGAGCTGATGCTCAACGCCGTCAATCTCAACCTGGTCGCCTTCGACGTGTGGCTGCGCGACACCCTCCACTCCGGCCAGGCCCTCACCCTGTTCACCATCACGATCGCCGCCGCCGAGATCGGTCTCGGCCTGGCGATCGTGCTGCTCGTGTACCGCAACCGCGGCAGCTCCGACATCGACCGGCTCACCGACCTCGCCGAGCCGCCCGAGCACGCGTCAGCCGAGCACGCGTCAGCCGAGCACGCGTCGTCCGAGCACACCGCGTCCGACCCGGACGGCACGGCCGCCGACAAGAAGGCCGAGGCCGCCGCGTGACCCTGACCGCCCTTGCCGCGCTCGTCCCCCTCCTGCCCTTCCTCGGCGCGGTCACCGGACTCCTGCTCGGCCGGCGCGCACCCGGCTTCGTACGCCCGCTGGCCGTACTGCCCACCGCCACCGCCTTCGTCCTGGCCGCGGTCGTCGCCGCCCGCCAGGGCACCGGCGCGCCGACCGACGCCGTCCACAAGCTCACCGACACCGGCTCCGCGCCCGTCTACCTCGCCCTGCACCTGGACGGCTTCGCGGTCCTGATCGCCGTCCTCGTCGGCCTCGTCGCCACCTGCGTCCAGCTCTACTCCACCGCCTATCTGCGCGACGACCCGCGCTATCCCTCGTACGCCGCCCTCGTCTCGCTGTTCACCGCCGCCATGTTCCTGGTCGTCTACTCGGGCGACCTGATGGTGCTGCTGGTCGGCTGGGAGATCATGGGCATCTGCTCGTACTTCCTGGTCGGGCACTACTGGGAGACCGAGGCCGCCAGGACGGCGTCGATCAAGGCGTTCCTGGTCACCAAGCTCGGCGACGTCCCCTTCCTCATCGGAGTGTTCGCGCTCGCCGCCGACGCCGGGACCTTCCGGATCAGCGGCATCCTCTCCGCCGCGGCGGACGGCCGGCTCCACCACCCCACGGTGATCGCGCTGCTGCTGCTCGCCGGGGTCGCGGGCAAGTCCGCGCAGTTCCCGCTGCACACCTGGCTGCCCGACGCGATGGCCGGTCCCACCCCGGTCTCCGCGCTGATCCACGCCGCCACCATGGTCGCCGCCGGCATCTATCTCGTGGCCAGGCTGCTGCCGGTGTTCACCGCGTCCGCCGCCGCGCTGGCCGTCCTCGCCGTGATGGCCGCCGTCACCATGATCGGCTCGGGCCTGGCCGCCCTCGCCCAGGACGACATCAAACGCGTGCTGGCGTACTCCACCATCGGCCAGCTCGGCTACATGGCGGGCGCCCTGGCCGTCGCCGACCGCGACGCCGCCGTCTTCCACCTCCTGTCGCACGGCGCCTTCAAGGCGCTGCTCTTCCTCGGCGCGGGCGTCGTCATCCACGCGGCGGGCACCAACTCGCTCACCGCGATGTCCCGCATGGGCTCGCTCGCCAAGCGCGTCCCCGACGCCATGTGGACGATGGGCATCGCGCTCGCCGCCCTCGCGGCCCTCCCTCCGCTGTCCGGCTTCTTCTCCAAGGAGTCCGTGCTGCGCGCCGCCGAGCACGCCTCGGCCGGGCACACCGCGCACGTCCCCTCGGCCGTCGGCTGGACCGTCTTCGTCGCGGGCCTGACCGCCGCCGTCCTGACCGCCGGATACGCCACCCGGCTGTTCCTGCTGGCTTTCCGCGGCAGCGGCCCCGAGGCCCCCGACCACGGCAGGCAGCCGGTCGTGATGACCTCCGTGCTGTGGGTGCTGGCCGTCCCCACCATCGCCTTCGGCGGCCTCGCCTACCGCGAGCTGCCCGACTGGTTCGGCGGCGCCCCGCTCGGCCCCACCCTGATCACCTCCGTCCTCGGCACCGGCCTGGCCCTGGTCGGCGTCCTGATCACCTACGGCGCCTGGAAGGCGGCCACCGCCACCCGGCTCGCCGTCCCCGTCGGAGCCGTCGTCACCGCCGACGGCGACCCCGGCGCGGAACCCGCCCTCGTCGAGGCCGAGGCCACCGCCACCCACGAGGCGATCTACGGCGACATCGCGTCCGCCGACGACCCGGGCGACCCCGGCCGTCTGCTGCTGGGCAGGCTGCACCGCCACGCGGCCCACGGCTTCCACCTCGACGCCCTCTACACCGCGCTGTTCGTCCGCCCGGTGCTGGCCGCCGCGCAACTCGTCCGCTTCCTGGACCGCGAGGTCATCGAGACCTACGTCCGCGGCGCGGGCGGCACCCCCCGGCTGCTCGGCGCGGCCGTCCGCAAGGCCCAGACCGGAAACGTCCAGACCTACCTCAGCGCGCTGCTGGCCGGTGCGGTCGTCCTCGCCGTCCTCGTCGCCGTCGGAGGCTGAGCCCGAAGTGAACGACACCGCCCTCCAGTACGTCCTCGCGGCACTCCTCGTGCTGCCGCTGCTCGGCGCGGTCGGCGCCCTGCTCCCGCCGCCGCCCGGCCTGAAGGGCCGTGACCCCGGCCAGGCCGTCCTGCGGCACGGCGTCACCGTCACCGGCGCCGTACTCGTCCTGGCGATCGTCCTCGCGGCCGGCTTCGACCACGACCACCCCGCCAGGACCCAGGCCACCACCGACCTCAACTGGATCCCCGCGCTCAAGATCCATCTCCACCTCGGCGTCGACGGCATCTCGCTCCCCCTCCTCGTCCTGACCGCGCTGCTGACCTTCCTCTGCGCGCTCTACAGCTACTTCAAAATGCCCGCGGGCCCCGGCCCCAAGGCGTTCGTCGCCCTGCTGCTGCTCCTGGAAGCGGGCACGCTGGCGACCTTCGCCGTGCTCGACCTGATGCTGTTCTTCCTCGCCTTCGAGACGGTCCTCATCCCGATGTACTTCCTCATCGCCCGCTGGGGCGGCGGGGACCGCGAGCGGTCCGCACTGCGCTTCATCGTCTACACCCTCCTCGGCTCCGTGATCATGCTGCTCGGCCTGCTCCTCATCGGCGTGAAGGCGGGCACATTCGACATGGTGGCACTCGCCACTGACAACGGGTCATCGCTCAGTCACTCCACGCAACTGATCGCGGTCCTCGCGATCGGCCTCGGCCTGGCCGTGAAGGCCCCGATGTGGCCGCTGCACAGCTGGCTGCCCGACGCCCACACCGCCGCCCCCACCGTCGGATCGGTGCTGCTCGCGGGCGTGCTGCTGAAGATGGGCACCTACGGCCTGGTCCGGATCGTCCTGCCGATGGCCCCCGACGGCATCCACACCTTCGCCCCCTACCTGGCCGCCTTCGCCGTCGTCGGCATCGTCTACGGCTCGCTCGCCTGCCTCGCGCTGGCCCGCCGGGGCAACGGCGGCGACCTCAAGCGGCTGATCGCGTACTCCTCCGTCGGCCACATGGGTTTCGTCCTGCTCGGCATCGCCTCCCTGACCCCCACCGGCGTCAACGGCGCGCTCTTCGCCAACATCGCCCACGGTCTCATCACCGGCCTGCTGTTCTTCCTGGTCGGCGCCTTGAAGGACCGATACGGCTCCAGCGACCTCGACACCCTCGCCGGCGCCACGGGAGCCGCGCTCTACGGCAAGGCGCCGCGCCTGGGCGGCCTGGTCGCCTTCGCCGCCGTCGCCTCCCTCGGGCTGCCGGGCCTGGCCGGATTCTGGGGCGAGATGCTGTCGATGTTCGGCGCCTTCAAACCCGCCGCGGGCCTCAGCCGCCCCGCGTATCTGACCTTCACCGCCGTCGCCGCCTTCGGCACCCTGCTCACCGCCGCGTACCTGCTGGTCGTGGTCCGCCGGGTCTGCATGGGCGACCGCGAGACCGTCGACGCGCAGCCCGCGCTCGCCGACGTCCAGGCGTACGAATTCGCCGCCTGGACGCCGCTCGCCGCGCTCACCGTCCTGGCCGGACTGTGGCCCGCCGTCCTGCTCGGCCTCACCGATCCGGCCGTGCACACCCTCCTCGGAGGCAACTGATGCCGTCCCTCGTGCAGTCCGTCGACTGGACGGCGCTCGCCCCCGCCGCCATCCCGGCGGTCCTCGCCCTCGTCGTCCTGGTCGCCGACCTCTTCCTGCCCAAGGCCCGCAAGGAACTGCTGGCCTGGATCACCGTCGCGGGACTCGTCCTGGCCGCGCTGGCCCTGATCCCGCTGCGGGCGGGCCGCCACGCCACCTTCTGCGTGACGGTCGTGCACCCCGGCACCGCCGCCGACCTCCCCGCGGGCGGCGGCGGGTGCTCGTACGCGGCCGACCACTTCACCCTGGTCATCCAGGCCCTGGTGCTCGGCGGCGCGCTGCTCACGGCCCTGCTGTCGGTCAACACCCAGGACGACCTCCCGGCGGGCGAGTACTGGTTCCTGCTGCTCGCCTCCGCCTCCGGCGCCGCGCTGCTGCCCGCCTCCCGCGACCTGGCGACCCTGATCGTCGCCCTCGAGGTCGCCACCCTGCCCGCCTTCGCGCTGGTCGGCCTGCGGCGCGGCGACAAGCTGTCCAGCGAGGCCGCGCTCAAGTTCTTCCTGTCCTCGGTGACCGCGACCGCCGTCTCACTGCTCGGCATCAGCTTCGTCTACGCGGCCACCGGCACCATGCACCTGGCCGCCGTCGCCGACGGCCTCACGCACGCGCCCGCGCAACTCGTCACCGTGGCGAAGGTCGGCGCGGCCCTCACTCTGGTGGGGTTCGCCTTCAAACTCGCCGCGGCCCCCTTTCACTTCTGGGTGCCCGAGACCTACGCGGGCGCGCCGCTGCCGGTCGCCGCGTATCTGTCGGTGGTCGGCAAGGCCGCCGGTTTCTCCGGCCTGATCCTGGTGTCGGTCATCGCCTTCAAGCCCTACCACGACGTGTGGGGCCCGGCCTTCGGCGTACTGGCCGCGCTCACCATGACCGTCGGCAACGTCGGCGCGCTCCGGCAGCGGCCCGGCGTGCCGCGCGGCGCCGTACGCCTGCTGGCTTGGTCGTCCATCGGCCAGGCGGGTTATCTGCTGGTGCCGCTGGCCGCCGCGTCCTCCGCCGCCGACCCGGCGCACGAGATCGGCACCACCGTCGCGTACGCCCTGATGTACGCGGTGGTGAACCTCGGGGCCTTCGCCGTGGCCGCCCTCGTCTCGCGCACCGCCCCGCAGGGCCGGCTCAGCGACTACCGGGGCCTGTACGCGACCCGCCCGCTGGCCGCCCTCGCGCTCGGCTTCTTCCTGCTGTGCCTGGCCGGACTGCCGCCCGGCGTCATCGGCCTGTTCGCCAAGGTCGCCGTCTTCTCCTCCGCCGTCGGCACCCAGCACGGCTGGCTCGCGGTGATCATGGCCGTCAACGTCGTCATCGCGCTCGTGTACTACCTGCGCTGGACGGCGCTGCTCTTCACCCGCCCCGAGGGCGCCCCCGAGCAATCCCCGAGCGCGGTCACGACCGGCGGAGCGACCGGCGGCGCGAGCGGCGTCACGACCGGCGGCGCGCTCGCGGCCGTACCCGGCACCCGTACGCCCGTCGGCCTCGTCGCCGCCATCACGCTGACCGCGCTGGCCGGGGTCGCACTGTCCGGCGCGCCGCAGCTCGTCCTGCGGTACGCGCAGGGCTCGCTGTTCTGACCGGGTCCTCCCTCCGGCCCTCTGACCAGCACGTCCGTCCCCGGCCCCGACCGGCCGGGGGCCGTATCCGTACGCCCCGCGCCGGTAGCGCTGCGTGCGCATAAGGGAACTAGCGGCGCTCGGGTGGCGTTGTTGTGGGCAGGAGGTTCTCCTAGGGGGAGAGGTTCCCCCCGACGCACACTTTGGAGGGCGCACCGTGCACCGCCGGCACAACGGGTTGAAGACCGCCGTACTCCTCGGCGGTCTGTCGGCCCTCATCCTGGTCATCGGCAGCTTCTTCGGCCGGACCGGACTCATCGTGGCCCTGGTCATCGCGGTGGGGACGAACGCGTACGCGTACTGGAACAGCGACAAGCTGGCTCTACGCGCGATGCGCGCCCGCCCCGTCAGCGAATTCGAGGCGCCCGAGCTGTACCGGATCGTGCGCGAGCTCTCGACCACCGCCCGCGAGCCCATGCCCCGGCTGTACATCTCGCCCACCGAGGCGCCGAACGCCTTCGCGACCGGCCGCAATCCGCGCAACGCGGCGGTCTGCTGCACCCAGGGCATCCTGGCCATCCTCGACGAGCGCGAGCTGCGCGGCGTCCTCGGCCACGAGCTGAGCCACGTCTACAACCGCGACATCCTCATCTCCTCGATCGCGGGCGCGCTCGCCTCCGTGGTGATGTTCCTGGTCAACTTCGCGTGGCTGATCCCGATCGGCCGCTCCGACGACGACGAGGGCCCCGGCATCCTCGGCATGCTGCTGCTGATGATCCTCGGCCCGCTGGCCGCCTCGGTCATCCAGCTGGCCGTCTCCCGCTCGCGGGAGTACGAGGCCGACGCCTCGGGCGCGCGCCTGACCGGCGACCCGCTGGCCCTGGCCTCCGCGCTGCGCAAGCTCGAAACGGGCACACAGCAGCGGCCCCTCGCGCCCGAACCGCGCCTGGAGACCGCCAGCCATATGATGATCGCCAGTCCATTCCGCGCGGGCGACGTCTCCAAGCTCTTCTCGACCCATCCCCCGATGGCAGAACGCATCTCCCGCCTCGAAGACATGGCAGGCCACCGGTGAAGACCATCCTGAACGTCATCTGGCTCATTCTCTGCGGTGTGTGGATGTTCCTCGGCTACGTCCTGGCAGGGGCACTCCTCTGCGTCACGATCATCGGCATCCCGTTCGGCATCGCCGCCTTCCGCATCGGCGTCTACGCGCTCTGGCCGTTCGGCTACACCGCGGTCGAGCGCCGGGACGCGGGCACGGGCTCCTTCGTCGGCAATGTGCTGTGGGTGATCCTCGCGGGCTGGTGGCTGGCCCTCGGCCACATCGTCACCGGCGTGCTGCTCTGCGTCACGATCATCGGCATCCCGTTCGGCATCGCCAACTTCAAGCTGATCCCGCTGTCGCTCATGCCCCTGGGCAAGGAGATCGTGCCGACCGACCGGCCGTTCGCCTCGCGCTGAGCGCCTTCCGGCCGTCCGCCGCGCCGAGCGCCTTCGGGCCGAGCGCCTTCGGGCCGAGCGCCTTCCGGCCGTCCGCCGTACCTGACGGTCGGTCAGGTGGCCGTCCCTGCTACCCTCACCTGCGGAGGTGCCGGGTGGACGACTACGCGCTCAGTGTCGAGACGGCGGACGCCGAACTGCCGCCCGCCCTCGCCGTCTACGCGGCGCATCTTCTGCGCCGCGCACACATCCGCGCCAACCGGGTCGCCGATCACCTCGCCCCGGAGTTCGGCGTCGCTGCCGGCCAAGGCGCCTCAGGCGCGCGCGACTTCCAGATACTCGACGCGCTCGACGCCCCCGTCACGTACTCCCAGCAGGATCTCGGCGAGCGGCTCGGCATCAACCGCACCACCATGGTCAAGCTGATCGACCGGCTGGAGCAGGCGGGCCAGGTCACCCGCGCCCGCAACCCCGGAGACCGCCGCTCGTACGTCCTCGCCCTCACCGACGACGGCCGCAGCGCCGTCAAGGCCATGGAACCCGCGATGGCCGCGGGCGACGACCACCTCACCGCGGCCCTGACCGCCGCGGAACGCGTCCGCCTCGACGCGCTGCTGAGCACCCTGCTGGCCCGTACCCCGCCCGAGCGCGGTGTACGGCGTACGAGCCCGCTGATCGCCCAGGCGCACCATTTCGTACGGCGCCGGATCGAGGACGCGCTGACCGACGTCGGCCTCCAGGCGCGGCATTTCGGCGCGCTCACCGTCCTGGCCGACGAGGCGAGTTCGCAGCAGCGGCTCGCCCGGCGGCTCGGCATCAGCGAGCAGGCGATCCTCCAGATCGTCGACGACCTGGAGAGCGCGGGCCGGGTGGTGCGCGAGCGCGACCCGCGCGACCGGCGGCGGTACGCGCTGCGGCTGACCGACGCGGGGCGCGACGCGCTGGCCACCGCCCGGCGGGCCGTCGAGGCCGCCGAGACCGACATGGGCACGAGGCTCGGCACCGACGGCCGGGCGGAGTTGAAGGCGCTGCTCACGAAGATGCTGCGCGCGGACGTCTGACCACCGGCTGTCGCGCGCGGGGCGCCCGTACCGTTTCCGTCCCCGACGCCCCTCGCGGACCGTGTCCCCCGACCCGCATACCCGGCCCGCATCCCCGACCGCATTCCCGACCGCATCCCACCGAGGAGACGTCATGGCCATTCTTCACGTCGGCGCCAAGGCACCGGACTTCACCCTTCCCGACCAGACGGGCAAGCCCGTCACGCTCAGCGATGTGCTGGGCGAAAAGGTCGTGGTGCTGTACTTCTACCCGAAGGACAACACCAGCGGCTGCACCACCGAGGCGTGCAGCTTCCGTGACAGCTACGAGAGCTTCACCGACGCGGGCGCCGAGGTGATCGGCGTCAGCTCCGACTCGGTCGAGACGCACGAGAAGTTCGCCGGCCGCCACGAACTGCCCTTCATCCTGCTCGCCGACACCGACAAGGCCGTGCGCAAGCAGTACGGCGCCACGAGCCTGGGCGTCGTGCCCGGCCGCGTCACCTTCGTCATCGACCGCGAGGGCGTCGTCCGGCACGCGTTCTCCTCGATGATGAACATCGGCGGGCACATCGGGGACGCGCTGAAGGTGGTCAAGGAGCTTCAGTAGCCCCTCGGTTCGACCCGGAAATGGTTCAACTCCCGGATAGATATGCGGATTGACGATTCGGCAGGCTGACTATAGCCTCGGTGTGGCGATTCCTCCTGATCCACTGGTTCACCTAGTTCCAGGGAGACACGTTGATGACCACTCCGCACCAGCCGGGCGAGACCGTCGATCTGACGATGATGTACGCCTTCCACGACGGACTGCGGCGCGACGTGGCGATCATCGCCAAGTCCGCCGCCGTCACGGGCGACGACCCGTCCCGGCTCACCGCCACCCACTTCGGGTGGGATCTGTTCAAGCGGTTCCTGACCATCCATCACACAGCCGAGGACGACGTCCTGTGGCCGAAGCTGCGCGGCCAGTTCGCCGACCGCCCCGACGACCTCGAACTCCTTGAGGCGATGGAGGCGGAACACGACCGGATCGACCCGCTGATCGCCGCGATCGACGCGGCGCTCGCCGACGAACAGGGCGGCCACACCGCCCTCGGCGACGCCGCCGACGCCTTCGCCACCGAACTGAACGCCCACCTCAGCCACGAGGAGAGCGACGCGCTGCCGCTCATCGAGCGCGAACTGTCCCCGGCCGACTGGGCCTTGTTCGCCGACAGCCAGCGCAATCAGATCGGCCTCGGCCTCGCGCCGCGCTACATCCCGTGGCTGCTCGACGGCGCCACCCCCGAGCGCGTCGCCGAAGTCCTGGCGATCTTCCCCCCGCCGCTGGCCGCCCAGTACCGCACGGCCTGGAAGCAGCAGTACGCCGAACTCAACCCGTGGGCGGCCGACTACGGCAGGCCGTGACGTACCGCGCCGTCGGTTCAGCCCCTCGGCCCGGCCCGTCGCTTGAGCCTCTCGGTCCAGCCCTCGGTCCAGCCCGCGGTTCGGCCCTCGCTTGAGCCCGCGCCGCCGGAGACCCGCACTGCTAGGGTCGAACGCCGACGGCCGGACCCGATGGCCGCACCCACACCCGAGGGGGAATTCCCGTGCCTGCTGGGGCCTACGAGGGTGCGCCGCGCGACGGCGTGACGTACGAGAGCGTGACGCACGACGGGGTGACGTACGAGGGCGCGGTCGCGGAACCGGCGACGCGCGAGTGGTGCGCGCGGTCCCGCGGGCGGCTGCGGGCGCTGCTGGTCGTCAGCGCCGCGGGCATCCCCGGCTGGGCCCTGGTCTTCGCCTTCCTCGACGTCTTCCTCGACATCGACGTCACCTGGCTCGCGTACGTCCTCATGACGGCCTCGATGCTCGGCCTCGGCTGGTGGGCCTTGATACAGCCGCGCTACAAGCGGTACTGGCGGGTCCTTCAGGTCTACCCCTGGCAGCGCCTGGACGGCGTCGCCCAAGTGGCCGATAACGGCGTGCCGTTCTTCCGGCTGCCCGTGCCCGACAACCCGGACAAGGACGTGAGCATCCGGGTCCGCTTCCCCGACGTCCGCCGCTGGCGGCGGGTGCTCGGCGAGAACGCCAAGCGCGAGGTCTGGTTCGCGGGCGACCCCAGGATCGGGGGAGTGCTCGCGCTGCCGGGGCCGCGCGGGGTGAGCCTGGTCAGGCAGGGCGGGGCCGCCGGAGCCGCCGAGCGGACCGATGAGGCCCGCGGCGGCGGCCCGGCGATCCGGGACATCGGCGATGAGGCGCTGCGCCGGGCGCGGGCCGCCGGTTTCGGCGACCCGCGGTACGACGTGGCCGTACGACGCGGCTCGTAGCGGTCGCGGGCCCCGGTCTGTCCGGCCTCTGGTCTGTCCGGCCCCCGGTCTGTCCGGCTCCTGGCGGTGAACCGGACCCGGCCCGCTCGGGTGAACGTCCCGCTCAGTGCCGGCCGGTGCGGTAGCCGCCGCCCGAGTTGCCGAAGCCGGTGAGCGTGCCGAAGCCGATGTTCTCGATGGTGAAGTCCTTGCCGAAGACCGTGCTCTTGACGGTCTCCTTCGTCACCGACGTCACCAGCCCCTTCGTGGCGCCGATGAGCGTCTTTCCGCGCTGCGTCAGGCCGTTCATGTCCATCGACAGGTGGCCCAGCGCCCGGCGTTCGGCGCCCGACATCGCGGAGATCGGGCCGCTGTAGTAGAGCCGGGGGATCTTGGCGAAGCCCTTGTCGACCAGCGGGGAGAGCCCGGCGCCGATGGTGTTGCCCGCGACGTTGGCCAGGAAGTTCTTCTTGACGTTCGTCCAGCCGCCGTTCATGGCGTCCTTGAGGGTGTCCTTGCCCAGGCCCTTGGCGAAGCCGAAGGCGACCTTGCGGAATCCGCTGAGGTCTTCGCCGTACTTCCACACCTTGATGACGTTCTGGTACTTCCGTTCGGCCTGGAGGATCTTCACCGCCCACTTCAGCTTGCCGATCTCACCCGCCTTGACCAGCATGCTGACCTTGCCCATCACCGGGATGCAGTCCAGCGCGGCGAACAGCAGATCGCCCCAACCCGCCTTGCCCTGAATGAATTTCACCAAGGTGTCGGCGAAGACCAGCAAGGCCGCGGCCAGCACGATCCAGGCCAGCGGGCCGCCGATGAACAGCAGCAGGATGCCGCCGATGGCGACGATCACCTTGAGGATCGGGAGGATGACGCTCCACGCCTTGACCAGGAAGTCCCCGAGCTTCTGGTACCACTTCTTGTTGTGGATGCCGACGTCGGAGGCGTGGTCGAGGTCCTTCTTGAGGACGTCCACCGCCGTGCCGTGGTTGGTCCCGGCGTCCTGCGCCTTCTTGCGCAGCTCGGCCAACTGCTGCTGAATCCCGGAGACCTGGCCCGCGACCTGGTCCTTGTGGGCGTCGGCCTGCTGGGCGTTGCGGACCGCCTGGCGGACCTTGTCCGGGTCGGGCGGCGGTACGTTCCCGCCGGCGCTTCCGGCTGACCCCTTGGAGCCGTCGAGCTTCGCCTTGGCCTCGCCCGCCGTGGTCGCGTCGACCTGCGCGCGGGCCAACTCGGTCTGCTTCGCGGCCAGATCGTTGCGCAGCAGACGCGCCTGGGACAACGCGCCGTCAGCGGTGGACTGTTCGGTCTCCACCGAGTCGGCGAAGGTCACCAGGGCGTCGCCGGCCGCGCCGTAGGAGTCGTGGAGCTTGCCCAACTGCCCGGGCAGCTTGCCTATTTGGCCGCGGAACGCCTCGGCGGCCTTGCCGTTCCACTCGGCGAGCGCCTGGTCCTTGGCCGCTCTGCTGAGCAGCGAGTGCACGGTCGCCACGTCCTCGGCGAAGGTCTGGAAGCGCCTGCCCTCGGCCCTGATCTCGTAGACGTCACCGGGAGTCGGGTCGCTGTCGAGGTCGAGATTGTGCCAGTCGGTGGGTCGGGTCACGGCTCAGCTCACCCTCTCGGCGGACCCGGCGGAGGGGTCGTCGTCGGCGTACACGAAGCGGAAGGTCTCGGTGATGCCGTCGAACAGCTCCAGCATCGGCTCGGCGAGGGCGAGTTGGGAGGTCGCCCCGCTGATCACCGCGACCCGAGGGTCGCCGCCGGGGAACGGTACGAAGGTCTGCATCAGCACCATCCGGACCGTACGGTCGTCGTCCGGCAGCTCGATGTCGTCGATCCCCTCGCTGCGCGCGGCGGAACCCGCGTCCGGCAGCTCCACCAGCTTGATCCGGCGCCACGGGTCGGTCGGCCTGCGGCCCGCGGGGACCGGCTTGAGCGCCGCCACCAGCGCCGCCAGATTGCCGCCCGCCCCGCCTGGCCCTCCTGCCCCGCCGCCGGGCCGATCGCCGTCCGCCGTGCCGTCCGCCCGGTCGTCGGCTTCCAGGACCGCGATCGTGACGCTCGCCGTCAGCGGTGCCTCGTCGCTCAGGTCGGCCAGCGCGCCGAAGTACAGCACCCCGGTCTGCCACGCCTCGTCGGCCGTACGGGTCAGCGTGCGGATGAGCGCCGTCCTGGAGTCGGCCAACTCCGGCCGTTCCTGGACCCGTTCGCGTACGACCTCACGTATCGACGCGTCGCGCGTGGCCGGATGGATGTCGAACTCGTACCAGGAGCTGGGCACCAGGATGTTCACCCCGCGCACCGGCGACGTGCCGGAGGGGGCGGAAGAGGACACGGTCACGGCTGACCGCCGCCCTCGTGCTTGGCCAGCGCGTCCTTCAGCTCCTGGTCGGTCTTGGTGAGCTCGTCCACGACGGCCTGCGCCATCTTCGCGACGCTCTCCAGACCGCTGTCGATCTCCTTACGGCCGTCCTTCCAGCCGTGCATGAAACCGTCGAGCGCGTCATGCGCCCTGGACGAGCCCAACTCCCCGTTGCCGAGGGCGCGATCGACCTGCCCGGTGTCGTCCATCCGCGTCTTGACCGATCTCAGCCCCGTCGCCAGGTCGCTGAGCCCGATCAGACTTATCGTCAGATCTCCTTTGGCGGACATGCCTGGTACTTCCCCGTTCCCCGTTGCCTGTCTTGGCCAGGCAGCCTATCGCCGGGGGCGCGGGCGCCACAGGGATTCGGCGGCCACGGGGATGGGGGCGGCCACGGGGATGCGGCGTCCACAGGGGTGCGGCGTCCACGGGGATGCGGCGTCCGCAGGGGAACCGGCGGGAGGGCCGCGACGCGGGCCGCGGCCTCCCGGCGTGGAATCAGCGGTAGTTGACGAACTGGAGGGCGAAGTCGAGGTCCTTGCCCTTGAGCAGGGCCTGGACGGACTGGAGGTCGTCGCGGCTCTTGGAGCTGACGCGCAGCTCCTCGCCCTGGACCTGGGCCTTGACGCCCTTGGGACCCTCGTCCCTGATGATCTTCGCGACCTTCTTGGCGTTCTCCTGGGAGATGCCTTCCTCGATCGAGGCGAAGATCTTGTACTCCTTGCCGGAGAGCTGCGGCTCGCCCGCGTCCAGCGCCTTCAGCGAGATTCCCCGCTTGACCAGCTTGGTCTCGAAGACGTCCAGGATCGCCTTGACGCGCTCCTCGGAGTTCGCCTCCATCAGGATCTTCTCGCCCGACCAGGCGATCGAGGCCCCGACGTTCTTGAAGTCGTACCGCTGCGAGATCTCCTTGGCGGCCTGGTTGAGGGCGTTGTCGACCTCCTGCCGCTCGACCTTCGAGACGATGTCGAAACTGGAGTCGGCCATCTTCAGTGGGCTCCTTGGGTATCGCTTGTCTGTCTTCCATCACATCCGCGGCCCGATCCCCGGACCACCATCCCCAAAGACTAGGGCCTGTCGTGTGGATCTCCGTGGGGAAGGAGCGGTGTCCGGTGCGCGCGGACACAAGGCGGAGGCGGTGATCAATCCGGTGGCGAACCACCCCTCCGGATCGGGTATCGTTTACGTCGTCGCCACGGCACCCCGCACCCAGCGGATCCGCGGCTTCATCCCATGGCGGTATGCCCGAGTGGCCAATGGGAACGGACTGTAAATCCGTCGGCTATGCCTACCGTGGTTCGAATCCACGTGCCGCCACATGATGAGAACGGCCCCCCGGCCTGCTGGAGAGCAGGGCGGGGGGCCGTTTTGGTGTGTGTGCGGGGGAAGGGGAGGGGTTAGGGGAGGGCGGCGGTGCGGAGGGCTTCGGGGATGGTGTCGGTGCCGGAGACGAGTTCGAGGGTGAGGCCGGCGGTCGAGGGGGTCAGCAGGAGGCCGGCCAGGACGGCGGCGACGTCGTCGCGGGGGATGGAGCCGCGGCCGGTGGAGGGGGCGAGACGGACGCGGCCGGTGCCCGGGTCGTTGGTCAGGGCGCCGGGGCGCACGATCGTCCAGTCCAGGTCCGTACGCGCGCGGATGTCGTCGTCGGCCGCGCCCTTGGCGCGCAGGTACTCGGTGAAGACGGGGTCGTCCCCGCTCGCCCGGGCGTCGGCGCCCATCGAGGAGACCACCAGATAGCGCCGTACGCCCGCCTGTTCGGCCGCGTCGGCGAAGAGCACGGCCGCCGCGTGGTCGACGGTGTGCTTGCGGGCGGCCCCGCTGCCCGCACCCGCGCCCGCCGCGAAGACGGCCGCCTCGGCGCCCTCCAGGACGGCGGCCACCTCCGCGACCGTCGCCGATTCGAGGTCCAGGACGACCGGCTCGGCGCCCGCCGCCCGCAAGTCGTCGGCCTGGGCCGGGTTACGGATCAGCCCGACCACACTGTCACCGCGCTCGGCGAGCAACCGCTCAAGCCGCAACGCGATCTGTCCATGTCCACCAGCGATCACCATGCGCATGGACGTGACGCTACGCCTCGCGGTGCGACTGACGCGGGAGATCGAGCGCGGCCTCGCTCGCCGAGTCGCAGTATTCGCGCACCGCGCTCGTCCGCGAGACCACCCGGCCCCGGTGGATGACGATCCGGCTGTACGCCAGGGAGAGCACCGCCTCGACACCCTCCCCGCGCACCGCCAGCAGCTCGGCCGGGAAACCGGCCTCGACCCGTACCTCCGGCAGCCCGAGCACGGCCCGCGCCCGGCCGCTGACCGCCGCGTACGCCTGCGCCGCGCCGCACTCGCCGTAGGAGGCGAGCAGGAAGGCGGCCTCCAGCGGATCGCCGCGGCCGACCGGATTGGCCAGGTCGCCCAGCGCCCCGCTGCCCGCCGTGACCCGGACGCCCGCCGCGCGCAGCCGGCGGACCGGGGTGTGCGGACCGCCGCCGCGGCGTACGGAGTCCAGCGCGCCGCAGCCGCCCTGGGGGAGCGCGGTGACCGAGATTCCGGCGGCGGCCAGCCGCTGCGCGGCGGAGTCGATCGCCTCGGGCGGCAGCGCGCCGAGACCGTGGCACGGGCCGAGGGTGACGCCCGGCCGCAGACCGCCCGCCATCGCGGCGAGCCGGGCCAGCCGGGCCGGGTCGTCGGCGGCGGTGTGCAGGTCGACCGGGAGCCCGAACTCGGCGGCGAGCGAGAAGACGGCCTCGGCGTACCCGCTCGGGTCCGGGTCCAGATCGGGGCAGCCGCCGACCACCGCGGCGCCCATCTTCAGCGCGTCGCGCAGCATCGCGAGCCCGTCCGCGCCCGCCGCGCCGGTCAGCAGCCGCGGTACGGCGACGGTGTGCAGGTCGACGAGCCCGCGCAGCGCCCGCCGCGCCTGGAGCACGGCTTCGAGCGCCTGCAACCCCTGGACGTCGCCGATCCGCACATGGCTGCGCAAAGCGGTGGCGCCGTGGCCGAGTTGGAGCAGCGCGGCCTCGGTGGCGCGCCGCTGCACATCGGCGGGGTCGTCGGACGGCGGCCCCGCGGCGCCCGCGGTCAGCGCCAGGTCGAGGTGGGCGTGCGGCTCGGCGGGCGCGGGCAGCAGCAGATATCCGCGCAGGTCGATACGGGTGCCGTCGGCCGGACGGCGCGACCCGTCGGCGGTACGGCCCGCGGCGGGCGCGAGGCTGCCGGCGGTGCCCACGGCCTCGATCCGGGGGCCGCTGAGCCGTACGTCCACGGTCCGGCCGTCGGTCAGCCGGGCGCCGCACAGCAGCAGGGTGGCGGTTTCTGCGGCGGTGCGGGCACTGTCGCGAGGGCTGTCGGTCATCGCGCTCCTCCGGTGCGTGCAGGGCGGGCGGCGGGAGGCAAGATCACGCAAAGCCGAGCTTAGGGGTCAGCACGGCACACACCTGACAGGAGGGCATTAGTCGTACCGGTGGGGGTCGTGAGACGGGGCACACGGTACGGCCGGCGCCGCGCGGGGGAGCGGACGCGCTCGCGTTCCGGTGCGCCCGGAACTCGTACGCGCCGGCGCGCGGTTCGCGGGTGCGGGCGGACGCGGTGCCGCGCGGAGAGCGAGGGCGGCCCATCGTCGCGGCGGCGCGAACAGGCCCTCGTACGGGGCCCGTCGGCCACCCGGCGCGCGGCGGCCGGGAGGTGATCACGTCCTGATCAGGGGGTGGGCGTGACGCCCCGCGACGCCCGATGTGCCCTGCCCGATACGGATTTCACGTATCGCGGCGGACCGTGTAATGTCTTCCTCGCTCGCCCCAATAGCTCAGTCGGTAGAGCGTCTCCATGGTAAGGAGAAGGTCTACGGTTCGATTCCGTATTGGGGCTCAGATGGATCGGTTCCCCGCCGCCAGGCGGGGACCAGTTCGTCAAAGCGGCGTAGCTCAGTCGGTAGAGCAAGCGGCTCATAATCGCTGTGTCACCGGTTCAAGTCCGGTCGCCGCTACTCACCGTAGCCGATTGTGGGATCGGTCCCTCAGTCGGCTACTATTCTCATGTTCAAATCACCCCCGTTCGTCAAGGAGCACTCACGTGGCCGCCACAGACGTCCGCCCGAAGATCACGCTGGCCTGCGTGGAGTGCAAGGAGCGGAACTACATCACCAAGAAGAACCGGCGCAACGACCCGGACCGTCTTGAGATGAAGAAGCACTGCCCGCGTTGCAACGCGCACACCGCGCACCGCGAAACGCGCTGACTCCAGGCCGTAGCAGTACCGCGAGGCCGTCCCCGTCACCGGGGGCGGCCTCGACGTATTGCCCGGTGGGAGCCGTACGGATCAGCTGAACCGTTACGCCACCGCTAGCGACCCCCCGCGCCCGTACGACTTCCGTACGTATGTCGTACGCTGCCCCCGATCCCGCCCGCTTCCCGCCCGCTTCCCGCACCGGAGGTGCCGATGGCTCTGGACCAGTCCTTCGTGGGGCGGAGCTATCCGCCCACCGCCGCCTATGAGGTGGGCCGGGAGAAGATCCGCGAATTCGCCGAGGCGGTCGGGGACACCAACCCGGCGTATATGGACGCGGACGCGGCCAAGGCGCTCGGGCACCGCGATGTGATCGCCCCGCCGACCTTCGCCTTCTCGATCACCTTCAAGGCCGCGGGCCAGGTCGTCCAGGACCCGGAGTTGGGCCTCGACTACAGCCGGGTCGTGCACGGCGACCAGAAGTTCGCGTACACGCGCCCGGTCATGGCCGGTGACCGGCTCTCGGTCACCTCCACCATCGAGGCGATCAAGTCCCTGGCGGGCAACGACATCATCGACATCCGCGGCGAGGTCCACGACGAGTCCGGCGAGCACGTGGTGACCGCCTGGACGAAGCTGGTCGCCCGCGCGGCGGAGGACGACCCGCGCGGCGGCAGCGGGAACGGCTCGGGGAACGCTTCGGCGAACGCGGAGGGCGCGGCATGACGGCGACGATCGGTTACGCGGATGTCGAGGTCGGCACCGAACTGCCCGCGCGGACCTTCCCTGTGAGCCGCGCCACACTCGTGCAGTACGCGGGCGCCTCCGGTGACTTCAACCCGATCCACTGGAACGAGAAGTTCGCCCGCGAGGTCGGCCTGCCCGACGTCATCGCGCACGGCATGTTCACCATGGCCTCGGCGATCCGGGTCGTCACGGACTGGGCCGGCGACCCGGGGGCGGTCGTCGAGTACGGCGTACGGTTCACCAAGCCCGTCGTCGTGCCCAACGACGAGCAGGGCGCGCTCATCGAGGTGACCGCGAAGGTCGCCGCCAAACTGGACGACCAGCGGGTGCGGGTCGACCTCACCGCGACGTCCGCGGGCCAGAAGGTGCTGGGCATGTCCCGCGCCGTGGTCCGGCTCGCCTGAGACGTAGAAGCGCAGGTAAGGGGTGCCCATCCAAGTGGGTGCCCCTTACGTTTGCCCGTGTCTCCCGTATCGCGGTTGACAGGTTAGTTATGGAC
This sequence comes from Streptomyces sp. NPDC093221, assembly GCF_044753885.1. Classification (NCBI taxonomy): domain Bacteria; kingdom Bacillati; phylum Actinomycetota; class Actinomycetes; order Kitasatosporales; family Streptomycetaceae; genus Streptomyces; species Streptomyces sp. NPDC093221. Next base: position 1,178,531 of record NZ_JBIVOA010000002.1, on the reverse strand, counting down.
CACTAACTTACTCGTATGGTCAGGATGAGCGCAGAGGAGAGGCGCGAGAGCGTCATCCGCGCGGCGATGAGCGAATTCGCCCGCGGCGGCTACAACGGCACGTCCACCGAGACGATCGCCCGCCGGGTGGGCGTCTCGCAGCCGTATCTCTTCCGCCTCTTCCCGAACAAGGAGGCCATGTTCCTGGCGGCGGCCACCTACTGCCTGGAATCGACGCGCCAGGTCTTCGCCGATGTGGCCGAGGACGAGACGGACCACGAGGGCAAGCTCAAGGCGATGGGGAACGCGTATCAGACGCTGATCTCCGACGACCCCGAGCGGCTGCTGATGCAGATGCAGATGTATGTCGCGGTCGCCGCCGCCGAGGCGTCCGGGGACCACGAATTCGGCCGTTCCATCCGTGAGGGGTGGGAGGCGCTGTGGGAGACCCTGCATCTGGAGCTGGGCGCGGACGTCGAGCAGACCACGCAGTTCCTCGCCTACGGAATGTTGATCAACACCCTGGTGTCGCTGGGCTTCCCGGCCGACCACCGCATCTGGGAAGGGCTGTACGAGACGGCCCGTCCCGAGTGAGGCGCCGCGCCTTTCGGGGCGCGGAGTCATCGGTTTTTTCTGTCCGCTGAAGTTAGTCATCCATAACTAACCGTACGGCTCGAAGCCGTCGCAGTACGCACTCCACAGGGGGAGTCATGACCCAGCAAGCAGCAGAAGGCCGCAGGCCAGGCACCGCCGCCTGGGCTCTGATCATCACCAGCGTCGCCGGATTCATGGCGGCCCTCGACAATCTCGTGGTCACCACCGCGCTGCCGTCCATCCGCAAGGACCTCGGCGGGGCGCTGTCCGACCTCGAATGGACGGTCAACGCCTACACGCTCACCTTCGCCGTCCTGCTGATGTTCGGCGCGGCGCTGGGCGACCGCTTCGGCCGCCGCAAGCTCTTCCTCACCGGCCTCACGATCTTCACCGGCGCGTCCGCCGCGGCGGCCCTCGCGCCCACCATCTCCATGCTCATCGCCTTCCGCGCGCTCCAGGGCGTCGGCGCCGCGATCATGATGCCGCTCACGCTGACGCTGCTCACCGCGGCGGTCCCTGCCGAGCGGCGAGGCGCCGCGTTCGGGATCTGGGGCGCCGTCAACGGCCTCGCCGTCGCCAGCGGGCCGCTCATCGGCGGCAGCCTGACCGAACACATCTCCTGGCAGTGGATCTTCTGGCTCAACGTTCCGCTCGGCATCGCCCTCATCCCGCTGGCCCGGCTGCGCCTCAACGAGTCCACCGCGCCCGGCGCCCGGCTCGACCCGCGCGGCACCGCGCTCATCAGCCTCGGGCTGTTCGGCGTCGTCTACGCGCTGGTCAACGCCACGACCAAGGGGTGGACCAGCGGGCCGGTGCTCGGAGGGCTCATCGGCGGCGCGGCGCTCGTCGCGGCCTTCATCCGGCACGGGGCGACCTCGCCGAACGCCATGCTGCCGATGCGGCTGTTCCGCAGCCGCGGGTTCTCGGCCATCAACGCGGCCAGCATGCTGATGTTCACCGGGATGTTCGGGTCGATCTTCCTGCTCAGCCAGTTCCTGCAGAACGTCGTCGGCTACTCGCCGACCGAGGCCGGGCTGCGCATGCTGCCGTGGACCGGTATGCCGATGATCGTCGCGCCGATCGCCGGGATTGTCTCCGACCGGATCGGGGGGCGGCCGGTGGTCGCGGCCGGGCTCGCCCTTCAGGCGATCGGGCTCGGGTGGTTCGCGACGATCATCTCGCCGGACGTCTCCTATCTGGCGCAGCTTCCCGCGCTGATCATCAGCGGGGCCGGGATGGCGCTGTTCGTGGCGCCGGCCACGGCGTTGGTGATGGGGAGTGTGCGGGGGGCGGAGCAGGGGATCGCCTCGGGGGCCAACAACGCGCTGCGTGAGGTGGGGGGAGCGCTGGGGATCGCGGTGCTGGGCTCGATCTTTTCCGCGCAGGGCGGGTACGGGTCGGCTGACGCCTTTGTCGACGGGTTGACGCCTGCGCTGTGGGTTGGTGCCGCTGTGCTCGGTGTCGCCACGGTCGCGGCCCTCCTCCTTCCCCGCCGTCCCTCTCCCACCTCCCTCGACTCCACCCCGTCCTCCTCCCCCCGCGACCTCCAGCCCACCGCCTAGCCCTTTCCTGGCCGTCCTGGCCGTTCCTGGCCCTCTTGACCCCCGTGCCCGGCCTGGGTGCGGGGGTCAGCCCTTTCTTCCACCGCCCTGTCCCTGGTGTCGGTCCCGGGCCGGGGCACCTCCTCGAGCTGCGTGCTGCCTGCTCCTTTCCCATTCGTCCACGCCCTGTCGGCACGCAAATCTGCGGGGGCACCCCGCCCCGTCCCCTCCGTCCCGTCTGCGAGTGACGGTTCGTGGTGGGTGGGGGGAGGGGGTGGGGGCGGTTCGCCGTGGGTGGGGGGCTAGCGGTGCGGTTCGCCGTGGGGTGGGCGGAGGGGGGTGGGTGGGTTCCGGGCCCTCCGGTACGGCTGCGAGTGACGGTCGGCCGTGGGTGGGGGGCTAGCGGGGCGGTTCGCCGTGGGGTGGGCGGAGGGGGGTGGGTGGGTTCCGGGCCCTCCGGTACGGCTGCGAGTGACGGTTCGCCGTGGGCGAGGGGTGCGGGGTGGGGGGTGGTTCGCCGTGGGGCGGGCGTCGGGGGCGGTGGCACTGGCTCGTTCGGTACGGGTGAGGGTGGCGGTTCGTGGTGGGTGGGGGCGGCCTCTTTGGTACAGGTACGGGTGGTGTTCGTGGTGGGTGGGAGGGGGCGGCCTCTTTGGTACGGGTGGGGGTGGTGGGGCGGGGTGAGTGGGGGGCCTTTGGTTGGTTGGCGGGCGGGGGGCTCGGGGCCTTCACTTCTGGGGGGGCGGTCTTTTCGGATTGGCCGGGGGGGGGGAGTTGCGCGGGGCGGTACGCCGCGAAGGCTCCCTCCCTCCTCAGCTACAGCGGACAGGCGGGCGCCGACGGACCGGAGGGGTCGGTGCGGGGTGCCCCCGCAGGGGGACGAACGGGCAGGGGCAGAAGCAGGCGCAGGTGGCCGCAGGTTCGTCGCCCGAGGAGGTGCCCCGGGCCGGGACCGACCAGGCACGGGCGGCACCCGCAGACGAAGAAAGCACCCGCACGGGTGGGCGGGTGGGCAAAGACGCCCCCCCACGCAAGCGGGCCGGGAAAAGAAGGGAGGCGGCGGGCCCCCTAGGGTGAGGGGGTGGACGTAATGGAGAAGGCGCCGCTGGCCCCGTTGACAACCTTCCGCGTAGGCGGCCCCGCGCACCGCCTGATCACGGCGGCCTCGGACGCCGACGTCATCGCCGCCGTCGCCGCGGCGGACACCACCGGCGACCCCCTCCTGATCGTCGGCGGCGGCAGCAACCTCGTCGTCGGCGACCGCGGCTTCGAGGGAACGGCGCTACGGATCGCCACCCGCGGCGTGACCCTCGACGGCACCTCGCTTGAGGTCGCCGCGGGCGAGACCTGGAGCGACGTCGTGGCGCGGACCGTCGCCGCCGGCCTGGCCGGAATCGAGTGCCTGGCGGGCATCCCCGGCTCGGCGGGGGCGACGCCGATCCAGAACGTCGGCGCCTACGGCCAAGAGGTGTCGACGACGATCACCGAGGTCGTCGCGTACGACCGCCGGACCCGCGAGACGGTGACGCTGGCGAACGACGCGTGCGCCTTCTCGTACCGCCACAGCCGCTTCAAGGCGGAGCCGCACCGCTACGTCGTGCTGCGCGTCCGCTTCGGACTGGAGGACGCGGGCGGGCTCTCCGCCCCGGTGAAGTACGCGGAGACGGCCCGCGCCCTGGGCGTGGAACCCGGCGACCGGGTGCCCCTGGAAAAGGCGCGGGAGACGGTGCTGGCGCTGCGCGCGGGCAAGGGCATGGTGCTGGACGAGGCCGACCACGACACCTGGTCTGCGGGCTCCTTCTTCACCAATCCGATCCTGACCGCCCCGGAGCACGCCGCGTTCCTGGAGCGGGCGAAGGAGCGGCTCGGCCAGGACACGGCGCCGCCGTCGTACCCGGCGGGCGAGGCCGGTCAGGGCCTCACGAAGCTGTCGGCGGCCTGGCTGATCGACAAGGCGGGGTTCACCAAGGGGTACGGCAGCGGCCCGGCGCGGATCTCCACCAAGCACACGCTGGCGCTGACCAACCGCGGCGGCGCGACCGCCGAGGATCTGCTGGCGCTGGCCCGCGAGGTACGCGACGGCGTCCACGCGGCGTTCGGCGTGACGCTGGTCAACGAGCCGGTCCTGGTGGGCGTCAGCCTGTAGACCCGACAACCCTCCCGGCAGAGCCCGGCGTCAGCCTGTAGACCCGACGACCCTCTCGGCGGAGCCCACCGCACCCTCGGCGGAGCCCACCGCCCCCTCGGGAGAGCCCACCCCCTCACGAGAGCCCTCGGCCCCCTCCGGTGTCGCCTCCCACTCGGCGATCCCCGCCAGCAGCCGCCGGCGTACGTCCTCCGGCGCGCGGGAGCCCCGTACGGACTGCCGGGCCAGCTCGGCCAGTTCGGCGTCGGTGAAGTCGTGCGAGGCGCGGGCGATCTCGTACTGGGCGGCGAGCCGGGAGCCGAAGAGCAGCGGGTCGTCGGCGCCGAGCGCCATCGGCACGCCCGCCTCGTACAGGGTGCGCAGCGGTACGTCCTCGGCCTTCTCGTACACGCCGAGCGCGACGTTGGAGGCCGGGCAGACCTCGCAGGTGATGCCCTTCTCGGCGAGGCGGCGCAGCAGCCGCGGGTCCTCGGCGGCGCGGACCCCGTGCCCGATACGGCCCGCGTACAGGTCGTCGACGCAGTCGCGGACGCTGGAGGGCCCCGCCAGCTCCCCGCCGTGCGGGGCCGCGAGCAGGCCGCCGTCGCGGGCGATGGCGAAGGCGCGGTCGAAGTCCCGTGCCAGACCGCGCCGTTCGTCGTTGGAGAGCCCGAAGCCGACCACGCCGCGGTCGGCGTACCGGACGGCGAGCCGGGCCAGCGTACGGGCGTCCAGCGGGTGCTTCATGCGGTTGGCGGCGACGACCACGGCCATGCCGACCCCGGTGTCCCGCGAGGCGGTGTGCACGGCGTCCAGCACGATCTCCATCGTGGGGATCAGCCCGCCGAGCCGCGGCGCGTACGAGGTCGGGTCGACCTGGATCTCCAGCCAGCCGGAGCCGTCCGCCGCGTCCTCCTCGGCGGCCTCGCGGACCAGCCGCTGGATGTCCTCCGGGGTGCGCAGGCAGGAGCGGGCGATGTCGTACAGCCGCTGGAAGCGGAACCAGCCGCGCTCGTCGGTGGCCCGGAGTTTGGGGGGTTCGCCCGAGGTCAGCGCCTCGGGGAGGTGCACGCCGTGCCGGTCGGCCAGTTCCAGGAGCGTGCCGGGGCGCATGGAGCCGGTGAAGTGCAGATGCAGATGTGCCTTGGGGAGCTGACGGACCTCGCGTGCCATTCCAAGATCCTGCTATACGACAGCCCCCGTCCGGTACCACTTTCTCCGAACGGGGGCTTGCCCGAATGCAAAAACGGATCGCCACAGCGTCCGAAGGGGCTCAGTCCTTCGCCTCGCCCAGCAGCTTCTGGAGCCGCGAGACGCCCTGTTCCAGGTCCTCGTCGCCGAGCGCGTACGAAAGCCGCAGGTAGCCCGGGGTGCCGAAGGCCTCACCAGGCACGACCGCGACCTCGGCCTCGTCCAGGATCAGCGCGGCCAGCTCGACGGAGTCGGCCGGGCGCTTGCCGCGGATCTCCTTGCCGAGCAGCGCCTTCACCGACGGGTAGACGTAGAACGCGCCCTCGGGCGTCGGGCAGACGACGCCGTCGATCTCGTTGAGCATCCGCACGATCGTGCGGCGGCGGCGGTCGAAGGCGGTCCGCATCTCGGCGACCGCGTCCAGGTTCCCCGAGACGGCGGCCAGCGCGGCGACCTGCGCGACGTTGGAGACGTTCGAGGTGGCGTGCGACTGGAGGTTCGTCGCGGCCTTGACCACGTCCTTCGGGCCGATGATCCACCCGACCCGCCAGCCGGTCATGGCGTACGTCTTCGCCACGCCGTTGACCACGATGCACTTGTCGCGCAGCTCGGGCACGGCCGTCGGCAGCGAGGTGAACGTCGCGTCGCCGTACACCAGGTGCTCGTAGATCTCGTCGGTCAGCACCCACAGGCCGTGCTCGACGGCCCAGCGGCCGATCGCCTCGGTGTCGGCGGCGCTGTACACGGCGCCGGTGGGGTTGGACGGCGAGACGAACAGCACGACCTTGGTGCGCTCGGTGCGGGCCGCTTCGAGCTGCTCGACCGAGACCCGGTAACCGGTGGTCTCGTCCGCGACGACCTCGACCGGCACGCCGCCCGCGAGCCGGATCGACTCGGGGTAGGTGGTCCAGTACGGGGCGGGCACGATGACCTCGTCACCCGGGTCGAGGATCGCGGCGAACGCCTCGTAGATGGCCTGCTTGCCGCCGTTGGTGACCAGCACCTGCGACGGCTCGACCTCGTAGCCGGAGTCGCGGAGCGTCTTGGCGGCGATCGCCGTCTTCAGCTCGGGCAGACCGCCGGCCGGGGTGTAGCGGTGGTACTTCGGGTTGCGGCACGCCTCCACCGCGGCTTCGACGATGTAGCCGGGCGTCGGGAAATCGGGCTCTCCCGCGCCGAATCCGATGACCGGGCGCCCGGCGGCCTTGAGGGCCTTGGCCTTGGCGTCGACGGCCAGCGTCGCGGACTCGGAGATCGACCCGACGCGGGCCGACACCCGACGGTCGGTGGGAGACTGTACGGGGGGAGTAGCTGCGCTCATGACTGCATGGTCCCAGACGCGGGGGAGGCCCGGCACCCAGGTTTGCGGACCTGTCCGGACTGTGAACACACCCGGTGCGCGCCGGGGGTCCGCGGCCCCGTCGGCACCCGACCGGCACCTGACCAGCGCCTCGCCGGAACTTCACCGGAACCTCCTCGGCACCCCGTCGACACCGCGTCAAAACGTCAACGGAACGCGGCCGGAACCTGATCGGACGCAAGGCGTTCGACGGAGGGCCGCGAAACACGTACACTCATCCGTCGATGGCCTTCCCACCGGCACCGCGGTTCCGCAATGCTGCGGTACGTTGGGGGAGTCGCAAAGGGTCGTAGCTCAATTGGTAGAGCACTGGTCTCCAAAACCAGCGGTTGTGGGTTCGAGTCCCTCCGACCCTGCTCCACACGTCACCCGACGGACGTGGGCAGGTAAAGCACTCGCCGTACCGCGCGACGGGCGCGACACGGCCACGACCCGGAGTCAGGTGAGGACGTAGTGACTGAGATCACGGACTCCATCGAGGCCCCTGAGCCTGACACGTCCGAGGACGACGAGACTCGCAAGCCCCGCCGCGGCGGCAAGCGCGGCAAGAAGGGCCCCCTCGGTCGGCTGGCGCTCTTCTACCGCCAGATCGTCGCGGAACTCCGCAAGGTCGTCTGGCCGAGCCGCAACGACCTGATCACCTACACCACAGTGGTGATTGTCTTCGTTGTCGTCGTCATCGGTCTCGTCAGCGTGGTTGACTGGGGATTCTCGAAGCTCGTCTCGTACGTCTTCGGCTGATCCCGCGGTGGGCGCCGGTCCACGGGCGCCTGTCCGCATGTTCCACCCCTTGAAGTCAGGAAGAAGCAGTCACCGTGTCTGACCCGAACGTGTACGACGCCGACGAAACCGTTGAGGGCGACGACACCGCGCTCGACATCGTCGAGGCCGCCGACGGCGAGATCGACCAGGCCGAGGCTGCCGACCTGAACGCCGGCGAAGCCGCCGAGCAGGCCGCCGTCCACGAGGACGAGGACGAGGAAGCCGCCGAGGCCGCCACGGACGAGGCGGACGACGACGAGGCGGACGACGAGTCCGACGAGGACGTGGCGGTCGCCGCTGAGGACGAAGCGGCTGAGGACGAAGCGGACGAGGACGACGGCGAGGCCGCCGTGTCCGAGCCGGTCGTGGACGCGGTCGCCGCCTTCCGCGAGGAGCTTCGCACCCTGCCCGGCGAGTGGTACGTGATCCACACCTACGCCGGTTACGAGAACCGCGTGAAGTCCAACCTGGAGCAGCGCGCCGTCTCGCTCAACGTCGAGGACTACATCTACCAGGCCGAAGTGCCCCAGGAAGAAGTCGTCCAGATCAAGAACGGCGACCGCAAGACCATTCGGCAGAACAAGCTCCCCGGCTACGTGCTGGTGCGCATGGACCTGACGAACGAGTCGTGGGGCGTCGTCCGCAACACCCCCGGTGTCACCGGCTTCGTCGGCAACGCGTACGACCCGTACCCGCTGACCCTCGACGAGATCGTGAAGATGCTCGCCCCGGAGGTGGAGGCCGCGGCCGAGGCCGCCGCCATCGCCGAGGGCACCGCCCAGCCGCGCAAGGTCGAGGTCCAGGTGCTGGACTTCGAGGTCGGCGACTCGGTCACCGTCACCGACGGCCCCTTCGCGACGCTCCAGGCGACGATCAACGAGATCAACGCCGACTCGAAGAAGGTCAAGGGCCTGGTCGAGATCTTCGGCCGCGAGACCCCGGTCGAGCTGAGCTTCGACCAGATCCAGAAGAACTGAGACTTTTCCAGCGGCCCCCGTTCGACGGATTTCCGTCGGCCGGGGGCCGCTGTGTCCCCCGGCCACCGGCCGGTTTCAGGATGCGGGCCAATACCCGCTAAAGTGGTGCGGTATGCCTGTACGCAGGCACGAACACTCTCAACAGGACCCGGAGAGAGCAATGCCTCCCAAGAAGAAGAAGATCACGGGGCTGATCAAGCTCCAGATCAACGCCGGCGCGGCCAACCCGGCGCCGCCGGTCGGCCCCGCGCTGGGCCAGCACGGCGTGAACATCATGGAGTTCTGCAAGGCCTACAACGCGGCGACCGAGTCGCAGCGCGGCATGGTGATCCCGGTGGAGATCACGGTCTACGACGACCGTTCCTTCACCTTCATCACCAAGACGCCGCCGGCGGCCAAGCTGATCCTCAAGGCCGCGGGTGTCGAGAAGGGCTCCGGCGAGCCGCACGTCAAGAAGGTCGCCAAGCTCACCCGCGACCAGGTTCGGGACATCGCCACGACGAAGCTCCCCGACCTGAACGCGAACGACCTGGACGCCGCCGAGAAGATCATCGCCGGCACCGCCCGCTCCATGGGCATCACGGTCGAGGGCTGACGCCCGAGCGACAGAGGCGAGGGCTGACGCCCCGCCGGTTCATCTGTGGCAGGGCCTGCTCGGCCCGTACCACGACTCCCCTTCACCAACAGGAGCAGTAAGTGAGCAAGCGCAGCAAGTCCCTTCGCGCTGCCGACGGCAAGATCGACGCGGAGCGCCTGTACGCCCCGCTCGAGGCCGTCCGGATCGCCAAGGACACCGCGACCACCAAGTTCGACTCGACCGTCGAGGTCGCCTTCCGCCTGGGTGTCGACCCGCGCAAGGCCGACCAGATGGTCCGTGGCACCGTGAACCTTCCGCACGGCACCGGCAAGACCGCCCGGGTCCTGGTCTTCGCGACCGGTGACCGTGCTGCGGCCGCGGAAGCCGCGGGAGCCGACATCGTCGGCTCCGACGAACTGATCGACGAGGTGTCGAAGGGCCGTCTGGACTTCGACGCCGTCGTCGCCACCCCGGACCTCATGGGCAAGGTCGGCCGTCTGGGCCGCGTGCTCGGTCCCCGTGGCCTGATGCCGAACCCGAAGACCGGTACGGTCACCCCGGACGTGGCGAAGGCTGTCACGGACATCAAGGGCGGCAAGATCGAGTTCCGCGTCGACAAGCACTCGAACCTGCACTTCATCATCGGCAAGGTCTCCTTCGACGAGACCAAGCTGGTGGAGAACTACGCGGCGGCCCTGGACGAGATCCTGCGTCTCAAGCCGTCCGCCGCCAAGGGTCGTTACATCAAGAAGGCCGCCGTGAGCACCACCATGGGCCCCGGCATCCAGGTCGACCCCAACCGCACCCGCAACCTCCTCGTCGAGGAGGACCCGGCGTCCGTCTGATGACGACGCGGGGCCACGCGTAAGGCGTGCGGCACCATCCGAAGTCCGGCCTCCGTGCACACCGCACGGGGGCCGGATTTGGTGTTGTCAGGACCCGTCCCGTACGCTTCCCGAGAAGCCAAAGACCGCTGGTCGTTGCCGTGCCCCGAAAAGGGCGTGGCGGCCGAAGGATCCGCTAGCTGCGGATGGCCCGCGCAGGTGATCGTGGATGAACTCCGGAAGAGATTTCCGCCGAGCGGAAGTCGATTCCGTCGAGTCACGCCCCGTGCGCCTGCGCCGGGGCGTTCGTTTTTGCCAAGTCCCCTCCTTCAATTCCGTGCGGTCCGCAATCACCCGGAAGGAGGCCGAGACTCATGGCGAGGCCCGATAAGGCTGCCGCGGTTGCCGAGTTGACGGATCAGTTCCGCTCCTCGAACGCCGCTGTGCTGACCGAGTACCGCGGTCTCACCGTGGCGCAGCTCAAGACGCTGCGCCGTTCGCTCGGTGAGAACGTCACGTACGCCGTGGTGAAGAACACGCTGACCAAGATCGCGGCCAACGAGGCCGGGATCAGCACGCTCGACGACCTGTTCGCGGGTCCGTCGGCCGTCGCCTTCGTCGCCGGTGACCCGGTCGAGGCGGCGAAGGGTCTGCGCGACTTCGCCAAGGACAACCCCGCTCTCGTCATCAAGGGCGGTGTCCTTGACGGCAAGGCGCTGTCCGCCGACGAGATCAAGAAGCTCGCGGACCTCGAGTCCCGCGAGGTTCTGCTCGCCAAGCTGGCGGGCGCCATGAAGGCCAAGCAGTCGCAGACTGCCGCGCTCTTCCAGGCGCTGCCCTCGAAGTTCGTCCGCACCGCGGAGGCGCTTCGTGCCAAGCAGGCCGAGCAGGCAGAGCAGGGCGGTGCCGGTACGCCGGCTCCCGCCGAGGCTGCGGAGTAACCACTCCCGCAGTCCAGCGGGCTCCGAGTACGCCCGCCGACATCGACAACCGGCACCAGCCGAATTAGTGGAAGGACCGCCATCATGGCGAAGCTCAGCCAGGCCGAGCTGCTCGAGCAGTTCGAGACCCTCACCCTCATCGAGCTCTCCGAGTTCGTGAAGGCCTTCGAGGAGAAGTTCGACGTCACCGCCGCCGCCCCCGTCGCCGCCGCCGGTGTCGCCGGTCCGGCCGCCGTCGCGGACGCCGCCCCGGAGCAGGACGAGTTCGACGTCGTCCTCACCGCCGCCGGTGACAAGAAGATCCAGGTCATCAAGGTCGTGCGTGAGCTGACCTCGCTCGGCCTGAAGGAGGCCAAGGACCTCGTGGACGGCGCCCCGAAGCCCGTCCTGGAGAAGGTCGACAAGGCTGCCGCCGACAAGGCCGCCGAGTCCCTCAAGGCCGCCGGCGCCTCGGTCGAGGTCAAGTAACACCGAGCGGCACCCAGCAGTCCCCGTACGGCCCGCACAGGGCCGGACAGCCGTAGGGCGGTCACCCATCCGGGTGGCCGCCCTACGGCGTTCCCGCGTCCTTGTGGCGGGGCGGTGCCACCGTCCGGATAAGGTGATCGTTCCCGCACGGGACCTGCTCCGGGAGCCATCCGGCAGGGGGGCCGGGCGCGGGGCTGTGAGCATCTCTGCCAGGCCAGGGCCTTGACGAACCGCACGCGGCGCGCAATTCTCAGGACGCGTCGACACTTCGATCCGGGTTGGATGCATGGATCGGGGGAGATGCGGGAATGCATGGCGCAGGCGCGGATCCGGTTCCGAGGCGGGATCCGCAGGACGGACGAGGGGGCGATGATTCGGTACTCCGAATCTCTGCTCTGGACATCAGTGTGCCGAGTGGCTACACTGACCCTTTGCGCTGCCTGTTAGCTGCTGCCTGGCCCGTCACCAGGAGCATGCCCACGTCTGAGCACTGCTGAAGAAGTCCGCCATCAGGGCTTTCTTCTTACGCTCAGGGGCGGACCGGTATGCGCGTAGTGAGTCCGAGCCCTCGGAAGGACCCCCTCTTGGCCGCCTCGCGCAACGCCTCGACCACCAATTCGAACAACGGCGCAAGCACCGCCCCGCTGCGCATCTCTTTCGCGAAGATCCGTGAACCGCTCGAAGTTCCGAACCTCCTCGCGCTCCAGACCGAGAGCTTTGACTGGCTGCTCGGCAACGCCGCGTGGAAGGCCCGTGTCGAGGCGGCCCTGGACAGTGGGCAGGACGTCCCCAGGAAGTCGGGTCTGGAGGAGATCTTCGAGGAGATCTCGCCGATCGAGGACTTCTCCGGGTCGATGTCGCTCACTTTCCGTGACCACCGATTCGAGCCTCCGAAGAACTCGCTGGACGAGTGCAAGGAGCGCGACTTCACGTACGGCGCCCCGCTCTTCGTCACCGCCGAGTTCACCAACAACGAGACCGGCGAGATCAAGTCCCAGACGGTCTTCATGGGTGACTTCCCGCTGATGACCAACAAGGGCACCTTCTGCATCAACGGCACCGAGCGTGTCGTCGTCTCGCAGCTCGTGCGCTCGCCGGGTGTCTACTTCGACAGCCAGATCGACAAGACGTCCGACAAGGACATCTTCTCCGCCAAGATCATCCCGTCCCGGGGTGCCTGGCTGGAGATGGAGATCGACAAGCGCGACATGGTCGGTGTCCGCATCGACCGCAAGCGCAAGCAGTCGGTCACCGTCCTGCTCAAGGCGCTCGGCTGGAGCACCGAGCAGATCCTGGACGAGTTCGGCGACTACGAGTCGATGCGCGCCACCCTGGAGAAGGACCACACCCAGGGCCAGGACGACGCGCTGCTCGACATCTACCGCAAGCTGCGTCCGGGCGAGCCGCCGACCAAGGAGGCCGCGCAGACCCTGCTGGAGAACCTCTACTTCAACCCCAAGCGCTACGACCTCGCGAAGGTCGGCCGCTACAAGGTGAACAAGAAGCTCGGCAGCGACGCGCCCCTGGACGCCGGTGTGCTCACCACCGACGACATCATCGCCACCATCAAGTACCTGGTGAAGCTGCACGCCGGTGAGACCGAGACCACCGGGGAGAACGGCTCCTCGATGGTCGTCGAGGTCGACGACATCGACCACTTCGGCAACCGCCGCCTGCGCAACGTGGGCGAGCTGATCCAGAACCAGGTCCGTACCGGCCTGGCCCGTATGGAGCGCGTGGTCCGCGAGCGGATGACGACCCAGGACGTCGAGGCGATCACGCCGCAGACCCTGATCAACATCCGGCCGGTCGTCGCCTCCATCAAGGAGTTCTTCGGCACCAGCCAGCTCTCCCAGTTCATGGACCAGACGAACCCGCTGTCCGGCCTGACCCACAAGCGCCGCCTGTCGGCGCTGGGCCCCGGCGGTCTGTCCCGTGAGCGGGCCGGCTTCGAGGTCCGCGACGTGCACCCGTCGCACTACGGCCGCATGTGCCCGATCGAGACCCCCGAAGGCCCGAACATCGGCCTGATCGGCTCGCTCGCCTCCTACGGCCGGGTCAACGCGTTCGGCTTCGTCGAGACCCCGTACCGCAAGGTCGTCGAGGGCGTCGTCACCGACGACGTCGACTACCTGACCGCGGACGAGGAAGACCGCTTCGTCATCGCGCAGGCCAACGCGCCGCTCACCGAGGACCTGCGGTTCGCCGAGTCCCGCGTGCTGGTCCGCCGCCGCGGCGGCGAGATCGACTACATCCCCGGCGACGACGTCGACTACATGGACGTCTCGCCGCGCCAGATGGTGTCGGTCGCGACCGCGATGATCCCGTTCCTGGAGCACGACGACGCCAACCGCGCGCTCATGGGATCGAACATGATGCGCCAGGCCGTGCCGCTGATCAAGGCGGAGGCGCCGCTGGTCGGCACCGGCATGGAGTACCGCTGCGCGGTCGACGCCGGTGACGTCATCAAGGCGGACAAGGACGGTGTGGTCCAGGAGGTCTCCGCCGACTACGTCACCATCACCAACGACGACGGCACGTACACCACGTACCGCGTCGCGAAGTTCTCCCGCTCCAACCAGGGCACGTCCTTCAACCAGAAGGTCGTCGTCAACGAGGGCGACCGGGTCGTCGTCGGCCAGGTGCTCGCCGACGGTCCCTCGACCGACGAGGGCGAGATGGCCCTCGGCAAGAACCTCCTGGTGGCGTTCATGCCCTGGGAGGGCCACAACTACGAAGACGCGATCATCCTCAGCCAGCGGCTGGTCCAGGACGACGTCCTCTCCTCGATCCACATCGAGGAGCACGAGGTCGACGCCCGTGACACCAAGCTCGGCCCGGAGGAGATCACCCGGGACATCCCCAACGTCTCCGAGGAGGTCCTCGCGGACCTCGACGAGCGCGGGATCATCCGGATCGGCGCCGACGTCGTCGCCGGCGACATCCTGGTCGGCAAGGTCACGCCCAAGGGCGAGACCGAGCTGACCCCGGAGGAGCGCCTGCTGCGCGCGATCTTCGGCGAGAAGGCCCGTGAGGTCCGTGACACCTCGCTGAAGGTGCCGCACGGCGAGACCGGCAAGGTCATCGGCGTCCGGGTCTTCGACCGCGAGGAGGGCGACGAACTGCCGCCCGGTGTCAACCAGCTCGTGCGCGTGTACGTGGCGCAGAAGCGGAAGATCACCGACGGCGACAAGCTCGCCGGCCGTCACGGCAACAAGGGCGTCATCTCGAAGATCCTGCCGGTCGAGGACATGCCGTTCACCGAGGACGGCACCCCGGTCGACATCATCCTCAACCCGCTCGGCGTCCCGTCCCGCATGAACCCGGGACAGGTGCTGGAGATCCACCTCGGCTGGCTCGCCAAGCAGGGCTGGGACGTCTCCGGTATCGGCGAGGAGTGGGCGCGTCGCCTCCAGGCGATCGACGCGGACGTCGTCGCCGCCGGCACCAACGTCGCGACCCCGGTCTTCGACGGCGCCCGCGAGGACGAGATCCGCGGTCTGTTCGAGTCCACCATCCCGAACCGCGACGGCGACCGCATGGTCCTGCCGTCCGGCAAGGCGCGGATGTTCGACGGCCGCTCCGGCGAGCCGTTCCCTGAGCCGATCTCGATCGGCTACATGTACATCCTCAAGCTGCACCACCTGGTGGACGACAAGCTGCACGCCCGCTCCACTGGTCCGTACTCGATGATCACCCAGCAGCCGCTGGGTGGTAAGGCACAGTTCGGTGGCCAGCGATTCGGTGAGATGGAGGTGTGGGCGCTGGAGGCGTACGGCGCCGCTTACGCCCTCCAGGAGCTGCTGACCATCAAGTCCGACGACGTGCTCGGCCGCGTGAAGGTCTACGAGGCCATCGTCAAGGGCGAGAACATCCCCGAGCCGGGCATCCCCGAGTCCTTCAAGGTGCTCATCAAGGAAATGCAGTCGCTCTGCCTCAACGTGGAGGTGCTGTCCTCGGACGGCATGTCCATCGAGATGCGTGACACCGACGAGGACGTCTTCCGCGCCGCGGAAGAACTCGGTATCGACCTGTCCCGGCGGGAGCCGAGCAGCGTCGAAGAGGTCTGACGGGCCGGTCGCCCGGTCCCTCCAGGATCGGGCGGCCTCTCCCAGGACCGTTCAGACCATGTTTGACAATCGACCCCGACCGCGTTTTTTGGTCGGGTGGAACCCGAAGGCGGGATTGACGACAAGTGCTCGACGTCAACTTCTTCGACGAGCTGCGGATCGGCCTTGCCACCGCGGACGACATTCGTACCTGGTCGCACGGCGAAGTGAAGAAGCCGGAGACCATCAACTACCGCACGCTCAAGCCGGAAAAGGACGGGCTCTTCTGCGAGAAGATCTTCGGCCCGACCCGGGACTGGGAGTGCTACTGCGGGAAGTACAAGCGGGTCCGCTTCAAGGGCATCATCTGTGAGCGCTGCGGCGTCGAGGTCACTCGCGCCAAGGTGCGTCGTGAGCGGATGGGCCACATCGAGCTGGCCGCGCCCGTCACGCACATCTGGTACTTCAAGGGCGTTCCGTCGCGCCTCGGCTACCTGCTCGACCTCGCCCCGAAGGACCTGGAGAAGGTCATCTACTTCGCGGCGTACATGATCACGTGGGTGGACGACGAGCGCCGCACGCGCGACCTGCCGTCGCTGGAGGCCCAGGTCTCCGTCGAGCGCCAGCAGGTCGAGCAGCGCCGTGACTCCGACGTCGAGGGCCGGCAGAAGAAGCTGGAAGCCGACCTGGCCGAGCTGGAGAACGAAGGCGCCAAGGCCGACGTCCGCCGCAAGGTCCGCGAAGGCGCCGAGCGCGAGATGAAGCAGCTCCGCGACCGTGCGCAGCGCGAGATCGACCGGCTCGACGAGGTGTGGGCCCGCTTCAAGAACCTCAAGGTCCAGGACCTGGAGGGCGACGAGCTGCTCTACCGCGAGCTGCGCGACCGCTTCGGTACGTACTTCCAGGGTTCGATGGGTGCCGCGGCGCTGCAAAAGCGCCTGGAGTCCTTCGACCTGGAGGAGGAGGCCGAGCGCCTCCGCGAGATCATCCGTACCGGCAAGGGCCAGAAGAAGACCCGGGCGCTCAAGCGCCTCAAGGTCGTCTCCGCCTTCCTCCAGACCACCAACAAGCCCAACGGCATGGTGCTGGACTGCGTCCCGGTGATCCCGCCGGACCTGCGTCCGATGGTGCAGCTCGACGGTGGCCGCTTCGCGACCTCCGACCTCAACGACCTGTACCGCCGCGTCATCAACCGCAACAACCGCTTGAAGCGGCTTCTCGACCTCGGCGCCCCCGAGATCATCGTGAACAACGAGAAGCGCATGCTCCAGGAGGCCGTCGACGCGCTCTTCGACAACGGCCGTCGCGGCCGCCCGGTCACGGGCCCCGGCAACCGTCCGCTGAAGTCGCTGTCCGACATGCTCAAGGGCAAGCAGGGCCGCTTCCGGCAGAACCTGCTCGGCAAGCGCGTCGACTACTCCGCCCGTTCGGTGATCGTCGTCGGCCCGCAGCTCAAGCTGCACCAGTGCGGCCTGCCCAAGGCCATGGCGCTGGAGCTCTTCAAGCCGTTCGTGATGAAGCGCCTGGTGGACCTGAACCACGCGCAGAACATCAAGTCGGCCAAGCGCATGGTCGAGCGCGGCCGTACGGTCGTGTACGACGTGCTCGAAGAGGTCATCGCCGAGCACCCGGTGCTGCTCAACCGCGCACCGACCCTGCACCGTCTGGGCATCCAGGCCTTCGAGCCGCAGCTCGTCGAGGGCAAGGCCATCCAGATCCACCCGCTGGTCTGCACCGCGTTCAACGCGGACTTCGACGGCGACCAGATGGCCGTGCACCTCCCGCTGTCCGCGGAGGCGCAGGCCGAGGCCCGCATCCTGATGCTGTCCTCGAACAACATCCTCAAGCCGGCCGACGGCCGTCCGGTCACCATGCCGACCCAGGACATGGTGCTCGGTCTGTTCTTCCTGACCACGGACTCCGAGGAGCGCGAGGTCATCGGGGAGAACCGGGCGTTCGGTTCGACCGCCGAGGCGATCATGGCGTTCGACGGCCGTGAGCTGTCGATGCAGGCGCCGGTCGACATCCGCTTCCCGGTGGGCACCGTCCCGCCGCGCGGCTGGGTGCCGCCGGAGCCCACCGAGGGCGAGGAGCCGTACCAGCTCGGCGACACGTTCCGGCTGCGGACGACCCTGGGCCGCGCGCTCTTCAACGAGCTGCTGCCCGAGGACTACCCGTTCGTGGACTACGCGGTCGGCAAGAAGCAGCTCTCCGAGATCGTCAACGACCTCGCCGAGCGCTACCCGAAGGTCATCGTGGCGGCGACGCTCGACAACCTGAAGGCGGCGGGCTTCCACTGGGCGACCCGTTCCGGTGTCACCGTGTCCGTCACGGACATCGTGGTGCCCGAGGCCAAGAAGGCGATCATCGCCTCCTACGAGGCCCAGGACGAGAAGGTCCAGAAGCAGTACGAGCGCGGTCTGATCACCAAGGACGAGCGCACTCAGGAGCTCATCGCGATCTGGACCAAGGCGACCAACGAGGTCGCCGTGGCGATGAACGCGAACTTCCCGAAGACCAACCCCATCTTCATGATGGTGGACTCCGGGGCCCGCGGAAACATGATGCAGATGCGTCAGATCGCGGGTATGCGTGGCCTGGTGTCGAACGCCAAGAACGAGACGATCGCCCGTCCGATCAAGGCGTCCTTCCGTGAGGGCCTGTCCGTGCTGGAGTACTTCATCTCCACCCACGGTGCCCGTAAGGGTCTGGCCGACACCGCGCTGCGTACCGCCGACTCGGGTTACCTGACCCGTCGTCTGGTGGACGTCTCGCAGGACGTGATCATCCGCGAGGAGGACTGCGGCACCGAGCGCGGTCTGAAGCTGCGGATCGCCGAGCGCGGCGCGGACGGTTCGCTGCGCAAGACGGACGACGTCGAGACCAGCGTGTACGCCCGCATGCTCGCCGAGGACGTCGTGGTGGACGGCAAGGTCATCGCGCCCGCCAACGTCGACCTCGGTGACGTGCTGATCGACCAGCTCGTGCGGCACGGTGTCGAGGAGGTCAAGACCCGCTCGATCCTCACCTGCGAGTCGACCGTCGGCACCTGCGCGTACTGCTACGGCCGTTCGCTGGCCACCGGCAAGCTCGTCGACATCGGCGAGGCCGTCGGTATCATCGCGGCCCAGTCGATCGGTGAGCCCGGCACCCAGCTCACGATGCGTACCTTCCACACCGGTGGTGTGGCCGGTGACGACATCACGCAGGGTCTGCCGCGTGTCGTCGAGCTGTTCGAGGCCCGTGTCCCGAAGGGTGTCGCCCCGATCTCCGAGGCGTCCGGCCGGGTGCGGATCGAGGAGACCGAGAAGACGAAGAAGCTCGTCGTCACCCCGGACGACGGTGCCGAGGAGATCGCCTACCCGATCTCCAAGCGCGCCAAGCTCCTGGTGGGCGAGGGCGACCACGTCGAGGTCGGCCAGAAGCTGACCTTCGGTGCCACCAACCCGCACGACGTGCTGCGCATTCTGGGCCAGCGCCAGGTGCAGATCCACCTGGTGCAGGAAGTCCAGAAGGTCTACAACTCGCAGGGCGTGTCGATCCACGACAAGCACATCGAGATCATCATCCGGCAGATGCTGCGCCGGGTGACGATCATCGAGTCCGGCGACGCGGAGCTGCTGCCCGGCGAGCTGGTCGAGCGCGGCCGGTTCGAGACCGAGAACCGGCGCGTGGTCTCCGAGGGCGGTCACCCGGCCTCGGGTCGTCCGCAGCTCATGGGTATCACCAAGGCCTCGCTGGCCACGGAGTCCTGGCTGTCGGCCGCCTCCTTCCAGGAGACGACCCGGGTGCTGACCGACGCGGCGATCCACGCCAAGTCGGACTCGCTGCTGGGCCTGAAGGAGAACGTCATCATCGGCAAGCTGATCCCGGCCGGTACGGGCCTCGCCCGCTACCGCAACATCCGGGTGGAGCCGACCGAGGAGGCCAAGGCCGCGATGTACTCGGCCGTCGGCTACGACGACATCGACTACAGCCCGTTCGGCACCGGCTCCGGCCAGGCCGTTCCGCTGGAGGACTACGACTACGGCCCGTACAACGGCTGAGTTTCGTCCCGTTGCTGTCACACAGGGCGGCCATCCCTCTCGGGGATGGCCGCTCTGCGGCATTATGGATACATGCTTGCCGGGGATGCGGACAGAGAGCGCGCGGTGAACGTGCTGAACGAGGCGTTCACCGAGGGGCGGTTGAAGCAGGAAGAGTACGAGGACCGGTTGGGGCGTGCCTACGCGGCGCGTACGTACGGGGACTTGGACCGGTTGACAGCGGACATTCCGCGGCCGTCCTCGCCGTATCCGGTGCCTCCGACGTTCGGGGCGCCGCAGCCGTTCCGGTACGCGCCGCCGGTGGCGCCCGTGCCGAAGACGAACGGGGCGGCGATCGGGGCACTGGTGTGCTCATTGGTCGGGTCGCCGATCTTCGGGATGGCGTCGATCGGCGCGGTCGTGCTCGGGCACACCGCGAAGCGGCAGATCCGCGAGCGCGGTGAGCAGGGTGACGGGATGGCGACGGCCGGGTTGGTGATCGGTTATCTCGGGCTGGCTTTCTGGGCGCTGATCTGGGTGGTGGCAATCTTCGAGTAGTCACCGGCCTGCGCGTTTGCATTTGTTTTGACCGCAGCCGATGCGGTAGGTACGCTCTGACCTTGTGCCTGGGGTGTGCCCGGGTCCTCGCGCGTGCCATGCGACCGCGAGAGGGCACCGAGGCCGCGTCACCCGACATACGCACTTCTCCGTTGGTTCGGATTCGTGTGGGGTCCGCGACACACCCGACCGCGTGGGTCGGTCCCCAGGTTAGATTTATCGAGATCGGCACACAGAAACCGGAGAAACGGTGCCTACGATCCAGCAGTTGGTCCGAAAGGGCCGGCAGGACAAGGTCGAGAAGAACAAGACGCCCGCGCTGAAGGGTTCCCCGCAGCGTCGTGGCGTTTGCACGCGTGTGTACACGACCACCCCGAAGAAGCCGAACTCGGCGCTGCGCAAGGTCGCGCGCGTACGGCTGACCAGCGGTATCGAGGTCACGGCTTACATCCCGGGTGAGGGCCACAACCTCCAGGAGCACTCGATCGTGCTCGTGCGCGGCGGTCGTGTGAAGGACCTTCCGGGTGTTCGTTACAAGATCATCCGCGGTTCCCTCGACACGCAGGGCGTCAAGAACCGTAAGCAGGCTCGTAGCCGCTACGGCGCCAAGAAGGAGAAGTAAGCATGCCTCGTAAGGGCCCCGCCCCGAAGCGCCCGGTCATCATCGACCCGGTTTACGGCTCCCCGCTGGTGACGTCGCTCGTCAACAAGATCCTCCTGCACGGCAAGCGCTCCACCGCTGAGCGCATCGTGTACGGCGCCCTTGAGGGCCTTCGTGAGAAGTCGGGCAACGACCCGGTCATCACGCTGAAGCGCGCGCTGGAGAACATCAAGCCGACCCTTGAGGTCAAGTCCCGCCGCGTCGGCGGTGCGACCTACCAGGTGCCGGTCGAGGTCCGTCCGGGCCGTCAGAACACGCTGGCGCTCCGCTGGCTCGTCGGTTACTCCCGCGCCCGTCGCGAGAAGACGATGACCGAGCGTCTGATGAACGAGATCCTCGACGCCAGCAATGGCCTGGGTGCTTCCGTGAAGCGCCGCGAGGACACGCACAAGATGGCCGAGTCCAACAAGGCCTTCGCGCACTACCGCTGGTAGTCACCACCCACATCGAAACCGAGAGAAGACTGAGCCACATGGCCACCACTTCGCTTGACCTGGCCAGGGTCCGCAACATCGGGATCATGGCCCACATCGACGCGGGCAAGACGACGACCACCGAGCGGATCCTGTTCTACACCGGTGTTTCCTACAAGATCGGTGAAGTCCACGACGGCGCAGCCACCATGGACTGGATGGAGCAGGAGCAGGAGCGCGGCATCACGATCACGTCGGCCGCGACGACCTGTCACTGGCCGCTCGATGATGTCGACCACACCATCAACATCATCGACACCCCCGGTCACGTCGACTTCACCGTCGAGGTGGAGCGTTCGCTCCGCGTCCTCGACGGCGCCGTCACGGTGTTCGACGGTGTCGCCGGTGTGGAGCCGCAGTCCGAGACGGTGTGGCGTCAGGCCGACCGTTACGGCGTGCCCCGCATCTGCTTCGTCAACAAGCTCGACCGCACCGGCGCGGAGTTCCACCGCTGCGTCGACATGATCGTGGACCGCCTCGGCGCGGTGCCGCTGGTCATGCAGCTCCCGATCGGCGCGGAAGCCGACTTCAAGGGCGTGGTCGACCTCGTCCAGATGAAGGCGCTGGTCTGGTCCGCGGAAGCGACCAAGGGCGAGATGTACGACACCGTCGACATCCCGGACACCCACGTCGAAGCGGCCGACGAGTGGCGCGGCAAGTTGCTCGAGGCCGTCGCCGAGCACGACGACGCCATGATGGAGCTGTACCTGGAGGGCCAGGAGCCCGACCAGGACCAGTTGATCGCGGCCATCCGCCGGATCACCCTGGCCTCCAAGGGGACCAAGGACTCCGTCACCGTCACCCCCGTGTTCTGCGGCACCGCGTTCAAGAACAAGGGCGTTCAGCCCCTGCTCGACGCGGTCGTGCGCTACCTCCCGTCGCCGCTGGACGTCGAGGCCATCGAGGGCCACGCCGTCGGCAACGCCGACGAGATCATCAAGCGCCGGCCGTCGGACGAGGAGCCGTTCTCCGGCCTCGCGTTCAAGATCATGAGCGACCCGCACCTGGGCAAGCTCACCTTCGTCCGGGTCTACTCGGGCCGCCTGAACGCGGGTTCGGCTGTGCTGAACTCCGTCAAGGGCAAGAAGGAGCGCATCGGCAAGATCTACCGCATGCACGCGAACAAGCGTGAGGAGATCGAGTCGGTGGGCGCGGGCGACATCATCGCCGTCATGGGCCTGAAGCAGACCACCACCGGTGAGACGCTGTGCGACGACAAGAGCCCGGTGATCCTGGAGTCCATGGACTTCCCGGCGCCGGTGATCCAGGTCGCGATCGAGCCCAAGTCCAAGGGTGACCAGGAGAAGCTGGGTGTCGCCATCCAGCGGCTCTCGGAGGAGGACCCCTCCTTCCAGGTCCACTCGGACGAGGAGACCGGCCAGACCATCATCGGCGGTATGGGCGAACTGCACCTCGAGGTGCTGGTCGACCGTATGCGGCGCGAGTTCAAGGTCGAGGCCAACGTCGGCAAGCCGCAGGTCGCGTACCGCGAGACCATCCGCAAGACGGTCGAGCGCATTGACTACACCCACAAGAAGCAGACCGGTGGTACCGGTCAGTTCGCGAAGGTGCAGATCATGCTGGAGCCGCTGGAAGGCGGCGACGCGACCTACGAGTTCGTCAACAAGGTCACCGGTGGCCGCATCCCCCGCGAGTACATCCCGTCGGTGGACGCCGGTGCGCAGGAGGCCATGAAGTTCGGCATCCTGGCCGGCTACGAGATGGTGGGCGTCCGCGTCACCCTGATCGACGGCGGCTACCACGAGGTCGACTCCTCCGAACTGGCATTCAAGATCGCCGGTTCGCAGGCGTTCAAGGAGGGTGCCCGCAAGGCGAGCCCCGTGCTCCTCGAACCGATGATGGCCGTCGAGGTCACCACGCCCGAGGACTACATGGGCGATGTCATCGGCGACCTCAACTCCCGCCGTGGCCAGATCCAGGCCATGGAGGAGCGCAGCGGCGCCCGTGTCGTCAAGGGCCTGGTTCCGCTGTCGGAGATGTTCGGCTACGTCGGTGACCTGCGGTCCAAGACCTCGGGCCGGGCCAGCTACTCCATGCAGTTCGACTCCTACGCCGAGGTTCCGCGGAACGTCGCCGAGGAGATCATCGCGAAGGCCAAGGGCGAGTAACGCCTGAAATCCTCAGCGCGTTTCACCCTTTAGGCTTGACAGCAGGCTTCGGGGCAATCCGCCGCAAACCGGAAGGTGTGTACCGGACGGTGCGCGGCGGGTGCCCCGGCAGTCCGCATTCCAGCAAAGATCACCTGGCGCCGATGAAGCAAGGCGTACAGATCCACTCCCCAGGAGGACCCCAGTGGCGAAGGCGAAGTTCGAGCGGACTAAGCCGCACGTCAACATCGGCACCATCGGTCACATCGACCACGGTAAGACGACCCTTACCGCGGCGATCACCAAGGTGCTGCACGACGCGTACCCGAACCTGAACGAGGCCTCGGCCTTCGACCAGATCGACAAGGCTCCTGAGGAGCGCCAGCGCGGTATCACCATCTCGATCGCGCACGTCGAGTACCAGACCGAGTCGCGTCACTACGCGCACGTCGACTGCCCCGGTCACGCGGACTACATCAAGAACATGATCACCGGTGCGGCGCAGATGGACGGCGCCATCCTGGTGGTCGCCGCGACCGACGGCCCGATGCCGCAGACCAAGGAGCACGTGCTCCTGGCCCGCCAGGTCGGCGTGCCGTACATCGTCGTCGCCCTGAACAAGGCCGACATGGTGGACGACGAGGAGATCCTGGAGCTCGTCGAGCTCGAGGTCCGTGAGCTGCTCTCCGAGTACGAGTTCCCGGGCGACGACCTGCCGGTCGTGCGCGTCTCCGCGCTCAAGGCGCTTGAGGGCGACAAGGAGTGGGGCGAGAAGCTCCTCGGCCTCATGGAGGCCGTGGACACCGCGATCCCGACCCCCGAGCGTGACGTCGACAAGCCGTTCCTGATGCCGATCGAGGACGTCTTCACGATCACCGGTCGTGGCACCGTCGTCACCGGCCGCATCGAGCGTGGTGTGCTGAAGGTCAACGAGACCGTTGACATCATCGGCATCAAGCAGGACAAGACCACCACCACGGTCACCGGCATCGAGATGTTCCGCAAGCTGCTCGACGAGGGCCAGGCCGGTGAGAACGTCGGTCTGCTCCTCCGTGGCATCAAGCGCGAGGATGTCGAGCGCGGCCAGGTCATCATCAAGCCCGGTTCGGTCACCCCGCACACCGAGTTCGAGGCCCAGGCCTACATCCTGTCGAAGGACGAGGGTGGCCGTCACACCCCCTTCTTCAACAACTACCGTCCGCAGTTCTACTTCCGCACCACGGACGTGACCGGCGTCGTGACCCTCCCCGAGGGCACCGAGATGGTCATGCCGGGCGACAACACGGCCATGAGCGTCCAGCTCATCCAGCCGATCGCCATGGAAGAGGGCCTGAAGTTCGCCATCCGTGAGGGTGGGCGCACGGTGGGTGCCGGTCAGGTCACGAAGATCAACAAGTAGTGGCTTGCGGCTCGCTCTGAGCCAACGAGGGTGCCCCGGATCGCTTCCCGCGATCCGGGGCACCTTTGCGTTGCGCCCCGTCAGACGCGGCCCTAGAGGCCGAGGGACTGGTGGAAGACGCGGGGGGTGGCGGGGAGGGTGTAGCGGAGTGACAGGGGGCCGGAGGGGGTGAGGGCGGCGGAGGGGAGGCCGCCGGGGGCGGGGAGGGCCGGGAGGGGGGCGTAGGCGACGGCGCCGCCCGGCTTGGGCTGGGCCCAGTGGTGGACGGTGGTGTGGCCGGAGGCGAAGACGTGGATACGGCCACGGCGGTCGGTGACGACGGCCAGCCCGTCCTGGACCTCGGCGCCGCCGAGATCGCGCCAGGGGCTCCAGACGCCGGCGGTCAGCACCCGGGTGCTGACCCCCTTGGCCGCGTTGCGCGCGAAGAGGTGCACGGTGCCGTCAGGGGCCGCGACGGCGACCGGCGCACCGGTCCTGCGCGTACGGTCCGGGTGCGTCTCGGGACTGCCGAGCGAGGACCAGCCCCCGTCGCGCCACATCACGATGTCGCGGGTGTTCGGCCCGCCGTGCCCCTCCAGGACGGCGAAGCGCAGCGCGAACAGCAGGGTGCCGCCGTCGCGGGTCCGTACGCAGGACAGCGCCGGGGCCAGCGTCCCGCCGCCGAGATCCTGGGGCGGCCCCCAGACCCCGCTGCCCGGCCGGGTCTCCTCGCGCCGCACCGCCCGCGTACCGAGCACTTCGTACGCGGCCCCGCCGACCACGATCCGGCGCGCCCCCGGATAGCGGCGGTGCGTCGAGCGGATCCACCCCTTGGGGTTGGCCAGCGGCTCGTTCTCGCCCTGGCCGTAGTCACCGCAGCCGCCCGGATTCCCGCAGCGCCACGCCTGGTTGCCGCCGTACTGGAAGAGGAAGCGCGCCTTGAGCGCCACGGTCGCGGGCGGCAGGTTGTACGGCCAGTGGTGGTTGTAGTAGCCGCGGTACGCGGTGGTGCTGAAGGCGGGCACCGCCCGGCCGGGGCCGTTCGCCGACTCCGACACCCACTGCGCCATCGCCTTCCAGGTGAACAGCGCCGTCGCGGTGTGGTCCCGGTGGTCGGAGAAGCCGGGCTGCTCACTGGCGGCCGGATGCCGCTTGTCGTGCACCTGGATGTCGGGGTCCGGGTCGAGCGTCCTGATCTCCGTCGGGCGGAAACGTTCCATCAGCCCGGCCAGGACGTCCACCAGCTTCTGGTGGGTGTACGTGCCGCGGCCGTTGGCGGGCGCGGGCGCGTTCTGCGCCACCACGTACGACAGTACGGTGCCCGGCACCTCCCACATCATCGGCAGGCTCGCGCTGGAACTCAGCTCGTGCATCGACACCTGGAGGAACACCAGGCGCGCGTGCATCGCGCCGTGCCGCAGCTCGTCCACCTCCGCGTGCAGACCGCCGCCGACGTCGATCACGTCGGTGGTCCACCGGGTGAAGTGCGGCAGCCCCAGCATCGTCGCGTACGCCTGCCGCAGGCCCTGGTGGCGGGAGGAGGAGTACGCGGCCTGGTCCCTGCGGTGGCGCCTGCGCGGGCCGAACGGCTCGTGGTTGACGCCTGTCGACTCGCCCGCCGTCACGTACACCGACACCACGGGCGTGCCCGCCTGGAGCGAGTGCAGCGTGTCCGGGTTCATGAAGAACAGGTCGTCGTCCGGGTGCGCCATGACCTGGAGCACCAGCGGGTCGCCCTGCGGGCGGTACGGCTGCGTCGCCAGCGGGTCCGCCGGGGCCGGGAGCCGGCGCGGGGCGGTGTCCTGGGCCTGAGAGGTGCAGCCGCTCAGGGCCGCTGCCGCGGCCGTCGCTCCCGCCGTCGCCACCGCTGCCGTCAGCAGGGAGCGGCGGGAGGGGTGGTCTGGGCTGTGGTGGTCCTTCACGCCCGCTAAGAGCCGCTTCGCGGCGATCAGGTTGCCTCCCTCCTCCGCCGACACCTTGCGCAGGACGGTGCCTCGTCAGGGGCGCGAGGACCTTGCGCGGCCCGCCCCCCCACCGGCCGGTGGTCCGGCCACCACCGGATTGCCCCGCTGGGGCGGGTGGTGAGGTGCGGGAGCGTGGTGGCTTGTCGCGCAGTTCCTCGCGCCCCTTAAAGGATCGGCTTGCCGTCCGGGCGAAAGGGGGTGGGCCCCGTTAGGGGCGCGGACAACTGCGCGGCCCGCCCCCACCGGCCGGTGGTCCGGGGACAACCGGATTGCCCCGCTGGGGCGGGTGGTGACGTGCGGGAGCGTCGCGGCTTGTCGCGCAGTTCCCCGCGCCCCTTAAAAGATCGGCTCGCCGTCCGGGCGAAAGACGGTGCGCCCCGTCAGGGGCGCGGGTAACCCATCACCGGCGGGTGGTCCGGGGACAACCGGTCTGCCCCGCTGGGGCGGGTGGTGACGTGCGGAAGCGCTTCGGCTGAGCGCGCAGTTCCTCGCGCCCCTTGAAGGATCGGCTCGCCGTCCGGGCGAAAGGGGGTGGGCCCCGTTAGGGGCGCGGGGAACTGCGCGGGCAACCCCCACTGGCCCGGTGGTCCGGGGACAACCGGTCTGCCCCGTTGGGGCGGGTGGTGACGTGCGGGAGCGTGGTGGCTGAGCGCGCAGTTCCTCGCGCCCCTGAAGACCTGGCCCTGCGCGAGGGCGCCGGCTTTTTTTGGGGGACCCCCCGGAGGGGTCAGTGGCGGATGAGGCGGTCGGCGGCGCGGGTGGTGAGGAGGAGAAGGAGGGCGGTGAGGAGGGCGGTGGGGAGGAGGAGCTGGGCGGCGGAGCCGGGGTGGAGGCCGTGGACGAGGGGCGGGTCGAGGAGGAGGGAGAGGGCGGTGACGGAGACGAGGGGCCCGGCGGCGTACCAGGCGAGGAAGATCAGCGGGCCGGGCCCGCCGACGGGGGAGCCGCCGCCGAGGAAGAGGAGCTGGGTGCGGGCGGGGCCGCGGCACGCGGAGAAGAGTGCGGCGGCGGTGAAGGGCGGGGCGCACAGGGGCATGAGCAGCAGCGCCGAGGGGGTGCCGGTCACGGCGAAGGGGACCGCGGCGAGCAGGCCGAGGAGCGCGCCGAGGACGGCGGGCACGACGGCGTGGTGCAGCATCAGCGTACGGAAGCGGAACGGCGCCCAGGCGGCCCGCCGCACATCGTCGGTCTCCAGCCGCGCCGCCTCGGCGAGCGCGCCGACCGCCATGTAGCCGAAGAGCAGGCCGAGGACGAGGCCGACGACCCGCCGCTCCCCGCCGAGGTCCACGCCGAGCCCCGCGGTGGCGGCGCCGCACGCGGTCCAGACGGCGGCCTTGCCGAGCCGCCCGGGGGCCCGCAGCAGCGCTAGCAGGTCGCGCCACTCGACGACGAAGTGCCGGCCGAGTCGCCCGCGCGGCGGACGCAGCCGCAGCCCGCGGGCGGTGGACGCGCCGCCCGCCTCCATGATCGCCAGCTTGGCGGCGCGCAGCTCCATCGACCACATCACGGAGGACACGGTGGTGGCCGTCGCCGCCCGCTCCCTGAGCTGCGTGGTCGGCACGCGGGCCGCGTCCCCGTACGCGCGGACGGTGGCGACGGCGGTGAGCGCCACCAGCAGCACGACCGCCGCGGGCCAGCCGGGCACCGAGCCGCCGGTGGCCCGTACGACCGGCTGCGCGGCCCAGCCCCACGGCCCCGACCACAGCTCGATCCACTCCAGGACCGACGAGCGGTGGCCGGTCGCGGCCAGGACGGTCTGGGCGGTCAGCGCGCCCAGCAGCAGGACGGCGGGCGCGGTCCACCGCTGGACGGCCCGGATCAGCCGGGGCCGCCGCTCGACGGCCATGCCGAGCGCGACCGCGAGCAGCGGCAGGCACAGCGCGGCCGGGAGCACCCCGAGCAGGGCGGGGCCGATCGCCGCGCGCCCGGTGACGCGCAGTACGACGCCGCCCGCGACCCCCACCAGCAGGCCGGGGATCAGCGCGATCCCGGCGGAGAGCCGGAACCACGGGCGCAGCACCGCCGCCCGCCGTACCGGCTGGGCCAGCAGCCAGCCCACGGTGGGGCCCGGCACGACGACCGGGCCGCGCCACAGCGCGTCGCGCGCCGCGAAGAGCGCGAGGGCGACGGTCAGGGTCGTGAACAGCGCGGGCAGCCCGCGCTGGAGGTCCCGGCCGACCCCGCTGTAGTCCGCGCCGTTCTCCAGCTCCCGCAGGAAGTGCACGGCCACCCCGCTGCCGTACCCGATGCCGCCGAGCAGCACGGAGTACAGCAGGACGGCCAGGTCCCGGCCCTGTTCCCTGCGGTGTGCCCGGCGCTTGCGCTTCAGCCAGGCCAGCGTCTCGGCCGTCCGGTCGTCGTCCTCCTCGCTCCAGACCTCGTCGGGGTCCGGGTCCCCGATGTCGGACGCGATGTCGGACGCGACGCCGGAGTCGTCGCCGTCGTCCACCGGGTCCCGGCCGTCCGCCTGCGGCGGGATCGACGCGGCCGTCACGGGCGCAGCCCCAGCTCGCGCAGGACCGTGGCGGGCGCGCCGGAGGCGATCACACGGCCGTCCTCCAGGGCGATCATGCGGTCGGCGACGGCCTCGGCGAGGTCGGGCTGGTGGGTGGCGAGCAGTACGGCGACGCCGTCGGCCTTCTCCGCGACGAGCAGTTCGGCCAGGCGGCGCCGGGCGTCGGGGTCGAGGCGCTGTTCGGGCTCGTCGAGCACGAGCAGGTCGCGGGGGCGGACGAGGGCGGCGGCCAGCAGCAGGGACTGCATCTGGCCGGAGGAGAGCGAGCCCGGCAGGGCGTTGGCGTGGTCGGACAGCCGCCGGTCGGCCAGCACCTGGTCGATCCAGGCGGCGGCGTCGTCCACGGCGTGCGCGACGGTGACCAGCTCCAGGTGCTCGCGGACGGTCAGGTCCGGGTAGCAGGCGACGGTGTCGCCGACGACCGCGACCCTGGCGCGTACCTCGGGGTCGTCCTCGCTCATGGTGCGGCCCGCGAACAGCGCCTCTCCCGAGGTGGGCGCGTCCCGGCCGCTGGCGATCCGCAGCAGGGTGGACTTGCCGGAGCCGTTGTGGCCGAACAGGGCCGTGCAGCGGCCCGGCGCCAGGCTCAGGTCGAGCGGCAGCAGCGCCTTGCGTTCCCCGTAGGTCCTGCTCACCTTCCGCAGTCGCAGGAGCGCGCCCGCACCCTTGGTCGCCTTCATGCGGGGCCTCCGTGCCGAGGTGGGTGGATACGTCGTGACCTTAGTACGACGGGTACGGCCGCCCGGCCGCCGGTCGGCACAGCGCCGCCGCATTGGTATAGACCTATAGCGGGTCGCCCGGATAGCATGCGAGCGCAATCGCACCACCTCCGCACGGTCCCTGACTGTCTGTCAGGGAATCACCCTGTTCAAGGAGTTGGAACGTGAGACAACGCATCGGACTGCTCGCCGCCGCCGCGGTGGCGATCCTGGCCCCGCTCGGCGCCGCGACCTCCGCCAGTGCCGCGGGCGAATTCCACGTCTCGGGCGTCTACTACACGCAGGAACAGTGCCAGGCGGCGGGCGCCGCGGGCGTCGCGCTCTGGGGTCCCAACTACTTCTGCTCCCAGGCCAACGGCTTCGTGTACCTCTACACGCACTGACCCCGTGACCCCGCGGACCCGCTGATCCCACCGGGCTCACCGGCGGCACGGGACCGGGGGCGCGGCGCGGGCCCGCCCCCGGTCGTCACCGTGACGACACCCGAACGTCTTCCTGCGGTGGTGCGTTCAGGACAGAATCACCCCTCGTGACGATGACGGATGCCACGGAGACCGCCCACGCCGGCGGGAACGGCCCTGCGGCGCTGCTGCGCGGGCTGCTGGTCGGCGGGGCGTTCGGCGCCGGGGCAGCGGCGATCGTGGTCGGCGGCACCATCGGCAAGGTCGCGGTGTGGGGCAGCGGCATCACGGCCCTGGCGCTGCTGGTCCTGACCACGGCCGCGTTCAGCGCGCGGCGCCGGGTGCGGCGGCCGGTCGTGGAGCGGGTCAAGGCCGTCGCCATGATCGAGAGCAGGCGCGCCACCAGCGGGGAGTACGCGGACGTGCCGGTGGCCTTCGACCTGACCGTGGCGCCGGACGACCGGCCCGCGTTCCGGGCCCACGTCCACCGGTCGGTGAATCTGGTCGACCTCCCCGACTTCCCGGTGCGCGGCATCGTGGTGGTCGAGTACCCGCCCGACAGGCCGTGGGACGTCACGATCGTCAGCGAGCCGGACGCGGAGTGGGCGAGCCGGGCGGCGCGGGCGTCGCTGGACTCGGCGCCGGAGTCCACGCGGGTCCGCGATCCGGAGAAGGCCGGCCCCTGGTGCGCGATCGCCGTCCTCGGCATGCTGGCCGGCGCCGCGGTCGTCGTCCTGGTCTTCCGCGGCGACCTCTTCACGGACGACCCGGCGAAGCCCTCCTCGTCCGCGACGAGCCCCGGCGCCTTCGGCGGTTCCGGCCGTTCCGGCGCCACGAGCACGACCGTCTCGCGGAGCGTGACCACGGCCGACGTCAGCACCTCGATCCTCATCGGAGGGCAGTTGCGCGCCACCTCCGACGCGCTGCTCAAGGCCGGGGTGTCCACCGCCGTCAGCGTCAGCGTCACCGACCGCCGTATGACGGCCCGCGGCACGAAGCCGGACGAGTGGGCCCCGGGTCAACTGCCCGTGGTGCTGACCGACCTGCCGTACGAGCGGATGCCGGAACTCGTCAGGGAGGCCAGGACCAATCTCGGGGTCACGGGCGCGGGCGCCGGCTCCTGGAGGATCGACATCGCCCGCGACGCGAAGACCAGGGCCGTGGTGATCCGGGTGACCGTCACCGGCGGCAACGGCACGGCCGACGTGCAAGCGGACGGAACAGGACGTATCACCGCGACCCACTCGCTGTGAGGGCCGCCGCCGCACGCCTCAACGAGCCCAGGTTTGGCGGCTGAACGCGGAGGGGTAAGCTTTCCGGCCCGATTGGCCACGGCCATGCCCCATATGGCACACTGTCCAAGTTGCTCGGTCGAGCGCCGATGCTGCGCGCCTCCCGTCGGGAGGACCGGAAGCGAGTCCCACAGTACTCGTCGCCTTAACTGCCCCTCGGGGCAGCGCTGGGGCGGACGTACGGGAATCTTCCGGGAAGCGTGAGCGCGGTTCCGACCAGGCATCCGGTGGGTGTTATCTCCCACGCAACCCCCTGAAGAGGGATTTCCGCATGCGGAAATTCGCGGAAGGGGCGCGACACGCCCGACCGCGTGGGTCGGCGAAGCGGATGTCAGAGCGTAAACAGAGACAAGGACTACGGAGTAGCCATGGCGGGACAGAAGATCCGCATCCGGCTCAAGGCCTACGACCACGAGGTCATCGACTCCTCGGCGAAGAAGATCGTCGAGACGGTGACGCGTACTGGTGCGCAGGTCGCGGGCCCGGTGCCGCTGCCCACTGAGAAGAACGTGTACTGCGTCATCAAGTCGCCGCACAAGTACAAGGACTCGCGCGAGCACTTCGAGATGCGCACGCACAAGCGCCTGATCGACATCCTCGACCCGACGCCCAAGACCGTTGACTCGTTGATGCGCCTGGACCTTCCGGCCGGCGTCGACATCGAGATCAAGCTCTGAGAGGCGCGGAGAAGATGACCAAGCAGATCAAGGGCATCCTGGGCGAGAAGCTCGGCATGACCCAGGTCTGGGACGAGAACAACCGTGTCGTCCCAGTGACTGTCGTCAAGGCCGGTCCGAACGTTGTGACCCAGGTCCGTACGAACGACGCCGACGGTTACGAGTCGGTTCAGCTCGCCTTCGGCGAGATCGACCCGCGCAAGGTGAACAAGCCCCTCAAGGGCCACTTCGCGAAGGCCGACGTCACCCCCCGCCGCCACCTGGTGGAGCTGCGCACCGCGGACGCCGCGGAGTACACGCTCGGCCAGGAGATCACCGCCGAGGTGTTCGAGGCAGGCGTCAAGGTCGACGTGACCGGCAAGAGCAAGGGCAAGGGCTTCGCCGGTGTCATGAAGCGTCACAACTTCAAGGGCCTCGGCGCCGGGCACGGCGTGCAGCGCAAGCACCGCTCGCCGGGCTCCATCGGTGGCTGCGCCACCCCCGGCCGTGTCTTCAAGGGCATGCGCATGGCGGGCCGCATGGGCAACGAGCGGGTCACCACCCAGAACCTGACCGTCCACGCCGTTGACGCGGAGAAGGGACTGCTGCTCATCAAGGGCGCTATCCCCGGTCCGAACGGCGGCCTCGTCCTGGTCCGCACCGCGGCCAAGGGGGCCTGAAGGCTATGAGCACCATCAACGTCCTGTCGCCGTCGGGCGACACCGCCGGGACCGTAGAACTCCCGGCCGAGATCTTCGACGCCAAGGTCAGCATCCCGCTGATCCACCAGGTCGTCGTCGCGCAGCTCGCCGCCGCCCGCCAGGGCACGCACAAGGTGAAGACGCGTGGCGAGGTCCGCGGTGGTGGCCGCAAGCCGTACCGCCAGAAGGGCACCGGCCGCGCCCGTCAGGGCTCGACCCGCGCCCCGCAGTTCGCCGGCGGTGGCGTCGTCCACGGTCCCGTACCGCGTGACTACTCGCAGCGCACCCCCAAGAAGATGGTCAAGGCCGCCCTCCGCGGCGCCCTGACCGACCGTGCGCGGCACAACCGCATCCACGTCGTCTCCGGCGTCGTCGAGGGCTCCGCCCCGTCGACGAAGGCCGCCAAGAGCCTGCTCGGCAAGATCAGCGAGCGCAAGAACGTGCTCCTGGTCATCGAGCGCGCCGACGAGGCCGCGTGGCTTTCCGCCCGCAACCTGCCCCAGGTGCACATCCTGGACGCAGGCCAGCTCAACACGTACGACGTGCTCGTCTCCGACGACGTGGTCTTCACCAAGGACGCCTTCGAGCGTTTCGTGGCGGGATCCGGTCCTGAGTCGGCCTCCGGCAAGGCCGTCGCCTCCGAGGATGAGCTCGAAGGGAGCGAAGCCTGATGAGCGACGACACGACCACCACCGGACCCGTGATCACCAGCAAGACGTACACGGACCCCCGTGACCTCTTGATCAAGCCGGTGGTCTCGGAGAAGAGCTACGCGCTGCTGGACGAGAACAAGTACACGTTCGTCGTCGACCCGCGCGCGAACAAGACCCAGATCAAGCAGGCCGTCGAGGCGGTCTTCTCGGTCAAGGTCACCGGGGTCAACACGATCAACCGGCAGGGCAAGCGCAAGCGCACCCGCACCGGTTTCGGCAAGCGCGCCAACACCAAGCGCGCCATCGTGACCCTTGCCGAGGGCGACCGAATCGACATCTTCGGCGGCCCGGTCTCCTAACGGAGGCCGGATCGTGTCGAAGTCCTGAATTCATCCGAGGACTGAGAAATGGGTATCCGCAAGTACAAGCCGACGACTCCGGGCCGTCGTGGCTCCAGCGTCGCCGACTTTGTCGAGATCACGCGGTCCACGCCGGAGAAGTCGCTGGTCCGCCCGCTGCACAGCAAGGGCGGCCGTAACAACGCCGGTCGTGTGACCGTCCGCCACCAAGGCGGTGGCCACAAGCGCGCCTACCGTGTCATCGACTTCCGTCGCCATGACAAGGACGGCGTGCCCGCCAAGGTCGCGCACATCGAGTACGACCCCAACCGCACCGCGCGCATCGCGCTGCTGCACTACGCGGACGGCGAGAAGCGCTACATCCTCGCCCCCGCGAAGCTCCAGCAGGGTGACCGGATCGAGAACGGCCCCAACGCCGACATCAAGCCGGGCAACAACCTGCCGCTGCGCAACATCCCGGTGGGTACGACGATCCACGCGATCGAGCTGCGGCCCGGTGGCGGCGCGAAGATCTCCCGCTCCGCGGGCGCTTCCGTCCAGCTACTGGCGAAGGAAGGCACCATGGCCACCCTTCGCATGCCGTCCGGTGAAGTCCGCATGGTCGACGTCCGCTGCCGCGCCACGATCGGCGAGGTCGGCAACGCCGAGCAGTCGAACATCAACTGGGGCAAGGCCGGCCGCATGCGCTGGAAGGGCGTCCGCCCGACCGTCCGCGGTGTCGCCATGAACCCGGTGGACCACCCGCACGGTGGTGGTGAGGGCAAGACCTCCGGTGGTCGCCACCCGGTCTCCCCGTGGGGTCAGAAGGAAGGTCGTACTCGCTCGCCGAAGAAGGCATCGAGCAAGTACATCGTCCGCCGCCGCAAGACGAACAAGAAGCGCTAGGAGCGGGTTTAGATGCCGCGCAGTCTCAAGAAGGGGCCCTTCGTCGACGACCACCTGATCAAGAAGGTGGACGTACAGAACGAAGCAGGCACCAAGAACGTCATCAAGACCTGGTCCCGCCGCTCGATGATCATCCCGGCGATGCTGGGTCACACGATCGCGGTGCACGACGGCCGTAAGCACGTCCCGGTGTTCGTCACTGAGTCGATGGTCGGCCACAAGCTCGGCGAGTTCGCACCGACCCGCACCTTCCGCGGGCACGAGAAGGACGACCGCAAGTCGCGGCGTCGCTGAGCGGGCTGAACCGTGACGACGAAGACAGACACTGAAGGGACAACCATGGAAGCCAGGGCCCAGGCGCGGTACATCCGCGTCACGCCCATGAAGGCCCGCCGCGTGGTGGACCTCATCCGTGGCATGGACGCCACGGAGGCTCAGGCGGTCCTGCGTTTCACCCCGCAGGCCGCGAGCGTGCCGGTCGGCAAGGTGCTGGACAGCGCCATTGCCAACGCCGCGCACAACTACGACCACACCGACGCCGAGTCGCTGTTCATCAGCGAGGCGTATGTGGACGAGGGTCCGACCCTCAAGCGGTTCCGGCCGCGCGCCCAGGGCCGCGCCTACCGCATCCGCAAGCGGACCAGCCACATCACCGTGGTCGTCGCCAGCAAGGGAGAGACCCGGTAATGGGCCAGAAGGTAAACCCGTACGGGTTCCGCCTCGGCATCACCACGGACTTCAAGTCCCGCTGGTACGCCGACAAGCTGTACAAGGACTACGTCAAGGAAGACGTGGCCATCCGCAAGATGATGACGCAGGGCATGGAGCGCGCCGGTATCTCCAAGGTGGAGATCGAGCGCACCCGTGACCGCGTCCGCGTCGACATCCACACCGCCCGGCCGGGCATCGTCATCGGCCGTCGCGGCGCGGAGGCCGACCGCATCCGCGGTGACCTGGAGAAGCTGACCGGCAAGCAGGTCCAGCTCAACATCCTCGAGGTCAAGAACCCGGAGATGGACGCTCAGTTGGTGGCCCAGGCCGTCGCCGAGCAGCTCTCCTCGCGCGTCTCCTTCCGCCGTGCCATGCGCAAGAGCATGCAGGGCACCATGAAGGCCGGCGCCAAGGGCATCAAGATCCAGTGCGGTGGCCGCCTCGGCGGCGCCGAGATGTCCCGCTCCGAGTTCTACCGCGAGGGCCGTGTCCCGCTGCACACCCTGCGCGCCAACGTGGACTACGGCTTCTTCGAGGCCAAGACCACCTTCGGCCGTATCGGTGTCAAGGTGTGGATCTACAAGGGCGACGTCAAGAACATCGCCGAGGTCCGCGCCGACAACGCCGCGGCCCGTGCGGGCAACCGCCCGGCGCGTGGTGGCGGCAACGAGCGTCCGCAGCGCCGCGGTGGCGAGCGCGGTGGCCGCGGTGGCGGTGGCGGCCGTCGTCCTCAGACCGACGGCGCGTCCGGCTCCCCGGCCTCCAAGACGGATGTTCCTGCCGTCGAGGCCCCGGCAGCAGCCGCGGAGACCCCCGGAACGGAAGGCTAAGTACCATGCTGATCCCCCGTAGGGTCAAGCACCGCAAGCAGCACCACCCCGGGCGCGACGGAATGGCCAAGGGCGGCACGGAGCTGGCGTTCGGCGAGTACGGCCTTCAGGCCGTCACGCCCGCCTACGTGACCAACCGGCAGATCGAGTCCGCTCGTATCTCCATCACCCGTCACATCAAGCGCGGCGGCAAGGTCTGGATCAACATCTACCCGGACCGCCCGCTGACCAAGAAGCCCGCCGAGACCCGCATGGGTTCCGGTAAGGGTTCTCCCGAGTGGTGGATCGCGAACGTCAAGCCCGGTCGGGTGATGTTCGAGCTGTCATTCCCGAACGAGAAGGTTGCTCGTGAGGCGCTGACCCGCGCCGCGCACAAGCTTCCGATGAAGTGCCGCATCGTGCGGCGCGAGGCAGGTGAGTCGTGATGGCGGCCGGTACCAAGGCTTCCGAGCTGCGCCAGCTTGGTGACGAGGAGCTCGTCAACAAGCTGCGCGAGGCGAAGGAGGAGCTGTTCAACCTCCGCTTCCAAGGGGCCACCGGGCAGCTCGAGAACAACAGCCGGCTCAAGGTGGTCCGCAAGGACATCGCCCGGATCTACACGTTGATGCACGAGCGTGAGCTGGGCATCGAGACTGTGGAGACGGTGGAGAGCGCCTGATGAGCGAGAAGAATGTGACTGAGACGACCGACGAGCAGCGCGGCTTCCGCAAGACCCGCGAGGGCCTTGTGGTCAGCGACAAGATGGACAAGACCGTAGTGGTCGCCGTCGAGGACCGTGTGAAGCACGCCCTGTACGGCAAGGTCATCCGCCGCACCAACAAGCTCAAGGCGCACGACGAGCAGAACGCCGCGGGCATCGGCGACCGGGTCCTCCTCATGGAGACCCGGCCGACCTCCGCGACCAAGCGGTGGCGCGTCGTCGAGATCCTCGAGAAGGCCAAGTAATCCCTGAGGGCACTCCCTCAGGACCGTTCCGTCAGGCTCGGCGGTGGCCCGCTCCCCGTGAGTGGGCCCCGCCGGGAACCGACGCGACAAACAGGAGATAGACGTGATCCAGCAGGAGTCGCGACTTCGTGTCGCCGACAACACTGGTGCCAAGGAGATCCTTTGCATCCGTGTTCTCGGTGGCTCGGGTCGCCGCTACGCGGGAATCGGTGACGTCATCGTCGCCACCGTCAAGGACGCGATCCCCGGTGGCAACGTGAAGAAGGGCGAGGTCGTCAAGGCGGTCATCGTCCGGACCGTCAAGGAGCGCCGTCGCGCCGACGGCTCGTACATCCGGTTCGACGAGAACGCCGCCGTCATCCTCAAGAACGACGGCGACCCCCGCGGCACCCGTATCTTCGGCCCGGTGGGCCGTGAGCTGCGCGAGAAGAAGTTCATGAAGATCGTCTCGCTCGCGCCGGAGGTGCTGTAACCGATGAAGATCAAGAAGGGCGACCTGGTCCAGGTCATCACCGGTAAGGACAAGGGCAAGCAGGGCAAGGTCATCGTTGCCTACCCCGCGCTCGACCGTGTCCTCGTCGAGGGTGTCAACCGGGTCAAGAAGCACACCAAGGCCGGCCAGACCGACCGCGGTTCGAAGACCGGCGGCATCATCACCACCGAGGCGCCCATCCACGTCAGCAACGTGCAGCTCGTTGTTGAGAAGGACGGCAACAAGGTCGTGACCCGCGTCGGCTACCGGTTCGACGACGAGGGCAACAAGATCCGCGTTGCCAAGCGGACCGGTGAGGACATCTGATGACTGACACCGCTACGACGCACGCACAGCCGCGTCTCAAGACGCGCTACCGCGAGGAGATCGCGGGCAAGCTGCGCGACGAGTTCTCGTACGAGAACGTCATGCAGATTCCCGGTCTCACCAAGATCGTGGTCAACATGGGTGTGGGCGACGCCGCCCGCGACTCCAAGCTGATCGAGGGCGCCATCCGCGACCTCGCCACGATCACCGGCCAGAAGCCGCAGGTCACCAAGGCCCGGAAGTCCATCGCGCAGTTCAAGCTGCGTGAGGGTCAGCCGATCGGCGCCCACGTCACCCTCCGCGGTGACCGCATGTGGGAGTTCCTGGACCGCCTGCTGTCGCTCGCGCTCCCGCGTATCCGCGACTTCCGCGGTCTGTCGCCGAAGCAGTTCGACGGCCGGGGCAACTACACCTTCGGTCTCACGGAGCAGGTCATGTTCCACGAGATCGACCAGGACAAGATCGACCGCGTCCGGGGTATGGACATCACCGTGGTCACCACGGCGACCAACGACGATGAGGGCCGCGCCCTCCTTCGTCACCTCGGCTTCCCGTTCAAGGAGGCGTGAGCCGTGGCGAAGAAGGCTCTCATTGCCAAGGCCGCTCGTAAGCCGAAGTTCGCTGTGCGCGCGTACAACCGCTGCCAGCGCTGCGGCCGGCCGCACTCCGTCTACCGCAAGTTCGGCCTGTGCCGCGTGTGCCTTCGTGAGATGGCCCACCGTGGCGAGCTGCCGGGCGTGACCAAGAGCTCCTGGTAGTCCGGGCAATCCGGATCACCAGGAACTCTCGGTAAGCATCTGGACGGTCGGGGGCCCAACCTTTTTCCCGTAAGGTAGAAGGGTTGGGCGTCCGCCGCCCGATTCGACTTACTACGCCGTAGGTCCCCGTACCGCACCCGTCCCGACGTGTCCGCCACCGCGCGGCGCACCTCTCGGGGAGAGGGATGGCACAGATAGGAAACCCCGGCGAGAGAGGCCCAGGGCCAACTCATGACCATGACCGACCCCATCGCGGACATGCTGACCCGTCTGCGTAACGCCAACTCGGCGTACCACGACGACGTCGAGATGCCGTTCAGCAAGATCAAGTCGCACATCGCGGAGATCCTCCAGCAGGAGGGTTACATCACCGGCTGGAAGGTCGAGGACGCCGAGGTCGGCAAGAACCTCATCCTCGAGCTGAAGTTCGGTCCGGAGCGGCAGCGCTCCATCGCCGGGATCAAGCGGATCAGCAAGCCTGGTCTGCGGGTCTACGCGAAGTCCACCAACCTGCCGAAGGTGCTCGGCGGCCTGGGCGTGGCGATCATCTCCACGTCCCACGGGCTGCTCACCGGCCAGCAGGCGCAGAAGAAGGGCGTGGGTGGGGAAGTCCTCGCCTACGTCTGGTAACCGGGAAAGCGAGGTATAGCAATGTCGCGCATCGGCAAGCTGCCCATCTCGGTTCCCGCCGGAGTGGACGTCACCATCGACGGCCGCACGGTCGCTGTGAAGGGCCCCAAGGGTTCCCTTTCGCACACCGTTGCCGCGCCGATCGAGATCGCCAAGGGCGAGGACGGCACTCTGCTGGTCACCCGCCCCAACGACGAGCGTGTCTCGAAGGCCCTGCACGGCCTGTCCCGCACGCTGGTGGCGAACATGATCACCGGCGTGACCGCGGGCTACAGCAAGCAGCTCGAAATCAGCGGTGTCGGCTACCGCGTCCAGGCGAAGGGCTCCAACCTGGAGTTCGCCCTGGGCTACAGCCACCCGATTCTCGTCGAGGCCCCCGAGGGGATCTCCTTCAAGGTCGAGAACCCGACGAAGTTCTCCGTCGAGGGCATCGACAAGCAGAAGGTCGGCGAGGTGGCCGCCAACATCCGCAAGCTGCGGAAGCCCGACCCGTACAAGGCCAAGGGCGTCAAGTACGCCGGCGAGGTCATCCGCCGCAAGGTCGGAAAGGCTGGTAAGTAGCCATGGCATACGGTGTGAAGATCGCCAAGGGCAAGGCGTACAAGGGTGCGGCACTCAAGCGTCGCCACATCCGCGTCCGCAAGCGGGTCTCGGGCACGGAGGCGCGTCCGCGTCTGGTCGTGACCCGTTCCAACCGTGGCATCGTGGCGCAGGTCATCGACGATCTCGCGGGCCACACGCTCGCGTCCGCGTCGACCCTCGACGCGTCCATCCGCGGCGGCGAAGGCGACAAGAGCGCCAAGGCCAAGCAGGTCGGCCAGCTCGTGGCCGAGCGTGCGAAGGCCAAGGGCGTCGAGGCTGTCGTGTTCGACCGTGGCGGCAACCAGTACGCGGGGCGCATCGCCGCCCTGGCGGACGCCGCCCGCGAAGCCGGACTGAAGTTCTGATCCGGTTCCGTAGCTAGCGGAAAACGAAGAGAGGTAATTCCAATGGCTGGACCCCAGCGCCGCGGAAGCGGTGCCGGTGGCGGCGAGCGACGGGACCGTAAGGACCGGCGGGACGGCGGCCAGCAGGCCGAGAAGACCGCCTATGTCGAGCGTGTCGTCGCGATCAATCGCGTCGCCAAGGTTGTGAAGGGTGGTCGTCGCTTCAGCTTCACCGCGCTGGTCGTGGTGGGCGACGGTGACGGCACCGTGGGTGTCGGTTACGGCAAGGCCAAGGAGGTGCCGGCCGCCATCGCCAAGGGTGTGGAGGAGGCCAAGAAGCACTTCTTCAAGGTCCCCCGTATCCAGGGCACCATCCCGCACCCGATCCAGGGCGAGAAGGCCGCGGGCGTCGTCCTGCTCAAGCCCGCTTCCCCCGGTACCGGTGTGATCGCCGGTGGCCCGGTGCGCGCCGTCCTGGAGTGCGCCGGTATCCACGACGTGCTGTCCAAGAGCCTCGGCTCGGACAACGCGATCAACATCGTGCACGCCACGGTGGCCGCGCTCCAGGGGCTTCAGCGCCCCGAGGAGATCGCCGCCCGCCGCGGTCTGCCGATCGAGGACGTCGCGCCCGCCGCCCTGCTGCGTGCGCGTGCCGGGGTGGGTGCGTAATGGCTCGCCTCAAGGTCACCCAGACCAAGTCCTACATCGGCAGCAAGCAGAACCACCGTGACACCCTGCGGTCGCTCGGCCTGAAGCGGCTGAACGACGTGGTGGTCAAGGAGGACCGGCCGGAGATCCGCGGCATGGTCCAGACCGTCCGCCACCTCGTCACGGTCGAGGAGGTCGACTGATCATGGGTAACGAAAGCCCGATCAAGATCCACAACCTCCGTCCGGCCCCCGGCGCCAAGACCGCCAAGACCCGTGTGGGTCGTGGCGAGGCGTCGAAGGGCAAGACGGCCGGTCGTGGCACCAAGGGCACCAAGGCCCGCTACCAGGTTCCGGAGCGCTTCGAGGGCGGGCAGATGCCCCTCCACATGCGTCTCCCGAAGCTCAAGGGCTTCAAGAACCCGTTCCGCACCGAGTACCAGGTCGTCAACCTGGACAAGCTCGCGACCCTCTACCCCGAGGGTGGCGAGGTCACGGTGGCCGATCTGGTCGCCAAGGGCGCGGTACGCAAGAACCAGCTCGTCAAGGTGCTCGGCACCGGCGAGGTGACCGTGGCGCTCCAGGTGACCGTGGACGCGGTTTCCGGGTCCGCCCAGCAGAAGATCACCGCCGCCGGCGGTACCGTGACCGAACTCATCTGAGTCAGATGTCACACGACGACCGGGGATGCCCAGCACCTAGGGGCATCCCCGGTCGTTGTTTCCTTGTATTTCCTTGGCCGATTGGTCATTCCTAGGGAGCCCGCCTCGCGGGTAGGGTGACGTCGGTTGTTACTGTTCGCAGAGCCTGTGTGCTTTCGCGGGTGGTACAGCCGTATGGCCAGCGCCGTATCTGCCCGTATCAGTCAGTACCTCATCAGACCGTCCTTCCGCCGTGCGCGGGGGGTGCAGGAGGCACCGTGCTCACCGCGTTCGCACGGGCGTTCAGGACGCCCGACCTGCGGAAGAAGCTGCTGTTCACGTTGGGCATCGTGGTGATCTATCGCCTCGGTGCGCATGTTCCGGTGCCGGGGATCGACTACTCGGTGGTCAACCAGTGCATTAAGGACACGAAGAGCAGCAACAGCCTCTTCGGCCTGGTGAACATGTTCAGCGGCGGCGCTCTTCTCCAGCTCACGATCTTCGCGCTCGGGATCATGCCGTACATCACGGCGAGCATCATCCTGCAGCTCCTCACGGTGGTGATCCCACGCCTGGAGGCCCTCAAGAAGGAGGGCCAGGCGGGCACCACCAAGATCACGCAGTACACCCGGTACCTGACCGTCGCGCTCGCGGTCCTCCAGGGCACCGGCCTCGTCGCCACCGCCCGCTCCGGCAGCCTGTTCTCCAGTTGCCAGAACAAGTTCGACATCGTGCCGAACCAGTCGATCTTCACCACCGTGACCATGGTGACCACCATGACCGCGGGCACCGTGATGATCATGTGGCTCGGCGAGCTGATCACCGACAAGGGCATCGGCAACGGCATGTCGATCCTGATGTTCGTGGCCATCGCCGCCGGATTCCCCGGCTCGCTGTGGGCGATCAAGGTCTCCGGCAAGATCGCCGGCGGCTGGGTGGAGTTCCTCGCGGTGATCGCCGTCGGTCTCGCGATGGTCGGCCTGGTGGTCTTCGTCGAACAGGCCCAGCGCCGAATTCCGGTGCAGTACGCGAAGCGCATGATCGGCCGCCGCTCGTACGGCGGCACCTCCACGTACATCCCCCTGAAGGTCAATCAGGCGGGTGTGATCCCGGTCATCTTCGCGTCGTCGCTGCTCTACATCCCGGCGCTGATCGTGCAGTTCTCCGGGTCGACCGCGGGCTGGGCGCAGTGGATCAGCCGCAACATGACCAAGGGCGACCACCCGATCTACATGGCCGCCTACTTCCTGCTGATCGTGTTCTTCGCCTTCTTCTACGTCGCTATCTCGTTTAACCCCGAGGAAGTGGCGGATAATATGAAGAAGTACGGTGGCTTCATCCCCGGCATCCGGGCCGGCCGCCCCACCGCGGAGTACCTGAGTTACGTGCTGAATCGCATCACGTGGCCGGGATCGCTGTATCTGGGTCTCATCGCTCTCGTGCCAACGGTCGCCATCGCGGTCTTCAACGGGAGCAACGGCAGCTTCCCGCTGGGCGGCACCAGCATCCTGATCATCGTGGGTGTCGGTCTGGAGACGGTGAAGCAGATCGAGAGCCAGCTCCAGCAGCGTAACTACGAAGGGTTCCTCCGCTGATGCGAATCGTCCTGGTCGGTCCCCCCGGCGCGGGCAAGGGGACGCAGGCCGCGTTCCTCGCCAAGAACCTGTCGATCCCGCACATCTCCACGGGAGACCTGTTCCGCGCCAACATCAGTCAAGGGACCGACCTGGGCAAGCAGGCGAAGGCGTTCATGGACGCCGGTGACCTGGTACCTGACGAGATCACCATCGGCATGGCGGAGGACCGCCTGGAGCAGGCGGACGCGGCGGAGGGCTTCCTGCTCGACGGCTTTCCGCGCAATGAGTTCCAGGCCCGCGCGCTGGACGCGTACATGGCCGGGCACGGGATCGCGCTCGACGGTGTGCTCGACCTGGAGGTCCCCGAGGACGAGGTCGTCAAGCGGATCGCCGGCCGCCGGGTGTGCCGCAACAACAGCGCGCACGTCTTCCATGTCGAGTACAGCAAGCCCGCCACCGAGGGCGTCTGCGACGTCTGCGGCGGCGAGCTGTACCAGCGCAGCGACGACGCGGAGGACAAGGTCCGCAACCGGATCGAGGTCTACCACCGCGAGACCGAGCCGATCATCGACTACTACAAGCAGCAGGACCTTGTGGTGACGATCTCGGCGCTCGGCCCGGTGGCCGAGGTCACGCAGCGCGCGATGGACGCGCTGCGCGCGGGCGAGCGGCGGTAGCCGCCGCAGAGCACGGCATCGGCCGTGGTGCCCTGACGGGCGCCACGGCCGTATCGTTGAGTGGGCACATGCCGTCCCCGAGGGGGCGGGCGGTGCCCGAGCACTGACGTACACAAGGAAGGCGCCAGCCGTCATGGTGGAGATCAAGACCCCCGAGCAGATCGCCAAGATGCGCGAGGCCGGGTTGGTCGTGGCGGCGATCCACCGGGCGACGCGCGCCGCGGCGGTGCCCGGCGCCACCACCAAGGACCTGGACGAGGTCGCCGCGAAGGTGATCGCCGACCACGGCGCCAAGCCGAACTTCCTGGGGTACGGCGGCTTCCCCGGCAACATCTGCACGTCGGTCAACGACGTGGTGGTGCACGGCATCCCGGACCGCGAGACGGTGCTCAAGGACGGCGACATGATCGCCATCGACGCCGGCGCCATCGTGGACGGCTGGCACGGCGACGCGGCCTTCACGTGCTTCGTGGGCAGCGGGCACGCGCCGGAGCTGATCGAGCTGAGCCGGGTCACCGAGGAGTCCATGTGGGCGGGCATCGCCGCCTTCCGCAAGGGCAACCGGTTGGAGGACATCTCCAAGGCGATCGAGGGCTACATCCGCCGCCAGCCGCGGCCCGCCTCCGGCAAGTACGGCATCGTCGAGGACTACGGGGGCCACGGCATCGGCACCCAGATGCACATGGACCCGCACCTGCTGAACTACGTCACCAAGAAGCGCGGGCGCGGCATCAAGCTGATCCCCGGTGTCTGCCTCGCCATCGAGCCGATGGTCACCCTCGGCACCCCCCGCACCCACGTCCTCGCCGACGAGTGGACGGTCAAGTCCGACGACGGCTCCTGGTCCTCCCACTGGGAGCACTCCATCGCCCTCACCGAAGACGGCCCCCTCGTCCTGACCGCCGAGGACTGTGGCAAGGCCAAACTGGCCGAGTACGGCATCACGACCGCCCCAGACCCGCTTGCTTAAGGATCTTCGGGGCAGGGCATACATCCCTGATTCGTCTTTCCGGGTGGCGTGACGTAGACTGACACGTCGGCTCTCGCGTGTCTTTTGGCATG
Organism: Streptomyces sp. NPDC093221; assembly: GCF_044753885.1. NCBI lineage: Bacteria > Bacillati > Actinomycetota > Actinomycetes > Kitasatosporales > Streptomycetaceae > Streptomyces > Streptomyces sp. NPDC093221. The sequence goes on along the minus strand of NZ_JBIVOA010000002.1, from coordinate 1,133,592 downwards.
TCTGGGGCCGACCAAGGTAGCCGATCCCGAAAGCAGGACATGGCCAAAAAGCAAGGCGCCATCGAAATCGAGGGCACCGTGATCGAGTCTCTGCCGAACGCGATGTTCAAGGTGGAGCTGCAGAACGGTCACAAGGTCCTCGCGCACATCAGCGGCAAGATGCGGATGCACTACATCCGCATCCTCCCGGATGACCGGGTCGTTGTGGAGCTCTCTCCGTACGACCTGACGCGCGGACGGATCGTCTACCGATACAAGTAGCAACGAGTAGATCTCAAGACCCGGAGAACCTCACCTCATGAAGGTCAAGCCGAGCGTCAAGAAGATCTGCGACAAGTGCAAGGTGATCCGCCGTCACGGCCGGGTCATGGTCATCTGCGACAACCTGCGCCACAAGCAGCGCCAGGGCTGACGCACGCCGACCTACCTGCATCCGCAGAACTTCGCGCGACGCACACACGTACATACGCAGTGCCCATCTCCTGCCACAAGGGGATGACACCTCCGGCGGAGGCCGGGGACCTGGTCGTACCACCGTTCAGCACACGAGCGGTCGGCGGTCAGGAGCCGGTACTGCGGAAGACCTCCGAAACCATCAGGAGCCAAGAAAATGGCACGCCTTTCAGGCGTTGACCTCCCGCGTGAGAAGCGCGTGGAGATCGCCCTCACCTACGTCTTCGGCATCGGGCGCTCCCGCTCCCAGCAGGTGCTGAAGGAGACCGGTGTGAACCCCGACATCCGCGTCCGCGACCTGGCCGAGGAAGACCTCGTCAAGCTGCGCGAGTACGTCGATGCCAACTTCAAGACCGAGGGTGACCTCCGTCGCGAGGTGCAGGCCGACATCCGCCGCAAGGTGGAAATCGGCTGCTACCAGGGTCTGCGCCACCGTCGTGGCCTGCCGGTCCACGGTCAGCGCACTCACACCAACGCCCGTACCCGCAAGGGTCCGCGTCGCGCCATCGCCGGTAAGAAGAAGCCGGGCAAGAAGTAGTCCTCAGCGGACGCTCATCAGCGGTCTTCGCTGTAGGACCGACCACCTCCACCGGGAGAAGTTGACACATGCCTCCTAAGGGCCGTCAGGGCGCAGCCAAGAAGGTGCGCCGCAAGGAAAAGAAGAACGTCGCTCATGGGCACGCCCACATCAAGAGCACGTTCAACAACACGATCGTCTCGATCACCGACCCCGCGGGCAACGTGATCTCCTGGGCCTCCGCCGGCCACGTCGGCTTCAAGGGCTCGCGCAAGTCCACCCCCTTCGCCGCGCAGATGGCCGCCGAGTCGGCCGCCCGCCGGGCGCAGGAGCACGGCATGCGCAAGGTCGACGTCTTCGTGAAGGGTCCCGGCTCCGGCCGCGAGACCGCGATCCGCTCCCTCCAGGCCACGGGCCTCGAGGTCGGTTCGATCCAGGACGTCACCCCGACCCCGCACAACGGCTGCCGCCCGCCCAAGCGCCGCCGCGTCTGACAAGCTGATACAGGAGACACGAGACAATGGCGCGTTACACCGGGGCCGACTGCAAGCGTTGCCGTCGGGAGAAGCAGAAGCTCTTCCTCAAGGGGAGCAAGTGCGAGAGCGCGAAGTGCCCGATCGAGATCCGTCCTTACCCCCCGGGTGAGCACGGACGCGGGCGCACCAAGGACAGCGAGTACCTTCTCCAGCTTCGTGAGAAGCAGAAGTGCGCGCGCATCTACGGTGTCCTCGAGAAGCAGTTCGTGAACTACTACAAGGAAGCGAACCAGAAGTCCGGCAAGACCGGTGAGAACCTTCTGCGCATCCTTGAGACCCGCCTCGACAACGTGGTGTACCGGGCCGGCTTCGCCAAGTCCCGCGACCACGCGCGGCAGCTCGTCCGTCACGGACACATCACCGTCAACGGCCGCAAGACCGACATCCCGTCGGCCCGTGTGTCCGTGAGCGACATCGTCGAGGTCCGCGAGTCGTCCCGCAACCTGACCCCGTTCGCGGTGGCCCAGGGCGAGGCCGGCGACAAGACCGTGCCCGCGTGGCTCGAAGCCAACGCCGGCAAGCTGCGGATCCTCGTGCACAGCCTGCCCGAGCGCCAGGTGATCGACACCCAGGTGCAGGAGCAGCTCATCGTCGAGCTGTACTCGAAGTAAGCAATTACTTCGGCGTACGGACCGAGGCGATGCCGGGCGGTACGACGGGCGACCGTCGTACCGCCCGTATCCTCGTAGTACAGGGGGCGTCAAATAGCGGGCGCCCACGAATGAAGGACCGACACTCATGCTGATCGCTCAGCGTCCCTCGTTGACCGAAGAGGTCGTCGACGAATTCCGCTCCCGGTTCGTGATCGAGCCGCTGGAGCCGGGCTTCGGCTACACCCTCGGCAACTCGCTCCGCCGTACGCTCCTCTCCTCGATCCCCGGTGCCGCTGTCACCAGCATCCGGGTCGACGGTGTCCTGCACGAGTTCACCACCGTGCCGGGCGTCAAGGAGGACGTGACCGACGTCATCCTCAACATCAAGCAGCTCGTCGTCTCCTCGGAGCACGACGAGCCGGTCGTGATGTACCTGCGCAAGCAGGGCCCGGGTGTCGTCACCGCCGCCGACATCGCGCCCCCGGCCGGTGTCGAGGTGCACAACCCCGACCTGGTCCTGGCGACGCTGAACGCCAAGGGCAAGCTGGAGATGGAGCTGACCGTCGAGCGCGGTCGCGGCTACGTCTCCGCGGTGCAGAACAAGCAGCAGGGCCAGGAGATCGGCCGCATCCCGGTCGACTCCATCTACAGCCCGGTGCTCAAGGTCACCTACAAGGTCGAGGCGACCCGTGTCGAGCAGCGCACCGACTTCGACAAGCTGATCGTCGACGTCGAGACCAAGCAGGCCATGCGCCCCCGTGACGCCATGGCGTCCGCGGGCAAGACCCTGGTCGAGCTGTTCGGCCTGGCCCGCGAGCTGAACGTCGACGCCGAGGGCATCGACATGGGCCCGTCCCCCACGGACGCCGCCCTGGCCGCTGACCTGGCGCTGCCGATCGAGGAGCTGGAACTCACCGTCCGCTCCTACAACTGCCTCAAGCGCGAGGGCATCCACTCCGTGGGTGAGCTCGTGGCACGCTCCGAGGCCGACCTGCTCGACATCCGCAACTTCGGCGCGAAGTCGATCGACGAGGTCAAGGCGAAGCTGGCCGGCATGGGCCTGGCCCTCAAGGACAGCCCGCCCGGATTCGACCCCACCGCCGCCGCCGACGCCTTCGGCGCCGACGACGACGTGGACGCCGGTTTCGTGGAGACCGAGCAGTACTGATCGCCTCCGGCGCGGCCGGGACCCCTGGTCCCGGCCGTCGCCGGGCGCCTTCCCGGTTCGCACCGAACGGGGAGGGCACCGGGGCCCCGCCCCGGACCCCCATCGAGCTGGCAGCCGCCAGTTCGCACTGACATCGGTACCTCGTACGGCCGGTGCAGCGGAGAAGGAGAAAGACCATGCCTCAGCCCGCGAAGGGTGCCCGCCTCGGCGGCGGCGCCGCGCACGAGAAGCTGCTGCTCGCGAACCTCGCGAAGTCGCTGTTCGAGCACGGCAGGATCAAGACCACCGAGGCCAAGGCGCGCCGTCTGCGTCCGGTCGCGGAGCGGCTGATCACCAAGGCGAAGAAGGGCGACATGCACAACCGTCGCCAGGTGCTGCAGACGATCACGGACAAGAGCGTCGTCCACACGCTCTTCACCGAGATCGCGCCGCGGTACGAGAACCGCCCGGGTGGCTACACCCGGATCACCAAGGTCGGTAACCGCCGCGGCGACAACGCGCCGATGGCCGTCATCGAGCTGGTCGAGGCGCTGACCGTGGCGCAGGCCGCCACGGGCGAGGCCGAGGCCGCCACCAAGCGTTCCGCCAAGGACCGCGCCGGTGACGAGGCTCTGGCCGACCTCAAGAAGGACTCCGAGCCGGCGGACGCCACGCCCGAGACCGCGGACGACGCGGTCGAGGACGCCGCTCCGGCCGACGAGGAGCCCAAGGAGTCCAAGGACGCCTGAGCGTTCTGAGACCCCGGGAGCGACCCCGCGGGCCCGTACCCCTCTGCCGGAGGGGTACGGGCCCGTTCCGCTGGTCCCCGCGATCCCCGGCCCCCGAAGTCCCCAGAGTCCCCAGAGTCCCCTGATCCCGCTGAGAGGAATGCGCGCGTGAGCGACGAGGTGGCGCCCGGCGCCGTACGGGTGCGGCTGGATCTGGCCTACGACGGTACGGACTTCTCCGGGTGGGCCAAGCAGCGCACCCGGCGGACCGTGCAGGGGGAGTTGGAGGCGGCGATCCCGACGGTGCTGCGGATGGCCGAGCCGGTGGAGCTGACCGTCGCGGGGCGCACCGACGCCGGGGTGCACGCGCGCGGACAGGTGGCGCACGTGGACCTGCCCGCGGACGTGTGGGCGGCCGAGGGCGGCAATCTGCGCCGGCGGCTGGCCGGACGGCTGCCGTGGGACGTACGCGTCTGGGACGTCTCGGCGGCACCCGCCGGGTTCAACGCGCGGTTCTCGGCGGTCTGGCGGCGGTACGCCTACCGCGTCGGCGACCACCCCGGCGGTGTGGACCCGCTGCTGCGCGGCCACGTGCTGTGGCACGACCGTCCGGTGGACGTCGACCGGATGAACGCGGCGGCCGAACTCCTGCTCGGCGAGCACGACTTCGCCGCGTACTGCAAGAAGCGCGAGGGCGCCACGACCATCCGCACCCTGCTCGACCTGCGCTGGGAGCGTACGGCCGACGGTCTCGCGGTCGCCACGGTCCGCGCCGACGCCTTCTGCCACAACATGGTGCGCGCGCTGATCGGCGCGATGATCCTGGTCGGCGACGGCCACCGCCCGGTCGGCTTCCCCGGCGAGGTCCTGGCCGGGCGCGAGCGCCACTCCGCCGTCAAGGTCCTGCGCCCGCACGGCCTCACCCTGGAAGAGGTCGGCTACCCGGCGGACGACCAGCTGGCCGCCCGCTCGGTGGAGGCCCGCAACAGACGGACCCTGCCGTGCGCCCCCGCCGCGCCCGCCGCCGCCGTTACGGGGTAGCGGCGCTCGCGGCGTCGCGGCCGCGCTGGATGACGCGCTGGAAGGCGAAGTCGGAGGCGTCGTTGGCGGCCTGCCTGGCGGTGGTGTCGGCCTTGGTGAGGGTCTTGCCGGTCTTGAAGCCGGAGATGGTGAAGTAGGCGTAGCGGCCGACGGCGTTGGACGTCATCTGGCAGGCGACGGCGTGGCAGAAGTCCTTGATGCCGCCGCCGTTGAGCGGGCCGAGGTAGTGGGCGGTCTTCTGCACCTTCGCCGCGTGGGCGGTGTCGTCGAAGACGGCGACGCCGACGGTGACGGCCACGCCGCCGCGTACGTAGGTGGCGCGGATCAGCTTGCGGCAGCCGTTGGCGGTGAGGGCGGCGGCCAGCTCGCTGCGGGCGCCGTCGGCGCACTTGGCGGTGGTGGCGGCGGCGGTCTGGGAGTAGACGTTGCCGCCGATCCGGAACTGCTTGCCGGGGAAGAGGCCGCCCACGGTGATCGGGGCGGTGTCCTTGGCAGCGGTGGAGATGAAGTCCAGCGGGTTGGGCGGCGGCGGGGGAGCGACCGAGGAGAACGAGGGCGCGGGCGGCAGCGGCGACTGCGACGTGGCGCCGCTGGTGGCCGAGGACGGCCCGGCCACCGGCTCGTCGTCCGAGCCGCCCGACATGACGACGGCGGTGGCGACGCCGCCCGCTATCACCGCGACGGCGACGATCCCGCCGCCGAGCATCATCAGCTTGCGCCGCTTGGCGCCGCTGGCGGCCTGCTGCTCGGCGAGCGCGCCCCAGTCGGGTGTCCCGGCCGAGGGCGGGCCGCCCGGCCCTGAGGCGGGCGTGTGCGCCCCTTGCCGACGCTGTCCCGCGCCGCGCTGCTGGCGCGGGAAGGGCTGACGGTGGGTGCCCATGCCGGGCGCGCCCTGCGGGGCGCCCTGGGGGCTCTGCGACGGGCTTCGGGGTGCGCCCTGGGCGGGGGCCTGGGGCGTGCTCCGGGGCGCGGCCTGGGCGGCCGGCCGCGGGCCTGTCGGGCCGGTGGGCCGCGCGGGGGCGGGGCCGGGCGGCGGCGCGGGAGCCGCGGGGGTCTCGGCGGCACCCGGCGCCGCGGCGGCGGGCGGCAGCGAGGCGTGCGGGCGGGCCGCGCCCTGGCCGGGGACGCCGGGCCGTACCTGGTACGCGCCCGGCTGCTCGGCCTGCGGCGACCACGCGGGACCGGAGGACGGCGCCTGCGGCTGCGACTGTCCCGGCTCGTGGCGGAACCCGCGCCGCGGGTCGTCCGCGTAGCCCCCCGGCGGCCCGGCCGGCTGGTCGGCGGCCGGGCCCGACGGCGGCTGCGGGCCCTGCGGCGCCTGCGCGTCGTACGGCGACGGCTGCTGCGGGGGTGCCTGGGCGGCGGCGTGGCGCGGCTGGGGCCGAGAGGGGATGACGCGTCCCTCAAGGACCTCGCGCTCGCCCTCGGGGGCGCTCGTGGGGGGTTCCTGCGGAGGCTGCGGCTGCTGTCCGGGCCCATCAGTCATGCCGCGCATCATATTGCCGGTCAGGCCGCGCACATATTCCGGTGAACACACCGGAGAACGCACCGGTGAACGCGCCGGTGGAGACCTCACGAAAACGAGTTGGGGCGGATCGCGCCCCACAGGGAGAATCCAGGACATGGGACATGTGGAAGCAGCGCACTTGGAGTACTACCTGCCGGATGGGCGGGCGCTGCTCGGCGACGTCTCGTTCCGGGTGGGCGACGGCGCCGTGGTCGCGCTGGTCGGCGCCAACGGCGCGGGCAAGACCACGCTGCTGCGGCTGATCTCCGGCGAGATCAAGCCGCACGGCGGCACGGTCACGGTCAGCGGCGGCCTCGGCGTGATGCGGCAGTTCGTCGGCAGCGTCCGCGACGACCGCACCGTACGTGACCTGCTGGTCTCCGTCGCGCACCCGCGGATCCGGACCGCCGCCAAGGCGGTCGACGCGGCCGAGCTGGCGATCATGGCGCAGGACGACGAACCGGCGCAGATGGCGTACGCGCACGCCCTGGCCGAATGGGCCGAGGCGCGCGGCTACGAGGCCGAGACCCTGTGGGACATGTGCACGATGGCCGCGCTCGGCGTGCCGTACGAGCGGGCGCAGTGGCGCGAGGTGAAGACGCTCTCGGGCGGTGAGCAGAAACGGCTGGTTCTGGAGGCCCTGCTGCGCGGCCCCGACGAGACGCTGCTGCTCGACGAGCCGGACAACTACCTGGACGTACCGGGCAAGCGCTGGCTGGAGGAGCAGCTCGCCCTCACCAAGAAGACCGTGCTGTTCGTCAGCCACGACCGGGAGCTGCTGGCCCGCAGCGCGCAGAAGATCGTCGCCGTCGAGACCGGCCCCGCCGGGTCCACGGTGTGGGTGCACGGCGGCGGTTTCGACACCTTCCACGAGGCCCGCAAGGAGCGCTTCGCGCGCTTCGAGGAGCTGCGGCGGCGCTGGGAGGAGGAGCACGCCAAGCTCAAGGCGATGGTGCTGCGGCTGCGCCAGCAGGCGGCGAACAGCCCCGACATGGCGTCCCGCTACCACGCGGCGCAGACCCGGCTGAAGCGGTTCGAGGACGCGGGCGCCCCGCAGGAGCCGCCGCGCGAGCAGGACATCCGGATGCGGCTGCGCGGCGGACGTACCGGCGTACGGGCGGTGACCTGCGAGAAGCTGGAGCTGACCGGTCTGATGAAGCCGTTCGACCTGGAGGTCTACTACGGCGAGCGGGTCGCGGTGCTCGGCTCCAACGGCTCGGGGAAGTCGCACTTCCTGCGGCTGCTCGCCGGGGACGGGAGCGTCGCGCACACCGGGGCGTTCAAGCTCGGCGCGCGGGTGGTGCCCGGCCACTTCGCGCAGACCCACGCGCACCCGGAACTGCTCGGCCGCACCCTGGTCGACATCCTGTGGGGCGACCACGCGCACGACCGGGGCCGCGCCATGGGCGTCCTGCGGCGGTACGAGCTGGAGCGGCAGGGCGACCAGCCCTTCGACAAGCTCTCCGGCGGGCAGCAGGCCCGCTTCCAGATCCTGCTCATGGAGCTGGCCGGGACCACCGCGCTGCTGCTGGACGAGCCCACGGACAACCTCGACCTGGAGAGCGCCGAGGCCCTTCAGGAGGGCCTGGAGTCGTACGACGGCACGGTGCTCGCGGTGACGCACGACCGGTGGTTCGCGCGCAGTTTCGACCGCTATCTGGTCTTCGGGTCCGACGGTCTGGTCAGGGAGTCCACCGAGCCGGTCTGGGACGAGCGGCGGGTCGAGCGCAAGCGGTAGGGCCCGGCGGACGCCCGGTCCCCACGGGTCCCGAACGGCCCCTCCCGGCCCGGGAATCCGACGCGTTTTGACCCGTACGGGGGCGCGCGGGTATTCTTCGATGTCGTTATGCGTATTGGCTTGCTCTATCTCACGTGAGGGGCCCTTACGCCGGTCCACCGGGCCGATGACCAGCGGCAGGCAGACGGGTTGCGTCCCCGAATGCCGCCAGGGCTGGCCTGATCGTCCGGGTGGCCTTGTACAAGGACCCGTTTCCCCGGCCCCTCACGGGCTCGTGGAGACACCATCACTGAAGAAGCGAAGGCGACCGTGCGTACGTTCAGCCCCAAGCCCGGCGATGTCACCCGCCAGTGGCACGTAATCGACGCGCAGGACGTTGTCCTGGGCCGTCTGGCCACCCAGGCCGCGACCCTCCTGCGGGGCAAGCACAAGCCCATCTACGCCCCGCACGTCGACACCGGTGACTTCGTCATCATCATCAACGCCGACAAGGTGCACCTGTCGGGCAACAAGAAGACCCAGAAGATGGCGTACCGCCACTCCGGGTACCCGGGCGGCCTGCGCTCCGTGCGCTACGACGAGCTGCTCGACAAGAACCCGGAGAAGGCCGTGGAGAAGGCCATCAAGGGCATGCTCCCGAAGAACACCCTGGGCCGTCAGATGCTCTCGAAGCTGAAGGTCTACTCGGGCGACCAGCACCCGCACGCTGCCCAGCAGCCGGTGCCGTTCGAGATCACCCAGGTCGCGCAGTAGTACCGGCCACCAGCTACCAGAAAGAATCTGAGGAGAATCGTGGCTGAGACCACTGCCGAGACCGTCGTCGAGGGTGAAGAGACCTTCGAGGAGATCACGACCTTCGAGTCCGAGACCCCCGAGTCGGAGTACACCTCCGAGTCGCTCGCCTCGCGCTTCGGCGACCCGCAGCCGGCCGCCGGCACCGGCCGCCGCAAGCAGTCCATCGCCCGTGTCCGGATCGTTCCGGGCAGCGGCAAGTGGAAGATCAACGGCCGCACCCTTGAGGGCTACTTCCCCAACAAGGTGCACCAGCAGGAAGTCAACGAGCCCTTCAAGGTGCTCGAGCTGGACAACCGGTACGACGTCGTGGCCCGCATCAGCGGCGGCGGCATCTCCGGCCAGGCCGGTGCCCTGCGCCTGGGCGTCGCCCGCGCGCTCAACGAGGCGGACGTGGACAACAACCGCGGCCCGCTGAAGAAGGCCGGCTTCCTGACCCGTGACGACCGCGCGGTCGAGCGGAAGAAGGCCGGTCTGAAGAAGGCCCGCAAGGCCCCGCAGTTCAGCAAGCGCTAAGTCGCCTCCGGCGCGGGAACCAAACCCGCGCCGGGCGCATCGAACGCCTCGGAGACACTTTGTGCCTCCGAGGCGTTCGCATTCCTGGGAATCGGCACATTTGTCTGTTGATATGGCTCTGAGCCCTGGATGGTGGAGCCATGTCCCCGCACCGGGGGCGCGGACCGCGGGGCACGGGAGGCCCGGCGGCACAGGGATCGTCGCGTCCCGGGACGGCCGCACGACCGCACGGATCATCGGAGGAAACACTGTGGGACGACTCTTCGGCACCGACGGCGTGCGGGGCATGGCCAACGCCGACCTCACCGCCGAGCTTGCTCTCGGCCTGTCGGTCGCGGCGGCACACGTGCTCGGCGAAGCGGGCAGCTTCGCGGGCCACCGGCCGGTGGCGGTCGTGGGGCGCGACCCGCGCGCCTCGGGCGAATTCCTGGAGGCGGCCGTCGTGGCGGGCCTCGCGAGCGCGGGCGTGGACGTCCTGCGGGTCGGTGTGCTGCCCACCCCGGCGGTGGCGTATCTCACCGGCGCGCTGGGCGCCGACCTCGGCGTGATGCTCTCCGCGAGCCACAACGCGATGCCGGACAACGGCGTGAAGTTCCTGGCGCGCGGCGGCCACAAGCTCGACGACGAGCTGGAGGAGCGGATCGAGGCGATCTACGAGGAGCACCGCACCGGCGCCCCCTGGAACCGCCCGACCGGCGGCGGCGTCGGCCGGGTCCGCGACTACGACGAGGGCTTCGACCAGTACGTGGCCCACCTCATCGCGGTGCTGCCCAACCGCCTCGACGGCCTGAAGGTCGTCCTGGACGAGGCGCACGGCGCGGCCTCCCGCGTCTCGCCCGAGGCGTTCTCGCGCGCCGGTGCCGAGATCATCACCATCGGCGCCCAGCCCGACGGGCTCAACATCAACGACGGCTGCGGCTCCACCCATCTGGAGCTGCTGAAGGCCGCCGTGGTCGAGCACGGCGCCGACTTCGGCATCGCGCACGACGGCGACGCCGACCGCTGCCTGGCCGTCGACGCCACCGGTGAGGAGGTCGACGGCGACCAGATCCTCGCGATCCTCGCCCTGTCGCTGCGCGAGCGCGGCGCCCTGCGCGAGAACACCGTCGTCGGCACCGTGATGTCCAACCTCGGCTTCAAGCTGGCGATGGAACGCGAAGGCATCGAGATGGTGCAGACCGCCGTCGGCGACCGCTACGTCCTGGAAGCGATGAAGGAGCACGGGTACGCGCTCGGCGGCGAGCAGTCCGGGCACGTCATCGTGCTCGACCACGCCACCACCGGCGACGGCACCCTGACCGGTCTGCTGCTGGCCGCCCGCGTCGCCGCCACCAAGCGCACCCTGGCCGACCTGGCCGGGGTCATGGTGCGGCTGCCGCAGGTGCTGGTCAATGTGCCGGACGTCGACAAGAGCCGGGTCGACTCCACGCCCGAGCTGCTGACCGCCGTCGCCGAGGCCGAGACCGAGCTGGGCACCACCGGCCGGGTCCTGCTGCGGCCCTCCGGCACCGAGCCGCTGGTGCGCGTGATGGTCGAGGCCGCCGACATCGACCACGCCCAGTCCGTCGCCGGGCGGCTGGCCGACGTCGTCAAGTCCACCCTGGGCTGAGCCGCCCCGCGCGGGGGCCGACCGTACGTCGTCAGGCGGCGGGTACGTGCCGCTTCGCCCAGAGCCACTTCTGGGCGAGCAGCGTCAACGTGCCCGCCACCGCGATGCCCGCCAGGTTGATCACGAGCTGCAAGGTGGAGCCCCACGCCTCGCCCCAGGCCCCGTAGCTGATCCCCAGGGCGGCGTTCGCGGCGGCCGGCACCGTCGTCACCGAGATCGCCACACCCACCAGCGCGCCCGACTTGGACGAGGTCAGGGAGAGGATTCCGGCGATCCCGGCGAGGAACGCGACGACGAACGAATCCCACGTCGGCTGCCAGATGAACTCCGTCGCCGGGTGCGGCGCGTCGAACCGCGCCTGCGTGAACAGCCCGAACAGGCTCATCAGGTCGCTGAACCCGCCGGTGATCAGCATCGCCACCGGGAAGCCGATCAGCAGCGCCGCCACCGACCGCCCCACCAGGCGGCGCTGACGCCGCACCACCCCCGTACAGATCCCGGCCAGCGGCCCGAACTCCGGCCCGACCACCATCGCGCCGACGATCAGGATCGAGCTGTCCAGCATCACGCCGTACGCGGCCAGCATCGTCGCCACCGTCAGGAACGCGATGTACGTGACCGTCAGCGTCGACTCCTCGTGCGTCTCCTCGACCAGCGACTCCCACAGCACCGCGTCCGCGCCCTCGCCCGGCGCGTCCTCCTCGGCCTTCTCCGCGCTCGTCGACAGCGTCAGGTCGATGTTCTCGACCGCGATCGAACCGGTCTCCGCCACGCCCAGCTCACGCAGCCCGACCAGCAGGCCGTCGGCCGCCTCCCGCGCCACGTCGCAGGTCAGCACGTCGCCGAGCGGGTCGTACGCGGCGCCGCGCATCACCGTCAGATGGGTGGCGCCGAGGGTCGCGCCGACCAGTCGCGCGACCTCCTCGGTGCGGTCGGCGGGCACGATCATCCGCAGGTGCAGCACGGCGGGGCTCCCGTTTCCTCGACATCTGGTGGCCGCGTCGGGCGAGCCGCGTCATGTGACCGGCGCCGGGTGACCGGCGTCAGAGCTTGCGCAGCGACAGGCGCTGCACCTTGTGCCCCGGTCCCTTGCGGAGCACCAGCGTCGCCCGGCTGCGGGTGGGCAGCACATTCTGCTGCAAGTTGGGCTGATTGACGGTGCGCCACATCAGCCGGGCGTACTCCAGCGCCTCGTCCTCCGAGACCTGGGTGTACTTGCGGAAGTACGAGTGCGGGTCCTGGAAGGCGGTCTCGCGCAGTTTCCTGAACCGCCCCAGGTACCACTGCTCGATGTCCTCGGTGCGCGCGTCCACGTACACGCTGAAGTCGAAGTGGTCGGCCAGGCCGATCCTCGTCCTGCCGTCCTTGCCGGGCAGCGCCGGCTGGAGGACGTTCAGGCCCTCCACGATGAGGATGTCCGGGCGGCGGACCGTCAGCGTCTCGCCGGGCACGATGTCGTAGATCAGGTGCGAGTAGACCGGCGCGGTGACCTCGTCGCGGCCGGCCTTCACGTCCGCCACGAAGCGGGTCAGCGCGCGGCGGTCGTACGACTCGGGGAAGCCCTTGCGGGACATCAGGCCGCGCCGGTGCAGCTCCGCGTTGGGCAGCAGGAAGCCGTCGGTGGTGACCAGTTCGACCCGCGGGTGCTCGGGCCAGCGGGCCAGCAGCGCCTGGAGCAGCCGGGCCGTGGTCGACTTGCCCACCGCCACGCTGCCCGCCACCCCGATCACGAACGGCGTCCCCGGCTGCGCGTGGTGCCCTCCCCCTGCCTTCGGCGGAGGCGCCCCCACCGCGTCCCCCAGGAAGGTGTTCAGCGCGCCGCGCAGCCGGTTGTGCGCGGCCACGTACAGATTCAGCAGCCGGGACAGCGGCAGATAGACGTCCACCACCTCGTCCAGGTCGATCACGTCGCCCAGGCCGCGCAGCCGCTCCACCTCCTCGGCGGTCAGCGGCAGCGGCGTGCGCTCGCGCAGCGCACTCCACTCCTCGCGGGTCAGGTCGACATAGGGACTGGTCGCGGCTGGGGTCGTCGGCACGGGCCCCATTGTCCAGACGTACGTGTACGGAGCGCGGGCGGGGGGTGCGGCGCGCGGGCGGGGTGTGGAGCGCGGCCGGGGGTGCGGCGTGCGGCCGGGGGCACGGCGGGTGGGGGCACGGCCTAAGCTGGCCGGCATGAACGGCACGTCGGGCGAAGGGGATGGCCAGTGATCGTCGGGGTCGGGATCGACGTCGCCGAGATCGACCGCTTCGCCGCCGCCCTGGAGCGCACGCCCGGCATGGCCGACCGGCTCTTCCTCCCCGGCGAACTGCTGCTGCCGACCGGCGAGCGGCGCGGTGTCGCCTCGCTGGCCGCCCGGTTCGCGGCCAAGGAAGCGCTCGCCAAGGCCCTGGGCGCTCCCGCCGGGCTGCACTGGCTCGACGCCGAGATCACCACGGAGCCGTCCGGCCGGCCCCGGCTGACCGTCACCGGGACCGTGGCCGCGCGGGCCGCGGAGCTGGGGGTACGCGGCTGGCACGTCTCCCTCAGCCATGACGCCGGGGTCGCGTCCGCGGTGGTCATCGCGGAGGGCTGACCCGCGGGCGGGTGGCGGGGGCGGGTCGGGCGGATGCGTCTGGCGCGTCCGGTGCGCCTGGTCGGGGGGCTGGGTGTGCCGGTCCGCCTGGTCGGGGGGCTGGGTGCGCGCCGGGCGCGTAGTGTCCGTTGAGGCTGTTTCCGTCGAGCCCTGCCGGAGGACTTTCCATGAGGTACGCGCACGCGGTGGAGACCGTACGGGCCGCCGAGGGCGAGTTGATGGCCCGGCTGCCCGAGGGCGCGCTCATGCAGCGCGCGGCGGCCGGGCTCGCGGGGGCGTGCCGGGACCTGCTCGGGCGTACGTACGGCGCGCGCGTCGTCGTCCTCGCCGGGAGCGGCGACAACGGCGGTGACGCGCTGTACGCCGGTGCCCGGCTGGCCCGCCGCGGCGCCGCCGTGCACGCCGTGCTGTTGGCCCCCGAACGCGCCCACCGCGGCGGCCTCGCCGCCCTGCTGGCCGCCGGGGGCCGCGCCGCCGCCGCGGAGGACGCCGAGGCGCTGATCGGGCGGGCCGACCTCGTGCTCGACGGGATCGTCGGCATCGGCGGCAAGGGCGGCCTGCGGCCCGGCGCCGTACCGCTCGCCGAGGCCGCCGGGGCCTCCCGCGCCCTCGTCGTCGCCGTCGACCTGCCCAGCGGCGTCGACGCCGACACCGGGGAAGTCCTCGGGGACGCCGTGCACGCCGACGCGACCGTCACCTTCGGTACGTACAAGCCGGGGCTGCTCATCGACCCGGCCGCCACCTTCGCCGGGGCGCCCCGGCTCGTCGACATCGGCCTCGGGCCGTACCTCGGCGAACCCGAACTGGAGGCGCTCCAGCACGCGGACGTCGCCGCCGCGCTGCCGCGGCCGGGGGAGTCGAGCGACAAGTACCGGCGCGGTGTCGTCGGCGTCGTCGCCGGGTCCGGGCGGTATCCGGGGGCCGCCGTCCTCGCCGTCTCCGGCGCGCTGCGGGGCGGCGCCGGTGCGGTGCGCTACGTCGGGCCCGGCGGCGACGCCGTGCTCGCCCGGCACCCCGAGGTGCTGGTGTCCACCGGGTCCCCGCACAGCGCCGGGCGCGTTCAGTCCTGGGTGGTCGGGCCCGGCATCGGCGACTCCCCGGAGGCGCGGCAGGCCGTCACCGACGTGCTCGCCACCTCGGTGCCGGTCCTCGTCGACGCCGACGCCTTGCGCTTCCTCTCGCCCGCCGCCGTACGGGAGCGGAGCGCCCCCACCGTCCTCACCCCGCACGCCGGGGAGGCCGCCGCGCTGCTCGGCTGGGCGCGGGAGGAGGTCGAGGCGCGGCGCCTCGACGCCGTGCGGGGGCTGGCCGGGCGGTTCGGTGCCACCGTTCTGCTCAAGGGGGCCACCACGTTGGTGGCTTCGCCGTCGCCCCGGGCGCCCGTTCGCGTCAATCCGACGGGGGTCGCGTGGCTGGCGACGGCGGGGAGTGGGGACGTGCTGTCCGGGCTTACGGGGTCGTTGCTCGCGGCGGGGCTTGCGCCGATGGACGCGGCTGCTTGTGGGGCGTACCTGCATGGGCTCGCTGCGCGGCTGGAGTCGGGGGGAGCGCCGCTTGCGGCGTTGGATGTGGCCGCCGCCGTTCCCACTGCGTGGCGCAGCCTTTAGCTTGTCTTTCCCGCCCGCCCACCCCTGCGGGTGTTTTCTTCGTCTGCGGGTGCCGCTTGTGCCTGGTCGGTGCCGGGCCGGGGCACCTCCTCGGGCGACGAACGTGCCCGCACTTCGATGACGTCCAGCCCCTTTCCGTTCGTCCCCCTGCGGGGGCACCCCGGCCCGTCCCCTCCCGGTACGTCGGCGTCCGCCTGTCCGTGGGGGTGGCGGAGGGGGTGGGTGGGCTCGGGTGCGTCGGTGTCCGACGGTCCGGTGGGGGTGGGCGGGGTGCTCGTCCGGGGGCGGGGGCAGGTGAGGCGGGGGATCGGGGGGGCTTGGGGTGGGGGGTAGGATCTGCGGGCCTTGTCGGGGTGTGCCGGTGGGGGTGGGCTGGTCCTGTGGGGGGATTGTCGATGACGTTCCGGCTGCGTGCTGTGCGCGCGTTGGTGTTGCTGGTCGGGTTCGTGTTGTTGGGGTTTGTGCTGTTGGCGGCGATGGCGGCGCTGGACTGGCTGCTGGTGACGCGGTGGTTCGCGGCGGGGGCGGCGTGGTTCGAGGGCACGATTTTGATGGTCACGGCGTTGGTGGCGGTGGCGATCGTGCGGGGGATGCTGGCGTTTCTGCGGGCCGGGCGGCTGGGGTCGGTGCCGGACGGGGTGGCGGTCACGGCGCAGGAGCAGCCCGAGTTGTGGGAGCAGGTGCGGGCGGCGGCGGAGGTGGCGGGGGAGCGGGCGCCGGACGAGCTGTACCTGGTTTCCGAGGTCAACGCGGGGGTGGCGGAACAGAGCCGTCTGCTGGGCCTGTTGCCGGGGCGGCGCCGTCTGCTGCTGGGCCTGCCGCTGCTCGCGGGGCTGACCGTGCCCCGGCTGCGGGCCGTTCTGGCGCATGAGTTCGGCCACTACGGCAATCGCGACACCCGGCTCGGCGGCCTCACCCTGCGCGGCCGGGCGGCCGTACTGCACACGGTGGAGGTGTTCAGCGAGGGCACCACGCGGATGCATTACGTGGTCGGGGCCGTCTACGTCGGCTACGCCCGGATGTTCCTGCGGACCTCGCAGTCCGTCGCCCGCCAGCAGGAGTTCGCCGCCGATGAGTCGGCCGCCCGGTACGCGGGCCGTGACGCGACGGTCGGCGCACTGCGCGCCATGCCGGTCATCGACGCCGCGTACGACCACTACGTGGACACGTACGCCGGGATGGGCGGCCCCGTGGGGGCGCTGCCTCCGGTCGGCGAGCTCCTCGGCGGATTCTCGCGACTGCTCGCCGCCCGGCCGGGGGAGAGGCTCGCCGCGCTCGCGGACGGTCGGCGTCCGCCGAAGCCGCACCCGTACGACTCCCACCCGCCGCTCCAGGATCGGATAGCCCGGATCGAGCGGCTGCCCGCCGACGGTGCGACGGACGAAGCTGAGGGGGAGGCGAACGCGCTGTCCCTGCTGCGGGACCAGAGCCAGGTGTTCGCCGCTCTGGAGGCGCGCACGCTGCCCCCGGAGGCGGCCGAGCGCCCGCGTCTGGCCTGGGACGACCTGGTCATGGCCCGCGCCTCGGCGGATGCCGAGGGCTGGTCCCGACCGCTGCTGCTCGCGGTCGCCAGGGCGCTGCGCGCGGAGTCGCCGGACCAGGACGGCGCGGCCCGTACGTCCCGCCGCGCGTCCTCCGAGACGGTGACGGACACCGATCTGCCCACCCTGGAGGACGTGCTCGACGCCTTCGACCACGGCCTGCTGTGGATGGCGGTCGCCGACCGTATCCCCAAGCCGCCGCAGGCGGGCCGCCTGACCGGCGCGTCGGCGCGCAACTTCATCCGGCCCGTGGTCTTCGACGGGCTGGCCGGTCTCATCCAGCTCCGTCTCATCGAGTCCGGACTCGCCGCCCCCGACATCGCCTGGACCGGCCGCCCCGGACTTGTTCTCCCGCCGGCCTGGGAGAACGGCATGGACGACGCCATCGACGCGGCCATCGCCGACAGCCCCGACACGGCCCCCCTCCGCACGCTCCTCGCCGCCGCCGACCGGGAGGTCGTCCCGTAGCCGTGGCGGGGGTCAGGCCGGGCGAACGCAGAAGGGGTGCCCGGCCGGACTGGCGTAGACCCGGGCACCCTCGCGGTCGGCGGGGCCGACATCGCCGGTCGGCCGCAGTCGGCGCCCGCCCGCCGCGAGCACCCGCGTGTCGGCGCTCTCCATGTCGTCCGTCGCGAGGTCGAAGTGCATCTGCTGGGAGGTCCCGTCGGGCCACCGCGGCATGACATGCCCCGGAACCCGCTGGACCACGAGCACGGGGAATCCGTCGCTGCGCAGGAAGTGGTGCGTGGCCGTCCGGGTGACCGAGCCGCCGAGCAGGCGGTGCCAGAACGCGCCTTCGCTCTCCGGGTCCGCGGCGTCCACGATCAGTGATGTCAGGCTGAAGGTCACAGTGTCTCTCCTCGGAATCGCTGGGGCTCAGACGGTGGGGATGATGCCGCCGTCGACCCTGAACTGGGCGCCGGTGAGCCATTTGGCGCGGTCGGACGCGAGGAACGCGATCATCTCGGCGACGTCCTCGGGTTCGCCGGGCCGTCCCATCGGCAGCTTCAGGTGCTCCACGATCCGCTGCGTGACGTCGTCGACGCCGATGCCCTCACTGTCGGCCATCCGCCGGAGGTGGCCGGCGGCTCCCTCGGTGACGACGAAGCCCGGCAGCACGCACACCACGCGTACGCCGTGGCCGCCCACCGCCGTCGCCAGTTCGCGGCTGTAGGCGTTGAGCGCCGCCTTCGACGCGGCGTACGACGCCTCGGCGGGCTGGGGGAGGTGGCTGGCGATGGACGAGACGTGCACCACGACGCCCGAGCCGCGCTCGACCATCCCCGGAACCAACGCCCGGTCGAGCCGGACCGCGCTGAGCAGATTCATCTCCAGGTCGGCGAGCCACGACGCGTCGGACCGCTCCAGAGTCGGCATCGGCCCGGTCGCGGCTCCCGCGTTGTCCACCAGGACGTCAACGCCTCCGACGCTGTCCAGCACGCGCTGCCCCAGCTCCCGCACCCCCTCCTCGGACCGCAGGTCGGCCGGGATGAAGGCGGCGTCCAGGTCGTCCGGCGGCGCGGTGCGCGAGGCCGTCAGCACCGTGGCGCCCGCGGCGGCGAAGCGGCGGGCCGTCGCCTCCCCGAGCCCTCGGCTGCCGCCGGTCACCAGCACACGCAGGCCGTCAAGCCCCTCGTTCTCGATCGTCACGGACGTTCTCCCCAGTAAAGTGAACCCGACTCCGGAAACTGTACACAAGCGGAGTCCGATTCACCTTATGGAGGACTGTTGCCGTCACCACGCCCGTTGCGCGCCGACGCCCGCCGCAACCGCGAAGCGCTCCTCGCCGCCGCGCGCGAAGCACTCCTCTCCGACGACGACGCCCACGTCGAGGAGATCGCCCGCCGTGCCGGTGTGGCCGTCGGCACGCTGTACCGCCACTTCGACACCCGCGAAGCCCTTGTCGCCGACGTGTACCGCCAAGAGGTCGCCGACCTCTGCGCGGCCCCCTCCCGGCTGCTCGCCCAGCACGCCCCCGACGAAGCCCTGCGCGCCTTCCTCCTGCTGCTCGTGGAGCACGCGGCGGTCGGCCGCGGCATGGGCGAAGTGCTGGAGAGCATCATGGCGACCGACTCGCCCGTCTTCGACGACACCCGCGCCGAGATGGCCCGTGCCCTGGACCACCTCCTCACCGCCGGCGCCGCCGCCGGCCTCATCCGCGAGGACGTCAGCGGCCGCCTCCTCCTCCGCGCCCTCGGCGGCATCTGCGGCCTGCGCTCCGAAGGCTGGCAGGACGACGCCGTACGCATCGCCTCACTCCTCTACAACGGCCTCCGCCTCCCCACCTAGCGCCTGTCCGGCGAATCACGAACGGCCTCCTTCGTCCCTGCCCCGCTCCGCCACCACAGCCCACCGTCGGCCGCCGACGCACCCGAGCCCACCCACCCCCACCGGACAGGCGGCCGCCGACGCACCGGAAGCGGCCGAGCCCCCACCCACCCCCCTCCGCCACCCCCACCGGACGGGCGGACGCCGACGTACCCGAGCCCACCCACCCCCCTTCCCCGGCCACCCCCACCGGCGGGCGGACGCCGACGTACCGGGAGGGGACGGGCCGGGGTGCCCCCGCAGGGGGACGAACGGACAAGGGCTGGACGTCATCGAAGTGGGTGCACGTTCGTCGCCCGAGGAGGTGCCCCGGACCGGCACCGACCCAGGCACAAGCGGCACCCGCAGACGAAGAAAACACCCGCACGGGTGGGCGGGCGGGCGGGAAAGACACGCCCAGCACCCGACCTGAGACACTGACCGCAATGGACGAGAAGCGGATGCGCGGCTGGGCACAAGTGGACCTGACCGCGCTGCGAGCAAACGTGAGAGCGCTGCGCGCAAAGGCACCCACGGCCGCGTTCATGGCCGTCGTGAAGGCCGACGCCTACGGCCACGGAATGGTCCCGTGCGCCAAGGCGGCCGTCGAGGCCGGAGCGACCTGGCTCGGCGTGGCCACCCCCGAGGAAGCCCTGACCCTGCGGGCAGCGGGCCTGAAGGCCCGCACCCTGTGCTGGCTGTGGACCCCCGGAGGGCCCTGGCGGGAGTGCGTCGAAGCCGACATCGACGTGACGGTGAGCGCGATGTGGGCGCTCCGCGAAGCCACGGCGGCGGCCGAGGCGGCCGGCCGCCCGGCCAGAGTGCAGCTCAAGATCGACGCGGGCCTCGGCCGCAACGGCGCCCAGCCCGCCCAGTGGCCCGAACTGGTCGCACGGGCCCGCGCGGCCGAGCGCGACGGCCTCATCCGGGTGACAGGAGTGTGGGCGCACTTCAGCTGCGCCGACGAACCGGGCCACCCCTCCATCGAGCGGGAGCTGAACGTCTTCAAGGAGGCGCTGGCGCAGGCCGAGGCGGCGGGCCTCACCCCCGAGGTGCGGCACCTCGCGAATTCGCCGGGCACCTTGACGCTGCCGGAGGCGCACTTCGACCTGGTGCGGCCGGGCGTGGCGATGTACGGCATCTCGCCGGTGCCCGAGATCGGCGGTTCCGCGGACTTCGGGCTGCGGCCGGTGATGACGGTCGTCGGCCGCCTGGCGTCGGTGAAGCGGGTGCCGGGCGGGCACGGGGTGAGCTACGGGCACAAGTACGTGACGCCGGGCGAGACGACGTTGGCGCTGGTGCCGCTGGGCTACGCGGACGGCGTGCCGCGGCACGCCTCGGGCACGGGCCCGGTGCTGGTCGCGGGCAAGTGGCGGACGGTCGCGGGCCGGGTCGCGATGGACCAGTTCGTGGTGGACCTCGGCGGCGACGCGGCCGAGCCCGGCGACGAGGCGGTGCTGTTCGGCCCCGGCGACCAGGGCGAGCCGACCGCCGAGGACTGGGCGCGGGCGTGCGGCACGATCGCGTACGAGATCGTCACCCGCATCGGCGCGCGGGTCCCGCGGGTATACGTGGGCGCCAGCGACGGCGCGCCGTGCCCGTAGGCGTGACCGGCCCCCTGGTCTCGGCGGGCGAGACCACAGGCGGCAGCGACGGCGCCCCGTGTCCCACGGCGTGATCGGCGCGCGGGTCCCGCGGGTATACGTGGGGGAAGGCGCCGGTCCCGGCGCAGGCGACAGCGATGGAGCACCGTGCCAGAAGGCGTGAAGTGGGAGAAGGCAGGGCTGGTCGGCGCGGCGATCGGGGTGGTCGCGGCGGGCGCCGCGGCGGGCGTGGCGATCGAGCGGGTGACCGTCGGCCGCGGGATGCGCCGCCGCGCCCGGCTGGCGCTGGACTCGGCGGGCCCGTACGGAACGCTGCGCGGGCAGCCCGGCACGGTCGCGGCGGAGGACGGCACGGAGCTGTACTACGAGACCGAGGACGTCGCGCCGCCCGAGCCCGAGCCGCAGACACCGTCCTCGCGCCGCAGCCGCGGCTGGCTGCGCCGCCGCGCCGAGGCGCCGCAGCCGGTGACGGTGGTGTTCTCGCACGGGTACTGCCTGAACCAGGACTCCTGGCACTTCCAGCGGGCGGCGCTGCGCGGCACCGTACGGGCGGTGTACTGGGACCAGCGCAGTCACGGCCGCAGCGAGCGCGGCCGGGACCAGGTGGCGGGCGGGCCCGCCACCATCGACCAGCTGGGCCGCGACCTGAAGGCGGTGCTGGACGCGGCGGTGCCCGAGGGCCCGGTGGTGCTGGTCGGGCACTCGATGGGCGGGATGACGGTGATGGCGTTCGCCGACCAGTTCCCCGAGTACGTCGAGGAGCGGGTCGTCGGCGTCGCGTTCGTCTCGACGTCGGCGGGGAAGCTGGCCGCGGTGACGCTGGGGCTGCCCGCCGCGGGCGCGCGGGCGT
The DNA here is from genome assembly GCF_044753885.1 of Streptomyces sp. NPDC093221. Classification (NCBI taxonomy): domain Bacteria; kingdom Bacillati; phylum Actinomycetota; class Actinomycetes; order Kitasatosporales; family Streptomycetaceae; genus Streptomyces; species Streptomyces sp. NPDC093221. Next base: position 1,111,933 of record NZ_JBIVOA010000002.1, on the reverse strand, counting down.
TCCGGGCGCTGGCGCCCGCGGTGCTGCGGGCGCTGGGCAGCCAGGCGGATCTGGTCGAGCGGGGGCGGCAGGCCACCGCCGACCTGTTCGCGGGGATCATCAAGCGGTACTCGTTCGGCTCCGACGTGGACCCGGCGGTCGGCCGGTTCGCCGAGCGGCTGATCGAGTCGACGCCGATCGACGTGGTCGCCGAGTTCTATCCGGCGTTCACCGACCACGACAAGGGCGACGCGCTGTCGGTGCTCGACGGGCTGCCCGGTCTCGTACTGGCGGGGGACAAGGACCTGTTGACGCCGAGCGCGCACAGTACGGAGATCGCCGAGAAGCTGCCGGACGCCGAACTGGTGATCGTGGAGGGCGCGGGGCACCTGGTCATCATGGAGCGCCCCGAGGTGGTGAACGCGGCGCTCGCGCTGCTGATCGCGCAGGCCGCGGACTCGGTGCGCGCACCGGTCCCGCAGGTGCTGCGCGACCTGGCGGCGGCGCGGGCGTCGACCCGTACGACGGCCGCCGACGCGTAACATTCGCGTTCATGGCCACACCGCACGATGCCACGCCGCCGCACGAGACCGCCGCGCAGAACGCCGCCGAGCACGAGGCGGTGCGGCGCGGCGCGACACCGCACGAACCGGGCTCCGTGGGGATCACCGTCCCCACCCCCGACCTGATGCGCGACCTGGGCCGCCGCCTGGCCGCGCTGCTCGCCCCCGGCGACCTGGTGCTGCTCAGCGGCGAGCTGGGCGCGGGCAAGACCACGCTGGCCCGCGGCCTCGGCGAGGGTCTGGGCGTACGCGGCGCCGTCACCTCCCCGACCTTCGTGATCGCCCGCGTCCACCCCTCCCTGACCGCGGGTCCCGCGCTGGTGCACGTGGACGCGTACCGCCTGGGCGGCGGCCTGGACGAGATGGAGGACCTGGACCTCGACGTGTCGCTCCCCGAGTCCGTGGTCGTCGTGGAGTGGGGCGACGGCAAGGTCGAGGAGCTGTCGGAGGCGCGGCTCCAGGTCGTCATCGCCCGTACGGTCGGCGCCCCGGCGGACGGGGACGGCGAGGGCGACGACGTACGCGAGGTGACCGTCACCGGCGTCGGCCCGCGCTGGACCGGCCAGGACCTCACCGCGCTGCGCGCCTGACCCTCGCTCCGATCCCCCGTTCGGCCCCCGCTCCGCCCTCCGTTCCGACAGGCTGTCGGCAAGATGTTGCGCGAGGGCGGCCGGGCGTGGTCTGCTGGTTGCGGGTACCTGGTTAGGGCGCCCTAACTACGTCTCTTCGGGGAGGCGCACATGCCGGCCCAGATCCGGACCCAGGACACGCGGGACCCGCGGCGGGACACCCCGCCGCCCAACGTCGGCGCCCTGCTGGCCGCCGGAGCCGCGGCCCGCACACTGTCGACCCCGCCGGACGACGGCGAGGAGCCCGCGCCGGCGGACGCGCAGGTCACCACGGCGACGGGCAGGACGACGGACGCGCCGGAGGCAGAAACCGGCGCGTGAGACGCGCGGCTACTTCACAGGGCGGCTACTTCACAGGGCGGCCACTTCACGGCGCGGCTACGTCACGACGCGGCTACTTCGCGCGGCTACTTCACCGCGTGCCTACTTCACGACGAAAACACTGCTGCCGATCGTCGCGATCTGCCACAGCGCCGTGCCGTCGAGCCGCGTCTCGCGGATCGCCGCCGTCTGCTTCGAGGGATCAGGCTTCGCCAGCGACCCGTCCGCGGCCGCGCTGAAGCCGACGTTTATCCCGTCGGTCGTCGCGAAGAGCACCACGTGCTCGACCTGGGCGCCGTCGCCTCCTATGCCGGAGGCGCGCCGCGAGAAGACGCGGTGTATCCCCACGCTCGGCGCCACATTGCCCGCGACCACCGCGTAGGTGCGGTCGACCTTCTCCGCGTCACCGACCAGCCACACCCGCTTGGCGGAGATGCTGTAGACCACGCGCCTGCCGGTGCCGGAGGCGGCGGGCAGCGGATACGTCTTCGGCGTCGGCTTCGTGCTGGGCGACTTCACGGCCGAGGTGGAGGGCCTGGCCTGCGGCGGCTGGTCGGGCGCGGAGCCCGCCGCCTGCGCGGCGAGCACGGCGATGACGACCAGGGCAGCCGCAGTGAGCCCCGAGACCAGGGTGCTCGACTTGATCCGCGCCACGGTTGTCCTCCGGATGGGGTTCGCACATGCTCCCGGTTGACGGTAGCAGCCGCGCCGCCCGCGGCCACGACCGTACGGGCGCGCGCCGTACCCTTGGGGACGTGCTGCTGCTTGCCTTCGATACCGCCACACCCGCCGTCACCGCCGCCCTGCACGACGGGGAGCGGGTCCTCGCCGAGTCGACCGTCGTCGACGCGCGCCGGCACGGCGAGTTGCTGATGCCCGCGATCGACCGGGTCCTGGTCGCCGCCGACCGTACGCTCGCCCACGTCACCGGCGTCGTGGTCGGCGTCGGCCCGGGACCGTACACCGGGCTGCGCGTCGGCCTGGTGACGGCCGCGTCCTTCGGGGACGCGCTGGGCGTCCCCGTGCACGGCGTGTGCACCCTGGACGGGCTGGCCTGGGCCGCGGGCGCGGCCGGGCTCGACGGGCCGTTCACCGTGGCCACCGACGCCCGCCGCAAAGAGGTGTACTGGGCGCGCTACGACGACCCGCGGCACCGCGCCACCGAGCCCGCCGTGGACCGCCCGGCCGACATCGCGGACGCGGTACGCGGCCTGCCGTCGGTCGGCGCGGGCGCCGCGCTGTACCCGGAGGTCTTCACCGACCGCCGTCAGGGCACCGAGGACCAGTCGGCGGGCGCGCTCGCGGCGCTGGCCGCGTACCGGCTGGCCGCCGACGAGCCCTTCGACCCGCCGCTGCCGCTGTACCTGCGGCGGCCGGACGCGCAGGTGCCCGCCGGGTACAAGGCGGTACTGCCGAAGTGACCGGGGCCGCTCACGGGAGCGCCACCGCCGTGACGCTGCGCGAGATGCGCTGGTGGGACCTGGACGCCGTACTGGCCCTGGAACACGACCTGTTCCCCGAGGACGCCTGGTCGCGCGCGATGTTCTGGTCGGAGCTGGCCGACGCCCGGCACCCGGCCGCGACCCGCTTCTACGTGGTCGCGCAGGACGCCGGGGGACGGCTCGTCGGCTACGCGGGGCTCGCCGCCATCGCCGGAACGGGTGATGTGCAGACCATCGCCGCCGCCCGCGACCACTGGGGCACCGGGCTCGGCGCCCGGCTTCTCACCACACTGCTGCGCGCCGCCACCGACGCCGAGTGCCACGAGGTGCTGCTTGAGGTACGGGTCGACAACACCCGCGCCCAGCGGCTCTACCAGCGCTTCGGCTTCGAGCCGATCGGCCTCCGCAAGGGCTACTACCAGCCGGGCAACGTGGACGCCCTCGTCATGCGGCTCGCCGACCCGGCCGCCACCCCCGTCGCCCCCGCCGCCTTCGCGCAGACCGACGAAACCGACCCGGCCGCCCCGCCTCCCACCCGTACAGGAAACTGAGATCCATGGCTGACGAACCCCTTGTCCTCGGCATCGAGACCTCGTGCGACGAGACCGGCGTCGGCATCGTGCGCGGCCACACGCTGCTGGCCGACGCGGTCGCCTCCAGCGTCGACGAGCACGCCCGGTACGGCGGTGTGGTCCCCGAAGTGGCCAGCCGCGCGCACCTGGAGGCGATGGTCCCCACCATCCAGCGCGCGCTGAAGGACGCCGGGGTCGCCGCGAGCGACCTGGACGGCATCGCGGTCACGGCGGGCCCCGGACTCGCGGGCGCGCTGCTGGTCGGGGTGTCGGCGGCGAAGGCGTACGCGTACGCGCTCGGCAAGCCGCTGTACGGCGTCAACCACCTGGCCTCGCACATCTGCGTCGACCAGCTCGAACACGGCGCGCTGCCCGAGCCGACGATGGCGCTGCTGGTGTCCGGCGGGCACTCGTCGCTGCTGCTCGCGCCCGACATCACCAGCGACGTACGGCCGTTGGGCGCGACCATCGACGACGCGGCGGGCGAGGCGTTCGACAAGGTCGCCAGGGTGCTGGGGCTCGGCTTCCCCGGCGGCCCGGCGATCGACCGGCACGCCCGCGAGGGCGACCCCGGGGCCATCGCCTTCCCGCGCGGCCTGACCGGCGGGCGCGACCCGGTCTACGACTTCTCCTTCTCCGGCCTGAAGACCGCCGTGGCGCGCTGGGTCGAGGCCCGGCGCAGGGACGGCCAGGACGTGCCGATCGCCGATGTGGCCGCGTCCTTCCAGGAGGCCGTGGTGGACGTGCTGACCCGCAAGGCGATCCGCGCCTGCCGGGACAACGGCGTCGACCACCTGATGATCGGCGGCGGTGTCGCCGCCAACTCCCGCCTGCGGTCACTGGCGTTGGAGCGCTGCGAGGACGCGGGCATCCGGCTGCGGGTGCCGCGCCCCGGCCTGTGCACCGACAACGGCGCGATGGTCGCGGCCCTCGGCGCCGAGATGGTCGCGCGCGGCCGGGCCTCCTCCACCCTCGACCTGCCTGCCGACTCCTCGCTGCCGGTCACGGAGGTGTCGGTGCCCGGCCACACCCACCCCGGCCCGCACGGCCACGGGCCGGGCCACGCGCACCCGCACGCACACGACCACGGGCCGGGCCACGCGCACGACCACGACCATGTGCACGAGCTGAGCAAGGACAACCTGTACGGATGACCGTCACGCTGATGTGGGAGGCCGCCGCCGCAGAAGGCCGCGGCCCCGACCTCCTCGACTGGGCCAGGAAGCAGGCCCGTACGCTCCCCGGCACGCCGACCCGCCGCGAATTCCTCACCGCGCCCGACGACCGGGTGCTCATCCTCACGTGGTGGGACGCGCCCTACGACGCCGTACTGCCGGAACTGCCCGACCCGGACGGGGCGTTGGTGCGCCGCCAGGTGCACCGCTGGCGCTTCACCTCGGTGTCGGTGGAACCCGGCGCCTGAAAGTCGCATCAGCCAGGGTGTGCACCACGATCCCCTGACCCCCGTCCCCACCCGCGCCCGTCGCCGCCCCGGCGGTCGCCCGGCCCGTACCGGCAGCAGGGCCGCTCTCCCGCTGCTGGCGGCGGCCTGCCTGCTGCTCGTCGCGGGCTGCTCGGGCAGCAGCCCGACGTCCGCCTCGACGCCCGGCCCGTCCGCGCCGACGGGCACGGCCACGAGCGCGGGCGGCACCGGGAAGCCCACCACGCCAGGCGGCTCCGCGCAGGCCGAGCGCGCCGCCGCCTTCCGCAAGTGGGGCATACCCGTGCTCGCGGACCCGCCCCCGCCGCCCGCGGTGAAGCCGGTCAAGACCGGCAAGGGGCTGCTGCCGGTGGTCAGCGACGTCCCGACGACGCGGAAGATCGTCTTCGTCACCTTCGACGACGGCGCGGAGAAGGACCCGAAGTTCGTGCGGATGATGCAGGACCTGAAGATCCCCTTCACCATGTTCCTGACGAACGCGATCATCCAGAACGACTACGGCTTCTTCAAACCGCTCCAGGCGCTGGGCAACTCGATCGAGAACCACACCCTGACCCACCCCAACCTGAACACCGAGTCGCTCGCCGCGCAGAAGCACGAGATCTGCGGCCAGCAGACGAAACTCACCCACGAGTACGGCACCGCGCCCGGCCTCTTCCGCCCGCCCTACGGCAACCACAACGCCGCCACCAAGGAGGCGGTGCGGTCCTGCGGTGGCCTGCGCGCGATCATCCTGTGGCGCGAGTCGATGCAGATCAAGAAGGTGCAGTTCCAGCGGCCCGACCACACGTTCCACCCCGGCGACATCATCCTGGCGCACTTCCGCGGGCCCAGTGAGCTCAAGGGCGAGTCGATGACGAAGATGACCGCGAACATGCTCCGGCAGATCGCCCAACAGGGCTTCACCGTGGCCCGGTTGGAGGACTACGTCTGAGAGGTCCCGATCACCGGCCGCCCGAGCAGCATCGAGGGCGCGCCCGCCACCCGGGTCAGGAACACGGTCGCCGCGTGCGGCCCCCGCGGCTTGACCCGGCGCCGCACCTCCTCGGGCTCCACCGCCGACCCGCGCTTCTTCACCGTCAGCACGCCGACCTCGCGCTCCCGCAGCAGCGCCTTGAGCCGCTTCAGCCCGAACGGCAGCACATCGCCGATCTCGTACGCCGTCGCGTACGGCGTCGGCCGCAGCTCGTCCGCCGTCACGTACGCGATGGTCTCGTCGATCAGGCCGCCGTCCAGCGGGGCCGCCGCCTCCGCCACCAGATGCGCGCGGATCACCGCGCCGTCCGGCTCGTACAGATACCGGCCGACCGGGCGGACCTCCGGGTCGGGCAGCGGCGCCGCCGTGCGCAGACTGGCCCCGCCGGGCAGCAGCGTGGCGCGTACGGCGCCGGGCTCGGTGCCGAACCACAGCGCCGCCTCCTTCACGTCACCGCGGTCCGAGACCCACTCCGCCTCGGCCTCCGGCGGCACCGCCTCGTGCGGAATGCCGGGCGCGACCTTCACCGCGGCGAACGGCACCGCACGGGCCGCGGCCAACGCCCAGGACAGCGGCGGCGCGTACGCCTCGGGGTCGAAGGTCCGCCCGCCCGTCGCCCGGCCGCCACCCCTCATCGACGTGCCGCGCGCGGCCCCGCCCGGTCCGCCGGTCCGGCGCGCCGGGTCCACGAACACCGCGTCGAACCCGGCGGTGTCCACCTCCGTCACGTCCGCGCAGCGCACCTCGATCAGGTCGGCCAGGCCCAGCGCCGCCGCGTTCGCCCGCGCCGCCGCGCACGCCAACGGGTCCCGGTCCACGGCCAGCACCTCGATCCCGGCCCGCGCCAGCGCGAGGGCGTCCCCGCCGATGCCCCCGCACAGATCCGCCAGCCGCCGCACGCCGAGCGCCCTGAAGCGCTCCGCGCGGTGCGTCGCGACACTCTTCCGGGTGGACTGCTCCACGCCGTTCGGCGTGAAGTACATCCGGTACGCGTCCTCCTCGCCGAATTTCGCCACGGCCCGCTGCCGCAGCCGCGCCTGCCCCAGCGCCGCCGACACCAGCCCGGCGTCGTACGTGCGCCGCAGCCGGGTGGCCGCCGCCAGCTCGTCGGCGGGGCTGTGCTCCCGCAACTCCGCGAGCAGCGCCTGTCCGTCGCCGGACAGCAGCCCGGCAAATCCTTGGAGGTCCACCCGGCCATTGTCCCCGCCCGCCATGCGCCGGACGACGGGGCCTGGTACCCCCGAGGGGTACCCCTTTGGAGGGCGTCGCCTGGCACTCCGCTTGACCGAGTGCTAAGCGCGTCCTAGTCTCGGTTCTGGCACTCGGCACCGCTGAGTGCCAGCACTCAGCGACGGGCAGGTCCGGCACCCGCGACGACGGGCCTACCAGGTCGCCGACCCAGACAGACACTCTTCCGTGAGCCCTTTGAAGGGGGAGGTCGGATCGTGACGACCGCCAGCACCAAGGTTGCCATCAAGCCGCTCGAGGACCGCATCGTGGTCCAGCCGCTGGATGCCGAGCAGACCACGGCCTCCGGCCTGGTCATCCCGGACACCGCCAAGGAGAAGCCCCAGGAGGGCGTCGTCCTGGCCGTCGGTCCGGGCCGCTTCGAGGACGGCAACCGCCTGCCGCTCGACGTCTCCGTGGGCGACGTCGTGCTCTACAGCAAGTACGGCGGCACCGAGGTGAAGTACAACGGCGAGGAGTACCTCGTCCTCTCGGCTCGCGACGTCCTCGCGATCGTCGAGAAGTAAGCACCGCTTTTACCGCAGCAGTGATCCCGCCCCGGGTTTCCGCGTCCTACGGACCGGGCGCCCGGGGTGGTTTCGTTGCCTGCTCCTGCCGTCCTTGACGACGTGATTTGACGAGTAGACGAGGTAGTTCACAGGCATGGCCAAGACCCTGAAGTTCGACGAGGACGCCCGTCGCGCCCTTGAGCGCGGCGTCAACAAGCTCGCCGACACCGTGAAGGTGACGATCGGTCCCAAGGGCCGCAACGTCGTCATCGACAAGAAGTTCGGCGCCCCCACCATCACCAACGACGGCGTGACCATCGCCCGTGAGGTGGAGCTGGAGGACGCCTACGAGAACCTGGGCGCCCAGCTCGTCAAGGAGGTGGCGACCAAGACCAACGACATCGCGGGTGACGGCACCACCACCGCGACCGTGCTGGCCCAGGCCCTGGTCCGCGAGGGCCTGCGCAACGTGGCCGCGGGCGCCTCCCCGGCCGCCCTGAAGAAGGGCATCGACGCCGCCGTCAAGGCCGTGTCCGAGGAGCTGCTCGCCACCGCCCGCGCGATCGAGGGCAAGGAGGACATCGCCGCCGTCGCCGCGCTGTCCGCGCAGGACAAGCAGGTCGGCGACCTGATCGCCGAGGCGATGGACAAGGTCGGCAAGGACGGTGTCATCACCGTCGAGGAGTCCAACACCTTCGGCCTGGAGCTGGACTTCACCGAGGGCATGGCGTTCGACAAGGGCTACCTGTCGCCGTACTTCGTCACCGACCAGGAGCGGATGGAAGCGGTCCTCGACGACCCCTACGTCCTCATCCACCAGGGCAAGATCTCCTCGATCCAGGACCTGCTGCCGCTGCTGGAGAAGGTCATCCAGTCCGGCGCGTCCAAGCCGCTGCTGATCATCGCCGAGGACGTCGAGGGCGAGGCCCTGTCGACCCTGGTCGTCAACAAGATCCGCGGCACGTTCAACGCCGTCGCCGTCAAGGCGCCCGGCTTCGGTGACCGCCGCAAGGCCATGCTGGGCGACATCGCGACGCTGACCGGCGCCACGGTCATCGCCGAGGAGGTCGGCCTCAAGCTCGACCAGGCCGGTCTCGACCTGCTCGGCACCGCCCGCCGCATCACCGTCACCAAGGACGACACCACGATCGTCGACGGCGCCGGTGACAAGGCCGAGATCGAGGGCCGCGTCAACCAGATCAAGGCCGAGATCGGCACCACCGACTCGGACTGGGACCGCGAGAAGCTCCAGGAGCGCCTGGCCAAGCTCGCCGGCGGCGTCTGCGTCATCAAGGTCGGCGCGGCCACCGAGGTCGAGCTCAAGGAGAAGAAGCACCGTCTGGAGGACGCCATCTCCGCGACCCGCGCCGCGGTCGAGGAAGGCATCGTCTCCGGCGGCGGCTCCGCGCTCGTCCACGCCGTCAAGGTCCTGGAGGGCAACCTCGGCAAGACCGGTGACGAGGCGACCGGTGTCGCCGTCGTCCGCCGCGCCGCCGTCGAGCCGCTGCGCTGGATCGCCGAGAACGCCGGTCTCGAGGGCTACGTCATCACCGCCAAGGTGGCCGAGCTGGAGAAGAACCACGGCTTCAACGCCGCCTCCGGTGAGTACGGCGACCTCGTCAAGGCCGGCGTCATCGACCCGGTCAAGGTCACGCGCTCCGCGCTGGAGAACGCGGCCTCGATCGCGTCGCTGCTGCTGACGACGGAGACGCTGGTCGTGGAGAAGAAGGAAGAGGAGCCCGCTGACGCGGGGCACGGTGGGCACGGTCACTCCCACTGAGTGACGTCCGTCGGTTCCACCGGGGCGGCCCCGGCACCCTCACGAGGGTGCCGGGGCCGCCCCCTTTCCCCACCCCGGCCCTACGTCGCCTCCCCGACAGACGGCACACCGCCTTCCCCGTGGCGCCCCCCCGGACGGCTCCCTTGCGCGGGGCGTCACGCCGATCTTTTTCGGGGCGCGCCCCCGGGGCGGTTCTTCTGCCGAGGCGGCACGCCGTGTAGTTAGGGGCGCGGGGAACTGCGCGCTCAGCCACGGCGCTGGTGCGCCGTGAAAACCGGCCCCAGCGGGGCAGTCGCTGTTGTTCTCGGGCTGAAAGCCCGGTGGGGGCTGGTCGCGCAGTTCCCCGCGCCCCTAAAAGCAGGCCCTGCGTCGGCCCGGCGCGCGTAGCTGCGGCCCTGGGGGCGTGAGCTGAGGGATTGGCTTACCCACGGGGGTCGAAGCGGCGGCCGGCGCGGGTGGAGGCGGCTGCGTAGAGGCCGGGAGGAAGGTGCCGGGCAAGGGACACGGCGAGTTTGTAGCGGGCGGAGGGCACGCTGAGAATGCGCCGACGGGCGAGATCACGCAGGGCCGCCGTGACCACGGCATCGGCGTCGAGCCAGGCGAAGGAGGGCAGCCGGGAGGCGTCCATCCCGGCCCGGGCGTGGAATTCGGTGCGGACGAAGCCGGGGCACAGGGCGAGGAGCCGCACGCCGGACCCGGCCGTCTCGGCGGCCACGCCCTCGGTGAAGTGGACGATCCACGCCTTGCTGGCCCCGTACGTGCCGCGAGGCATGTAGGCCGCGACGGACGAGACGTTGATCACGTACCCGCGCCCCCGCGGACGCATGGTCTCGATGGCCGCGCCGGTGAGGCGCAGCACGGCCTCGCAGTGCAGCTTGAGCATGCGCAGCTCGTCGGACATGGGGGCGTCGAGGAAGGTGCCGTGGTTGCCGAAACCGGCGTTGTTGACGAGGACGTCGACGGGCCGTTCCCGGTCGCGCAGCCGCGCTTCCACGGCGGCGATCCCGTCGTCGGTGGTGAGGTCGGCGGGGAGCACCTCGACGTCGGCCCCGTACAACTCGCGCAGCCCGGCCGCGGTGTCGGCGAGCCGCTGTTCGTCGCGGGCGACGAGGACGAGGGCGTGTCCGTCGGCGGCGAGCCGTCGTACGAAGGCCGCTCCGATGCCGGAGGTCGCGCCGGTGACCAGTGAAGTCGTCATCCCGGCAGCGTACGGGCCGCCGCCGGCCCCTTCGTCAACGCGCCGGACTCAAGCGGCTGTTGACCGCCTCCAGATACGTACGGTTCATGGTGTCGGCCGCGGCCATGACCCGCGGCAGCAGCTCGGACTCCAGGGTCATCGCCCGGAAGAGGAAGGCGACGGTGACCTCGTGGTCCGGCCGGTGCACGACCTCGACCGGGTCCCCGGCGCGGACCTCGCCCGGTGTGATCACCCGCAGGAACGGGCCAGGCAGCCCCTCCCGGGTGAACCGCTTGACCCATCCGCGTTCGTCCAGCCACCCGGCGAAGGTGCGGCACGGGATGCGGGGCGAGGTCACTTCGAGGACGAGCCCCGCGGCGCCGATCCGCCAGCGCTCGCCGATCAGCGCGGCGTTGACGTCGATGCCGGTGGTGGTCAGATTCTCGCCGAAGCGGCCGTCGGGCAGCTCGCGCCCCAGCCGCCGCTCCCAGCGGTCGAGATCCTCGCGGGCGTACGCGTACACCGCCTGTTCGTCGCCGCCGTGGAAGCGCAGGTCGCAGACGGTGTCCCCGGCGAGGCCGCCGCCCGCGACGCCGCGCGGTCCGGGCGCCGTGACGGCGACGGGTCCGGTCACCGGGAGCTTCCCGATGCCGGTGAGGCCGCCTTCGCCGTCGGTGTAGGGCACGACGAGGGGGCGGGCGACGTTCACGGAGCGCACTTGGGACATGGGAGGCAGCCTATTTCGCGTCGCGGGCGAGGCGGCGGCGGATCGCGTCGCGGTCCTCGCGGGGGAGGGCGTCGAGGCCGGTCAGCAGCGGCAGCAGCTCGGGCTCGGTGGTGAAGGCCCGGAAGGACAGCGCGACGGTGACCTCGTGGTCCGGCCGGTGCACGACCTCGACCGGGTCCCCGGCGCGGATCTCGCCCGGCTCGATCACCCGCAGATACGGGCCCGGCAGCGCCGCGTCGGTGAAGCGCCGCAGCCACCGGTTCTCGCCGAGCCAGCCCGCGAAGGTCGCGCACGGGATGCGCGGGCAGGACACCTCCAGGAGGGGTCCGCGCGCGCCGATCCGCCAGCGCTCGCCGATCAGCGAGGCGTTGACGTCGATGCCGGAGGTGGTCAGATTCTCGCCGAAGAAGCCGTTGGCGAAGGTACGGCCCAGCTCGCGGCCCCAGTGGTCGAGGTCTTCGCGGGCGTACGCGTAGACGGCCTGGTCGGCGCCGCCGTGGTGCTTGACGTCGTGCGCGCGGTCACCGGCCAGACCGACCGCGCCGTCCCCCTTCGGACCCGGCGCGGTGACCCGTACCGGGCCGGTGACCGGCCGTTTGTCGATACCGGTCGCCGGCAGCCGCTTCCACGGGTTGGGGCGCGGGTGGCCGATGTTGACGCTCAGCAGCAGTCCCATGCGGGGCGCGCCTCCGCTCTCAGGGCTGGTAGAGGTACGGGGTGGTGACGCTCAGGGCGCTGAAGCCGAGGCGCTGGAGGATGGGGCGGCTGGCGTCCATCGCGTCGACCTGGAGGTAGCGGTAGCCGCGGGCGGCGGCGATACGGGCCCGGTGGGCGATCAGCGCGCGGTAGACGCCGCGCCCTCGCCACTCGGCGACGGTCCCGCCGCCCCACAGGCTCGCGAAGTCCTTGCCCGGCGGCATCTCCATGCGGGCCCCGCAGACCGGCCGGTCGCCCGCCATCGCCAGCACCAGCGCGATCTCGTCCGGCGCCTGCGCGAGCGCGTCCAGCAGCCGCTCGCGCAGCCGCTCCGCGCCCGTACCGAACGCCTCCTCGTGCACGGCGGCCAGCAGGTCCACCCCGGCGGCGTCGGTCACCTCCACCAGCCGTACGCCGTCCGGCGGGACGGGCTCGCCGGGCAGCGCCGCGACCTCCGCGACCATCAGCGTCTCCGGCTCCTCCGGCACGAACCCCGCCGCGCGCAGCCGCTCGCCCAGATCCGCCGGCCGGTCGTGCGAGTAGAGCTTCCACTCGAACTCCCGGCCCGCCCCCTCGGGCGACTTCAGCCACGCGAGCTGCGCCTGGACCGCGGGGCCCGCGCTGTCCTCGTCCAGCTCCGACCAGAGCACCCCGCTCCAGTCGTGCATCGCGGCCCCCACCTGCCGCACCACCCCGCCGCTCCGCTCCACCCGCGTCCCCGCCCCCTCCGGCGGAGCGTCCCGCCGCATCTGAGCATCGAACAACCCGAGTACATAAGCGCGATCCATCCCCCCATCCCAACACGCCCACCCCCCCCACCCCCAACCGATTTCCCCCCGCGACGCGCCCCGCCGGGTCCGGTGGGCTCACGCGACCGAGGAGCCTCCGCCCGGAGCCGGTTCGTCGGATCGCTCGTCGGTATGGGCGGTGAAGACGAAGGTGGAGGTGTCGCCGTCGAGGTTGATGCTCAAGGACGCGTCCAACGCCTTCGCGAGCCGCGTCAGCAACGGCAGTGTCGGTACGGAGTCGCCGCCCTCGATCGTGGAGATCTGCGGCTGGTTCATGTCCGCGCGCCGCGCGAGGTCGGTCTGGGTCAGACCGAGTTCCGTACGCCGGTCGTACACGGCCTGGCCGAGGGCGAACGCGTAACCGGCCGCCCTGTACGCGGGGGACTCCTCCACCTCTTCGCCGAGAAGCTTCCGGTCCCGCCGGGTCTTCCACGCCGCGTGGTTCATGCCGTCTCCTCCTTCACCCGGTCATAGCTGTGCCGGGCGAGCCCGTGGTCCGCCTCGCACACCTTCTGCGCCTGCTGCGCGCGTTCGACTTCGGCGTCCTCGCGCTGCCTGGTCTTACGGAACACCGTCAGCAGGACGATGCGCCTTCCCGGCGCGAGCCAGTAGGTGACGCGCACCGCGTTGCCGTCCATGACGAATCGCAGCTCGCGCACTTTTCCGCCCAGATGACGCGAATACGGCTCCCCGAGCGTGGTGGGTCGCGCCGCAAGCATGTCGGCGGCCCGCTCGGCCTTGTCGTAGTGCTGATCGGGCAGAAGTTCCAGCCATTGTCGAACTTCCGGTTCGATTTCGATCCGCCATAAACCGTCCACCGTCGCGACTATACACATATCTATATGCGGCGCCGGAGCGGTCGTACCAGGTCAGGCGAGGGATTCGAGGGTGTGGTCGATGTCGGAGGGGTGTTGTAGAGGTGGAAGGCGAAGCGGAGGGAGGTGGTGGGGGTGGAGAAGCGGACGGCGGCGGCGGTGAGGCGGGCGGGGGCGGTCGGGGGGAGGGCGACGGTGACGGTGGCGGAGGGGCCGGGGACGGGGGTGTGGCCGAGGGCGGTGAGGCCGTCGCGGAAGCGGGCGGCGAGGGCGGTGTCGTGGGCGTGGATCGCGGGGACGCCGATCTCCTCGATCAGGGAGAGGGAGGCGGCGGCGCCGACGAGGGGGAGGTAGGCGGGGCGGGCGTCGAAGCGGCGGGCGCCGGGGGCCAGCCGGGTGACGGGGCCGTAGCACCACTCCCAGGGGTCGTCGGCGGCGTACCAGCCCGCGAAGCCGGGGGAGAGGGTCGGCTCGGCGCCCGCGCGCACGGTCAGGAAGCAGGCGTCGTGCGGGCTGAGCAGCCACTTGTAGGCGTGGCAGACCACGTAGTCGTAGTCGTCGGCGCACAGCGGGAGCCAGCCGACGGACTGGGTGCCGTCCAGGAGTGTACGGGCGCCGTGGGCCGCGGCGGCGGCGCGGATCGCGGGCAGGTCGGCGACCCGGCCGTCGGCGGACTGCACGGCGCTGACGGCGACCAGCGCGGTGCCCGGCCGCACCGCGTCGGCGAGCGCGTCCAGCGGCACGATCCGCAGATCCAGGTCCTCGCGGGCGGCGAAGGGCTGCACGAGGGAGCTGAAGTCCCGGTCGGCGACGACCACTTCGGCGCCGGGCGGCAGCCGCGCCGCGATCAGCCCGACGCTCTCGGCGACCGTGCTGGCCAGCGCCACCCGCTCCACCGCCACCCCGACGATCCGGGCGTAGGCGGCGCGCGCCGAGACGACGGCCGCCTCGAAGGCGTCGGTGTCGGGGCGGCCCGCCGCCCACTCGTCGACGGCCCCGCGCAGCGCCGCCGCGGTGCGGGCCGGGAGCAGCCCGACGGTGGCGGTGTTGAGGTAGGGCGCGGCGGGGTCGAGGTCCGGATACTCGGCACGGATGAGGCGGTTCGCGGCGAGGCCGTCCCCCGAGGCGCCGCCGCCCGCGCCCGTACCCCTGCCCGCGCCCGTACCGCTGCCTGTACCGCTGCCTGTGCCTGTGCTGCCGAATGCGATGGCGTCCATGGCTCCTCAGCGTGGCGCGGGCCCGCCTCAAAGTCCATTACCGATATCTGTCGGGTATCCCTAAGTTCCGCTTATGGTGGGCGGATGATCGAGGCACGTCATCTCCGGGTGCTGCGGGCCGTCGCCCGCACCGGTTCGTTCTCCGCGGCGGCCCGCGAACTGGGCTGCACCCAGCCCGCCGTCAGCCAGCAGATGAAGGCGCTGGAGCACTCCGCGGGCACCCCGCTGCTGGTCCGCGGCGCCCGCGAGACCCGGCTGACGGAGGCGGGTGACGTGCTGGTCAGGCACGCCGTCGGCATCCTGGCCGGGCTGACGGCGGCCGAGGAGGAGGTCGCGGCGATCGCGGGGCTGCGGGCCGGACGCGTACGCCTCACCTCGTTCCCCTCGGGCAGCTCCACGGTGGTGCCGGGCGCGGTCGCGGCGATGCGCGCGCAGTACCCGGGCACGAAGGTGTCGCTGGAGGAGGCCGAGCCGCCGCGCTCGGTGGAGATGCTGCGCGCGGGCGACTGCGACATCACCCTGGCGTTCCGCTACGTGGATCTGCCGACCCCGGCCGAGGAGTCGTGGGACGACCTCGTCGTGCGCCCGCTGCTCACCGACCGGCTGGTCGGCGTCGTCCCGGAGGGGCACGCGCTCGCCGTCGGCGGGCGCCCGGTGGAGATCGCGGAGCTGGAGCAGGAGCAGTGGATCGCGGGGTGCGCGCGCTGCCGCCGCCACCTCGTGGAGGTGTGCGAGCGGGCCGGGTTCACCCCGCGGATCGACTTCGCGACCGACGACTACCCGGCGGTGGTCGGCCTGGTGGCGGCCGGTCTCGGGGTCGCGGTGCTGCCGGAGCTGGCGCTGGAGTCGGTACGTCCCAAGGGCGTCGCCGTGGTGGAGGTGCGTCCGGCCGTGCAGCGCGAGGTGGTCGCCCTCACGCTGCCCGATCTGGCGAACGTCCCGGCGGTGGACATGATGCTCGGCCGCCTCGCGCAGGCGGCGGCCCGCTGATCTCAGGGCACCGGTCGCCCGTCAGCCGGGCCCGGCGGGCGGCGCGCCGCGCGTGCCGTACGCGGCAGGGCGGACGGGGCCGACGCGGCCGACGGGGCCGACGGGGCCGATGGAACCGGGAGTGCCGACGGCACCGGGAGTGCAGGAACGATTCTGCTGGCGTCTCGCGGAAGCGCGCTCACACGTGGGACGCGTCGCGGATGTCGGACGCGTCGTGCAGGTCGGCGTCGTGCAGGCCAGAATCGTGCAGGTCAGAGTCGTGCAGGTCAGAATCGTGCAGGTCGGCGTCGTGCAGCTCGGACCTGTCGTCCAAGTCGGCGTCGTGCAGGTCGGTCGCGTCGTGCACGTCCGACGGCTCGCGCTCGGAGCGGGCCGCTTCGGCGTCCGCCGACGGCATCCGCGACCGCGAGCGGCCCATCATCGCCTCGCGCTCGTCCTCGGTGAGGCCGCCCCAGACCCCGTAGGGCTCGCGGACGGCGAGGGCGTGGGTGGCGCATTCGGCCCGTACGGGACAGCGCATGCACACCTCCTTGGCGGAGGCCTCGCGCGCGCTCCGGGCGGCGCCCCGCTCGCCCTCGGGGTGGAAGAAGAGCGAGCTGTCGACGCCTCGGCAGGCGGCCACGAGCTGCCAGTCCCAGAGGTCGGCGTTGGGGCCGGGAAGGCGGGAGAAGTCTGCCATTGCTTATCCCCTCGGAGGGTGTGTGTCGGTCTGGGAGGCCGTGAAGAGTCAGCGTCTCGACCGTACATCTACTGTCGTAGTAGATGTAAATATGACTCATCGCCAATCTAGTGGCGAATAGCCCACAAGGCGCGAAAGAGCGTCCAAACAGTGAAAAATCTGGCATAACACCCGTTCGGCAGCATCCGGGCAGGGCCGCTCGGCCGTAGAGGAATCGTTCCGCCTCCGAAATACCGGCTCTCTCACCCGTCTGACCTGCGGCCTGGGCGATCCGTGTGCGCATGATCACGTAGAGTGCCGATGACCGTCGGCAAACTTCGTAACTCTTTCGGGTGAGGGTCGTTGAGTCTGGCGGAAGCGGTTGGCGGACAAGTGAATCGGGCAGGTGCCCGAGGCCGTCAGCCTCAACGGTGAACATTCGTACAGCCTGGAGGCACAACGTGACGCGGTTCAGCTGCGGAGGGCGGTCATGACTTCTGTCCTCGTCTGCGACGACTCCCCGCTCGCCCGAGAGGCCCTGCGCCGCGCGGTGGCCACCGTGCCCGGTGTCGAGCGCGTAACCACCGCGGCCAACGGCGAGGAAGTCCTCCGCCGCTGGGGTGCCGACCGGTCGGACCTGATCCTGATGGACGTCCGCATGCCCGGCCTCGGCGGCGTCGAGACCGTACGGCGGCTGCTGTCGGCCGACCCCGGCGCCCGGATCATCATGCTCACGGTCGCCGAGGACCTGGACGGCGTGGCGCTCGCCGTCGCCGCCGGTGCCCGCGGCTACCTGCACAAGGACGCCTCGCGCGCCGAACTGCGGGCGACCGTGACGCAGGCGCTGGCCGACCCCACCTGGCGGCTCGCCCCGCGGCGGCTGCGCTCGGCCGAGATGGGCGCCGCGCCCACCCTCACCGCCCGCGAGATCCAGGTGCTCGAAGGCATGAGCCACGGACGCTCCAACGCCGAGATCGGCCGCGAGCTGTTCCTCTCCGAGGACACCGTGAAGACGCACGCCAGGCGGCTGTTCAAGAAGCTCGGCGCGTCCGACCGGGCCCACGCCGTGGCGCTCGGCTTCCGCTGGGGCCTGGTTCGCTGAGCCGTCGTGTCGTACGCCCGAGAGGGCGGCCGTTCCGGCGAAGTCGCCCACAAGTCCTCGGTTTCCCGGGGGAGGACGCATGCTTGACGTATGGACTTCCTCGGGGATCGGCGGGGGCCTCACATGGCGGAGATGACAGCGTCGGGTTCGGCCGCTCATAACGCTTCGGTGCAGAAGTACGGCCGCGATGACGCGGATCGCGCCGCGGCGAGGCACCATGGGTGGATGCGCGACGACGACACTCCGGCCATCGGTGCCCTTGTCCGGCGCGCAGTCGACGGCGACGAGCAGGCGACACACGACCTGCTCGCGCATGTCCACCCGCTCGCCGAGCGGTACTGCCGCACCAAACTGTCCCGTCTTCCGGGCGACGCCCGGCACTTCGTCGACGACCTCGCCCAAGAGGTCTGTCTCGCGGTGCTGTGCGCCCTGCCCCGCTACCGCGACCTGGGGCGGCCGTTCGAGGCCTTCGTGGTCTCCATCGCCGCCCACAAGGTCGCCGATCTGCAACGGGCCGCCATGCGCGGGCCCGGCAGCACCGCCGTTCCGTCCGACGAGATGCCGGAGAAACCGGACGATTCGCTCGGCCCCGAGGAGCGCGCGCTGCTCAACAGCGACGCCGCCTGGGCCAAGAAGCTGCTCGACAACCTCCCTGACCACCTGCGCGAGTTGGTGCTGCTGCGGGTCGCCGTCGGGCTGAGCGCCGAGGAGACCGGCCAGGTGCTCGGCATGTCGCCGGGGGCCGTACGGGTGGCGCAGCACCGCGCGCTCAGCCGGCTGCGCGCCATCGCGGAACAGACGGCGGGGGCGCCCGCCGCCGGGGACGCGCCGGGTCTCTCGGCGTAGGACACGCGGAAACGGACGGGCGGGCCCGGCACCGGGCCCGGCACCCGGGTGCGACGGCGCGGTCCGGCCGCGCGGTCCGACCGCTGGTGACCGTACGGGTGTACGGGCCCGGCCGAGGGCGTCATGGGAATAGCGGCGAAGCCACTACCATTGAACAACTCGCCGGGCAAGACCATTCGGGAAGGTGTCATGACGCTGAACGCCGACGGAGTAGCTGAGAAGTTCGCCACACTCGGGCTGACCTATGACGATGTGCTGCTGCTTCCGGGGGCGTCAGAGGTGCTGCCCAACCAGGTGGACACCTCCTCCCTCATCTCCCGCAACGTCCGGGTGAACATCCCGCTGCTGTCCGCCGCCATGGACAAGGTCACTGAGGCCCGGATGGCCATCGCGATGGCCCGCCAGGGCGGCGTCGGCGTGCTGCACCGCAATCTGTCGATCGAGGACCAGGTCAACCAGGTCGACCTGGTGAAGCGGTCCGAGTCCGGCATGGTCACCGACCCGATCACCGTCAGGCCCGACGCGACGCTCGCCGACGCGGACGCGCTCTGCGCGAAGTTCCGGATCAGCGGCGTGCCCGTCACCGACGCGTCCGGGCGGCTGCTCGGCATCGTCACCAACCGCGACATGGCCTTCGAGAGCGACCGCTCCCGCCAGGTCCGCGAGGTCATGACCCCGATGCCGCTGGTCACCGGCCAGGTCGGGATCTCCGGGGTCGACGCGATGGCGCTGCTGCGCCGCCACAAGATCGAGAAGCTGCCGCTGGTCGACGCCGACGGCAAGCTCAGCGGGCTCATCACCGTCAAGGACTTCGTCAAGGCCGAGCAGTACCCGAACGCGGCGAAGGACTCCGAGGGCCGGCTGCTGGTCGGCGCCGCCGTCGGCGCCAGCCCCGAGGCGCTGGACCGCGCCCAGGCGCTGGTCGGCGCGGGTGTCGACTTCCTCGTCGTGGACACCTCGCACGGCCACAACAGCAACGCGCTGAACTGGATGGCGAAGATCAAGTCCAGCGTCGGCGGGGTCGACGTGGTCGGCGGCAACATCGCCACCCGTGACGGCGCCCGCGCCCTCATCGACGCCGGTGTCGACGGCGTCAAGGTCGGTGTCGGACCCGGCTCCATCTGCACCACCCGCGTCGTCGCGGGCATCGGCGTCCCGCAGGTCACCGCGATCTACGAGGCCGCGCAGGCGTGCATCGAGGCCGGGGTGCCGGTCATCGGCGACGGCGGCCTCCAGTACAGCGGCGACATCGGCAAGGCGCTCGCCGCGGGCGCCAGCAGCGTCATGCTCGGCAGCCTGCTCGCCGGGTGCGAGGAGTCCCCCGGGGAGCTGCTCTTCATCAACGGCAAGCAGTTCAAGTCCTACCGGGGCATGGGGTCGCTCGGCGCGATGCAGTCCCGCGGCCAGGGCCGCTCCTACTCCAAGGACCGCTACTTCCAGGCCGAGGTCTCCTCCGACGACAAGCTCGTGCCCGAGGGGATCGAGGGCCAGGTGCCGTACCGCGGACCGCTGTCCGCCGTCCTCCACCAGCTCATCGGCGGTCTCCGGCAGACCATGGGCTACGTCGGCGCCGCCGCCGTCTCCGAGATGGAGTCCAAGGGGCGGTTCGTCCGCATCACCGCCGCCGGGCTCAAGGAGTCCCACCCCCACGACATCCAGATGACCGTAGAGGCCCCCAACTACCACGGCTGACGCCGCGCTTGCGCGGGACCTGGTCCTCCGGGCCGCGGCCCCGTGCGGTTCTTCTCCCCGCGCCTCCACGGGGCACAGGTCCTGTGCCGAGGCAGCGCGCGGGGGCGCATCCCCGACGGGGCACGGGCCGCCCGCGGGCCGAACGGGGATACTGAGGGGCCGCAGGTCAAAAGAAAGGCGCAGGACGTGACAGAGATCGAGATCGGTCGGGGCAAGCGAGGCCGCAGGGCGTACTCGTTCGACGACATCGCCGTCGTGCCGAGCCGGCGCACCCGGGACCCGAAGGAGGTCTCGATCGCGTGGCAGATCGACGCGTACCGCTTCGAGCTGCCGTTCCTCGCGGCGCCCATGGACTCGGTGGTGTCGCCGGAGACGGCGATCAGGATCGGGAACCTCGGCGGCCTCGGGGTGCTGAACCTCGAAGGGCTGTGGACCCGGTACGACGACCCGGAGCCGCTGCTCGCGGAGATCTCGGAGCTGGACGACACCCGGGCGACGGCCCGCCTCCAGGAGATCTACGCGGCGCCGATCCGCGAGGAGCTGATCGGGCAGCGGATCAAGGAGGTCCGGGACGCGGGCGTCGTGACGGCCGCCGCGCTGTCGCCGCAGCGCACCGCGCAGTTCTCGAAGGCGGTCGTGGACGCGGGCGTCGACCTGTTCGTGATCCGCGGCACCACGGTCTCCGCCGAGCACGTCTCCGGCTCGCACGAGCCGCTGAACCTCAAGCAGTTCATCTACGAACTCGACGTGCCGGTGATCGTCGGGGGCTGCGCCACGTACACGGCGGCGCTGCACCTGATGCGGACCGGCGCCGCGGGCGTCCTCGTCGGCTTCGGCGGCGGCGCCGCGCACACCACGCGCAATGTGCTGGGCATCCAGGTGCCGATGGCGACCGCGGTGGCCGATGTCGCCGCCGCCCGCAGGGACTACATGGACGAGTCCGGCGGCCGGTACGTGCACGTCATCGCGGACGGCGGCTTCGGCGCCAGCGGTGACCTGCCCAAGGCGGTCGCGTGCGGCGCGGACGCCGTGATGATGGGCTCCCCGCTGGCCCGCGCCACCGACGCGCCGGGCCGCGGTTTCCACTGGGGCATGGAGGCGGTCAATACCGAACTGCCGCGCGGCAAGCGGATGAACCTCGGCACCGCGGGCACCACCGAGCAGATCCTGCTCGGCCCGTCCCACGCGCCCGACGGCTCGATGAACTTCTTCGGCGCCCTGCGCCGCTCGATGGCCACCACCGGCTACTCGGACCTGAAGGAGTTCCAGCGCGTCGAGGTGACGGTCTCCCCGACCCACCACCGCTAGGGCGCACACGCCGGAGAACGCACGAGGGGCCGTACCGCGCAGGCGGTACGGCCCCTCGTCGCGTCACGGCGCGGTACGCGTCACCGCGCCGGGGCGGTTGTCGTCAGTTGTCGCCCGCGTGCTTCGCGACGCCGAAGGAGATGAACGCGGCGACGGCGAGGAAGAGGAAGCGCATGAAGCTGAAGTCCTGCTTCCACGAGTCGAGCAGGTCGCCGAAGTGGTGGAAGAAGATGTCGGTGACCGGCATCGAGCCGCCCTGGCCCGACACGTAGTGGCTGATCACCAGGGCGCCGCCGAAGAGTTCGCCGAAGACGACCGCGAACAGCGCGAGCAGGACGGCCACGAACGGCAGGGCCGGGTTGCGTCCGCCGGCCTTGCCGACGGCGAGGCCGACGAGCGCGCCGACGCCGATCGCCATCAGCCGGAATTCGTGGGTGCTGCCGTCGTCGCTGGACAGCGCGCGCAGGATGCCGCCGTACGCGAGCGCGGCGACGATCGCGGCCAGCAGGCCGACCAGGAAGCCGAGTCCGGGGTTGTCGCGGCGGGCGACCGGCACCGGCGGCGGGTAGGCGGCCGGGTTGAAGGCGCCGGGCGCGGGCGGCGCGCCCCACTGCTGCTGGGGCTGCTGACCGTAGGGCGCCTGGGGCTGCTGGCCGTACGGGGCCTGGGGCTGCTGCGGGTAGCCGTATCCGGCGCCCGGCGGCGGTCCGTACGGATTCTGGCCGCCGGGCTGCTGCGGCTGCTGCGGCGGCGGGTAGTTGGCGCTCATGGGGTCCCCCGGGATACGGCATTCGACGATGGACGCCGAAATCTAGCAGCAGGGGGTGACAATCGGACAAGTTGTTCTTCCGGTCGTTACATGACCACTACACGCGGATCGGGAACCCCGCCGCGGCGGGCCGCTACAGCCGCGCCGCCGCACCCGCCGGCGTCGCCCCCCGTGTGTCCAGCAGGAGTTGCGCCTTGACCGCCAGACCCTGGAGGTCGTACGTGCGGTGGTGCTGGAGCAGCACCGTCAGATCGGCCTCGGAGGCTGCCTCCCACAGGGAGTCGGCGCGCGGCACCGGACGGTCGAGAACGCGCCACTGCGGTACGTAGGGGTCGTGGTAGCACAGCTGCGCGCCGAGTTCGATGAGCCGGGTGCCGATCTCGCGGGCGGGGGCGCCCTCCTGGGAGGCCAGGTCGGCCTTGTAGGTGACGCCGAGCAGCAGGACGCGGGCGCCGCGCAGGGACTTGCCGTGCTCGTTGAGCAGCGCGGCGGCGCGCTGGACGACGTAGCGCGGCATGCGGGAGTTGACCTCCTGGGCCAGTTCGACCATCCGCAGCGGGTGGCCGAGCATGCGGACCTGGCCCTGGGCGGGCATGGCGGCGAAGAGCGGGACGGCGTTGGGGTCGAGGGCGGCGGCCGGGCCGCCGACACCGGGTCCCGGTCGGAACGCCTGGAAGCCGAACGGCTTGGTCTCGGCGCAGCGGATCACGTCCCACAGATCGACGCCGAGGTCGTGGCAGAAGACCGCCATCTCGTTGGCGAAGGCGATGTTGACGTGCCGGTAGTTGGTCTCCAGCAGATTGACCGCCTCGGCCTCGCGGGGGCCGCGGGCGCGCACGATGCGTTCGGTGAAGCGGCCGTAGAAGGCGGCGGCGGCCTCGGTGCAGGCGGGGGTGCAACCGCCGATCACCTTGGGGGTGTTGGCGAGGTGGAAGTCCCGGTTGCCGGGGTCGAGGCGGCTGGGGGAGTAGGCGAGGTGGAAGTCCCGGCCCGCGCGCAGCCCGTCGGCCTCCAGCAGCGGGCGCAGGAACCCCTCGGTGGTGCCGGGGTAGACCGCCGACTCCAGGACGACGGTGGTGTGCGGGCGCAGGTGCCCGGCGAGCGCGCGGGCGGCGGCGGACACCGCCGTCAGGTCCAGGGCGCGGTCCTCGCCGAGCGGGGTGGGCGCGCAGATCACGGCGGTCCTGACCCGGCCGAGCACCGCCGGGTCCGCGGTCGCGCGGAAGCCGCCCGCGAGCATCCGGCGCAGGTCGGCGGCGGCGAGCGTGCCCGGCGGTACGCGGCCCGCGTTGATGTCGGCCGCGGCGGCCGGGTCGGGTTCGTAGCCGATGACGCCGACGCCCGCGGCGGTCGCCGCCTGGGCGAGGGGAAGTCCGGTGCGGCCGAGTCCGAGCACTGCGAGGTCTGCGGGCATGCGGTTCAGTCCTCTCCCTTGCGACCACCACGGGGACTCCACGGATGGCTCCACGGATGGCTTTAAATCAGGCTAACCAGACAAATGACTGATATGACCGCACGGCGCGCCGTGCAGTCATCCGGGTTACGGGCAGAAGAGGCACGGGATCGCCGGGTAGGAGAGGGACGGCCCGGACGCCCTGCCCGCAGGGCGTTCACCGCCTCGCCGCACCGCGGGCGCGCCCCGGCACCCCCCTCGACGGCGGGTCAAGGGTGGCCGCTCGCGGCGGTGGCGGTCACTATCGAGTGGAGGGCTATCCACCGCGGCGGCACGCGAGAGCGCCGCCACCATGGGAGGCACACGGATGCGTACGTCAACACTGGGCCCCGCCGAGCGGGCCGGGGCACTGGCCCGGATGGCCGAGCACGAGCTGGACCTGCTGGTCGTGGGCGGCGGGGTGGTCGGCGCGGGAACAGCGCTGGACGCCGTCACCCGTGGCCTGTCCACCGGTCTGGTCGAGGCCCGCGACTGGGCGTCCGGCACGTCGAGCCGGTCGAGCAAGCTGATCCACGGCGGCCTGCGCTACCTGGAGATGCTGGACTTCGCGCTGGTCCGCGAGGCCCTCAAGGAGCGCGGCCTGCTCCTGGAACGCCTCGCCCCGCACCTGGTGCGGCCGGTCCCGTTCCTCTACCCCTTGCAGCACAAGGCGTGGGAGCGGCTCTACGCGGGCTCCGGCGTCGCGCTGTACGACACCATGTCGGTCTCCTCCGCGCACGGCCGCGGCCTGCCGGTGCACCGCCACCTCACCCGTAAGCACGCCCTCCAGGTCGCGCCCGCGCTGCGCAAGGACGCGCTGGTCGGCGCGCTCCAGTACTACGACGCGCAGGTCGACGACGCGCGCTTCGTCACCACCCTGGTGCGTACCGCCGCCTCCTACGGCGCGCAGGTCGCCAACCAGGCGCGGGTGATCGGCTTCCTCCGCGAGGGCGAGCGCGTCGTCGGCGCGCGGGTGCAGGACGGCGAGCAGGGCGGCGAGTACGAGATCCGCGCCAAGCAGATCGTCAACGCCACCGGGGTGTGGACCGACGACACGCAGGCGCTGATCGGCGAGCGCGGCCAGTTCCACGTCCGCGCGTCCAAGGGCATCCACCTGGTGGTCCCCAAGGACCGGATCCACTCCACCACCGGGCTCATCCTGCGGACCGAGAAGAGCGTGCTCTTCGTCATCCCCTGGGGCAGGCACTGGATCATCGGCACCACCGACACCGACTGGGACCTGGACAAGGCCCACCCGGCGGCGTCCAGCGCCGACATCGACTACCTGCTCGAACACGTCAACTCGGTGCTGTCCACCCCGCTGACCAGGGACGACGTCCAGGGCGTCTACGCGGGCCTGCGTCCGCTGCTGGCCGGGGAGTCGGACGCCACCAGCAAGCTCTCGCGCGAGCACACCGTGGCGCACCCGGTGCCGGGACTCGTGGTGGTCGCGGGCGGCAAGTACACGACGTACCGCGTGATGGCCAAGGACGCGGTCGACGAGGCCGTGCACGGCCTGGACCACCGGGTGGCCGAGTGCTGCACGGAGGATGTGCCGCTGGTCGGCGCCGAGGGCTACCACGCGCTGTGGAACGCCCGCGCCCGCACCGCCGCCCGCACCGGACTGCACGTCGCCCGGGTGGAGCACCTGCTCAACCGGTACGGCTCGCTCGCCGAGGAGGTGCTCGCGCTGATCGCCGAGGACCCGTCGCTGGGCGCCCCGCTGACCTCGGCCGACGACTACCTGCGGGCCGAGATCGTCTACGCGGCGATGTACGAGAGCGCCCGCCACCTGGACGACGTGCTCGCCCGCAGGACCCGGATCTCGATCGAGACCTTCGACCGCGGCACCCGCAGCGCCCGCGAGGCCGCCGAGTTGATGGCACCCGTCCTGGGCTGGGACAAGGACCAGATCGACAAGGAAGTGGCCTACTACGAGAAGCGCGTGGAGGCCGAGCGCGAGTCGCAGCTCCAGCCCGATGATCTGACCGCGGATGCGGCCAGGCTGGGCGCGCCCGATATCGTTCCCCTCTAGGCACGGTGCGTCTCGGGGGAGACGCGGCGCGCGTCGGGGGAGCGGGCGGAAGGGCGCGAGATGACGGGACAGGCCGACGAGGGGCGGTTGGTCGCGGGCCGGTACCGGCTGCTCGAACGCATCGGCCGGGGCGGCATGGGCACCGTGTGGCGGGCCGAGGACGAACTCCTCGGCCGGCAGGTCGCGGTGAAGAAGCTGCACCCGCCCCAGCCGCACATGCACGACGACGAGTTGGCCACCCTCTTCGAACGCACCCGCCGCGAGGCGCGCGCCGCCGCCCGGATCAGCCACCCCAACGTGGTGGTCGTGCACGACGTCGTGGACGACGAGGGACTGCCGTCCATCGTCATGGAGTACGTCCCGTCGGTCACGCTCGGCGAACAGCTCAAGAAGCACGGACCGCTGCCGGTCGCCGAAGTCGCCAGGATCGGCCGCGGCATGGTCGCCGCGCTGCGGGCCGCGCACCGCGCCGGAGTGCTGCACCGCGACGTCAAGCCGGGCAACGTCCTGCTCGGCGTCGAGGGCGGCGCACCCGTCGAGGGCGCTTCCGCGGAACAGGGCTACGGCAGCGGGCGCGTGGTCCTCACCGACTTCGGCATCGCCCAGGCGTCCGGCACCTCCACCCTCACCCGGACCGGCGAACTCATCGGCTCCATCGACTTCCTGTCGCCCGAGCGGATCAGGGGCGCCCTGCCCGGACCCGAGGCCGACCTGTGGGCGCTGGGCGCCACCCTCTACCAGGCCGTCCAGGGCGAGTCGCCCTTCCGGCGGCCGACCGCGATCGAGACCGCGTACGCCATCGCCGAGGAGCCGGTGCTGCCGGCCGCCAACGCGGGCGCGCTGACCCAGGTGATCGCCGGGCTGCTCGCCAAGGAACCGGCCGAGCGGCTGTCCGCGGCCGAGACCGAGCGGCTGCTGCGGATTCCGCTGGCAGAACCCGACACCGGGCAGGTCGACACCGACCGGTTCACCTACCCCGCGGGCGACGGCCGGACCGCCACCGTGACCCAGGTGCCCGGCGCCCCGCCCCCCGGCGGCGCGCACTCCCCTCCGTACGCCGACTCCTTCGGGCCCCCTCCGCCCTACTCCACGGGAACCGGTACGGGAACGGCCGCCGGTTTCGGTACG
Source organism: Streptomyces sp. NPDC093221 (assembly GCF_044753885.1). Lineage (NCBI taxonomy): Bacteria > Bacillati > Actinomycetota > Actinomycetes > Kitasatosporales > Streptomycetaceae > Streptomyces > Streptomyces sp. NPDC093221. The sequence goes on along the minus strand of NZ_JBIVOA010000002.1, from coordinate 1,085,114 downwards.
GGCGCGGGCGGTTCAGGCCCCGACACCGGCCCGCACTCCGGCGCGCACCGCCCCGAACGGCCGCGCCGCCGTACCGGAGCGTGGATCGCGGGCGTCGCCGTCGTCGCCCTCGTGGCCGCGGGCACCGCCTTCGCCGTCATCCACAACGGCGGCTCCGGTACGGACGCGAGCCCCGGCCCCACCACGGCGGTCAGCACACCGCCCACCGGCACCACGTCCTCGGCCGGTCCCACGCCGAGCACCACGGCGCCGCCCCCGCCGGTCCCCGACGGCTACCACCTGGTCACGGAGGCCGACCACGGTTACGCGGTGCCGGTGCCCGACGGCTGGACGCGGCAGGTCAAGAACGACGGCGACGAGGTCGACTTCATCGACCCGACCGGCAAGATCGGCCTGAAGATCAGCTCGCTGGACTTCGGCAGCGACGACCCGTACGAGCACTGGCTGACTCTGGAGCCGCAGACCCAGGAGCAGGTTGACGAGTACCACCGTGAACGGATGATCCGCACCGTGCAGTTGGGGATGCCCGCCGCGCTGTGGGAGTTCACCTTCCAGGGCTCGGTCCGCAAGTTCCATGCGATCGACCTCGGATTCGGCAAGCCGGGTGGTCGTGAGTACGCGGTCTACCTGTCGGCTCCGGACGCCGAATGGGACACCTACCGACCGGTGTTCACGAACGCTGTGGCCGGTTTCCGGCTATCGAACCCATAAGCCGGGTTCGCTTCCGCGTCCCCCGTTCGGGGATGATGGGTGTTTACACGTCCAGCACTCCAGAGGGATCCCATGAGCGAGGTCGAAAGTACCGACGGACGCGTGCTCGCCGACCGGTACCGCCTCGGCGAAGTCCTCGGCAAAGGCGGCATGGGCACGGTGTGGCGCGCCGTCGACGAGACGCTGGGCCGTACCGTCGCGGTCAAAGAGCTGCGTTTCCCCGGCAACGTCGACGAGGACGAGAAGCAGCGCCTGGTCACCAGGACCCTGCGCGAGGCCAAGGCCACCGCGCGGATTCGCAACACCGGCGCGATCACCGTCTTCGACGTGGTCAAGGAGGACGACCGGCCGTGGATCGTCATGGAGCTGGTCGAGGGCCGCTCGCTGTCCGACGCGATCCGTGAGGACGGCCCGCTCACGCCCAAGCGCGCCGCCGAGGTCGGCCTCGTCATACTCGACGTCCTCAAGGCCGCCCACAACGCCGGCATCCTGCACCGCGACGTGAAACCCTCCAACGTCCTGCTCGCCGACCGCGGTTCGGACCCCGCGGGCCGCGGCGCCGGGCGCGTGGTCCTCAGCGACTTCGGCATCGCCCAGATCGACGGCGACCCGTCCGTCACCTCCACCGGCATGCTCGTCGGCGCCCCCTCGTACATCTCGCCGGAACGCGCGCGCGGCCAGAAGCCGGGCCCGCCCGCCGACCTGTGGTCGCTCGGCGCGCTGCTCTACGCCTCGGTCGAGGGCCGCCCGCCCTACGACAAGGGGTCGGCCATCGCCACCCTGACCGCGGTGATGACCGAGCCGGTCGGGCCGATGACCAACGCCGGGCCGCTCGCCGAGGCGATCAAGGGCCTGCTGGTCAAGGACCCGGCCCAACGCCTCGACCACGACGCCGCGTACGCCCTGCTGTCCACCGTCGCGCACGCCCCCGAACGCCCGGTCGCGCCGCCCACCTCCGACGCCCGTACCGTCGTGCTGAACGTGGACCCGCAGCCCACCCCGACCGACGCTCCCGCTGCCTCCGGCGGGGGGACCCCCACCGCCGGAGGCGAAGCCGCCGCCGACCAGGCCCGGGTCCGCGACGCACTGCGCTCGGTCCGCAAGGCCGCCGCCGCCAAGATCCCCGCGAAGCCCGCGACATCGGCCGCCGCCCCTGAGCCCGGCGGCCCCGTCCCGCCGCGCGCGTCGCTCACCGACGTCGTACCGCGCCGCACGATGGTCATCGTGGCCGCGGCGATCGTGATCGTCCTGCTGGGCACGGTGATCGGCATAGCGCTCGCCAACTCCGGTGGCGGCGACGGCGGGAACGGATCGGCGTCGAAGCCGAAGGGCGGGGCCTCGGCCTCCGCGTCCGCGTCGACCGGCGCGAAGAACGACGACGACAGCAAGGGCGGCACGGACGACAGCAAGTCGCCGTCGTCGCCGGGCAGTTCGGCCTCCGCGCCGACCACCCCCGCCTCGTCCCCGCCGGCCACCGGCGGCTCGGACGCCGTACCGGCGGGCTTCTACCGCTACGACGACTCCGAGGGCTTCTCGATAGCCCTGCCCAACGGCTGGAAGCGCGTGGGGGACAACGGGTACGGCAGCGGCTCGAAGTTCCGGGGCTCGGACGGCAGCGAGTTGCTCGTGGACTGGACGCATTCGCCGGGGCCGAGCGCGCTCAAGGACTGGCAGAACGCGGCGAAGACCGCCAAGTCCGGCCGGAACGGCATGCCCGGCTACCAGGAACTCAAGGTGGCCCAGACGCAGTACCGCTCGTACGACGCGGCCGACTGGGAGTACAAGCGGGACGTGAAGGGTAAGCAGGTACACGTCCTGAATCGCGGCATGGTGACGGACCCGAAGCACGGGTACGCCATCATGTTCACGACTCCGGCCGACGCGTGGACCAGCGATACCAGCACCAAGGCCCTCACGACCTTCTTCGCTACCTTCAAACCGGCCAAGTGAGCCTTCCGCAGCACGTATTGTGAGTAGCCGTGGACTGTCCGCAGCCGGATTCCGTTCGGATCGGACCGCTTCGGGTACAAGGTGGGGTGCGGGCGAGGGTTCCCGCACGGATGGCATCGGGTCGGGAAGGGCCGGAGAGGGGGCGTCGTGGACGAATACGCGGGCCGCGTGCTCGCCGACCGGTACCGGCTGCCCCGGCCGCCCGCCGACGAGTTCGAACTGGTCGAGACGCGCGCCTTCGACACCTACAGCGGCCAGGAGGTCCTGGTCCGGCAGGTGCTGCTGCCCGAGGTCGTCACGGCCGAGGACCCGGGCGACGACCGGGGATACGGCGACCAGGACGCGCTGAGCGACAGCGCCCGGCGCGCCCTTGAGGCCGCCCGCGCGGCGGCGGCGATACCCGACCACCCCCGCCTGGTCCAGGTCTTCGACATCTTCATCGAGGGCGGCAGTCTCTGGATCGCGAGCGAACTGGTGTCCGCCCGGCCGCTCGCCGCGTTACTCGCCGACCGGCCGCTGGACGCCTACCGTGCCGCCGAGGTCGCCTCCGACGTGCTCACCGCGCTGCGCGCCGTGCACGCGTACGGCTGGACGCACCGCAATGTGACCGCGAGCACCGTGCTGGTCTGCGACGACGGCCGGGCGATGCTCGCCGGGCTCGCCGCGGGCGCCGCCCAGGAGGCGCTGTGCGGCTACGACCCCGTGCCGCAGCACATCCAGGTCCTCGCGGGCGGCGGCCTGTCGGGCGCGGGTGAGGACCAGTCGTGGCACGGCCCCGAGTCCGCCCTCGAACAGGAGCGGGCCCGGCAGAACCGGATCACCGTCATCGGCGCCGTCACCGAGCGCTGGGCGCCGGAGCAGGCGCACGAGGTGCACGAGAACTGGCGGCTGTCGCCGCCGGTCGGCCCGGCCGCCGACCTGTGGGCGCTCGGCTCGCTGCTCTTCCGTACCGTGCAGGGGCATCCGCCGTTCCCCGAGGAGAGCGCCGCCGAACTGGTGCAGATGGTGTGCGCCGAGCCGCCCGCCTTCGCCGAGGAGTGCGGCGCGCTGCGGCCGATCGTCGAGTCGCTGCTCCGGCCCGACCCCGAGGAGCGGCCGGAGGCCGAGGAGTTGGGCGGCTGGCTGCGGTCGCTGATCCGCTCCGCGCCCGAGCCGGATCTCGGCCTCGACATGGTCCAGGTGCCGACGGATCCGGCCAAATTGCCGATCGTGCGCCGCAAGGGCGAGTTGGTACGGCGGCGGCGCCGCAAGGCCGCCGCCGAGGCCGACGTCGCCGGGATTCAGCACCGCAGGCACGCCCGCGGCAAGCAGGCCAGGGTCACCAAGGCCAAGCGCGAGCAGGCGCGGCGCAGCGAGATGCGGCAGGAGCAGATCCACCAGGAGCAGGAGGTCGTCTACCGCAAGCCTCCGCGCGGCGGCGACGAGGCACCGCGCAAGCTGGGCGTGCGGCTGCTGATCGCGGTCCTGGTGGTGCTCGCGGCCGTCGTCGCGTACGCGGTGCTCGCCATGCCAGGCAACGGCGACACGTCGGACAACGGGGCCAAGGGCGGCGACCGTACGGTCCCGGCCGAGGTGCCGGGCGGGCACAGCGGCGGCAAGAAGCCGACGCCGACGCCCACTCGTACGACCGCGGCGCCGACGACGAAGCCGGCCACCACGAAGCCGGCCCCGCCGCCGAGTACGGCGGTGCCGCCGCCGGACCTCGGCAGCGACTTCGTCATGCGGACCGACTCCGCCGGGTTCACCGTCGCCGTCCACACCGGGTGGCAGCGCTCCGGCAAGAACGGTCAGGGGCAGGTCCGTTACTCCGGCAGCGACCTCCAGCTCACCGTCGTGCCCGGCCGTGACAAGGTCTCCGACCACGGCAGCGATCCGCTCGCCTACCAGCTCGAAGAGCCCGAACTGGCCGCCTTCCGCGGCTCCTCCTGGTCCGCCGCCTCCGGTCTCCACACGCTCGACCTGCGCGGGCACAGTGCCGCCGAGGGCGAGTACAGCTACCGCGACGCCAACGACACGCAGATCTACGCCCTCAATCTCGCCGTCATCATCGACGGCTCCTACCATGTCGTCGTCGTCAGCGGGCCGGACGCTCGGCGCGCCGATGTCCAGCGTGCCTTCGACAAAGCCGTCGAAACCTACGCGGCGAGCTGACGCCCGCCCCACGCCAAGGGCTCGCCGCCCCGGCCCGTTCACCTTGCGCGGTGGGGTCCGCCCCGTCAGGGGCGCGGGGAACTGCGCGATCAACCCACCACCGGCCGGTGGTCCGGAGACAACCGAACTGCCCCGCTGGGGCGGGATCTTCGCCCGCGCCACTGCCAGCGGCTGCTCGCGCAGTTCCCCGGAGGGGATTCCTCAGAACGCACGTGACGTGCGGGAGGGGTAGGCGGACCATGGAGAGCATGTACGCGACGGCTATTGCTGGCGATGACGGCGGCGGGGGCCGTGCGGGCGGGCGCGGTCGTGGTCGGGGTAGGAGGGCGCGGATTCCGGCGGGGCCGGTGACGGCTTATGACGGGTGTGGGAAGTGTCTGGTGGCGGTGCGCAGTCTGAGCCGGAAGAAGGACGCGACGTCGTCGCCGGAGAGGCAGGAGGCTCAGGACCTCAAGGCGGCGGCGAGAGTCGGTGGTCACATCATCGCTTGGGCGGACGACTGGGAGGGCCCGCATGCCGGGCGGTCCACTCCGCACGCGCCGCCACAAGCAGGGGGTATACCTCGCGGTCGAGGTAGTCGGCCTGAGCGCGCAGTTGGGCGGCGAACGTCGCCAGGCCGGTCGGATCGAGCCCGTTGACCCAGTAGTCGTCAACGATCCAGACGTTCGCCACCGGAAGACGCCCCGCAGTGTCTTCGGCGTACGGCGTGCAGTCGATGGTCCCGCTGAACACCGCCGACTCCTCGCCCGGTTCGCGGGCATGCGCGACGCGCATCCGCTGACCGTCGAAGTGAGCCTGGTGGCACATGTCTCCCAGCAGGACGAAGAGCCGTGCGAGCGATACGCCGGACGTGCTCGGATCGTCCTCGGCCCAGGTCGGCAGGTAACCCGTGGCGGTGTAGTTGTCCGTGCTGGCGATCTCCCACGTCCGGCCAGGGCGTGCGGGAACGTCGGTTTCGGCGGCAGGGCCACGGGAGACGGTCTTCATTCCGCTCACCGGCCCGGCACCTCGCCCTCGGCGTCCGCGTCGTCCTGCGCGACCACCGCCCATACCCGCTTTCCGACGCCTTCTCGCGCGCTCACACCCCAACGTGCCCCGGTAATCGCGTCCACCAGCGCCAGCCCCCGGCCGCACTCCGCGTCCGCCGACGGCTCCCGGAGTACGGGCCAGGACTCGTTGGCGTCATGCACCTCGATCTGCACGCCGCCGTCGAGGCGTTCGTACCGCGTCTCGATCAGCCGCCCCTGCGGGGAACGCGCATGGCGCAGAGAATTGGTCAGTAACTCCGAGAGGACGACCTCAGCGCGGTCGGCGAGCGTGGGCATCCCCCAAGCTCCCAAATGCCCCCGCAGCGCATGCCGAGCCACCGGTACACACCTCGGATGGTGGGCCCACCGCTTCACGACCAGGGAACGCCCCTCCGCAGCGGGCGGCACAGTCAACGTCACCGCACTGCCCCCACCCACACGAACGAACGCCGGTTAAACTCACGCATGTCAGCCTGCTCTCTCAGGTTGGCCACGCCCCGGACCGTTCACGCGGTTGCGGGGGTCGTACGGCGAATCCGCCAGGAGCGCGGCTTGCACGTCCTGACCCGAGTAGCGTTGCTTGTCGGCAAAGTCCGGTGCAGTAGTTACGTGTCCGCGCTCGTCCGCACCTCTGCGGACACGGCGGACAGCGGAGGACTCATGAGCGAGTCATTCGGTCAGGCGTTGAAGCGGCTTCGCGGAAGCCGGTCGCTTCGAGACGTAGCCCGATTAGCAAGTGTCAGCAAGAGTCAGGTGTCTGATCTCGAAAACGGTCGGCGTAAGCCAACCGCACAGTCAGCGGCGGCACTTGATTGGGCGTTGGAGGCACACGGAGAGCTGGTGGTCCTGGCCGAAGCGGAGTCCGGTCCGTCGTCACTTGAGCAAGCGGACTCCTTGCAACGCGGGCTGCACGAAGCCTTCGCCGCTGGTCCCCTCTCAGGTGTGAGCCTGGACGAGGTGGAATGGACGGTCGCACGCCACGGCAGAGCCACCCGATACCGTCCGGAGTCCGAGCTGTTGCCAGATCTGATCACCGACTTCGCAGATCTCCGCCTCTTAATGACGGGGCGTCAGTCGGAGCGCGTACGTAAGCGGCTCACCATCGCCGCCGCACGTATGTCCGGTCTCGTCGCCCTGACATTGCTCAAGATGGGAGACGAGCGAGCGAAGAGTTGGTGGCGCACGGGGCGTGCCGCAGCGGCGTCCGCCGAAGACCGGGCCACCCTCTCGTGGATCTACGCGCAGGAGGCGTACCAGCTCTACTACAGCGGTGACCTCTACGGGGCGGTCGAACTGGCTGTACGGGCCCAGCATTGGGCCGGTGGCCTCCCTTGCGTCGGGCCTGCTCTCGCCGCGCCGCTTGAAGCACGTGCCCACGCCTTGCTCTCCCGACCCAACGCCACGGCGGTGGCGCTGGCTCATGCTCAAGATGCGCTGAACCGGCTTCCGGACGAAGACCGGGAGGAGTCCGCGTTCAGCTACTCCGAATCGCAGATGGCCTTCCACGCCGGGAACGCCTGGACGCACCTTGAAGACACCGACCGTGCCAGCGCGGAGTTGACCCGCGCTCTCGATCTCTACCCATGCTCCGATCACACGGACCGGGCTCTCGTCCGGCTGGACTTGGCCATGTGCACGGCGATTGCGGGCGATCCCGCCTCGGCCGCCGAACAGGCCATGAACACCGTGGTCGAGTTGCCCGAGGAGCACAGGACCGCACTGATCATGTGCCGCGCCCGAGATGTCGCCGATAGGGTGCCGGAGGCTCGAAGAGTGCTGGAGGTGAAGGCGCTGCGTGAGATCCTCGCGCAACCTTCGGAGTGAGAAAGGGCGGGCGCGGTGCAGATCAGCGAGGCGACCGAGGCGGACACGGACGAAATCTCCGTGATCCTCGGAGAGATAGAGCACTACTACGGCGGCGAGCCGACCGCCGCCGATCCCGAGCAGATCCGCCGGGCCCTGTTCTCCTCCGGGCCCGCCGCGACCGTTCTCCTCGCCCGGAATGATGGCAACGTCGTCGGGCTCGCGTCCTACACGTTCCTCTGGCCCGCAGCGGGCGCGGACACGTCGCTGTACCTCAAGGAGCTTTACGTACGCGAGAGCGCTCAGCGTCGCGGCGTAGGTCGTGCGCTGCTGGCTGAGCTGAAGAGGATCGCCGCCGAATCCGCGTGCTCCCGGATCGAATGGACGGCAGACACCGACAACCCCCCGGCCCTCGCGTTCTACGAGGCACTGGGCGTGGAACAGAAGGCGGGGAAGGTCTTCTACCGCCTCGGCCTGTAGCACTAGATGTTGCCGTCGACGGACCGCACACCGGTTCAAGAGGCTACGGCTGATGGGCGGCTGATCGGGGCTTTAGGCAGCCACCATGGGGCGAGCCTCTAAGATCGGGGCCCACTTCGGGCTATTGCGGGCAGGTCCACAGCCTGCCCGAGTCGCGCGAGCTTACGGGCCCCGATCTCTCGCCCCATGGCAGCTCCCGCCCAAAGCCCCGCCCAGCCGCCATCCCGCACGCGCACCCAGCAATGCGCGCACCCCAACTGACCAGCGCGAATGCCTCATTTTGCCTGTTCAGAGCGACTTCTCGCCGGTAGAACGGGCCTTGTCTTTAGGCGAAGTCCCCCCGCGCCCCTGAGGAACAGGCCCCGCGCAAAGGGGGGGCGCGCTGGGGAGGAGGCCCTGGAGGGTGGGCCGGGGTGGGGAGGGTGGATAGCCTGGGGGGTATGGGGAGTGACGGGGGGTGGACGGCGGAGGCGGAGCCTCGGGATGTGGTGGCGGGGAGGTACCGCATCACGGGGCGGCTCGGCCGCGGCGGGATGGGGACGGTGTGGCGGGCGGAGGACGAGCTGCTGCACCGACCGGTGGCGGTCAAGGAGCTGCACCTGCCCGAGGGCGGCCAGGACCGGGCACTGCGCGAAGCGCGCAGCGTGGCCAGGATCAGGCACCCGCATGTGATCGTCGTGTACGACGTGCTGGAGCAGGACGGCCGCCCGTGGATCGTGATGGAGCTGGTGGACGGCCGTTCGCTGGCGGACGTGCTGGCACAGGACGGCCCCCTGGAACCGCGGGAGGCGGCGCGGATCGGCGCGGCCGTGGCGGGCGCGCTGCGGGCGGCGCACGCGAGCGAGGTCCAGCACCGTGACGTGAAACCGGCGAACGTACTGATCGAGCGCGGCACCGGACGCGTCGTGCTGACGGACTTCGGAATCGCCCGGGTCGCGGGCAGCGCGACGATCAGCGAGACCGGGTCCTTCGTGGGGTCGCCGGAGTACACCTCGCCCGAGCGGATGTCGGGCCGTGCGGCGGGCCCGGAGTCCGACCTGTGGTCGCTCGGCGCGCTGCTGTGCGCGGCGGTGGACGGCGAGTCCCCGTTCCACCGCGAGTCGATAGGCGAGATCGTGCACGCGGTCGCGATCGACACGATCAGGACGCCCGAGGCGGCGGAGCCGCTGCTGCCGGTGGTCACGGCGCTGCTCGACCGGGACCCGGGCCGCCGGATGGGCGCGGCGCGGGCGCAGACGCTGCTGACGGCGTACGCGGAGACCGGTGAGCCGCCGCCCGCCCAGCACGTACCGGTGGTCCCGGCGGTCGAACCCCCGCGTGACGCGGAGCCCGAGCCGCGGGCGACCCCCCGCCCGAAGGGCCGCAGGCGCCGTGTCCTCGCCGCCGCCGTGAGCGTGGCGGCCCTCGCGGTCGGCGGCGGCGCGCTGGCCGCGGTGCTGGTCGTCCGGCACGACGACGGCGGCGCCCGCGCCGCGTCGCCCCCGCCGAGCACGGCGCCGGTGACGGGCACGACCCCGCCGCCCACGACGCCGAGCCCGACGACACCCCCGCCGACGGCCCCGGCCCTCCCGGCCGGGTACGAGCGCGTCACCGATCCGACCGGCTTCTCGCTGGCGCTGCCCGCCGGATACGTACGCGACGCGCAGCGCGACAGCAGCGGCGTCCTGCGGGTGTACTACTGGTCGCCCGACCGCGCCTTCCGCTTCGGCGAGCGCGAGCAGTCGCCCGACCCGCGCGGCCCGTACGCGGTGCTGCGCGACCAGGATCTGGCCGGTCCCCGGGCGGGCAGTGTCTATCCGGGGTACCGGGACGGCGTGATCACCGAGACCACGCAGCGCGGGCGGCCCGCCGCGCTGTGGCAGTTCACGTACGACGGTTTCGCGGACGGCAACGGCGCGCGCCGGACGTTCGACCTGTGCTGGACGGAGGGCGGCCGGATGTACGACATGTGGCTGTCGGCGCCGATCGAGCAGGTCGAGCGGGCGCGGGACACCTTCGACGCGGCGCGCGCCGCCTTCCGTCCGCACTGATGTTCCACCGACACGTACGCGCCCCGCGGGCGCCCGGCACCTGCCGCCACTGCCCCTCCGGGCAACCCACGTGACCTGCGAAGATCCGTACGACGCCACCGATTGCTGGCTTAGTTGCACGGATCACGAGGAAAATACTTACTCACGGGTATCCAATCGGTGCCGGACGGTCGTAATCTCACCGGCATGACGGATTCGCTGGAGCGCAGCACGCCCCCCGCAGACGGCCGCCCCACCGACGGCCCCACCGACGGAAACCCGGTCGCGCCCACCACGGCGCGCGGCCCGAAGGACGTCGTCACCCCCGATCTGGTCGCCCGCCTCACCCGCGACGTCATCGGCTGGGGGTCCCCCCGCTGGCAAGCAGGGGGAGGCCGTACCGCCAGCCACACCCCGCTGACCGGCGACAAGCTCGCCGACCTGCCGGAGACCACGCCCGAGGAGGTCGCGGAGGCGTTCGCGCGCGCCCGCACGGCGCAGAAGGCGTGGGCCGCCACCCCCGTACGGCAGCGCGCGGCGGTCCTGCTCCGCTTCCACGACCTGGTGCTCGCCCGGCAGGCCGAGGTGCTCGACCTGATCCAGGTGGAGACCGGCAAGGCGCGCATGCACGCGCACGAAGAGGTGCAGGTGGTCGCGATGGCGGCCCGGCACTACGGCCGCAAGGCCCCCGCGTACCTGAAGCCCAAGCGGCACACCGGCGCCATCCCGACGCTGACCAAGGCCGTGGAGCTGCGGCAGCCGCGCGGGGTCGTCGGCCAGATCGCGCCCTGGAACTACCCGCTGGAGCTGTCCGTCGGCGACGCGCTGCCCGGACTCGTGGCGGGCAACGCCCTGGTGATGAAGCCGGACACCGAGACCGCGCTGACCGCGCTGTGGGCGCGCGAGCAGTTGGTCGAGGCGGGGCTGCCCGCCGACGTGTGGCAGATCGTGATCGGCGAGGGCCCGGTCGTCGGCCCGGCCCTGGTCGAGCACGCCGACTACGTGTCCTTCACCGGCTCGACGCGCACCGGCCGCGACGTGGCCCAGCGCGCCGCCGCCCGGCTGATCGGGGCCTCCCTCGAACTCGGCGGCAAGAACCCCCTGTTGGTGCTGCGCGACGCCGACCTCGACAAGGCCGCCGACGGCGCCGTCCGCGCCTGCTTCGCCTCCGCCGGTCAACTCTGCGTCTCCGTCGAGCGGTTGCTGGTGGACGAGTCGGTCGCCGACGCGTTCCTGGAGAAGTTCGCCGCGCGCACGAAGGCGATCAGGCTCGGCACGGCCCTCGCGTACGGCGCGGGCATGGGATCGCTGGCCGGGGAACGGCAGTTGGAGACCGTCGTCCGGCACGTCGAGGAGGCCCGCGAGAAGGGCGCCACGGTAATGGCCGGCGGCCGGGCCCGCCCCGACATCGGCCCGTACGTCTACGAGCCGACGATCCTGGACGGCGTCGAGGCCCCGATGGCCGTCTGCGCGCAGGAGACCTTCGGCCCCGTCGTGTCCGTCTACCGCTTCCGCGACGAGGAGGAGGCGATCGAGCGCGCCAACGACACCGACTACGGCCTCAACGCCAGTGTGTGGACCAAGGACACCCGGCGCGGCGCGCGGATCGCGGCCCGGCTGCGCTCCGGCACGGTCAACATCAACGAGGCGTACGCCGCCGCGTACGGCAGTGTCCGGGCGCCGATGGGCGGCATGAAGGACTCCGGGCTCGGCCGCAGGCACGGCTCCGAGGGCATCCTCAAGCACACCGAGGCCCAGACCGTCGCCACCCAGCGCCTTCTGCCGATGGCGCCCTCGCTCGGCATGACCGACGAGACGTACGCGAAGTTCCTCACCGTCTCGCTGAAGGCGATGAAGGCCCTGCGGATGCGCTGACCCCCGCCCGCCCGCGCGCTGCCCGGCCCTCGCCCGCCGCCCGCGCCCCGCCCACGCCCTGCCCGCCGACCCGGCCGGACCGGACGAGTTCCGCACCGACGCACGGAGGATCACGTGTCACAGGAAGACGGCTACGACTACGACGTCGTCGTCATCGGCTCCGGCTTCGGCGGCTCCGTCTCCGCGCTGCGGCTGACCGAGAAGGGCTACCGGGTCGGCGTGCTGGAGGCCGGCCGCCGCTTCGCCCGCGACGAACTGCCGAAGAACTCCTGGGACGTCCGCAACTACCTGTGGGCGCCCGCGCTCGGCCTCTACGGCATCCAGCGCATCCACGTCCTCGGCAACGTCCTGGTGCTGGCGGGCGCGGGCGTCGGCGGCGGCTCGCTGAACTACGCCAACACCCTGTACGTGCCCCCGAAGGCGTTCTTCGAGGACCGGCAGTGGGGCGCGATCACCGACTGGCAGCAGGAGTTGGCGCCGTACTACGACCAGGCCCAGCGGATGCTCGGGGTGCGCACCAACCCCACGCTCACCCCCTCGGACGAGCATCTGAAGGCGGCGGCCGAGCGGATGGGCGTCGGCGACAGCTTCCACCTCGCGCCGGTCGGGGTGTTCTTCGGCGACGGCCAGGACGCGGGCGGCGCGTCGAAGGCGGCGCCCGGCGGCGAGGTGCCCGACCCGTACTTCGGCGGAACCGGCCCCGCGCGGCGGGCCTGCACCGAGTGCGGCGAGTGCATGACCGGCTGCCGGCACGGCGCGAAGAACACCCTCACGGAGAACTATCTGCACCTCGCCGAGCGCGCGGGCGCCGTCATCCACCCGATGACCACCGTCACCGACCTCACCGAGGACCCCGAGGGCGGCTACCGTGTCACCGCCGTCCCCACCGACCAGCGCAAGAAGGGCGAGCGGGCGGTGCTGAGGGCCCGTCAGGTCGTGGTCGCGGCGGGCACGTACGGGACGCAGACGCTGCTGCACGCGATGCGCGACGGCGGCCGGCTGCCCGGCATCTCGGCGAAGCTCGGCGAGCTGACCCGTACCAACTCCGAGGCGCTGGTGGGCGCGCAGACCTCCACCCGCCGCTACCGCAAGCGGCACCCGGACCGCGCGCTGGACTTCACCAAGGGCGTCGCGATCACCTCGTCCGTGCACCCCAACGACCACACCCACATCGAGCCGGTCCGCTACGGCAAGGGCTCCAACGCGATGGGGAATCTGTCGATCATGGCGGCGCCGTACGGCGGGAAGGTGCCGCGCTGGGCCGAATTCGCCGTCAACTACCTGCGCCACCCGGCGGTCGGCCTCCGCTCGCTGTCCAACTTCCACTGGTCGGAGCGGACGATCATCGGCCTGGTCATGCAGACCAGCGACAATTCGCTGACCACCTACCGCAAGGCCAAGGGCCTGGGCAAAGGGCTGCTGACGGCCCGTCAGGGCCACGGCGCTCCCAACCCGACGCACATCCCGGAGGGCGCGCGGGCCGCGGAGTTGATAGCCGAGGAGATCAACGGCTTCGCGGGCAGCAATGTCGGCGAGGCCACCGAACGCCCCATGACCGCGCACTTCCTGGGCGGCTGCCCGATCGGCGAGGACGCGGACCACGGCGTCATCGACCCGTACCACCGGCTCTACGGGCACCCGGGCATCCATGTGGTCGACGGTTCGGCCGTCTCGGCGAATCTCGGCGTCAATCCGTCGCTGACGATCACCGCGCAGGCGGAGCGCGCGATGTCGCTGTGGCCCAACAAGGGCGAGGCGGACCCGCGTCCGGCCCAGGGCGAGGGCTACCGCAGGATCGCCGCGGTACGGCCCGCCGCCCCGGTGGTGCCGGAGGGAGCCTTCGGCGCGCTGCGGCTTCCGATGCTGCCGGTCCCCGCGGTGCCGCCCAGGTCCGCGGCAGAGTGACGCGGCTGAACCGGCTGAACCGGCTGAACTACCTGAACCGGCTGAACTGCCTGAACTGACTGCGGTGACTGACGCGTTCGGGTGACGCGTCCGCGCGCGCCGACGCGTACCCGTGCGCACGGGCACGCGCTGTGTCACCCGATCGTGGACGGGAAGTCCGTGCCGGGAGCCGTACATGAGTAATGTGGGTTCTCGCAGAGCGGCCGGATCCAAGCGTCCCCGGAGCCGACCGCCTCTTTGAGTCGTGACCGGGCTGCTGTCCCCTGCCGTCCGGTCACATAGCACCGACACGAGGTCCCACGGCGACCGCACACCTGCGGTCGCCTCATCGCATCGGTCACACCCCGCCTAGCTGCGTCTAGGCGGTGTCCAGTTCCACGCGTGGTGTTGGGTTACCGCCCCTGGATGGCACGGACACCACCTCCAACGAAGCCATCGCGGGCCGGTCACGTGCCGTACGGGTGATGCCGCTCGAAAGGGCGAAACGTCACGCCTCGCGGGCCGCTCCGGCCGCGCCGCTCACACCTTGCCGCGGCACAGTTCCAGCAGCGTCATCGCCAGTGACGTGCCCGGCCTCCCCAACTCCGCGCTGTAGTGCGTCAGCACCTCCATCTCGCGGTTCAGACTCACCCGGCGACCGCCGGACGTCATGCGGGCGCGCTGGATGTCGGCCGACTCGGTCATCCGTTCCCTGACCAGGCCGATGATCCGGGTGTCGAGATCGTCGATCCGCCGCCGCTTGCGCGCGATGACCGCGTCCGCGGACTCCGGGACGCCGTGGGCGTCCGGGCCGTCCGGGACGCTCTCGGTGCCCGCGGACGCGGTCGCGGGGGCCGGGACGGAGATAGGTGTCGGGGTCGGGGTCGTCATGTCTGCTCTCCTCGGGAGGGGCGGGCGGCGCCGCGGGCCTCGGGTCCCGGGGGAGCGAAACGACAGGCGCCCCGGGCCGTCCGGCCCGGGGCGCCTGGGAAGTCGCTCGTCAGCTCACGCGACGCGACCATGGCAGCCGGACCAGCCGGTGCCATAGGTAAACGTGACGCTGCGCGTGTGCATGGCGTCAGTGTGCCCCCCTCGCCTCCCGCGGGGCAAGCCGGGGGAAGGAGGGAGTCCGCCGCCCCGGTAGAATCGGGTCCTATCCCCGTTGGAACCGCCGGAAGGCACACCGTGGTAACGCCAGTCGCCCCCGCCCCCTCGTCGGGCACACCGGATACACCGGACCTGGTCCTGGTCGTGGACTTCGGTGCGCAGTACGCGCAACTGATCGCGCGCCGGGTCCGTGAGGCCCGGGTGTACAGCGAGATCGTGCCCTCCACGACGCCGGTGAGCGAGATGCTGGCGAAGCGGCCGAGCGCGATCATCCTGTCCGGCGGCCCGTCCTCGGTCTACGAGCCGGGCGCCCCCACCCTGGACCCGGCGATCTTCACGGCGGGCGTCCCCGTCTTCGGCATGTGCTACGGCTTCCAGCTCATGGCGACGGCGCTCGGCGGGACCGTCGACAACACCGGGGCGCGGGAGTACGGCCGCACCGCGCTGGCCGTCTCCAAGCCCGGCTCCACCCTCTTCGAGGGCACCCCCGCCGAGCAGTCGGTGTGGATGTCGCACGGCGACGCCTGCTCGGCCGCGCCCGAGGGCTTCGCCGTGACGGCGTCCACCGACGTGGTGCCGGTCGCCGCGTTCGAGAACGACGAGAAGCGGCTGTACGGCGTCCAGTACCACCCCGAGGTGCTGCACTCCACGCACGGCCAGCAGATCCTGGAGCACTTCCTCTACCGCGGCGCGGGCCTCGCGCCGACGTGGACGACCGTCAATGTCGTGGACGAGCAGATCGCCATGATCCGCGAGCAGGTCGGCAGCAGCCGGGCCATCTGCGGGCTGTCCGGCGGCGTGGACTCCGCGGTCGCCGCCGCCCTCGTCCAGAAGGCCATCGGTGACCGGCTCACCTGCGTGTACGTCGACCACGGACTGATGCGCAAGGGCGAGACCGAGCAGGTCGAGAAGGACTTCGTGGCCGCGACCGGCGTCCAGCTCAAGGTCGTGGACGCCACCGACCGCTTCCTGGACGCGCTCGCCGGGGTCAGCGACCCGGAGCAGAAGCGGAAGATCATCGGCCGGGAGTTCATCCGGGTCTTCGAGCAGGCGCAGGCGGAGATCGTCGCCGAGGCCCCCGGCGACGAGCCGGTGGAGTTCCTGGTCCAGGGCACCCTCTACCCGGACGTGGTCGAGTCCGGCGGCGGCACCGGCACCGCGAACATCAAGTCGCACCACAATGTCGGCGGCCTGCCCGAAGACCTCCAGTTCACGCTCGTCGAGCCGCTGCGCAAGCTGTTCAAGGACGAGGTGCGAATGGTCGGCCAGGAGCTGGGCCTGCCCGAGGAGATCGTGCAGCGGCAGCCGTTCCCCGGCCCCGGGCTCGGCATCCGGATCGTCGGCGAGGTCACCCGCGACCGGCTCGACCTGCTGCGCGAGGCCGACGCCATCGCCCGCGAGGAGCTGACCGCGGCCGGGCTCGACCGCGACATCTGGCAGTGCCCGGTGGTGCTGCTCGCCGACGTCCGCTCCGTCGGCGTCCAGGGCGACGGCCGCACCTACGGCCACCCGATCGTGCTGCGCCCGGTCTCCTCCGAGGACGCCATGACCGCGGACTGGTCGCGGCTGCCGTACGAGGTGCTGGCGAAGATCTCCACCCGGATCACCAACGAGGTGGCCGACGTCAACCGCGTGGTGCTCGACGTGACGAGCAAGCCGCCGGGCACCATCGAGTGGGAGTGACGCGCGGTCAGTGCGCCGCCAGGCTCTCGCGGGCCGCGGTGACGTAGCGGCTCCTGGCCGCCTTGTACTCCTCCCACGCGCTGTCCGGGATCTCGTCCATGTCGTAGAAGGACCGGATGCGGCCGACCAGGGCCTTCGCCTCGGTGAGCGGGCCGCCGCCCTCGATGTCCAGCACATTGAGGGCGGCCTGGGTCCTGCCGTACGCGGCCTCCGTACGCTCCAGGAGGTCGGCCCTGTCGGTGTGGTCGCCCTGCCTGCGGTGCCAGACGACGGACGCCTCCTCGTCGGTCGCGGTGAGGAAGTCCGCGTAGTCGTCGCGGTGGGCCAGGTAGATCGTCAGGTCGTACGGCAACTCGGATACCTCCACCCGTCGGGTCCGTGCGATGCCTGAGTATCGGGGGCGGGGCCGCGTACTGCCAGAGACGTGCGGGTCTTTCTGCGGTCCCGCGCTTTCTGCCCGCCGCCTTGAGTGACAGCCGCCGGGCGTACGTATGTCCCCCCGAGGGCGCCGTACCGGCAGAATCGTTCTCATCAGGGAACGCACGGGCGGCGGGATTGGCGGAACACGATGCTCGAACGGCTCGACGTCCGGCGGGACACCGCCCGTCGCTACGCACTGCTGCCGCTGCGGATCTTCCTCGGCGTCACGTTCATCTACGCCGGGCTCGACAAGCTGACCAGCGACACCTTCTTCACCGACTCCGCGAACGGCTCGCTGGTGCAGATCCTGCACGGCGCCCACGACACCGCGGCGATCCCCGCGATGATCGACCTCGCGCTGAAGGCGCCGCACGGCTTCGGTTACGCCATCGCGCTCGGTGAGACAGCGGCGGGGCTCGGCACGCTGTTCGGGCTCCTCGGCCGGGTCGCCGCCCTCGGCGGCGCGCTGGTCTCGCTCAGTCTGTGGCTGACGGTGAGCTGGTCCTCGACGCCGTACTACTACGGCAACGACCTCGCGTATCTGATGGCCTGGCTGCCGCTGGTGCTCGCGGGCACGCCCTATCTGTCGCTGGACGCGCTGCTCGCGCGGCGGCGCGGCAAGGGCGGCGACGCGGTGCCGGGTCCCGGCGCGCACGCCGCCGACGGCTCGGGCTCCGCTACGCGCGGCGGCGCTTCCGGCGCCCCCGTACCGCCCTCACGACCTGTGTGACGATCGCGGTGGCCACCGTCAGGGCCAGACCGCTGACGACGAGCGGGACGGAGTCCTCGGGCCGCAGGTCCCAGACCTGGCAGGCGTCGAGGATGAAGCACGCCGTCAGCCAGAGCAGCACCAGGCCCATGACCAGGACGGCGGGTTCGAAGCGGTGCCTTCTCATCGGTTCACCTGTCCTGCGGGCGGGCCGGGCACGCCGGGTACGGGCACGTGGCGCGCGCCGGGTACGGCGGGCGCGGTCGGCGCGAGCGGGGCCGTCCCCGTACCGGTCCCGGCCGTGGCGCGCTCGATCCGCAGGTCACCGGCGCCGATCCGCACGTGGACGTTGACCGTGCCGGTGTTCATGGTGCCCGCGGGCGGGGCGAAGACGACCGGCACGGCCCCTTCGCTGTTGACGTTCAGCCCGCCGTGGTCCTTCTCCGGCAGGCGGATGGCGCCGACGGCGACGTGGTAGGTCAGGTGCACGGTCGCGTCCTTGGGCAGTCTGATCAGCACTTCGCCGACGCGCAGGTCGACCCGTGTGTTGACCGTCCTGCCGTCGAGCGTCAGGTCGGTCAGGTCGAGGACGCCCTGTCCGCTGCCGCGTTCGTACGTCGGCTGGACGGCGGCGGCGGTCATCGGCCTCCAGGTGTCGCGCCACCCGGCGTTGTCGTGCGGCACCGACGCGGTGCCGATCAGCCCGGCGAGGGTCAGCAGGGTGAAGAAGACGGTGCCGCCGCGCGCCCGCCCGGCGAACGACGCGACGACGAAGGCCAGGCCGAAGACGCCGAGCACCGCGATCAGGCCGATCTCGACGCTCACGGCGGGAGACTGGTACGGCGCCGCGGCCCCGGTGCCGATCGCGCCCGCCGCCACGACCAGCACGAAGACGGTCAGACCGAAGACCCACGAGCTCTCCTTCTTGCGGGCCGCGCGCTTGCGCTCCCGCCAGGCGACCTTGTCCTCGTCGCCGTAGGGGCCGTCGTCCGGGCCCCACAGATACGACGGCTCCTTGGTCAGCGGGCCGCGCCACCAGGACGCGGAGCCGCCGGGCTCCGGCGGCGCCTGCACGGCGGGCGGCGCGTCCACCACCGCGCTCGCCGCGCCCGACGGGGAGGCGGCCTCGCCCGCGGCCTGCCGACGCCGTACCTGGGCCCAGTAGTAGACGGCGCCGGTCGTCGCGGCCAGCAGGATCAGTGAGAACGCCTGGTCGTCGCCGTTGTCCAGCATCGAGGCGTACAGCCCGCAGCCGACCAGCGCCATCAGCACGGCGGTCAGCGGCGCGCCCTCGATCCGGCCGGACAGCAGCCGCTGCGCCTCGCTCTGCCGCTCGCCCTCCAGCGGGATGACCAGCCAGCCCATGCCGTAGATGATCAGACCTATGCCGCCGGTGAGGGAGAGAACGGCCAGCACCACGCGGAAGATCACCGGGTCGATGTCGAAGTAGCGGCCCGCCCCGTCGCACACGCCCGCGAGGACTTTGTGGTCGCGGCCACGGGTCAGCCGCCGCTTGGGCGCGGCGCTGTCGCCGTCCGGGCCGCCGGTGCCGAGGCCGCTGCCGTCGGCGTCGCTGGCGCGCGGTGCACTCGGCCGGTCGCGCGGCTCGTCGCTCGGCTCTTCGGGTGGCTGGTCCGTCATACGACCATGGTGACGGTTCACGGGGGCGGCCGGCATCGGCCCCGACCCTGGTACGTCCCTGATCCGTACCCTGCCCTACCCCTGGGGGGACAACCCTGATGCCCCGGGCGGCCCGGACGTGTGACGATCGGGGTATGTCAGCGAGCAGCCCGGCCGGAGCGTCCGGCATGCCCGGAGCGTCCCGTATGCCGGGCGGGTCCGGCGGACCCGGCGTGCCGGGCGGCCCCGGTCCCGGCGGGCCCGGCCCGGGCGGCTCCGGTGGTCCCGGTCTCGGCGGGCCCGGTGCTCCGCGCGGTCCCGGCGGTCCCAGCGGGGCGTCCTTCCTCTCCTCGCCCCTGTCCTCGCACGAGCCGGGGGACTCCGGGGTGCGCAAGCTCTACCGCAGCTCCGAGGGGCGGATGGTCGGCGGCGTCGCGCGCGGCCTGGCCGGGCACTTCGGCCTGCCCGTGCTGTGGGTACGCGGCCTGTTCGTGCTGCTCGCCTGCTTCAACGGCATCGGCGTGCTCCTCTACGCCGTCTTCTGGTTCTTCGTACCGCTCGGCGTCGGCGGTGTCGCCATGGCCAAGGAGCCGCGCGACGCCCGCTCGTGGCTGGCGGGCAAGCGGCCCGACAAGGGCCAGATCATGGCCCTGATCGCGCTGGCCGTCGGCGCGGGCATCCTCATCGACAACCTCAACCTCGGCGCCGCCAACCGCGCCGTGTGGCCGCTGCTGGTCATCGGCCTCGGTGTCGCGCTGGTCTGGCGGCAGGCCGACAACGCCCGCAAGGCCCGCTGGGTCGAGATGAGCCACGGCAAGCGGTTCTGGCCGCTGGCCCGCGCGGCGGCCGGTGTCGCCCTGGTCGTCGCGGGCGTCACCGGCTTCATCGTGGTGCGCGGCTCCGGCAGCCACCTCGGCGGCATCCTCCAGGCCGCGCTCGCCGTCCTCGTCGGCGTCGCCCTGATCGCGGGCCCGTACCTGGTCCGTATGACACAGGACCTGTCGGCGGAGCGGCTGATGCGCATCCGCGCCCAGGAGCGCGCCGAGGTCGCCGCCCACGTCCACGACTCGGTCCTGCACACCCTGACCCTCATCCAGCGGCACGCCGACGAACCCCGCGAGGTCAACCGGCTGGCCCGCGCCCAGGAACGCGAGCTGCGCGCCTGGCTCTACCGCCCCGAGGGCACCGGGCGCGACGACGAGCCGACGACGGTCGCCGAGGGCGTACGCGCCGCCGCCGCCGAGGTCGAGGACGCGCACGGCGTCCCGGTCGAGGTCGTCTGCGTCGGCGACTGCCCGCTGGACGAGAAGCTGGCGGCGCAGATGCAGGCCGCGCGGGAGGCGATGGTGAACGCGGCCAAGTACGGTGGCAGCGGACCCGTTCAGGTCTACGCGGAGGTGGAGGGCGTCAAGGTGTTCGTCTCCGTGCGCGACCACGGCCCCGGATTCGACCTCGACCAGGTGCCGGACGACCGCATGGGCGTCCGCGAGTCGATCATCGGCCGAATGCAGCGCAACGGCGGCGAGGCCCGGCTGCGGGCCGCACCCGGCGGCGGTACGGAAGTCGAACTGGAGATGGAGAGGGTGGCGGCATGAGCACACCGAGTGCGCCTTTGGCGGGGGAGCGGCGGGTACGGGTGGTGCTCGTCGACGACCACCGGATGTTCCGTACCGGGGTCCAGGCGGAGATCGGCGCCACCGAGGAGACCGGTGTCGAGGTCGTCGGCGAGGCCGCCGACGTCGACCAGGCGGTCAGTGTCGTCACCGCGACCCGGCCCGAGGTCGTCCTCCTCGACGTGCACCTGCCCGGCGGCGGCGGTGTCGAAGTCCTGCGCCGCTGCGCCCCGTTGGCCGCCGACCCCGACAACCCGGTGCGTTTCCTGGCCCTTTCGGTCTCCGACGCGGCCGACGACGTCATCGGTGTCATCCGGGGCGGCGCGCGCGGTTATGTCACCAAGACCATCACCGGGCCCGACCTGATCAACTCGATCTTCCGGGTGCGCGACGGAGACGCCGTCTTCTCCCCGCGGCTGGCCGGTTTCGTCCTGGACGCCTTCGCGTCCACCGACGCCCCGCCGGTCGACGAGGACCTGGACCGGCTCACCCAGCGCGAGCGCGAGGTCCTGCGCCTGATCGCGCGCGGCTACGCGTACAAGGAGATCGCCAAGCAGCTCTTCATCTCGGTCAAGACCGTCGAGTCCCATGTCTCGGCCGTCCTGCGCAAGCTCCAGCTCTCCAACCGCCATGAGCTCACGCGGTGGGCGACGGCACGGCGCCTGGTCTGAGCCGGGCGCGCATGCCGGAGCCCGCAGGAGAGCCCGTACGCGAACCTGGCCGCGAGCCCGCACGCGAGCGTCGCGTCACGCCCGGGCGTGTGCTGTGGCTGGCGTGCCTGGTCCTCGTGTGGGCGCTGCTCCTGCTGGCCGGGGTGCTGGACGTCGTCGCCTTCGTCGCCAGCGCGTCCGACACCCCTTACCAGGGCCGGGCCGACGACCGTACCGCCGCCTGGTGGACGCTCTTCGGCCTGGTGATCCCGCTGGCCTTCCTGGCCGCCGTCCTGACCTCCCTGGAACGACGCGCCGCCGTCGCCGCGGCGGTCCGCCGGGCGGTGACCGCAGGTCGCTGACGGACGGCAGCGTCGGATAAGCGGTGTCAGAGGGCGGCGATACGGTCGCCCGCATGACGGAATCCACCGACCTGACGGACATCCGCGCGGCCTACGACACCGTCGCCGACAGCTACGCCGACCTGCTGCGGGACGCGCTGGCGGCCGGCGTCCTGGACCGCGCGACGCTGGGGGCGTTCGCCGAACTGGCCCAGCGGGGACGGCCGGTGGCGGACATCGGATGCGGCCCCGGACGGATCACCGGGTATCTGGCGGAGCTGGGACTCGACGTCTTCGGCGTCGACCTCTCGCCCGAGATGGTCGCCGTGGCCCGCCGCGATCTGCCCGGACTGCGCTTCGACGTCGGCTCGATGACCGACCTGGACCTCCCGGACGGCTCCCTCGGCGGCCTCGTCGCCTGGTACTCGATCATCCACCTGCCCCCGCGCCTGCTGCCGCGCGTCTTCGCCGAATTCCACCGCGTCCTGGCCCCCGGCGCCCCGCTCGCCGTGGCCTACAAGATCGGCGACACCCGCCACCACCTCTCCCACGGCTACGGCCACCCCATCTCCCTCGACGTCTACTGGCATCCCCCCGCCCGTATCACCGCCCTCGCCGAATCCGCCGGCCTCACCGTCACCGCCACCACGACCCGCGCTCCGGCCCCGGACGAACGCCAGCCCCAGGGCTACCTGTTGGCGGCCAGGCCCGTCTGAAGGGCGGGGGTCAGGCCAGGGCGACGGTGATGATCTCGCGGCTGGCCGGGGTGACCGGGGTGCGGGGCCAGTCGCCGTAGCGGGACTCGGTGCGGAAGCCCGCGGCGGTGAGGAAGGCGTCGAGGGCGGGCTCGGAGAGGAAGCGGAGGGTGGAGCGGTCGGTGTGGAGGGGGGTGCCGTCCGGGGCGGCGGTGGTGGTGGTGAAGGTGACGAGGTCGGGGGTGACGGAGTCGACGCTGTGCCAGACGCGGAGCGGACCGGCGGTGGGGTGGGTGGTCGTGACGGGGTGACCGGGGGTCCAGGACAGCCAGGCGCGGGCCTGGGGGTGGCGGGTCTCGAAGACGAAACGGCCGCCGGGGCGCAGGGCGGCGCGGACGGCGGCGAGCGAGTCGCGGATGTCGTCGTCGGTGAGCAGGCACTGGAAGGCGTGCCCGGTCATGATCGCCAGGTCGAAACCGGCGCCGGGCGGGGCGTCGGCGGCGCGGCCGTCGAGCCACTCGATGTCGGTACGGCGCCGGGCCCGGCGCAGGGACGGGGGGTGCGGGTCGAGGCCGACCAGACGGCCGCGGTGGCCCAGCGCCCGCGCGTGATGCAGCGTCATGCCGGTGCCGCAGCCCACGTCGAGAACGGAGTCGGCGGCCATGACCAGGTCGGTGTAGAACCGGTCGCCGGGTGACCGCTCGGGGTCCCACTGATTGAGCAGGTCGTAGAGCACGGCATCGTCGTCGTCGGTGAACATCGGGACAGTATTGAGGCGCGGCCGTCCGCGGCCAACCGGTTATTCCAGCCGCCGGGAAGGTGCCCCCGGCACGTATGCCTTTCCGGCGCGCTCCGCTATTCGGCCGGCCTCGCCGTTCCCGCGCCAATCCTTACGAACACGGGGGTTCGTAGTCACCACCCGGCGACCGGTGATTCGATACGCGGCTGTAGGTATCGCTGAGCGTGGGGTGGGGGAAATGGCTCGGGGTGGAGCGGGGCTGTTCGGCGTGCGCGAGGGGCGGTTGAGGCCGCGCGCGGCGGGTGCGGTGCGTGTGAGCGCCGCCGTACCGCCGACGAGGGGAGCCATTCCGGGAGTGCCGCCCCTGCCGACGTCACCTACGGATTCCGGCCGTCCGGATTCCGCCGCTCCGGATTCCGGCTATACGGATTCTGCCCGTCCGGATTCCGCCCGTCCGGATTCCCGCGCGAATACAAAAGCGTCCACGGCTTCCGCCCCGCCCGGGACCGTCGCCTCGCGAACGGCCCTCTCCTCCGGCGGCGGCGACACGGCCGGGGCGGCGGCGCGTCGGGAACGGGCCGCCGCGGCCGTCGGCGGGTGACGGCCGCCGGGCGGGGCGGGACGGACCGGCCCGGCCGGGCGCGTGGTGATCGTTCGTGGGGTTGTACGGCCGCGGGGCGGGATGTCCGTCCGCGGCCGGTGTCGGGACTGCTCGTGCCGCGGTGCTCCGGTCCGCGGCCGTCATTCACCAGGGGGTTGTCATCGTGAGATCGGGATTCGCCGGCCGCGGGCGGCGGGCACGCGCCCGCGCGTACCTGCCGGGCAGGCGCGCCAAGCTGTTCGTCGTGGCGCTCGCCGCCGCGCTGACCGTGCCGGTCGGGCTGAGCCCGCTCGCCCACGCCGCGCCGGGGCCGCTGGGCCGCCCCGATCTGCCCGCGCCGCGCAACGGCACGGTGCACACCGCGGGCCTCGGCGCGCAGCAGGCCCGCGCGAAGGCCGCGGCGGGCAAGGCGGCCGACGACCGGAGCGCGCGGCGCGCGCTCGCCGAGCAGCACACGACCTGGCCCAAGGGCAGCACCCTCAAGAGCGCCGCGTCCGGCACCTCCGAGGTCACCGTCCTGGACCGGGCCGCGACGGACGCGGCAGGCGTACGAGGTGTGCTGCTCGCCGTCACACCGCGGGCGCGCGACGCGAGTTCGGCCTCCGCCGCGCACACCGGCCCGGCCGGCGCACGCGTCCACGTCTCCGTCGACTACTCCTCCTTCGCCTCCGCCTACGGCGGCGACTGGTCCGGCCGCCTGCGCCTGGTGCGGCTCCCGGCGTGCGCCCTGACCACCCCGCAGAAGGCGCGGTGCAGGACCCGGACCCCGGTCCCTTCGTCCGTCAACGACCTTGCCCGGCAGACGATTTCGGCCGACGTCAGCGCCGATGCCGGTGCCGGTGCCAGTGGTGACGCCGGTGCTGACGCCACCGACGACGCCCCCGCCACGGCCGGTACCGACGCCGGTACCCTGAGCGCCTTCGCCGTCACCGCCGACAGCGGCGAGTCCGCCAAGGGCAGTGGCGACTACGGCGCCACCCCCCTGTCGGCGTCCTCCAAGTGGTCGGCGGGCACCTCCTCCGGCTCCTTCGACTGGTCGTACCCGATGGAGGTCACCCCGTCCGTCGCGGGCCCGGTGCCCGCGGTGACGCTCACCTACGACTCCGGCAGCATCGACGGCCGCACCGCCTCGACCAACAACCAGGGCTCGCAGCTCGGTGAGGGCTTCACCGTCTCCGCCGACTCCTACGTCGAGCGCCAGTACGGCGGTTGCGACAAGGACGGGCACGCCGAGGTCTTCGACCAGTGCTGGAAGTTCGACAACGCCTCGGTCGTCCTGAACGGCAAGTCCACGGAGCTGGTCAAGGACGACACCACGGGGAAGTGGCGGCTGGCCGACGACGACGCCTCCACCGTCACCCACTCCACGGGCGCCGACAACGGCGACGAGGGCGACAGCGTGGACGGCGCGGGCGAGTACTGGACGGTGACGACCGGCGACGGCACCCAGTACGTCTTCGGCCTCAACAAGCTCACCGGCGCGGGCACGCAGCGCACCAACTCCGTATGGACCGTCCCGGTGTTCGGCGACGACTCCGGCGAGCCCGGCTACGCCAAGGGCAGCGCCTTCGCCGACCGCTCCTACAACCAGGCGTGGCGCTGGAACCTCGACTACGTCGTCGACACCCACGGCAACGCCGAGTCGTACTGGTACACGGCGGAGTCCAACTTCTACAAGAAGAACGGCTCGAAGACCGCCAACGCCTCCTACACGCGCGGCGGTCACCTCGACAAGATCCTCTACGGGCAGCGCTCCGACACGCTCTTCAGCGCCACCGCGCCCTACGAGGTGACCTTCGGCTACACCGAGCGCTGCACCGCCTCGGACTGCTCGAAGCTGACCAAGGACACCGCGCACAACTGGCCCGACGTGCCCTTCGACGCGATCTGCGCCTCCGGCGCGTCCGACACCGACTGCGCCGCCCAGGCGCCGTCGTTCTTCACCCGCAAGCGCCTCACCTCGGTGCAGGCCCTGGTGCTCTCGGGGACCTCGTACACGCCCGTCGACACCTGGGCGCTGGCGGAGAAGTACCTGGACGCCGGTGACCTCGGCGACAGCAGCGACCAGACGCTGGTGCTCGACTCGATCAAGCGGACCGGCGAGGCCGGCACCGCGGTCCCGCTGGACCCGGTGTCGTTCACCTACCAGATGCTGGCGAACCGGGTCGACGCCACCGACGACATCCTGCCGCTGCACCGGCCCCGCATCCAGTCGGTCACCTCGGAGACCGGCGCGGTCACCAGCGTCACGATGTCGACGCCGGAGTGCGTGCGCGGCTCGCACATGCCCGCCGCCGAGGACAGCGACACCATGAACTGCTATCCGCAGTACTGGCACATCAACGGCGCCGAGGACGCCGGGCTCGACTGGTTCCACAAGTACCGCGTCGTGGACGTCACCACCTCCGACCCGGCGGGCAACAACGAGGCGCTGGAGCAGAGTTACGTCTACACCGACCCGGCCTGGCACTACAACGACAGCCCGTTCACACCCGACGACGAGCGCACCTGGTCGGTCTTCCGCGGCTACGGCACGGTCACCTCGTACTCCGGGACCGGCGCGGGCAACCGGCTCAGGACCGTCACCCGCTACATGCAGGGCATGAACGGCGACAAGGTGAAGGCGGGCGGCACCCGTACGGTCACCGTGGCGGGGCTGACCGTGCCGGGACTGACCACGGCGGCGCTCACCGACTCCGACCAGTACGCGGGCTTCCAGCGCCAACAGGTCACCTACAACGGGGACACGCCCGTCTCGGCGACCGTCAACGACCCGTGGTCGGTCAGGACCGCCACGCAGCACAAGTCGTACGCCGACGTCGAGGCGTACTACGTGCGCACCGCGAAGACGTACTCCGACACCTATCTGACCGTGCCCGCCAAGTGGCGCACCAGCACCACGGCCAGCACCTACGACTCCTACGGCATGCCGGTCACGGTCGACGACGCGGGCGACACCGCCAAGAGCGGCGACGAGACCTGCACCCGCACCTGGTACGCCCGCAACGACAGCGCGGGCATCAACTCCCTGACCTCCAGGGTCCGTACGGTCGGCCAGCCGTGCGGCACCGCCGACGCGTCGCTGTCGCTGCCCGCGAACAGCACCACGCGCGGCGATGTGCTCGCCGACACCGCGACCGTCTACGACAGTTCGGCCGCGACGGCCTGGACCGCGAACCAGAGCCCGGCCAAGGGCGACGCGATGTGGAAGGGCCGGGCCGCCGCGTACCCGGCGGGCGCGGACGCCAACGGCGACCGCAACCCCAGTAGTTGGCAGACCACCGGCACCTCGGCCTACGACACCCTCGGCCGGATGACCCTCGCCAAGGACGGCGCGGGCAACCCGACGTCCAACACCTACACCCCGACCGGCGCGGGCGTCCCGACCCGTTCGGTGATCACCAACGCCAAGAGCCAGAAGACCACGACCTTCTACGACGGTCTGCGCGGCCTGCCGACCACCACCTACGACGTCAACACCAAGAAGACCGAGCTGACCTACGACGGTCTGGGACGGCTGACCGGCGTGTGGCAGCCGGGCCGCGTCAAGTCGGCGGGCGACAGCGCCAGCATCGTCTACGGCTACCACATGGAGCGCGGCTCGGCGCCGTACGTCAGCACCTCCACGCTCGGCCCGAACAACGTCCGCAGGGTCACCTACCAGATCGACGACGCGCTGCTGCGCCCGCTCCAGACGCAGTCGCCGAGCCCGCTGGGCGGCCGGGTCCTCACCGACACCCGTTACGACTCACGGGGGTTGGCGTACGAGACCTTCGCCGGGATCTTCGACCAGGACCACACGCCGAGCGGCACGTACGCCCGCGCCGAATACGGCGGCGCGCCCACCCAGCACGAGATCACCTTCGACGGCGCGGGCCGCACCACCTCCGACAAGCTGCTCGTCTACGGCGTGCAGAAGGGCGTCACCGTCACCTCGACGTACACCGGTGACTCGACGGCCACCAGCGCCCAGCCGGGCGGCACCGCCTCCCGCGTGATCACCGACGCGCTCGGCCGCACCGTCGAGCGCCGCGACTACTCGGGCGCCTCGCCCGCCGACGCGGACTACGGCGGCGCCGCCCCGCTGCCCGCGCACACCAGCACCCTGTACGGCCTGACCAGGGACGGCAAGCAGTCCACCGCCACCGGCCCCGACAACGCCAAGTGGAGCTGGGGCTACGACCTGTTCGGCCGTCAGGTCTCCGCGAACGACCCGGACATGGGCGCCACGTCGACCACGTACAACGCGCTCGACCAGATCGCCACGACGACCGGCTCCACGCACAAGACGCTGCTGTTCGATTACGACACGCTCGGCCGCAAGACCGGCGAGTGGGAGACGGCCAGGACCGACGCGACGAAGATCGCCGCGTGGACGTACGACACGGCCGCCGCGGGACAGCTCGACACCTCCACCCGCTACGACGGCGGACTGGCCGGGAAGGCGTACACCCAGAAGGTCACCGCGTACGACGACGCCTACCACGTCACCGGCAGCGAGATCGACCTCGACGCCAACGACCCGCTGGTGAAGTCCGGTGCGGCGAAGGCCAGTTACAGCTACTCCGCCTACTACAACGTCGACGGCAGCCTCCAGCACACCACCGAGCCCGCCGTCGGCGGCCTGCCGCAGGAGTCCGTCAGCTACGGCTACACGCCGACCGGCCAGATCGAGACCGCCACCGGCACCAGCGGCTACCTCCAGGACACCTCCTACTCCGCGCTCGGCGAACCGCAGCAACTCACCCTGGCCACCGCGGCGTCCGGGGTGAAGAAGGCGTACATCACCAACGTCTACGAGGAGGGCACCAGCCGGCTGACCCGCTCCTCGGTCACCGACCAGACCCACGCGTACATGACGCAGGACCTCAACTACAGCTACGACGACGCCGGGAACGTCACCAAGATCGCCGACCCGACCACGCAGGGCGGCACCGCGCAGGCCGACACGCAGTGCTTCGGCTACGACGGCTACCAGCGGATGACCAGCGCCTGGACGCCCGCCAACGCCGACTGCGCGAGCACCACGACCGGCGGCGCGGCCCCGTACTCCACCGGCTGGACCTACAACCCGGCGGGGCTGCGGCTCACCCGGACCCAGCACACCGCGACCGGCGACAGCACCGCCCAGTCCTGCTACAACGACTCCGCCCACCCGCACGCCCTGACCACCGTCACGGCGGCGGCGAGCTGCACCGGGGCGACCGCCACGTACGGCTACGACGAGGCGGGCGACACCACCAAGCGGCCCGGCCCGAGCGGCACTTCGCAGACGCTGGCCTGGAACAGCGAGGGCGACCTGACCAGGACCACCGAGGGCGCCAAGGTCACCGACTACCTCTACGACGCGGGTGACAACCTGCTGATCCGCCGGGCGTCCGCGGGCGACGGCGAGAGCGTCGTCTACCTGGGCGCCACCGAGATCCACAGCAAGGTCAGCGCCGGGAAGACCACCACCTGGGCGGTCCGCACGTACACCGCGGGCGCCGGGGGACCGGCGATCGCGGTGCGCTCCACCCAGTCCGGCGCCACCACTCTGACCTGGCTCGCGGGCGACAACCACGGCACCAGCAGCCTCGCGGTGGACGCCGGCACGCAGGCCGTCACCAAGCGCTACACCGACCCGTTCGGCGCCGCCCGCGGCAGCGCGCCCGCGACGGCGTGGCCCGACGACAAGACCTTCCTCGGCAAGCCCGCGGACACCGGCACCGGACTCGTCCACATCGGCGCCCGCGAGTACGACCCGTCGACCGGCCGCTTCATCAGCGTCGACCCGCTGCTCCAGACCGACAAGGCGCAGACCCTCAACGGCTACGCCTACGCCGCCGACAATCCCACCGGGCTCGCCGACCCGACCGGCGAGGGCGTTCCCGAGTGCATGACCGGTGTCATCACCGGCTGCCACAACGGCGTGCCCGGCAAGGGCTCGGTCTACCACCCGGACCGCGACCCGGGGAACCGGCCGTCCCACAGCGGCGGCAAAGGCAACGGCAACAGCAACAGCAGTGGCAGCGGCGGCTGCGACCGGGCCTGCCAGAACGCGCTCGCCGCGCTCCAGCAGAACACCTGGAAGGACGACAAGAACGAGAAGAACGTCCACGCGGCGCTGGCCAAGGAACTGCGCGACTACGTCCTCGCCCTCGCCGGGAACACCAACCCCTGCAAGGTCGGCGCGTCCGTGACCTCCGGCACCATGGCCGCCTGCAACCAGATGGGCGGCAACTCGCCGCAACTGACCTGGACCGACCTGCTGCAACTGTGGCTCGGCGGCAAGGGCGCCAATGTGCCCTTCGACGCGAACAGCCTGCTCACCAAGCAGTTGGCGTTCAACGGCCACAGTCTCCAGATCATCAAGAATCTGGCCAGGGCGGTCTCGGACGCCGACTTCGGGGCCGACATTGACGCGCTCGGAGGCCAGGACGACTATGTCGACGGGAAGAACCTCGGGGAGAAGATGAAGAACCTGCCCAAGGACCTCAGCGGCATGGCCACCAGGGGGCGCGTGGGCACCAAGGTCCCCGAAGCCTTCACCGGCGGCTACGACCTCGTGTACCAGGTGATCAACCAGAACAAGAAGGACCACTCCATGACCGTGGCCTTCGCCGCGTTCAACGACACCGGCACCGCGTCCGCCTTCCACTTCGGGGTCCCGGACATCAAGCAGGGCTACGGAGGAGCGAGCGTGTACCAGGAGTACTACTGGTCCGTCACGGTGAGCGTCGAGTGACCACCGGTCCGCAGGCCACGCTCCCCGCCGCACCGGACGGCGGGGAGCCCGGGGGGCCGGGCTCCGGCGGTCACGGCTCCGGGCCCGCCGCCCGGCTCGACCGGCTCTGGGGGCCCGCCCGCTGGGTGCTGCTGGCCGTGCTGGTGCTGTCGTTCGCCACCGTCCTGCTGCGAATCGTGCCGGGCGGCGGGTCGACCGGCGCCCTGGCACGGGACATCGAGGCCGGGCGGACCCACTCGGTACGGGTCGACGACCAGGGCTCCGACGGGATCACCGTCCGCTGGAGCGCCGGGCCGCTGACCGAACGGCAGTACACCTACCGGCCCGCGAACCCCTTCCCCGGCGGCCGGAACGGTGTCGTCGGGGAGTTCACCGCGGACATCAGGCGGCAGGCGGGACCCGCGGCCGACGGCCTCGCCGTACGGAGCTTCGACAGCTCCTACGGCGCCGGGGGCCTGACGCTGCTGGTGCCCGTCGCCTATGTCCTGCTCACTCCGTGGGCGTGGCTGCGGGTGGCGGCGCTGCTCGCCGGTCTCCTGGTGGTCGTACGGACGCTGGCGGTGACCCGGCACCGGCGCGCGAGCGGCCCCGCGTGGCTGCTGGCGTGCGCGGTGACGGGGGCCGGTTTCTTCGGCTACCTGTGGGCGGAGCCGGGAGGCGGCCCCGGCACCGGCACCTCGGGGGACGGGTCCGTACGGGCGCCGCGGTGGACGCGGGCCTGGCTGGCGTCGCTCGCCTCGGCGGCCGGGCTGGCCGTCCTCGGCGCGCTGCTGCTGCTCGTCGCCGGGCGGTACTGACCCGGCGACCGGTGGAGGCGTACGGCCGCGGGCGCGCGCTCAGCGCAGAATGCCCGCGGCCGTCGCCGTGCTCAGCGCAGGATGCCCGCGGCCGTCGCGGACTTCAGCCAGGTCGGGAACTCGGTGAGCAGGCGGTCGTAGAGCTCGGCGTCGGAGAGGCTGGCGATGTCGTCGACGGCGAAGAAGCCGACATTGTCCACGCGGCGGCCGGTCATGGTGTCGAAGCGCTCCAGGACGCCGTAGTTGGACTGGCCGAGTCCGACGAACTGCCAGAACAGCGGCTCCTCGACGGCCCCGCGCAGCTCGTGCTCGATCTCCGCGTTGCGGTAGACACCGCCGTCGGAGAAGAAGAGCACGAGGGTCGGGGCGGCGGACGGCTCGCCGCGCACGTAGTCCCGTACCTGCGCGATGACCTTCTGCTCCTCGTTGCCGAAGCCGACCAGCTTCATGTCCACCTGGCCGTTCGGAGACGGCTTGCGGCGCTTGAAGATGCCGATCGCGCCGACCCGGACGTGCAGTTCCAGCCACTGCGGCAGCGAGCCGAGGTCGAGGTCGGGCAGCCGCGCCGGGTTGCTGGCGAAGGTCCACGCCTGCATGACGCCGTCCGGTACGAGCGCGGCGGCCACGGCCGCCATCCGCTCCACCACGTCGTGCACCACGCGCCGCGAGTACAGGTGGGACATCGACCCCGACGCGTCCAGCACGATGATCACCCGCGCCCGGACGTTGTCGGCGCCGTGCTTGCGCAGGCTCACCGCGACCTGCTCCTTGCGCAGCGACAGCCGCTTGCGCATGTCGACCGGCAGGTGCTCCTCGCCCTTGACGAGCGAGGGCGCACCGGAGTTGGGGGCAGGCGCCGACGCGTATCCGGACGCGGGCTGCGCGCCGTACGCAGAGCCGTACGGGGAAGCGGGTTGCGCGGGCGCAGAGCCGTACGGCGAGGGCGCCGCGTACGGGGACGCGGGCGGCGGGGGCGCGGCGGGCATCGGCGGCGCGGCGGCGGGCGCCGTCACGGGAACGGGCGCCGCTTCCTCCTCCTCCGCGTCCACGCTGATGCCGAAATCGGTGGCGAGCCCCGCGAGGCCCGAGGCGTACCCCTGGCCGATCGCGCGGAATTTCCAGCCGTCCCCGCGCCGGTACAGCTCACCCGCGACGAGCGCCGTCTCGGATGTCGCGGTGACCGGGAAGTACGCCAGTTCGGCGCCGGACGCCGCGTCCAGCAGCCGCAGCCCGAGGCCGGTCATCGCGCCGAAGGTGCCGCCGTCGGCGGACGCGCACAGCATGATCCGCTCGATCCCCGGCTCGACGCGCGCCAGGTCCACCTCGATGGTGTCGGTGACCACGGCCGCCTGCCGCTTCCCCGCGTGCCGTACGGCCCCCGACGCGTGTCCTGGCTGGTTGTAGAAGACGAAGTCGGCGTCGTCCCGCACCTTCCCGCCGCCCGCCAGCAGCAGCGCCGACGCGTCGGCGTCGGGCCCGCCGCCCGCTCCCCAGGCCAGTTCGGCCCGTACGGCGGGCACGGCGACCGGCACATTCGCACCCTTGCTCAGCGGCGTAGACGTCATGGGGCAAGTCTGCCCGGAGTCGGGCGGTTCGTCAGGAGAAGAGCTTGTCCGGATTTCGTATCAACATCTGACGTACGGACCGGTGGGCGGGGCGGACGGGCCGACGGCCGGGCTCAGCGGGCGGGCGGCCTCGGTCAGGTGGGGCGGGTGGCTCCCGCGAAGGGCATCTCGGAGATCGGGGCGATACGGACCGGGGCGCCCGGGTGCGGGGCGTGGATCATCTGGCCGTTGCCGATGTAGAGGCCCACGTGGCTGATGCCGGAGTAGAAGAAGACCAGGTCACCGGGTTGGAGCTGGGACTCGGAGACCCGGGTGCCCGCGTTGATCTGGGTGTACGTGGTGCGCGGGAGCGAGACGCCCGCGGCCCTCCAGGCGGCCTGGGTGAGGCCGGAACAGTCGTACGAGTGGGGCCCGGTGGAGCCCCAGACGTACGGCAGGCCGAGCGCGCGGTAGGCGAAGGCGACGGCCTGGGCGGCGCGCGAGGACGGCGCGGCGACGGGCGTCGTGTCGCCGGGCAGCGGCGTACGGGCGCTGGCGCGGGTCGCGGCGGCCGGTCCCGACGACGGGGTGTCGGCGGCCTCGACGGCCGCGCGCTGGGCGGCCGTCAGCCGGTCGAGCAGCGCCCGCGCCGCCCGCAGCTTGCCCTGCACGGTCGCCTTGCGCGCGGCCAGCTTGGACTGCGCCTCCTTGAGCGCGTCGAGTTTCGCGTCGGCCGCGTCATGGGTACGGGTGACGTCCCGCTGCTCCTCGGTGAGCTGCGCGAGCGCGGTCGCCGTCCGCGAGTCGAGGCGGTTGAGCATCCCGGCCCGGTCCAGATACGTGTCGGGCGAGGAGCTGAGCGCGAGCTGCACGCTGGGGTCGAGCGAGCCGGTGCGGTACTGCGCCGCCGCGAGGGCGCCGATCGTGTCGCGGGTGGCGTTCAGCCGCGCGGTCTTGCGGGCCAGTTCGTTCTGCAGATCGGCGACCGCGGCGCGGGCCTGATCGGCCTGCTCCTTCGCGCCGTTGTACTGCTCGGTGGCGGCCTCCGCCTGCCGGTAGAGCATGTCGACCTGGTCCTTCACCTCGCTGAGCGAGGCCGGTGCCTGCGGCCGCGGGTCCGCGAGGGCGGATTCGCCGAGCAGGCTCACGGAGGCGGCGGACGCGAGCGCCACGGTGAGGGCGGCGCGGGTCGCGGTGAGCGCCGACGTGCGGGCGGACGTACGCGCCGCCGAGGTTCTGCGGTGTGAGGCGGGACTGTGGGAGGCCATGCGGCCGTCATTCCTTCCAGTGCTCCGACGGGCCCGCGCGGAGGCCCGGCGACGCCTGCACGGGGGAGCAGAGCGCCGCCGGACCTTCGGCGGGGGTGACCGCGCCGCCACGGTCCTGACGGCTGTGGGGATCGGTCACCTGGGGAGCGACGCTAAACCTGACCGGGGGTGCGCCAGGGGAAGGAGACCGGGACTGCTCCGATTCGACCGGCCCGTGACCGTAAACGACCGCCGTTCGACGGGTGACCCGGTCATATGCGCGCGCCTGCTGACCAAAGTGCCCGGTCGGGAGGTCCGACCGGGCACGGGGTGCTATGCGGGGCTGTGAGCCCGGCGGTCCTGAGGCTCCGCGGACGCGGGTTCAGACTGCACGGGCTCAGGCGATACGGGCTCAGACTGCACGGGTTCAGGCGGTGCGGGCCCTGGTGATACGGCTCAGGCGATGCGGCGGGCCGCCGCGAAGGGCATCCAGCTCATCGGGGCGACCTCGACGACCGCACCGCTGTGCGGGGCGTGCACGATCTGGCCGTTGCCGATGTACATGCCGACGTGGCTGATGCTGGAGTAGAAGAACACCAGGTCGCCGGGGCGCAGGTCGGACTGCGAGACCGCCGTGCCGTCCTTGACCTGGTCCCACGTGGTGCGGCCGATGGAGATACCGGCGGCGCGGTAGGCGGCCTGGGTGAGCCCGGAGCAGTCGTACGCGTCGGGGCCGGTGCGGCCGGAGCCGTACGGCTTGCCGCGCTGCGACATCGCGAACTGGATGGCGGCGGCGGCGCGGCCGGACGCCGGGCCGTTGTAGGTGTAACTGACGTTGCTCGCCGTGGAGTTCGAGGAGTTCGAGGAATTCGAGGAGCCCGCGGTGTTGGTCGGGGCGGTGGGCCGCATCGCGGCGAGCTTGGCGCGCTCCTGCGCGTTGAGGCTGTTGAGCAGCTTCTGCGCGGCGGCCAGCTTCGTCTGGACGTTCTTCTTCGCCGCCGCGAGCTTGTTCTGCGCGCTGGTCAGCTCGTTGAGGCTCTTGGTGGCCTGCGCGCGCTGGATGGACGCCTGCTCCTGCTGGACCTTGAAGGTCTCCAGCGCCTGTTCCTGCGTGGTGGAGATGCGGTCCATCATGTGCGACTGGTCGAAGAACTTCTGGGGGTCGTCCGTCAGCAGCAACTGCGTCGTCTGGTCGAGGCCGCCGTCGCGGTACTGCGCGGTGGCGTACTGCCCGAGCACCCGCCGCGTCTCGTTCATCTTCGCGGTCTTCTGCGCGACCTGCTCCAGGAGCTGATTGGCCTTGGCCCGCTGGTTGTCGGTCTTCTCCTTGGCGGCGTCGAAGTGCTGCGTCGCTACCTCGGCGTCCTGGTTGAGCTGGTCGATCTGCGCCTTGACCTCGGTGATCGAGGGCTTCGCGGGCGCCGCGCTGGCGCTCTCGCTGAGCAGGGTGACCGACGCGAGGGCCGCTGTGGTGATCCCGACGGCGGCCCGTGGACCGGCCGTGGACAGTATGCGATTGCGCGGCTTGCGGTGCGACGCCAAGGGAGGCGACTCCTTCCGAATACCGCCGACCGGGTTAGCTGACGGGTTCGGGCTGAAGGTCGCCCTACGGTCCCGACGCCTGCTGCGGCGTCCGTTCCGATTCACCCCACGTGCTGTTGGGTCCCCGGCTCCGGCCTGGGCCGGATTGAGCGGAGGTGATTCGCTGTCGGCTCTTCAGCCGACGGGGAAGCTCACCACCTAGCGGGCTACCGTAGTCAACTTGTGCGAGCCTTGGGAAGTTTGGATTGCAATGTGACCGAAATCGCTTTGTGATCTTACCGTTTGTGAGCGCGGCGGCGTCCGGACAAGTCGGACTATGCCGGGTGGACTATGCGGGACGGACCGCCCCGTAGAACGGCATTTCGGTAATCGGGGCGATCTTGACCACGGTGCCGGTGTGCGGCGCGTGGATCATCTGGCCGCCGCCGATGTAGAGGCCGACGTGGCTGATGTCGCTGTAGAAGAAGATCAGGTCGCCCGGCCGGAGATTCGACTCCGACACCCGCGTGCCGACGTTCACCTGGTCCCAGGTCGTGCGCGGCAGATCGACCCCGGCCGCCTTCCACGCCGCCTGGGTGAGCCCCGAGCAGTCGTACGACGTCGGCCCGGTCGCGCCCCACACGTACGGCTTGCCGAGCTGCTTGCGCGCGAAGGCGATGGCGTCGTCGGCCTTCGAGGAACCCGTGCTCGGCACGGTCGGCGTCGAGGAGTCCTTCGCGGCCTTCGCCGCGGCCTCGGCCGCCGCCTTCTCCTTGGCCGCGATGGCGGCGGCCTTGACGCGCGCCTCTTCCTCCTGCTTGGCCCGCAGCGCCGCGAGCCGCGCCTTCTCCTGCGCGTTGAGGCTGTTGAGCAGCTTCTGCGCCTCGCCCAGTTTGGCCTGCACATCCCGCTTGGCGGTGCGCAGTTCGCCCTGCTGGGTGGTGAGCGTCGCCAGGCTCTTGGCCGCCTCGATGCGCTGCTGCGTGGCCGCGGCCTGCTGCACCCGGTACGACTCGACGGCCTTCTGCTGCCGCTTGCCGAGCACGTCCGACAGGTGCACCTGGTCGAGCATCGACTGCGGGTCGGTGGCCAGCAGGTAGCGGCCGGTCGAGTCGTCGCCCCCGGTGCGGTACTGCGCGGCGGCGTACTGCCCGAGGACCCGGCGCGAGTCGTTCAGCGCCTGCGTCTTCTTCGCCGCCTGCTCCAGGAGCCGGTTGACCTTCGCGTTCTGCGCGTCGGTCGACTCCTTGATGCCGTTGTACTTCTCCGTGGCGACCTCGGCCTGGTGCGTCAGCCCGTCGACCTTCGCCTTCACCTCGGCGATGCTCGGCTGCTTCGGCTTGGCCGGCTCGGCGCTGGCGCTCTCCGCGAAGAGGGTCACGGTGGCCAGCGCGGCCGTCGTGATCCCCACGGCCGCACGCGGGCCGGGGGTGCTGAGGATCGCGGCGCGAGCCTTACGGTGTGTCGCCATGGCGCGCGAACTCCTTTCGGACGCCCATCCGGACGCTGCTGGAGCGAGACCGTAGCCAACGCTCCGGGCTGCTGGGAAGAGCGGTGTCCGATAGGCCCGATACCTTTTCGTAATCATTTCCCATTGTCACGGTGCGTGGTAACGGGACTACGGGGTAAAGGTACGTGGTTGCCCCGGAGGCGACCGTCGGGCGGGGAGCCGGGAGTGTCGGCCGGGGTTCCGGGCGAAGGGGTTGGGGTGTCGGCCGGGGGACCGTCGTACGGAGGTCGTGGGGGGTCGGCCGGGGGCTGTGCGGGGAAGGGCCGTGGGCTGTCGGTGCCGGGCTCTAGACTCGGGGAGCGATGAGCAGCCTCTTTGACGACAACTTCCTGAACGGTCTGCATGTGGCCCCCGAGCCCGCTGACCCCACCGCTCCGCCGCCCCCGGAGGACGGGGGCCCCGGCGGCGAGCACGTACCGGACGACCTGTTCGGCGGCCGGTTCGACGGACCGCCGCCGCAGGCCACCGGGCGGGACGCGTATTACCGTGACGGCGCCCCGCGGCCCGCCACCGACCCCGCGCAGCTCCTGGAAGGGCTCAACGAGCAGCAGCGCGCCGCCGTCGAGCACGCGGGCGGCCCGCTGCTCATCGTCGCGGGCGCGGGCTCCGGCAAGACCCGGGTGCTCACCCACCGGATCGCCTATCTGCTCGGCGCCCGGCACGTGCACCCCGGCTCCATCCTCGCCATCACCTTCACCAACAAGGCCGCGGGCGAGATGAAGGAGCGCGTCGAGGAGCTGGTCGGCCCGCGCGCCAATGTGATGTGGGTCTCCACCTTCCACAGCGCGTGCGTGCGCATCCTGCGCCGCGAGTCCAAGTCGCTCGGTTTCACCTCGTCGTTCTCGATCTACGACGCCGCCGACTCCAAGCGGCTGATGGCGCTGGTCTGCCGGGACCTCGACCTGGACCCCAAGCAGTACCCGCCGAAGTCGTTCAGCGCGAAGATCTCGAATCTGAAGAACGAGCTGATCGACGAGGAGACCTTCGCGGCCACCGCGGAGAACCCCTTCGAGAAGAAGCTCGCCGAGGCGTACGCGATGTACCAGTCGCGGCTGCGGGACGCCAACGCGCTCGACTTCGACGACATCATCATGACCACCGTCAATCTGCTCCAGGCGTTCCCCGACGTCGCCGAGCACTACCGGCGGCGCTTCCGGCACGTCCTGGTCGACGAGTACCAGGACACCAACATCGCCCAGTACACGCTGGTCCGCGAGCTGGTCGGCACCGACCAGGACGAGGACGCGGCCGAGCTGTGCGTGGTCGGTGACGCCGACCAGTCGATCTACGCCTTCCGCGGTGCGACGATCCGCAACATCCTCCAGTTCGAGGAGGACTACCCGCAGGCCCGCACGATCCTGCTGGAGCAGAACTACCGCTCCACGCAGACGATCCTCACGGCCGCCAACGCCGTCATCGAGCGCAACGCGGGGCGGCGGGCGAAGAACCTGTGGACCGAGTCCGGCGACGGCCCGGTCATCGTCGGCTACGTCGCCGACCAGGAGCACGAGGAAGCGCAGTTCATCGCCGAGGAGATCGACCGGCTCACGGACGCGGGCGACGCCCGCCCCAGCGACGTCGCCGTCTTCTACCGCACCAACGCGCAGTCCCGTGTCTTCGAGGAAGTCTTCATCCGCGTCGGCCTGCCCTACAAGGTCGTCGGCGGCGTCCGCTTCTACGAGCGGCGCGAGGTCCGCGACGTCCTGGCGTATCTGCGGGTGCTGTCCAACCCCGAGGACACCGTGCCGCTGCGCCGCATCCTCAACGTGCCCAAGCGCGGCATCGGCGACCGCGCCGAGGCGATGATCGACGCGCTGGCCGCGCGCGAGCGGATCACCTTCCCGCAGGCGCTGCGGCGGGTGGACGAGGCGTACGGGATGGCGGCCCGCTCGGCGAACGCCGTCAAGCGCTTCAACACGCTCCTGGAGGAGCTGCGCACCATCGTGGAGTCCGGCGCGGGCCCCGCGGTCGTCCTGGAGGCCGTGCTGGAACGCACGGGCTATCTGGCCGAGTTGCAGGCGTCCACCGACCCGCAGGACGAGACCCGCGTGGAGAACCTCCAGGAACTGGCCGCCGTGGCCCTGGAGTTCGAGCAGGAGCGGGACGCGGACGAGCCGGGCACCCTCGCCGACTTCCTGGAACGGGTCGCGCTGGTCGCCGACTCCGACCAGATCCCCGACGAGGACGACTCCGGCGGCGTCATCACCCTCATGACCCTGCACACCGCCAAGGGCCTGGAATTCCCCGTGGTGTTCCTCACCGGCATGGAGGACGGCGTCTTCCCGCACATGCGGGCGCTCGGCCAGGTCAAGGAGCTGGAGGAGGAGCGGCGGCTCGCCTACGTCGGCATCACCCGCGCCCGCGAACGGCTCTACCTGACCCGCTCGACGATGCGCAGCGCCTGGGGCCAGCCCTCCTACAACCCGCCGTCGCGCTTCCTGGAGGAGATTCCGCCGACGCTGATCGAATGGAAGCGGCTCGGCTCCGCCGGGGGGTCCTCGGGGCCCATGACCAAGTCCGCCTCCGCGGCCTCCTCCGTCACCGCCCGCGGCCGGTCCGGCGCCGCCGGCGGCTTCGCCACCCGCCGCTCCTCCGGTGACCGCCCCGTCATCTCCCTCAAGGTCGGCGACCGCGTCACCCACGACCAGTTCGGCCTCGGCACCGTCATCTCCGTCACCGGCCAGCCGGGCGACGAAAAGGCCACCATCGATTTCGGCGACGAACGCCCCAAACAGCTTCTTCTCCGCTACGCCCCCGTAGAAAAGCTCTAGCCCCTCCCGCGCGGGGCCTGGTCTTTAGGGGCGCGGCCCCCGTGGGGTTCACCTTGCGCGGGGCCTGGTTTTTAGGGGCGCGGGGAACTGCGCGACAAGCCCCCACCGGCGGGTGGTCCGGGGACAACCGGACTGCCCCGCCGGGGCGGGTGGTGACCTGCGGGAGCGCGGCGGCCGGCCGCGCAGTTCCTCCCCCAACCTCCGGCCGGGGGTGCCCCCGGCGCCCCAGACGGGGCACAGCCCACCCGCAGGGTGAACGCACAGGGGCCGCGCCCCTGACGGGGCGCACCGTCATGCGCAGGGTGGACGTCGCGAGTGGGCCCGCCCGCAGGGCGTCAGCGGGGGTCGAGCCCGTGGGCCAGAAGCCAGGGCAGCGGATCGATCGGAGATCCCCCGTGGGGCCGCACCTCGAGGTGCAGGTGCGGACCGGTGGTGTTGCCGGTGTTGCCGGAGTAGGCGATGACGGTGCCCGCCTTGACCGACCCACTGCGAATCTTCGTACTGCTGAGGTGGCAGTACCACGTCTCCGTGCCGTCGGCCGCCGTGACGATCGCCATGTTGCCGTAGGAGCTGTTCCACTGCGTGCGGACGGTGCCGTCCGTGACCGCCATGACCGGCGTCCCCACCGACACGGGGAAGTCGATGCCGGTGTGCAGCGCCATCCAGTTGACGCCGGCCTGGCCGAAGTACGCGCTGAGGCCCTTCTCCGTCACCGGCAGCAGGAACTTCGGCCGCAGCGCCTCCTTGCGGGCCGCCGCGTCCGCCTTGGCCTTCTTCGCCGCCGCCTCGCGGTCCTTGAGGTCGATCCGCTCCTGCGTCCGGCTCGCGCGGTCCGCGAAGTCGTTCGCGTCGGCGCTCACCCCGGCGAGCTGCCGGTCGAACTGCGTCGTCGGCGCGTTCGCGTCCGTCGCCGCGCTCCCGCCGTCGGCCTGCGTCTTCGAGGATTCGGCGACGCCGACCCCGGAGACCGCCGCCGCGCCCACGGCCGCCACGCCCATCACCGCGACGGAGGGGACCGCCACGGTCAGCAGCGCCGACCGCCGGGCGGGCTTTCGTCGTCGGCTGCGCGCCACCGGCTCGCCGTCCGCCGGGAACGCGTCCGCGTAGGCGTGCTCCACGGCGGGCTCGTCGTCGCGGGCCGCCTCGGCCGTCGCCGTCGCCGTCACGGGCTCGACCGCGTCGACCGCCTCGAACTCGGCCGTCATCGCGGCGGGTTCCGCCACCGGCTCCTCGACCCGCGGGTGCGGCTGCGGCTCCTCGTGGACCGGCGCCATCTGCTCGTACACACCGGTGTCGCCGCTGGCGTCGTAGCCGTACCCGTAGCCGTACGTCGGATACGCGCCCGAGTCCCAGTCCTGCTGCGGCTGTTGGGCCGGAGCCTGCGGCTCCTGATACGGCTGCTGGTAGAACGCCGTGCTGTCGTACGTCCCCGTGTCGTAGTACGTCCCCGCGGCCTGCGTCGCGTACGGGTCGTACGCCGCGTAGCCGCCGGTGTCGTACGTCCCGGTCCCGGCCGCGTACATGCCGGTGT
Source organism: Streptomyces sp. NPDC093221 (assembly GCF_044753885.1). Classification (NCBI taxonomy): domain Bacteria; kingdom Bacillati; phylum Actinomycetota; class Actinomycetes; order Kitasatosporales; family Streptomycetaceae; genus Streptomyces; species Streptomyces sp. NPDC093221. Next base: position 1,043,397 of record NZ_JBIVOA010000002.1, on the reverse strand, counting down.
CGTAGACGCCCGTGTCGTACGTGCCCGTGTCGTACGAGGTGTACGTGCCGGTGTCGTACGCGTCGGCGGGCTGGGACTGCGCCGGTACGTGGGGCTGCTGGACCTGGGTCTGGGCCTGCGGCTGCCCCTGGTCGTAGCCGTAACCGGTGTCGTAGCCGTACCCGTGTGTGTACTGCGGGGGCTGCGGGGCATACGCGTAACTACCGGTCGCGTCGGGCGCGTGGCCGTACAGCGGATCGGCGTCAGCGAAGGTGGTGCCGACGGTCTGGTAGGCGCCCGTGGAATAAGCGTCGTACCCGTAGGCGTCGTAGTCGGGGACGTACCCCGACGCAGGACGTTCGTTCACCGCCAGCTTCTCTTTCGCCTAGGCAGCAGGAGAATTAGCGGTGACTGTAGCTCCCCGTACGGGGAGCCGACAATCTTCTGCGGTGACCTGGCGTCCGCCTTGCCCGGTGTTCGGTTGATATTCGACCGTTACGTGTCCGTTATGCGGCGTCGATCGCGCCCCTCCAGAGCTCCTTCCCGCTCAGCGCTTGCCGTATCTCGGCGGCCACACCCCGGTGCACGGGCAGTGCCAGGTGGCCGATCCCGCTCACCCGGATGTTCTCCGCCGAAAGATCCGGGTGTTCGAGGCGCGCCGCGGCCACCGGGACCATCAATTGGTCGAGGTCGCTCCAGAACGACACAAAGCGCGTCCCGCACCCCCGCGCGGGCTGCGACAGCTCCTCCAGCAGCGCCGACCCCGGCCGCATCTGCCGCACGATCGGCAGCGGCGTCAGCAGCGGCACCACCCTGGTCCCGGTGTGCGGCGTCCCCAGCGTGACCAGCGTCCGCACCCGCGCGTCACCGCCCAGCCGCTGCACGTAGTACCGGGCGATCAGCCCGCCCAGGCTGTGTCCCACCAGGTCGACCCGGCTGTGCCCGGACTCCGCGCAGATCCGCTCGACGTGCCGCCCCAGCAGCTCGGCCGCTCCGCGTATGTCACAGGTCAACGGTGAGTAGTTCAGCGCGTCGACCCGTGTCCAGCCGTGGTGCAGCAGGGAGCGGCGCAGCAGGGTGAAGACCGACCGGTTGTCCACGAAGCCGTGCAGCATCACCACGGGCGGGTGGGCCCTGCCCTCGGTCGGCAGCCGCAGCGCCCCGCCGGGCGCCCGGCCTATCGCGGGTGTCTTCGGTGAGGGGGCGGCCGTCCGCGCGGGGAGTATCCCCGTGGGGTAGAGCAGCAGGTGGCCCGCCAGGATCGCCAGGTCGAACGCGGTGGCCTTGACCAGCGCCGCGCCGTGCAGCAGCCGGGCCAGCGGGGCCGTCGCCGCCCCGGCGGACGGACGGTCCGCCTGCGGGTCCTCCGCGGCCCGCGGAGGGCCGGTGGCGGCCGGGGTGCCGGCCGGTGTCGTGGCGTCCGGCGAATCGGCTGGTCCGACGGTCATGGCCCACCTCCCGTCACGGCACGCTCCGTGCGGCCCGGTGGCCCGGCGTGCCCTGTCGAGGGCCGGAGCGGAGGCCGTGTCCCCGTGCTCTGCGGCTGCGAGCGCGGGAACACGGCATCCTGGCAGCGGCTCCTCCACAGCGGGCCGGACCGGTGAGCGACGGCTCCGGCGTGTCCCACACCGTGACGAGCCGTTTCCCGGGGTCCCACCCGTGGTGAATGTGTCCCACTGTGTGATTTCCCCCTCCCTGGGTCCCGCGAAACTGTCGGGCGGCGGAGCGGGGCGATAACGTTCGTTCACACTGTGGGACGCTCTCCGCGACCGCAGCCCCGAATTCCCGGCCCGCGAGCCGTACGCATGGAGGCAGTGATGGGAGTGTCCGGTCCGATCCGCGTGGTGGTGGCCAAGCCGGGTCTCGACGGCCACGATCGCGGGGCCAAGGTCATCGCCCGCGCCCTGCGGGACGCCGGTATGGAGGTCATCTACACCGGCCTGCACCAGACGCCCGAGCAGGTCGTCGACACCGCCATCCAGGAGGACGCCGACGCGATCGGCCTGTCGATCCTGTCCGGCGCCCATATGACGCTCTTCGCGAAGGTCCTCGAACTGCTCAAGGAGCGCGACGCCCTGGACATCAAGGTCTTCGGCGGCGGCATCATCCCCGAGGCCGACATCGCGCCCCTCAAGGAACTCGGCGTCGCCGCGATCTTCACCCCCGGCACCCCGACCACGGCCGCCGTGGACTGGGTGCGCGCCAACGTCCACCAGGCCACCGGCGCCTGACCGCCGCCGCCCCGTCCGCCCGAGCCCGCCGGGCCCTCCGAGCCGCGCCAGGCCCCGGAGCGCCCGGGCCGCGGTGCGCACCGCCCGCCGTACCGTCCGCATGATCACTCACCCCCGTCCCCCGGCGCCCCGGGGGCGGTGGCCTCGCCGCGCAGCTCGGCCAGCATCACCGCGCGCAGCCGCAGCGTGCCCGTCAGCCGCTGGAACGCCTCCGACCAGTACGCGCCCGCGCCCGGCGAACCGTCCGGCGGCTCCTCCGCCGCCGCGCTGAGCACCCCGACCTGGTCGGCCGCCGCCGGGTCGAGACAGCGCTCCGCCAGACCCATCACGCCGCTGAAGCTCCACGGGTAACTGCCCGCGTCCCGCGCGATGTCCAGGGCGTCCACCACGGCCCGGCCCAGCGGCTCCGACCACGGCACCGCGCACACGCCCAGCATCTGGAACGCCTCGGACAGCCCGTGCGTGGCGATGAACTCCGCCACCCACGTGGCCCGTTCGTCCTCCGGCAGGATCGACAGCAGCTTCGCCGGGTCGCCGACCGCCGCCACCGGCGAGGACGGCGCCGGGGGAGGGCCGAGCAGGGCCCGCGCCCAGCCCGTGTCGTGCTGCCGTACCGCCGCCCGGCACCAGGCGGCGTGCAGATCGGCCTGCCAGTCGTCCAGGACCGGGAGCGCGATGATCTGCTCCGGGTCGCGGTCGCCGAACCGCGCGCCCCAGGTCGCCAGCGGCGCCGCGTCCACCAACTGGCCCAGCCACCAGGCCCTTTCACCACGCCCGCTCGGCGGCTTGGGAGCCACCCCGTCCCGTTCCATCCCCGCGTCGCACTCGTACGGCGCCTCCACCGTGATGCCGTCGGGGCCCAGCGACACACAGCTCCTGGCCCGGTCCGCCATCCGCCCGGCCAGCGCCGACTCGGGCAGCGCGGCCAGCAACTCGGCCGCCGTCGAGCGGACATTGCGGCTGCGGTCGGTCAACGCCTGTTCCAGGAAAGGCTCGTCGGCCCCCGACAGGCCCACCCGCAGCGAGTCCAGGAACATCAGCCGGTCCTCGGCCCGCTCGCCGCTCCAGGTGGACACCAGCAGCGCCAGCGCGCGGGCCGGGTCGGCCAGCCTGATCCGGGTGAGCAGCGCGACCCGCTCCGCGAACAGGCCCTCCTCCCACAGCCGTTCGGCCGCGTCCGGGTCCTCGGGCGCCGCCGCCAGGCCCCGGTGGCCCGAGCGCAGCACGAACTTCCAGTCCGGATTCAGCCCGGCCAGCCACAGCCCGCGCGGTCCCGCCAGCGCCACCGCGTCCGTCCGCAGGTCCGTCCGCGCCCTGGCGGCGTCCAGCAGCGCGGGCAGCAGCGCGGGCGGCGCCCCGTACCCGAGGAGGTTGGCCTCCGCGAGCCACTGCGGCAGCAGCTCGGCCAGATTCGGCGCCGACCCCCGCCGGTTGCCGGAACCGCCGCCGGTGCGGTCCGTCAGCAGCCGGTCCAGCCGCTGCCGGGCGGCCTCGGGCAGCGGCCGTCGTGTGTCGGGCGGCGCCAATCCCGGCCGCTCCCGAGCCACCCCAGGCCGTACACCGGCACGCCGCCGCACCACCCCGGCCGCCGCCGCGTCCAGCAGCCCCGCCGCCGCCTCGTCCGCGTCGCCCGCCACGATCGCGGGCCGCCGCCGCTCGGTGCCCAGCAGCGCGCTGCCGACCAGATCGTCCCAACCGATGCTCATCACATTCCCCCTTCGCACTCCACGACGTCGCCTCGCGGATCTCCTCCGCGTCGTCCGCTTCCCCTGCGCTGATGCCGCTGATCCCGCTGCTGCCTGCTGCCTGATGCCGCTGCTCCGGCCGGGCCAGGCCCGCCGGGTTCCCGCGCGCGGCTGCCCCCTCCGCAGTCGCGCACCGTCCCCCGGGCGGGCCGCCCCGCGCCCCCGTACCCGTCCCCCCGTAAACCGTGCGTTCCACGCCGGGCCCTGCTCCGGGCCCCCGCGCTTCCGGCGCGGTTAGAGCGGCACCGTCTCCCCGCCGTCCGGCCAGACCGCCAGCGCGCGCAGGCCCGTCGGACCCAACTCACCGAAGACGGTGACCGGGTGGCCGCCGGAGACCGAGGCGAGGCGCCACAGGCCGGTGGTGGCCGGGGTGAGCGGGACGGCGTCCTGCCCTTCCCTGTGCGCCAGTTGCCAGCGGTTCGGCCCCGGTATGGGGACGACTCCCGACAGGACGACGGGCCACGCGTCGAGCCAGGGGTCGTCCGCGAGCGCGCTGCCGTAGGACGCGAGCGCCGCGTCGATCCCGGTCCCGACCGGTGCGCCGCCCGTACCGCCGCCGGAGGGGCCGCCGCCCGTACCGCCCCCCGTACCGCCGCCGGAGGGGCCGCCTCCCGCGCCGACCGTGCCGTGCCGGGTGCCGAGCGCAGCCCGCAACGGCAGCGCCGCCGGGTGGTAGGCCAGCTCCGCGTCGAGCACCGCGCCCACCGGCAGGGCCAGTTCGGGCGCGCGGCCGACCGCCCCGAAGGACAGGAGCAGCGCGAAACGGCCGGGCTCCCGGTCGTACAGCCAGATCCGCCGAGTCGTCAGCCGCTCGTCCGCGCTGTCGTACTGCGCGAGGACCTGCCAGTGGCCGCGGACGGTCGGCCCGGCCAGCAACTCCGCCGTGTCGACGGTGAATCCGACTCGCGACCTGACCGTGTCGGCCAGCGGCCCCGGCAGCCCCTGGCGGCCGAGGAAACCGCGCGCCAGCAGATGCAGCAGCGCCGTCTCCTCCAGCATCCGCGACGGCCAGTCGCCGCCCGCCGCGACCACCGTCCCCAACTCCCGCACCCGCGTGGCCAGTCCCGGCGCCTGCGCGTCGACCATGCGGGCCGCGATCTCGTCCCACTGCTGATAGCCCGCGCGGTCCGCGCCCGCGAGCCCGCCCCGCAGCAGGTCGGTGAGCCGCTGCTCCAGCTCGGCGGCCCCGCCCTCGACGCGGACCGCGCGCCGCTCGGCCCGCCGCCGCGCCGCCGTCGGGTCCGCGGGGCCCGACTCCGCCCGGACCGCGGCCGTCTCGGCCACCGTCTCGGCCTTCTTCCGCCGGGCGTCGATCCACTGCTCGGCCCACTCCGGCACGTCTCCCGCGCCGACCGGCCCCGCCCCGCCCTCGGACCACAGCAGCAGCAGTCCGAGCGCGTGCTTGCACGGGAATTTCCGGCTCGGGCAACTGCACCGGTACGCGGGCCCGTTCACATCCACGACCGTCTGGTACGGCTTGCTGCCGCTGCCCGCGCACAGCCCCCACACCGCGCCGCCGGCCGTCCCCGCACCGGACCACGGCGCGGGTGTGGCGAGCCGCGCGCCCGCCTTGCGTGATGCGGCGTCAGGCGCGAGCGCCAGGACCTGATCCGCTGTCCACCGTGCTTCCGTCTCCATGTCCCCGAAGGTAGAACCCCCCACTGACAATCGCTCTGACCTGCGCGGATCGCGCGCTGTGACCGATTGTCAGTGGTCGGGTGCATCGTGGAGAACAGCTCGGACCACGCGGGTCCGACGGATGAGTGGGGGAGAGCCATGACCGGTACGACGGGTGCCGAGACCGACAGCGGCACCGGCGCCGAGCAGGCCCTGAGGCCGCACGCGGAGGACGCGTTCGCGGACGAGCTCAAGGCGCTCGCCGCGGCGGACGACCGGCCGCGCCCCGCCCGGTGGAATCTCTCGCCCTGGGCCGTGGCCACCTACCTGCTCGGCGGGACACTGCCCGACGGCACGGTCGTCACACCGAAGTACGTGGGCCCGCGGCGGATCGTCGAGGTGGCCGTGACCACGCTCGCCACCGACCGGGCGCTGCTGCTGCTCGGCGTGCCGGGCACCGCGAAGACCTGGGTGTCGGAACACCTCGCCGCCGCGATCAGCGGCGACTCGACGCTGCTGGTGCAGGGCACCGCGGGCACCCCCGAGGAGGCCATCCGCTACGGGTGGAACTACGCGCAGCTCCTCACCAACGGCCCCAGCAGGGACGCGCTGGTGCCCAGCCCCGTCATGCGGGCGATGGCCGAGGGCCGGCTCGCGCGCGTCGAGGAGCTGACCCGCATCCCGGCGGACGTCCAGGACTCGCTGATCACGATCCTGTCCGAGAAGACCCTGCCGATACCGGAGTTGGGCGCCGAGACACAGGCCGTACGCGGCTTCAACCTCATCGCGACCGCCAACGACCGCGACCGCGGGGTCAACGACCTCTCCAGCGCGCTGCGCCGCCGCTTCAACACGGTCGTGCTGCCGCTGCCCGCCTCCGCCGAGGACGAGATCGACATCGTCTCCCGCCGGGTCGACCAGCTCGGCCGCGGCCTCGACCTCCCGGCCGCCCCGGAGGGCGCCACCGAGATCCGCCGGGTCGTCACCGTCTTCCGCGAACTGCGCGGCGGCGTCACCGAGGACGGCCGCACCAAGCTCAAGTCCCCCTCGGGCACGCTCTCCACGGCCGAGGCGATCTCCGTGGTCACCAACGGCCTCGCGCTCGCGGCCCACTTCGGGGACGGCGTGCTGCGGGCCGGTGATGTCGCCGCGGGCATCCTCGGCGCCGTCGTCCGCGACCCGGCCGCCGACCGGCTGATCTGGCACGAGTATCTGGAGACGGTCGTCCGCGAGCGGGACGGCTGGAAGGACTTCTACCGCGCCTGCCGCGAGGTGTCGGCATGACGGTCATGGACGCCGCCACCGGCGGCACGACGACGGGTGACCGCGCGGCGGGCGGCACGCGGACGGCTGACGGTACGGCGGTGCCCGGTCGCGCGGAGGACGGTGCGACGGCGGCCGGAAGCGGGCCGGAGGACCGCACGGCGGAAGGACTCCGGGCCGGGGCGGTGCCCGCCGCCGTCGTCCGCGGCGGTGCGGGCGGCCACTACGGCGACGACCTCGTACTGCTCGGAGTACGGCACCACGGGCCCGGGTCCGCGCGGGCGGTGCGGGCCGCGCTCGACGCGTACCGGCCGCAGGCCGTGCTCATCGAGGGGCCGCCGGAGGCCGACGCGCTGCTCGCGCTGGCCGCCGACCCCGCTATGCGCCCGCCCGTCGCGCTGCTGGCGCACGTGGTGGACGACCCGGCGCGGGCCGGGTTCTGGCCCTTCGCCGAATTCTCGCCCGAGTGGGTGGCGATCCGGTGGGCCGCGCGGGCGGGCGCCGACGTCCGCTTCATCGACCTCCCGGCCGCGCACACCCTCGCGCTGCGCGCCGCCACGGAGGAAGAGGAGGCCGCGTCCGGCGGCCCGGACCCGGAAGGGCCGGTACGGGGGCCGGTGCGAGAAGGAGAGGAAGGGCAGCAGGCCGCCGAGGGGGAGGCGGCCGGAGGGGATACGGACGACGGCGGGGCGGCGGCTGCCGCGCGGATCGACCCGCTGGCCGTCCTCGCCAGGGCCGCCGGGTACGACGACCCGGAGCGCTGGTGGGAGGACGCGGTCGAGCACCGCGGCGGCACGGCGGACGGCGACGGCGACCCGCTCGTCCCCTTCGCGGCGCTCGCCGAGGCCATGGCGGCGATCCGCGAGACCTACGGCGACGGCGGCCACGCCCAGGACCCGCTGCGCGAGGCCCACATGCGGCTGCGGGTCCGCGAGGCGCGCAAGGCGTACGAGCGGACGGCGGTGGTCTGCGGCGCCTGGCACGTGCCCGCCCTCACCGAGCGGACGACGGCCACCGCCGACCGGCAGCTCCTCAAGGGCCTGCCCAAGGCGAAGGTCGAGACGACCTGGGTGCCGTGGACCCACCGGCGGCTGGCCAGGGCCAGCGGCTACGGCGCGGGCATCGACTCGCCGGGCTGGTACCGGCACCTGTTCACCGCGCGGGACCGCCCGGTGACCCGCTGGATGACGAAGGTGGCGGGGCTGCTCAGGGAGGAGGACCTGCCGGTCTCCTCGGCCCACGTCATCGAGGCGGTACGGCTGGCCGACACGCTCGCCGCGATGCGGGGCCGCCCGCTGGCCGGTCTCGGCGAGACCACCGACGCGGTCCGCGCGGTGATGTGCGACGGCTCCGACGTGCCGCTCGCGCTGATCCAGGACCGGCTGGCCGTCGGCGACGTGCTCGGCGAAGTCCCGCCGGACGCGCCCGCGGTGCCGCTCGCCCGTGACCTCGCCCGCGAGCAGCGCAGGCTCCGGCTCAAGCCCGAGGCGCTGGAGAAGGAGCTGGAGCTGGACCTGCGCAAGGAGATGGACGCGGGCCGCAGCCGCCTGCTGCACCGGCTGACGATGCTCGGCATCGGCTGGGGCGAACCGGCCGTCGCCAGGCACGGCAAGGGCACCTTCCGTGAGACGTGGCGGCTGCGCTGGGAGCCGGAGCTGGCGGTACGGATCGCCGAGGCCGGGATCTGGGGAACCACCGTGGGGTCGGCCGCCACGGCCAAGGCCGAGGACGCCGCCGTGCACAGCGACGCGCTGGCCGCCGTCACCTCGGTCGCCGAACAGTGCCTGCTCGCCGGGCTGTCCGACGCGCTCCCCGTCGTCATGCGCGTCCTCGCCGACCGCGCCGCGCTCGACGCCGACGTCTCCCACCTCGCCGCCGCGCTGCCCGCGCTGGTCCGTGCCGTCCGCTACGGCGACGTCCGCGGCACCGACTCCGCCGCCCTCGGCGAGGTCGCGGAGGGCCTGGCCTCCCGTATCTGCGTCGGCTTCCCCCCGGCCTGCGTCGGCCTCGACGCCGACGGCGCGGCGGCGCTGCGCACCCACATGGACGAGGTCCACCGCGCGATCGGCCTCCTCCCCTCCCCGACCCCGCACCCTGCGGTCGGCCCAGGACCTGCGGTTGGCCCGGCCCAGACGGACGCACCCGCACCCGACTCCGAGCCCGCCTCCGCCACCGCACCCGCACCCGCCCCCGGCACCGCACCCGCCTCCGCCACCGCACC